>LVAJ01000006.1 GCA_001603005.1 Clostridiales bacterium Firm_04
TTTCCTCCGTGTTTCGTAGTTTCCGGCGGGCTTTGCCCTTCCGTTGTGTACATATTAACTCTAAAAGCACATTATATCAAGCCGCTAAAACTACAGAAGATACGGGGAAAATGTGCGGCGGGTGTTGTGTATATTACACCCGCTGCTTTTCTGTTATTCGCCGAGGGGGATCGGCATCAGGATGTTGCCGACCAGCGCGAAATCGTATGCCTGCCGGAAGAACTCCGTGTACTTTTCGGTCAGCTCCTGCGGCAGGTCGGTGAAGTCATCCTCGCCCAAACCGCAAAGGAAGAACGTACCCTTGATGACACCGTAGCCCTTGATCGGGCGGTTCCACTTCTGTTCCGGATGGTAGAGGGCTTCCTCCTCGCAGACCAGTGCGACCGGATCGTCGAAGGGGTAAATCGCCTGAATGTACCCGCCGACCGTCTGCTGCAGGCTTTCAAGCTCTCCGCTGATCTCCTTTGCATAGGGGCGCTTGCCCGGTTCAACAACTAAAATGTTCATGTGAATGCTCCTTTGTGTTTATTCCGCTTCTCCTGCGGTAGTGACATATTAACTCTGAACCGAGGATATATCAAGCATTATCGGCAAAATAAATGTGACAAACATCGCGGCGGAAATGCCGTTGTATTGTACATCGCACAAGAGCCGCACACGTGCGCTGTGTGGGGCGGGTTACCGAAAGGGATACCGTTTGGAGGATATCCGTCCCGCGCCACACGTTGCAACGTGGCGGCTCTGTGCGGTTCTGTGCGCCTTATTCTTCGCCTTCGTACTTCTCGTGAATTATGCCGAGAATCTTGTCCTGTTCCTCGCGTCCGACGCCGATGCTTTCAAGTGCCTCACGCGTTCCGCAGTCGGGGCAGATCGGGCTGTTATCTACGCGGGAAAGTGCTGGTCGGGCGGTGTACGCCTGCCCGCATTTCGGGCAGGTCTGCGGTGTTCTTACTCGTTCCTTCATCGCTGCACCTCCTTTGCGCTGATTTCGTAGGCGGCATCGAGGAACTTGGTGTCGAAGCCGAAGTTCCGGTAGCCTTCCTCGCAGGTGCGGATGTAGGCAAGCGACGGAATGCCGAGGCTGCGTTCCTCGTGCATGATGTACACGAAGGCGTCCACCTTCTTGGTCTTGCCGCTTGCCAGCTTCACCGGCAGGCGGACTTCCTTCTTGTAGTAGAAGGTCGGGCAGCCCTCGTAGGCATCCAGCCGCTTCTCGTCGTCGGCGGTGACCTCCCAGACCGCAATCGGAACGATGCCGTTCTTCTTCGGTTCTATGGTCAGGTACGCGCCGGTCTTGCTGCCCTTGTAGAGCAGCTCGTAGTCGGGGATCGCCGTGATGCCGATGGGCTTTGCGGTCGGGCAGCGGTAACGCATCTGGCGGATGTTCAGGTTCGAGCCGTAGGCAAGGTAGTACTTCTTTTCCATGTCAATCGTCCTTTCCGAAGGAAGTCTCCTTCTACCACCCTGAGCCGCCCGTAGGCGGTAGGTGGGGAAAGGCGGCGGTTACTTTTCCGCCTTGCCCAGTTCGTATGCTTTGCGGAGCATCTCGCGGATGCCCCAGACGCTCAGCTCGATGAAGTCCTCGGTGTCGTTCCAGCGGGTGTCCAGCCCGCCGCGCTGTTCCAGTGCGTAGTCCGCTTTCATTGCGATCTGCTCCAGCTTCTTGTCGGTTTCCGTTCCCCATTCGATGTTGCTCATTGCTCGTTCCTCCGTGTTTGTTTTCCGGTCGTTCTCCGTTCCGGTAGTCACATATTAACTCTTTTCAGGGAGAATAGCAAGCCGCTAAATGTACAAAACATCGCGGGGGAAAATGTGCCGTTCTTTGTGTAGTATACGCCATGCCGCTGTTTGCGCCGTGTGCGCCCCATACAGGGCTTTTTACCGAAAGGGGCAGTTACTCGGAGGATACCCGTACCGCCCCACACGGGGCGCTGTGGGCGGCTGTTTCGCCGCCCTTGCCCGTGGCGGCAGACCGGTTAAGGTCTGCCGAATCGGAAGGCGTTATCGCCGGTAAGGTTCTGCGTCAGGGTTTCTCTTGCGGTGGCGAACTCGTCGCCAATGAAGCCCATTCTCATCAGCCAAGTCCGCATCGCGAACTTTTTGTTTTCCTT
>LVAJ01000007.1 GCA_001603005.1 Clostridiales bacterium Firm_04
AAGGAAAACAAAAAGTTCGCGATGCGGACTTGGCTGATGAGAATGGGCTTCATTGGCGACGAATTCGCAACGGCAAGAGAAACCCTGACGCAGAACCTTACCGGCGACAACGCCTTCCGATTCGGCAGACCTTAACCGGTCTGCCGCCACGGGCAAGGGCGGCGAAACAGCCGCCCACAGCGCCCCGTGTGGGGCGGGACGGGTATCCTCCAAGCAACTGCCCCTTTCGGTAAAAAGCCCTGTACGGGGCGCACACGGCGCAAACAGCGGCAAGGCATATTCTACACAAAGAACGGCACATTTTCCCCCGCGATGTTTTGTACATTTAGCGGCTTGCTATTCTCCCCGAAAAGAGTTAATATGTGACTACCGGAACGGAAAACGACCGGAAAACAGACACGGAGGAACGAGCAATGAGCAACATCGAATGGGGAACGGAAACCGACAAGAAGCTGGAACAGATCGCAATGGACGCCGACTTCGCACTGGAGCAGCGCGGCGGGCTGGACACTCGCAGGAACGACACCGAGGACTTCATTGAACTGAGCGTCTGGGGCATCCGCGAGATGCTGCGAAAGGCATACGAACTGGGCAAGGCTGAACGCTGATCCGCCGCCTTTCCCCACCTGCCGCCTGCGGGCGGCTTAGGGTGGTAGAAGGAGCCTTCCTTCGGAAAGGACGATTGAAATGGAAAAGAAGTACTACCTTGCCTACGGCTCGAACCTGAACATCCGCCAGATGCGGTACCGCTGCCCCGGCGCAAAGCCCATCGGCATCACGGTGATCC
This sequence comes from Clostridiales bacterium Firm_04, assembly GCA_001603005.1. Classification (GTDB taxonomy): domain Bacteria; phylum Bacillota; class Clostridia; order Oscillospirales; family Ruminococcaceae; genus Firm-04. The sequence goes on from LVAJ01000007.1 coordinate 788, forward strand.
CCGACTACGAGCTGCTTTACAAGGGCAGCAAGACCGGCGCGTACCTGACCATCGAACCGAAGAAGAACAGCATTGTTCCGATCGCGGTCTGGGAGGTCACCGCCGACGATGAAAAGCGGCTTGATGCCTACGAGGGCTGCCCGACCTTCTACTACAAGAAGGCAGTCCGCCTGCCGGTGAAGCTGGCAAACGGCAAGACCAAGAAGCTGGACGCTTTCGTCTACATCATGCACGAGGAGCGCAAGCTCGGCATTCCTTCACTTGCCTACATCCGCACCTGCGAGGAAGGCTACCGGAACTTCGGCTTCGATACCAAGTTCCTCGATGCCGCCTACGAGATCAGCGCAAAGGAGGTGCAGCGATGAAAGACCGCAACAACGAGCCGCGCATCTGCCCGAAATGCGGGCAGGCGTACACCGCCCGACCAGCACTTTCCCGCGTGGATAACAGCCCAATCTGCCCCGACTGTGGGACGCGTGAAGCGCTTGAAAGCATCGGCGTAGGACGCGAGGAACAGGACAAGATTCTCGGAATCATCCACGAGAAGTACGAAGGCGAAGAATAAGGCACACAGAGCCGCCACGTTGCAACGTGTGGCGCGGGACGGATATCCTCCAAAAGGTATCCCTTTCGGTAACCCGCCCCACACAGGGCGCGTGTGCGGCTCTTGTGCGATGTACAATACAACGGCATTTCAGTCGCAATGTTTGTCACATTTATTTTGCCGATATTGCTTGATATTTCTGCGGTTCAGAGTTAATATGTCACTACCGCAGGAGAAGCGGAATAAAGCAAAAGGAGCATTCACATGAACATTTTAGTTGTTGAACCGGGCAAGCGCCCCTACGCAAAGGAGATCAGCGGAGAGCTTGAAAGCCTGCAGCAGACGGTCGGCGGATACATTCAGGCGATTTACCCCTTCGATGATCCGGTTGCACTGGTGTGCGAGGAGGAAGCACTCTACCACCCGGAGCAGAAATGGAACCGCCCGATCAAGGGCTACGGCGTTATCAAGGGGACGTTCTTCCTTTGCGGCTTGGGCGAGGAGGACTTCACCGACCTGCCGCAGGAGCTGACCGAGAAGTACACGGAGTTCTTTCGGCAGGCATACGACTTCGTGCTGGTCGGCAACATTCTGATGCCGATTCCCCTCGGCGAATAACGCAGCAGCGGCGGGTGTAATGTACACAACACCCGCCGCACATTTTCCCCGTATCTTCTGTAGTTTTAGCGGCTTGCTATTATGTGCTTTCAGAGTTAATATGTACACAACGGAAGGGCAAAGCCCGCCGGAAACTACGAAACACGGAGGAAAAAACAATGATCAGCTACGGATTGGCAAAGGCAAGAGCGATGGCAGGCAGAGACGACTGGAACGAGCGCGAGGCAATCAAGAGCGCCACGATCCTTTGGTACGACACCGAGGAGGAAGGCTACGAACTGGAGATCGAGAACGAGGACGACCTCGACGCGGAGGACTTCAGAGCTTGGGTTGAGGAGAACGCCGACAGCCTTGCGCAGGAAGACGCCGCCGCAAACGGCACGACCTTCGAGGGCATCGAGGAGATCGAGTACGAAACCGAATGGATCGACGACGACGCACTTTTCGATGCGGATTACGAAGCCGCCTGCGAAAGTGAATGGGAATGGATGACCGGCAGATGAGCCGGTCGCCCCACCGGGGCGGCACAGCGCTGCCCTGTGCGCGGGCAGCAGGTTCCGCGCAAACGGATGCCAGCAGAAATAGCGCCCCACACAGCGCATTTACGCGGCTCCTGCGGGCGGGCGTAAAGTACACAAACAAGCGGAAAATACCGCAGCGATCATTGTTATTACTCACACTTGATATATCCGCCGTTTAGAGTTAATATGTGTACAACGGAAGGGCAAAGCCCACCGAAAACTATGAAAAACGGAGGAAAACACTATGTGGCACGAAGGTACGATTGGAGTCCCGAAGGGAGACGGCAAGTACACGGTCGTTCATTACTGGGTGAAAGCCTACGACGAGGGCAGCCAGTACGGAATCGACGGCGGCAGGATCAGCAAGCTCACGCTGAAGGTCGAAGGCAAGGTCATTTACAACTACGACCGGGGGCTGGATGTTCCGCCGCAGAACGAGGCAGCGGAAATGGCGCTGGCGATCCTGATGCACGAATACAACTAAAACACGAAGGCGGCTACCGGAGGGCAGCCGCCTTTCTCATGGAGGTGAGGCACTTGCGAAAGCTGAAAGATTATACCCCGACCAAGTTCATGGCAGAGGATTCCCATTACGACAAAGCCGCCGCCGACTACGCAGTCCGGTTCATCGAGTGCCTTGCCCATACCAAAGGCACATGGGCGGGAAAGCCGTTCGAGCTGATCGACTGGCAGGAACGCATCATCCGCGACCTGTTCGGCATCATCAAGCCCAACGGCTACCGGCAGTTCAACACGGCATACATCGAAATCCCGAAGAAGAACGGCAAGTCCGAGCTTGCCGCTGCGGTCGCCTTGCTTTTGACGTGCGGCGACGGTGAGGAACGTGCCGAAGTATACGGCTGCGCTGCCGACCGCCAGCAGGCTGCGATCGTGTTTGATGTCGCCGCCGATATGGTGCGGATGTGTCCCGCGTTGAACAAGCGCGTCAAAATCCTGACCTCGCAGAAGCGCATCGTGTACGTCCCGACCAACTCATTCTATCAGGTGCTTTCCGCCGAGGCATACAGCAAGCACGGCTTCAATATCCACGGAGTCGTGTTCGATGAACTGCATACCCAGCCTAACCGAAAACTCTTTGACGTTATGACAAAAGGTTCCGGTGATGCACGAATGCAGCCGCTGTATTTTCTGATCACGACGGCAGGCACGGACACCAATTCCATCTGCTACGAACAGCACCAGAAGGCGCAGGACATTCTCGAAGGACGCAAGATCGACAAAACCTTCTATCCTGTCATCTACGGTGCTCCCGATGATGCCGACTGGACTTCGCCAGAGGTGTGGAAGAATTCAAATCCGTCGCTGGGTGAAACAATCGGCATGGACAAGGTGGAAGCCGCCTGCGAATCCGCCAAGCAGAACCCCGGCGAAGAAAACGCCTTCCGGCAGCTCCGTCTGAATCAATGGGTGAAACAGACCGTCCGCTGGATGCCGATGCACAAATGGGACGCCTGCAAGGTTGATTTCGACGAATCGCTGCTGGAAGGGCGTGTATGTTATGGCGGTCTCGACCTCTCGTCAACGACGGATATCACCGCATTCGTGCTGGTGTTTCCGCCGACCGATGAGGACGACCATTATTATATTCTGCCGTATTTCTGGCTGCCGGAGGAAACGCTTGATCTCCGTGTCCGGCGCGACCATGTTCCTTATGACCTATGGCAGCGGCAGGGATTCCTGATGACCACCGAGGGAAACGTCGTGCATTACGGCTTCATCGAAAACTTCATCGAGGAACTAGGCACCCGGTTCAATATCCGGGAGATCGCTTTCGACCGCTGGGGCGCAGTGCAGATGTCGCAGAACCTTGAGGGGCTGGGCTTCACGCTGGTGCAGTTCGGTCAGGGCTACCGTGATATGTCGCCGCCGACCAAAGAGCTGATGAAGCTGACGCTGGAGCAGAAGATCGCCCACAACGGGCATCCGGTGCTGCGCTGGAACATGGACAACATTTTCATCAAGCGTGATCCGGCGGGCAACATCAAGCCCGACAAGGAAAAGTCCACCGAGAAGATCGACGGAACGGTCGCCACGATCATGGCACTCGACCGTGCGATCCGCTGTGGGAACGACACTGGCGACAGCATTTATGACAGCAGGGA
>LVAJ01000008.1 GCA_001603005.1 Clostridiales bacterium Firm_04
ACTGAAAGAGACGGCAATGTAGAACTTGCTCGATTTGTATTGGAAAGATAAATTCTGATTTATCTTAGAACCCGTATAAAATACAATGCCCCGAAGCACTTTGAAATGCTTCGGGGCATTGCTGTAAAGGCGGCGGGGTGCTTCTGCATTGCCGCTGATTTTGGCTTAAAGCGTGATCTGTCTTGCGATGAAGCGGAGAATCGCCGTGAGGTCATCGGCAGTGATCCCGGCGCTGCCGTCGCAGTCTGCATTCGCAAGCCCGTGTTCAGTCGGCATGACGCCTTTGTCTGCAACGAGGAACCGTGCGAGCATGACCGCATCGGAAACATCCGTGATCCCGTCGCCGGTGATGTCGCCGCGGACAGTTTGTGCGGGTGTTCCGGATGCGGAGCTGACCGGCGCTTCTGTTGTGGCGACCGTTGTGGTCTCCGCAGTCGTTGCGGTTGTCAGAACCGTCGTTGTGACCGGTTCAGTTGTGGTTGTGGCGGCGGCTGCGGTTGTCGTGCTCTGCGGCGCGGTCTCTGCCGGCTGGACATATGCGCCGCTGCCGATCGAGACAATTGCCGATTTGTAGCCGATGAGAGCCGCTTTCAGCTCTGCATTGACAGCGTAGCCGGCATCATCCTTTGCATTGTCGAACTGCCAGCGGAAATCGCCGCCCTGCAGCCGTCCTGCGCCTGCCGTGACGATCGCAGGAACCTGCTCCGGCGCGTCTGCCTGATAGGTATACATGACCGAAGATGTGTCGAAATTGTTGTATGCCGTACCGCCGGAGAGTGTTTTGACGGAATCGGGCACTTTCTCATTTGCCGCTTTGACCTCATAGGCATCGAAGCTGCTGTTGTTCGCCTGATAGGTGATATAGCTTTTGGCATCCTTGATGACGTTGTTGTAAGCCTTGATGATGCCGCCTGCCTCGCCGGAGAATGTGCCCTCGCCCTGCGCATCGGTGCCCTGTTGGCTGCTCAGCATGGGCTTGGGGCAGTTGCGGAAATAGTTCTGCTCGACGAATGCCGAAGCGCCCATTGTCACGCCGACGCCGTATTTTGCATTGCCGTCGAAATAATTATTATAGATGTGGACGGTGCAGGTGCGGATGCGGGGATGACGGGAATCGGAATGGTCATACCAGTTGTGATGATAGGTGATGTAGTTTTCCGGCGATTCGGACTTCATGCCCTGCAGATTGCACTTGCCGTTGTCCCAGAAGTGGTTATAGGAATGCGTGATATAAGAGGATGTTTTCGTATCGAGCGCGCCGTCGCCCTTTGCCTGATCGGCGTCGGAGCCTGCATCGCCGTAGAACAGGTCGCAGTTGTGTACCCAGACATGATCGTTGTTCTGCTGCAAGCCGATGTCATCGCCCTCATTGCTGTTGCAGTTCATGAAGCCGATGTTCCGCACCTCGACATTCGAGCAGTTTGCAATGCGCAGCCCGAAGCCGTTGAAGACGGTGTCCTTGCCGATGCCCTCAATGGTCACGCCGCAGCTCAGGCGTTTGGATGCGCCGCTGCCCTTGAGCAGCAGATCGCCTGCCATGAGCGTTTCGGGATCGGTGAGATTGCCGATGCAGCGGATATCGAGCGGACGCTTGTCATAGCCCTTCTGATAGGCAGTCAGGATGTTCTGGATGCCGGCTGCAGCGGTTGTTTTGCCCTTGCTGTCGGAGACCACATCCAGCGAAACGGTATTTTTGGTATCCTCGGTGACATAGAGCACGACCGCATCACTTTTCAGTGTGCCGTCATTGTTGTAGGCGCCGGACGATGTACCGCCGACGAATCCGAAGCCGGAGCGGTCGAGTGCGGTGACGGTCACGGTCTGCTCGGCGGCGCCGGAAGCATTCTCTTTGCCGCCGGTCAGCGGCACGACTTTGAGCGTATGCGTGCCGGCTTTCAGTCCGACCGCATCTGCGCGGAAATATCCGTTGTACTGCCGGATGAGCATGCTGTCGAGCTGCTTGCCGTCTGCATAGACATTGTAGCCCGAAGCACCGGCAGCGGGTTCCCATTCGCAGTACGCCGATTCGCCTGCGCCCTCTGCCAGTGTCAGCCGGACTGCGTCCGCAGCCTGTGCCTGCATGCCTGCCGCCGGAATCAGACCGGCTGCCAGTGCCGCGCAGCAGATCCCTGCTGCAAGTTTGCGATTTGCCTGTTTCATGTTGGTTTCCTCCCAAAAATCATTCGTGTTTTCCCTGCGGAGCTCTGTTTTTTGCTCCGGTATTATTATAACGTGAATTTTGCCGCAGCGCAATGAACAATCCTACCGAACTACTGTACAATCATCCTCTGAATATGCCGCAAAAGCAGATTTGTGTGCCAAAAATATTGACGATGATACATCGGAAAAGGCGAATGACTTTGTGCGAGGTGACGAAGTTTGTGAAAACTGTGCGGGAATGCTTGACAAGCGGGCGGAAAAGTGGTATCTTATATTTAGCACTCGGAGAGATAGAGTGCTAGCACATGAAAAAGCAGTCTGCAACCGGCATGCACCGGAAGCGGGACTGCGGCGGGAAAGGAGTGGCGCGAATGGATGACCGGAAGCTCAGGATCCTTGCCGCCGTCGTGGATGAATACGTCACAACCGGCGAACCGGTCGGTTCCAAGACCATTGCCGCGCTGCCGGATATCAAGGTATCTTCCGCAACGATCCGCAATGATATGGCGGTGCTGGAGCAGCTCGGACTGCTGGAGCAGCCGCATACCTCTGCCGGCAGAGTGCCGACCTTTCAGGGGTATAAGGTCTATATTGAAAAATGTATGTCCGGCGCACAGCTGCCGGAAGCCGAAAAGCAGCGGCTCGACAGCATGTTCGAGAAAGACGGCGCGCTCACGGAGGACGGTCTGATTCAGTCCGCAACCTCAGCGCTCGCCGAGATCACGAAATGTGCCGCCGTCGCCGTCAATGCGATGCCGCAGTTCTCGGTGATCTCGAAGGTCGAGGTCATCCCGACCGGCAAGCGGCTCTATGTGATCTTGCTGATCACTTCGGCAGGCAATATCAAAAACAAGGCTTGCAGACTGGAATTTGACCTCAACGATGAACAGCTGCAATTCTTTACCGCATTCCTGACAGAGCATCTGCACGGCGTATCGCTCAGCGATCTTTCGCCGGAAATGGTAGATAAGCTTGTCACCGCAATGGGCGCCTATATGGCAACGCTCAGTCCGCTGGTGCAGGGGCTCTATGAGCTCAGCCGCGACATGATGCGGCAGGAGCTGACCGTCAACGGCACGCGCAATCTGCTGACCTGTCAGGAGCTTGCAACACAGGATATCGTTGAATTTATGGAGAATCAGGATGTCATCATGCCGATCCTCAATGATACGTTCAGCGGCATCCATGTGATGTTCAGTGAAGATGCCAAGCGGGAGCACCCGCAGCAGACATTCGTGATCGGCAATTCGAGCATGATCGTCGGGCAGTATCAGAAGGACGGCAAAACCGCCGGACGGCTCGGCATCATCGGTCCGATGCGGCTGAATTATGCAAAGGTGATCCCTTATCTTGAATATTTTACAGAGAAAATCAGCAATCTGATTTCCGAAAAGGAGGAGGACGACACATGACAGACGAGATTCGCGATGCGGACGGCTGCGAGGACTTTGAGTCTTTGGAGGAAAGCGGACTGCATGAGGCTGCGGAGGAACCGGAAGATCCCGAAGCGCTGACGGAGGACACCGCGGACGCGGAAGCCGGCGACGGCGAGGCGGAATCCGCAGAGGAACCCGATGCCGCAGAAAAGGCATTGCAGGAAGCAAATGACAAGTACATGCGGCTGTTTGCGGAGTTTGACAACTTCCGGAAGCGCACCGCAAAGGAGAAATCCGAGACCTATCAGGACGCCGTCGCAAAGACCGTTCTGGAGCTGCTGCCCGCCGTGGACAGCTTTGAGCGTGCAATGGAATCCCCGTGCACGGACGAAGCCTACCGCAGCGGCATGGAGAAGATCTATCAGCAGATGACTTCGATCCTTTCAAAGCTCGGCGTCGAGGAGATCCCCGCACTGAACGAGCCCTTTGATCCGAAGGTGCACAACGCGATCCGGCAGATCGAGGATGAGAACTTCGGGGAATCGACCGTCTGCCAGGTCTACCAGAAAGGCTATCGCCTCGGAGACCGCATCATCAGATGCGCAATGGTATCCGTTGCCAACTAGTCCGGTGCATGCCGGATGCCGCGGAAAAAGCGGCACAATATTTTGATGATTCTGAAAAGATTATTCTTAGGAGGATAAGATTATGAGCAAGATTATCGGTATCGACCTCGGTACAACCAATTCCTGCGTCGCTGTTATGGAAGGCGGCAACGCAGTTGTCATCCCGAACGCAGAGGGCGCAAGAACCACGCCGTCTGTTGTTGCAGTTTCCAAGACCGGTGAGCGTCTGGTCGGTCAGATCGCAAAGCGTCAGGCGATCACCAATCCGGATAACACCGTCATTTCGATCAAGAGAAAAATGGGCTCCAACGAGAAGGTCACCGTGGACGGCAAGGCTTATACGCCGCAGGAGATCTCCGCAATGATCCTGCAGAAGCTGAAGGCGGATGCAGAGGCATATCTCGGCGAGCCGGTTTCCGAAGCGGTCATCACCGTTCCGGCATACTTCACCGACAGCCAGCGTCAGGCAACCAAGGACGCAGGTCAGATCGCAGGTCTGAACGTCAAGCGTATCATCAATGAGCCGACTGCTGCAGCACTGTCCTACGGCATCGACAAGGAAGATGAGCAGAAGATCATGGTCTTCGACCTCGGCGGCGGTACGTTCGATGTCTCGATCATCGACATGGGCGACGGCGTGACCGAAGTGCTTGCAACTGCCGGTAACAACCGTCTCGGCGGCGATGACTTCGACCAGCGCATCATCGACTGGATGATCGACGAGTTCAAGAAGACCGAGGGCATCGACCTCAGAAACGACAAGACCGCAATGCAGCGTCTGAAGGAAGCAGCTGAAAAGGCAAAGATCGAGCTTTCTTCCATGACCACGACCAATATCAACCAGCCGTTCATCAGCGTGGACGCAAACGGCCCGAAGCATCTCGACCTCACGCTGACACAGGCAAAGTTCAATGAGATGACCGCAGACCTCGTCAAAGCGACAATGGGACCGGTCGATCAGGCACTCCGCGATTCCGGACTCAGCCCGTCTGATCTGGATAAGGTTCTGCTTGTCGGCGGTTCTTCGAGAATCCCGGCTGTGCAGGAGGCTGTCAAGCAGCGCATCGGCAAGGAGCCGTTCAAGGGCATCAATCCGGATGAGTGCGTGGCACTCGGCGCCGCATATCAGGGCGGTATCCTCGGCGGCGACGTCAAGGAAGGTCTGCTCCTGCTCGACGTCACCCCGCTGTCCCTCGGTCTGGAGACCATGGGCGGTGTCTGCACCAAGCTGATCGAGCGCAACACCACGATCCCGACCAAGAAGTCGCAGGTGTTCTCCACCGCTGCGGATAATCAGCCGGCAGTTGACATCGTTGTCCTGCAGGGCGAGCGTGAATTTGCACGTGACAACAAGAAGCTCGGCGAGTTCCGTCTTGACGGCATCGCACCGGCACCGCGCGGTGTCCCGCAGATCGAAGTCACCTTCGATATCGACGCAAACGGCATCGTGCATGTTTCCGCAAAGGATCTCGGCACCGGCAAGGAGCAGAATATCACGATAACTTCTTCCACCAACATGAGCAAGGAAGATATCGACCGCGCAGTCCGCGAGGCAGAGCAGTTTGCTGAGGAGGACAAGAAGCGCAAGGAATCCGTCGATGCGAAGAACAACGGTGAATCCCTCGTGTTCCAGTGCGAGAAGGCACTCAAGGAGTTCGGCGATAAGGTCTCCGCAGATGACAAGGCACCGATCGAGAGCGCACTCAATGACCTGAAGGAAGCGCTCAAGAGCGACAACACCGAGGACATCAAGGCAAAGACCGAAGCGCTCCAGAATGCATTCTATGCACTCAGCTCCAAGGTTTACCAGCAGGCAAATCCGCAGGGCGGCGCACCGGATTTCAGCAACATGGACACGGGCAATATGGGCGGCAGCGCAAACAACGGCGGCAGCAATGACGACGGCGTTGTGGATGCCGATTTCACCGAAGCATAATCACAAAAGAATGATGCGTCAGGGGTGGAATATTCTTCCGCCCCTCTCGCCGTACCTGTATATACATCCGGATTGCAGCCGCATGGAAAGGACACAGCCGCATGAACGACAAACGCGATTATATCATCATGACACTGGCAACACTGGCGATTCTGGCATTGCTGATTCTGTTTTATTCGATGCTGTCATGCTGCCTTTGAGGCACGCGGCAGCGGGCTGAAAGATTTGCAGAAGCCTTGCAATCCGTCCGGAATTGTGCTATAATATACAGGTCTTTATCTGCGGGCAGAACCGCAGTCAGAATGAGATCAACACACGAAAGGGTGTAGAATATGGCTGACAAAAGAGATTACTATGAGGTACTGGGCGTCAGCAGATCCGCTACGGATGATGAGCTGAAAAAGGCATATCGCCAGCTGGCACGGCAGTATCATCCCGATCTGCATCCGGACGATCCGACCGCAGAGGAAAAATTCAAGGAGATCACCGAGGCTTACGAGGTGCTCTCGAACAGTGAAAAGCGTCAGATCTACGATCAGTACGGTCATGACGGCCTCGACAGCAACGGTATGGGCTCCGGCATGGGCGGATTCTCTGATGTCAGTGAGATCCTTGAGAGTCTGTTCGGCGGCATGGGCGGCATGGGCGGCATGTTCGGCGGCGGCAGCCGGATGCAGAATCCGAATGCACCGCGCGCCGGCAGAGACCTTCAGACCAGCGTGACCATTGACTTCATGGATGCATGCAACGGCAAATCGCAGAACGTGCAGGTGCAGCGCATGGAGACCTGTCCGGACTGTCACGGCTCCGGCAGCGCAGGCAATTCCGGTGCAGAGATCTGTCCGGACTGTCAGGGACGCGGAACGGTCAAATCGACACAGCGCACGCCGTTCGGCATGATCTCGTCCTCGAAGCCGTGTCCGCACTGCGGCGGCAAGGGCAAGATCATCAAGAACCCGTGCCAGAAGTGCCGCGGCGCAGGCAGAGTGCGCATTACCAAGAGCATCAATGTGGATATTCCGGCGGGCATCGACGACGGTCAGATGATCCGCGTTTCCGGCATGGGCGATGCGGGTGTGAACGGCGGTCCGAGCGGCAACCTGATTGTCGGCGTGAACGTCAGGCAGCATCCGGTCTTCCAGCGCGAGGATTACGACATTCACTGCGATATCCCGATCACCTATGCACAGGCAGTGCTCGGCGATGAGATCGTTGTCCCGACCATTGACGGCAATGTGAAGTACCGCATCGGCGAGGGTACACAGACCGGAACCGTTTTCCGTCTGCGCGGCAAGGGCGTCAAGAAGCTCCAGCGCAATGACCAGCGCGGCGATCAGTATGTCAAGGTCTATGTCGAGGTGCCGAAGGGGCTTACCAAGAAGCAGAAGGAAATGCTCCAGCAGTTCGAGTCCTCGCTGGAATCGAAGAATTACGCAAAGCGCGATACGTTCTTCAAAAAGCTCAAGGATCTGATCGGCAAGGATAAGTAAACAGCATCATCAAGCCCCGAAGCAGAATTGTTTCGGGGCTGTTTTGATATTTGCGGCAAAATTTTCTGCCGTGCGTGATATTTCCGACAGTTTTTCCGTCATTACTGACAGAGAAGGAGGTGAAGCGGCGTGACCGATGCAGAGATTATCCGATTGTATCAGCAGCGCGATGAAAAAGCGGTGCAGGAGACAAAACAGCAGTACGAATCCCTTTGTATGACCATCGCATACAACATTCTCGGGACCCGCGAGGATGCGGAGGAGTGCTTTGACGATGCACTGATGCATCTCTGGCATGCGATCCCGCCTGCCGAACCGGAATCTCTCGGTGCGTTCCTTGTGACCGCAGTCCGGAATGCGGCGCGGGACCGTCTTGCGTATGCCAATGCAAAACGGCGCGGCGGCGGTCAGCTGACTGTCGCAATAGACGAGCTGAAGGACTGTTTTCAGTCGCCGGAGCATCCTGACCGGATGCTGGACAGCATTGCCCTGCGCGATGCATTCCGGCGGTTTCTGCCGACGCTCTCTCCGGCAGCACGCATGATTTTCCTGCGGCGTTACTGGCTTTGCCTGACCGCAAAGGAGGTCGCAGCGGAAACAGGCTGTTCGGTCGGGCGTGTGAATATGTCACTTCTGCGCACCCGCAAAAAGCTGAAGACATTTTTGGAAAAGGAGGAATTGCTGTGAAACAGGAAGATTTTTTCAAGATCATGGACGGTGCATCGGAACAGGATATCACAGAACTGATGCAGCATCGCCGGTTCCGGCAGATTCCTGCTGATCAGGAGGAACATCACATGGAGCAGACAGATGAACCCCACAAAAAAGGCATCCGGATGCGCAAAAGGGGAATGATCACCGGATCTGCAGTTGCGGCGGTACTGCTTGCACTGAATATCGGCGGCGGCTATCTGCTTTCGCGCAGCAGAGCGGGCGATGATCTGCTTTCTGTCACGAGCGAGGAGTGCGTCGTTTCCGAAGCGGAAACCTTACCAGAAACAACTGTGACTGTCAGCGGAACAGAACTGGCAGCAACGACTGTGCGTGCATCCGAACAGTACACAATTACCACTGCAAATGCATTGACTGCGGCGTCGGAGCGCAGCAGTCAGACGACAGCAAAGCCGGCGGCCGGTCAGACGGCGCCGTCCGGCACGGGTACAGCCGAAAATACGACCGCGAAAATGACAGCAAAAACATCGGCAAACACATCAGAGAAAACGACAGCCAAAACGACTGCGGATACGACCGCAAAGATCACGGCGAAGCCCGTACAGACCACGACCGCACCGCCGGAGACCGATACCGCGGAATACATGCTGATTCCGGCAGACAGACCGTATGAGGTCATTGACGGCGAGGCGGTCTGCCATGCGAAGCCGAGCGAGCAGATCAAAATGATGCTGTGGGTGGAGAACGGCAAGGGCAGTACCTTTTTCTATGTGCCGTTCAATATCTCAAAATTCGATTATCTGCCGGATCCCAATACGATGTACTGCAATATCGGCGGAACCGGAAACGGTATGTGGCTGGAGAACTGCGACGACCGCATCCTGACATTCAGGGGCATGGAGAGTGAAGTCTCCGCAGTGCCGTTCAACGGCTGCCTGACGGATTTCAAGCTGCTTGCACCGGCAAAGCCCGGACGCTATGTCTTGCGGGAATGCGGCGCGGAATCTGATCTGGCGCGGGATCCTTCCGATGACAGCAAGGTGACCGGCATCACGGTCATTGTGGATGAGGAGGATCTTTCCGCGGCCACGAAGACAAGCTTTCCTGTGAAGCCGGATACGGCAGAAGGGCTGACCTTCTTCTTTATGCCGACCGTTGCACACGCCGGCGAGAAAAACGTGCCGGTCGATGTGCTGATTCAGGGGAACGGTCCGTTTGAAGCAGGCGAGGTGCGCGTCATGTATGATGCTGCGCTGAAACCGGTGACGGATGCAGAACAGCTCGTGCTCCGTACAGAGGGAACGCTGCTGGCGCATGCGCCGGAGATCAGCGGGACTGCGCAGGACGGCGAACTGGAAGTGACGTTCAACAACCGCTGGAAGAAAACTGATGAAGGCTATGAATCATCCGACCGGTACAACACGGTCATTCGGGGCGACGGCGAGCTGTTCACGCTGTATTTCGATATGCCGGAGGAATGCGGACGCTATCGGCTGAACGCATGGTACGGCAGTCTGGACGGGTACACTGTGGGATGCGACTACCAGAGCAAACAGGGTGATCTTCCGGGCGAGATCGTTGTCGTGCCGTGATCGGACGGCAGATTTTGATTGACATATCCATTGATTTGACTGATTGAACTGTTTCATGATATGATTTTGGCGCTGACCGATGCGGTCAGCGCCGTTTTGTTTGTTATTTCCGATTGTTGCGCAGCTACACGCTGTACCAGATCACGCCGCCGGCAGCGACGGTCAGTGCGAGCAGCTTCCGCCACGAAAACGGCTCCTGCGCCGAGCCGAACCAGCCGGTCAGGGCGATGCAGTATGCGGCGATCAGCTGCGACACCACGATCACGAGCTCTGCCTTTGCCGTGCCGAGCCGTGCAATGCTGAACACGACCGTTCCTGTGATGAGCGCACCGAATACGCCGCCGAGCAGCAGATAACGCGGCTGAATTTGCAGGAGCACCTCAAAATCCTCTTTCTGCCCGCCGAAAATGCGGATCAGAAAGCTGACCAGCGCCGCCGTCAGGGAAACAAACACGCCGGTCGTCCAGAGCCCTGCCGATTTGGAAACAGCCGTATTGCACACGCCCTGCACGCTCATGAGCACGCCGGAGAGCACAGCGGTGAGAATCCCGATCATAATCATGCGATCCCGTCCTTTCTGCGGATAGGATGCGCATTTTTCTGCGGGTTATGCAGATGCTTCTGCGGCAGACTTCCCGTCCCAGAACGGATAGCCGTAGGATTCGAGCTGCTCCGGCACAGGATCGCCCTGCGTGTCGATGCAGCGCAGATACACCGCCTGTTCCATGACGCCTGCTGTGTCATATTCGATCAGATAGTCCGTTTCCGGCAGACCTTCCGCTGCGAAGATGCGGGTGTTTTCATCGCCTTCCACATAGCCGAGGCATTTCCCGAAATGCGTGCGGTTCTTTTCGATGCCGAACAGGATATAGGTTCTGCCGTCCCATTCCCGCGTAGCAAATGTATCTTCCGGATCATCCGGATTCACAAAATACCCTTCGCGGAATACGACCGGATCATCCGGCAGCGCAAAGCGGTCTTCGCCGCAGCCGGTCAGACAGAGCGCTGTCAGCAGCAGCGGGATCCATTGCTGTTTCATGCGGCTGCTCCTTTCTCCGGATGAATGCTTGCATCCGGCAGTGTTTTTGTGGTATAATGTAGACGCAGCTCACAGAGCATGCACGGCACGATGCCGATGCAGTAGCTCAGCAGGTCGATGACGGAAAATCCCGTCCCGATCAGAATGCGGAGCAGCCGGTTTGTGATGTGAAATTTGTCGCAGAAGCCCCAGCGCTGCAAAAACTCCACGGCAAATGCAAAGAGCAGTATGCCGGCAGGCAGCAGCAGCCCGTGCTTCGGCTTCATCGGGGAGACCGTGCGCCAGAGCGTATAAAGCAGGATGACTACAAGCACATCGCCGAGGTAGGAGCGCACCCAGCCGTGCGCAAACATACCGATCAGCACCTCGATGCCGAACAGCACCGCCGAGGCGATCGCCATGCCGATGCGGATGCGCCGGCTCATGCCTGCGGCTCCACGGTCACGGTGACGGCGTCATTCAGATTGATCCATTCCGGCGATGTGGAAACGGTCACGGTGAGCTCGCCGCATTTGTCGCCGAGCTGAACGGTCTGCTGATCGTCCGAGATGACCGGCATCTCCGGATCGCCGTCTGCCCAGTATGCAGAGGTGATGTACATGCGGTCGAGATGCTCCCAGCTGCAGATGTCATGGATCGAAACGATGCTGTCCGGCTGTGTTTCGTAATCATTCAGTGTGATCTCCGGTATCGGACCGCGGAATGTATTGACCGCGGCTTTTGCGAGGACCAGCATGCAGGCATCGAACAGCAGGCAGCCTGCTGCGGTGATTGCATAGAGTGTAAACTTTTTCATGAGAAACATTCCTTTCATAATGATGTTGATTCTTTGCCGGTTTGTCCGGCGCTGCTGTCTTTATACCCAGATGACGAGCAGACCGGTCTCATAATTGATGAGCGCGCCGCTGCCGACGTAGCACATATTCGCCTGCTTCGCCGGCTTGTAGATCACCGCATTGCTGAGATCATCCTGAAATCCGGCTTTTTTGACGAGCTCCTGATACACAAAGGGGGGCAGCGCATCCGGACGGTGCGCAAGATACGCTTCGTCTGCACGGTATCCGGCTTCGCGTTCTGCGAGGTCTTCCGGATCAGGCGGCGTATTCTGTTCGCGGATCACACCGGAATACGCATCGAGCCGTTCTGCGGTCTGATTCAGCGTATCCGCATCGGTGTGCAGGAACAGGAATGCGCACGGTGTATAATCCTGCGCGATCATGTCCGGTTCGGTGCGGAAGTAGTAATCCTTGTGAATCTCGGGCAGCTTTTCAGGGGGAATGTTGTTTTTTGCAAATGCGGATTCGCGCACGCCGTTTGTGTATACAAACCATTTGAGGCGGTACATCTGCGGGTTTCGCGTGCCGGTGAGGCAGATGAACGGAGGCGAGAGGGCAGCCGCCAGCAGCCCGACTGCGATCGTCTGCGCGATGCGGAGCAGCGGACGGAATCTGCCGGTTTTCTCATGCAGGAGCGAGCAGAGCGGCACGATCACCAGTCCGGCGATCAGAACCGGCAGCGCCAGTCTCAAAGAAATGCCGGCTGTCATGATCAGCAGAAACATGACGAACGGGAGCGATGCTGCACATCCGATGTTTGTTCTGCGCAGGCGTTTGTGCCGCGGGGAAATCTCCGGCTGTACATACTGTGCATACGCCGGATTTTGCAGATTTTGTTCCATATTTTACCTCTTTCCGGAGTCAGTTCCAGAATGCGAGCAGTCCGGTCTCATAATTGATGAGCGCATTGCCGGAAATGCCGAGTTTTCCGTTCGCGCGCTGTTCCAATAGGACGAATTTGTGATAGATCTTTGCGTGGGAGAGATCTTCTCCGAAGCCTGCGGTATCCCGAAGCTTCTGCCAGACCTCTGCGGGCAGCGCCTGCGGACGCTCCGGCTGTTCTGTTTCATCTGTCTGCGCGGACGCTGTATCCTCAGTCAGGCAGGTGACATCGGGATCGGCTGCAAACTGCGCTTCATACTGCGCCAGCGTTTCCGTATCGGTATGCAGGAACAGAAAGGATTTGTCCTGCACGGTCGGCAGAATGCTGAAATTGTAATCGCGGTGCACTGCCGGCAGTGTTTCCGGCAGGATGCTGTTTTTGGAATGGAACGCATCATGCAGACCGTCCTCATAGATGAACCGCCGGATGCGGTACAGCTGCGGGATCCGCGTTCCGCTGATGCAGAGCATCGGGATCGCGATCGCAGCAGCAGTCATTGCGATGCCGAGTACACGGAAAACAGCGAGCGGCAGGCGGAGCTTTCCGGTTTTCTCATGCAGATGAAAGAGCGCGGGAATGATCAGCAGAACGATCACCAGCACCGGAATCGCGAGCTTTACGGACAGCCACAGCGTAAACAGCTGCAAAATGAGCAGAAACGGGAGCGTAACGGCGCATCCGGTGTTGATACTGCGCAGGCGTCTGCGCCGCGGAGAGATCTCCGGCTGCACATGCCGCGCAGGCGGCGGGTTTGACAGATTCTGTTTCATATCTTCACCATATTTGTCGTCAGATCCACACAAGCAGCAGACCGGTATCGCGGTCGATGAGCGCGCCGGTGTATGGCTGCCGGTGACTGTAATCGCCCTGTGTTGCGTAGTACACAAAATGCTGCGCGCCGGTTTCTTTGACGGCTTCCGCGACCGCATCCGGCATGGCATCCGGAAATGCCCGGTCTGACTGATCCGCAGCGGGATATTCGATCCGCACGAGCAGCTTTTCATCGGGGAGCATTGCGTTCACCGACGCTTCATACCGGTCGAGCCATTCCGTGTCCGTTGTGTACAGCCGCAGCTGTCCGTCCGGCTTTGTATCCGAAAGGACGCTCGGCGCGTGGATCCGGAAGCTGTAATCGGAATAGCTGTCCGGCAGCTGCTCCGGCATCAGGATCCGGCTGCATGCGCTGCATGTGACGCCCTCGCGGTAGAGCGTGCGTCTGACGCGGTGCAGCGCGGACGACTGCGGAAAGCTGACGCAGAGCACCGTCATGATGCAGGGCAGGCACAGCAGTCCGATGCTGATGCCGCGCACGGGATAGAGCAGCAGCTTGCCTTTGCCGGTTTTGCGGACCGGCACCGCGCAGAGCGGCAGGATCAGCAGCCAGACCGGCAGCGATACGATCGGTATCAGCGCGGTGAGTCCGGGGACGCATAAGCCGCTCAGCACGGACAGGATCACGCATCCGATGCCTGCTGCGTTCAGAAGATGCCGGCGCTTTGTTTGGAGCCGTTCGGCATCTGTGTGCGGTTGTTTCATGGAATTTGCCCCTTTTCTCCGTGATTCTGCTGCTCCTGCGGGGAGAAGCGCAGCTTTGCAAGGAATACCGAGAGCAGCAGCAGGATCAGTGCTGCGGGAATATAGATCAGAAACAGTCCGCCTGCATCCCCGATATTCGGACTGCCGTATTCGCGGATATAATCGGGATTGAACAGCGTATAGACGGCAGTGTGGATACCTGCGCGGATGCTGAACCAGACCGCCGGCAGAAAGCTGACGATCGCAGTGATGCTGCGCAGACGCCGCGCGTTTGTCCGCTTTGTCCAGAGGAGCGCTGTGCAGATCAGAACGGTCGGAACCGCCGCTGCGAGCATGATGCCGATTCTGCCGGGGAATGCCGCCGCACTGAACAGGCAGGCGCATCCCGCGCAGCCGAGTCCGCAGAGCATATCCGCTGTGATTTGTATCAGTTTCATGTTGTCCTCATTTCTGTTGTCAGAACCAGACGAGCACCAGACCGGTCTTCCGGCTGATGAGCGCACAGCCGTAGGTCAGCGGATTGCCGGTTTCGTCTGTCGGTTCATACCAGACAAACTGTTCTTTGTCTGCGTTCTGCATCATGCTGTAAAGATAAGCAGACAGATGATTCGGACGGATGTCTTCCGGTTCTTCGCCGTCTTCCGGATCATAGGACGCATCATCCGGAGCGTGAAATTCCAGCCGGATCAGTCCGGCTTCCGCGGCAAGCTTTTCCTCAAAGGCATCGAGCCACGCGGTATCTGTTGTATACAGCTGTAAAACAGCATCCGGATGATAGTCCTGTGCGGCTGCCTGCGCGCGGGTATGAAAAAGATAACCGCTGAAGTCTGCGGGCAGCTTTTCCGGCGAGAGCACGGCGCTGTGCCGGATATCGCGGACGCCCTCGCGGTAGATGAACCGTTTGATGCGGTAGAGCGCGGGCGTTTTGCTGAAGCCGATGCAGAGCATCGTCATGATGCATGGCAGGCACAGCAGCGCCGCGGCGATCCCGCGCACGGTATAGAGCAGCGGCTTGCACCTGCCGGTTTTCCGGATGATGACCGAGCAGACCGGCAGCACGAGCATCCAGACGATCAGCATCGGGAGCAGCAGCTTGTGCGTCAGCCCCAGCACGCCCGTGCCGATCATCATGGAAAAGAATGCGCATCCGCAGCCGCACAGATTTTTTTCTGCGCGATTCTGCTTTGTGTTCGTCTGACTGTTCCGGAGCGCCGGCATACGATCATTCCTCGTGCGGGATATCGACATGGACGCGCTGGATCAGAATCTGTGCAGGGAGATTCCAGCTTTTGTCCTTGCTTTCCCGATAGATCTCGTCTGTCCGGATCTTGGCTCTGCGGACAAATTCGTCCCACTGTCCCGCGCGCCGCAGCGCATCCGGATGCTTGGTCATGACGAGATAGGCATCCTCGGAGAGCCCGCAGAGCATGTCAACATCCAGTTCAGAGAGTGTTCCGTTCTCATAGCGTGTAATGTTGTATTCCGCGATGCGCTGTTCCGGCATTGCAAAGCAGAGCAGTCCGAACAGCAGCGTGAAGGAGACCGTCAGGATCGCGGCGGTCGGCAGACGGCGGACAAACTGTTTGACCAGCAGTGTCAGGAAAACGACGCCGAGCAGCACCATGAACCATGCGGTATAGAGCCGCAGCGCGGTCAGACCGTAGGCGTTGATATAGAGCACCATTTTTGCGATTGCCGTCGCAATGATGAACAGCGTGAACAGGCAGAGCATCACGGCATAGCCTGTCAGCAGCTTCGGGCGCGTGTTTCCGCCCTTTTTGGCACATCCGGTCAGCACGAGGATGACCGCGAGATTGATGATCGCGATCGCGCACAGCTCAAAGAAGCCGCGCCGTGCGTATTCCGAATAGATCATATCCGAGGGGAGCTTGCCTGCGAATGCAGAGAGGAAATAGTTTGTCTGCGAGACCACATAGAGCAGATAGAGCACGCAGATCGGCGTGACACCGGCGTAGAGTCCCGCATTCGGGATGATGCGCGCCCGCAGCAGCTTCTGCTCGTGGTAGGCTTCATCCGGCAGCGGATTCAGCTTGCGCTGGGCAGCGCTGTAAAGCATGCCAAAGAGCCAGATCCCGGCGGGGATCGCCAGCAGGATCTCCAAAACAGTCAGGTACACATTGTCGGAGATCATCTCGAAGACATCAGAGAGCATGCGGTTGACGCCCTCATCCGCGCTGGAAAGCAGCACAGCGACCACAGCTGTCAGCGGGATCGTCACCAACAGACCGAGCAGGATCGCTTTTGCGTTGCCGGCAGACTTGCTTTTTTTCGTCAGCTCGGCATATGCCTGCGGGCCGGCAGAGGCATGCCAGAGCGGTGCGGAGCAGCAGGAATCCCAGAGGTCAAACGGCAGATACCGCGTGACCAGTCCGGTGCCGCTGCAAACGGCATGCGTCCGCCAGACGATCGCGGGCAGCAGAAACAGCACGCAGAGCCCGTGGATCAGGGGCGCTGCCGTCAGCGAGAAGACAAGGCTGAATGCAATGATGACCGCGCCCATCAGATGATGCACGGGCTTTGGCTTGCAGCCGGATTTCCGGATATAGAGGCAGCTGAACAGATACAGCAGCAGGAAAAATCCGGTCGTGAGGAAGCCGTCTGCTTTGAACAGGATATAGCGGATAAAGAGGAATCCGAGCGGCAGCGCGAGCAGTGCAAAGAGGGTGTCATGCGGCTGCAGCTTCCATTTCGGTTTGAAGCTCTGCGTATCCGGCAGGGCTGCGGGTTCGGTCGGCGGGATCGTCTGTTCCGGCACTGCTGCCGGCTGTACGGTCTGTTCCATAGGGATACTCCTTTCAATGCCAGTCTCGGCGGTGTCATTCGTCCTTCACATATTCCAGCACATCGCCGGGCTGACAGTCCAGCTCGCGGCAGATCGCTTCCAGTGTGGAGAAACGGACAGCCTTTGCCTTGTTATTTTTCAGGATCGAGAGATTCGCTGGGGTGATGTCCACGCGTTCCGCAAGTTCTCCGGCGGAGATTTTGCGTTTTGCCATCATGACATCAAGATTGACTACGATCGGCATGCACTCCGCTCCTTTCAAATGGTATAATCATTTTCTTCCCGCAGTTCCACGGCTGCATCCAGCAGATTCTTGACGACGCGGACGATCAGTCCGACAAATGCCGCCATGAATGCGATCAGGAACGCAACGAACCGCCAGAAGGTCAGGTAGACGAACTGCCAGAAGGTCGTGAACAGCCAGACCGCTGCGACGGCAAAGCAGCACCATGAGATGAGCCGGAAACAGGTCGCGTTTTCCGTGACGAACACGCGCTGCGCGTGGATGTTCCGCAGCAGCTTGTGCAGCTGCCAGAGCGCGAAGATCGCGAGCCCGTCGCTGATGTAGAGCACGACCGGCATGACGCCGTGCAGGTCCGTCTTTTCGGACAATGCAGCGTACCATTCCGAGATGACCGGAATGCAGAACAGTGCGGCGATCGCCATTACAAGCGTTGCGATCGTCAGGGTGCGGGAGAGAAACAGAGATTTGGTTGCGGTCCATTTGGTTGTCATGCGGAACACTCCTTTGGATTTGTTGTTGAGCCTAGTATAGCACAAAACTTTCTGTTTGTCAATAGAAAATTATCGTTTTTCGATATATTTTTCTCGAAAATCAAGATTTTATGCGGAGAGGGGACAGCTTCATTCCCATGAAACACAAGCTGATACTGAAAAAAACGCAGAAGATCGCCTTGCTCTGTCTGCTGCCGTTCGCGGCTGCGGGACTGCTGCTTCTGCTGAAACAGGCATATGCGGCATGGGTGATGCCGTGGATGCCGCCGTGTCTGATCCGGACGGCGACCGGACTGCGCTGTCCGTCCTGCGGGATGACGCACAGTGTCTTTGCGCTCTGCCGGCTGGATCTTGCGGGCTCGCTGCGGGCGAATGCGCTGATCCTGTTCGGGGTGCTGCTGCTGGTTCTGCTGTATGCAGAGTGCTGGACGCGCGTGCTCGGCAGACCGAAAAAGCTGATCCCGCGGAAAAAAGGCTTCTGGATCGGCGTGCTGATCGCGGCACTTGCCTACGCCGCTGCAAGAAATCTGCCGGCATTTGCCGGAATCATATAATAAGGAGAACAAGATGAAAGCATTTTTACAAAAGCACTGGAAATTTCTGCTCTGTGCGGGGCTGCTGCTGATCGTGGCGGGCTGCTGGCTGACGGTCTGGCACCGGCTCGGCAGGTCGGTCGAGCAGGCGGCGTATCGCTCTGTCTTTGACACGCTGACCTTCGAGGACGCGTATTATACAAAGTGCGGTCTGCAAACCGTGCAGGACTATGTGCCGGAGGCTGCGGAGATCGGTTCAGCGCTCTGCGGCGAGGAACTCGGCATGCTCTCGTTCCCGACGGAGAGCGGCACGGTCGAATGCCCGCTCTATTCCTGCAAGCCGCTGGATGATGCGGACAAGGCGCATGCGATCGTGCTGCTGAAAGGGCAGGAGGACTATCTTGCCTATGAGCTTTCGGGTTTTCGCTATCTGGATGAATCGCCCTCGATCTGGGCGGTCTGCGCATCCTACGGCATCGGCAAGGCGGAGGATCTCGAATCGCTGACGCTTGCGGATGCGGACGGCAATGTGCTGGAGACCGTCACGGACAGCGCCGCGCTCAAAGACTTCTTCGACAAGCTGGTGAAGCTCGGCGACTGCCTGACCGAAGAAGATCTCGCCCATGCATATTATGACGCATATACAGAAAAATTCGGCGAGGACGGCAAGCTGGAAATTCAGGACGGCAAGCTGAAAGCCGTCAGCGACGAAGCCTTCTCTGCGGCAATGGACTATTGGAACACCGACATGCGCGCCGTGACGATCCGGCTGAAGAACGGCTTGCTCATGCGCGACTGCCTCTACGCACCGGTGCCGGGAATTTTTGCAGTATACGGAAACTATCGCCTGACAGAACCGTTCTTTTCCGGCGAAGAATCATGAAAGTATTATGAAGACGAAAAAATACTATGCGGATTCACTTGACAGAAGATGAAAAAACGAGTATAATACAATCAGCGAAATATATATGTATGCCATTTCGCTGCCAAAGGAGGTAACAAACATATGTTTTGCAGAAATTGTGCGGAAGTCATGCTTGACACCGATATTACATGTCCGAATTGCGGCTTTGCCGCGGGTACGGGCATCAAATATTGCGCACAATGCGGTTCCGAAACTCCGGCAGGCGCCGTGATCTGCGAGATCTGCGGCAACCCTGTGAATGCAATGGGCATGGGCGGCGGTCAGCAGTTCCAGCAGGCTTTTCAGCAGGCAGCGCAGCCGTTCCAGCAGGCATTCCGTCAGCAGCCGGATGTTCAGTTCCAGCAGGCGCAGCAGCCGTTTCAGCAGGCGCAGCAGCCATTCCAGCAGACACAGCAGCCGTTCGGTCAGCCGAACCCGAATTTCCAGCAGCAGTATCAGCAGAGCGCACAGACTTTCCGCTCCGCCGATCCGAATATGCAGGGAATGGGCACGAACGGCGGCTTTGTGCAGCCGAATACCTTCCGGCAGAACACCGGAACACAGTATTACGGCGAGGTCACTTATAAATCCAAGACACTTGCAGGCGTGCTCGGCATTCTGCTCGGCTCGCTCGGCGTCCATAATTTCTATCTCGGCTATACATCCAAAGCCGTTGTGCAGCTGCTCATGACGCTCTGCACCTGCGGATTCCTCGGCGTGGTCTCTGCGGTCTGGGGACTTGTTGAGGGCATCATGATCCTCACCGGTTCGATCAATCAGGACGGCAGAGGTCTTCCGCTGAAGGATTAAGTTAAGCAAATATCGGCATCTGATACAAAAACAAAACGAAACAGATGCTGATTTTTTTCACAAACGTCACCGTTTTTTCACATATATATAGATAAAATTCAGGTTCATTTAAGTTGCTTCCGGTATACTGAAAGCAAGCTAAGGGGGAAGCCGCAGCTTGCTGCGGGCAAAAATAAACGATACCGCCTTAACAAGTTCGTATCAGTAGGGGAGGCATTGCTATGGCTATCAGTACATTCCAGCGCCGGGAAGTCAAGTTTCTGCTCTCGAAAGAGCAGTTCGACCTTTTGCTCCCGGTTGTGCATGAGCACATGAACCCTGACGCATATTGTGTGGACGGAAAAGAATACGGGATCTATAACCTGTATTATGACACGCCGGATAACTACCTGATCCGGCAGTCACTCGCAAAACCGTATTTCAAGGAAAAGCTTCGCCTCAGAAGCTATTATTCGCCGGCAGATCCCTATGCCTCTGTCTTCCTCGAGATCAAGCGGAAGATCGGCGGCATTGTGACCAAGCGCCGCGTTGCCATGACGCTTGTGGATGCCGAAACCTATATCCAGACGAGGGTAAAACCCTATTATGAACGCTTCATCGACCAGCAGGTGATGAAGGAACTGGATGTCTTCCTGAATTTCTATGATTCCATTCAGCCTCGGCAGTATATCAGCTACCAGCGTGCTGCGTTCTTCGGAAAGGACGATCCGGAGTTCCGTCTGACCTTTGACCGCGAGATCACCGCAAGGCGGTATGATCTCACACTCTCAAAGCCCAGCTACGGCGAACAGATCATTCTCCCCGATCAGCGATTGATGGAAATTAAGGTTCCCGGCTCGCTGCCGCTGTGGATGAGTCAGGCACTCTCCGAACTGGAGATCCGCCGCCTCAGCTTCTCCAAGTACGGGAACGCTTACAAGAATTATGTTCGCGAGCAAGTCGCAAAACCGAAGAATGAAAGGAAGATTATCTATGCTTAACCTCATTGCCGCGCAGTCCGCTGCGTTTGAAGTCCCGAAGATTTTTCAGACAATTTTTAATGACCAGTCAGAGTACATCATCGGATATCCGGGACCTGTCAAGGTGCTCGGCTGTATCCTCACAGCGTTGGTGCTCGGTATTCTGATCGGTGTTGTATACATGTTTACACACCGCAAGACCGGTTATACACAGAGCTACGTGCTCACAATGCCGATGCTTTCCGGATTGGTCGCAACGATCCTTGTAATGATGAGCGGCTTGGGAAGCGGCGTCGGCATGACTGCTGCGATCTCGCTGACCGGTGCATTTTCGCTGGTGCGGTTCCGTTCCGCGCCCGGCGATCCGCGTGACATCGCATATGTGTTCTTTGCAATGGTCATGGGCACGGTCTGCGGCGTCGGCTTCATCGGCTATGCGGTCGTGATCTTCATTATCATGGCGGCTGCGCTGATCATCTTCAATGTCACAGACTTTGCAGCACCGAAAACGCAGGATATGACACTGAAAATCACGATTCCGGAAAACCTCAATTACAACGGTCTGTTTGACAAGGTGTTTGATAAGTACACGACCTCTTATCTGCTCCGCCGCGTCAAGACCACCGATTTCGGAACGCTGTTTGATCTGGTGTATTCCGTGCGCGTCAGAACCGATGCGGATCAGAAGAAGTTCATCGATGATATCCGTGCGCTGAACGGCAACCTCAACGTCACGCTGGTGCTCTATAAATACGATGATCAGATCTATGATGCAAAGGCAAAATAATTTGCTGTAATGAAAAAGACTGAGGTGCTTCCTCGGTCTTTTTCTGCTTTTCCGGCAAGCTTGAAAAATGGGGAGGATTTCGATGATGAGAAATACAAAGATTTTTGCGCTGCTGCTTTCAGCGATGCTGCTTGCGGCACCGCTGACCGCATGCGGCTCCAACACCGATCCGGCAGACGTCGGCATGGAAAACAGTTCGGAGGCTTCTTCGGAAAAAGATGATCCGGAGGAGGAATCGGACAAAGCCGAAACGACCGCGCCTGCGGATGAATCCGACGCAGAGGATTCCAAAACGACCAAAAGCAAAGCCAAGACGACTGCAAAAGCGGATGACAAGAGCGATCCCAAGACGACTGCTAAAGCGGACGGCAAGACCGATTCCAAAACGACTGCGAAGGCAGACGGTAAGACCGAGGAGAAAGCTGAAACGAAAACGGATGCGAAATCCGGCGGCAATACAGGCAATGCGGGCAATAACAATTCCGGCGGCGATCAGGCAAATCAGAATGCCGGCGGCAATGCTGCGGATCCTGCCGGTACAGCGGCGAATGATGATCCGGATGAGGACGCCGGCGATGAGCTGAAACCGATGAAGTATATTCAGCTTTCGGGAACCAGTGCGAAGTATTCCGGCGAGGGCATCACCGTCAGCGACGGTCTCATCACGATCAGCAAGGGCGGTCATTATGAGATCTCCGGTACGCTGGACAACGGTCAGATCTATATTATGACCGACAAGAAAAAGGTCAAGCTGTTCCTGAATAATTGCAGCATCACGAATAAAGCAGGTTCCGCGATCAACTGTCAGAATGCCAAAAAGGTGACACTGTATTCGATGCCCGGAACGGTGAATTATCTTTCGGACGGCGGTACACATGATGAGGATAACGGCGCACTCTATTCGGAAGATACCGTCGTGCTGAACGGCGAGGGCGAACTGAATATTACCGGTGTTTATGCGCACGGCGTAAAAAGCGATGACGATATTTTCGTCAAGGGCGGAACGATCAATATTACTTCAGCAAAGTCCTGCCTGCACTCCAACGACGGCATCGAGATCCTTGCCGGTACGCTGTTCTGCGACGGCGGCACAAACGGCATCAAGACCGACGGCTATATCAACATCATGGGCGGCTCGTCGATCTTCCTCGGCGGTACGCGGGATGAAAAGGGCTCGATCTACTGCGGCGGCCCGCTGACGGTCACGGGCGGCAGCTTCTGGGCGATCGGCAACACATGCAGCCTGCCGGATGCTTCCACAACGACGGCAAATGTGATCGGCGTTGTGTTCCCGAACTCCCAGCCGGCAGAGTCGATCGTCAACGTCACAAGCGGCGGCAATACGCTCTTTACGATGACCTCTCCGCGCAATTATAAGTATGTTCTGTATTCCGGACCGAATCTGCTGCCGAACGGCGAGTACAGTGTCAGCTACGGCGGCACGGTGAGCGGCGGCTCCGGCGACCGGTATGTATACAGCGGCGGCAGCTATTCCGGCGGCACGGACGGCGGAAGCTTCACAGCCGGCGATACGGTCACGGTCCACACCGTTTCGTAATTTCCCGAAACCAAATCAGAAACAGTACAGTCAGGAAATCGCTGCACGGCGGTTTCCTGACTGTATTTTTATGCATGAACGGATCCGAATTTTTCTTGTACTTTTTGTTTTGATATGGTATAATGAATGCAGCATTCATTATATTTTATTTTTATGCCCTTGCAGATCCGCATATCGGGCGATGATACCATATGCGCTTCGCTTATATAGTATCATGAATTGAACGTGTATGCCGATGCAAAAAAAATCGTATTCGGAGGTATGAACATGAACAAGAAAATCGTTGTTGTGAACGCCGGTCCGCGCAAAAACCGCAATACGGACACACTGCTCACGGAAGCTGCAAAGGGCGCCGCATCCAAAGGCGCCGAGATCATCCGGTTTGATCTGTTCCGGCTTGAAAAATATACCGGCTGCATCTCCTGCTTCGGATGTAAGCGCGAGAAAAACAAGGGGCACTGTGTCTGCCGCGACGGTCTGACGCCGGTGCTGGACGCGATCCGCGAAGCTGACGGTCTGATCATCGGCTCGCCGAATTATCTTTCCGAGCTGACCGCATCGTTCCGCGCGCTGTACGAGCGGCTGATCTTCCAGAATCTGACCTATAACATGGAAACGCCCTGCTGCAATCAGAATGAGATCCCTGTTCTGTTCATCATGACGAGCAATGCGCCGGATACGATGTACAGCGGGCTGGTGCAGAATTATCAGCAGACGCTCTCGCGCTTTGTCGGGCCGACGGAAACGCTTGTTTGCGGCGACACTTTGCAGCTGACAGATTACAGCAAAACCGACTGGGAATGGACGATGTTCGATCCGCAGGCAAAGCAGCAGCGGCATGAGACCGTGTTCCCGCAGGAAGTGCAGAAAGCCTTTGCAATGGGCGCCGCACTGGTCTGATCGGCAGGAAAGGCGTGACGGAATATGAAAAAAGGATTACCGTATATCTGGCTTACAATATTCGCCGTGCTGCTGATGTTCTTCGGGTTTGCAAACGGAGCCGGCATGAAGCTGACGGCGCTGCTCCTGATCGTGCTGCATATTGCGATCTCTGTCACAGCCGCTGTGATCGGTGAAAAAAAGGAGAAGCAGGAAAAGGAACGCTATCGCCGCGATTATGTGAAGGAGATCAGTCTGGATCTTGCAGAATTTGGGACGCTGGGATTCGAGCACGATATCCGTACAGATGAACTGACACTCGTGACCGGAGATCTGCCAGCAATCTGCGGGGGTGCGGTCATGGATCTGAATGTGGAAGATTACAGCGGCAAAACGGAACTTGTGCTGAAATGCCTGCGCACAGTCTTTGGCGTGAAGGAGCAGATCGCAGAGAAATGTCTCTCGTATGTCAAGGAAACATATGAAGATGAGGGTATCACCGAATACAACGGGGAACCGCTGACCGATGATTTTCTGATGCAGCATATGTGTTTTGACTCGATCTGCATTGTGATCGGGCATCATGCTGTATCCGCGGTCGTGTCCTGCTATTTGGATCTGCACATTCGGGATCATATCAGTGAGCACGGCGTCACGGTCAATGTCTCGGAGGACGGCACACTGGATCTCGAATAAATATCCGGTACAAAATCGCAGTATTTGCGCGGATTATCGCGATCGGGTTGACAATCCGCCGCAAAAAAGAGTATAATAGAACCGGATAATTCTGAATGAAAGGGAGGCGGCAGAATGCAGCCGAAAATGGTGCAGGCGCTGCGCGGAACGGTGGATGACGTTCTGTTTTATAACGAGGACAACGGCTATATCGTTGCGGATCTCGAAACCGAAGAAGCAATGATCACCGTTGTCGGCGAGCTGGGCAAGCTGGAGCCGGGCGAGGAGCTGGAGCTGACCGGCAGCTTTGTCAGTCATCCGCGGTTCGGACAGCAGTTCCGTGCGGAAAGCTGTGTGCGCGCCCTGCCCTCGACGGTCGTCAATATCGAGCGCTATCTTGCAAGCGGCGTGATCCCCGGCATCGGCAAGGCGCTTGCAAAGCGCATTGTTGCCGAGTTCGGCGAATTTACGCTGCAAATCATTGAGAATGAACCCGCAAAGCTCTGCCGCATCAAGGGCATCTCGCCGCAGAAATGCGAGGAAATTGCCGAAGCAGCGAACCAGATCTTCGGGCTGCGCGCGCTCATGGGCAAGCTGCAAGCCTACGGCGTTTCCGCAGCAGTTGCGATGAAAGCGTTCCGGCGCTGGGGTGCGGATGCATGGGCAGTGATACAGGAGAATCCCTACCGCCTTTGCAGCAGCGGCATCGGTCTGGCATTCCAGAACGCCGAGATCCTTGCAAGGGATATGCAGATCCCGAACAATTCCCCGAAGCGGCTGCTTGCCGGCTTCCGGTGGCTGCTCGAGACGGCTGCGCTGGAAGGGCATACCTGCCTGCCGTTTGCGATGTTCCGGATGATCGCCGTGCAGGGGCTCAATATCACGGAGCAGGATTTTCAGAACGGTTATGCCGACGCGGTCGAGGATCGCGTGATCTATGCCTATGAAGCGCCGCAGGGGACATTCATCTATCTTGATGCTTATTATGAGGCGGAGGATTTCATTGCGACGCGCATTGCGGCGATGCTTGCGTTCTCTCCGCCGGAGGATTTCGACTGCACGAAAGCGATCGCGCAGGAGGAGCAGGATACCGGCATGACCTATGCGGAGCTGCAAAAAAAAGCGATCGCATGCGCCTTTTCCCGCGGCATCATGGTGCTGACGGGCGGCCCCGGCACCGGCAAAACGACCACGCTGAATGCGGTCATTCACCTGTGCCTGAAAGCCGGCAGCACGGTGCTGCTCGCGGCACCGACCGGCAGAGCGGCAAAGCGCATGACCGAGCTGACCGGCAGAGATGCCAAGACGATCCACCGCCTGCTCGGCATGGATTACAGCGACAACGGCGAACCGGTCTTCCAGCACAATGAGCAGAACCCGCTTCAGGCAGACGTCATCATCGTGGATGAGGTATCTATGGTCGATACGCTGCTGTTTGAGGGGCTGCTGCGCGCTGTGCGGCTGTCCTGCCGCGTGGTGCTGGTCGGCGACGAGGATCAGCTGCCGTCCGTCGGCGCAGGGCATCTGCTGCATACGCTGATCGCGAGCAAACGCCTGCCGGTCGTGCGCCTGAACGAGATCTTCCGGCAGGCGCAGGAGAGCTGCATCATCCGCAGCGCGCATCAGATCGTGAACGGAGAAATGCCCGATCTGCGCGAAAAAAACAGCGATTTCTTCTTCTTTGACCGGCGCATTGCGTCAGAGGCATCCGAGCTCGTGCAGACGCTTTACAGCAGCAGACTCCCGCAGGCATACGGCTATACGCCGCAGAACGATATACAGGTCATCTCCCCGACGCGCAAGGGCATCCTCGGCACGGTCATGCTGAACCAGATGCTGCAGGAGACGATCAATCCCGCGCAGTACGGCAAGCCGATCCTCAAAAATCTGCTGTATACGTTCCGTGAGGGCGACAAGATCATGCAGATCCAGAATCAGTATGAAATGGAATGGACGCGGGACGGCGAACGCGGTGCGGGCATCTTCAACGGCGATATGGGCACGGTTATTGAGATCAACAAATCCGCGAATACGCTGAAAGCCGATTTTGACGGCAGGATCGTGACCTACCGCCCCGATCAGCTCGATCAGCTGGAGCTTGCCTATGCCGTCACGGTACATAAAAGTCAGGGCAGCGAGTTTGAAGCGGTCATCCTCGTGCTGCCGGAGGGTACCGACAAACTCAGCTACCGCAGCCTGCTGTATACAGCGGTCACGCGCGCGAAAAAGCTGCTGATTCTGGTCGGATCGCCGCGCAAGGTCTTTGAAATGGTGCAGAATCAGCAGAAAACACATCGCTATTCCTGCCTTGACACGATGCTGCAAAGCATGGTCTCGCGCGAGGAACTGCCGTAAAAGCTGTGCATCAGAAACATTTCTGTATCAGTGAGAAAGAAGAATACTATGGGGCGTATATCTGCGAACCCATTTGCTCATTGGAGGTGTTATTATGGACTGGAAGCTGCTCAAAATGCATTTTCTGGATCTGCCCTATCCGAACCGCTGCGACTGCTGTTATGCGCGCATTCCCTACGATCAGCAGATCTGTCCGGCATGCCTTGCCGCGCTGGAACAGGAGCGGATCACCTATGCCGACTGGGCGGCGAATCAGTCGGCGCAGCCGTGGGAAGCGGGCGCCGTGCTCTATTCTTACACGGATACGGCGCGCAACGGGATCATTGCGATGAAAGAGGGCGACCGCGGATTTGCGCAGTTTGCGGGCACGCAGCTTGCCGAAGCCGTGCGGGAGATCTGCGCACCGGAATCGCTTTCCTTTGTGACATGGGTGCCGGTCTCGCGGCGCAGGCGGCTCTCGCAGGGCTATGCGCATGCGGAGAATCTCGGCAAGGTGCTTGCGAAAACGCTCGGCGTCCCGACGCGGCATGATCTGCTGACGGAACGGCAGAGCGCACTGCGTCAGCATGAGCTGCCGGCAGAGGCGCGTTCGGTCTATGCGCAGCGTTTTCAGTATATCGGCGGCAGTCTGGACGGCAAGCGGATTCTGCTGGTGGACGATGTGCTCACGACCGGCAGTACGCTGCGGCGCTGCACCGACCTGCTGCTGGATGCCGGTGCGGAGAGCGTCTGCATTGCGGCGGCATGCGCGCGCGTGCCGGAGCGGAAAGGAGCAGCCGATGCAGATGAACGCTGACGGCTTGCAGATCACGGTATCCGGCGCGGAGCATGCAGGCGCGCCGCTGATCTGGGTGCCGGCATTCGGGAAAGAGGGCACAGAGCTTGCCGAAGCGCTTGCCGCGATGCCGGATGCGCCGGACTGCACGCTAGCGGTCATGGATGTACCGGACTGGAA
Organism: Clostridiales bacterium Firm_04; assembly: GCA_001603005.1. Lineage (GTDB taxonomy): Bacteria > Bacillota > Clostridia > Oscillospirales > Ruminococcaceae > Firm-04. The sequence goes on from LVAJ01000008.1 coordinate 28,100, forward strand.
CGGCATGCTCTCGCCGTGGGCATCGAAGCGGCTGTATCGCAGGGACAGCGATTTTTCGGGCGGCGCGGATGCTTTTTTGCAGCGCATGACAGCGCATGCCGTGCCGGAAGTGACCGCATCGCTTTCCGCAGCGCCGGCATACCATGCGCTTGCGGGCTATTCGCTGGCGGGGCTGTTCGCGGTCTATGCGCTGTACCGGACGGATCTGTTCCGGCGGGCGGCGTCGGCATCGGGTTCGTTCTGGTATCCGTCGTTCGCGGACTACGCAGAAACGCATGATTTTGCCGCGAAGCCGGATGCGGTGAGTCTTTCGCTCGGCGACCGCGAAGCCGATGCGCGGCTGCCGGTGCTGGCAACGGTCGCGCAGCAGACGGAGCGCATTGCAGCGCTGTTCCGTGCGCGCGGGGTGCCGGTGCAGTTTGTCTGGAACGCGGGCAATCATTTTCAGGAGCCTGCGCGCCGTCTCGCATCCTGCATCTGCGGCATGCTGACGCTTTGATGCGGCGGGGGGATGATACATGTGAAAAAGACGAAACGTATATTTTTGTGGATTGCTGCGTTCGCAGCATTGATCATGCTTGTTTTTGCGCTGTTACCCGTTTTTTTCCCGATCATGCGTCATGAAGACGCTGTAAAACGATATGTCGAAGGCTTCATACCCCTGAACACATCATGGGAGAAAGCGCATGAAATCATTGAAGCAAATGAAAAGTGGTCAATTTTAGAAGAACACACCGATGTCTTAGTTGTTAAGGGAAAAAACGGCACTCAAGTTTTCATTTCTAACAAAGATGATGAGAACGATCCGAATGTGACAGAAGTCGGAAATGGAATTATGATCGTTTATCTTGGTGAATATAATCTGCCACTAAACACAGTTGTAGAAGCCAACCTTGTTTTTCGTGAGGGTTCTCTTTCTTATATTTCTGTAACAAAAATCATTGATTCACTCTGAAATGAAGATACGCTTATGATGAAAACGGAGGATCCGGCTCATGAAAACACAAATTTTCGGGCGGCGCGGATGCTTTTTTGCAGCGCATGACAGCGCATGCCGTGCCGGAAGTGACTGCATCGCTTTCCGCAGCGCCGGCATACCATGCGCTTGCGGGCTATTCGCTGGCGGGGCTGTTCGCGGCAATCAAAGCAGATCTTGGAATAGGTGAAGAACAGTATGGAATAGCTGCCTCTCAGTATAAAGAATATAATGGAAATTATGTGAAAGCGCAGAGACAAAAATGGGGCGATATGTAATGAAGAGTATGAAAAAGCACAAAAAATACGTCGCAATAGCGTTTCTAATACTTTTAATTTCAATGGTTGTGTTCTATAAAAGTCATCCGACATATTATAAGTATAACGATATATGGATCATTGGAAATACAATCTCAGACATAGAAAATAGATATGGAGAGTTCGACTTATTCAATAGCGCATATGCTGCTTACTACATCTATACTGACAATAAAGGTTTTCTTCCGGATCATCTGAAACATTACTATTATATGTATTATGATGAAAACAATGTCGTTTATAAGGTAGAAGATTCCTGTCAACCCGGAGGGTAATATATGGAGATTTTGAATGAGTAATGTAAAAAGAAGATTTTTAGCCACGATTGGTACGGTTTCTGCGGTTGTTCTTATTGCATTCCTGCTGCGGCTTTCGGCGGATAAACCCGAGGAAAAGCCGGCAGATTCCGGATATACTGTGATTGTATGCAACACAAATCAAGGAAATGACCGTGCTCATGATGAGCGATATGTTCTCGGAAAAGATCAGACATATCTTTTTGCACTTTCTTATGAATGGAATCAATCATCTGCTGATCAGGTTCTTTACAATGGTCTGTACTATAATAACGACACTTTTACGCCGATCTATACGATCCCAACTCCGATATATGAGAGCAACGTTGTGATATCTGCTGACGGAAGGGATCTGTGGATCTGTACGAGAGCCACATTGCCCTTCTATTCAGATGAAGAGATAGATATGACCATACCCGTGATACAAAAATACATGGACGGACAATTGCAATTTTCTTTATCACTGCAGGACATATACGGTTCCAAAGATGATTTAGATTATGTGCGGCAAGGTCACGGCTCGTTTTTCTGTAATTGGAGCACACCTATTTTTGCTGATGCTTCACAGCTTACACTTGTTGACGCAAAAACCTCAAAACAGTATACGGTAGACAGTGAATCTGGAACTGTAAAACGTCACTCAATATTCTAACGGAGGATCCGGCTCATGAAAACACAAAAACGATTGATCAAGCCGCTGATTTTCATTGCGGTATGTTTGGTCGTGTTGATTTTGGCGTATGCTTATATTCTGTACGGAAGCAGCAGAGAATATCGTTACGAAACGAAAAAAGGGGATTGTTTCATCGTAACTGCGAATGGATTATTTGATGATTACACGTTAAGCGTTGATGAACCGGACGTGAACTTCTATATGGATTTAGACTATTTTGATCCGAAGGAAGATGACATTTTGATAAAGTCAGAATCGGATCAGCGCATTGTTTATGAGATCTGCGGCATGCAATTTTGCAAGGATTTATCGACGGGGGAATTTCAGTTGTATCCGTGATACTGTGAAGATTGCATGCAAGATGAAATGTTCCGATCATAGCACAAAAATTCGCCTGACAGGCTCTTTTCCTGTCAGGCGATTGTTTTGCGTATGAAGCGGACTCACCGCTGTTCCCGCTGCCGTCTGCGCAGAGCGGGCAGCAGCATGACGGCTGCGATGCCGGCGGCTGTCAGCAGAATGCCGGTCAGAAGCGCGGCCGGCGCCGAATCACCGGTTGCAAGGCTGCTGATGAGCCCCCGCTTTTTTGTCGTGACCGTTGTTGCGGAAGTGGCAGCGGTTGTCTCGGTTACAGCGGATGCGGTCGTCAGGACGGGTTCTGTTGTTGCGGCGGCAGTCGTCGTGGTGACGGTTGTGGTCTCTGCCGGTGTGACCTCATCCTGAAACGCGATCTGCTCCGATTTGTCCGTTTTGCCCTCTGCGGCAGCGCTGACGGCATAGCGCAGGGTATCCGGTGCATCGCCGTTCTCGACAAACAGCGTCACATGATACACGGTGCTGTCATAGGTGATCCCGCTGTCCGTACCGGCGATCTCCCGGATCTGGTACAGATACGTACCCGGCTCGGTGACCTCGATCCGGAACGCGCCCGTACCGTTTTCCGCGATGAGCAGGGTGTTTTCAGCGGGCATGGGCTGCGCAGCACGATCCTGCTCCGGTTTGAGTTCGATTTCATAGGTGTGGGTATCGGCGTCCGTCACGGGCAGGCAGGCGACCGGAATCTCTGCGGGCAGCGGCGCATAGGCGGCTGCGTGCAGCAGGGGACAGGCGCATGCAGAAAGAGAGAGCGTGCAGATCGCCGCGCACCGGAACAGGTTCCGCTTTGCATCCATATCCACACACTCCTTCCGTTTTTGTTATGATTCTGTCAGATAGCAGAACACCAGAATGCGCGAGACCGCATCGCCTTCGGCACAGGTGGAAAGCCCCAGAATGCGCGCATCCTTGTCTTCGGTATAGACCGCCGCATGGTTTTTGAGCTCCGTGCGCAGCGCACTGGGATCCGACAGATTGAAAATGGTCTTGTTCGCGGCGTTTGCGCGCATCGCGGCAAATACTTCCAGCGAATAGGTCTTCTCCGCTTTTTTTCCGATCATCAGCGTGCCCTTGCTGTGCTGCTTCAGATAGGCTTCGGAGAGAAAATCGTCGAGCGCGCCGAACATCCTGCCGTATTCCATATGATGCCCGTAGACCAGCGAATAGGGATCGGTGAAATCCGCTGCATTCCGGCAGTCCAGAAAAATACTGCCGGAGAGCGAATAGCTGCCGAACGGATCCGTATTCAGATAGCGGATGTTGTCGCTGCTCTGCATCACGGGGTAGTCGATGCCGGTGCCGTCAATGGTCAGCCACGCTGCCATATCATCGGAAATCGGGGAATCCTCCGGAGAGACCGCGCCTGCAATGCCGGGCTTATACAGCATCAGTTTTCTGCCGTCCGCGGCATGGCTGTAAACGTACCAGTTATCGTACATACACCAGATGACGATGCACAGGACAAAGACCAGCGCGAGCAGGAGCAGCCGCTCATAGAGCAGATTCATTTGCTTCCAGAATTTCACAGCGCAGGCTTACGCGTCCTCCGATTCCCGCTTTTTGCTGTGTACCAGCAGGAAGATGATGCCGCCGAGTGCCAGAATGCCGATGATCGCCGGTGCAGCGATCGAGAGCAGAATGCCGGTCGGCACAGTGCCGGAGCGGTCATTCGTGAAGCCGGTGTACTTGTCGGAATCCATCGTGCCGCTCACCGCGTCATCATAGAGCTTTGCGGGCGTTTCGCCCTCTGCGGCGATCGCTTCCTTGTCGGTGCCGTTTGCTGCCGTGTAGTCCTCGGCATTTTCCGTCAGTGCATACGCTGTATTCGCAGCGAGACCGCGCACAGTGATGTACTGACCGTCCTGCAAATAGAAGTGCGTTTCGGCGGAACCGTCCTCGCCGACCGTGATCTCCTGCACATTATCCTTGTTCTGATTCGCTTCGATCGTTGCGGCATTGCTGCCGGATTTCGCCTCTGCTTCGGAGATATCGACGGTGTAGACCGTGCCTGCGACTGCGCCGCTGATCATCAGCGTGAAGTCGAAATACTTGTCGCGGGAGCCCTGATTGCCCGTGACCTCTTTGCCGAACGAGAGGTCATAGGTCTGGTAGCTGTTGGTATAGGTCTGGCTCTTGGTGCCCGCCTCTGCGCCGTTCGGGACGTCCGTTTCGGATTTGCCCTCTGCGGGTGCAGCGGAAGGCGCCGCCGTGACCGCATCCTCATACATGACATAGCTCACGACCTTGAGCGTCTTGTCGCCGCCCTCCTCGGTGACGTCCTCGACATAGACGTCGAGCGTCCGGACGGGCTTTGCATCATTCGTGACGCCTTGATTTGTGCCCGCCTCGGTGATGTAGTAGCGGTAGACGCCGGGCTCGGTGAACGGAACGCCGGTGAAATCGACCGTGACGGTCTTCTTCACATACTGTTCATCGGTCGTATCGGCAGTTGCGAATTTGACGGTATCGGTGCCCTTGTCCGCTTCCGCAGTCGGGGTATCCGCCGCCGTGAACCGGACTGTGCCTGCCGGATCCTCGCCGATCGCCGTGAACACAGGCGTCCCGACGCCTTTCATGACCGCGAGCTTTCCTGCCGCTGCGGGGATATCGGCATCAGCCGGCGCGATCGTATAGGTGAAGGCTGCGTTCGGTGTATGGGCATCTGCGTCCATGACGAGATATTTGTCAAAGCTTGTTGTCAGCACGGAATCTGCAGCGAGTGTGCTGCTGTAATTTCCGGCGGCAGCAGCCTGCAGCGGCAATGCGGAGAGCATCGCAGCAGCGGCGATGAGCGCTGCAAATCCTTGTTTCTTCATACTGGTTCCTCCTCTGAAAATACGCTTATATGCCGCGTCTCCGCATGATGAAGACGATCTTTCCGCATGTGCTGCCGAGCGGGATCCCGCCGAGCGTTCTGCTGTCGGAGACATCGCTCCGGTAGTCGTTCAGTACGAATACGCAGTGATCGGGTACCTGATAGGGATACGAAATTGCCGAGCCCTCCGGTGAGGTGGCATATACCACATCGTCGAAGATGCCGAAGCCGTTGACGGTGATATAGTCCTGATAGATCTCGACGGTATCGCCGCCGAATGCAATGATCCTGCCGAAGCGGATCTGCCCGTCTGCGCGGTAGGCGATCTCATCGCCCTGCCGCAGATCGGCGAGCCGGTAGGTGACGCAGAGGTCGCCGTCCTTGATCATCGGATAGGCTGCGCGGGTGTGGCAGACATATATGCCTGCGACAAAGGTGAGCAGCAGCCAGATCACGAGCGCCGTGATGCCGGTTTTCAGGAAAAACGCGATCGCATAATGCTTTGCGGTGCGTTTTTTCCCGGGCGGCTGATTGGGCTGCTGATCCGTCACAGCGGTGCTGCCGGAAGCTTCTGCGTGCTGTTCCAATGGCATCCCTTCCTTTCGTCAGCAATGCAGATCATGCTGCGCAGAAAACGAGATAATTGATGAGATATACTACTTCTATGATATCATTTTACAGGAATAATCGCACCGAATACGCATCAAATCTGCACCGGAACATTATCCGGAAAGTATGAAATCACCGGAATTATACTAAGAATCTCTTGATTTGACAAATCAAAGGGGCGTTTTCCGGCGTTTTGACGAAAATCCGTTGCTTTTTATCCTAAAAATTCTAATGGACAATTTGCGTTTTGCTTGGTATCACCAGTATTTCTGCGTATTGCAAGATAATTCTGAAAACGGGAGATTCCGTTTCTGATTTTCCATTTTCTTTCAGATTATTTTAATGTTCAGGCGGTATAATGCAGACAGTGAAGCGAGGGGATCGCTTCCAAGTTGATTTCAACCCCCATTTTCCCAATTTCTATTTCCCTATTTCCCAGATGAATTCATTTCATTCTGCCATGGACTGCGGTTGCAGTCCAATTTTTTTGCCTTCAGGCGTATGCGAATCGTGCAAGCAACAGAAAAGCCATAGTATTTCTGACAGTCAATCGGAAATACTATGGCTTAGACTTTTATCTCAGCATCATCACAGAAACAGAATTACGCTTCCTCGCGGATCTGGATATTCGCCTCACGCAGCTGCTGCTCCGTGACCTGCGACGGTGCGCCGAGCAGGAGATCCTGCGCGTTGCCGTTGAGCGGGAAGGCGATGACGTTGCGGATCGTTTCGGTATCGGCAAGCAGCATGATCATGCGGTCGATGCCGGGCGCCATGCCTGCGTGCGGCGGCGCACCGTACTGGAATGCGGTATACAGCGCGGAGAACCGTGCTGCGAGCTCTTCCTCGGTGTAGCCTGCCAGCGCAAATGCCTTCTTCATGATATCCACGCTGTGGTTGCGGACAGCGCCGGACGCCAGCTCGATGCCGTTGCAGACAAGGTCATACTGATACGCAAGAATTTCCAGCGGATCCTGATTTTCCAGCGCATCCAGACCGCCCTGCGGCATGGAGAACGGGTTGTGCGTGAAGTCGAGCTTATGCGTCTCCTCGTTGATCTCGTACATCGGGAAATCCACGACGAAGCAAAAACGGAATGCATTCTTTTCGAGCAGATCGAGGCGCTCGCCGAGCCAGTTGCGGATCTGACCGGAATAAAGGTCAACGGTCTTCGGCTTATCGGAGATGAAGAACACCGTTTCGCCGTCCTTGATGCCGGAGATCTGACGGATCTCGTCACGCTGCGCATCGGAGAGGAACTTGTCGATCGGGCCCTTGAAGTTTGCCTGACCTTCGATCGCGGTCAGATAGCCGAGTCCCTTCATGCCGATCGAGGTCGCGAATTTCAGCGAATCCTCGAAGAATTTCTTGGAGCAGCCGGAGCAGTCCGCGACGATGCCGCGCACAGGCTTGCCCTTGAAGATCGGGAAATCGACATTTGCGAAGAAATCGGTCAGGTCGATGATCGTCAGCGGGTTGCGGAGATCCGGCTTATCGGAGCCGTATTTCAGCATGGATTCCTTATAGGTGATGCGCTCGAACGGTGCATCGGAGATGACTGCATCCGGTGCGAACTGCTTGAACGTATCGGAGATGACGGATTCGCAGACGGCAAGGACATCTTCCTGCGTTGCGAATGCCATTTCAAAGTCGAGCTGATAGAACTCGCCCGGCGATCTGTCCTGCCGCGCATCCTCATCGCGGAAGCATGGTGCGACCTGATAATACTTGTTGAAGCCGGAGACCATGAGCAGCTGCTTGAACTGCTGCGGAGCCTGCGGCAGCGCATAGAACTTGCCCTTATGCTTTCTGCTCGGCACGAGGAAGTCGCGGGCGCCTTCCGGAGAGGAAGCCGTCAGGATCGGCGTCTGGATATCGAGGAAGCCGAGGTCTTCCATTTTGCGGCGCAGATAGGTGATGACCTTCGAGCGCAGGATGATATTCTCGTGCACCTTCGGGTTTCTGAGGTCGAGGTAGCGGTATTTCAGACGCACTTCCTCGCGGGTATCCATAGATTCTGCCGGAATAAACGGCAGCATGGACTTGGACGGTCCGAGCAGCTCCATTTCCTCGACGAGCACTTCGACGAGACCGGTTGCGAGCTTCGGATCGACGGTTTCTGCATCGCGCTCGACAACCTTTCCGGTGACGGAAATGACGCATTCTCTGCCGATGCCCTTGAGCATTTCGTCGTCATGGAAGACGACCTGTGTGATGCCTGTTTCATCGCGCAGTGCAAGGAACAGCACGCCGCCGTGGTCACGGATGGTATCCACCCAGCCCGCGAGCGAGACCGTCTGTCCGATGTTTTCCTTGCGCAGATCATTGCACATTACGGTACGGTACATAGTCTTTCTCCTTCTGATAAAAATAAAAACGCCCCAAAGCGGTCTTTTTGTCAGACTGCTTCGGGACGAGCGTTTCATGATGAAAACCCGCGGTGCCACCCGATTTAACCGCTGTTCGATTTTTCGTACAGGCGGTTCACTTTTATATGGGGCATTTGATTGTGTTGTGCGCGTGGGGATTTCCCTGCGCGGGAGTGTTGCCGCTGCTGCTACTCTCCGGAACGGCGCTTTCAGCCTGATGACGCTGTCTCTCTGACCGGATTTCCACGGAGCGCGGGTCTCCTACATTTATTTTATTCGATTTTGCAGCGTTTGTCAAGAGCATCGGACGGCGGCGGCGCAGCGAAAAAAGATTTTTTCCCATTTTCACAAAAACGCTCTTGACACCGCGCCGAAATATAGGTATAATAAGAGGAAGATGTCCCGTCTGCATCGGGCAGCGGACATCTTTCCGAATCCAATTCTAAAGATATAAGGAGGAATTACAATGGAACTGAAGGGCTCAAGAACAGAAGCGAATCTGCAGGCAGCATTTGCAGGCGAATCGCAGGCAAGAAATAAGTATACTTATTTTGCATCGAAGGCACGGAAGGAAGGCTATGTCCACATCGCAGAGATCTTCGAGGAGACTGCGAACAATGAGAAGGAGCATGCAAAGCTCTGGTTCAAGGAGCTGCACGGCGGCGAGGTGCCGGACACGATCGAGAATCTGAAGGCAGCCGCGGACGGCGAGAACTATGAGTGGACCGATATGTATGTCGAGTTCGCGAAGGTCGCAAAGGAGGAGGGCTTCACCCGCATTGCGGCGCTGTTCGAGATGGTCGGCAAGATCGAGAAGGCGCATGAGGAGCGTTATCGCAAGCTGCTCGCGAATGTCGAGGGCGGACTGGTCTTCTCCCGCGACGGCGACATGATCTGGGAGTGCAGCAACTGCGGTCACATCGTGATCGGCAAGAACGCACCGAAGGTATGTCCTGTCTGCGCGCATCCGCAGGCATATTTCAAGCTGCGCGCAGAGAACTATTGATCGCCTGATAAAGCAGCAGCAATCGGTATCGCTGCGCGATGATCTGAAATGGGACGCCGCCCCAAACCCTGCTGGGGGCATAACCCCCAGAACCTATCATAGAATGAAAATGCCCCGAAACGAATTTGACGCTTCGGGGCAAATTCTATGTCATAACGGGATTCCAAAGGGATAGATCCCTTTGGTCAGGTTTGGGCTGAGAGCCCATTCAGAATCATCGCGCAGCAATACCTCAATATTCTCCGGACTGATCCTCGATAAGCGTGAAGTCGATCTCGAATGTCTTGAGGGTACCGTCATCCTGTACGCGTCCGCAGCGGCAGTGCACCGAATCGCCGCCGACCAGCCCGCTGATCGCCTGATTGATGCTGTCGTAGTCACTGACCTCGGTGCCGTTCATGGTCAGGATCCAGTCGCCGTCTTCCATGACGGTGTTTTTCAGATCGGAGTCCTGCGAGATTGACACGACCTGAATGCCGTGACCGTCGAGCTCCTTCGGGAGCGTGACCTTATCCTTTTCGGCCTCGGCATGCGCGTTGACATTGTCGAGGAACTGGATGCCGATGCGGACTCTGCCGCTGACATAGCCCTTTTCCATGAGCTCCTGAATGATCGGCAGCGCCTGATTGATCGTGATCGCGAAGCCGAGTCCCTCGTAGGAGCCGCCGAGAATGAAACTGCTGCCGTATTTTGAGGACGTAATGCCGATGACTTTGCCGTACATATCGACGAGCGCGCCGCCGGAATTGCCGGGGCTGATCGCCGCATCGGTCTGGAAGCAGTCCATTTCAAAATTCGTGGATTTTGCGCGCACCTTGCGGTTCATGCCGGAGATGATGCCGGTCGTGATCGAGCCGCTCAGTCCGGCGGGATTGCCCAGCGCACAGACTTCTTCGCCAAGATGTACGTCGTCGGAATTGCCGAGCACGGCGGGTTTCAGCTTGCCGGCAGAGATTTTCAGCACGGCGAGGTCGGTCTTGGTATCGTGCCCGACCAGCACCGCATTGTACTCCACATCGCTCTGCGAATCGCCGAACAGCTTGACCGAGTAGCGCGAAGTGTTTTCCACGACATGCGCATTCGTCGCGATATAGCCGTCCTCGGAGAGAATGATGCCGGAGCCGGTGCCGCTCATTTTGCCGTCTGCATAGGTATAGATTTCGACAATGCTCGGCATGACGGTTTCGGCAATGCCGGCAAAGGTATATTTTCCGTTTTCATCGACTGCCGTATCGGGTGTTTCGCTGCGCTTTTGCTGTACGAGCTCTACGCGGACGATGTTGCCTGCGCGGTAGCCGCCGGATGTGGTACCGTTTTTGATATCCCAGATGACGCAGAACACCGCAAATCCCAGCACGGCGAGCACAAGCAGCGTCAGCATCAGGTAGAGGAAGATATGCCGTTTCGGCTGCTCCGGCAGCGCGGGACCGGCTTCCGCAGCGCCCGCGGTCTGCAATGCAGGCTTCGGCGCGGCAGCTTCTGCGAACAGATCCGGCAGCGCAGGTGCAGGCTCCGGCATCTGCTGCGGCGCGGCTTTCGGTTCCGGATGATCTTCCGCCGGATTTACCGTATTTGCTGTATTTTTCGTATCCGCTGCATCGGGTATCCCCGTCTGATCGGGGCGCTCCGGCGCATCCGGCTGCTCCGGCAGAACCTGTTCCTGCGCCGGAAGCGGATCGGCAGGCGTCTGCACCGGATCGCCGAGCAGTGCTTTCAGTTCTTCATCCGTCATGCAGTACCTCCGTTCGGTCGTTTTTCGTCGATCCGCTGATAGCGCGGCAGCGTCACGATAAATTCCGTGTACTCATTCTTGACGCTCTTGACCGTGACGAGTCCGCCGTGCAGCGCGATGATGCGGCTGACGATGGACAGTCCCAGACCGACGCCCGTGGTATCCTTTCCGCGGGATTCATCGGTTTTGTAGAAGCGGTCGAACACGCGGGAGATCTCCTCCTCGGTCAGTCCCTCGCCGGTGTTGCGCAGATGCACATGCACCTGCTCGTCCTCGGATTCGACAGCAAAGGCGAGCGTGCCGTGCTTGTTGACGAATTTGATCGCGTTTTCGGTCAGGTTATAGAACACCTGCTGCACGAGATCCTTGTCCACAACGGCGATCGCGCGCGGGCACTCGTCGAGTCCCTCGACATAGAGCTCCTTCTGATTGATCTTATTCTCGAACAGAAGGATCGTTTTGATCAGCAGATGCGTGATATCCGCGCGTTCAAAGCGCGGCGCCATCGTGCCTTCCTCAAAGCGGGAGATATTCAGCATGGTATGCACAAGCCGCGACATGCGATCCACTTCGGAAGAAACGATCCGCAGATATTTTTTCTCCTCATTGGGCGGAATGGTGCCGTCGAGGATGCCGTCCACGAAGCCGCCGATGCTTGTAATCGGCGTTTTGAGCTCATGCGAGACATCCGAGACAAAGCGCTTGCGGCTGCGTTCATTGCGGTCAATGAAGTCCGCCATGCGGTTCATGGTCGTGGTGAGCTGATCCATTTCCGGATCACCGGTCTGCTGAAGCCGCTGCGAAAAATCGCCCTTTGCGTAGGCTTCGGCAGCCTTTGTGACCTGCGAGACCGGGCTCAGCACGCGCGAGGTATTCAGATAGAAGATCGCAGCGCTGCCTGTTCCGATCAGAATGAGCGAAACGGCAAGCAGCGTCACGAGCTTTGAGGAGAAGTCGCTCAGATAGCCGACCGGCACCAGCAGCATCAGAAAATATGTGCGGCTGTCCTCATCCGAATCGCCTGCCTGTGCGATGCGCTCCACCCATGTTGCCGTTGCTTCTGTGAAATTTCCCGTCGGCCCGCCGACCTGATAATACGGCTCATTGAGCGCCTTGCGCCGGACAGCAGGGGAGAGCGGGATCTCTGTCACGTTGGAATCCCCGCGCACCAGACATTCGCCTTTGTCATCGAAAATATAGCAGTCCACATTTTCGATCTTCGAGAAATTGGATATCTGATCTTCGAGTTCCTTTGCCGGCAGCGGATCCTTTTGAATGTTCTCTTTGATCATTGAGGTCAGCACCTTTGCGGTCGTGTTGACCTGTTCCTGCGCTTCTTTCTTGTGCATCCGGTTTGCATAGGACATGACGAGCAGTCCGCTCAGGGAGCATGCAAACAGCAGGACGACCGTGCACAGATAGAAGATGCGGCTGTAAATACTGTTCAGCATCGCTTATTCCGCTTCATCCGGCACGGCGAATTTATAGCCCACGCCCCAGACGGTGCGCAGCTCCCATTTATCGGAGACGCCTTCGAGTTTTTCGCGCAGACGCTTGATATGCACGTCGATCGTGCGGGAGTCGCCGTAATATTCAAAGCCCCAGACCTCATCGAGCAGCTGGTCGCGCGTATAGACGTGGTTCGGGTTCGAGGCGAGGCAGTAGAGCAGTTCGAGCTCCTTCGGCGGTGTCTCGATGACCTTGCCGTTGACGCGCAGCACATAGCCGTCCATATCGACGGTCAGCTTGTCATAATCGACTCTGCCGCGGTGTGCGCTCGGCTCCGGCGCAGCCTGTCCGGTTTTGCGCGTCCGTGCGCGGATGCGTGCGAGCAGCTTGGTCTTGTCGATCGGCTTGGTGATATAGTCCTCTGCGCCGAGGTCGAGACCGAGCGCCTCATCGTTCGGCTCCGCCTTTGCGGTGACGAGGATGACGGGCACATTGGATTTCTTCTGGATCTCGCGCATGACGGTATAGCCGTTCATGCCGGGCATCATGACGTCGAGCAGCACCAGATCGGGATGCATCGCCGCAAATTTCGCGAGCGCCTCCTCGCCGTCATTGGCAGTGATCGCCGTATAGCCCTCCTTGACCAGAATTGTACGCAGTACCTCACAAATATTCGGCTCATCGTCAACGATGAGAATTTTTTCCATTGCCATTTGTATGACCTCCTTTTAGAATGGGTATAGTTATACAAAATAAAGTATACTATATTTCGGATTCATACATATGAATGTTCTATGAACAAACTGTGAATATTTTGCAAAATCGCAGAAAATCCGCGATTTTACTTGCATTTTGTGTTCTGAAAAGCAAACAGGCGGACATTTCTGCCCGCCTGTTTTGGGGATATCAGATTGTCAGATGATGCGCGCGATCATTTTGAGGATCGCTGTGATATCATCCGTATCGGTCTGACCGTTGCCGTCGAAATCGGCGTTTGCGATTCCCTGATCGGAGATGACCAGAGACCTGTCCGAATTGACGAACCGCGCGATCATGACCGCGTCGGAGACATCGACTGCGCCGTCGCAGTTTGCATCGCCGGTTTTCGGTGCCGGAACAGTTCCGGTGCCGGTCGTCACATCGGAAGCTGTTGTCTTGGTAACATCCGCTGCGATATCAGCCGGCGACGGGATCTCATCCGCCAGCGCGATCACATCATAGTATGCCGGCAGCGGTCGATAGCCCTGATCTTTTCCAAGATATCGGAACAGCTCTGTTTCGGGATCAGCATCCCATGCAGTGATGCCGGTTGTCGTGTAGAATGACACGCTGGAAATGAAATCTGCATTTGTCATCGCTGCTTTGAAGATCTCTTTCCAAAGACGGCGACGCTGTGCGTCTGTCCCTTGATATCCTTTGATAATATCCAGCTCGGTGATCTCCACATCCAGACCGAGCGCGTGGAATTGCTTGAGTGCGCTTTCAAAGAGTTCCGAATCCGGATAGCTTGTCGCGAGATGCGCCTGCATGCCGATGCCGTCGATCAGATCCTCTTTCATAAGCTGCTTGGCTAGATTTACAAGCCCCTCGGTCTTTTCCGGAATATACTCGTTGTAGTCACTCAGAAACAGCTTGCAGTTTTCCGGTGCATATTTTCTTGCGGCGCGGAAGCCTGCCAGCACATGCCCGATGCTGTTTTCGCCGTATACGTTCGCCCATCTGGAAATGTCGTTCGGATCGCCGGATTGTTTGCGCAGCCCGCCTTTTTCGTTTTGCAGGATCTCGTTGCAGACATCGTAGGCATAGAGATCCAGATCCGGATAATTCGTTTTCAGCTCTGCAAAGGTGTTTTTGATGAAGCTTTCGATGCGGGCATCGGCGGTTTCTGCATCGCAGTATGTCTGACCGTCGCGGAACAGGATATCCGGCGTCTGACTGTACCAGACGAAGCAGTGTCCGCGGACGCCGATGCCGTTTTCCTCTGCAAATTTCAGAATATTACTTGCACCGTTCAGATTCACCGTCACATCGGTGCCGTTGACCTCCTGAATGATTGCCTCCGGCTTCATTTCGTTTTCCGCAGTCAGGGAATTGAAGTTTTTCAGCACAAATTCCTGCGTTTTTTCATTCGTGATCTCATAGGCGTTGATTCCGGCGCCGATCCGGAAATACGGTCCCATGATATCCTTGAGCCCGTCGCCGTTCGGGTTATAGGTGTAATTTTTGTTCTGATGCGCACGGAACGGCTGACCGTCCTGCACGGTCTTGTAGGGCACGGTTTTGTTTTCGATCGGCAGAATATGGGTGCCGTAGAGTTGATTCTTCATGATTTTCAGGCTCGCGGCTGCGTCAGCGCCGTATCCTTCTGCAAACAGCTGCACGCCCGTCACCAGATCCTTTGTATCCAGTCCGAGCTTTTCCCATGCAGTAATATGATTGGAAATGCTGATCGTTCCTTCGTTCAGACCTTCTTCCGGTTTCACGTTCCGGACACTCCAGTAGATGTCGATCGGCTCCGGATCTTTGTCCGCCTGATCTGTGCCGGATTCAGAAAAACCGTACATCCCGTACTGCTTCTCGGTGTGGAAAACTTTATATTCGATGCCGTCTGTGAGAAGCGTGCTTGGGGATGAGATGCTGGTCGGTTTCCATGTGCCCCACTGTTCCACGATAAAGCAAACCTGCTTTTTTGAGCTGCTCGTAAGCTGCACGCCGAAAAATGAACGTCCGCTCAGCTTCACCGCGCCCGAATAGGAATAATCCACGGATTTCCAGCTGCTGAACGGACTGTATCCTGCCCGGCTGATGTCCCTGCCGGCGGAGATCCGCGCAGCTTCGACGTTTTCAAAGCCGCCGGAAAAGCTGCCGTCGTCGTTGAGCGAGTACGCGCAGAATGCGTCGTCCTCAGCGCCCTCGACCGGATCATAAACCGCGTCATAGACATAACCGTTCGCTGTGTCGTGCTTTGTAACCGTTTCCGCAGAAACCGTCATCGGTATGCTGCCTGCCGCGATCGCGCCTGCACTGATGAGTGCCAGCAGTTTTCGTTTCATGATGTAAACCTCCTTTGATGCTTCATTCCTGTTGATGTGAAATGTCCTTACCGGATACACCGGTCCCCGTAACCATTATACGAAAGAAAAGCCGGAATGTCAATAGAACATGGGAAAATTCATAAATACATGCACAAAAAAGCTGCACAGCGCGCGGCTGCACAGCTTTTGTATTCATTCAGTCAGCCCGTTCTGCGCCGGAAACTGTATCGACATAGAAATCTGTCAGGCTGTCCGGAGATTCCACATAAAGCTGTAGATTTTCCGCGCCTTCCGGAATCATATATGCGAGATTTTCGAGCGTGATCCATTCGCCGCTCGGTGCCTGCGCAAGCGCAATCTCGTCATACTTTTCGCCGTCCATGTTGTATTGCAGCGTCATCTTCATCTGGACTTCCGCGCCGCTCTCCTGCATGACCTGCGCCTTGAAGTGATAGCACTCGCCGGGCTGATAGACCGCGCTGTCGAGCATGACGGTCGCGCCGTTCCAGTTGTCGGTTCTGCCGCTGACGAACAGCGATTGCGAACCCTCTGCGGCATGCTCCTTGTCCACGGTGACGAGTGAGCCGCCGCGCGGGATCCAGCCCTCTGCGCCGGATTCAAAGCTTGTCTCAAAGAAGCCTGCTTCGGACGGCGAATCATCGTGATTCGCCTCTGCTTCTTCAAGCTTTTTGATCGCTTCCTCGTCAACGGTCACTTCGATGTCATCGGCTTCCTTGTAGGTGCCGTCGATGTGCAGATCATTCTTGTAGACCGTTGCCTTGCCCTGCGACTGATAGCCCTCGATCGTCAGCGCGACCTCATACATTTTGCCGAGTTCAAGACCGCATTTTTTCCACGCATCGAAATGCTTGGAAACGGAGATCGTGCCTTCGAGTTTTGTGCCGTCGCCCTGCGGCTTGACCTGCCGGACGCTCCAGTACTGGTCAAAGGTCTGGATATCGTCGATCGACGGCTGCTCATAGCGCGTGGTTTTGTAGATATCGTAGGTCGCGCCGTCCACGGTGACGGTACCGATCGAAAACGGTGCCCCGGGCGGTCTCCACGAGCCCCACGATTCGACGATATAATATTCGATCAGCGGCTCTCTGGTCCAGCCGTAGACGCACATATAGGAATTGCCGTCCGGCTGATAGTCCACGCCGTAATCCACGGAGATATTGCCCATTTCGGGATAGGTTTTCGTGCAGTCAAACTTCTGACCGCGGCGGAACAGTGCATTGTTGATCTCGCTCCATTCGCAGGAGAATGTGCCCCCGCCCGGTTCAACGCGGAACTCGGTGGTACCCTCATCCTTCCAGAGCTCATAGTCATAGCCGTCAGCGGTGCCGGTGATGTTTTCGGTGAAGATCTGTGTTTCGCCGGCAGGCTCGGACTGCTGCTGCGACGGGGTGTCGGAGCCGGCTGGTTCCGATGTCTGCGCGCCGCATCCTGCCGCTGTTGTCATCAGGCAGAGTGCCGCAGTGACAGCTGCAAGCCGTCTGATTTTGGTGTTGCCCATTGATTGCATTGCCTCGCTTTCGCATTTTTTGCCCGCACGGGGCTGTAATTTGATTGTACCATAATCGGAAAAAAATACAAGTTGTTTGTTGCGATTGCCTTGTCGTTTTTTGCTTTTTCCGGCAGGATGCAAAAATGCCGGATCCCTGACAGCGTGCAGGGATCCGGCGCTTTCGATTCAGTTTTGTATTTTGCAGCGGTTCAGGAAATGATCTTTCCTTTTCTGCGCTCCGCTTTGACCGGTTCCTCGCTGCCGCCGCGGTCGGTGAAGATGCGGTCGTCATCATCCGGCGTCGTTTCATCATCCTCCGGATTCTTCTCACCGCTCTCCTCGTAATACGGATTGATGACGAACTTCTGGATCACGGGATAGTGTACGAACATGACAAGATAGCCGATGAATGCCGCCGGAAAGACCGTGATCAGGAACATGAACATGGGGTGGATCATCAGCAGCAGATACATCAGACCGACCATCGCGGCAATGCCGGCTGTGGAGATGATGCATTCCTTCATCGAAAGTCCGGAGAGCATAAACGCATTTTTCAGTACCGTGCGTTTGTTGAGCTTCGTCGCAGCCTGAAGCGCCCAGATATAATAGTTCATGAACAGCAGCACGACTGCAATTGCGATCGAGATGCCGAACGGAATGAAGATCGCCTTGCTGCCGGTCTGCTCCGCGATCTGCGGGTATTCGATATGTCCTGCGATGACCGACGCGATCACGAGCGCGTCGATGCACCAGTACAGGAATCCGGCGCCGAAATTCTGCTGAAAGCCCTTCTTGAACTCCTCTGTCAGGAAGATCGGCTTATCCAGCACGATCAGCCGCAGCACCCTTGCGCAGCCCGCCATGACCGGACCTTCGAGCACAAACTGGATCGCGAGCAGCAGCAGCGTCATTGCGTTTGTGAATTTGTTGTCCGTTTCGATAAAGACGATCATGGAAGACATCAGCGGAATATGCAGTCCGACAAAGATCAGATTCAGTCCGAGCAGTTTGCCGAGATTGCGCCACATCAGCTCCCAGAACCGGAAGAACGGTTTCTTTTTCGGGGCGTTCGGATCAATTCCGGGGCCGGCATTCTGATAGCTGCGAAACAGTCCCATGTTTTTACACTCCTTTTCGGTTATCGCGCATCATCCTTGCAGCAGGCTGTCGTTCAGCAGCCAGAGCAGAACGGTCTGTCCGGCAGCCGCCAGCAGAACCAGCAGCAGACGAACCTGCATGCCGGTGATGATTTGCTGTTGTTTTTCATTGAGTCCGGCTTCCGCCGTACCGTGCAGCAGATAGCCGGTCAGCATGCCGGACATCCGCATCGCATCTCTTGCCGCATATGCCAGCAGCAGCATGCTGCCGAATGCGTAGGGCAAAATCAGAACGCCTGCTGTTACGATCGCGTCGCGCATCGGATATGCCGAAAAGCATGCGCCCGCCGCGAGCCCGAATGCCGTCCCGCGCAGGAACAGCAGGAGCAGTGCCGCGGGCTGTCCGAATGCGCAGAAGCCGCTCAGCAGAATCCCGCACAGCAGCGCCAGCACAGGCAGCAGCGCCGTTTTGCAGACGTCCCAGAGTGTCCGCGCCGCATCCGAGACTGCAAGTCCCTGCGTCAGCCAGAGATTGCCGCAGAGCGCCGGATGCATCCGGCAGAGTACCGCGCCCGCTCCGACGCCGAGCATCGCCCAGCAGAGCAGCAGCCGCACCGGATCCGGCGGCTTGACCGCATCGGTCAGCCGGCTCGTCCGCACAGTCTGGTACAGCAGATTGGTCATCATTTTCATGTGCATCCCTCCGCAATACTCTATGCGGAAAGCATGCAGCATATGCTTATTTTTTGCTGCGCTCTGCACCTGCGAGCTCATAGGCGCGCTGGGTGCATGCATTGCAGCAGGCATCGACGGTATCGGTCAGATTGCCGCGATAGAGCTGATCGAGTCCGGCAAGCGTGGTGCCGCCCGGAGAGGATACCATTTTAATGAGCTCGTCGATCGAATAACCGGAATCGGTCATCATTTTTGCAGAGCCGATCATTGCCTGCGCGAACAGACGCAGTGCTGCGCCGTCATCGAGCCCCTCGGATTTCGCGTAATCGAGAAATCCCTTTGCATAGAGATAGAGGAATGCCGGACTGGAACTGTTCACCGCGATGATCTCGCGCATTTTGCTTTCGGGGATCTCCTCTGCGATGCCGCAGGTTGCGAACATCTGCATTGCGAGCGCAAATTCCGCATCGGTGATGCCGTCGCATTTTGCAAGTGCCGTCGCGCCGAGACCGAGCATCAGCGGGGTGTTCGGCATGCAGAGGATGATGCGCGCATCCGCGATCGTATGCGAGCGGATAAATTCCGCGGAAATGCCCGCGCAGATCGAGATGACGACCTGCTCTCTGCGCAGTGTCAGACCGTCGAGCACGCCGCCGAGCACCTGCGGCTTGACCGCAAGCACGAGAAAATCGGCAGCATCGGCGAGCGCCTGTGCGCTTTCGCACGGGACGACACCGGCATCGTCAGCGAGGCGGCTGAGCTTCTCGCTGTCGGTATCGAATGCGAGGGTTTTTGCGATCTCGCCGTTTTTGCAGAGTTCGGAAGCGGCGATGCCGCGCATCATTGCGGAGCCCATATTGCCCGCGCCTAAAAATCCGAGGGTGATCATATTCATTTGCCTTTCTATCATCAGATTGTGGGCAGATTTCACTGCCCAGTTTATTATATCACATTCATCTCAAAAAAGCAAGGCGGGCGGGGGGAGTGGGAGTGGCTGTTCAGGGATTTATTATTTGCATCCGGCGCGCACCAGTATTAAAGTTTTGATCCAACTTTTTCAAAAGTTGGCCCGTCGCAACGGGCGAAACTCCCCAGCGTTCTTTTAGGGGAAGATTGGGGCTTGGGGAAAGTACCCCGTAGGGCTCCCCATTCAAAATAGCATCCGCGAAGCGGATTCCTCTTTTTTATGACTCCCTGTTTCGACCACTCCCGCGGAGCCCCCCGCAAGTTGCGCTTTTTGTGATAATGTGATATAATTTCTGTGCGGAAAAATTTTTTCCGGAAAATGTAATTTTCGATATCCGATTCCTGTCTGTCTTTGTGAAGCGCTTCACAAATAATGCCGAAAGGAGGGCACAGCATGGATGAACAAAACCTGATCGCACTGTATTTCGCACGCAATGAACAGGCGTCTGCCGAAACATACCGCATCTTCGGCGGCTACTGCTACACGATCGCAAACAATATCCTCGGCTGCGAACAGGACGCAGAAGAATGCGTCAACGATGTCCTGATCCGCCTGTGGGAAAAGATCCCGCCGACCAGACCGACCAATTTTTATGCGTATGTCGCAGCCGTCACCCGCAGCATCGCGCGGAACCGTTATTCCGCATCGCGGGCGAAAAAACGCGGCGGCGGTGAGGTCGCACTCGCGCTGGATGAACTGCTGGACTGCTCGGATGCAGATTCCGTCGAAACACAGCTCGACAGCAAGGCGCTTAGCGAGGCACTGAACGATTTTCTCGGAACGCTCAAACCGGATCACCGGAAAATCTTCGTGCAGCGATACTGGTACTTCTGCCCCATTGAAAATATCGCAGAAAACCTGAATGTCTCAAAATCCAAGGTTTCCGTTACATTGATGCGTACCCGTACCAAGCTTCGGCATTATCTCGAAAAGGAGGGATTCTTATGAAGCCGGAAGAATTGCTCGATGCAATGAAAAATATTTCACCTGACTATATTGCAGAAGCGAAACCTGTTCCCCAGACGCATACAGAGTCCCCGAATCCGAAGCGCGCTGCCGCGAACCGTACAAATGCCGGTTCCGCTGTGCTGCCTGAAGATGCACCGCGCGGCAATGCAGCAAGGGGAAAGGATATCATCATGAAAAAACAATCAGTCATCCAGCGCGTGCTGACCGGCACCGTCGCAGCAGCAGCCTGCGCAGTGTTTGTCGGCGGCGGCTGGTTCATCGCAAAGCAGGCAAAACAGCAGCGGCTTGCCGCGGAATCCGAAATCTCCTCGGAATCAGAGGAAATCGCAGAAAGCAGCGCCGATACGGAGCAGGAGATTCCGCAGACAGAAACCAATTTCCTCGGCGGACAGGGCGAAGTCCGTGTGCTCTCGCATGCGGTGCTGAACTGGAATCTGTCCAATGCCGTCATGTACGACGATACCCGCTGGTATTTCCGCAACGGCACGTTCTATGCTGACCGCACCGATGCTCCCGCATCCACATTTACAAAGCTGCCGGAGGAGATCGCCGCGATCGGCAAAAACACGCTCTATGACGGCGAGCGGTTCTATTTCGCGGATGGCAGAAGTCTCTACACCATGGAGCAGGACGGTACCCGCTCCGAAACGCCGTTCTTCACGCTCACCGATGAGATGCTGCATGACGGGCAGGACGGCAATGCACTCCGCTTCCACCGGATCGTCCCGATGGATGAGAACAGCTATCTCATCAGCATGGAGCAGTCCGAGGGCGTTCATGAAGCGGCTTCCGGTCAGGCAGAGGATTACCGGATCATTCAGCGGTTTGTCGCGATCCTGCATGTCAATGACGGCACAGCGGATGTGCTGGCAGAGACCGTCGGGCATGAGCATTTCCTGCCGGCAGGCGACGGCTCCGTCTTTGCGATCTCGCAGGACGGAACGCAGGATACCGGCATCATCCGCATTCAGCCGGACGGCAGCTGTGAGGATATCACAACATTCGACGGCACCGGCAATTCGGTCGATGCATGGTCGCTGCACGGCGAGCAGCTCTATGTGCTGCTTACGTGGGATGATACGGATCCCGTACACGGCGCACCGTTCCGCAACACAAGCCGCGCTGTGATCGACCTCAACACACACGATATTACGCAGAATGACACTGTCTGCACGTATGACAATGAGTTCTTCGTCAACCCCGACAACAACGGCACTGACTGTCTGATCTCCGCGTTCACGGACGGCGAGCAGGAGTTTGTGATCCGCACGATTCCGGTTGAGAAGGAAGGCGGCGGCAGCTACGGCGTCGCGCTGTACAGCACCGATCCGGAATGGAGCGACCTGCACGAGCTCTGCCGGTTCAGCAGAGAGGACGAAAGTCTTCCTTATGAGGTGCGATCCCGCGCGGACAGCACCCTCGGCGCATATTGCTCCTATAATGCATATGCCGATTCGCAGTATGTTGTCATGGTCATCAGCGCGCACATGTTTTCCGTCTGCGACCGCGAAACAGGCGCTGTGCAGTATTTCTATGCAGACAGTGTGCCGGAGGGCAAAATCGTGCCTGCCGATGTGCTGCATCTGGATGAATCGCGTTTCAAGGAACTGGATCCGGGCTTTACCGGCAAAAACTTCCTCGGCGGAACCGGTTCGCTGCATATCAACCGGTATGTCGGCAATTACCCCATGTATGATGATGACAATTATTATTTCGACAACTTCTATCTGCCGCGCAGCAGCAATGAGCCGCACGGATATTCCGATGAGATCAAGGAAAACTACGGATTCAGCCCGCTGCTCTATGGTCCCCACCTGTTTTCCGACGGCGAACAGCTCTTTGTCCAGCGCGGCGAGGTGCTGAACCGGATCGACAGCAGCGGAAAGGAAACACCGTTTATCCTTCTGGAAAGCACCGGTCTGGCAGGGGAGAATCAGCGGCTGGACATCTCACGGATCCACCGCGTCGGCAATTACTATTTCGTTTCAGGATTGGTAAACCTCGAAACCGGAAGAGATGAGAATTATTACAGCTTCTGCTTCTGGACAGACAGCACCGGTAAATTCATCAGCGGCAGAAATGATTACCAGAACACGTTCTTTGATCCGAGCGACACTGAAGGCGTCTGCGATTACATTTACATGTTCGACGACAATCAGATCACCAGAATGTCTGCACCGGAAGGCGAAGCAGAACCGCTGACCTTCAAGCTGCCCGGAAAAGAAAAGCCACAGTATTCGCAAATGCTGATCGACGGCGAGAAGATCCTGTACCGGAACGAAAACGGCATGATCTGCGCATATGATACGGATACCGCAGAATACAAAGAACTGCTGCATGAAGATGATATTTCGCCTGATTTCGACGATATCACCAGAAGATGGTATTTCTACGGTCAGTACATCTACTATAACACGGACGATCAGGATGCCTATACCACTTCGCTCTGCCGGTATGACCTGAACACCGGCGAAAAGGAAACGCTCCTGACGCTTGATTTTTCAGAGACTGCTGATTTCATGACATGCACCTATGATAACGTCATGGAACTCTACCTCGCAAGTCAGAATGTGCTTTACAATACGGATACGGGCGAATATGTCCCGCTCGTTTCTGACAGATTCCGCTCCATGTACGAAGAATAACAAACAAAGGCGCTGATGCGAAAATCAGCGCCTTTGCTTATCGAAAAAAGTGTCTCCGACGGATTCAAAATGGGGACTCCGTCCCCAAGCCTCTGCTTAAGGGCTATTAGCCCTTAAGAATCCCATTATATATGAAAAATGCAAATACATCTTTGATACTGTATTGGGAGCCGGGGGGGAATTTACATTCCTGCTTCGCGCCGGAATCTTGCCAGCACATCGCGCATATCCTGCGGCAGACGCTTTTCGCCCTCTGCCGCGATGCCGTCCGGCACACCGAAAAAGGCTTCGGCAATGCTGCCGGTGATGCAGGCGATCGTGTCCGTATCGCCGCCGAGCGAGACCGCATTGCGGATCGCGTCCTCGAAGTCCGTGCTCTCCAGAAACGCCGCAAAGACCAGCGGCATCGTCACCTGACAGGTCTCGTCATGCCGGTTCTTGGCGCGGAGCTCTGCGCAGCTGCAGGAGAGGTCATAGCCGAAGTTCTGCTCCGTGTACGTTCTGATCTCATCCATGCTGCTGCCGGTGCGCGCCATGAAGATCGCGGCGGCAGTTGCCTCTGCGCCCTTGATCCCTTCCGGATGATTGTGCGAGACCGCAGCCGTCAGCGCTGCCATGTGCCGCGTGGTATCGAGATCGTCAAACAGCCAGCCCGCTGCCGATGCGCGCATCGCAGAGCCGTTGCCGAAGCTGCCGTTCGGCTTGGGGTTCTCCGTGAACAGCCAGCGCATAAATCTGCCGCCGTAGCCCGCATTCGGATAGCGTCTGCCCCATTTCTGCATGGAGCGGATGAGCGCCGCCGTGATCTCCGCATCCGGTTCGCCGCGCGTATCCAGCAGCGCTTCCGCAACTGCGACCGTCATCACGGAGTCGTCCGTAAATTCGGTACCCCGCCCGAACAGCGGGAAATCCTTGACCTTTCTGCCCCTGTCAAACTCATAGGGCGCGCCGATCATATCGCCTAACATTGCTCCGATCATATCGGATCCCTCCTTTTCTTTGATGATCTCATTATACCACATAACCGGACGGAAATGGTCACTTCGCAGGCGACATTTTTTGCGGCAGCCCGCACGGGATCAAGGCATTATTCGGCATTCTGTATTTCCAGCAAAACCGCTGCTCTTTCTTTCAAACGGATCCGGTTCTCGGCAGAGAGCGTCTGATAAATATGCAGCAGTTCGGATTCATCCTCTGTCAGCATCTGCGCGGATTCCGTCTTTCTGCCAAGCAGATAATCGACGGAAACACCGCAGTATTCTGCCACATCCGCAAGAAAATTGATCGGCGCTTTGGTCTCGCCGCGTTCATAGCGGCTGACCTCCTGCTGCGAAATGCCGAGATGTTCGGCAAGCTCTGCCTGCGAGCACCGTGCTTTTCTTGCTCTGGTCAGATTCGGATACAGATAAAGGTGATTTTGCATAAATCCAGTCACTCCTGTTTGTTGATGTATACAAAATCATTCTACATCATATTTGCTGTATTGACAAACAATATAAATGATGTTATAATATTATTCACATCATTTCTGATGTGAATATTATTATGAAAGACTGGAGTGATTTACATGAACGAAACCTCTAAATTGAGCCGAAAGACCATAGCGATTATTTGCTGCATTGTCTTAATAATTCTTGGTATTCCCTTTTCAATCCGTCATAAGCAGAAAAATATGATTGAAAAAATCTACACTGCTTACATGGATAACGCGAATCAAGCTATGAAAAAATATGATGGCAAGAATATTACTTTGCTTGGCGAAGTTCGTAGTATATCGTCATCTGCTGCTGATCTGTCGATTGTGCCTATCGGAGACGAAAATTCAATTATATTTGCGAATTGCAATGTTTCTGACGAAAAAATCAGAAGCGGGTAATCAAATTAAAAAGAGGAAAAAAAGTGAAGGTCAAAGGAACCGTGCATCTGCATGAATTGGCGGCAGGTCTTTATATAGAAATTGATGTGGATCGTATTTCGTAATTTTATAACTAGCCCCCGATGCCAAATCACGGCATCGGGGGCTCTGTTCATATCAATAATGGGATTCCAAAGGGACAAGTCCCTTTGGCGCGGTTTGGGCGCGCAGCCCATTTTCAATCCGTCCGCGAAGCGGACACATCTTTCATCCCTGATAATCCGCACCGAGCTGGAGTGCGCGCATGTTGTTGTCAATGGTATGCGCACGCTTTGCGGGGGTATTCTTTTCGAGCGCCTTGCGGACGGTCTCGAACGAGAAAATACCGGTCTCATGCAGCAGCTTGCCCAGCAGGACGATATTTGCGCCCTTTGCAAGATTGTTGTCATCTGCAAGCTGGGTTGCCGGAACATAATAGCAGTCGATATCGGTACGGGTGGTCTTTGCATCGACCATGGAGCTGTCCACAAATGCCTTGCCGCCCGGCTTGACATTCGGAATGAACGCATCAAAGGACGGGCCGTTCAGCACGACGAGCAGATCCGGTTCGAGCACCTGCGGGGAACCGATCGGCTCATCGGAGATGCAGACGGAGCAGTTGCACTTGCCGCCGCGCATTTCCGGACCGTAGCTCGGCAGCCACGAGATCTCCTTGCCTTCAAACAGTGCACAGTAAGCGAGCAGCTTGCCGGCAAACAGGATGCCCTGTCCGCCGAAGCCTGCCAGCAGAATTTCATAGGTCATTTCGCGGCACCTCCCATTGCAAGCTTATCGGCATTGACTTCCTCCAGCGTGACATCCTTATAGATGCCCAGCGGATAATACGGAATGCACTCCTCCTGAAGCCGCTTAATGGACTCCTTCGGTGTCAGTCCCCAGTTGGAAGGGCAGGTGGAAAGCACCTCGACGATCGAGAAGCCGTTGCCCTTCTGCTGGTTTTCAAATGCCTTGCGGATCATTTTCTTGGTCTCGCGGATATGCGGGACAGTATCCACAGTGGTACGGACAGCCAGCGCCGTACCGTCAAGCGTTGCGAGCATTTCGCAGACATGGATCGGATAGCCTGCCTTGCGCGGATCTCTGCCGTAGGGAGAGGTGGTGGTCACCTGACCGGGCAGCGTGGTCGGCGCCATCTGACCGCCGGTCATGCCGTAGGTACCGTTGTTGACGAAGATGACAACGATGTTTTCGCCTCTGGTCGCAGCATGGACGGTTTCCGCCGTACCGATCGCAGCGAGGTCGCCGTCGCCCTGATAGGTGAAGACGTTGAGGTCCGGTCTTGCGCGCTTGACACCGGTTGCAACAGCCGGTGCTCTGCCGTGCGGCGCCTCGATCATGTCGCAGCCGAAATAGTTATATGCGAACACCGAGCAGCCGACCGGGCACACGCCGACGGTATCGCCCTCGATGCCCATTTCGTCAATGACTTCCGCAACAAGGCGGTGAATGATGCCGTGCGTACAGCCTGCGCAGTAATGCAGACGGACATCGCACAGGGCATGCGGTCTTTCAAATACAACAGCCATTACTGTGCACCTCCGTTCAGCTTCTTGATCTCTGCCAGCACCTCATTCGGGGACGGGACGATACCGCCCGTTCTGCCGTAGAAGGATACCGGAATCTTGCAGTCGAGTGCGAGCTTGACGTCATCGACCATCTGACCCATGTTCATCTCGACGGAGAGCACTGCCTTTGCATGCTTCGTTGCATCGAGCAGCTGCTTCTTCGGGAACGGCCAGAGCGTCACAGGACGGAACAGACCTGCCTTGATGCCCTCTGCTCTTGCCTTGTTGACTGCGGATTTTGCGATACGGGAGGTTGCACCGAATGCGGTGATGACGATCTCAGCATCATCGCAGAGGTAGCAGTCCGCTTCGGACTCATTCTCCTCGATCAGTGCGTAGCGCTCATAGCGCTTTCTGACCTGCTCCTCAAGGTCAGCCGCTTCGATATAGAGCGAATTGACGATGTGATGCTCACGCTGCATCTTGGTACCGGTTGCAGCCCACGAAGAATTGTCCGCACCGTTTGCGGAGATCTCCGGAAACTCGACCGGCTCCATCATCTGACCGAGCAGACCGTCGGAAAGCAGCATGACCGGCACGCGGTACTTTTCGCCGAGGTCAAATGCACGGACAACGAGGTTCACGACTTCCTGCACGGAGTTCGGTGCGAGGATGATGAGGCGGAAATCGCCGTGGCCGAGACCTTTTGTTGCCTGCCAGTAGTCCTGCTGGGACGGCTGAATGGAACCGAGTCCCGGGCCGCCGCGCTCGACATTGACGATGAGACATGGCACATCGGAGCCTGCGATATAGGAAATACCCTCGGACTTCAGCGAGATTCCGGGCGAGGACGACGAGGTCATGACACGGGTGCCGGTACCGCCGGCGCCGAGCACCATGTTAATGGCAGCGACCTCGGATTCAGCCTGAAGAAATACACCGCCGCGCTTCGGCATCTGCTTGGAGAGATACTCGGAAAGCTCAGTCTGCGGGGTGATCGGGTAGCCAAAGAAGCACTTGCAGCCGGCACGGATCGCTGCTTCGGCGAGCGCCTCATTGCCTTTCATTAAAACCTTTTCCAATGAAAACAATCCTTTCCGTTACTTATTTTTCGATTACGATGGCACAATCCGGACACATCATCGCGCACATGGCACAGCCGATACATGCGCTTTCGTCCGTGCAGTACGCGGTAAACACGCCCTCTTTGTTGCGCTTTTCATGCTGGATCGCAACGATCTTCTTCGGACATGCCGTGGTGCACAGCTCACAGCCCTTGCAGCGGTCGAATATGACGCTCATCTTTGCCATAGGAGATACCATTCCTTTCCTTTGAGATTCAAGGCTTTCGGCTGTTCAGTCCGAGCGGAAAGTCATCCAAAACCTTTATCCTATATTATAGCACATTTCATTTCGGATTGCAAGTCCTTTCCGAACGGTTTGTGAAAAAATTAACAGGCGGAACAGATGAAAATTCGTGAAATTGAAAAAAGCAGTTGACGAACGGGCGAAATTCTGCTATAATGATACCGTATATCTATATCTGAAAAAAGGATTCTGATACATGAACAAATACAAGAAGCTTGCAGTGAACACGGTCGTGTTCGCGATCGGCAGTATCGGATCGAAAATCCTGTCCTTTTTCCTCAGCAAGCTGTATACAGCCTGCTTTGAGGGCGGAACGGCGGAATTTAACACAAAGGAAATTCTCGAAATGTTCGCGAACTTCCTGATCCCGCTCGTGACATTTTCGATCCAGGATGCGATCATTCGCTACGGGCTTGATAAAAACTATGAACAGTCCGCCGTCTTTTCCAATGCGGTGACTGTGCTGAAATACGGCGCGCTCGGCATGGTGATCCTGTCGCCGCTGCTGGCACTGTATCCGGATATCCGGCCGTTTGTCCCGCTGCTGGTGCTGTATATCATCATTTCCGGCTTCCGGCAGGTCTCGGCGCAGTTTGCAAGGGCGCGCGGCATGGTCAGGCTCTATGCGGCGGACGGCACGCTCTGCACGCTCTCGCTGCTGATCTTCAATCTGATCTTCGTCAAGGGCCTGATGCTCGGCGTCACGGGCTTTATGCTCGCCGTCATCTGCTCCGATCTGCTCTCCGGCGTCACGGTCTGGATCGTGGCAAAGCACGGGCAGTTCTATTCCAAGAAGTTTGTGGACAAAGAACTGCTCGAAGTCATGCTGCGGTTTTCGGTGCCGCTGATCCCGACGGCGCTGCTCTGGATCATCACCGGCTTTTCCGACCGGCTGTTTGTCCGGCATATGGTCTCGGAAAGTGAGGCTGGCGTTTACGGCGCCGCTTCCAAGATCCCGAATCTGATCTCCATGGTCTCCACGGTGTTCTATATGGCATGGAACATGAGCGCGATCACGGAGAATGACTCCAAGGGACGGTCAAAGTTCTATACGCAGGTCTATGAAGCATATCAGGGCATGCTGACGCTCGCAGCCGGCTTTATCATTGTGTTCATGCCGCTGCTCAATGCGATGCTGTTATCCAAAAAGCGGGACGCCGCTTTCGGGCGCGCCGATCTGTATACGCCGACGCTCGTCATCGCGGTGCTGCTGATGTGCTATAATCAGTTCCTATCCAGCATCTATACGGTCACGAAGCATACCAAGAACAGCTTCTATACCAGTCTGGTCGCTGCGGGGCTGAATCTGCTGCTCAATGCCTTGCTGATCCCGCGGTTCGCCGTTTACGGTGCAATTGCCGCGACGATCGCAAGCTACTTTGTCTGCTATCTGATCCGCATTGTGGATACCAGACGGCTGATCCCCTTTGACGTTGCGCACTGGCGCTTCGCCCTGAACATCGGCGTGCTGATGCTGCTCGCGCTCAATCAGCAGTGGGATCTGCATCTCGGCATTTCGATCGACTGGTATCTGCTGGCAGTGCTGACCGCGCTGAACTGCCGACCGATGCTCGCAACTGCCAGAAAGGTTCTGCACCGCAGCTGATGCTGCAAAAAAAAACGTACCTCTGCCGCGGATGCGGTACCATATAAAAATACAAAAGAATTTGGAGGATTACTCAAATGGATGCCCGTTCAATTTTACTCGCTATGCTCCCGATTGCCATGACACTGGTCAATTATGCGATCGTCCGCGATCTGCTGTGGGGGATCCTGCTCGGCAACAAGTCAAAGAAATCCGCACAGAAGCTCAA
Source organism: Clostridiales bacterium Firm_04 (assembly GCA_001603005.1). Classification (GTDB taxonomy): domain Bacteria; phylum Bacillota; class Clostridia; order Oscillospirales; family Ruminococcaceae; genus Firm-04. The sequence continues at coordinate 58,217 of LVAJ01000008.1, forward strand.
GGATGCCGCAAAGGGCTGGGAGAAATTCACACAGAATTACATGACGCCGCATATTACAAAGTATCAGAAGGAATATAAGACATGGAAAACCATGAAGCTTGCGCTCTGCATCCTGACGATCGCACAGCTCATCGGCTTTACGCTTCTGGTCGTGCTGAGACAGCCGTTCTGGCTGGTCGTCGTCATCACATGCGTCATCGTCGCATTCAATCTCGTGCTGTTCGGCATCATGATGAACCAGACCGAGACTTCCGATAACAAGCATAACCGCAAGGGCTCTCCGTGGAAGTTTGAGCAGTAAGCCACCCCGTATGCAGAAGCATACCCGTTTTTGAAAGGAGATCTATCATGTTGTTTGATGAATCTATGGGCGGACTCCGCTCCGTACTGGACAGCGCCGCACAGAAAACCGCAGGCGCACTGGAAGGCTCCCGCAATGTTGTCGAGCGTGCAAAGCTGCGCGCGGCGCTCAATGATGCCTACCGCAGACTCGGCAAGGCGGAGTATGAAGCTGCCGTCAACGGCGTCAGCAGCATGGAGGAGATCAACATGCTGATCCAGAAGATCACCGAAATGCGCCGTCAGATGCTCGATATGGAGCGCGGCATGCAGCGCGGCGGGACACTGACCTGCCCGACCTGCGGCAAGCTCAATTCCGCAGAGGACGCATTCTGTCCTTCCTGCGGCACACAGCTCCGATGAGCCGCCCGAAGCATCCGGAACCGGTACTCCGCAAAAATCAGATCATTACACTGCATATCACTGGTATGACCGCAGAAGGCAACGGCGTAGGGCACTTCTGCGGTCTTGCAGTATTTGTACCGATGACAGCGGTCGGCGATACCGCAGAGGTGCGGATCGTCAAGGTGCTGAAAAGCTATGCGTTCGGCATCATCGAATCGCTGACAGAACCCGCAGCAGGGCGCGTGCAGCCGGAATGTCCGGTGTTCCGGCAGTGCGGCGGCTGCGTCTTTCAGCATGTGGATGCGCAGACCGAGCTGCAATATAAGGAGCAGCTTGTCCGCGATGCCTTCGAGCGCATCGGCAGGCTGCATCCGGCATTTGAACCGATCTGCGGCTGCGAATCCCGTGCCGGTTACCGCAATAAGGCGCAGTATCCGGTCGCGGAGCAGAACGGGCATCTCGTCTGCGGCTTCTACGCAAAGCACAGCCACAGAGTCATTCCGTATACCGGCTGCCTGCTGCACCCGCCCGTCTTCACAAAGCTGCTCGAAACGCTGCTGCCGCTGCTGGAGCATTGCGGCGTTTCGGCGTATCATGAGGAGACCAATTCCGGCATGCTGCGGCATGTGTATCTGCGCCGCGGATACCATTCCGGCGAGGTCATGCTCTGCCTTGTGACGCGCGTTTCGATCAGAAAGAAGATCGCCGGCGTGCTGCCTGAACTTCTGGCGGCATTTCCGGAGATCAAAAGCATCACGGAATCAGTCAATCCCGACCGCACGAACGTGATCCTCGGCAGGACTGTCACAGTACTCGCCGGCGCGCCCGATATCAGCGATACGATGTGCGGAAAGGAGATCCGCATTTCGCCGCAGTCGTTCTATCAGATCAACACGGCGCAGGCGGAGCGGCTCTATGGCATCGCAAAGGATTACGCCGGTCTGCACGGCACCGAAACGCTGCTCGACCTCTACTGCGGCGCGGGAACCGTCGGGCTTTCCATGTCGGATGCGGTGCGCAGACTGATCGGTGTGGAGATCGTCCCGCAGGCGGTGGAGAATGCAAAGGAAAACGCCAAGCGGAATCATGTGGAGAACGCGGCGTTTTTCTGCGGCGATGCGGGAACCGTTGCGGCAAAATTCGCGGCGGACGGCGAGTCTCCCGATGTGATCGTGGTGGATCCGCCGCGCAAGGGCTGCGATGCGCTGACGGTGGAATCCGTTGTGCAGATGCAGCCGCAGAAGGTCGTCATGATCTCCTGCAACCCCGCGACCGCTGCCAGAGATGCGGCGCTGTTTGCGGAACAGGGCTATGCCGTCGAAAAGGTGCGCGCGGTGGATCTGTTTCCAAATACGGCGCACGTTGAGTGCGTAGTATTGATGTCACGCAAAGAAACAACGTAAAATAGGCATTTTTAAGCACCAGAATTCATAATTTTAGGCTACTCATCTATTAGGCTACTCAAAAATAAAATAGCCTAAATATACACAGATTTACACTAATAATATATGGAGGTGAAGTCGAATGCCGCCAAATGTCCTGATTATTCCCGCCTATCCTGAAAAAAGCATCAAAAAAGTAGGTATTTACTGTCGGGTTAGTTCATCCAAAAGGGATCAATTAAATAGCCTAACTACACAGATAACAGCTTTAGTTAGAGAAGTTGCAAGGATCTCACAATGGGAACTGACAGATATATTTATAGACATTGCATCAGCAAAAACAGGTGCATCACGCCGGGAATTTGACAGAATGATTGCTGCCTGTGAGAGGAAAGAAATATCAATTGTCCTTACTAAAAGCATTAGCAGATTTGGAAGAGATACTCTAGAAACACTTGAAGCACTTCGTAAAATCAAAGCTGCAGGCGCAAAAGTAATCTTTGAAAAGGAACAAGTCGATACAACCGATTTTGATTCAGAAAACCTTATTGCTATCATGGAAGCTTTTGAACAGGCTGAAAACGAAGGCAGAAGCATGAATATTCGCGCTGGCCTCGGCTTCGCAGCACAAACTGGCTCGTCTGGTTTATACGATAGAAAGGTTTACGGCTATACCAAAGATGAAGATGGTAAGCTGATAATTGACTCCGATCAAGCGCACGTGGTTAGGTCTATTTTTCGCTGGTATTTAAATGGTAGCAGTATTTTAGGAATTACTCGTATTCTTCAAGAAAAAGGAATACATTCTCCTTCCGGAAAAGAAAAATGGAATAAAAGAACCATAGAAAAAATTCTATCTAATGATAAGTATATCGGAAGAGTAACTATTAATGATTCATTGAGTCAAGGTGGCAAATATCGATTAACAGAGCATCATCCACCAATCATTACAGAAGATGTTTTTAATGCTGCACAGGAAGAAAAAAGAAAACGTAGTAACGTTGAATATGATGAAAATGGAGCGCATCGTAGTAGTAAAAAATACAGTTCCAAAAAGAAAAAAGACTAAAATAGCCTACTTTGGTGAGTTGCTCGATTGGATGTCAGTATTTTCTGAGCGGTAATAAAAAAGTCTATTTTACGCAGTTTTTGATACATTTTGGGTTCCCACCAAAAAATAGGCGACGGATCACACGTTGAGTGCGTAGTTTTGATGTCAAGGGATAAAACTTAAAAGTGCCGATTTTACGGCGGTTTTCGGCTATACAGTCAATCAACGAAGTCAACCCTAACAGGCTTTTTACTGTATTTGGAAAAACATCTACGAACTGAAAACGCCTGACAACCAATCTGCTCAGTGAGGTTAGTGCGTAAATTGGATAACAGAGGGTTCGATACTTCGTAGATTGGTTGTCATTCGTCAAAATGCACAAAATGAGGAGGACGATTCAAATGAATGAACGTATATTCGAATCATTCCCGGAACTGCGTACCCAACGGCTTTTTCTAAGACAGATTACGCAGGAAGATGATAACAATCTTTTTAATGTCCTGTCGAATGAAGATACATGCGCGTATCTGGTCCATAATGCTGTGCATGATATCGCAAACATTCAAAGAATAATCACCGGTATGCAGAGATTTTTTGAGGAGAAACAAAGAATCAGATGGGGAATTGCGCAAAAGCAGGATAATTCTATCATCGGACATTGCGGCTTTTTTGATATTGACAGATCTAACTGTTGTGCAGAGATCAGTTACTGCTTAAAAAAAGAATTATGGGGACAAGGGATCATGACAGAAGCAGCAGATGCAATGTTAAAATTCGGTTTTGAGGATTATGGATTCCATCGAATAACTGCAAAGGTCATAAAAGGGAATATTGGTTCGATCAGGGTGCTGCAAAAACTTGGGTTTACAGAAGAAGGCTTACTGCGGGAAAGTCTTTATAAAAACGGGCAGTATCATGACCTTATGATTCTTTCCGTTTTAGAGAGTGAATATCGTCGTACAAAGCAGGAGCATGAAGGATGATCAAATAGAAGATGCTATTAGATATTTTCAGATGATATGAGATGAATTGAAAAATCATAGTTGGCAAGAAGGATTATAATCAAACCAATACCAGAAGCAATATCATCCCGGATATGTCTTTTCAAATTATAAAGGATTAACAAAGAGTCCGGTGAAGGAGATTCATTATGAGAATAGCAATGGATAAGGATTTCAGAGGAAATACGTATATCATTCAAAATGAAGATGTGCTCTTGAATTACAGCGGTGGATTTGCGGATCTGGCTAATGAGATACCGAATACCCTTAACACAAGATTTGCATCGGCATCCATGGGTAAGACATTTGTTGCTGTGGGTATCCTTCAGCTGATTGAAGCCGGAAAACTGAGATTTGAAGATACTCTTGGAACTATCCTTGATATCGATCTGAAAAGCATTGATCCGGATGTGACGGTTAAACAGCTCTTGAATCATACATCCGGAGTCCCCGATTATTTTGATGAATCGATCATGGATGATTATGAGGCGCTTTGGACGGATTTCCCGAATTACAGGATCCGACATAACAAGGATATGCTTCCGCTGTTTATAGATAAACCCATGATGTATCCGAAAGGTGAAAAATTCCAGTACAACAATACCGGGTACATACTGCTCGCTATGATAATGGAAAAAATCTCTGGGATGGATTTTGACATATATTTAAAGCAGAACGTATTTGATAAATGCAGTATGCATGATACAGGATATTATGCCTTTGACAGACTGCCGGCGAGATGTGCAAACAGCTATATTTACTGTCCCGAGACAGAAGACTTTCGCTCGAATATTTATTCCGTCGGAGCAAAGGGTACCGGTGACGGAGGAGCATTTGTTACCGTAGAGGATATCGTGAAATTCTGGAACGCCCTGATCAGACATGAGCTGCTTTCGGAGAAAATGGTATCACAGATGTTTTCCAAACAAAGTGGTGACGGGAAGGATCCGGAAGAGGGGTATTACGGCTTCGGAGTGTGGATCATCGATAATCCAGAGGGACAGGATTATGTGTATATGCAGGGCTGCGATTATGGAGTGAGTGCACTCTCCGAATACAATCCAAATAACGGAATGATCACGGTCATGCTCAGTAATTACGGTGATAATGTGTGGTCGAGAATGAGAAAAGTGCGTAAAGAATTGTATTAGTATTGGGTTACTAAGAGAAACTCCGAACGGGAAAAATGGCTCAAGTTTATTTATAATCGTTTTTTAGATTGCGAGTTGAGTACTTATTCTTGCTATCATGGCAAAAATCCTGAAACGGCGGATTTACGCGGATAATCTGCACTCGGCATTTTCGGATTTGTTCCCCTGCGCACTCATTTTTCTGTATGCGGAAACAGGTAAAAGGGCAAAATGGCATACACGGCACATCTGACAACCAATCTGCTCAGTGAGGTTAGTGCGTAAATTGGATAACAGAGGGTTCGATACTTCGTAGATTGGTTGTCATTCGTCAAAATGTACAAAGTGGAAACAAATCCGCATGATAGGGAAAGGAAAATACTATGGTAACAGTAACAATTGAAAACAACAAATTCAAGTTTCACGGTACTTTTGACTGCGGATACGCAGGGCTATACCGTGATGATCAAATCATTTTCAACGGCGATCCGGATGATGTCCGCGGTGACGGATTACAGGGCAAAGACGTCTCTGAATACTCGGATGAAGAACTTGCAGCGGAAATAGCGGCATTCTACAATGCGGCAGAAGCACATATACAGGAGCATATTCAGCAATTCAATGATGAGTTCCTTTTCCAGCTTTTTAATGATTTTGAAGCCTGCGGTTACCCATTCTGGGAACATCCTAATATGGTGAATCCGGAATTCCTGCGGAAACACCCTGATTTTGATCTGAATCATTCATATAGCAAAGAAGAATTTTCAGATTCTGTTTATATTCCGGAAAATGCCGGACACATGGAAATTTCATATCGGGAGGAGTATCCGATGTTTAATTTTGAATATTATCTCTCTCATCTGAAATTGCATCGTATTTCCGTGGTGGACTTTGGCGATGAAGCATGGATCTCGTTTATGATTTCAGATGCAATGAATTATCTCTGTCAGCTTATTGGTGATGTAAAACCCGATTTCACTTTCAATGACTGGAACAACGGATAAAACAGCATAACCCCGCACCACTGAACGCCAGTGATCCGCAGTAATGCAGGCGGCATCTGAAAGGAAGAGAGCATATGAAATGGATAAGCATCATCGGTGACAGGAATCTGACAATCGCAAGTATTCAGAGAATGATGCATTCAGGTGCAGTCAGGACTTATAACGTGTCCGATGACCGCTTTTGCGCTGAATACCCTGACGGACATATCTTTTTTGATTATAACACAGATTTATCCGATTGGCAGGATACACTTGAAAAGCTGCCCTTTCAGGCGGCAGCAGTCATCATGCTCGTTTATCAAAATGCTGCAAATGTTCGTCATGTACTGACGCAGCCGGATTTTCCGAAGAATGTGTATGTAGACAACGACTTCGGTATGTTGCTTCCCCTGCAAGAATATGTAGAGACTGGAATGCCGATGGAGGAATAAAAGAATCCCGCAATGAGGAGATGAGATCCGAATGAACCATAATCAGTTGATTGATGATACTTTGGTAAAAAGTGCTATGGAAAGAATATGTGCCAATATAACGGAGATTTTTTTACATCGTCTTGAACGTATCTCCAATGGCGGAGGCTGCTGCTTTGAGAATGCACTCGTAGATTTTTCTGAACATATTACAGAAGAAGATTACGAAAGTGAAGATTATGCGTTCCTCGAAGGGAAAAGATTTCAAGGAGCATATATGGCGTATATCGAATGTGAGCGGGCAGGCGATCCTGTTATCATGTCGTATCAGGAATTCTATGAGGTTTTATGTCATTATGTTGAAAAAAGAATTGAAAATGAAAACGAGGAAATAAAAGCAACTGCAAGAAATTATCTGAACCATTTTAAAGAAAGGTATCGCCTTTCATAACACATGAAAATCCCCGCACCACTGAACGCCAGTGATGCGGGGGTGCTCATATCTATTCACATTTCAATACTGATCGTCACGCCTGACTTGAACCGGAACTCCAAGTAGTCATCATGGACGGTCACTTTTTCCAGCAGTTTCTTCACCAGAGCCTCATCAAACTCCGTGATCTCACTCGGCTGAGACTGGATGAATTTCTGAAGTTCCTTTATGCGTTTCGTGTGTTCCTTCTGCGTAGCGTCGTCCATGCCTTTCTGCTCCTGCAGCTCACGCAGGCGCAGAATTTCCTCGGTGATGTCATCGTAGTTCTCCCGGCGCTCCGTCCGGTTGATCAGCTCCCGCTGCAGTTCAGCCATTTTCGCTGAGAGGGCTTCCGCCGACATGGGATTAGCTGAATTGATCGCGGCTTCAAGGTTCTCACGCAGCCTGTTCAAGTAGGTGTCGCTGTCGCAGACCATTTCGTTGAGGACTTCAAGGAAGGCTGCCTTTAAGGTTTCCTCGCTGACAGTCCTTGCACGGCACTTGTCCTTCTCCTTCAATCGGGTAACGCAGCGCCAGACAACCGACTTCTTGCCACGGTTGTTCCAGTGTATTCTGCGAAACTGCTCTCCGCAGCCAGCACAGAAGATTATCTGCGAGAATGCGTGGTTGGCGCTATAGCCCTTCTTCCCGCCGAACGGGAGCTGTGTTCTTGCTCTTCTTGCCATTTCTTCCTGCACCATCAGGAATGTCTCTTTCGATATAATAGCTTCGTGGTCGTCCTCGACATAGTATTGCGGCACGATGCCGGAGTTCTTTACCCGCTTTTTGCTGAGGCAGTCCACGGTGTAGGTCTTTTGCAGGAGCGCATCGCCCATGTACTTCTCATTTCCGAGAATCAGGCGTATGCTATTGTCGTGCCAGTTTGTGCTTCCGCGAGCATTCGGAATACCATCACGCTGCAGTCCCTGAGCAATCTTTTTGCAGCTTGCGCCCTCAAGGTACTCCCGGAAGATACGCTTGACGATTTCCGCCTGTTCCGGATTGATGATCAGGTGTCCTTCATCGTCCTTGTCATATCCGAGAAAGCGGCGGGCATTGACCATCACTTTCCCCTGCTGGAAGCGGTACTGCACACCAATCTTGACGTTCTGGCTGAGCGATTCAGATTCCTGCTGTGCCAGAGATGCCATAATGGTCAGGAGGACTTCTCCCTTCGAGTCCATCGTATTTATGGACTCCTTCTCGAAGAATACCGGAATATTCATTTCCTTGAGCATACGGATATAGTTCAGGCAGTCAACTGTATTTCTGGCAAACCGGCTGATTGACTTCGTAAAGATCATGTCGATCAAGCCCTTCTTGCAGTCCTCGATCATGGCATTGAACTGCTCTCTGCCTTTGGTGGAAGTCGCACTGATACCGTCATCGGCATACACCTTGACAAGCTCCCATTCAGGATTCTTATTGATAAATCCAGTGTAATGCTCGATCTGTGTTTCGTAGCTGGTAGCCTGTTCCTCGTTGTCCGTTGAAACACGGCAATAGGCTGCAACACGCAGCTTCTTGACTTCCTGCTTCGCCGCATTATTGCCTTTCTGCGGTTTGGCAGGTATTTTTATAACATTCATTTTCTCACCCCGATCAGACTGTAGATGTATTCGGCTTGCTTTATCGGATCGTCAAAATGCATCTCCGGCTCTGAAATCTCAAATTCCGTATAGACCGGCGGCGGTTGCAAGCGCTTTTTGCTGCCGTGCTTTTCCGACCTGCGTATCAGTTCCGCGTTCGCTCTCGCAAAGGTCTGGCGGCTGACAATCGCAGGATAGAAGTCATCACCGACATAGCATAAGTTACTGATGATGCGCTTCACCATGCTGTGAACCATCGGTCTGCCAGCATTGACAGCAGCGTCCCGCAGGCTCATGCCGGAAAGATACCCGTTGAAGATGTTTATAACAACTGCGGCTTCCTGCTCGTCAACGATCACTTTGCCGTCCACTATCTTGTACCCGTACATACTTCCTCCTTTAACGTCAGCCCGCATCTCAGCCGGAAACCGATGCAGGTTCTTGTGTATACAATGATGCTGTCAACGTATTCGGTGAACAGTTCGTCGCTGAATTCTGTGAGCATTTCTGCCGATTCAGCAAAGCGCAGGAGCTTTTTCGTTTCCTTGATATCGCCGTTCTCCCCGGCTCTGTCAATGCATTTCATTTTAGCGCGGATTTCCTCGCTCTCCATTTCGATACGCCTCAGTTCCTGATTGTACATCGCTGCATCAAGGAAGCCCTTGACACGCAGCTTCCGCAGATCGTTCTTGCGGTCGCTGTTGCGCTGCAATTCATTTTTCAGATCCAGTATCCCTTGCAGGCTCTCGTCTGTATCGGCAAGGCGGAGCGCATCGTAATAAGGAACGAGAACCTGCTTGCAGCCGAATATCAGCTTGTTCATCATCGTCACAAAGGCTGCCTTTATCGCTTCATCCTTGATAAACATCATGGAACAGGCGTCTTTATTATAAAGATGTGTTGAGCAAGCCCATGCAATACCACCACTCTGCGTCTGCCGCTTGAACTTACCGCCGCACTCCCCGCAGATGATGATACCGGAAAAAGGATACTTGTTATGGTACTTTCCCATATCCTTTACGATGCCGTGTTCATCAATACGTTTCTGTATCATGACCTGCACCCGGTCAAAAACCTCTTTGCTGATAATCGCTTCATGGTGGTCTTCCGCTATGAAACTATCGACCTCACCATGATTGTTATGACGTCGGAAGTTGCTGTCGGTGTAGGTTTTCTGAAAGGCAGCAGCGCCGTAGTATTTCTCGTTCACAAGAATACCCTTGACCGTCGAACCTGACCATTTGCCGCCCTTGCGGGTAGGAACATTCCTTTTATCGAGCAATTGCGCGATCTTGTATGTCCCCATACCATTCAGCGCCAGATCAAAAATCAGCTTGACGATCTCGCTCTCAACCGGATCAATGACCATGTTTCCGGCTGTGTCCTTTGTGTAGCCGTATGGAAGGTAGCCGAAAACAAAGTTACCTTCTTCCATTCGCTTTTTCACCGACCACTTCACATTCTTGGAAATGGACTCGGATTCGCTCTGCGCCATGCTGCTGAGAACTGACAGAATCAGCTCACTTTCCATGCTGCCGGTGTCAATGTTCTCCTTCTCGAAGTATATCGGGATATTATAGGAAAGCAGCTCACGCACAAGCGACAGGCAGTCGGATGTGTTTCGGGAAAAGCGGCTGATTGATTTTGTCAGCACATAATCGACGCTCCCGGTGCGGCAGGCGTATAACAGCGCCTGCAATCCTTCACGCGCATCCGCCTTTGTGCCGCTGATTCCGAAATCATAGAACACACCAGCGCATTCCCAGTCATCGTGCATCCTGATCCACGACTCGTAATGCTCGCGCTGTGCTTCCAGACTTTCCTTCTGGTCTTCATTCTCGGTACTGACTCGGCAGTAGGCAGCCACCCGGAGCTTTTTCACCACAGCAGGCTGTGCTTCGATTTTCTTGATTTTCAATGGTTGTCCCTCCTTTGTCAGTATACAATATTAACTCTGAACCGATGATTTATCAAGCGTTTTCGGTAATAAGTCCGCGTATAGCGGAGAGAAAGATTTGCGGTTTAATTCCGATAATTTGTCATACTCGACAACTGTAATCATACCTCTGGCATAGAGCAGTTCCGTGAGTGCCTGTGCCTTGTGATAGTTGATCTCATCAATGATTTTCTGCTGTTCCATATCGCACCTCCTAATGATAGCCGGGAAAGTCAACCCCTTCATATACCACTACAAAATCGAGGTGCGTTTGGACGAAAAAAATTCGCCCGCCGAGAAAAAAATTCCCGACGGGCGCTGCTGTTATGCCTTATTCAGTTTTCCGCTGTACTTCTGAACGTCCACTGTGACCTCAACGGAGATGCCGTCCTCCACTATATCAAATTGTATCAGCGTTTACACACTCACAAGCTCCGCCACCTCCTGCGGAGTTTCCTTGTAGCCGTTCTTCGCCCAATAGATGTACAGCTTATACACGCCGCCGATCTTATAGACGATTTCCCAAGCGTTGGCAGTATCGCCCAGCCTTGCAAAGAAACGGCGGTCAAATTCGTCCTCAAGGAGGTAGAGCCTGTCTATCTTCATCAAGATACCGATGAAGTCACGGTGCTTATATAAATGCTCGAACAGCCATACGATGTACGGTTTCAGGCTCTCCCGTGTGAGCGTGATGTAATTATCATCGGTGCTTGACAGCCACTCGTCCGTGACTGTTTCGATATAGTACCTCAGAATATCGTCCTTGTCCTGAAAATTGCGGTAAAAGGACACTCTGCCCGACTGCGCTTCCGTGATAATATCGACTACCGTGATCTCATGATAGTCTCTCTTTTTCAATAGTCTTATGAACGCCGCTGCGATACGGTCTTTGACTGTGACAGGGCGCTTTTTTGTTCCTTTTTTCATAATGATACAAAACCTCCCGAAGTGTACCAAATTGCCCGAAAGTATTGACTTTCAGGGCTTTTCATGCTATACTGATGATACAGATGAACCATATTCAGTATAGCACGAAAACGATCTTATGTCAAGTACCTGTATGGAAAGGAATGGTGTTTATGTCGCTTAAAAAGAAACGCATTATCACGCTGATCATCGTTATTCTTATAGCCGCTGTACTCGGCAGGCTTGCCGTCAGATTTGTTATGAACATGATGCTCGGCGGCACATTGTTCGGAGGTGATTTCCTGTGAGCAAGAAAGATAAAACACCCGGCAGAGGCAAATGGGCGCTGATCTATACGGGAGCGTTTATTCTCTCGTTCGCCGCTTCTGCGATATTCAAAATGACCTATGATCCGACACACGGCAAATACAAAGCAGACTGGAGCGATTCTGTCGGGACGGTCTATACAGATATTTCCTACGGAAAGGGCGCAGCCAACAAGTTTGATCTGTATGTGCCTGCTGACAATTCAAAGGAGAGCTACGGTCTTGTGGTCTATCTACACGCTGGCGGCTTTGCTACGGGGGATAAGGCTGACGATAAGGAAATGCTCCAGTGGCTCTGCTCTCTCGGCTATGTATCGGCTGGCATCAACTACACGCTTTTCAATGATGATCACCCCGATGCAAGTGTGTATTCGCAGTCAATGGAAATAAAAGAAGCCATGCCCTATGTAGTCGATGAAGCAAAAAAGCTCGGCTACAATGTTGACAGAATGGCAGTATCAGGGGGTTCGGCAGGCGGCTGTCTTGCACTGATCTACGGTCTGCGTGATGCGGATACCTCGCCCGTACCCGTCAAAATGATATTTGAAGCTGTCGGACCGGCTGCGTTCTATCATGAGGACTGGACAAATTACGGTCTTGACCAGAACAGCGAAGCCGCCGCAGGTCTGTTCACAACGATGGCAGGAACAGAGATCACCGTGGATATGATCGAAAATCACAGCTACACGGAACAGGTGCGACCGATCTCTGCCGATATGTGGGTGAATGAAAACTCCGTACCTATCGTTTGTGCCTACGGTGAGCAGGACAAGATATGTCCGTTTGCATCGTCAACACGGCTTGTTGAACAGCTTGAAAAGTACAATATTCCTCATGATTATTATATCCTGCCGCATTCGGGACACGGCTTGCAGAATGACAGTAAGCTCTCGGCGCAGTATATGGATAAGGTGACAGAATACCTTGACAAGTATATGAGGTAATAAAAA
>LVAJ01000009.1 GCA_001603005.1 Clostridiales bacterium Firm_04
GGTTTGACCCCCTATAAATCGGACTTTCGTATAGATGGTTCAACAACCGTATTCATTCTTTTCTAACTTTGCAACGGCAAGGAACAACCGACGGCGATTTTTACACCGATGGTTGGTGAAATGTTACGGCGCCGTGCATTTCTATTTCATTCTCATCCTCAAACCCATCGAGGGTTTTCGGCTGAGGGCAAGGAACTTCCCTTTGGCTCATATTGCCCGATAGTTGATGGTAAGGGATTTTCAGGTGATGCTTCATTTCTCGTTTCTTCTCATCTATCGCTGTTTCAACCAGGTTCATGCTCCAGCACTCCCAGAACAGCATGGGGGGTAGGTTTAACACCGATCCGTGCAGCCTGTGGTTGTTGTACTTCTCGTAAAATAGGATCAGCGTCTGCTCCAGGTCCTCCAGCGACCAGAAGTTATACCGCCTCAACTTTTGCGACAGGATGGCATGGAAACTCTCGATGTGCCCGTTCTCCTGCGGGGTGTAGGGGTGGGTAAAGACCTGGTTCAGGTGATTCTCTGCAAAGAAATCCTGTACGGACTTGGCAACGAAACGGCTGTCGTTGTCATTACGAACCTCAATCCGGAGGTTGCGATTGAGGCAATCGTGGGGTTGCAGATGGGTGCTTATCACCCTTTGCCATACCCGCTTGACGACGTGTTGCTTTACCTGATACGCCACCTCCCAGGCCAACACGGCCCGAGTGAAGGTGTCGATAACCGTCAGCACGAAGGCGTGCCGGCTGTGCTCGGCCACCCAAACAAACTTGATGTCCATCTCCAGCACATGCAATGGGCCCAATGGCAACACCTTTCGGTACCTGACAAAGGTTCTTCGAACTTTCTTTACCCTATCCTGAAGCAGGAGGTTTTCCCTCATTAACCGGTACACCTTCTTGTGATTGATGAGAAATCCGAGGATCATCAGTGCGGCCGTCATCTTGCGGTAGCCGTAAGCTGTATCGGGATCTTCCTGTATGCCCTTGATGACCTCCACCACCTCGCCGTTGGGGACGCGCTCAACATCATCCCCCACAACCCGAAGGGTAACCTCACTAGCCTTACGCCCCCTGGCGTTGCCCGAGGGACGGTGGTAGTATTGATGTTTGGTAACGCCGGCGATGGCGAGCGCCGGGTCTCGCCTCATGCCTTGGGAAATATACCCGGTTACAATCTCCTTTTTTTCTCCAAGGCATACCTCTTTTTTAGCAGATCCCCCTTGAGCCGGTTCTCTAACTCCTTCTCGGCAAGCAACTCCTTGAGCAGCCGGTTCTCTTTCTCCAACTCCCTGATCCGTTTTTGTTGGGCAGGGGTCATGCCGTGGATAAAGCCCTCTTCGCCCATCTGCTCAAACTTCCTCCTCCACTCGTAGTAGGAGGCACGGTAAATGCCGTGCTTTTCAAGGGTCGCATTCACCCCGTTCTCGGAAGCCTCTTGGATAATTCGCAACTTCTCTTCTTTGGTAAAACTTCGTTTTTTCATCAGCATAAAAGTACAGATTTTTATCTATACTTATGTCCGATGATTTAGGGGGCTGAAAC
>LVAJ01000010.1 GCA_001603005.1 Clostridiales bacterium Firm_04
CTTTGATACTCCTTCTGTGGCAACGGACTGCCATCATTTCTTTGAAAAGCGTGGATATAGAAAGATCGCAAAGGATGAGCTGCCATTTGAATATCATTATCCTGACAGGGATTCGTATGTTTATATGATGAACCGATAAATTCTGATTTAGCTTAGTAACTGAATATACACTGAGCAGCCCTTCGGGGCTGCTTTTTTCATGCCCTCACAGAGGAGGTGAAACCGCATGGCAAACAGAATCAAGGGTATTACCGTTGAGATCGGCGGCGATACCACGAAACTCAGCAAAGCCCTTGAAGGCGTCAATAAAAACATCAAGAACACGCAGACGCAGCTCAAGGATGTACAGAAGCTGCTGAAACTCGATCCGACCAACACGGAACTGCTCTCGCAGAAGCATAAGCTCCTCGCCGATGCGGTGACGGCTACCAAAGAAAAGCTGGAAACACTGAAAACGGCGGCGGAGCAAGCAAATCAGGCGCTTGCCAACGGCGACATCTCGCAGGAGCAGTACGATGCCCTACAGCGCGAGATCATCGAAACGGAACAGGAACTGGAGAACCTCCAGCGTGAGGCGGAGGCTTCCAGCACGGCGCTTGCCAAGCTCGGTCAGGCGGGAGAGATGCTTGAAAAAGCCGGTGACAAGATCGCCGATGTCGGTACGACACTGACCACTCATGTAACCGTTCCCGTTATGGCTGCCGGAACTGCCGCAGTCAAGACCGCAGCCGACTTCGACTCCGCCATGAGCAAGGTCGCTGCTGTATCCGGTGCGGCTGGTGATGAACTGGACGCTCTCCGGGACAAGGCTCGTGAAATGGGCGCAAAGACCAAGTTCTCCGCATCCGAAGCCGCTGACGCTATGAACTACATGGCAATGGCGGGCTGGAAAACCGGCGATATGCTGGAAGGTATCGAGGGCATCATGAACCTCGCTGCCGCTTCCGGTGAGGACTTGGCGACAACCTCAGATATTGTAACAGACGCATTGACCGCTTTCGGCTTATCTGCAGCCGACAGCGGTCATTTTGCTGATGTTCTGGCGGCGGCATCGTCCAATGCGAATACGAACGTCAGCATGATGGGTGAAACCTTCAAATACTGTGCGCCTGTTGCAGGTTCTCTCGGATTCTCCTGTGAAGATACAGCGCAGGCAATCGGTCTGATGGCAAACAGCGGTATCAAGGGTTCGCAGTCCGGTACGGCACTCCGTGCAATCATGACAGCGCTTGCGGGCGATGTCAAGTTCTGTGGTGAATCCTTCGGTGAAATCGAAATTGCAACGACCAACACAGACGGTTCGATGCGTGAACTGAATGACATTCTGGCGGACTGCCGTGTGGCTTTTGCACAGATGTCAGAATCGGAACAGGCATCCGCGGCACAGGCGCTGGTCGGCAAAAATGCAATGTCCGGCTTCCTTGCGCTGATGAATGCAGCACCTGCGGATATTCAGAAGCTGGAGGGTGCAATCAGCACCTGTTCCGATGAGATTGACGGCTACAATGGCGTGACCGCAAAGATGGCTGCCGTCATGCAGGATAACCTCGGCGGGCAGCTCACCATTCTGAAATCGCAGCTTCAGGAGCTTGCCATTTCCTTCGGCGAAATCCTGATGCCTGCAATTCGTGCAATCGTGACGAAGATTCAGGGCTTCATTGACAAACTGAACGCTATGGATCCCGCCACAAAGGAAACCATTGTCAAAATCGCACTGGTAGCGGCGGCACTCGGACCTCTCCTTGTCGTAATCGGCAAAACGATGGTCGGTGTCGGCAAGCTGATGCAGCTTATTTCCAATCTTCCGACGATCATCGCAGGCGCAAAGGCGGCGTTCACTTCCTTCGGTGCTGCGATTGGCGGAATCAGTGCGCCCGTGGTCGCTGTCATTGCAGTTGTCGCTGCACTGGTGGCGGCTTTTGTGCATTTGTGGCGTACCAACGAGGACTTCCGCAATAAGATCACGGCGATCTGGAATCAGATCAAGAGCATTTTCGACAACTTCTGTCAGGGCATCGTTGACCGTGTCAATGCCCTCGGCTTCGACTTCAAGAATATCAGTGAGGTCATTAAGGCTGTATGGGACGGGCTGTGTAAGTTCCTTGCTCCCGTATTCGAGGGTGTATTCCAGCAGGTCGCTAACATCTTCAAAGCGATCACGGATATTATCCTGAATATTCTGGATATTTTCGTCGGTATCTTTACCGGCGACTGGAGCAGAGTGTGGGACGGCATCAAGGGGATTTTTGTAGCGGTATGGAACTTCCTGAAGGACACGCTGAAAAACTACCTGAATGTGCTGTGTAATCTGTTCGGCACAAACCTCGATGAAGTAAAAGAATTCTGGGTGAACGTCTGGACGAGCATCAAGAACTTTTTCGTCAACATCTGGAACGGCATTAAAAACTTCATCACCGGCGTGGTCAATGCGATCAAAAACTTCTTTACAACTATCTGGACTGGTATCAAGAACTTTTTTGTCGGCATCTGGACGACGATTTATAACTCGGTCGCTGAAAAGATCAACCTGATCAAGACGGTTATTACTGTCGTATGGAACGCGATTCATACAGCGATCAGCACGGTGCTGAATGCGATCTGGTCTGTTATCACAACTGTATGGCAGACCATTTACGATTTCATCTCTCCGCTTCTGGAGGCATTCAGGTATCTGTTCGAGACAATTTTTGAAGCGATCCACGTTATCATTTCCCGTGTCATGGACTGGATTCATGAAAAGATCACGACGGCATGGGAGAACATCAAGGCGGTTGTTACGATCGTGCTTGAGGCAATCAAGACCGTGATTGAAACGGTATGGAATGCAATTCATACGGCAATCAGCACAGTGATGGACGCGATCAGCAGTGTCGTTTCTACAGTATGGAATGCGATCTCCGGCTTTATCTCCGGAGTGCTGAACGCGATCTGGTCTGTGATTTCAAGCATCTGGAACAGCATCAAGGAGCATATCACAAATACACTGAACGCGATTCATGCGGTCGTATCGGCGGTGTGGAATGCTATCTCCGGGTTCATTTCCGGTGTGCTGAACACCATTTCTTCGGTGGTATCCTCCGTCTGGAACGCGATCAAAAATACAGTCAGCACCGTAATGAATGCAATCAAAACGACAGTATCGAATATCTGGGACAGCGTTAAAAATGCCGTTACCCAGAAGATAACGGCGATCAAGGATACGATTGTCAACGGCTTCAATGCTGCGGTCAGCTTCATCAAGAACCTTGCATCGCAGGCGTTCCAGTGGGGCGCTGATATCATCAACGGTATTGTAAACGGCATCAAGAGCTGCATCAACAAGGTTTCCGACGCAGTCAAGGGCGTGGCAAACAAAATCAAATCCTTCCTGCACTTCTCTGTACCTGATGAGGGACCTCTTGCGGATTTCGAGAGCTGGATGCCGGACTTCATGCAGGGACTCGCCGACGGTATCAACGCGAATACCAGCGTGGTGAATGATGCAGTCAACAGCTTTGCAGGCGGGCTTGCTGAAAGAATCAGCAGTGTCATTCAGAGCGCTCTGTCAAATGTGGTCACATCGGTGCAGGGCTTTATGACGCAGGTGTTCGATACCGTGAAAACGGTCTGGACAAGCGCCAACGCTGCGATTGATGCGACAATGGCGCAGATCAAAAACGGCATCACTTCCGGCTGGAAAACAATCGTCAACACAATTAAAACCTCGCTTGAAAATATCCGCAATGTCATCACGACAACATGGAAGGCTGTATCTTCTGTGATCTCCGCAGCGCTGGACGGTATCAAGAAAATCGTCACGGCAGTGTGGACGGCTCTGAAGAATCTCATTAAAACGGGGCAGCTTGACATCAAATCTGTGGTGACAACAACGTGGGAAGCTGTATCCGGCGTAGTTCGGACAGCAGTCAATGTAATCAAATCTGTGGTGCAGGCGGTCTGGGATGCAATGCCGGATACCGTGCGAAGCGCTATGAACCGTGTCAAGGAAGCCGTGCTGTCTATCTGGGACGGCATCAAAAGCGGCATCGGTGACAGGCTCGGCGGTGTGCGGGATGCGGTCGTCAACGCCATGAACGCTGTATATCAGGCGGTCATGGAGAAGGTCAACAGCTCGTGGTCGTGGGGACGCGATCTCATGCAGAACCTCATCAACGGCATCACCTATATGCTTGGCAGCCTGATCAATACGGTCGCAGATGTGGCTCGTTCCATCTGGGAGTACCTGCATTTCTCCGTGCCTGAAAAGGGTGCGCTGACCGATGTGGAGGAGTGGATGCCGGACTTCATGAAGGGACTTGCAAAGGGCATCAACAAGAGCAAGAAGTATGTTGAGGCGGCTGTGTCCGGTGTGGCTGATGCCATGACGCTGACGATGCAGTCCGGGCTGAACGTCGATATGGACGGTATCTCCGGCGCGATGATGAACGGCGGCAGCGGTGGTGTGGTAAACAACTACTACAACAACGACAACAGCCGCACAGTAAATCAGACGAATAATTCTCCTAAGTCGCT
>LVAJ01000011.1 GCA_001603005.1 Clostridiales bacterium Firm_04
CGTGATCTCATCGCCGAACCATGTGTCTTCCGAAATCGGTCCGTTGAAGATCAGCTCGGCAGCGCCGGTGTCTTCATTGCGTACCCAGTTCCAGAACTTATTCATCTGCATTTCCTCCTTTCTCTGCGAAAGCGCCTGCGTCCTCCAGCTTTGTGAAGCTTCCGTTCACCAGATACAGATTGCCGCCTTCCTCATCGGGAATCGCGTTCATATCCTCCAGCTCACGGATATCGTTGGCGGACATCCAGCCGTTCTGTCTTGCAGTCGCATAGCCCTGCATACGGCTTGCATAATCGCCGCGCAGCAGACCTTCCACATTGAATTTAATGAAATAGCGCCCCTTTTCCGAATCGGAAAGAAGCGCTTTCTGTAGTCCCTGTTCCCAGCGTACCAGCCACGGATCAAGGGTGTATTTTACGAATTCGAGTGACAGATGCTCGATGTTGCTGAATGTTGCATGGTCGAGGTCACCGATCATGTGCAGCGGCACACGGTACAGGCGGGCAATTTCCTCGATCTGAAACTTTCTGGTTTCGAGGAACTGCGCCTCATTATTCGGAATGGAGATAGGCGTGTATTTCATGCCCTCCTCCAAAATTGCAGTCTTGTGCGCATTGTTGC
The DNA here is from genome assembly GCA_001603005.1 of Clostridiales bacterium Firm_04. Classification (GTDB taxonomy): domain Bacteria; phylum Bacillota; class Clostridia; order Oscillospirales; family Ruminococcaceae; genus Firm-04. Next base: position 622 of record LVAJ01000011.1, read on the forward strand.
TGCCGTAAGCACGCTGCCATGCATCACGCACACGCTCCGGATTTTTGATGACGCCCGGATGCTCCAGCACCGCCGAAGGTGCTGCACCGTTCGCAAAGAACGATGCGCCGTATTCATCGCAGGCGACCGCAAGACCAATAGCGTTCTTCGCCATTGCAATGGGGCTGTATCCGACCAGACCGTCAAAGCCTAAGCCGGGAATATGCAGCACCTGTTCCATCGGCAGAATGATCTCGCCCTGCTGCTTGAAATTCGGGTTGTGTTCGTCGTATCGGCTGTAGCGGTAAATGAGCCTGCCGCGATCGTCACGGTCAACACGCACCTTATCCGGCATCAGCGGATACAGTCCGATGACGTCGCCTCTGCCGTTCCGGATGATCTGCGCATAGGCGTTGCCGTAGATCAGCAGGTGCGCCATCAGCGTTTCCCGGAACACGAAGGATGTCATTTCGGGATTCGGCTGATCGTGAAGCAAAAAATATAGCGGGTGCCTCGGCACTCGCTCTTTTCCGCTGTCGGTGTATTGGTAAACGTGCAGGGGCAATTGTGCAATCGCCTCTGACAGCACTCTCACGCAGGCATATACTGCGATGATCTGCATCGCCGTGCGGTCGTTAACACGCTTGCCCGCATGAGTCCGTCCGAAGAAATAACTGTAAGACGGGCTGTCGTAGCTGTCCTTCGGCTTGTCCCGTGACCGGAACAGTCCGCTGAAAATACCCATGTGCATCACTCCTTTCAGGGAATAAAAAAAGCACCTGCAAGAGCAAGTGCAATACTATGTTCATTAAAAAATGGAAACGACACCCACTTTCGCAGGTGTCGAGTCTGGCATTAAAGTTTGTCGCAGAATTCCACGAACTTTATAACCCACTATGTTTTCACATAGCCCTTCGGTACTAAGACCTACAGGGTATAGGTTGTAATTCCCTTTAACGCCACTTTCAAAAGGACGTTTTTCATTCCTTTTTCCCTCCTGCTGATTGGGAGACTCCCGTTCAGCTATTAATATTATAGCAAAAAAGTAGACGTTTGTCAAGGCGGCAGCCCCAGCCCGCGCAGGGGCTGCCGTGCAATTCAGATGTCGCCGTTTGCGCAGTAATCTTCGAGGTCTTGTGCATCCACCCGGATGCCGTCGCTCTCCCAGTCGAGAACCTGATCCTCAAGGTACTGCGGATCGTAGCCGTACTCCTTTGCGATGCGGTTGAGTTCCTTCTTCGTGATGTTTTTCATTGCGGTTTCCTCCGTGTTTTTATTCCGGTGGGCTTTGCCCTTCCGTTGTGTACATATTAACTCTTAACCGGAATAATAGCAAGCCGCTAAAACTACAGAAGAATCGAGAAAAACCAGCCGCCAGTGTTGTGTATATAGACACTACAAAACCAGCATCTCCCTGCTGTCATAAATGCTGTCGCCAGTGTCGTTCCCACAGCGGATCGCACGGTCGAGTGC
>LVAJ01000012.1 GCA_001603005.1 Clostridiales bacterium Firm_04
AGGACTCCATTATACCATTTTTGACACCGGAGGGGAAGACGCGGATCATTTTACTCTTACTGATGACGGACGAGATGGCGAATCTACAGGGATTTCTATAAAAAACAGACTCCGATGCACGGGTATCGCACCTATGCATCGGAGAATTCTTTTTCAAAAATAACCGGACAAGTGGACAGTTTAGTGTGTTTATAAGTTGAGCATAGGCAGTATACTTATTGCTGGTCTAGTTGATTGAGATATTGTTCTACCTTATTCCTGAATCCGGAAACGAAATCTGGGACGCGTTTAAATTCAAATCCAGCAAAAGAAACATATGATATTTCTTGTATTTTTTTTGCATTCTCTTGTTGCAAGTTAATTGCATTGTCAACATCAGGAGATCTCATAAGTTTTTCGCAATGATGAATATGCTCGTTTAGTGTACTGGGTGAAGAATACGCACGGATGAATTTAATTAGATTCTCATCTTGTATGGAATGTAAAAATTCCGAGAACGCATTCTCCAAACAAATATAGATTACGTTCCACTGTTCTTCAGATGTGGTGTTTTCAAAGTATGCGTCAAATATATCCTGATATGGAATCTGAAAAATGCACAGTATTTCTTCGCCGGTGCGTTCATCCGGTGTTTCACTTCGGATAAATTCTTTCAAAAGAATAAGAGCGGAAAAACGAGATATGACATCCTCAATGTAATCCATGATGTGGCTTGCGTAGTCATCTTCTATATGTTTATAATCAGGATTTTGTACCTTGATGTTTGATTTAGCTTTCGACAGAATTCTTCTATGAAGTTCCTCGTGCGATTGAGGATTCTGATATAGTGATTCAAGAATTGAAATGTCAATTTTAGTAATATAATAAACCTTTTTATCTATTTCAAAATATTCAGGGGCGATATCTGATAGACGGAATTCCAAATATTTCGGCATATACGGAATTTCAAGATTGCAATATATTGCCGAATTACGAGCAATCTCCTGCGTATCGCTGGTAAGAGGTATATAACCACTAACGATTCGTTTGAATTGTTGTTCTTTAGTAAGCTCCGGAGAAACGCTTGAACCAACAGCGATTCTAATGATTACGGGTTGGATAATCGGTAAAGAGAATAACTCTGATATTGTAAAAGGTACCGCATAGTTGCATTCCCTCAGCTGATCTTTTAATGGTTTGCCTTTTTCATGTATGTAGTGTTGGCAAAAAAGGGGATCAAAATATAATTCTTCTTCTGATAATTTTGCGTATTCACTACGGAAAACATCTTGTTGTATTAGATAATTGTAAAACCGACTTAATTGGCAACGGAATGGCCCCTGGATATTCTCGCTAGAATAATCTTCTTCCTTGTATGGTTGTGCTTCAAATATTGCGCTTAGAACAAACCTTGATAAACCGATAAACAGAAGCTTTGCATCCGAATAATTAGCTATTGCATATTCGTGAACGTTGATACCTATTCCAGTAGTGGCGGAATCTCCTTCGGGATCTTTGAAAAAATCCAATGCGTTCTGTATGGCAACATCTCGTGAAAAGTCCCCGTCTTTATATTTAAGGTCGAATGATGTATTATCGAATAGAAAAGTGTAGTACATAAGGGTTTCCATCTTAGTACGATATACGGCCATACTATTGTGGCCTTTAAAATCGCATTTATCAGCAAAACCGCTTTTAGGTAATATCCATGCTAATTTTTTATCTACCTCATATCCAATTTTGACTCTTCCGAAAATAGCAGTACATAGCCGATTTAGATACCATTTTCGGGTGTATTTTATAGGCGATGATGATGACATATTACACCTCCGGATATGGCGAAATATTTTCGCCAAAACATTTTTTGATGGCGAAGAAATAAAATTGAGAAAAGGACGATGATCGAATATACTATAAGAGATCATGATCAATGTCATGTACAGGAGGACATAATATGAAACACTTAGAATCACTGCTTGACATCCGGTGCGTGACCGTCCTGATGGCAGCAGAACTTCTTGGCATCAGCACTGGGCTCTGCTATCGTTTGGTCCACGAGGGACAGATCCCGTCGATTCGACTGGGGCGCAGAATTCTTATCCCCCGCGCAGCACTTAACGAGATGCTTGACAAATGCAGAAGGGGGGTGGAACCATGCCCCGACGGAAACGAAAGGCCGCAAACGGAGACGGCACTATTTACAAATGCCGCGATGGACGATGGGGCGCCGCCATCTGGATAACCTATCCAACTGGCAGAAGGAAGCGGTTGTATTATTACAGCCGCGACCGCAACCAATGCGTAGAATGGCTGGCGAAGAAGCGCTTGCAAAAGGCTCACGGCTCGATCGAGAGCGGTGACGATATCGTACTTATCGAATGGCTGCGTATCTGGTTGGAGCGGTACACTCCGAACATCCGAGTGAGTACGCGAACAAACTATCAGGGATATATCGAAAACTACATAGGTCCTGATAAAATAGCAACATTGAAACTGGTGAAAGTCAGTACCGATATGCTGCAAATGTTCGCAGCTTCCTTGGAAAAAGCCGGACAACCGGACAGCAAGGGCCTTTCTGCTAAAACCATCCGGAACCTGTTTTCGATGCTGCACGCAGCAATGAAGCAAGCTGTAGGGAACGGTCTTCTGTTGAGAAATCCTTGTGACTATGTGCAGCTTCCGCAGGTGAAACAGACTGAAATCCAGCCGCTTAATGATGCTGAGATTGCGAAGCTGTTGACCGCAGCCAAGGGTGAGCGTTACGGCATATCCATATCGCTTCTGATCTTCGGCGGCTTCCGAATCGGAGAGTTGCTTGCCCTGCGGCACAGCAGCCTCCGTGAAGAGGAAGGCTGCTGGTATCTGCGAGTGGAGAACTCACTGAATCGCGTATCGAATTTCGATGCAAAGCCTGGTGAACCCAAGACTGTTCTACGTCTAGGTGAGCCAAAATCGGCGACTTCCCGGCGTGATGTGCCGCTGCTACCGAAGGTGTTTACTGCATTGCGAGAGCATATGCAACATCAACACGAGGAATCCTCTGCCGCATGGGGCCTCTATGATGGCGACCCGTTTCTCATCGCAAATCAACTGGGTGGCTTCATCGATCCGACATCTTTCAGAAGCTGGTTCAACGCCATGTGCGCAAAGGCGGGCATTACTCGTCATATTCGCGTTCACGACTGCCGTCACACTGCAGCGACCTTGATGCTTAAAGGAGGCGCTACACCTCACGAGGTTTCGTTAATTCTGGGGCATTCTAGCTCGCAAATCACAGAGCGGATCTACTTACACCCGGATCTAAGCGAGCGGGCGAAAGCGGTGCACAAGCTCGAAGACGCTGCGGAAAAGTATTTTAAATAATTTTTTGAGGCGGGGCTTCTGCCCCGCCGGAAAGGAAAGAAAATGAATTACTTTGAAATATTACCGAACAGGGGTATCATAAAGATTAATGATCCCAAATCGGCAATTGCAACCATTCTTATGTACATGATATCCGCGAAAATTATAGTGTTTCATAGACGAAAGGGCTATCTGGACTGTGGGACGTACTGGTGTCAGATTGATGATGAAGACCTCGGCGATATACTGAAATACTTGGTTGGATCTGAGATGACGGCAGCAATTCCAGAGAGCCAGTTTGAAGCTGTAATCAAAAAGATGAAAAGCTGCCCTGAGCTCCGTGTGGATTGGGGGAAAGAAGAAAAAGAACACCAGTTTGAAATCAATTTAGCTAACGGTGTTTATGATATAAAAAAGAAGGCGTTAAACACTGACCGTAAGAAACATCCGTTCACGTATTGCTTAAATGCAAATTACATTAACAATTGTCAACTGCAGCAAGCTCCTCATTTCAAAAGGTTCGTGGAGACCAGTATCGGTATGGAGAACTACAACTGCATACTGCGAATAATCGGCTATGTCCTTTCCTCTCTTACCAAGGGGCGCAAGGCTTTTGTTTTTCAAGGCAAGGGCGGGACGGGGAAATCAACGCTGCTGAACTGGCTTGAGGCGGTCGTTGGGGAACAGTTCGTATCGCGTGAGCCTTTTCATTCGATGGGCAGCAAAGAATCGTTGGCGCGATATGTGGAAAAAAGGGTCAATATCAGCCGCGAAAACGGTGTGATTCCGATGCGCAACGAGGATGGGTTCAAATCTCTGGTATCCTGCGAAGGCATCACTGGGCGAGATGTGTATTCAAAGGCTGTAAGTTATGTTCCAACCTTGAAATTCATTTTCGGCAGTAATCACGATCTTTGTTTTTTGCATCCAGACGACGCAGTCTGGGACCGTTTGATTGTAATTATGTTTAATCGTACAATCACTGAACGGGATCTGGAACTAGATTCGAAGTTATATGCCGAGCGCGATGTGATTGTCTCACTCGCATTGGATACCCTTCCGGATTTGGTTAGTAGCGGGTATGATTTCAAGGAATCGGCGGCCAGCAAGCAATATATTGAGATAAAACGTCGGGAACTGCATGCCCCAGAATGTTTCCTCGAGGAACGGTGCATCATCAAGCCGGAAGGTAAGGTATCAAAAGTGGCGCTTATGCGTGCCTACGAAGTGTGGTCAGAGGAAAACGGACTTCCGGTTATTGGACGTAATGAGTTTTATGATCGGGTTCGTCGTATGGACAGCTGTATCAAGGATCAGAAAGTCCAGGTTGGGAGTCAGCGGCTGAACGGGTTCAGCGGAATTGCCTTGCAAGTCTTTGAACCAGCTGAGGAAAAGAAACCGGGGGCAGAAAAAAAATGAGACTCCAACCACTAGCAGGGGAAAAGAACGGAAAGGTGGTGATGCCTATGTTTGCCGTTTGAGCCGTTTGATTCGTCATGACTTTAGGAAATGTAATGCTGAGCGGGCCAGATTCCCGCTCGGCATGATATTTTGAGGAGGTAAACTATGATGCGAACCGAAAAAATAGAGGTCAAATTGACCATTCTCGAAAAGGAACTGCTTGAAGCAAAAGCTAAAGCTGCAGGTACAAACAAGAGCGCACTGATCCGCACGCTTCTGGAATCTGATGACAAGATCGTTGTCCTTGGAAATGGTCAGGAGATTTTGACTGAACTTTATCAGATCCGCACAAAGCTTGAGACCTGTCTGGCACTTAAAACGCTTTCAGTCTTAGACGCCGCAGCTTTACGGGACGGCATGTCAAAGATTGCCGCACTTCTATGCACGATCGCTGATTCACTTTCAGATTTTAACGATGACGAGGGTGAGGAGGCCGACGATGTCGATTCTTAAGTTTATCAATGAACGACGGACTGATCGAAAGCGATTGCATGACAAGATCGACTATCTGACAGCACGTTCGAAGACTGCTGATGGAAAGCTGGTAGGCAATTCAAACTGTATTAGTAGATATACGGTCGAGGAAATGCTTCTTGTCAAAAAGATTTACCATAAAACCGGCGGGCGATGCTGGGTTGAGATTGTTGTCTCACTAACGCCCGATGAAAAGTTCCGTCCTGACGCACAGTATATGGAAATTGCTAAGGAAATCGTAGGCCTGTTCGAGGATTTCCAGTGTTTATACACCGTGCACCTTGATTCAAAAGTCCGGCACCTCCATATTCTGATGAACACGGTATCGGTACGGGACGGCAGGAAATTCTCGCAAAGCCCTGCCGGGCTTCAGCGATTGAAACAGCAAACCAATGATATTCTACAAGCACACGGCTTCGATATCATAAAGATCGGTGCTGCGGAGATGCTGGATTTGGCTGACCACACGAACGATGATAACTTTGCTTATCTCGAAATCAACGAACCTGAATGTATCTATCAACCGGATGAGATTGAAGTCATGACGCAAGGTATTCAAGTTCATGACACTGTTCCGATTAGTTTGGATTACATTATATCAGGTCATGAAACACAAGTTTGGAGGGATAATTGTATGAACGAAGTCATGCAATCGGGGGATTATCTGCCGATGCAGAAATCAGAACTCGCAATCGATTCAGGAGAAGTGAGCGGAATGCCGTTGCTGTCAAACAGACCGACAATCTCCGTCGATGTCGCACCGCATTACACATTGAATGTAAGCGGCAACACTATGGATGACGATATGTTTCAAGCGGTCAGAGAGCTCGGACAGACAACGCCGGAGCAACTCAACGCGGCTGCGAACATGGCAATGGCGCTGTACGGCGCAGCAGAAGCAAAGGGGTATGGCGTGAACATTACGGTTAACGCCGCACCAACTATCGAAATCAACTTTGATAATAGCATCAATCCAGATGTCGGTCCGATATCGATTCATGATGATCCGGGTAATTGCTAAAACTTCAAAACGGACGGTTCCAAATGAGCCGTCCGTTTTATTATACTATATGGAAGTCAATCCTGTCAAGATAGCTTGTATACATTGGTAAGAGATTGGTTTGATATAATACCGGACAATTGGACAGAAGGGAATTCTATCATTCAGCATGATCTTCCAGATACTTGATTGCCCAATTCAGCTCATAGTCCTGCCCGTCACGGAAAATCGCCATTGCAGCATCATGATCCAGCGGAATGCGCTCCTCAACCGGATTTCTGCTGATACGGTCTGTTTTGGTTTCGACATTCGGAACGCCGGTTTCATCCAGTACCAGTCCGGTCGGAAAGCCAAGTGTCACAGCACCGCCTGACAGCACACAAACGCCGCCTGTCTCCTGATTGCACCCTTGGGGGTCAGTAATGCCGACGAGAGTCACATTCGGCAGCTTGGAGAGATAAAGTGCAGTACCGTCGCCGGCGCTGACGCATTCATAGTTTGTCAGTGCAACGACCTGCAAATCAGCAAACTCACCGGTGCCGTGAATGCCGTGATCGGATACGCAGGTATACTGCCCGTTTTTGCGGATTCCGAGCCCCTGACCGTACCATTCCTGATCTGTCAGCAGATCACAAAGCGCACAGCCGATCTCATCAAGTCCGCCCATATTATTGCGCAGATCAATTACAAGATACTCCATGCCCTGCGCTTTCAGATCGTTCAGCTTTTCGCGGAACATCTCTCTTGCCCATTTGTGATTGCCCATGAGATAGCCGAGAATATCCTGTACTCCATGCTCTGTGCCCTCTGCAATCACCTGGATATATCCGCAGTTGTCATTCAGCATTTTCGATTTGAAATTCGCAGCATAGATTTCCTCTGCCGTTTCAAATTCCTGCTCGTGGGTAAAGCGCTCAAATGCTTTGTGATGCGCTTCCAGATTGCCGACATCAGATAGTGTGGCCGTCTGCTCTTTGCCGCCTTTGTCAAGGAAGGAAACCTCGACAGTCTCACCGCCGGTGATGCAGAGATTCATGACAGAAATGAAATCATCGTTTGCCTTTACGGGCATTCCGAGATCAGGAACATCCTCATCCGCCGCTTGCAGCACAGGCTTTCCGTTCCATTTTGTAATGACAGTGCCGTCCGAAATACCTTGCTTTTGCACAGCTTCGTCCGTGCAGATTGCGATTACTTCGCCGCTGCTTAACCGAACCAGACCGAGGCCATAGCCGTAAAACTTCCGGTCTGTCTTGTAGGTATCGCTGTCATAATCGCCCTCGACAAATACATGACCGTCATGCAGTTCATTTTTGACCAGACCCACTGCTTCCTCAAATTTAGCAGGATTCTGTTCCTGCTCTGCTGACTGTACCAGCGGAAGATACTTTTCTTCCAGTGCAGCAAAATCGACCTCTTTCCATTCTTTCAGGATATAGTATTGATCCATTGCCTGAATCATTGCGTGGAAGGAGTCAGTATAGCTTTTGCGCGAGAAGTTAAAGACATTCGGCGCTGTCCCGCAGTAATAAAAACCTGCGAGTGCGCTCAGCAGTGCGACCGGCACAGCCATGATGCGGTGTCCGATTCTCCGCTTTGCAGTAATCATCGGAAGCAGCGCAAAAATACCGAGCAGGTAAAGCGGAATGAAGAAGGAGAGAAGCTGCGTGCAGGAATTGACATAGATCACAAAATGCGCAATGCAGATCAGCAGCGGCAGCAGGCAGAGCAGCCGCCAGCGTCCCAGCTTTTTCGGATCATCACGCCAGATATGATGCAGAACTGCAAGAATCAGCATGACAAGAAGAACTCCGATGCCCCATAGCATCTGTATTTTGTTTGCCGTTGCAAATACATGTTGAAGTGAGCCGAAAAATGTATTCATTGTATTTTCCTTTCCAATTTTCATGCCCGCTGCAATACGCAGACATTACGATACTATTTATTTTGCATATTCCGATAGTTGCCTATCATATATAGTAGAGTAGTAAAAAGCAGCGGGAGCAGCTCAAAAACGCCGTAGCTGCAAAATAGCTGCAAAACTGTAATGGCGTAAGGATTTGTTAAAAGTAAAAACCTCGTAGAATTACGCATCTACGAGGTTTTTGATTGGTTGCGGAGGGCGGATTTGAACCACCGACCTTCGGGTTATGAGCCCGACGAGCTACCGGACTGCTCCACTCCGCGATATCGGAACAATATTATTTTACCACATAACGAGGAGAATGTCAAGTGCATTCTGAAAAATCGTGATGTTGTACAAAAATCACGCACATTCGTATTTTCTCTTGGATTGAGTGTTTGGGGTGAGTGTCGCATGATAAGGCAGAACGCCGCACTTTATATGCGCTTGTCGAAGGATGACGGGCGCAGCGATGAATCAGACAGCATCACAAGCCAGCGCCTTTTGCTGACGCAATATGCGCAACAGAACGGCATGTCTGTTGCGGGCGAGTTCATCGACGACGGTATTTCCGGTACGAACTGGGCGCGCAGCGGATTGCAGGATCTTTTGCAGACGATCGAAGACGGTGCAGTGAATACGGTTCTTGTCAAAGATTTGTCGCGTTTGAGCCGCGATTATATCCGCACGGGCGACCTGCTGGAGAACTGGTTTCCGCAGCACGGCGTCCGACTGATCGCGGTCAATGACGGCGTTGACACCGCAAACGCATCGTCCGTCAATGACTTTTCACCGATCAGGGCGGTCATGGATGACTGGTACGCGCGGGATATCTCGCGGAAGGTGCGTGCTGCGATCTATGCGAGGCAGGCTGCGGGAATCTGTACGGCGGCAACGCTCCCATACGGCTATGAACGGGTTCGCGGCGCGATTTGCCTGCATGCAGACCATGCAAAGCATGTGAAGGAAGTGTTCCGGCTGTATCTTCTGCATCGGAATCTGCGTGCTGCTGCGGAGTATCTGAACCGTTCCGGCATTCCGTCTCCGCGGCATGCGTCGTGCGGCTGGTCCGCAGCAACGATCCAGCGCATGCTGAAAAACCGCGCTTATTGCGGCGAACTGCATCTTCATGTGACCAGAAAACAGAGCTATAAAAGCGCGTTCCGGCAAATGCTGCCGCCGGCGGAGCACATCTGTCTGCAAATCCCGCGCCTGATTCCGGAGACGGAATTTGATCTGGTTCAGCAGATCATGTCTGCGAACGGACACAAAAAACACCGTGCGCACTGGTTATCCGGCAAAGCAACATGCGGATGCTGCGGGAGCAGGATGATCGTAAGCGAAGGCCGGCTGCTGTGCGGCGGGCGAAAGCGCGGCAGCGGATGCCGGAACGGTTCGGTCGGATTGGGCGTCCTGATTCCGCAGATGACAGATGCGATCAGTGCAGACGGGTTTCCGGTGCGTGAAGCGCTCCTGCCGTTTCTGGTCAGGCGGGTTCTGGTCTCCGAAACGCAGATCACGGTATTTGTCCGGTATCAAAAGCCGGAATCCGCACTGATCGGGGATCGCGCTTTTCGATCCCATTAAGCGAATTGTGGGAATGACCGCTTCATGTACTGCTGCTTTCTGCACTCGGCAGCATCCGCATCCGAGGTACAAGGCGTATGATATGCAAGTTCACTTGTTACCGTTCGCTTGTTGTTCCATGCTTTCAGCTTCTCGTAGCGCTCTTTGGTCTGCGCATACTCAGCTTTCAGCCGTTCTTTCCAGTCATCCATGTGATAAACTCCTTTCGGTTTTCGGGTATGAGAAAACCGCCTTGATTACTCAGAGCGGTTTAATATATGCTGAATAAAGTCATCATTCAGCTTCATGTTATATTTTTCGACATACATAATATCATATGATGTCCATTCGTATTTGCCGTCCGTATATCGGATGCAGCAATAGTTATTGTCCTTTGAACCACTTATGTAATCGAATACACGAGCGGTTGAGGCTTCGGAAACAAACTTGCGGCTTTTCATGTAATTAAGCAATCGCGCCTTATCGTTGTATGCCTCCGTTCTTATTTTAGGAAGCACTTTTCCAAGTCGATCACATTGATCTGTAACCCGCATTACTCACGCCCCCTTTTTTTATATGGAGTAAACGTCTTCATTTCTCCTTTTCTTCCTGTTTCCTCTGATTCAACTTTAATCCTGCCAGTTATTGAGGCATAGAATGTTTCCGTCGGTGCAAGAACTTCAACACCTAGCAAATCAGCAAGTTGTTGAGCAAAACAGGTCTCGACGCCTTCTTCTTTTCCTGTTTCACAACATAAAAGCCTGATAGGCTTTCCTGTATAATCCTCGAATAAAACAATTACTCTAGCTAATGTCTGTGCATCCACCACGCTTCCGAACAATTTCACTGCTGTTGGTGAACCATGCGCTTTGATGTCATAATACTTTGGATCAGGCATGATTGATTCAACCAGTTCTCCAAAAACGCTTTCTGGATCATTTATATCTCTCGTGACGAAGTTTGTGCTGTTTTGAGTTATTGCCCGAATAATACCTCGTTCATCATATTCACCTTTTAGTATACCACCTTTTGCGAAAAAGTCAATAGATTTCTGATCTATTTTTGTTCTTGTACGATGCCTTAACGCTAAGATTTCCGCCTGCTCCTCAGTCAGCACAACCCGATCACCGGCACCCGCGCCCGGCTCCGGCGCTTCCCATTCCCGCTTTCTCCACACATCCTGCCGCACGTTTTGCAAAGCAAAACTGCGCAGTTTTCCGCAGGAAAACGTGCGCTTGCTGCCGTTCTCAAATGTCGCGGTGCAGTCGCAGTTGTCGTGCCGGCGGTAAATGCGGGCAGTGACCGACGCCGTGATAACTCCCATGAAGCGAATCGTTGAAAAAACCGCTCCAATAATTGCTCAAAATTTCGCTTCTTCTCCCATTGCACTTTTCAGGATAATATGGTATAATAAAGAGGATATCTCCGAAAAGGGGCGTTGAATATGAGACAAAACAGTGAACCAAAAGAGCATGAAGAATTGATCTACGGCAGAAATGCCGTTTTAGAAGCGCTGAAAGCGGATACGCCGATCAACCAGATCCTTGTGACAACGATGACGGGCAGTCTCGGCGCGATCTGCCGCGAGGCGAAAAAGCGCGGGATCGTTGTGAAGCAGACCGATTCCCGCAAGCTTGACATGATGACAGACGGCGGGAATCATCAGGGCGTCTGTGCAGAGGGCGCCTGTGCGGACTATGCAACAGTTGCCGAGATCCTTGCCGTGAGCCAAGAAAAGGGGACTTCGCCGTTCCTGATCCTCTGCGACGGGATCGAGGATCCGCACAATCTCGGCGCAATTCTGCGGACTGCGGAGGCTGCCGGCGCAGACGGCGTGATTTTGCCGAAACGCCGCAGCGCATCTCTGACGCAGACCGTGTTCAAAACCTCTGCCGGCGCTGCAAGCTGGATTCCGGTTGCAAGAGTCGGCAATCTCGCAACCGAAATGATCGCGCTGAAAAAACAGGGTATCTGGTTCTTCGGCGCAGATATGGCAGGGGAGTCCGCATCCGGAACGGATCTGACCGGCGCGATCGGTCTGGTCATCGGTTCCGAGGGCTTTGGATTGAGTGCGCCCGTCAGACAGCAGTGCGACGGCATCATCTCTCTGCCGATGTTCGGAAAAGTCAACTCACTGAATGCGTCTGTTGCTGCCGGTATTCTGATGTATGAAGCAGTCCGGCAGCGCGGTTTGAATAAATGAAGAAAGGGATGATGGATCATGTCGTCCAAGCATCGCAAGAAAAAGAATCAATCCCAGCAGAATCAACAGGATACAATTATGACCGATCAAGCGGCTCCGCAGGAGAATCCTTCTGCGGCAGCATCCGCTGAACATACCGCAGATCAGCCTGCGGAATCAAAAAATGAAGCTGCTGCCGATCAGACGGAACAGCCGTCCGGAGCTGCGGCAGAGCAGCCTGAACAGAACGCTCCTGCGGCAGATCAGCCGGCAGCCGATCCGGAGCAGCCTGCTGATCAGAAAAGCGGCGCAACAATCGTTGTGCCGGCGCGGATCAAGGTGCAGACAGACCGCGACGGCAATCTGATCGAAACGCCGCCTGCCGGAGCAAAGGCGGGCGACAAAAAGCAGGGGAATGCGCCGCGCAGAAATGCGAAGCCGGAGCAGACAGTCAAGCCTGCCGATATCAAAAAGCCGCAGGTCTCTTTCATGAACTCGATCGCAAATGTGGAGGCGGAGAGCCTTTCGCAGCGCGGTTCCGGCGCGACCTCGCAGGCGTATGACCATGCGGTTCTGGTCGGGGATACCGAAGAAAACAGCAGCTATCGTCCGAAGATCCGCCGCATGAGCGATTCCACGCGCGCAAAGGAGCTGCGCCGCCGGCAGTCCTCGGACAGTCAGCCCTATGAAAAGGTGACGCCGGTCTCAACACCGCAGACGCTTCCGGCATCCAAGCTGCGCAAACGGAAAGATCAGTCGGTCTCGCCCGAGGTGCTCGAACGCATCCCCGATACGCTCAAGCAGCATCCGCTCGAAAAAGCAAAGCCTGTGCGGTACATGAAGCAGGCAGAGCATACGAAGATCAATCTTTCGACCGACAGTGACGATGCGCGCAAAAAGATCAATATTGATGTGCGGTATCAGAATGAACGCCGCGAGCGCAAGGATCTGCCGCTCGAAGCAAAGCCTGTCGGGCGCGATCAGGCAAATGACACGATCCGCAATGATCTGCAGGAGCTCAGCACAAGCCAGACGCTCCGCGTCCTGATCCTCGGCATCCTGACATTTTTCAGCGCGGCACTGACCATCCTCGACTGGATCCCTGCCGTTCCGCTGCCGCGATTCCTTGACAGCAGTGCTTCACCGATCGGCTATCTGACCGTGCAGCTTCTGCTCGGACTGGCAGCACTGCCGTTCTGCGGATCGCTGCTGAAAAACGGTTACATGAAGCTTTTGCAGCTGCGCGCAGACTGTGACAGCCTTGCTGCGATGAGCATGATCTCCGCGGAGATCGCGGCGTTTCTGATGCTGCCGAGCACGAATATGCTGCGAAACGGTACTGTTTCTGTGTATATTTCGGTCGGACTGCTCTCGCTGCTGCTGAATGCAGTCGGCAGAAAGCTGATCGCGGTGCGTGCGATCCGCAATTTCGACCGTCTGACGGACGGCAATCCGAAATACGGCATTCATTATGTGGAGGATGAGCGCCGCGCAGAAAATCTGACGCGCGGTACGACAGGAGATTTCCCGATCCTTGCAGCGATGCAGCCGGTCGAGGAGCCGGAGGATTTCCTGAAATACACATTCTCGACCGACCTTGCCGACCAGTTCTGCCGCACTGCGGTCCCGCTGATTCTGATTCTGTCGCTGATCTTCTCGGTCGGCATGGCGATCACGCGCGCGGAGCATGTGGAGAGCGCAGTCTGCTACGGCATGTCGATTTTCGCACTCTGCTTCTCGGCGGCTGCCTGCACGGCGATCACGCTGATCTCGAATCTGCCGATGGCATCCGGTACGAAGGATTATGTCCGCAACTCCGGACTGCTGCTCGGCTATCAGAGTGTGGATGATTTCTACGATGTGAATACGGTCATGGTCGATGCGGCGACACTGTTTCCGCGCAATACGACCAAGCTCGAAAATATTCAGGTCGTCGGCGAAAGTCATATCGCGGATTCGCTGCAGTATGCGGCAAGTCTGACGCAGCATGCCGGCAGTATCCTGAAAGATCTGTTTGCCGGTGCGATCCTTGCAGAGGAGCAGATGCTGCTGCCTGTTGAGAATTATGCCTATGACGAGGGCAAGGGCATCAGCGGCTGGATCGAGAACAAGCGTGTGCTGCTCGGCAACCGCGACATGATGATCGAGCACAGTGTCGAGGGCATTCCGGTCGCCGGAAAGGTCAAGTCGCTGACACCGAACGGCGCAGAGGCGCTGTATCTCTCGATCGGCGGCAGTGTTTCAGCGCTGTACATGATCCGGCTGGAAGCGGGCAAATCCGTCCGCAAATGGCTGCGCGAACTGCAGCGCGCAAATCTGTTCCTGATCATCCGCAGCAACGACGCCATGCTGACGCAGCGCAAGATCGCGAAGCTGTTCAATATCCATGAAGAACAGCTGAAAATCATTCCGCCGCGTCTGGAAAAGGAGTTCGCTGCCGAAACTGCGCCGCTCCGGAAGGCGAGCCCTTCGATGCTTTGCGCAGGCAGACTTGCCGGTTTTGTGCAGACGATCATCGGCGCAAAACGGATCCGTTCCGCAGCATCGCTCGGTCTTCTGCTGCAGGCGGTGACAGCCTGTCTCGGACTGCTGTTCGTCGTGATCTTTATTGTGCTCGGTGACGGCGCATACAAATACGTGAGCGGCGGCATTCTGCTGCTGTATCATCTGATCTGTACGGTCGTGACCGTGCTGTCTGTCCGGATGAAGGATACCTGATCCGGCAATGAGAGGAAGTATGAAATGAAACGATACCGGCTGTTCGCCGTCGCTTCGGCTCTGCTGCTGCTCTGCTCCCTGACCGGATGCTCTTTTTCCGGCGCAGATGCGGACAGCGCAGAGCTTTCCTCATACAATGAACCAAATCTGCCGCGCTGTGACATTGAAGCATACAAAGCAAAAATTGAGGATCTGCGGCAAAATTGGCTGAAAAGCAATCAGGAGGAAGCGATCGGGCAGACCGTGCAGGAGCTGCTCGATGCCGTCGATGAAGCATACGCGCTGTATGCGCATGCAGAGATCGACTATTACAGTGACTGGACGAAGGATGCGCTGTCGGATTACCGCAGCCGGACTTATGAGGATATGTGCGTGGTCAGCGAAATGACCGGCTGGGCGATCGTCAACGGGGAGCGGAAATCCGCCTATCCCGCGCTTTTTGCACCGTATCTGCCGGACGGCAATCTGGATTATTACCGGCTCCACAATTTGCAGCGCATCATGTTCTATTCGCGGCAAAGTGCAGCGGATTCCGCGCTGCTGCTCGATGATTATTACGATGTTGCTTATGATGACAGCGTGGATCCGGACGAGACGGATCTTGCCTGCGCAGGGCTGTATCTGGACATTCTGAAAGAGACCAGCCCGTCGGATTATGATTATGAAGCCTTCGAGCGGGACTATACGCCGGAGGATGTCAGTGCGCTGTACAGCGAATTGCTCGAAACGGTTTATCCGCTGTTTGTCCGGCTTGCAGCGTATTTCGCGGAGACAGATCCTGCGCTGCCGGAGCAGACCGATGCGCTGCAATTTCTTCGCGAACATGCGGAAAAGCTGTCTCCGGAGATCGGCGAATCGGCGGATAAGCTGTTTTCGGAGCATCTGTATACCGCGGCAAAGGGAGAGGACTGCTACGACGGCAGCTTTACGATCTCGCTCGGCAAAGAGCAGTCCGCGCTCATGTATCTGTATCTGGACGGCTCCTTTACGGATGTGTCATCCGTGACGCATGAGTTCGGGCATTTCCACAGCGATTGGCGCGATGAAACACCGGTCTTTCTGCAAAAGAATTGTATTGATATTGCGGAGGCGCAGTCGCAGAGCATGGAGATGCTGTTCACGCATTTTTACGGCGATCTCATGGATGCGGAGACAGCAAAGCGCGCAGAGCTCTGGGCGGTTTTCAATCTGCTGGACGCGGTGATTTCGGGCTTTGCGATCGGCATGTTCGAGGCAAAGATCATGGAGGATCCGGAGCAGTATGAAGCGAAAGACGTTGTGCAGTGCTATGCGGATACCTGCACGGCGGTCGGCGTGTCACCGGCGCTGTATCAGGTCACGCATCTGTACGAGCAGCCGGGGTATTACGTCAGCTACGGCGTTTCGGCGCTGCCCGCGCTGCAAATCTATACGATGATGCAGGATGATTTTGATGCTGCGGTCGCGCAGTACGGAAAGATCAGCGAAATCTCGTCGGTTTCCGGCGAATACCGCATCCAAAGCGCGATGCAGGCATGCGGCATGCAGAATTATTTCGAGTCCGGCACAGTCTCCGTACTTGCAGATGCACTGGATGCACATATCAGCGCGCTTTTAGACGAATGAACAAAAAACCGGATGCAGGCTTCGGAACCTGCATCCGGTTTTGTTATTTCTGTTTTTCAAATGCCTGACGGAGCGCCGCTGCGAGCGTGGAGCGGAACACCGGCGTTTTCAGCATGCGCACATTCGGGCGCGCATCGGCATGGAACGCATCGGGCAGAAGCACATCTTCGATCACGAACAGCGGACGGTCTTCGCTGAACGCGGTGATCTCGTCGAGACAGCGTTCCGATGCGGCGACCAGATCGGAAGCGCGCACCACGACCAGATCATAGTCCGCATCCTGCGTCTGCGCGAGCTTGAGATATGCTTTCACATTTTCAAAATCTGCATGCCAGTCGCTTTGCATGCCGGATTCCCGCAGCATTTCCATTGTTGAGATCGCGGCAGGCTGTTTGGAATCCCAGACCAGCGCGCGCTTGCCGAAGGTATACCGCAGCGGGAAGATGATCTGCTGCCGGACAAATCCGAGCGGCAGCCGCAGAATGACTGCGCAGGCATGATCCGGCATGCGGACGAAATCGAGTGTTCCGTGCATGCGCTCGATCAGACGCTTGCAGAAGTAGAGATTATGCGGCTGATAATCCGGATTCTGCGCAAGAAATTCGGATTCGAGTGTGCGGATCGGATCGTTGACCGCGCCCGCATGAAGCTGTTCGAGCGAGTCCACAGCCGACTGACATCGCGTGACGAGCGAGAACTCATAGACAGCCTGTTTCAGCTGACCGGGGATCGGCGACTGCGCGAGCTGCAAGGTCACGGACGAGGTGTCCGGCAGCGCGCGGATGACGCTCAGGAACAGCTGATCGAGCAGGAAGGTCAGGCGGTCAGCATCGCAAAGCACCGTTTCGTCTGTCACATGCGTCGCATAGGACAGCACGCGAATGCGCTTTTCATCGAAGATCCTGCCGGAAGTCTGCTTGATCCGGCGGAACAGCGCGAGGAACGACATCGGCTGATTGAGGATCGCGAGCTGATTGTTTTCGAGCAGCAGCATATCTTTTGCGGTTTCCGTCATGGAAGAAAGCTGCTCGTAGGTGCGGTACATCGGCGAAAATTCCGCATGATTCGCCTTGTTCTCCGGCAGGGAATGTTCCAGTTCGTCAAGATTGCCGTAGAGACGGTTCAGCGCAAGCTGGAAGCTGCTGGCGATATTCATGAACACATGCGCACGGCGGATGCGGCTCCGCTCAACCTCGCGCATATTCTCCTGCAGCTGTTCCTTTGCCGCATAAACTGCATGGAGATTGGCGTCGCGCTTCTGAATGATCTCGTTGATATCCTCCACGCAGGTCATGATATAGCTTTTGCCGTTTTCATTTGTGAAATATCTGACCGAGAAATTGCACCAGATGAAATTGAGCGATTCATCGGGATCCATGAGGAACAAATGCTGCATTTCCTGCTGATGCTCCCGTGCGCCGCGCAGGATCTGGTCATAGGAGAACAGCTGACGGAACAGCGCGCGGTGCTCCGGATGCACAAAACGCTCCGGATAGGTCTCGCAGAATGCTGTGAACGCTTCATTCCTGCCGACGGTGATGAGTTCGTGTTCATCGGCATGATAATGCGTGACCTGATCGGCGTCCGGATCAATCTCGCAGATCTGCCGGAATGACTGCTGAATGGTTTTGTCGATTTTTCTGCGGAGCATGAGCTGTTCGTGCTCCGACTGCGTAATATGGATCTGGCTCTTGACCTCGTCGTCAATGTCCGAAATATAGATCATCGAGCGGAAAACGCCCTGATCGTCCTGCTGCATATACATCTCTGCGCGGACATAGCGCCAGCCTTCCTCCGTTTTGTGGCGGTAGTCGATCGAGACCTGCCGCTTTCCGATGCGGTAGCTTTCGGCGGCAGCACTCGGCAGCAGCGCCATCGCGACGCGCTTGTAATCCTCCGGATGACAGTTCGGCATGATCATGCGCTCGAAGAACTGCCCGAACGGACAGTCTGCCGGCGGCAGGACCGTGTGCTCCTTGATGCGGTAGCAGTGCGCGGTCTGCGTGCTGAAATCGCAGGAGATGAACCAGAGATAGCGGTTCTGGATGACCGTATAGAACTGCGAGGTCAGGGATTCCTGTCTGCGTTTTGCTTCCAGCTCCCGGCGCTTCTGCGCGTCAATGTCCTGCACGGCATAGACCGCTTCGGTCGGACGGTTCTTGGCATCGAATGCGGTAAAGGTCAGAACAGAACGCGTCCACTTCGCAGAAATTGCGGAGTCATCGTCCGAACCAATGCGACGATATTCAAAAGTGAGCTTGTTGTCTTTGCATGCATCGACATTGCAGAGCGCGTCCAGCGTGAGATACTGCTCCAGCGATGCTCTGTCATCGGGCAGCACCATGTCGATCAGCTTTTTGGATACCGCCTGAAACGGATAGATCTCCTCGACAGAGAAGCTCCGCGCGAGATCCGGATGCGCAGAACAGACGACCGTTTCGCCGGTTGTGAGGTCAATGTGCAGCATCAGCCGGAAAATATCCGAGATGCTGGTGAGAATATAGTCATTGCGCAGGGAGACCGTTTCGAGCTCCTCCTGCTGCAAATGCATGTCGTTGCTGTCTTTTCCGAGCAGAAGAACGATCTCTCTGCCGGCAGCGGCGAGCGAAAAGCTTGCCCAGCGGTACTCGTCGTCGCACATGCGGCGGACGGTACATGACGGCGTATTGCTCTGTTCGAGAAATCCGCGGATCTGTTCGTCAGAAAAGGCATTCAGAAATTGCGCCCGATCCTCCGGATGAACCAGAGCCTCCGCATATTTTGCAATGTATTTTTCATACGAGGGAAAATGCGCCTGTGTGTTCATCAGCTTGTTTTTATCGCTGATGACGGCGGCAGTCTGCTGGATCAGATCAATGCGCACCGAAGTGAAATATGCAGAATCGAGCACGGCACGCATCAGATCCAGCGCTTCCTGCGGCGGACCGTATGCGCGGTTGTCGATCGCGATCACGACAGCAGGTTCGTCGTTCCACATCAGCGCATCGGCATGCAGCACTGCTTTGCCGGGAAACCACGGCTGCTGCGGCATCATGAGCGACTGAATGCGCTTGCTTGCAAGTGCGGTGTTCAGCATCCGGACGATCTCTGCGTCATGGAACAGCGCGGTGAAATCGGTACCGGCTTCCGCTTCCGGAAACAGCTTTTTTGCAGCCGGATTCAGTTCGATCAGCTTCAAAGAGCTCTGGCTGAACAACAAAACTGCGTCATCACGCAGTTCGAGAAACATTCGATCTGTTGTATGATTCCACATATTCGCTCCTCCAATCCTTCGTATTTCCCCGTAAACATGTGAAATTCCCGTAAATATCTTTTATTATACCAAAACAGCCGCGGAAAGTCAATGACTCTGCGGCTGTTTTCATCTCAATATACAAAAAGCATCAAAACATTTGCATCATTTCTGCCGGACTATGTGCAAAATTTCTCGCACCATTTGTTAGCAGTAATTCTTTATCTCGAAATCCCCACAAAACACTGATGCACGGAACGCCCGCGTTTTGCGCAGTCTGCACATCGACTTCCGAATCACCGACATAGACCGTGTTGTCTGTATCCGCATCCAGCTGCTGCATTGCGGCGAACAGCGAATCCGGCGCCGGCTTCATCCGGACGCCTTCCTGTTGCCCGATCGCGGTCTGAATGCAGTCCCCGAAGAAGCTTCTGCACAGCGCTTTGACTTGTGCATCTGGTTTATTCGACACAACGGCGAGCGCATAGCCCTTGTGGGAAAGATCGTTCAGCATTTCGGTGATGCCGGCATAGGGCGCCGTGTTTTCCCGACAGCGCTGCGCATAGATCCTGCGTATGTCTGTCAGAACTGCGTCATAGGACGGGTGCTGCATACCGGACGGGATTGCGCGTTCCACGAGCTTTGCAATGCCGTTTCCGACGAATCTGCGTACTTCGTCTGTCGTGCGCTCCGGCAGACTGTGATTGCGGAGCGCTTCATTGAGACTGTTTTTGAGGTCGGTCAGTGTGTCGAGCAGCGTGCCGTCCAGATCGAAAATGATCGCTTTGATATTGTTCGTGTCCATAGACATCCTTTCGCCAAAAAGTGAGAAAAAGTCCGTAAATGCGCTGTTTCACATGGAACAGTCATTCGGATCATAGAAGCATCCCTGCACCCAGCCGTTCGCAGCCATTCTGCGGTCGATCGTTGTCAGGATCAGGTCGCGCTGAATGATCCAGTCCGGTGCGAGCAGGCGGTCGCGCAGGCAGTTTCCGGTCATGCGGTGTACGACGATCTCCGGCGAGAGATGCGTCAGCGCCTCGATCGCCCAGTCGATATACGTCTGCATGGAGATCGGCGTAAACTCGCCGCGCAGATATTGCGATGCGAGAACTGTGTCCTTCATCACAAACAGGCTGTGGATCTTGATGCCGTCCGCTTTGACCGCATTCACCACGCGGATCGTCCGCCGGATATCATCGAGCGTTTCGCCGGGCAATCCGAGGATGATGTGCACGATGACCGGCAGTCCGTATTTCCGGAGCGTCGCAGCGGCATCGAGAAAGCAGTTCAGATGATAGCCGCGGTTGATGCGGTCGGCGGTGCGGTCGTTCGCGGTTTGCAGACCGAGCTCCGTCCAGACCTCATATTTTTTGGCGTATTCCGCAAGCAGTGCAGCAGTTTCATCGTTGATGCAGTCCGGTCTCGTGCCGATATCGAGCACCTTGATCCGGTCGTCGATCAGCGCTGCATCATACCGCGCGCGCAGCACATCGACCGGCGCATAGGTGTTCGTGAAATTCTGAAAATAGACGATCCATGCGGAATCCGCAGGCGCTTTGTTCAGCACGGCTTCCGCCTGTTCGCGGATCGTTTTGGATGCATCGAGCTGTTCGCCGGCACCGCGTTCGCCGCAGAATGTGCAGCCGCCGGAACCGCATGTGCCGTCGCGGTTCGGGCAGGTGAATCCGCCGTCAATGCAGATCTTGCGGATCTTTTTGCCGTAATGCTCGTGCATCAGTTGGTTCATTGTGTAATACGGATGCTTCATGCATGCGATTCCATTTCCGCCCAAATCGTGTCCGCGATGAGCTGCTGTCCGGCTTCATTCGGGTGCGGATCGACAAATTCCGCTTCATCGAACTGCGATGCGGCATCGGAACCGTCCGGCAGAGACACATCTTCCGGCAGCTCCGTCTTGCCGATGATCGGCACCGGATCGCATTTTGCAAACGCTTCTGCCACATCGACCGGAATCAGATCCGAATGCGCATCGGTGAATGCAGAAAGGATCGCATTTGCGCGGTCGATCTGCTCCTGCGCGTAATCGCCGAACGCTTCGGTTTCACCCGGCAGACCGGCACTTTCCATGCCGCGGTACGGATTGTAGATGTTCAGCACATAGACCTGTCCGTCAGGATTGCGCTCGCGGATCCAGTTGTAGATCGCATCCAGATCGGTTTCGAGCTGCTGCAAATTTGTGTCAATGCGCGATTGCAGCTCCTTGCGCACGGCTTCCTCATCCTGAAAAGCATCTTCGATTTTCGTCTGCATGGCTTCGATCTGTTCATCGGTAATGGATTCGATGTCCATATCCGTGTCAATATCCGTGACTTCCTTGACGTAATCGGAATACACGCGCAGCAGATTATTCGAGCCGATGTTGATGATAATGGTTTCGGCGGACGGGAGCCGCATGGCTCTGCCTTTTTCGAGCCGCCAGAGCAGATCCGAGCTGTCGTCGCCGCTGAGCGCATAGTTATAGTCATGCCAGTCAGCGTCATCGCGTTCACCGAGCTTCTTCGCAATGATCGCGGAATAGCGCTGATTGTCTGGATCTTCCATGCCGTAGCCGAACGCGATCGAATCGCCGAGCGTCACGAGCGCGTGCTCTACGGGCTGCGGGGCAGTGGTTTCGGCAGCAGACGATTCACTGCCGGAATCGGTTTTTGCGGTATCGGCACAGCCGGTCAGCAGCAGGGCACTGCAAAATACAGCGACCAGAGTTTTCCATTTCAAGGTATGACACTCCTTCCGGTTTCGGGGCGGTCAGTCAGCATTTTTTCTTTCATAATAACGCAAAATCGCCTCTGTCAATGCCTGTTCGTCGTCAAATGTTTTGTCATCTGTCAGCGTTTTTCCGTTCGCATCTGTGATGTTCAGCGTGAGGGCTTCATAGTCTGCATCGGCTGTGAGAACGGTTTGCAGGCTGCCGTCTGTCCATTGCGATTCCGTCACGATCCCGTGTCCGCGTTCCTGCTGCAGTGTGCAGATGTGCTTTACATCTTCATAATACTGCGGATTCCGGAGCAGAACCGGTTCCGGTTTGAAATGTGCATCG
This sequence comes from Clostridiales bacterium Firm_04, assembly GCA_001603005.1. Lineage (GTDB taxonomy): Bacteria > Bacillota > Clostridia > Oscillospirales > Ruminococcaceae > Firm-04. The sequence continues at coordinate 22,524 of LVAJ01000012.1, forward strand.
GCATCGTCCCACAAAAAGACCGCATATGCTTTTTCTGCATCCGTCAGGCGAACCGGTACAGAGAGGTCAAGGTCGCCGTCGAAATCAGAATCATAGAGGTAGTATTCCGTTTCCGCCAGCAATTGCGTCACTGCGGAAAGATCCGCTTCGAGACTCTGATAATTGCCGCCGGCAAGCCGCATGGAAACACCGTTCTCAAAGAACCGGTACGTGAAATACTGCGGGAGCGGCGTTTCGGCATGTTCTTCTCCGCCGTCGCCGCCCTGATAATCCGGCGCGGAGATCTCCGGTGCCGTGAACAGCGTTTCGGCAGCTTCCGGCTGTTCCGGATCGGATACGGATGTCGTATCTGCGGGAACGGAACTGCTTGTCGCAGTCAGAATATCTGTCGTTATTTCCGTGGATGCAGCCGCATCAGTTGATTCCGCCTCAGCGGTTTCCGTCTGCTGCGAGGATTCCGGATTTGTCGTTTTGCCTGCACATCCCGTGCAAAGCAGCCCGCAGAGCAGCAGGCAGGGGAGAGATTGCTTCATTCGGATCAGATCCTTTCAGAAACAGCACAAGGAAGCAGAGAAAACTCCCTGCTTCCTGTGTCATTACTCAAAATAATCGCGGTATCTCTGGAGCGTATCGCTGATGCGGTCCCAGATCGTGATATAGCCGTCGTGCTCCTCGAAGACCTTGCCGTGCGAATTGCCGTTGTCGAATTTCATCTGTGAATAGTTGTTGTCGAAATGCGGCACATAGGTATTCGGATGACCGGCAGGATCGGAGCATCTGCGGCGCAGCGCGTCGATCGTGACATTGCCGATCTCCTGCTTCAGCTCGAAGAAGGCGCGCAGGATCTTGTGATTGTTCTGCTGCGGATTTCTCGCCCAGCGCGGAATGCGGTGGATCGCCTTGCCCCACTCCGAGAAATAATCGGTGCGCTGGGACTGACGCTGCTGTTGCTGCTGATGTGTCGGTGTTCCGCGCATCGGAGGCGGCGCGGCATTTGCAGCGGAATCGTTCCGCGGCGGCTGCTGAACCGGATGCGGGGTGACATGGGTGCGCTGTTCCGGCGTGCGGAACTCATTGGCTGCGGACTGCAGTGCGCGTGCGAGATAGCCGCGGACAAATTCCTCTGCGACAGCATCGCGGTTGTCGCCGGAAAGCTGCAGTGCAAGCTCGAATTTATCTGCCAGTGCATCAGGCAGATTGAACGTGATCTGTTTCATCATGAACCTCCGTTCTTAGATTGCGGTTGGTTATGGTCATTTGCATGGGAATGGTTTATGATGACAGTATAATACTAATTTGCAAATTTGTCAAGTGCTAATTTGCAAATTAGTACTTTTGTAACCGAATTGTAATATTCGAGGATCCGTGCAGGCAGTCGTGATGCGAAACCTTTCCGGCAGCGCAGCACATATTGTACGGCGCATTTGCTTTCAAATGCGTCATGCGTGAAATGAAAATCAAGTTGCCAGAACACAGTCTTTGATCCCTCTGGCACATTCTTTATCATCATTGGGTATCATTATTGGGCTTCAGATAGATCGCAGCGCCGTTATCAAGCACTGTATAGTGGAGCGGGCGAATGATTTCAAGAAAATGCGCTTCAAATTCTTCATCGGTCATCTGATTCCCGACCGGAACCATGATCTGTCCTGATGTCGTAGACATAGATCCTTCAACTCTGAAACTATGGATTTATCTCTACTTCAGCGTTCTGAAACAGAACGTTTCTTTTTCACAGGATATGCAGCGCCGAACGGATGCGGCTTTGTGAAGCGTTCCAGATACGGCGTCAGCAGATTCATCATGACGATCGCAAACGGGATGCCTTCCGGATAGCCGCCATAATGACGGATCAGGAAGGTGAGCACGCCGCAGCCGAGCCCGAACAGGCATTTTCCGCCGCGCGTGACAGGTACCGTCGTGTAATCCGCAGTCATGAAGCATGCACCGAGCAGGAATCCGCCGGAAAGCAGCTGTGCGGGGACGTCGTATCCGCCGAGCGCGGTCAGGAGCGTGAAGCTGCCGATGCAGGTAAGCGGTGCGACCGGCGAAGAAATGCGTGTCAGCCAGAGGAACACGGCGCCGAGCAGGATGCCGAGTGCGCATGTCTCACCGATGTTGCCGGCGGTATTGCCGAGCAGCAGATCCCAGTAGGTCGCGTGCGCACCGGTCAGCGGCGTCTGCGTGACGACCGCGGATGCAGTCTGTACATTGTCCGGAAGTGTGAACAGCGAATCTGTCAGCGGCAGCCGCCAGACAGTCATATCGTCCATGAACAGCACCATGAGCAGGATCTTTGCCGTTGCAGCTGGATTTGCAAAGTTTTTGCCGATGCCGCCGAACAGTTGCTTGACAAAGATGATCGCGAATGCACTGCCGATCGCCGCCTTCCAGAGCGGAAAATCAGGCGGCAGCGTCATGCCGAGCAGCAGTCCCGTGACGACAGCGCTGAAATCCTGAACCGTCTGCTGTTTTCGGGTAACTGCGCGGAACAACAGCTCTGAAAGCGCGGCAGTTCCGACGGTAACGCCGAGCAGTGCCGCAGCGCTCAGTCCGTAATTGAGGCAGCCGGTGATCGCGGCAGGGAGCAGCGCCAGTATCACGCAGAGCATAATCTTGCGCGAGGATGCGCCGCTGCGAATGAAAGGTGATACGGGTTCTTTTGGTTTTCTCAAGCTCATACCCCTTCCTTTTGCAGTAATTTCTTTGCCTGCTGGTTCTTTTCCGCGAGCTGCCGGTGCGCCGGACAGACGAACGAGCAGCATCCGCAGTTCATGCAGAGCCCGACATGCCCCGCCTGCAATGCTGCCGGATCCTTGCGCAGAAATGCGCTGTTCAGATCCATCGGCATCAGGTTCATCGGGCATGCATCCACGCATCTGCCGCAGCGGATGCAGGGCGTTTCGCGCAGTGTGCTGACGCGCTTCAATGCAGTCAGACCGTTCTGCTGACGCACGACGACCGCTTCTGCGGGATCAATTTTGCTGCCCATCATCGCGCCGCCGCAGAGCAGAACCTTCATGTTGTCCGTCTGACATGCAGCATATTCAAGCAGCTCTTTGACCGGTGTGCCGATCGGCACCAGCAGATTGCACGGCTTTTCGACGGGATCGCCGTCTACCGTGACAACGCGTTCGATGAGCGGGATGCCGGTCTGTGCATACCGGTACAAAAATGCGCATGTACTGACATTGAGCACCAGAATATCCAGATCGGCAGGCGTCTGGTTTTCCGGAACGATGATGCCGCTCGTGTGGAAGATCAGCACCTTTTCCGCGCCCTGCGGATACACAGAGGGCAGCGGACAGATCTGAATGCCTTTCTGATCGGCAGCCGCTTCTGTCAGGCGCTTCCGTGCGAGCGGCTTGTCCGTCTGGATGCCGATGCGCGTTTCCTTAATTTTCAGCAGCTTCATGAGCATGACAATGCCGCCGATGACATCATCCGGCGACTCGATCATGATGCGGCTGTCCGCGGAGAGATACGCCTCGCATTCGGCTGCATTGACGATGAGCAGCTTCGGCTTTTTGCATGCTTCCAGCTTGCGGAAGATCAGATCGCCGGCGCCGCTCAGTCCGACGCAGCCGGATGCCTTTGCCGCAGCGATCAGATCCTCGCGGGATTCGATCTTCGGCGGATTGCAGTCATCCGAGAGCAGCTGCTCACCGTCGGAGCGGATCTCCACACAGGGGACGGTCTCGCCCGTAATTGTGCGGTATTCGCTGACAGCAGTCACGCGTCCCGATACACTTGCATGGATCGGGACGCTGTTTTCATTTTCAGATTTGCCGATGCACTGACCGACCGTCACGAGATCTCCTTCGCTGACAACGGGCGTACACGGCACGCCGCTGTGCATCAGCATAGGGATGCGGACGCGTTCGGGCAGCGGGATCGGTTTCACTGGTTTTTCTTCGGTGCGTTTTTTGCGCGGCAATCGGATACCGTTCAAACGCTTCATGTGTTCTCAAACCTTTCTTTTGCAGCGGATCTGTCGGAAATGCGCTTTTTCATATTGACATGTTCCGTGCGGCTGGCAGGGAATTGCCCATTGCATTTCCGGTAAAAATATGATATAAGCGGGGAGCGCCCGCTGCCGTGACAGCGCCCCGGAAGTGAAAAAATAATGTTTCCTCTCCCATTGCACTTTTCGGCATAATATGATATAAGCGGGGAGCCCCCGCGGGCATTTCCCTCCGGGAGCCGGTAGCGCAGCTCTCCCAACTTTTGCAGTACACGCCGCTGATCGCGGCTTCTCATTTGCTGCTGCTCCCAAAAAGCACTTTTTTCATACACTCCCATTGCACTTTTCGGCATAATATGATATAATAGGATTACGGTCTGTGCTGTGTCTGCAGCGTATCGCGCGTTCTTGCGATGCTGTCCTCGCTGATCTGGATCAGCTTCAGCAGCGACGGCGCATATTCCGAGAAATCCTTGGTCAGCGTGGTCGTTGTGGCATAGAGCGTTTCGCCGTCCTCAACGCAGTCGTTTGTGCCGAGTGCGATGCCGCTGGATGCCGCCTTGATATTGGATTCATTCAGCGAAATGATCGCATTGGAGCTGTCGTTCGCGACAACCTTCGGGACGCGGAACAGCTTCTGGTCATTGTGCGGGCATGCGTTGTAGATGATGCGGAACAGCTTGTAGACCGACAGCATCAGATAGGACGAGACTTCGCGGATCAGCGTGACGGAATTTGCACGCTGGGAGAACGAGAACAGCAGGCTGATGGAATTGTTGATGAGTTTGCGATAAGACTGGATGACTTCATTGGACGGCATTTCGTTGTTGCCGTCGTTATCCGGTATTTCTTCGAGTGTCAGAGTTTTTCCGCCTGGTTCAGGGGTTCTGCCAAGCAGATAATCACAGGACACATTATAATAGTCTGCAATGCGCACCAGAAAATCGAGTCCGCATTCACGGATTCCTTTTTCATAATGAGACAGCAGTGCCTGCGAGATACCGAGATCCGTTGCTGCTTTCTTCTGGCTGATCTTGCGCTCCTTGCGCTGCAGTGTGATAATGCGCGGAAAATCGTCGTTCATGGCTTATGAGACTCCCTTCATCAGATAGATTTTTGCAAAAACTGCAAATGGATACGTTTCAATTATATAACATGTAGTATAATTTGTAAAGCCCTATCCGCAAAAAATATGTGACAAACTTTTTCTATCATTTTTGTGTAAATCAACTATCCGGCGAAAAAAACGCCCGAAAGGAATGCATTCTTTATGAAAAATTATCATATTTCCCTGATCCGGCACGGCAGAACCGAGGCAAATGACCGCGGTGTGTACATCGGAACGACCGATTATCCGCTGACCGACTACGGCAGAAACGAGCTGATCGACAAGCTGGACCGCTTTGTGTATCCGCGTGTGGAGCGTGTTTACAGTAGTCCGCTGCAGCGCTGTACCGAAACGGCGGAGATCTTGTTTCCGAATCGGGAGCTTGTGATCGCAGAGGATTTCCGCGAGCTGCATTTCGGCAAATTCGAGGGCAGATCCGCAGAGGAATTGTTAAAGGATGAGGCGTACCGCGAATGGATGAAGGGCGGCATGGACGCGAAGCCGCCGGAAGGGGAGAGTGTCGCGGAGCTTTCCGTGCGCACCTATCAGGGACTTTACAAGATCCTGCTGGAGATGATGCAGGAGGATTTTCAGCATGTTGCGCTCGTGACGCATGCCGGTGTCATTTCCAATATGCTCGCATGTTTCGGCATCCCGAAGCTTGATCCCAAGCAGATCCAGACGGCAGCGGGCGAGGGCTTTGAGATCCAGATCAATCCGCAGATGTGGCAGCAGGCGCAGGCGTTCGAGATCCTCGGCGTGACGCCGTTCCTGCCGGAAGAAGCGGATACCTATTGAGGGTGAGGGACGATGATTCTTGAAATCGTGCTGACAGTTGTGATCGTTGTGGCGCTGCTGCTGTTTTTCGGCGTATCGCCGGGAACGATCCTGCTGGTGCTGGGGATTGTAGTGCTCGGGCTCATTGCGCTGACGATTCTTGCGATGTTCCTGTTTTTTGTGCTGACGGATGCGGCGCTGCTGTTCCGCAAACCGGTCAAGGGGACGTTTCTGCGCGTGGATGACAGCGGCAGATTTGACCATGCGGTCTATCAGGTCGGCGATGCGGAATACAGCTGCAATTTTCCGGCGGAATCATTCGGCAGAAAGCGTATTTATCAGGAGAATAAGCAGTATCTGCTGCTGATTCCGCGCTCGGAGAAGCGCAGAACGGCGTATGACCGGCACAGCCTGATGATCATTGCGGTCGGAACGCTGTTCTCGGCCTTGCTGCTCGGACTGATGATTCTGGGCGTGTCTTTTTTCCGCAGTATGGTATAATTTCTGCAATTATGATACGATAAAAAAGCTGCCGTGAAGCGATCTGCTTCGGGCAGCTTTTCCGGTTATTGTAGTATTTTGCTGTACAGTCAGTCCTGCACGCGAAGACGTTCGGCGAGTGCCGGATCGGGATCGACGAATGCCGTCTGATAATTCGTATAGATGACCATGCCCGGTCTTGCGCCGGAAGGCTTGCGGACGAATTTCGCGGGGCAGTAATCGACCTTGACCTGTGCGGAATCTCTGCCTTTGCTGAAATATGCCGCGAGGATCGCCGCTTCTTCGATCGAGCGGTCAGGTGCGTCGGCGCCGTACGTGCAGAGAATGACATGCGCACCGTGGACAAGCTGTGTATGCAGCCAGATGTCCGATTTTGCAGCAAATTTCAGTGAAAGCTGATCGTTCTGCTTGTTGTTGCGCCCGATGAAAATATCCAGCCCGTCGCTCGAACGGAAATGCAGCGGCTGCATCGGTTTCGGCGGCTTGCCGGCTTTCCGGTTCTCGCGCAGATAGCCCTGCTCGGTCAGTTCGAGCCGCAGCTGCACGATATCCGATTCGCATTCTGCTCTGGTCAGCGCATCAAACACGCTGTCAATATATTGCTGTTCCTGCTCGCCGGACGAGATCAGTTCGGTGAGCTTTTTCTTCGCGGTGCATGCCTTGCGATACTTTTTATAGTATGCCTGCGCATTCTGTGCCGGTGTCAGGCGGACGTCCAGCGGGATCTCTGTCATCGGACAAGCTTCGTCATAGAAGTCCTCGACCTTTGCGACAGAATCGCCGCGGTTGATCCGGTAGAGATTTGCGGAGATCAGGTCGCCGCGTCTGCGGTCGGTCTCCATTGCATCGCAGGCAAGCAGCTCCTCTTTCTGATTTGCCACGCGCTTTGCAATGCGGTCGGATGTGTTGACGAGGAACCGGAACAGATCGTTTGCGCGCTGATGCAGCCGCGTATACTGATCGCGCTGCGCATAGAACGCATCCAGCAGTGCCCCTGCCGACGGATATTCCGACGTGACCATGAGCGCGCCGTACTGCGCAATATGCTGATAGGAGAAGTCCTTGAGCTGTCCTTCCTTTGTGCGCAGAACCGTAAATTGCCGTTTCTGCGGATCTGCGAGCATTTCCTGTGTTCTGTGCAGCAGAAACAGCAGACGCTCCTTTTGCGCATCATGCAGCGGGAACAGCACCGGTTCGCCTTTCCCGATATAAAATTCCCATTCGCGCGCGACAACAGGGGAGACACCCTCAAACAGCTTGATCGCGGCTTTCGCAAAGCTGACAGGCGGTGCATCCGCAATTTTTCTGCATACTTCTTCATCCGTGCAGTCGGTCATGCAGATGCGGTCATCCCGCGGCGGCGCAAGATATTCCATGCCGGGCAGAACCAGTCTGACGCGGGAGATCTCCTCATCCACGCGGCGCAGGCTGTCCACGATCCTGCCGTGCTCATTGACGAGGATCACATTGGAAAAGCGTCCCATGATCTCGCAGATCAGCGTGAGCACGATCGAATCGCCCATTTCGTTGTTCGCGCGGATGCGGAACCGCAGAATGCGTTCCAGACCGTCCTGCTCGATCGCTTCAAGCTTTCCGCCGCTCAGATGTTTGCGCAGCAGCATGCAGAACATCGGCGGCTGCTGCGGGTTTTCCGGCGCGGTTTCGGTGATATGTACGCGCGCAGCATCAGCTGAAACGGAAAAGAGAACGCGGACGGCACCGCCTTTTGTGCGGAATGAGAGGATCAGTTCATCGCGCGTCGGCTGATAGATCTTGTCGATCCGGCTGCCGATCAGCGCGTCTGTTTCCTGTTTGATGCAGTGCAGAAATGCACCGTCCAATGCCATGAGAATGCTCCTTTCGGGTATTATCCGAGGAATCCGCCGAACGAAGCAAATTCACCGGCGATCATGCCGGAAGCGAGATTTGCAAACGGGATCTCCTCTGAAACGATCTCCGGTACAACGAGCTGCACATTCTGCTGCATATCGCTGTCGAGCATCGCAATGCAGGTGCAGAGCCGGCTCATGCGGATCAGATCGGATTCGGGTTCTGCTTCCAGCATCCAGTTGATATTCGGAATACCGATCGTGCAGATGACAAGCTCCACGCCGTAGAGCGCCTGCAGGATTTTCAGCAGAAGCGCCGGCTCATAGAGATCCGGTGCATCGCTTTCCTCAAACGCCATGCCCCAGCCGTCCGGCTGCGGGATGCCGTCGCTCAGCGTCAGGCGGATCGTGTAGAACAGCTTGTCCGAGGTCAGCATTTTCATCGCGGTGTAGCAGTCGCGGATAAAGCGTGTGCGGTCATCGAAATCGCCGCCGAATTTGCCGTCGCGGCGGAATGCAGCAAGGCTTTCGCCGAACAGATTTCTGTCCGAGGCATTCAGTGCCAGCGCGTCGCAGCCTGCCTGCTCTGCGATTTTTGCAGCATTGCCGCATTCGATCACAAGCGCGGTCAGTTCATCATCCGTCAGCAGACGCGCATCGGTCGGCAGTGTCGGGCTGTGCTCCATTGCGACCGGATACAGCGCATGATGACCTGCATGATCGAGCAGTGCAACGACCAGCGGCGCTGTGCCGTGCGCGGAAAGCGATGCATCGCGGATCGCCGAAACAAGTGCCAGAAATGCGTTCTGTGTCTTTGCAGAAAGGACAAAATCGCCCACCTGTTCGCGTGCGTTTTCCGCGATTGCAGCCGGCTCCAGCACGACAATGCTGTACGGCTTTGCGCTGACAGCCTGTTGATACCGGCTGACAGACGCTGCAGTCGGCGCACCGCTGTCGTCCGCATCCAGTCCGCGCTGCATCAGCAGCACATTGCGGTTCGCGAGCGCATGACCGTGCAGTGAGCCGGCAGTTCCGAGCGATTCTGTTTCATAGGACAGCGGGAAGAACACGCCGATATCCTGTGCTTCATCACGAATATCCTGTATCAGCTTCATAATCAATTCCTTTCTGAAAGCGGATGCCTGCTGGCGCATTGAACGGCAGCAGGCACCATAGGTTCAGTTATTTGAGCGGTTCGATTCTTGCAATATGCAGGAGCAGCGGCTGAATGTCATCGCCGTCCATCGTACCGTCCTTGTTGCAGTCACCATTCAGCATGCCCTGATCGGTGATCTTTACATTCTTGTCCTCGACTGCAACTCTTGCGATCAGAACTGCATCCGTCACATCGACCTGATTGTCGCAGTTTGCATCGCCCCGCAGTGTCACAGTATTTGTGACATTCTCCTTGCTGGAAACAGTCGTCGTTGTTGTCGTAGTGGTTGAGGTCTTGGTGGTGTCAGCTTTCTTGGTAGTCTCAGTCTTCTTCGCTGTCTGCTTCGGCTCGTCCGGCTCATCCTCGATGACCGGCGTTGTGCCGTCCGGCTCGATGCCGCCGATCAGCTTGTCGCCGTCATAGACGCAGATGTGGTTGTTGCGGACTTCCGGCGGATCCAGTGCGAAGAAAGCGGTATTGCTCTCAAAGATCTTCAGATCCTGATAGCTCGGATCATTCGTCGGATCCCATTTGTCGCCGTAATAGAAACCAATCTCAAACTGCAGCTTTTTGCCGCAGTTGACGAAGTTGTAGTCACCGAACGATACGTCAACATAGGCGATCTTCGGATCCTTTTCCCACTTGGTCGGCTCGCTCAGTTCTGCCATGTATTCGTCAGAGGTTTCGGTGCGCACCTGATCGTAGAGGATTTTCGCCTTAACATTCGAGAAGCTGCTGATCTCGGAGATGTCAATGAAGTAGCGGATCTTCAGATCCTGCGGGGGCTTCGGAGCAGTGCTCTTTGCGCGCATGGAGATCTGTGTGACGCCGGAACCGTCGTCCTGCTTGATATCGACGCCGCAAGCTTCAACATAGGTATCCTTGCCGGTACCGCCGCTGCCTTCGCCGCCGCCCTGACTGCCTCTGCCGCCGTCATCCACAGGCGGGAAGTCCGGTGTGATCTTCTGCTTGTCACCGAGCGTGTCCTTGTATGCAAGGTACAGACCTGCTGCTGCACCCGGGCAGGCAGCGTTGTAGTCGATCGTGACTTCGTTGTAGATCCAGTCCTTGGTCTCGTCATTGTGGCAGTCCTTTGCATCCGGACCGCCGCAGAGTGCGCCGAACAGAACATAGAGCTGCTGCTCGGTATCTTCGCACTTGGTCAGACCGGAAGCTGCACGGTGATGCGGATATGCTGCGGAGTTCTCATCGAAGCCGGTGAGGAAGCAGCGCGGACCGTGACCGGATTTTTCGAGGTACGTGATGTCGTTGTTGCCGAGGATGTACTCCATCTGACCTTTTGCCCATTCCGTGAAGCCGTAGTCCTTCAGACGTTCGCCTTCCTTTTCATAGGTGTCCTTGCCCTTGTTGTACTTATCATAGATCAGCATCATCATCTGCGTCGCAGTGTTGTAACGGCAGGATCCCCACGTATTCAGCCACCAGTAGCCCTGCGGTGTGATCGTGCCGGGGGAACCGCTCATATAGCCGTGATATGCCTTTGCGCACTGTCCCCAGAAGTCAATCGCTTCATAGGGGTTCTTGCCGGCAGCCTGCATGTAGGCGATTGCGAGATCGCACTGACCGAGCGGGTTTTCCTTTTCGGTATAGGTTTTGCCGGACTTGTAGACTTCGGAGATTCTGCCCATCAGGATGCCGACGCCGTTCCACATGTCGTTCCAGCAGTAGCAGTATCCGGGTGGCGCATAGAAGTCGTAGTAGGGGAGCATGTCATCCATGTAGGAGTTGTCTCCGGTGATGAGATACAGCCAGCAGGCAGCGAAGCAGTAGTCATCCTCCCACTTTTCAGAGGTATAATACTGATCCGGTCCCTGATCGTTGACCGCCTTGACCTTGTCGTTTTCCTTCGCGAAGTTGTAGAGCGCCTTTCCGTAATCAAGGCATTTTTCTGCATACTCCGGATCGGTGTCCTTAAAGTTCAGATAGTTGATCAGCAGGCAGGCTGCTGTATTTGCGACATTACAGGTTGTCGGATTTTCCGGCGTCGCGAACCATGCAGGGCGGTTCATCTTGTCGTTCTGCGGGAGCTGCCAGTAGGCGTGGTCGATGTCGCCGTCGCCGACCTGATAGCAGAAGCACTTGACCTTGCCGGTGTCATCGCGGAACGTGCAGCGCATGAAGTAGTCGCAGAAGTGGCGGATGATCGTTTCCACATGCTCCTGCTGTTCGCATTCGATGTAGGCATCGCGAAATTCCAGATAGCCCCAGGAAACGGTGCATCCGGAATATGCTTCCGGCAGACCGAACTTGACATGGTCACCGGCATCGTGATAGCCGCCGGATACGTCGATCGTGCCGTCTTCCGTACCGGTATTGAGAATGTCGTAGTTCTCGCGGATAAACTCGGCAGAAAGGTTGGTACCGATCTCGCCGTCCGGCTTTGTGAACGACTCCATCGGCTTGAGCGGCACTGCAGCATCATAGGTGTGGCAGTTTGCGCGCCATTTGAAGCGGCTGTGATCCTCGACTTCCGGACCGCACATATTCGCGTCATAGAAATGGAGCGAATACTGGAGCGCCTTGGCGAAGTTGTCGTAGTCACCGGCGGCATCCGTGACTAACGCACCGGCAGGCAGTGAGCCGGAAAACGGAACGGACGCACACACTGTAACAAGTGAGAGCACCGCAGCCGCCGTTTTTCTGGCTCGGGTTTTGAAATTACCCATAAGATATCCCTCCTCTGAATGATGCCCGTATTTCTCTGGGCATTCTTATTATAAGTATAGCATACTTTGCAGAAAATTACAAGCGTTTTCGTGAAAAAACAATTTTTTTTGAAAATACTCTTGATTTTTTTTTCCACATGTGCTATAATACATAGGTCGGACATGATCTCCGGCGCGAAATCAGTGGAGATGTATCGAAGTGGTCATAACGAGAACGACTCGAAATCGTTTGAGCGGTAAAACGCTCCGTGGGTTCGAATCCCACCATCTCCGCCAACATGGGGCATTAGCGCAGCTGGGAGCGCACCACACTGGCAGTGTGGGGGTCACGGGTTCGAATCCCGTATGCTCCACCAATCAAAATTCACGCAAATACGCTGTTTTCTAAAATTAAGGAAAACAGCGCATTTCGTTTATATGCCGGATTTAGACACTATATTGTATACAATCAGGAAAAAATTGAGGGGTTCACCGTTCATGGCGAACCCCATTTTTGTATAATCAAAGCTTTCCGAGTGCGTGTTTTGCGGCAATCATCCCGAACGTATAGCAGCGTCCGAGCGACAGACCGGTCTGGTGGAACGGATAATCGCTGCCGCCGAAGAACGGTCCGCCCAGATTGCCCGCGCAGTACAGTCCGGCGATCGGCTTTCCGTCTGCAGCGAGTGCCTGCGCAAATTCATTGGTGCGGATGCCGGAGACCTCTGCCGAGACACGGATATGCTTGCGCGCGCCCCAGAACGGCGGTTTCAGGATCGGGTGCAGATATTTTGCGGGCTTGCCGAAATCCGTATCGCAGCCCTGCTCGCAGAGATGATTATACCGTTCAACAGACGCGATCATTGTTTCGGGAGGGAGATCCAGTTCCGCAGCAAGCTGCTCCAGCGTATCGCATCTGTGCAGGTCGATCAGATTGCGGAACACGCCCTGCGGATTGTCCACCGCACCGGGAATAAATTTCTCCATGACAAACGGCGGCACCGGCGCATCCACAAAGGAGTCTTTGTCCCAGTCCATGTAGCTGCTGTCATAAATCGCACAGTACCAGCCCTTTGAGCCGTCCGGATGATCCGGATCGACCATGCTGCCCTTATAGGCAGGCTGATCGCGCAGCAGATTGCCCATATACACGAATCCGGTATACTCATTCGTGAAGCGTTCACCCTGCATGTTGAGGTAGAGGAACGGCTCCTCGAACATCAGCGCAGAATCAAAATCATGCATCATTTTGGTATGTCCGACCGGTTCCATGACCGCGCCTGCACTGATCGCAAGCACATGACCGTCACCGGTTTTGCCGAACTGTTTTTTGTCAAATTCAGCGATATCCGGACACCACCGCGCGACCATGGCGGCATTATTTGTATAATCTCCCGTTGCAAGAATGACTGCTTTTGCAGCACGGAACAGGGTGTAGCCGCCTTCCTTCTGCCGTCCGATGACACCGGTGACTCTGCCGTTTTCGGTGACGATCTGAACTGCCGGCGTATTGCAGAACAGTTCCAGATTCGGATGCTCTTTGCGGACACGTTCCACAACCTTGCGGAGCGCATGCCCGACATTCAGCGGCTTCGGACCGATCCACGGCGCCCAGAAATAGCAGTGGTCATCGCCGTAGTCATAAGTATTCCCGCGATCCTGCCACAGTCCGGTGAAATCACCGCTTGTGCTGCGGAATGCGCAGAGCTTGTCGCCGTCATTGAGCAGCTTTGCGCTTTCTGCATTGTTATCCACGCGGCTGCCGTCGCCGTATGCAGTTTCCGAAGTCAGACCGGCGCGGTTCAGCAGCCAGATCATCGCTTCCTCGGAGTATTTCGCGTAGGCGCGAAGCTGTCTGGTGTCCGCTCTCCAGCCGCAAAGACTGTTCGTATGGTGGATCCATTTTGCGATTCCGGCTTCGGTGGAGCGGGAGCGGATGATCGCGGAGCCGCAGTTGCCCTGCGAAACGACATTGGATTCTTTTTGAAGCAATGCGGTTTTCGCGCCAAGCTCTGCAGCCCAGCCTGCTGCCGGTACACCTGCAGCGCCGGCTCCGACCACAACAATGTCAAAATCCAGTATGCGGTCGGGGCGGAGCGTTCCGGTCTCGCAGACCGAGCAGGCGATTTCCTGTGTTGTGAGATGCGTCGTATGGTTCATTTGAATCATCCTTTCTGTATGAATTTGACTACCGTTCCTATTATAGCACGAAACAGCAGAAAATGCAAGGTTTTCGCTCGGGTATACAGTAGAAAGCAAACGGACAGCAAGGATCAGCCTGCTGTCCGTTTTTGTAAGTTATCCGCGGAAAAACGCAGCGAGCCGTTTGAAGAGCGGCAAACCCTGCGGTTTTATCCCAAGCAGATCGTCCCATGTGAGGTCGTTTCCGGCGACTGTCCGCTCGGTGTAATAGATGAGAATGTTCTGCGCATCGTCCACGCTGAGTGCGCCGTTAGAATTGACATCCGCAGCACGAAGCTGTCTGTCGGTCAGTCCGACCGGATTGCCCGCGAACTGTTCTGTATAAGCGATCAGCGCGATTTGCGCATCGGCAACGGTGATGGCGTTGTCGAGGTTCACATCGCCGCGCAGAACGGGCGGCTCGGGCTCGGTGGTTGATGCGGGAGTCGTTTGCGTTGCGGTTATATCCTGCGTGGAAGATGTCAGCGTAGTTGTCATAGCATTGGTAGTCGAAGTGGTCGTAGTAGCTGCTTTCGTAGTCGAAATAGTTGTAGTAGTAATCGCTTTCGTTGTCGATGTTGTCGTAGTAGTAACTACTTTTGAAGTCGAAGTAGTTGTAGTAGTTGCTGCTTTTGTGGTCGATGTTGTCGTAGTAGCAGCTTTTGTAGTTGAAGTAGTCGTAGTAGTAACCGCTTTTGTGGTCGATGTTGTCGTAGTAGTAACTACTTTTGAAGTCGAAGTAGTTGTAGTAGTTGCTGCTTTTGTGGTAGAAGTATTCGTAGTAGTAACAGCTTTCGTAGTCGAAGTAGATGTAGTAGTAGCAGCCGCTTTTGTAGTCAAAGTAGTTGTAGTAGTCACAGCTTTTGTAGTTGAAGTCGTCGTAGTAGCAGCTTTTGTAGTTGAAGTCGTCGTAGTAGTAACCGCTTTTGTGGTCGAAGTAGTTGTAGTAGTCACAGCTTTTGTAGTTGATGTCGTCGTAGTAGTAACCGCTTTTGTAGTCGAAATAGTTGTAGTAGTAACCGCTTTTGTAGTCGAAATAGTTGTAGTAGTAACTGCTTTCGTAGTCGAGGTAGTTGTAGTAGTTGCTGCTTTTGTGGTCGATGTAGTCGTAGTAGTAACTACTTTTGAAGTTGAAGTAGTTGAAGTAGTTGCTACTTTTGTGGTCGATGTTGTTGTAGTAGTAACTACTTTTGAAGTCGAAATAGTTGTAGTAGTAACTGCTTTTGTAGTTGAAGTCGTCGTAGTAGCAGCCGCTTTTGTGGTCGATGTAGTCGTAGTAGTAACTGCTTTTGTAGTTAAAGTAGTTGTAGTAGTTGCTGCTTTTGTGGTCGATGTTGTCGTAGTAGTAACTACTTTTGAAGTCGAAGTAGTTGTAGTAGTTGCTGCTTTTGTGGTCGAAATAGTCGTAGTAGTAACCGCTTTTGTGGTCGAAGTAGTCGTAGTAGTAACCGCTTTTGTAGTTGAAGTCGTCGTAGTAGCTGCTTTTGTAGTTGAAGTAGTTGTAGTAGTCGCTGCTTTTGTGGTCGATGTAGTCGTAGTAGTAACAGCTTTCGTAGTTGAAGTAGTTGTAGTAGTCACAGCTTTTGTAGTTGAAGTAGTTGTAGTAGTTGCTGCTTTTGTGGTCGAAGTAGTCGTAGTAGCAGCTTTTGTAGTTGAAGTAGTCGTAGTAGCTGCTTTTGTGGTCGATGTTGTCGTAGTAGTAACAGCTTTCGTAGTAGAAGTAGTAGTCTCTGCTTTCGTAGTCAGTGCGGCAGTCGTTGTTTCCGCGGCGGGTTCAGTTGTTTCAACTGCATCCGGTGTCACAACGACAGCGCCCGCTTTTCGGGAGATCTTTACCGGCTCCAGCGCGGCGTGAAACAGCTCTGCATTTCCGATCTGCACGGGGAATGTGCCGGCAGGTGAATCCGGTATCCGCGTAAAGACTGCAGTGAACAGAAGACCGTTTTCAGCGGTATCCGTTTTTGCAAGATAGCTGCCGAATGCTACGCGATATGTTCCGGTGTTTCTGATTGCCGCAGAGCCGTTGTTCGGTGCAGTATCGGTGTATTCGATCCTGCTGAGAGAGAGCACTTCCGGATTCCAGAGCAGATCGGCAAAACCCGCAGCAAAGCCCGGATTCTGCGCTGCCGATACCGGAATGCGGATCTCGCCGGAATCGTCCTGCGGAACAGTTGCCGTACCTGCTTCAAGGAGCATGCAGTCTGCTGCCGGTTCGCCGGTCAGCGTGACCGTTCCTGCGATGCATGCCGTCAGAACAGGATTCAGCTCCGCATCGTAGATATCCGGATTGCTGATCACAACAGCATAATCGCCCGGTTCTGCGGTATCAGCGACCTGAAATGTCAGGGTGAAAAATGCGCCCGTTCCGGTGTAGTTTTCTGTTGCAAGATAGGATCCGAATGCTGCGAGATAGCTGCTTTCAGGCGCGATCTTCCTGCTGCCGTTATCCGGCGCCGCTTCATGGAAAATGACAGACTGCGGGATCAGCGCATTCATATCATATGAAAGCCTGACGGTTCCGGCGGCATAACCAGTATTCTGATCCGCGAAGATTGTCACAGACACTTCATAGCCGGCAATGCATTCCGCTTCGGCATCTTCCGCGCGGAGAATCAGATCAGCAGCCGCAAACGCATCTGTCGGGAGCACCGTAAATGAGATCGCAGATGCGAGCAGAACTGCAAGTAGTTTCCGTTTCATGCAGCCGCCCCCTTATTCCTCGGTATCCGCGAAGTAGATGTCATAGCCTTCCCAGCCGTTGACATAGCGTGCGAGGATCATCGCGTCGCGGGTATTCACAGTACCGTTTTTGTCGAGATCAGCAGCCTCAAGGTCGATCTCAATGCCTTCCCAGCCGTTGACAAATCGTGCCAGAAGCGCCGCATCCTTTGTGTCGGATGATCCGTCATTGTCCAGATCGCCGCGCCGCATTTTTTTCATCGAATCCTTCCATGCAGCAATGATTTCAGTATCGCCTGAAATTGTAATGGTGTCGCCCGGCTCATAGACCGTTTCATCGACCAGCCAGCCGGCGAACTTTTTGTCTTCCGGTGCGGCAAATCCGCATTTCGGAAGGGTAAACTCGCTGCCTGCTTCAACGATTTTATCAGACATTTCGCCTGTTCCGCCGTTCGGATTGTAATGGACTGTGTAGATGTGATGCGCCCATTTTGCGGTCACGACCGTGTCCTTCGTGATCGTGACGGTATCATCCGGCTGATAGGTTTTGTCGCCGAGCATCCAGCCTGCAAAAAATGTGCCTTCCGGTGCGGTGAATCCGCATGCAGGGAATATGAACGGGTTCTCGCTTGTGACATTGACCGGCGTCATATTGCCGTCGCCGCCGTTTGCGTCAAAGCTGACGCTAAGATTCTGATAGCCCCAGACCGCTTTGTAATAGAGATCGGATCGCGGAATAATCAGCGTTTCCGGTGCTTCAATGCCGTTTCCGGTATCCCAGCCGACGAAAACCATGCCCTCTGCGGGGGGATCGAATTTGCATGCCGGCAGCATATATGCTGCACCGCCCATATGCTCTGTATATTCAACCGGATCTTTTCCGTTATCCGGATCAAAGAAGATCTTCACGCTGATTGTCTTGAATCTGTATCCGTATTTTTCTGCATATTTTGCTGCGGTGGAATTTGCGATGCCCTGAATGACACCTTTGTACAAATACTTATGCCCGTCTTCAGTGGGGCGCGTGACATTGCAGATCGTCCATCCGGAATCTGCGATCTCTGTTTCATAGTTCAGGATCGTAATGTATTCCAGTTCATCGCACAGTTCAAACGCTGACATCCCGATCGAGGTGACCGTGATCGGGACAGTGATCTCGGTGACTGCATGCATCCATGCGAATGCGCAGGTGCCGATCGTTGTCATGCCCTTGGGCAGAACAATTTGCGCGATCTCCTCGCGGTAGTTGTACCACGGGGTTTTCGCGGGTTCCTGATAATCGTACATTGCGCCGGTGCCGGAGATCGTGAGCGTTTTCGTTTCGGGATCATATACCCATGTGAGATCTTTTCCGCATTTATTGCTTGCAGTGAAGTAGCCCGGTGCGTCCTTTCCGCCGTCAATGCGCGCATATCCGATATCGGTGTGTGCCGCATCATAGACTGTTCCGCTGCCGCCGGTCAGTGCGGTGCAGTCACGGAACATATCGCCCGAATCCTCGATGACCGCATTGTTCCAGAGGTCGGAGACATAGATCGTTTTCAGCGAGGAGCAGCCGTCAAACATGCCGTTGTCGCCGAACTGGTCGGACGAGGAAATGTATTCCGGATCGCCGGTATAGGAACCGATCGCGTAGACATTCGAGGTATCAAAAGAACTGAGGTCAAGCTCGGTCAGTGCGGAGCAGCCCATGAACATCTGCCGCATGTCGATTGTGTTTGCGGTGTCAAAGCTGTGGAGATCCAGCGCTGTTAGTCCGGAGCAGTTCTTGAACGTGCCGTTCATGCTGATGACTTTGGAAGTGTCAAAGCCGCTCAGATCCAGCGCAGTGAGTTTGGAGCAGCCGCAGAACAGATCAATCATGCTGCTGACTTTGGAAGTATCAAAGCTGCTGAGATCCAGCGCAGTAAGTCCGGAGCAGCCGCTGAACAGATAAGACATATCCGTGACATTTGCGGTATCAAATCCGGACAGATCCAGTGATTTCAGACCGCTGCAATCCGCAAACATTCTGTTCATATCCGTGACTTTGGATGTGTTCATGCCGGAAAGATCCAGTTCGTTCAGGGATGCGTTGCCCGCGAACAGACTGCACATATTGGTGACATTGGAAGTATCGGAGTGATCGAAGACGATTGAAGTGAAATCCGTGCTTTTGCTGAAATACAGATCTCTGTTGAACATGCTTTCCATCGTTTTGACTTTGGAGAAATCGGCTGCTTTCAGATCAACCGTTGCAAGGTTCAGCCAATGGTCATCTTCTTTGGAGAACAGGTCAGAGCAGTCTTCCGGCAAAATGCAGCCCTCATTTGCAACAACATGCCTGATTGCTGCATTGTCGCGGTAGGCAAGAACGTCGCTTTTCAACACCGTGCCGTTGAGGTACAGCGTGTCGCCTTTCAGTTCCGCATGATTCAGATTGCTGCTGTCAGGGCTTGCTGTGAAGTAGCCCGGCGCGTCCTTGCCGCCGTCAATGCGTGCATATTCGATATCGGTGTGTGCCGCATCATAGACTGTTCCGCTGCCGCCGGTCAGTGCGGTGCAGTCACGGAACATATCGCCTGAATCCCCGATTTTCTCATTGTTCCAGAGGCTGGAGACATAGATCGTTTGCAGCGAGGAGCAGCCGTCAAACATGCCGTTGTCTCCGAACTGGTCGGACGAGGAAATGTATTCCGGATCGCCGGTATAGGAACCGATCGCGTAGACATTTGAGGTGTCAAAGGAGCTGAGGTCAAGCTCGGTCAATGCAGAGCAGCCCATGAACATCTGCCGCATGTCAAGTACCATGGATGTATCAAAACTGCTGAGATTGACTGCTTTCAGTTTGGAGCAGCCGCAGAATGTGCCGTTCATGTAATCGACTTTGGAAGTATCAAAATGATGCAGATCCAGAACTGTGAGATTGGAACAATTGCTGAACATAAACTGCATCCAATTCAGATTTTCTGTGTCAAAACTGCTGACATTCAGTGAGGTGAGTCCGGAGCAGTTTTCAAACATGGAACTCATATCTCCGACTTTGGATGTGTCCATGCCGGAAAGATCCAATTCCGTCAGGGCGGAGCAGCCGGAGAACATCCTGCACATATTGGTGACATTGGATGTATCGGGGTGATCGAACTCGATCGAAGTGAAATCTGTGCTTTTGCTGAAAAACAGATATCTGTTGAACATGCTTTCCATCGTTTTGACTTTGGAAAAATCGGCTGCTTTCAGATCAACCGCTGAAAGGTTCAGCCAATGGTCATCTTTCTTCGAGAACAGTTCAGAGCAATCTTCCGGCAGAATGCACCCCTCTTCCGCCTCTATCTGATGCACGTTTTCGTTTTCGGAAAAAGCATCCAGCTGCTCGCGGGTAAAAGCGCCGTTCAGCAGGAGGGTTTTCCCGTCTGCATCCAGCGTCACGCTGCCGGCAGCATACGCAGTCAGCGCAGACCGGAACAGCGGTCGTATCGCCGGATCCGCCGGAAAAACGCTGCACAGCAGCATTGTTGACGCGACAGCGGCAGCTGTCAGTTTTCGTTTGTGTTTCATTCGTCACAACTCCTTTTTTATGTTTATTTGAAGGGACATGCCGTCTGCACGAGCGGCATGCGCCTTGTATACCGGATCGCGCCGCATCAGATCCCGCAGTATCCCATGCGCTGCGGAATGATGCAAATGCTCGTTACTATTTTAACATATTGCACGGTGCGGTGTCAAGCACCTGCCGAATCTGCGCAAAAGCCCCGAAGCGGACTGGATCTTCGGGGCTTGGATGCATATGCGGATATCAGTCGTTCCAGAAGCTCAGGTCAGCGGGGTTCAGCCCGATATCCTTTGCACGGAAAACAGGATTCTTTCCGGTTTTTTTCTGTGCTTCATAATCCCGCAGCGCACCGATCGCGTGTCTGGAGAGCAGCAGGCAGCATGGGATATTGATGAGCGTCATGCCGCCCATTGTGATGTCGGCAGCCGTCCACGCAAGATCCATCGGCATCAGTGCGCCGAGGAAAATGACGATGATGCATGCAATATGGAACCCGAACATGAAGCGGTTGGACGGGATGCGATTTTTGTTGAGGTATGTGAGGGCATTGGTGACATAGTAGAGATTGCCGAGCAGTGTTGTGAATGCGAACAGCACCATTGCGGCTGTGATAAAGGTCGGACCGGCTTTGCCGAACACAGTCGAGATCGCGTTCTGAACATAGGCGGGACCGGCGACTTCCGCTGTATGCGGCACGCCGGAGCACAGGCACATGAGCGCCGTCGCCGTGCAGAGCAGAATCGTGTCGATGTAAACAGAAACGGTCTGAACGAGTCCCTGCTTTGCCGGATGCGTGACATCGGCAGAAGCAGATGCGTTCGGTGCGGAGCCGACGCCGGCTTCATTGGAATAAAGACCGCGCTTGATGCCGTAGACAAGACAGGAGCCGCTCAGTCCGCCGAAGATCGCGCGGAAGTTGAATGCGTCGCGGAAGATCTCCGCGAACATTGCAGGAACATGCTTCACGTTGAACGCAATCACGATCAGCGAGATCAGCACATAGAGGATGCCCATGACCGGCACGATCTTCTCGGTCATGCTGATGATGCGCTTGCCGCCGCCGAGGATGCAGTAACCGACCGTGACGGCGAGGATCAGACCGATGATCAGCGGTGTGACGGTCGGATGATAGAAGCTGTAAACTTCAAACGTGGATTGCAGATTGTAGGAGCAGAGCAGATTGAAGCCGAATGCATAGGTCGCGATCAGGAATACACAGAAAATCGCAGCGATCAGCGGCTTGTGCAGTGCATGCTCGATGTAGTAGGCGGGGCCGCCGTAGCAGTTGCCGTCCTTGTCCTTCTGCTTGTAAATCTGTGCGAGTGTACTTTCAATGAATGCAGAGGATGCACCGATGATGCACATGAGCCACATCCAGAAGCAGGCGCCCGGTCCGCCGAGACAGATCGCCGTGGAGACACCGACGATGTTTCCGGTGCCGACGCGCGACGCCGTGGAAACGATCAGTGCCTGAAAGGACGAGACTTTCTGACTGCCAGCAGGCTTTTCCATAATGAGCCGGCATGCTTCGCCGAACAGACGGATCTGCGCAAACCGCGTCCGGAATGAGAAATACAGTCCGGCAGCCGCAAGAATGACGATCAGCAGCGGGTAATACATAAAGTCGTCGAGCTTTCCGAGAACAGAATTGAGAAATTCAAGCATGAGGATCCTCCCTTAATGTCGATGATATATTTATTATAGTATATGAACTGTCAAAAAGCAAGAGGATTGTCCTTTCTGTATTATTTTTTGGCGGTGTGTACAAACGGAGCAGCTCCGATTTATGAAAGATGCCCGTAACCGGAAACACCGGCTGCGGGCATGCAGTTATCAGAGATATTGAAGCAGTTCTTCGCGGATCCCGTCATATTTGTGATCGGTGATGCCGAAATCCATGCCTTTGTAGCACCAGACGCTTCGACCGATGCCGTGCTTTTCAAATACGCTGTGGATCGCCTTGAACCATTCGAGCGAATCCGCGGCGGGCGCAATGTCGATCATGCCGTATTCGCCGCAGTAAAGCGATGTGTGCTGTTCTTCGGCTTTCCGGACCGCCGCCTCGAACAGCTCCTCGAAGTAGGCTTCCGAGGTGCCGCTTTCCGCAAAACTCATGCGGGCAGCCGGATCAATCCGCACTGTCCATGTCGCACCCTGATGCGTGAACAGCAGCGGTTCATAGCAATGGAAATTGTAGATGACATTGCTGTCAAACGGCGGATCCAGCGCAGGAACCTCGCGCACGCCGTTGTTGTGATAGCTGCCGACAAGGATCATGGTTTCCGGTGCGATTTTCCGGATCCGCCGGATGCAGGTCTCTGCAATGCGGTTCCATGCGGCGATATAGGACGGATCGGTGACTTCATTGAGCAGCTCGAACGCGATATGTGCAGGATCATTGCCGTAACGGCGGGCAAATTCTTCCCAGAGTGCATAGAACATTTCCTGATAGCTTTCCGAATCGAAAAAGCCTTCCTCGGTCTCGCCCTCATCAAAAGAAAAGCCGGCTGTTTTGTGCAGATCCAGCACCAGATTCAGCTGATATCTGCGGCAGAACGTTACCGCCAGATCGAGATACTGAAATCCGACTGTCAGGAACGAGCCGTCTGCCTGCTGAAACAGATTATAGTCCACGGGAATGCGCACATGGTCAAAGCCCCAGTCCGCGATCTGCCGGAAATCCGGCTCCGTGATAAATGTATCCAGTGTATTCTGCGAATAATCGCACTGCGACATCCAGCCGCCGAGATTGATCCCCTTATGAAAGCCATTTTTCGTCAGCATCATATCTATGCGCCGCCTTTCTGTATTATGGTTTCTATTGTAACATACAGGCGGCAAAAAGTCAAGGCATCGCGGCTGTTTTTGCGTGCTTTCTGCCGAATGCATGCAGATAGAATGCAACCGAAATGACCGTTGCCGTCACCCAGCCGATCGGCCATGCGGACCAGATGCCGGTCGGACCGAACGGCACAGAGAGGATCCATGCAAGCACCACGCGCAGCACGAGATCGGTAAAGGTCGCAGTCATGAACTTGTTCATCATGCCTGCACCCCGCAGCACGCCGTCCGAGACCAGTTTCAGCGCTGCGATCACATAGAACGGCGATACGATCTGCAAAAAGCGCACACCGGTCTGCATCGCATCCGCGCCGGGGTGATCGAGGAAGAACCGCACCAGCGTTTTTCCGCAGTAGAAATACAGCAGCGTCAGCGGAATCACGATGATCCAGACCAGTTTGCATGCGGCGCGGTGTCCGGCAGGAACACGTTCCCGCTTGTCTGCACCGAGATTCTGTGCGGTATAATTCGAGACACCGTTGCCGATCGTTGTCAGCGAGGTGATGACCAGATTGTTCAGCTTGACCGCCGCGGAATAACCGGCAACCACGCCGGAGCCGAAATCATTGATGACACGCTGAATGATGATATTGCCGATCGAGATAAAGCTCTGCTGCAAAATGCTCGGGATCGCGATGACAGCGATCTGATTGAGCAGCGGACGGGAAAAGATCGGCGCTTTGCCTTCTGTATCAAATGTGCGGAGTCTGCGCAGCAGAAAGATCACAGAAAGGACGCAGCTGACGCCCTGACAGAGCAGCGTTGCCCAAGCCGTACCCGCAACGCCCATCTGAAAACCTCGGACAAACAGAATATCCATGCCGACATTTGCCGTTGAGGACGCAGCCAGAAACCAGAACGGCGTTTTGGAATCGCCGAGCGCCGTAAAGATACCGGTCGCGGTGTTATAGAAAAAGACAAACGGCAGACTGAGGATATAGATAAACAGGTACCGTGCGGAATCCGCAAAAATATTCTGCGGGGTATGGATCAGCCGCAGCAGGGGATCGCAGAGCAGCATGCCGCCGAGCATCAGCACCGCGCAGACAATGCCGATCGAGATCGCCGCCGTGCTGATCGCAGTTTTCATGCTTCGGATCTGCTTTGCACCGAACAGACGCGCTGTCACGACCGATGTGCCGATGTTGCATCCGAATGCGAATGCGAGAAAGATCAGCGTGATCTCATAGCTGTTGCCGACCGCCGCAAGCGCGTCCTCACCGATATATTTGCCCGCGACAAAGCTGTCCGCGAGATTATAGAGCTGCTGAAAAATGATGCTGCCGAATAGCGGCAGACAGAAATTCCGGATCACAGTTTCCGGCTTGCCGACTGTCAGATCTTTGCTGTTGCCCATAGTAACCCTCCGTATCTGTATTTACCCAAACACGTATTATATCACAGATTTCAGGGGATGTAAATACGCTGGTACGCATTTTTTCGGTTGTGTACAGAATCGCGGCGCGCGATGAACAGGAATCCGCTCAATTTGCCGATGCATGCAATTGGTGACAATAGATACAGAATAATTGACAATTTATTATTGTTTCAACGGATTAGATGTGCTATAATATAAT
Organism: Clostridiales bacterium Firm_04; assembly: GCA_001603005.1. Classification (GTDB taxonomy): domain Bacteria; phylum Bacillota; class Clostridia; order Oscillospirales; family Ruminococcaceae; genus Firm-04. The sequence continues at coordinate 47,335 of LVAJ01000012.1, forward strand.
AGCTGTATTATAGCTAAAAATCGTACAGGATAGAAAGAAGGGGTGTTCATGAAATCAATCCGAAAACTGGCAGCAGTGCTGCTCGCAGCGGGGATCTTCGTAACTGGAAACGGGATCACGGTGCTGCCTGCGGCTGCGGCAACCAATGTCACGCTCTCACCGTCCGACCGCTATGAGATCAACGGCGGTGTGTTCGAGGGCTGGGGCAGTTCCCTGTGCTGGTGGGCGAACCGTGTCGGCTATTCCGACTCACTGGCGCAGAAATGTGCGGATCTGTTCTACGGCGAAGACGGTCTGCACCTGAACATTGCGCGGTTCAACATCGGCGGCGGCGACGATCCGACGCATCATCATATCACCCGCACCGACTCCAATATGCCGGGATATACGGTCTATCAGAACGGACAGGTGACCTACGACTGGAATGCGGACGCCAATCAGCAGAATGTGCTGCGGCGCTGCATCGAGGCGGCAGGGGATGACATGATCGTTGAGATGTTCTCCAATTCTCCGCCGTACTACATGACAAACAGCGGATGCTCGACCGGAAACAAAAATGCAGGACAGAATAACTTAAAGGATGACTGCTACGACGATTTCGCAGAATATCTCGCAGAGGTATGCGCGCATTTCCAGAACGAATGGGGTATTCCGGTTCAGAGCATTGATCCGATGAATGAGCCGTGTACGGATTACTGGGGCGCATTCAGTGCCAAGCAGGAAGGCTGCCATTTTGATTCCGGCAACTCCGAATCGAAGATCATCACAGAGCTTCAGAAGTCTCTGAAAAAGCGGAATCTTGACAATATTATTCTCTGCGCATGCGATGAAACGTCGATCGACCTGCAAATTGATACGTACAAAAAGCTTTCGACCGATGCAAAGCTCGCGCTCTCCCGTATTGATACGCATTCATACGGCGGAAGCAGACGCGGCGAACTGAAAAATCTTGCGCTGACGGAAGGCAAGAACCTCTGGATGAGTGAGGTGGACGGCAGAAATACAGCCGGTACCAATGCCGGCAATATGGGTGCCGCGCTCTGGCTTGCTGACCGCATCACGACGGACTGCAACGGGCTGAACGCTTCTGCATGGATCCTCTGGCAGCTGATCGACAACCATGTGAGCTCCGTCGGCTATAACGGCAACAAGGATTCCGGCATGCCGAATATCAATGACGGTTTCTGGGGCGTTGCGGTCGCCGACCATGACCAGAACAAGGTCGTGCTCTCCAAGAAGTATTACGGCTTCGGTCAGTTCACGCGGTATATCCGCCCCGGCATGATCATGCTCAATTCCTCGAACCGCAGTCTCGCGGCATTCGACAAGGAAAACAATCAGCTTGTTGTCGTTGTGTATAATCTCGGCGGCGGAAATGCGGACTATGCATTTGACCTCTCCGGCTTCTCCGAGGTGGGCACATCGGCAAAGGGCATCCGCACCAGTTCCAGTGAAGACTGGAAGGATATCGGTACGACTGCGCTGCAGGGTAAGCGGCTGAATGTGACACTGCCTGCGAACTCGATCACGACCTACATTATTGACGGCGTAAAGGGTGAGACAGAACGTGCCAACCGTATCGACATCAGCAAGGCAAGGCTTACCGGTACGGACTCGTGGCAGAGCCAGAGTGATTACAGCTACGAAAAAGCATTCGACGGCAACCGCGGCAGCTTCTTCGACGGCGTGAGCAACGGCTGGGTGCAGGCGGATCTCGGCGAGGTATACGATATCACAACGATCGGTTACTGCCCGCGCATGGGCTATGAATACCGCTGTGCAGACGCGATGTTTCAGGTGTCGGATGACGGCACAAACTGGAAGACCGTCTACACGATTTCCGGTGAACCGAGCTACGGTATGCATTATGTGATGCCTTCGACTGCTGCGACAGGACGTTATATCCGCTATGCGGTTCCGGACGGCAAACCGAACAACGGCGTCAACAAGGAGAGCACATATTGCTGCAACATCGCAGAGATCGAGTTTTACGGCACACCAAGCGTCATGATGGATTACCAGAAGATCAGTATTGATGCTGCGAACGTGACCGGTTCCGAGGCATGGCATCAGACTGCGAATGACGCGAAGAAGGCGTTTGACGGCAGTACCGCAAGCTTCTTTGACGGTGTCGGCGACGGCTGGGTGCAGGCGGATCTCGGCGGCATGTATCAGCTGCAGGCGATCGGCTACTGCCCGCGCGAGGGCAAGGAATACCGCTGCACAGACGGCATGTTCATGGTATCGGCTGACGGCACGAACTGGGAGACTGTTCACACGATCACGACAGTTCCGGGCTACGGCATGCAGTATGTGCCGCTGGAAGGTGTGACTGCGCGGTATATCAAGTATGCGGTGCCGTCCGGTGCGCCGCAGAATACAGTGAACGGCGATGACGTTTACTGCTGCAACATCGCGGAAATCGAGGTATACGGCACAGAAACCACCAATACGCGCGGCGATGTGAACATCGACGGCAAGGTCGATACAGCGGATGCTGTGATGCTGGCTAAATACCTGAGCTGTCAGGGCGATATTGCAAACTGGGAAGCCGGCGACCTAAACGGCGACCGCGTCCTGAATGCGGTTGATCTGACGATGCTCAAGCGAATCCTTATGAAATAACGTAAAATCAGAACCGTCCTGTCGGAGCAGCTGTTCCGGCGGGACGGTTTGTCATAGAGTGAATCTGTATTTTTCCAGTTCATCCATTGCACTTTTTGCATAATATGGTATAATAGAGGCGTTAGACAGTGCTAACAGACATCAAATCGGAAGGATCGTGAAAATGCAATCAATACAGTATCCGGAGCTTGATCCGGTTATGAAAACGCTGGTTCTGCCGCTCTACGGGCGTGCGGAGTGTGCAAAAAAATATCCGCGGTTATTTCCGGATCCGTCCGCGGAACGGCTTGTCTCGCAGATCGGCTGCGAGGTCGGCAGTCTGCACCATGCGGATCTGACGCTGCTGACATGGGCATTGCGCAAGCGGATCCTCTGTGAACGTGTGCGGAATTATCTGAAAGCGCATCCACGTGCGACGGTCGTGAACCTCGGCTGCGGCGCGGATGAGAGTTTTTCGGCAGTGGACAACGGTTCCTGCCGCTGGATCAATCTGGATCTGCCGGAAGTCATTGCAGAGCGGGAGAAAATGATGCAGCTGCGGGAACGGGAATCTAACATCGGGATGAGCGCGTTCGATCTGCATTGGCTGGACAGGATCGAAGCGGATCCAGCAAACGGGCTGTTTGTCATCTGCGGCGGCATGCTGATGTATTTTGCCGAAGAAAAGCTCCGTCCGCTGTTCACGGCATTGGCGGAGCGGTTTCCGGACGGCGGGATCTGTTTTGATACGGTCAGCCGCGCCGGCATGCGGAAAACAAACCGTATGCTCGAAAAAACCGGCAATCAGGATGCAGAGATCGTCTTTGCAGTCGATGATGCGCAGGCAATGTTCCTGCCGTGGTTCGATCGTTTTGCGTCTGTCAATATTCTGGAGCAGATGCCGGATGATATCATTCATGCGAGAGAGATTCCGCTTTTGAAGCGCAGAATGCTGGAACTCGGCATGAAAATGGGCATTGTCCGTTTTATTGAGATCCGGTTCCGGAAATTATAACGCATAAAGCACAACACGTTTTCCGCGATCCCCCCTCTTATGGATCAGCGAAAAACGTGTTGTGCTTTTTGAATGGGGATTCATGACAGTCCTGCGTGTTCAGGCAGCAGAATTGTCAGAAAGGATGATGGCTGAATCATGCTTAAAGAGAAGCGTGTGCTGCAATGCGGTAGATCTCCGCAATATCCGCAGCGGAAAGATGCACAAATCCGCCCGTTTTGCCGTCGCCGATGCCAAAGCGCTCGACGAGCAGGGGAATATCAGATTCTTTTGCACCGAGTTCTTCAAAATTGATCGGCATGCCGATTTCATGCAGGAATTTGCGGAAGCGACTGATGCCTTCGAGCGCAGTCGCTTCCGGATCGGCAAAGTTCATGCTGCATCCCCAGACGCGAACAGCTACCTGTGCAAAACGCATCACATCATGCTTATATACATAAGTCATCCATGCGGGCATGATGACTGCAAGACCGGCGCCGTGTGCGCAGTCATAGAGCGCAGAAAGCTCATGCTCGATGCCGTGACTGTTCCAGTCCTGCTCTCTGCCGACACCGACGATATTGGTATGCGCAACAGTTCCAGCCCACATGATATTGGAACGCGCGTCGTAATTTGCGGGATCCGCAATGACACGGGGCGTTTCCTTGATCATCGTTTGCAGAACCGCTTCGCAAAGACGGTCAGTGATCTCAACTTCTGTTGTATTCGTGAAATAGCGCTCGAAAACATGCGCCATAATATCAGTAGCACCGCATGCCGTCTGATAGGCGGGGAGCGTGCAGGTCAGTTCGGGGTTGAGAATGGAGAATCGCGGACGGATCAGATCGGAGCCCGTACCTCTTTTCAGTCCGTCCGCCTCCTTGGTGATGACAGCATCTCCGGATCCCTCGCTTCCGGCTGCTGCAATCGTTAAAACGGTACCAACAGGAATCGCCCTCTCGATCTGTTTTCCCGTAGAGAAGAAGTCCCAGAAATCGCCCGCATAGGGCACACCCATTGCAATTGCTTTGGATGAGTCAATCGTAGAACCGCCGCCGACTGCAAGGATCATGTCGATTTGCTCTTTGCGGCAGAGTTCGATACCCTCATAAACAAGCGTATCGCGCGGATTCGGCTTGACACCGCCGAGCTCACAGAACGGAATGCCGTTTGCAGTCAGCGATTGTTTCACACGGTCAAGCAGTCCGCTCCTGACAGCGGAACCGCCGCCGTAATGCAGCAAAACCTTTGTGCCGCCGTATTTTTTTGCATAAAAGCCCGCATCGGATTCTCTGCCTTTTCCGAATACAAATTCTGTCGGGCTGTAAAAATTGAAATTATTCATGCTTTAACATATCCTCCAATTGCCGGTATGCCGAAATCACACGGTCACACCATGCATCAAAAGCAGGATCCTCGATCTGCAGCTCCGGATGTGCCAGAATATGCGCAACCGTCTGCCGGATACCCTGATCCGCACGGACAGAAACCGTAAACTCCGGAACGGTACGGCGAATCTTAGATGTATCAAACTGTACGGAGCATGCCTTATCGCCGAGCAGGCTGCCCTCGAAATCATAATCGTTGTCACTGACAGCGGCGAGAAAATCAGAAGGAATGTGGCATGTATCCAGCTTGCAGCCGAGTGCATCCGCAATGATTTCATAAATCTGATTCCATGTCACGCGCTCCTCAGACATGATCTGATATGCCTGACCGATCGCATGGAGATTGCCGACAAGCCCGCAATAGGCTTTGGCAAAATCAGAATTATGGGTGATCGTCCAGTGACTTGTACCGTCGCCGTGAATGATGACGGGCTTGCCGTCCAGCATGCGGCGGAGCACCTGCCAGCTGCCCATTTTGCCGTGTACACCGAGCGGAACGGAGCGTTCGTCATAGGTGTGGCTCGGGCGGACGATCGTGACAGGAAATCCGGTCTCGCGATAAGCCTGCATCAGATATTCCTCGCAGGCGATCTTGTCGCGGGAATACTGCCAGTAGGGATTGGAAAGCGGTGTGCTTTCCGTAATGACCGGATCAGACAGCGGCTTCTGATAGGCAGAAGCGGAGCTGATATAAAGATATTGCTTTGTGATCCCGCTGAACAGACGGACATCCCGTTCAATCTGATCGCGGGTAAACCCGATAAACTCGCCGACTGCATCAAATTTCATGCCTGCAAGCAGATTTCTGATCGCGGCTTCATCGGAAATGTCACCCTGTATCACCCGAACATTGTCGGGAAGCTCCGCGTTGCGGCTGCCTCTGTTCAGCAGAATGACTTCATGCTGCTGCGATGCGAGAAGGCGGGTAATCGCCATGCTGATTGTACCGGTTCCGCCGATCATCAGAATCTTCATCGTAACAGTACCTCTCTTTCGTTTCCATGTGTATTATAGCACACTTATTTTCTAAATAAAATAGGATATGCTATTTGTTTTTTAACATATCCTATCTATTTATTCTATTCTGTGTTGTCATATATTATGTTAAGACTTGACCTTTCGCCATTCAGAAGGCGTAATGCCGAATTTCTGCTTGAACTGCCGTGAGAAATGGACGACACTGCTGTATCCGCAGGAAAATGCGGTCTCCTCGATCGTCATGCCGGAATTGGTCAGGAAGTGCTGTGCCTGCTCCAGACGGCTTTGGATGACGTCGGCATTGCAGGTGACGCCGAATGCTTTTTTATAGAGCGCGTGGAGATAAGGCGTGCTGATATTGAGAATTTTCGCCATCTGATCGGTGCTCCAGTCGCGGGACGGCTGTGCATAGATCTGCCGGCGGAGATCCAGCAGCTCACGGTAATGCGGAAGTTCACTGTTTGGTTCGACAGGTTTTTTGCCGAATACTTCTGTCAGCATGGCGCGGATCAGCAGACCGACGGGCTGCGAACTTGTTCCGCGGTAGTGGCAGTCGGCAAGCAATTGGAAATACTGGGATATGTTAATCTGTTCTCCCACATAGACGAGCTCATTGAAGCGTACCTCGACACCGGGTGCGAGCGGCTCCGTACAATCAAACAGAATCCAGTCATTGATATAGCGATCTTCACAAGCTTTGTAGTACTGCGGAGTGCGGCGGTCATAGATGATAAAGGAGTCCGGTTCTGCAGTAACGGTCTCGCCGTTCAGCCGGAATGTGGCATGGGTTTTGATGAACAGCACGAGGTAGCCGTCATAGCCCTGCGGGTGGTCAAATACAAAGCTGCTGTCATGACGGCAGCCGCATCCCATTCGATGAATCTGGAACATGGGAATGCCTCCTTTCAACAAAATCATCATAACACGATTTCGACGAAAAGTCAATGCTGTGAATTGCGGACTTTGCACGGATTATTGCGATTTTTGCGATGTTCGCGTCTTGTTGTACGGTCAGATCTGCCGGAAATAAACCGGTTGTACGGTTTTTGATATTTCATCTTTAACTCCCATGAAGCAAAACAGCAGATTTTTGCATCTTCTCCCATTGCACTTTCCGTGGAAATATGTTATAAGCGGGCGGTGCCCGCCTCCATTTTAACTCCCATGAAGTAAAACAGCAGATTTTTGCTTCTTCTCCATTGCACTTTCCGTGGAAATATGTTATAATAATGTCGGGCAGTTGCCCGAACGAAAATAAAGGAGGATCTATCATGAAAGAAGTATTCGATTTTCTGAAGAAGGCAGAAACCTATTATCTTGCGACTGCTGACGGTGACCAGCCGCGTGTGCGCCCGTTCGGAACAGTTGAGATGTTCGAGGACAAGCTGTACATTCTCACCGGAAAGACGAAGGATGTGTCCAAACAGATCCAGAAGAATCCGAAGGCAGAGATCTGCGCGTTCATGGACGGCACATGGCTGCGCATTACCTGCGAACTGGTACGCGATGACCGCATCCCGCCCAAGCAGCATATGCTGGACTGCTATCCGCATCTGCAGTTCATGTACAAGGTCGATGACGATTACACCGAGGTACTCTATATGAAGAATGCAACGGCTGTTTTCGCATCCATGAATCCGGAGATCCCGCCGAAAACGATCACATTCTGATATTTCAGCATACAGAAAAGCCTGAGAGCAGTGAAGCTTTCAGGCTTTTTTGTTATGAACCGGTGCCGCTGTACCGCAGCGCGCCGAACATCCAGAGCTTGTAGCTGAGCCAGAAGAACAGGCATCCGACCAGCGGCGAGAGCCATGAGAGCAGGGGAACTGCGTCAGGTCTCAGGATCACCAGACTCGGATAGTACGCGATGAACGCGATCGGCATGATGAATGTGAAAATGAATTTGAATACCGGGCTGAAAATCGTGATCGGATATTTTGCATAGTCCTTGAACCGCGTCACGAGATCCAGTATGTAGAAGGAATTTTGGATCCAGAAGCAGGATGCCGCTGCCGCATTTTGCAGTGCGATCATGACAAGCGATGCCGTGATCAGAAAAATGACCGTTTTCAGCAGCATCAGCGGCGTAAATGCCAGCCCGATCTTTGCCCATGCATAGGCAAGCGTGCCGATGCCGAATGCAAGCTGACCGAGTCCCTTGATATCGAAGACCTCGGACTGGTAATAGAAGAACAGGTTGATCGGGCGGAAGCAATACTTGATAAAGTCGCCGGAATAGACGTACATCCGCAGGCTCCAGTTGTTGTCGAACAGACACTGCACCGGTGTCAGCGAAATCAGCGAAAAACCGTATAAAAACAGGATCTCGTAGTAATTCCAGCCGTTGATCGACGGAAAGTTCCGGAACAGAATCCAGAAGCTGATGAAGCCTGCAATGTTTGTGCAGATCATGCCGACTGTCGAAATGATAAAGTCTGCGCGGTAGCTCATTTTGCTTTTGAGATCCTGTGCAAGAATTTTGCGGTATATGCGCAGATAAAAGCGCAAGCCGTTATGTGTCATGTTGCGCTCCTTTCCAATGGAGATAGTATGCGGGCGGAACAGGCATGCGCCGGATGCACAGATCATGGTCGGTCTGCTCCCAGAGCATTCTGACTGTATCTGTCATGCCGACCGTATCACAGACCGTGACAACTGCCTGTCCGAGCTGCGCCTGATGCACAGCACCCGTGTAGAGGAATGCGTCATTGTAATTCGGATAGTATTCCGATACGCAGGTATCGGATGCTGCGGTAAAATGGGTATGAAACGGCGGCGACTGAATCTCTTTGCCGCTGTGATCCCGGATCGTGATGACAAAGCCTTCCGGACGCAGGCGGTCGGGGATCCCCAGCCGTTCATCCACTGCATGCAGATAGGTATTGCGTTCATGTCCCACACCGATGAGCAGCACCTTGCCGTGTTCTTCATACAGTCTGCTGAGACAAGAGCCGACCGGCGCAGGCGAAGCACATTTTTCTTCGCCTTGAATGTACTCTGCCGCACCGTTGCCGAATACTGCGACCGAGTGTGTCGGATGCAGCGAACGGATTCCGTCCTTCCGGAACGCCGCAACAGCGGCAAGTGTTCCGATGCAGGGCACAGTTTCCCGCACATCATAATAGGGGTGGTCTTTTCCGACTGTATCCCATGTGTGCGTCGGGATGATCAGCAGTCCGTCGTGCAGATATGTCCGCAGTCCGTCGATCAGTCCGTCCGCGCCGTTTTCCATTTTGCCGATAGAACGCAGCGAGGCATGAACCGTGATTTTGTCATCCGGACGGATGCCGTTTTCCTGCAGAAATGTGTGGATATCTGTTTGTGTCAGCATATTCAGCCCCCGTTCACGGTGATTTGCCGCAGGGACGCCTTCCAGAACAGCTTGCTGAGCAACGTCATCACAATGCACCAGAACAGCTGCATGCTGAGCACGGGCAGAACGCTTTGCACAGTCGGACTGCCGTTGAGCAGCAGCGTCAGCGGCGCATTATAGATCGACTGAAACGGCAGGTAGTATACAATGCCGCGCAGGGTATCCGGAAAGAACGCGAGCGGGATCGTTGCGCCGGAAAGCAGCAGCACGACGACCTGTTTCATAATATTGATGCCCCAGATCGACTCGGTGAACAGGCAGATCGTGCCGACAATGAAGTCGATGCTGTAATTGATGATGACGGCCATGACGACAGAAAGCGCAAAGTAAATGAGATTGAACCCGAGCGGAACGGCGCCGTGCGTCACCAGACAGACCGCAATGAATGTCGGCAGAAAGGTCGAGAAGAAATTGACGACAAAGCTGCCGGAATACGACCAGAACAGATAGCTGCGGTATTCGATCGGTTTCAGCAGATCCAGCACGATCTTGCCGGACTGGATCGCTCTGCCGATCTCCCAGACGGCGTACATTTCCATGAAGCCGTACAGCGCCGTCGCGAGCACCAGATAGATCAGCGTATCGGCAAAGGTCATGCCGTTGACGATGTCGGTTCCGGCAGAGGCATAGATCGCTTTCCAGAGGAAATACACGACGATCAGATAGAGCAGATTGCCGATGACCATGACGACTGCCGACAGCCGGAACTGCAGCGCTTCGATGATGCCGGCACGGGTGAGTGTGAGATATTTCCGGAGACTCATTCCACACCCTCCTCGTAGATCTTCTTGATGACGTCCTCGGTCGCGATCTCCTCAAGCTGCATATCGCGGATGCGGAAATCCTTCTGAAGCTGCGTGAGCACATCCATGACCTTGCGCTTTTCCTCGTTGACCAGCACCGAGATCCATTCGTCATCTGCGGAAACGGCGCAATCCGGCAGGCGCTTTTCGATTTCAGCCGCCTGCTCTTTCAGATTGCCGCCGACACGGATTTTCAATGTGCGGTAGGCGCCGAAAAAGCGTTTCAGATGCTCGGTATCGTTGTCATAGAGCATTTTGCCCTTGTCAATGATGACAATGCGGCGGCAGAGCGCGTCCACATCGCCCATATCATGCGTTGTCAGAATAACGGTTGTTTTCTTCTGCTGATTCAGCGCATGGATGAGCGTGCGGATCTTTGCTTTCATGGATACGTCAAGTCCGATCGTCGGCTCATCGAGAAAGACGATTTTCGGATTATGTAAAAACGCTGCGAGAATATCGCTGAGCGTCCGCTGACCGAGCGACATCTGCCGCACCGGCTTATGCAGCAGCGGCTCAATATCGACAAGCGACTGATAGAGCTCCAGCATCCCGTCATAATCTGCATCGCTGATGCAGTAGATATCCTTGAGAATGCGGAAGGATTCGATCAGCGGCAGCGCCCACCAGAGCTGCGTCCGCTGACCGAACACGACGCCGATCTGCTGTGCATTCTGCGTGCGGTTCTGATAGGGCACATTGCCGCTGACGAGAATCTCGCCGGAAGTCGGTTTCAGCACGCCGGTCATCATTTTGATCGTTGTGGATTTGCCTGCGCCGTTCGGCCCGAGATAACCGACGATCTCGCCCTGTTCGACGTTCATGGAAATATTGTCAACGGCGCGCACGGTTTTATAATCCCGCGAAAACAGATCCATGAGACTGCCTTTCAGTCCCTCGCGCCGGTTGAGAACCTTAAATTCTTTTGTCACATTTTTGATTTCGATGATCGCTGACATGGTTTGTCCCTTTCTGAACAGCAGGGCGTCCCCTGCTGAAAAACGGATCCAAAACGGTATAGAAACGGATAATAGGAATAAGATAACACAAAACCGCAGGAATGTCAATCATTTTTCGCAGAAATTGGAATCTTGTCTAAATTTCGCGAGCGAAATCGGGATTCGGAAAACGGGAACAGGGCGCGGTTACAGCTTGTTTACAGCAAGGTTACATGTCATGCAGATCGGATGCGGGGATCTCTTTTGCAAGAACGGTGACCGGAAGATCGCCCTGATCCGGCAGATGATCGGCGGTTTTGCCGTGCGGTGCCTGCTTCTGAATCTCCTGATCGGGGAGCGGCTGACGGATCGCATGGGCTCCGGCATTCGGATGTTTGGTTTGCTTTTTCATAGAATCACCTCGGCATTATGATGCGCCCAAAACAAAAAGATATTCCGAAACGCAGATTTCTTGATTCTCCCATTGCACTTTTTATTATTTTATGGTATAATAGGCAGGTTGAGAGGGGGACAAGATATGACAAAAAAACCGAAGCTTTCCTCGGTGCAGGTCATTGCGCTCGGATTTCTGCTGATGATCTTAGGGGGAGCTGTGCTGCTTTCGCTGCCGGCAGCATCCGCTGCACATACTGCGACACCGTTCGGAGACTGCCTGTTTACCGCGACATCTGCTTCCTGCGTGACCGGACTGATCGTGCGGGATACTGCGACGCACTGGTCGCTGTTCGGGCAGATCGTTCTGCTGGTGCTGATCCAGATCGGCGGGCTCGGATTCATGTCCGTATCCGCACTGTTTCTGCTGATGATGCGCAGGCGGATCGGACTGCGGTTCCGTGTGATCCTCGTGGACAGCATCAACTATTCCCAGATCGGGGACATTCTGCCGTTTCTGCGCCGGATTCTGCTCGGCACTTTCATGTTCGAGGGGATCGGCGCTGTATTGCTCGCATTCCGGTTCATCCCGCTGCTCGGGGTGCCGCGCGGCATCTACTATTCGATATTCCATGCGATCACTGCGTTTTGCAATGCGGGATTCGATCTCATGGGCAGTGTCAGCGGGGAATACTCCTCGCTGGTGATGTTCTCCGGTGACTGGCTTGTGAACCTGACGATCTGTGCACTGATTTTGATCGGTGCGCTTGGCTTCTGGGTGTGGAGCGATCTCTGGAACCGGAAGCTCCGGATCGGCCGCTGCTCGCTGCACACAAAGCTGACGCTTGCAGTTTCGGCGGTTCTGGTGATCGGCGGAACGCTGCTGTTCCGGCTGCTGGAGCATGCAAATTTCACCGCTGCGGGCATGCCGGAGCATGAAAAATGGCTTTGTGCACTGTTTGACGCTGTGACACCGCGTACTGCGGGATTCAATACGACCGATACCGCCGGACTTTCTGACGGCTCGATGCTGCTGACCTATCTGCTCATGTTTATCGGCGGCGGCTCCGGTTCCACGGCAGGCGGCATGAAAATGACAACGGTTGCGGTCATGCTGCTGTTTGTCATTGCCGGCATCCGGAATCAGGAAGAAGCAACTGCATTCGGGCGGACGATTCCGGTCGGGGTGCTGCGCTCCGCTGCGACGGTAATTTCAATGAACGCAGGACTCGCCCTGACCGGCGCCGTGATCATCTGCGCGGCGGACGGTCTGCCGCTGCGGGATGTGCTGTTTGAAACAATCTCGGCGGTCAGTACGGTCGGCATGACGACCGGCATTACCCGCGATCTCGGAACCGTCTCCCGCATTACGATTATTATTTTAATGTATCTCGGCAGAGTCGGAAGCGTGTCGTTTGCGCTTGCGATGATCGCGAAGCGGCATAAGATCGCCGTGAAGCTGCCGACGGAAACCGTTCAGGTCGGATGAGGAACAAGGAAAGGATTTGCTGAAATGAAACAATTTTTGATTGTCGGAATGGACACCTTCGGACATATTCTCTGCCGTAAGCTTGCGGAAACAAAATGTGAGATCATGATCGCGGACAGGAATCCGGACAAGCTGGACGATCTGTTGAATGTTGTGGACAGCGCGAAATGCGGCGACTGCACCAATGAGGACGTGCTCCGCTCCTACGGCATCCCGGATTTCGATGTCTGCTTTGTCTGCGTCGGCGGACATTTTCAGGAGAGTCTGCAGATCTCCTCGCTGCTGAAAGAACTCGGTGCAAAGAAGGTCATCACCAAGGCTGCCAATGAAATTCAGGCGAAATTTCTGCTGCGCAACGGTGCGGATCAGATCATTTATCCGGAAAATGATATTGCAGAGCGCATCGCGACGCGTGAAAGCAATGACAGGATTTTCGATGCTGTGGAGCTCGGCGGCGATTACGCGATCTATGAGCTGGAACCGCACAAGCGCTGGATCGGTCACACACTGAAAGAGCTCAATTTCCGCGCAAAATACAAATTGATCGTTGTTGCGGTCAAAAACGAGCACGGCGAGATCGATCTGCCGCATGCGAATTACAAATTTCAGGCGGGACATCATATGCTGGTCGTCGGCAGACCGGAAGACGTACAGGACTATTAAAATAAAGACAGAACAGGAAAACAGCAGCCCGACCGCGATGATCGGGCTGCTGTTTGTTATTCCTGTGATTTCAGGGCATCGCTCATCGGGATGCGCTTGATCTTATGGAGCAGGAGTACTGCCACAACAGCATATGAAAGAATGCCGAGCAGCAGAATGCATACAAGCAGTTTCGGCTGTGTGTGATACTCAAACCAGCCCGGATACCGCGACATTGCAACATGAATGATGACTTCCATCAGTCTGTCGCAAAGCGGGAGCGATACCACAAAGCCAAGAATCACGACGACGGTCGTTGCGAAAACATAGAGACTGTTGATCTCGCCGCCGGAATAGCCGAGGATCTTGACCATGGAAATTGCCTGACTGTTCCGCTCGATGATGATTTTCGAGAGCAGATAGATCATCAGAACGAACATGATGACGCCGAAGACCTTGAAGCCGGATGCGATTCCGCCCATGGAGCTGATGAGCTGACGGGAGACTTTGGTCATGTCATCCGCTGTGATCTGAGCCGCGATGTTGTCATCGGTGAGATCGGTCAGCGGTTCATCGGAAAGGTAACCGGTATAGGCATCATCTTCCAGATCGAAAGTATTCCGGAACTGTTTCTGTTCCATAAACATTGCAAGTCCGGCAGGATAGTACACGATTCCGCTGACGCGGAAGCTGTAAACGCCGTCGCCGTACTGCTCATGCAGCGTCACGGTATCGCCGACTGCGACATGGTGCTTTTCAGCATAGCAATTGGAGATGATGACACTGTCGGGATCCTCCGGCATCGCAGGCGCATAGCGGCTGTCCGGCTCAAAACCGTAGATGCTGACGTCCTCCTCCAGAACCGAATCCGCCGGCGTGCGGAGCGTAGTCATGTTGTACTGCTCTGCGCCGGAAATTTCAGTATCTTCCGGCGTTTTCAGAACATACTGATAATCCGCGATCATATGCTCGGTGATGTTGTCGCCCATTTCATTGAGGATCGGCGTGAACATGACACCGAACAGCAGAATAATATCCGCAAGGAATATACCGAACAGCAGGACGATGTAATTCGGAATGTTCTGGAACAGCACCCGCAAACGGAATCTGTGCAGGATCGGGATTTTGGTATTCAGCTTGAATGCCTTTTTCCGCTTGGAAGTACTGAGATCCCCGCGCATGAACCGCAGAGGAGAAAGATGCATTTTCGAGCGGATCACGAGATAATTGATGAGCAGCATCAGAATGACCGGTATCACAGTGGTTTCGATGAAAGCATCGGCATTCCAGACCGTTTTGTAGGTGGTCAGGCAATAGCTGCGATAGTAGATGCCTGCCATGTGTTCTTTCAGCAGCGTATAGCCGAGCACATTGCCGATCACTGCGCCGATCAGCGTGATAACAGCGGGCAGCAGCATGAAATGGCGGATCAGTTCGCCGCGCGTGTAACCCGATGCACGGAGCGTACCGATGACAGTCGCTTCCTGTGTGATCGTGTTCGACGTGGTGATTGCCATGACAAATGCAATGATCGCAACGAGAATGTAAAGGAAGACAAGAAACATCATCGCGTCGCCGGAAATATCCGTGCCGGTGAAAATGATCGCCTGATTGGAGTATGCAGGGATATATTGATTGACGGACAGGAAATCGGGCATTTTGACCGCAGAGGGATCCTGTCCGTTCTGAATCGCTTCTGTGACAAGCGCTTCCGCTTCGTCTTCTGCATTGGCTTTGAGCACATCTGTGACGCGGTCGAGCAGATCATCGGAAGCATCCTTTTTTGCTTTGTCATTTGCAGGCGGCGTGTTCCATTTCCACGAATAGCTGTAATGCAGATGCACATCGCGAATATCGGCAAAAGCATCATCGGTGACAATTGCTACGCCGAATTTGATCGCATCGAACATCATATCCGCAGGACTCGAAAACAGGGCGCTGTAATCCGAAAGCGCGACCAGACCGGTAATGCGGTAGCTGTGTCCGCTGATGCGCAGTGTGTCTCCGACTGCAAAATTGTTGTTTTCTGCGTAGAGGCGGTCAATCGCGATTTCGTCATCCGCAGCCGGAAATGCACCGGACATCAGGCATTCAAGGTCGATCTCGGTGCGTTTTGCAAAGATCCGGAGCGTGCTGTCTTTTTCAAGCAGGGACTCCTCTTTGTAATAGTTCTCATAGAACCGGAGTTTGCCGTCAGCGATCTCGTCAAGGATCTCGTCTGAGGGCTTTTCTGTAAATTCGAGATTACCGTCTTCAATATTGTAGGTCGTGAAGCTGTCGTCATAGGCAATGCGCATGGAGTGGCTCGCGACCAGAAAACCGGAAACAAACGCGATCATGCCGGTGATAAAGATGAAAATGACGGCATATTTTCCGAAGTCGGATTTCAGGCTGCGCGGGAGCCGTTTTGTCAGTGGATTTTTCATGCGGCGCCCCCTTTACCAGTCCAGTTCAGCAGCAGGTGTCTTGGTCTCATTCGTATAGTTCTTGCGGATCTGACCGTCACGCAGCTTGACCACGCGGTCAGCCATGTTCGCAATCGCCGCGTTATGCGTGACCATGACAACGGTGCAGCCGTACTTCTTGTTGACTTCCTCGATCAGCCGCAGAATGTCCTTTGAGGTGTTGTAATCAAGCGCGCCGGTCGGTTCGTCGCAGAGCAGGATATCCGGATTTTTGACAATTGCTCTGCCGATCGAGGTTCGCTGCTGCTGACCGCCGGACAGCTGATTCGGCAGCTTGTGGCGATGCTCGTAGAGACCGAGCGTTTTCAGGATCTCGTCGGTCTCCAGCGGATGATCGCTGAGATACGCGCCGACCTCGACATTTTCCTTGATATTGAGGTTCGGGATCAGGTTGTACATCTGAAAGATGTAGCCCAGATGCTTGCGGCGGTAGCGGGTGAGTGCGCGTTCGTTCATGTCAGCGGTTTTTTCGCCGTTGATCGAAATATAGCCGCTGTCGGCTGCGTCGATGCCGCCGATGATGTTCAGCAGCGTCGATTTGCCGGAGCCGGACGGTCCCAGCAGCACGCAGATCTCACCCTTTTCGATCGACAGGTCGATCCCTTTCAGCACCTCTACACGGCTTTCGCCCTCACCGAAGCCTTTCTTGATGTTGCTGATTTCGAGAAACATAGCATCCTCCTTGTCTGTCTTACCCAGCAATTGAGCGATTGCTCAATTGCTCACCAAATAAAGCAGAAAAATATGCGGTTAGTTTCCGCTAATCATATTTTATCATATCTGAATCCAAAATGCAAGTGATTTTGCAAAGTCTGTTCATCTCTGACAATTCCTTTTTCACATTATCGGGAAACGATTGGAGCATTTGTTCAAGATGATACAATTTGCGGAAATTGCGCAAATCTGTACGGACATGATGGCGGCATTCGTGTGAAAATCTGATGCGGCAACAGTACAAGCGCGGGATCGCACAATCGCAAAATGAACAAAATTTACTGTTTTTAGAACAAATTTAAGGAGTTGTACTGAAATATCTGCATTTTATCCAGTTTTTCTGTGATTTGTATGTTGCACTTTTACACTTCGTTCGCTATAATGATAATAGTGTATTATATCCCCAAAGTATAATACATGACAGATATTATAGAAGCCATACAGGCACCATTTATTATTTTTTATTCAGGGGGAATAGAATATGAGAAAACAGCTTACGTGCGCGGCAGCTGCGCTTTGCGCTGTCTGCCTTCTCGCGCAATCCGCTCCTTTGCAGGTTTCTGCAAACAACCCGATCTGCCAGACCAGCTTTACGCCGGATCCGGCGCCGGTCGTTTTCGGTGATGAGCTTTGGGTATTCACCGGCCGCGACCACGACGGAAACAACAGCAACTACACTATGACCGGTTACCAGTGCTTTTCCACGACGGATATGCAGAACTGGACAAACCACGGCTGTTTCCTTGAGGACAAGGAAATTCCGTGGGGCAAAACCGGTACCGCATGGGCTTCCCAGTGCATCGAGCGCAACGGCAAGTACTATTTTTATGTGACCGTGGAAAGCTCTGTCGGAAGCGGACGCGCGATCGGCGTTTTCGTGGCGGATCATCCCGAAGGTCCTTATAAGGACGTCAACGGCAAGGCACTTGTCGGTCCGAACTGGGACTATATTGATCCGACCGTGATCGTTGACGATGACGGACAGGCGTGGCTCATGTTCGGCAATCCGAACTGCTACTATGTCAAACTGAAAGAGGACATGGTGACACTGGACGGTCCGATCCAGAGGTTCAATCTTTCGCTTCCTTCGGGAACGAGATACGGCGAAGGTCCGTGGATCTATAAGCACGGCAGTCTGTATTATCTTGTCTTTGCATCCTTCGTTGAGGGATTCGGCGGTGAGAGCATTTCGTACTGCACCGGTCCGTCTGTGACAGGTCCGTGGACATTCGGCGGTACGATCCATGAGGGTTCCAACTGCTTTACCACGCACGGCGGAATCATTGACTATAAGGGACATTCCTATTCTTTCTATCACATGAACGGTCTGCCCGGCGGCGGCTCTTACAACCGCAGTGCAGCATGTGAAGAATTTACATATAATCCCGACGGTTCGATTCCGGTGCTGAAATCTACCAGTGCCGGCCCGACGCAGATCGAGACATTCAACCCGTACCGCAGGGTTGAGGCGGAAACTATGGCATGGTCCGAGGGCGTCAAGGTCGAATCTGCGGGCAACGGTTCGCAGGCACTCGGCTATATCGAAAACGGCGACTATGTGATGCTCAAGGGCGTGGATTTCGGCGACGAAAGTGCGACCGAGTTTGTCACGAGTGTTGCTTCTGCCGGTGAAGGCGGAAAGATCGAGCTGCATCTTGACAGTGTGACCGGTCCGATCGTCGGCACGGCGACCTGCCCTGTAACGGGCGGCTGGCAGGACTTCGTTGAAGTCACCGGCAGCGTCATGGGCGCGAAAGGCAAGCATGACCTCTATCTCCGCTTCTCCGGTCCGGACGGCTACCTCTTTAATGTGGACTGGTGGGAGTTCAAGGGCGCCGGAAGCAGCGGCGAGGGCAATACCACAAGCAAGGTGCTCGGCGATCTTGACAATGATGAAGCGATCACCGCGAAGGATCTGACGCTGTACTATGAAGAAGAAAGCAATTATCGAGCTTTCTCCGGCACATTCTATAAGTCCAATGCGGACGTCAATGTGGACGGAAAAATCGACAGCACAGATCTGAAATGGTATCTGGAATTTCTGACCGGCAAAACAAAGGATTATCCGGAACGGGTAACACCGGTCACCACTACGACGACAACAACGACTTCTGTTACGACCACGACTGTAACGACCAGTCAGGCAAGCAAATATCAGTATCAGCCGCTTTCTTTCCATGAGGCACCCGGATACTATTTCAACGGTGCAGATCATAAGGGCAGAGTCATCAACGAAAGCTATAACGGCATCAACGGCGGCAATAAACTGAATGTGTATCTGCCTTACGGTTATGACGAGAACAAGCAATATAACATTTTCTATCTGATGCACGGCGGCGGAGAAAATGAAAATACGCTCGTTGCACAGAATGATACGATGATCCCGAATATGCTCGACCACATGATTGAAAAGGGCGAGATTGATCCGATGATCGTCGTGTTCCCGACATTTAACAAAACGCAGGCTGAGAACTTCTGGAGAGAATGGCGGCAGAGTGTCGTTCCGTTCGTGGAAGGCAAGTATTCGACCTATGCAAAGAAGGATACCTCGGAATCTTCTCTGAAGGCTTCCAGAATGCACCGCGGATACGGCGGATTCTCGATGGGTTCTGTCTCGACATGGGGCGTTGCCGATAACTGTCTGGATATCGCTGCATATATTATGCCGCTGTCCGGTCACAGTTACAGCGGTATGGGCGCTGTAACAAAGGCAATCGACAATCTCGGACTGAAAAAGGGTGAGTACTTCTTCATGTGCGCGACCGGTTCCAGTGATATCGCCTGCCCGAATATGAATCCGCAGATGGATCAGCTGAGAAATGACAGCCACTTCTCTGAGGGCTGGGATCTCTCCAAGGATAACTTCTGCTACATGGTCGCGAACGGCCGTGACCACTGGTGGGGCAATGTGCGTCACTATGTTTACGATATGCTGCCCTACTTCTTCCGCGAAGGACAGTAACCGCTTAGGGGGAAACAGCAGCAGGACTGTCAGGGGTGCTGCTGCTGGTAAAATAATAGAAATTGGACAACATGGTTTTTCGGGTGAAATCAAGATTTTCATTTTGAAAGGATGATTTCCATGAAAAAGACACTCTCAGCAGTGCTCGCAGCGAGCATTGCGGCATCTGTCTGCTCCGTATTTCAGGCTGCGGCGGCGGACAACGTCCTGCTCAACAGTACGTTTGAGGACGGACTCGGCGGCTGGACCGGTCGCGGCGGCGCACAGGTCGCAGTCACATCTGATGTTGCAGCATCCGGTTCAAAATCCGCTGCTGTGACAGGCAGAACCGATGCATGGAACGGCATTGCGTATACGCTCGACAGCGCGACGTTCCCGGCAGGCTCCACCATTTCTGTCAGCGCAATGGTCTTCCAGCAGGATACGCCTGCCGGCGTGAACTTTAAGATGACCGTGCAGTATGGCGGCAGCGGCGGCATGACCAATCCCGGCGGCGGAGAATGGACGTTCCCCGGCGGCGGTGAGTGGACATTCCCGGGCGGCGGCTTCGGCGGCGGCGTTGCTGCGGACGGCGACACCACGACCTATGACACATTCGCTGAAAAGCTTGCACCTGCCGGCACATGGACGGAGCTTTCCAAGGAAGGCTACACGATCGGTTCCGGCTCCAACCCGATCCTTTACATCGAAACGGAATCTTCCACCTGCGATTTCAATGTTGACGACATTGTGATTGTGTCCGGTTCTGCATTGGATAAGCCGGAGACCCCTCCTCCTGCTGAAACCAATCTCAAGGGCGACGTCAACGGCGACGGAAAGGTGAACAAGAACGATGTGACGGAACTGCAAAATTATCTTCTTGCAAAAAGTGAAGCTGTCAGCGGAAAATCTGCGGATATCGACGGCAACAGCAAGCTGACCGCGGCGGATCTCTCTCTGCTGAAGGATCTGATCCTGAACCCGCCTGTCATCGTGACTACGACGACGACCACACCTCCACCGGTTGTCACAACGACCACAGAGTCCACGCCTTCCGGTTCTCATATGTCCGCGAAGGAATATATGACCAAGATGAAGAGCGATCTGCAAACACAGGTTCCCGGCAACGTCAAGAACGGCGACCGCGGCAAGACTGATAAGATCAGCTATTTCTCCAAGAAGGCAAACCGCAATAAGCCGGCAAACGTCTGGACACCGCCCGGATATGACTCCAGCAAGAAGTATCCGGTCATCTTCATGAATCACGGCGTTATGGGCAACGAAAATGACATGCTCGGAGACATGTGGGCTGTCCGCGAGATGGCGTCCAATCTGATCGCGAGCGGCGATGCAGTGCCCTGCATCATCGTCTTCCCGCAGATGTATACCGATCCGAACAGCGGCTCGCCCATGGGCATCAACATGAATGTCATGGATGCTTATGATGATTATGTTTACGATCTGACAGAGAGCCTCTATCCGTATATCTGCGAGCATTATTCTGTCGCGACCGGCAGAGAAAACACTGCGATCGCAGGCTTCTCGATGGGCGGCAGAGAGTCGCTGTATGTCGGTCTGATGTGTCCGGATAAATTCGGTTATGTCTGTGCTTCTTCTCCGGCGCCCGGCATCGTTCCGGCAAGCGATAACTTCATCGCAAATCACCTCGGCAGCAAGAAACTCAACAGCACCAACAGAATGACAAATGCTGACTTCAAATTCTCCGACTCCGATCTGCCGTACATTCTGATGATCGGCGGCGGTACGAATGACACCGTTGTCGGAACATTCCCGAAGCAGTATCATGAGCTGTTCGATAAGAACGGCACGATGAATCTGTGGATGGAGTTCCCGGGAGCTGGTCATGACGCATCTGTCGGCTGCCCGCTGTTCTACAACTTCCTGCGCTATGTCTTTAAGGCATAATCACAGCACATTACAGCGTACAACAAAATAAGTAAACAAAAGTGACCGGATCCCCTTTCGGTCGCTTTTGTTTTATCTGCATGCATTCCGATTGACAGCCGCAATTGAAATGTGTTATACTGTATACAGGATCTTCGGAGAGGGGGAGCGGAATGAAACGGATTCTTGCTGTCATAATCGCTAGTGCTTATGCAGTTCTGTCCGCGCAAATCAACGTGCATGCATATGCGCCGCTTTTTGAAGCGAGTTTTTTGCAGGGATGGCTCTGCCGCGGCTGGACGCAAGCGCAATGGAATCAGGAGTTTTCGGATATGCATGATGCAGGTTTTCATGCAATGATCCTGCAATCAACGGTCGATCTGACCTATGAGCAGACAAATCCGGATCTGCCGAAAACGGATCCGGATGCCTTTGTTCTGAAAGAATCTTCCGCACTCTATCCGACTTCGCTTGTGCCGGATTCCGAAAATACGCATGCGCTGGAATTTGCTTTGCAAGCTGCGAAAGCGAATGGAATGTGCATTTATATCGGAACGGTCAGCGATAACCGCTGGTGGAATTACGGCTGGGGTGTTCCGGATGAGGGATTTTCTGAATGGTCAGATGAAAATGTCACTCAGTGTCGGACAGTTGTGCGTGAGGTCTGGGAACAATTTGGGGATCAGTACGGTGCACAGATCGCGGGATTTTATTACAACAATGAAATCTGGAATATGGATGCTGCATGTGCCGGAACGGATCATGGGGCAACTGCAGCGATCCTCGGCAGGAATCTGCATGAAACGATCGCAGAAATCGAAGCGCAATGTCCGGAGAAAACGCTGCTGATCAGTCCGTTTTATAACAAAGATCTGTCTGATTCTGCTGCATACGGCGCGTTCTGGAAGCAGATCGCAGTGCAGGCACAGCTCCGCCCTCAGGACATTCTGGCACATCAGGACGGCGGCGGAAGGGATTATGATACGGATACGCTTGCAGAATGGTCAGAAGCGCTGCGTTCAGCGGTCGGCGGGAGAATGCGCTTCTGGGTGAATCAGGAATCGTTCAATCCGGATACATCCGCAAAGGCACCGGAACTGCTTCGGCAGAATTATTTTGCAACTGCAACAGCGGAAAAGCATATTCTGTTTTCGTGGAATCATTACTATCACGGGAAGGACGATGCCGGATTTGCGTTAATGATGCAGAAAATGACAGGCGATCTGAACGGAGACGGCTTATGTTCTGCGGCGGATGCTGTTCTGCTGTCCCGCTGGATCGGACAGGGCAGCGCAGAAATCACAAACTGGCTTGCAGGCGATCTGAACGCAAGCGGTGCGCTGGATGCTGCCGATCTGACACTGCTCAAGCGGATGCTGCTGCATGTCGCGGCTTGATCCGGGCACAAACAGAAAACCGCCGTATTCCTGACGATTTGCCAGAAATACGGCGGTCGTTTTATGCCGATGCGATCATGCATTTACCGGAAAATCTGTGATTTTTCCGAGCAGATAATCTCTGTGAAGCATGATATCTTCCGCATCAAGCTCCAGATTACCGTTAAGATCGGCGGGATCGAGATTGTCGATCTGATTTGCCAGATACGCCTGTTTCAGCAGGGCGAGGTCGCGCACATCAATGACGCCGTTGCCGTCCAGATCCCCTGCGATGAAGTCGGTCGTATCGCCGTTCGGAATGATGAGCCGGAAGGATGCAACATTGAACAGATATCCTTCGCCGCCCTTGAATACCATGTAGAGATCGTGCTTTCCGGCAGTTTCCGTCAGTGCCGTGCGCTGCGTTTCCCATGTCTGCCAGCCGCCGGTCGATGCAACATCCAGCGTACCGATCAGCTTGCCGTCGGGACCGTCGAGGTGAAGCTCCAGCTGATTGCCGCCGCTGTTTGCGCCGACACGAATGTCAATTGCATTAGCACCGCTGCCGAAATCCACATCCTTGAATCCGATATAATCGCCGTTTTCGATGTAGGCAACATCGAGTCCGCCTTCGCTGCAGTTTTCTGTCTGAATACCGTGCTGATCGCTGTAAGAAGAAGCTTCAATGCCCGAAGACGTTCCGCTGATGCGGAGAATGTGGCTGGATTTGCTGAGTACTTTGCCGTGACTGTCCGTCACATAAATGCGATAGGTACCGGCTTCCGCTGGCGTTTTGATCTTCGCAGATGTGCCGGTGATTTTCGTCATATCGAAGCCGGATTTGAACGATGTTGTGTTATCCGGAGCGATCCAGACCGTTTTTCCACTGCCTGCCTTGCGGATCGGAAGAATGCCGTCGCCTTTTGCGGCACAGCTTGCGGGGAATACATAATCTGCATCGGACATCATACCCGCAGGCATGATGCTCTTGAACGCATCCTGCAACCCGGAGCGCAGACAGACTTCATACTGCGGCTGCGGCCAGACATTATCCGAAACGACGATCGGCGTGTCGATATCGCTGTCAGGCGGATTCACGCCCATTTTGTTGACAGATGCGTATGTACGCTTGATTTTCAGATGATGCTTCTGACCGTAATCCTCGCAGTTGATCGTATAGGTCACATTCTTGTCGATTTCGAGGACATTGTCATTTTCTTCGATCCATGCTGTGCCCTCATCGTTGTGCAGACCGTATGTCGGGGCACCGGGACCGCCCGCGGGGATACCCTGCACATAATTCTCGTTGATGACCGTTCCGGGCATCTGACCGATCGTGTAAATGCCGCCGCTGTCATGCAGACGGTTCAGGCAGTTGATCACGCGGTTGTAGCAGATCATGTTGTCACGGCAGGTCTCGGAATCCTTGAAATTGCACCAGCCCCAGCCGAGATGAATGCCGTTATATGCCGTCTTTTCGACCTGATTGCGCAGCACCTTGACGGAATCCGCAAAATAAACGGTCACGGCAGCGCATCCGCCGAATCCGTGCACGACGCTGATATCATAGAGCAGATTGTCTGCAACCGTATCGTTTTTGCAGACGCCCTCGACGCCGGAAGGGAATTTTTCGCGGTTGGAGCCGTTGCCGTCGCCGATATAGATATGCTGCGGATGCCCGATCGTAATGCCGGAAGAAGTGATATCCGTGATGTAGTTGCCGGAGATATTGCTGTTGATGACGTCATTGGTCATCGAAATGCCGTCCGCACCGGTATGCTTGATGACGTTGCCGGTGAAGTCGATCGAATCGCTGCTCGTGACATGGATCATTGCGGGCAGAGTATCGACCATTTCGTATTTTTTGCTGTGCCAGTTGGAATCGGCAAATGCAGTATAGGTCTGCGCAGCCTGACAGGTCGTTTTGCCGTGTGAGCCGTCCACATTGGTCAGCTGATAATCCGTGTGTGCGAACGTGATGCCGCTGAATGTAAGATTCTGTACACGGTTTGATGCGGATTCTCCGGCGATCACGATGAGCTGTTCCGCGACCGGCGCTTCTACATCCGCATCAGACATGTCTTCCCACTCATACGGATAATAATAAAGCTGATGGGCGGTTTTATCGAAATAAAATTCGCCGGGCGAATCGACAAAGCTGAATGCGTTGTAGAGGGTATGCCAGCCCGAGCACGAGAATCCTGCGCCCCAGCCGGGTGTCTGCGCGATCGCGCCGTATGGCTGCTGCATCAGCAGGACAAGCGTTCCGTTCTCGTATTTCACATCGCGCGAGCAGACGATATTTTCATTCCAAGTTGTGCCGTTGACGACTTCGAGATCATCGAGATTGCCCTCGATGCGCGGCAGGTCGCCGGCTTTGTACTTGATGCCGTCGCTTTTGATGCCGGAGTCCCAAGCCCAGTCTGCCTGCCCCGCACGGATGCTGTATTCGCCGTAGCCGCCCTGCGCACCGGCAGCGGCACTGCCCATGTTTGCGCGATGGTCATTGACATAGAGATTGCGGAGCTTGTAATCGCGTTCAAGCGGTGCGACATAAAGCTGATCGTTGTATTTTTTCCAGCCTGTGACCTGCTGCGCGCCGCTGAATACAGGTGTTTCATCCGCATACGCCTGATAGATGATGCGGCATCCGTCCGGTGCGGAGTCGCGGATATCAAACGTGACCGGTTCGGTCATGCGGTAGATACCGCCGCGAAAATTGACCACAATGTCGCCGGTCATTCCGCTTTTGTGTTTGCGAACAGCATCGCGGGCACCTGCAAGTGTCCGGAGCGGTGCATCCAGTGTGCCGGCATTGCCGTCATCACCGTCCGGCGAAACATAGAGCTCCGCATACGTCGCTGCATTTGCCTTGACAGCGATCCCGGCGGGAAGCTGTGCCGGTGCAGCTGCAAGCAAAATGCCGCAGATCGCTGCCGTGATTCGCCGGAATCTGTTTTTCTGTGTTTCTGTTTTCATCATTAGAACCCCCATTCTAAATCATGTCCGGATGAACCGGAAGATAAAAGGAGCGTACATGTTCCGGACTGTACGTTTTCCCGATTTTATTTTATCACAGATGTACGGACATCACAAGACACATTCCCCAGAAAATATGGAATTTTTGCAGATGTTAAGGGCAACCTGCCTTATAAACAGAATGTTTGACTTCTTTTCCGGAATCATATTGCAAAACCGGAATTGTTATGGTATAATAATTTCAATCAAGGTGTGAGAGGTGACCGTATTGAAACGGAAAAATATCATTCGGGCAGTCTGTCTGGTGATCGGATGTGCATTGATCGTGCTCGGTGCGGCACGCGGAGAACCGGATACTGTTCTGCAAAAGGCGGTGAAGCTATGTCTCGAATGCATCGGGATCGGGTGAAGCGGAACGGGCGTTTTCGTCTGATCTTGCAGCTGTGTGCGGCGGCACTTCTGAACGGCTATGCTGCCGGATTTGCAAAAGGAAAAATCTTCACCGGAAAGACCAAACTGTTCTGCGTTCCGGTGCTGAACTGCTATTCCTGCCCAGGCGCACTCGGCGCATGTCCGATTGGAGCGATGCAGGCAGTTGCGGGCGGAAAAGAACGCAGCTTCTCGTTTTATGTACTGGGCGTTCTGATGCTGTTCGGCACATTGTTCGGCAGATTGCTCTGCGGGGTTATCTGTCCGTTCGGTTTGATTCAGGATCTGATCTCGAAAATTCCGCTGCGGAAAATCACTGTTCCTGTCAAGGCGGATCATGTTCTGCGATATCTGAAATGTGTGATTCTTGCGCTGATGGTGGTGATCCTGCCGGCGGCAGTGACCGGTCCGCTCGGAACAGGTGATCCGTGGTTCTGCAAATATCTTTGTCCGGCGGGAACACTGGAAGGCGGAATCCCGCTTGTTCTGCTGAATCCGCCGCTGCGAAAGCTTGCAGGAGCGCTGTTTTCATGGAAATTTGCAGTGATGCTGGCTGTGCTGATCGGTGCTGTGAAGATCCCCCGGCTGTTCTGCCGGTATCTGTGTCCGCTCGGTGCGTTTTATGCACTGTTCAATCGGTTTGCGTGCTATCAGATGCATGTCAGCAAGGAACGCTGTATCGGCTGCGGGAAATGCGATGCGGTCTGTCCGATGGCTGTTTCGGTAACGGAGCAGATCAATTGCTGCGAATGCATCCGATGCGGAAAATGCAAAGCGGTCTGTCCGACAGACGCGATTTCTGCGTCTTTTCTGAATACAACAAGAGAAAAATCAAATCAATCATAATCAGACAGATCTCCTTTCGAGGTCTGTTTTTTTGTCGCACAGGCTGGACAAATTGACTGACAGTACGTCTTTCAGCTGTAAAGCACATACAAATTCGGAAGATATAGAGACATTTGCAGCATATTGCTCGAATTGTGGATAAAATGCACATACATAACTTTATTTTATCCAGTAATTCTGTAAATGTGATATTGATTTGTCTGTACAACATCATATATAATGGTATTATAGAAAAAGAGTGTGTCTGTATAGAAAAAGTAAAAATGAAATTGGGAAGGGCATACACGGAAAGGCAGGGGAACTTATGAAATCAATCCGGAGAATCGGCGCTGCTGTGCTGGCACTCACTGTGCTGGCTTCCGCAGTACCGGCAAGCGGGATGTCCGCACATGCGGCATCCGAAGTTGTATCATTGGGGTTGTCGCCTTTGCGGACAGCGGATACAACGAAACAGAAGTTCACGCATAATGAGTGGACCGGAAAAGGCGGCGCAGAAGATGTATTTGCGGTCAGCCGCGAGCCTGCGTCGCTCTCAATCGTGCCGTATCAGAATGTCGAAAGTGCAGCAAAAGCGTGCTTTGATTACAATGCACGCGAGGATTCCGACTTTATGCAGATGCTGACCGGCGAGGGGCAGGACTGGGAGCTGACCGTCGTGCAGAATGCAGCAGCCGCTCAGCCGCTTCTGAATGCGGGCGCAATGAAGCCGGATTACCGCAAAGGGGACGGCTGGAAGACGGTCACGCTGCCGAACAGCTGGCCTTCTCTCGGCTTCGACTTCCCGATTTACACGAATGTCGGGCTGCCGTGGCAGAGCGCCTACGACGGGAACGTGCCCTGTCCGCAGGCGCCGACCAATTACAATCCGGTCGGACTTTACCGCAAAACATTTACTGTTCCGGCACAAATGCTGGACGATCAGCGCCGGATCTACGTGCATTTTGAAGGTGTTGAATCCGCATACTATTTATATGTAAACGGCATGGAAGTCGGTTACAGCGAGGATACATTCAGCCCGCACCGCTTTGATATTACGGATTATCTGAAATCCGGCGAAAATCTGATTGCGGTTGAGGTACACAAATTCTGCGACGGTACGTGGTTTGAGGATCAGGATATGGTCTATGACGGCGGCATTTTCCGCGATGTCTATCTGACCAGCGCGCCGCTTGTCGGCATCACGGATTACACTGTCCTCACGGATCTGGATGACAATTACAAAAATGCTATGCTGAATGTCAATGTTAATGTCAGCAATCTTGCTTCCAAAGCGGTCAGCGGAATGAGCATTGATGTTGCGGTTCTGGACGAAAGCGGCAACAACCTGACGGCTGGCACAACATATCCGGTCGGAAATATCGGTGCAGGGGAAACCTCCGTTGTCAAGATCAGCAAGGAAGTCCTGAATCCTGCGCTATGGTCTGCGGAGCATCCGAATCTGTATGCGCTTGTTCTGACACTGAAAAACAGCAGCGGCGTGATCGAATCTGTTTCGCATCAGCTCGGATTCCGCGAAATCGGCTTTACACGCACAGAGGTGGACGGTTCCTACCGCGTAACCACGCAGCGCTGGCAGCCCATGACGATCAACGGGCAGATGCTGCGGTTCAAGGGCGTCAACCGCCACGATACGGATCCGTTCCACGGCAAAGCGGTTCCGCGTGATACGATCGAAGAAGATGTCCGACAGATGAAGACGCACAATATCAACGCGATCCGGACGTCGCATTACAGCAATGACTCTTATCTCTACTGGCTCTGCAACAAGTACGGCATGTACATGATGGCTGAGACCAACATGGAATGCCACGGGCTCATGTACGGAGATAATGAATACCAGACTGGCTTATTCTACGAACTTGGGCTTGACCGCACGGAAACTGCGTATCAGCGTCTGAAAAACAATCCTGCAATCGTGGCATGGTCGATAGGCAATGAAATGAAATATACCGGCGATCCGAATTTCGCAAACGGTCTGTTCCGCGATATGATCTGGTATTTTAAGCGGCATGATGCGTCCCGTCCGGTACACAGCGAGGGACAAGGTGACGCAATGGGCGTTGATATGTCCAGTCAGATGTATCCGAGCGCAGACGGCATCCGCTCGAAGGCTGGTGTCGGAAAAATGCCGTATGTCATGTGCGAATATGACCATGCGATGGGTAATTCTGTCGGCGCGCTGAAGGAATACTGGGATTCTGTCCGCAGCGCGGATAATATGCTCGGCGGCTTTATCTGGGACTGGTGCGATCAGTCGAGAGCGGTTCCGCTCGGTGGTTTCGGCGGCGGAAAGGTCTACGAGATCACAGACAAAAAAGGACAGATCGGCACAGTGCATGCCGACAGCTCTGCGATCAACCGCAGCGCAGGTGACGGTTCTTTGACCGGCGTTTCCTGCAAGGGCTACGCCCTCATGGACGGCAGCACATCCTATCTCGGTGCGCTGTCCGGTACGGGAAAATCCTTTACCTTTGAGGCAATTGTGAAACCGGCATCGAATGCACAGAATCAGATCCTGCTCTCGATCGGTGACAATCAGGCTGCGCTGAAAACACAGAGCAGCGGCAGCGGTCTCGAATTTTTCGTGCATAACGGCGGCTGGAATGCTGTTTCTGCTGCTTTCCCGTCCGACTGGGTGGGCAACTGGCATCAGGTTGCAGGCGTCTATGACAAAGGCAAGCTTGCGATCTACTGTGACGGAAAGCTGCTTGCGGCGGAATCGGTTCCGGACGGCATCGACAGCGGCAATTACCCGCTCGGCATCGGATTTGATGCGTCGAACGGCAGATCGTTCTCCGGTGAGATTTCGCTGGCGCGCGTTTACAGCAGAGCGCTTTCTGCCGATGAGATCAGCGCACAGAACAGCAGAACGCCGGCGATCGGTGCTTCGGATTCTTCCGTTCTGGTCTGGCTCGATTACAGCGCAGAGATCACGGAATCTTCCGCGACAGACGGTCCGTGGGACTATTATGCGCAGGACTATGCCCATAAAAATCTCTACGGCGAGCTGAGTCCGGGACATTATTTCGGTTACGGCGGAGACTGGGGCGACCGTCCGAATGACGGCAGCTTCTGCGAAAACGGTCTTGTCTCACCGGACAGAACCCCGCAGCCGGAGCTTGAAGAAGTCAAATATCAGTATCAGAATTTCTGGATGACGGCGGATTCTTCGCAGATCGAAAACAGAACTGTCACCGTCTTCAATGAAAACAGCTTTGCGAATCTCAATGAATTTGATGTGACATGGACACTGTTGCGCAACGGTATCGCGGTCAGCAGCGGCAATGCGGAAAATATAGATGTTGCTGCGAAAAAGACCGGTCAGATCTCGGTTCCGTTTACCATGCCGAAATCGGTCGCAGCGGGCGACGAATTTCTGCTGAATGTTTCCGTCAGCGAAAAGAACGGCAATGCAATTGTTCCGCAGGGTACAGAACTTTCCTATGCGCAGTTCGAGGTGCCTGCCGCATCGCCGAAGGTGCTGAAGCCTGCTTCGGACGGCAAGGCGACCGTTACAAAGAGCGGCTCGGACTACTCGGTCAAGGGCGATGATTTCAGCTTTACGATCAGCGGTTCGACCGGTCAGATCCAGAAATACACCTACAAGGGTGAAGTCCTTCTGGAAAACGGTCCTGCACCGAATTTCTGGCGCGGCATGGTCGAAAATGACGGCGGCAGCCAGAACGCGAAATGCTTTGACGGTGGCTGGCGCGGCGCGATGAACGGCGCAAAGGTGACAGGCATCCAGACCGGAACAGAAGACGGCGTTCAGCTTGTCACGGTCAGCATGCAGCTGCCGAATGCGAAAGGCACGACCGTTCAGATCCGCTATGCGATCAGTGATTCCGGCGCGGTGACGGTCGGTTTCCGTGTGGATGCACGCGGCACCGGCATGGGTAATTTCCTGCGTGTCGGCTCGATCATGACGCTGCCCGCGGGCTTTGAACAGGTGACATGGTACGGAAACGGCCCTGTTGAGACCTTCAATGACCGCAAGACGAACGGACGTCTCGGCGTCTGGCAGAATACTGTTTCGGGCATGTTCTTCCCGTACATGAAGGCGGATGACTGCGGCAATCTGACAGAGGTGCGCTGGATCGCCGTGCAGAGCAAGCAGCATCAGAACGGTCTGCTTGTTGCGGCGGAATCCAAAACAGAAGCATCCGCGCTGCATTTCCTGCCGGAAGATCTTCAGAATGCGAATCATCCGTATGAACTCAAACCGCGGAAAAATACGTATCTGAGCATGGACTTCGGTTCCATGGGTACCGGTTCGGCAACCTGCGGTCCGGCAACACTCGGACAGTATCAGCTCACTTCCAATGCGGTTTACAGCTGGACTTATACGATCATTCCGACTGCGCAGGAATCTTCCGCATCTCAGCTTGCGGAGCAGGCAAAGCCCTACCGCAGACTCGCTTCCTTTGTGCAGGATCTCAGTCAGAATGCACTGGTCATTCCCGTGACGGCATCTGCGGAGCTGAAAAAGAGCGGCGACCAGACACTTATGCACGGCAGCGTGACGGTTCCGTCCTCGAAGCTCAATCCGCTGACTTATGGTGACAACTCCTTTACGATCGAGGTCAATGTGAAACCGCTTTCTGATCCGGAATACAATATGTTTGCGGCAAACGGCGATCACGGCTTTGCACTCCGGACGCGTCCCGGCTCACTTGATTTCTTCATCTTTGCGGACGGCGACTGGCGTACCTGCTACTATAAAATGCCTGACAACATGCGTGCAAACTGGCTCGGTCAAATGCATCAGGTCGCAGGTATTTATGATGCGGCATCGCGCACGATTTATGTCTACTGTGACGGACAGATCTTCGCTACACAGAAGCTTTCGACCGGCGGCCCGAATCGCTCGAACCTGAATCTGACGATCGGCAATTGTCCGGAGACCGGACGCGGTTCCGATGCGGATTTTGCAGTCTGCCGTCTGTACACTAAGGCACTGACTGCGGCAGAGCTTTCTTCGCAGAATACCGCTTCTCCTGCATATCAGCCGAAATCGAATGCAGTTGCACTCTGGGTTGATTTCAGCGCAGAACCGGAAGTACAGGTTCCTGCCGGACTGACCGGCGATGTCAACCTCGACGAATCGGTCGATGTCAGCGATGCGGTTCTGCTTGCACGTTACCTGAATCAGGATAAGACCGCAAAAGTCAGCGATCAGGGACTGCGGAATGCAGAGGTGCGGATCGACGGTGAAATTACATCTGATGACCTGACAGATATTCTGAAAATTATTGCAAGAATCTTATAAGCACTGCTGCTTAGGGGGAAATATGAAAGAGATACAGAAAAAGATCCATGCGGCGTTCTGCGCGGCGATACTGGTTTCCGGTATCGCCGGCGGGATGCCCGTCGGGAAACCGATGACGGTTCATGCCGCATCGGACAGCGATCTGGTTTTACATTACAGCACAAGCGCCGGCAACAACAATTCCGGCAACGCATGGGACAATGATGAATCGTTTTACAAAGCGCTCCCGCTCGGAAACGGACGGATCGGCGCAATGGTCTACGGCAATTGTCCTGCGGAACGGTTTGACCTGAATGAAGCAACATTCTGGAGCGGCGGACCGGGAAACAATCATAAAACCGTGTCAAAAGATACAATGGAACGCTGCTGGAATCAGATGCTTGCAGGCAATTACAAGGACGCAGACGGCACGATCGGCGCGGCAATGATCGGCGGCGGTGAAGCGAAATATCAGTCTGTCGGAACGCTGAATCTCGATCTCGGTCATCGTTCTCCGGCTGATTATTCCCGCTGGCTGGATATGAATACCGCAGTTGCGGGCTGTTCCTATACGGTTTCCGGCAAGCAGTATACGCGGGAAAGCTTTGTCAGTTATCCCGATCAGGTGCTTGTCACGCGGATTACCTGCGACAGTCCGGCAAGTGTTTCGCTTTCGGCTTCCTATGACTGCTCCCTGACCGGACAGTATACGCGGGAAACCGACGGCAGCGATACCATTGTCATGAACGGGCACGGCGATTCTGAATACGGAATGCCGTTTGCGGTGTGGTTTTCCACGCGAACCAAAGTGATCCCGCAGGGCGGAACAGTCCGTGCGGGCGACAATGCCGTGCGTGTTTCCGATGCAGATTCCGTTGTGATCTTGACCTCTGTCCGCACAAATTATGTGGATTATGCGACCTGCAACGGCGATGAAAAGGGGAATGCAGCAAAGGATCTGGCGGCTGCATCTGCAAAATCCTATGACGATCTCCTTTCTGCACATCTTGCGGATTATCAGGAATTGTTTGCGCGTGTGGACGTCGATCTCGGCGGCGACAGCAGTGAATCTGCCAAGCCGATCCCGCAGCGGATCGCCAATTTCAGCAGAAGCAATGATCCGAAGCTGGTCAAGGTGCTGTTCCAGTACGGCAGATATATGATGATCAGTGCGTCGCGCGATTCCGAGCCCATGAATCTGCAGGGCATCTGGAATAAATTCCGCGATCCTGCATGGGGCTGCAAATACACGACGAACATCAACTACGAAATGAATTACTGGCCTGCGCTGACGACAAATCTTGAGGAATGCTTCCGTCCGTTTGTGGAAAAGGCGAAGGCATTGCAGAAAAACGGTGCGCAGACGGCAAAGGATGTGTACGGTGTTTCGGACGGCTGGGTTGTGCACCACAATACCGACCTCTGGAACCGGACTGGTCCGATCGACGGCGCATGGGGCATGTGGCCGACCGGTGCGGCATGGATCTCGGATATGCTCTATGATGCATACCGGTTCAATCAGAATGAAGCTTATCTTTCGGAGATCTATCCGGTGATTCAGGGAAGTGCAAATTTCCTGAACGAGATCCTGCGGCAGGCGAAAATCGACGGAAATACGTACAACGTCGTTTTTCCGAGCACCTCGCCTGAAGTGAATATGCCCGGCAGGAGCGGCGGTCAGGGCGCTGCGTGTGCATACGGCATTGCAATGGACAACTCTCTGACGCGGCATCTGTTCACCGATGTGATTGATGCGGCGGAGATTCTCGGTACGGATTCTGCATTCAGTGAAAAGCTGCAGGAACGTCTGACACTGCTGAAACCGGATACGGTCGGCAGCTGGGGACAGATTCAGGAATGGGCATATGACTGGGATGCGAAAGATGAGAAAAACCGTCATATTTCGCATATGTACAGCCTGTTCCCCGGACAGCTGATTACAAAGGACACTTCGCCTGCACTCGCAGAGGCGGCGGCAGTCAGCCTGAATGCGCGCGGCGACGACGGTACCGGCTGGTCGGAAGCGTGGAAGCTGAACTGCTGGGCGCGGCTCGAAGACGGCGCACATGCGTATAACCTCGTGAAGCTGCTTGTCTCTCCGGTCAACAATTACGGCAGACTCTATGACAATCTCTGGGATGCGCATCCGCCGTTCCAGATCGACGGAAACTTTGGTTTTACATCCGGTATCGCGGAAATGCTGCTGCAAAGTCATGACGACGTCATCAAGCTGCTGCCCGCATTGCCGGAGCAGTGGGGAACCGGTCATGCAAACGGACTTTGCGCGCGCGGCGGCTTTACCGTCAGCAGTATGAGCTGGAAAAACGGGATGCTCACAGGTGCGGAAATTCTCTCGAAAGCAGGCGGAACCTGTACGGTTTCCTATCAGGGCGAAACAGTCAGCTTCCCGACAGAAGCTGGCAAAACGTACAGTCTGGACGGCGCACTCGAATTGTCAGGCAGTACGGAGGCTTGTACGCTGCGCAATGTTGCGCGGAACAAGAAAACAGCCGGTTCGGATGTTTCCGGCAGCAGCGATGCGGCATGGGCAGCACCGGTCACCGGCAGCGTTGCGCAGCATGTCAAGTGGTTGACCGTCGATCTCGGCAAAACATATCCGGTCAGCCGCTGGGCGGTCAAGCTGAACGGCGCGACCAATGCGAACACGGATTACCCGCGTGATTTCCTGCTGGAGATCAGCAAAGACGGCGAAACATGGATGCAGGCAGACCGCGTTTACAGCAGTACGCAGGTGCAATTCGGCAGAAATATGGCGGAGCTTGAAGCGCGATATGCGCGTGTCAGCATGTATACTGCGTCGAATCAGGCAAATCCCGCGGCAATCGGCAGTCTGGAAATCTGGGCGGAGTCCGATGAACCGGAACCGACGCGTTCGGCATTTGAAACGATTGAAGCCGAGAGCTTTGACCGGCAGTCCGGCGTGCAGACCGAAGTGCTGGATGACGGCGGTATGGATGTCGGCTATATCGAAAACGGCGACTATATCGCGTTCCGGCAGATCAATTTCGGAGCCGGCGCACAGATATTCACGGCAAAAGCCGGCAGTGCGACGGACGGCGGCACGATCGCGCTGCATCTGGATGCACCGGACGGTAAGCTGATCGGCAGCTGCAAAGTGACCGGCACAGACGGATGGACAGAATGGAAGCAGTTTTCATGCGAGGTTTCCGGCGCGGCAGGTGTACACACCCTCTATCTTGTATTTGAAGGGGACGACGGATTCCTGCTGAATCTGGATGCATTTGTATTTGAGTCGGGAACCGCTACGAGCGATGTAAACGGAGACGGCGCGTGCAATTTGGCAGACCTCGTTGCGGTGCAAAAGCATTTGCTGACGATGAAAACCTTGTCCGCAGATCAGGCAGCGATTGCTGATCTGAACGGAGACAACAGAATCACTGCTGCGGATTTGTCCGCGCTGAAACGCTTGATTCTCACAGCAAAATAACAAAAAACACCCGTGCTCCGTTTGTGTGATCGGAGCACGGGTGGTTCTGTTTGTTAATCAATCATGCCGAGGGACTGTTTCCAGTACAGGATCCGCAGAACGGATTCGTTGATCTGTTCCTCCGGAATGGCACCGGAACGGACTGCTTCACAAATCGCGGCAGCGGAACCGGAATCATTTGCGTAGGTCACAATGTCATTGCCAGCCATGACAGCAGCGACAGCCGGATTGCGCCCGCCGGTGAACAGGGTGATCGCATTCATGCCGAGATCATCGGTCATGATGACACCGGAGAAACCGAGGTCATCGCGCAGGATCCGGTGAACCTCCGGCGAAAGCGATGCGGGATAATCGGGATCCATGCACTGCACAATATTGTGGCTGACCATCACTGCGTCAGCACCGGCTTCAATTCCCGCAGTAAACGGCAGGAAATCGCCGTCTGTGAATGCGCTGTAATCACGTTCGTCATATGCCATATACTGATGCGTGTCAATGCTGCCGCCGTAACCGGGGAAATGCTTGAGCACAGAACCGAGTCCTGCATGTTTCATTTCGGATACGACAAGCGAAATATAATCCGATGTTTCATTCGGATCCAGACTGAATGTGCGGTTGCTGATATAGTTTGTGCTGCTCAGCGGCACATCACAGACAGGAGCAAGATTCACCTGAATGCCGAGATTCAGCAGCAGCTCCGCTTTTTCCTGTGTATCCGCTGCAACCAGATCCCAGCCGCCCTCGTCAAAGAGTGCACGACCGGTTCGGAACGGCACAGGACGCAGCTGCGGGTTCAGGCTGACGCGGTTGACTGTTCCGCCTTCCTCATCGACACAGAGCAGGATCGGAGTTTTCGATTTGCTCTGGAGTTCTTCCGTCATTTGCTGTACCTGCGCAGCGGATTTGCCGCGGAATGCACCTGCAAACAGGCAGATCGCGCCGACATTGCGTGATGCAGCACTTTTCGCAGCCTGCGCATCCGATGCACTCGACATCATCATCTGTGCCGCTTTTTCTTCGAGCGTCATTGCTGCAAGCCGTTCCTCGGGCGTTGCGGGCGCAGCCGGCGGCAGAACAGGTTCGGTCACGACGGTCAGAGCAGTCGTTCTGGATTCGGTTGTTTTTTCAGCCATTTTCGTTGTATTACGGGCAGTTGTCTGCGTACCGGTTTTGGTCGTCATACGCGCTGTGGTCTGCGATGCAGCAGTGGTCTGCGAACCGTTTGCAGCAGTGGTGTGCGCTGTTCGTTTCGCAGTGACCGCAGGTGCAGGGGCATCCGGAATCCATTCCTGTGCAGCATCGTCATCCAAAATGTCTGCTTCCAGCAGGATATCCTGATGATCGGCAGGATAATCCGGTCTTTTCGCGTCCTCTCCGGAAACGCCGTCCAATACAGGATCCGATTCGGATGCTGCACTTGTTTCATTCGGATCTGCCGGACGCCTGCTGCTGCGAACCGGATCCTCTGCCATGTGGTCGTCCGCCTGAGAAGCCGCCGGCATCTGAACATGATGAACCGGTACTTCAGCGGCATGGTCTTCTGCCGAAAGCAGCGGATCTCTGCCGCAGCCTGTCAAAACCGCCATCGCTGCAATGCAGATCAGCAGTTTCTTTCTGTAATGCCGCATGCAATTCCCCCTTTCGCAAAACCGAACATTGTTTTGCTTGATTTACGAAATCACTGTTATCATTATAACATATTTCTTTTGGAATTGCAATGGATTTTGGTAAAAAATCTGAAATCAAATCGTTTTTTCAAGTGAAAGACGGTTTATCGGTGAAACGGTCTGTTGAACGAGCCAATCTCGATCAGGTTGCCTTCCGGATCTGCAATGTAGCATGTGCGCTGTCCCCACGGCTCTGTTGTCGGTTCCATGACCGGCTGCGCGCCCTTGCTGACGGTCTCTCGAAACGCTGCATCGACTTCGTCAAAGGTATCGACATAGAGCGCAAGTTCCGAATGACCGTTCAAGCCTTTGACATACTCATAAGTTCTGCCGGTCATCGCTTCAAAATCGGTTCTTCCGTACAGTAAAAACAATGTGCCGTCCTTGAGCAGATAGACATTTGAGGTATCTTCTGCTTCCTGTATTTCAAATCCCAGTACATCTCTGTAAAAGCGGATCATTTTGCCCATATCATTGACAAAAAGTCCGAATCCGTCAAGTCTCATCGGTTTGCTCCTTTCGGTATCAATAGCATTCGTCAAAAGCAGGAGCCCGAAGCGGATTTTGTTCACTTCGGGCTCAATTGGTTTGATTCGGATAAAGTTCGTAATTACGCCGGAATCATGAAGGGTGCAAGGGTGATATAATCCAGATTCGGACCGCCCTCAGCTGTGTCAGAAATAAGCCGGATCGTATGATAACCTGCTGAGAGTGTTTGCAAGTCGCGTTCTTCCTGATTCCATTTCGTCCATTCGCCGGTGCTTGCAAATGTGAATTTCGCTGCGGTTATTCCGTCCACCAGCGCAGTCATGCTGCGGGCATTGGCGCTGCCGTTTGCATAGCGGATATTCAGCGTATAATTGACGGATTCCGGCAGATAGACTGCAAACTCCGCAAAACTTCCTTCGCTGTTGTCAAGATTCAGATATGCCGGTGCGGTAAAGCCGCTGTTTGTCGATTCCTCAATGCCGTTGTTCCAGCTTGCGTCAATTGCGTTTTTACGGACTGCAAAGTCCATGTCAAAGAAGCTGTATCGGTTGCGCAGCACATCAAGGATCCGTTTGCAGTCATTTGCATTGACTTCGCCGTCGCCGTTGACGTCCGGATTCGGGAACTGCCTGCCGCTGAGGATCGCAGCCTTGCATGCGGAGAGATCAGCCGCGTTCACGATCCCGTCGCCGTTGACGTCGCAGGTGATGTAAGCCGGTTTGCCGATGCGTGCATCGACCTGCTCAAGAACCCAGATCTGATCGGCATCATCGCTGTAAGCGCGGAGCGAAAGATCTTTGCCGGTCGTCGCACTGACTGCATTTTCATCGCTGCCGTCCGTGACCGGATCCAGCTTATAGCCGCCCTTGACGCGCCAGAGCGTCAGCGCAGCATCACCGCTTTGTCCTCTGGTCACGTTGCAGCTGCCGCCCATGAAATCGAGCGTTTCATCTTTGCCGTTCGTCAGGATATATCTGCCGTCGCCCATGTCTGCAAATTTCCAGAGCATTTCGCCGGAGAGTGACGCGGTACGCTGAACAGCCTTGCCGTTTTCGCCTGCTAGATACAGCCCGCTGCCGAGATTGCGCAGCTGGTAGATCGGTTCCGTGCTGATGACCGCGGGAGAATCCGGAGAGACCTCTGCGCCGTTGATCGTCACTGCCGGACGGTCCGGAAGCGGCTGGTCGGAGCCGAGATAGAAGCTCGGATGCGGCGGCTGGTTGTAGCAGTTCTGCTCGGATGCTACCTGCATGCGGTACTGCATGTCATGCATCAGCGTTGTAAGGCGATAGTCCGTTTCATACGGCGTGCAGAAAATGCGCAGATATTTGCTGTCCGTGGTGTGCAGGATCAGCTCCTCGCGCCAGTCGCCGAAGATATCAGCCGAAAGATTCGGCGTTGCTTTTGTACCGTTGCAGGAAGCGCAGCCGTTTGCAGTGAACAGATTCACAGATTTGCCGGACTGATCGACTTTGGAGATTGTGACACCGTCGAGCAGCTCGCGTTCCAGATCACCGTCCCACCAGATCAGGAAGTTCATTGCAGGGCATGCCATATTGATCTGCTGACCGGCACTGTTGACGACTTTTGTCGAACGGGAACCCCAAAATTCGCCGCCCTTGTTGCCAGCCCAGACATTTCCGCCGCATGCTCTGCCCGTATCATCGTCACGGTTCTCATGCCAGAGGATCTTTCCGGTTGCAGCGTCGATCAGGGAAACGCCCCAAGGCTTGTGTTCATGGCAAACCCAGAGCTCCTGTCCGGGGCGGTACGGATCGAGATCGCTGACATGCATCGCATCGCCGTGACCGAGATTCGTGGACCAGAGCACTCTGCCGTTGTCATCAAATGTGACGCCGCCGACAAGGATCTCATCCTTTCCGTCGCCGTCCACATCCGCAGGCATGCAGTTGTGGTTGCCGTTGCCCCAGCCGGTATTCGGCTGCTCGTTCCAGCCGGAATCATACGCCCAGCGCTTAACCAGTTTCTTGTTGACCACATCGTAGGCAACAGCCGTCATTCTGGTGTAGTATCCGCGCAGAGAAACCGCACTCGGATGCACGCCGTCAAGATAGGCGACAGTACCGAGGAAACGGTCGCAGCGGTTGCCGTAATTATCGCCCCATGAATTGACATTTTCACGCGGGAATGCATAATCCACTGTGTCGAGCACCTTGCCGCTCTCACCGTCAAACAGCGAATAATACTCCGGTCCGGAAAGGATTCTGCCGTATTCAGTCCGGTAATCCTTGGAACCGTTTCCGATGACAGTTCCCGCAGCATCACGAGAGCCGTCCGCTGTTTTACAGGTCATCTCGCATTTGCCGTCGTTGTCAAAATCGGCAACGAGGAACTGAGTGTAATGCGCACCTGCACGGATATTCGGTCCGAGGTCGATGCGCCAGAGCTTTTCGCCGGTCAGGCGGTAGCAGTCGATATAGACATTGCCCGTGTAGCCGTCCTGTGAATTGTCCTTTGCATTGGACGGATCCCATTTCAGGAAGATCTCGTAAACGCCGTCGCCGTCAATGTCACCCACGGAGCAGTCATTTGCAGCGTAGGTATACGCTTCGCCGGCTTTGGTCGTCCCGCCTTTCGGAATATCCAGCGGGATATCAAAATAGGAATTGCCGGAAATCATCGTGCAATTGTCTGATGAAACGACCTTTCCGCCGACAACGGTATCCACTCTGTATTTTGCGGATGCGTTTCCGCCTTTGTCGAGGTAGCTTGTCGCTTTGCCGGCTTCTGATGTGTAGATCAGCGTGTCATTGCGGTAAAGCTGAAAAACTGCGCTGTCATTGTCATTTGCGAGGAAGCGCCAGCTGACCATCATGCCGTTTCCGGTGTTGATCGCGCAGATGCCGCGGTCAAGATACTCCGCTACATTTGCGCCGGAACCGTAGAGCGCCTGTACAGGCAGCTGCATCGGAGCCGCAAGCGCGCAGATCGAGACCGCAATTGCAGATCCCGCTGCACAGATTTGTTTGAGATGCTTCATAATAACCCCCGTTTTTCATGTTCCTATCCGTTTTTTGCGTCGATGCAGTCCCTCTGCATACGTCCGCAGGATACAATTATTATAGCATATCCGGATAAAAATGTAAATGGAAAATTGTCCTGTTTCACTGGAATATTTGCAGAATACTATCCGAATTTGCGAAATTCAGGACGATTTATCAGAAATTTGCGATAATTTGTCAGTACAAATACACCCCGAAGCGATCGCGATCGACTGCTTCGGGGCGTTGTGGGTTTATTCACGGAACAGATTATTTCTCCGGCGGTCTACCGGATTTTTCTCGTATCGTTTTTTGCCGATCCGGTAGCTGATGAATTTGCAGATGCTGAGGATCAGCGCATAGCAGGCGGATTCAAAACAGACCTCGCCCAGATCCATTGCATAGGAACGGCTGTGCATGGTCATCCACAGCCACTTGAACAGCAGGAGAACAACGAGCAGCAGGCTGAAATGCAGCAGAAAATAGAACAGCCAAAATCTCCACGATGAGCGGTCAAGTGCAATTTTCATAGGTGATCCTCCTTTTGATTTGATGGTATCAGAGCATTTGTGTTACAAGATCGCTTCCCGAATATTTGCGTAGCTGCGATAGGTTTCATTCCGCAGCCGGTCTGTGATGATCGTGACCTTATTGAGCTCGCTGAACCGCACGGATGTGATGCGGTCAAACTTGG
The DNA here is from genome assembly GCA_001603005.1 of Clostridiales bacterium Firm_04. Taxonomy (GTDB): domain Bacteria; phylum Bacillota; class Clostridia; order Oscillospirales; family Ruminococcaceae; genus Firm-04. The sequence goes on from LVAJ01000012.1 coordinate 89,164, forward strand.
TGTGGTCTGCAAGCACGAATGCCTCGCGGCTGTTCCGGATCGCAGCATGCTTGACACTTGCTTCACCGCGGTCGGGCGTCGAGATGCCGCCTGCGAGCGAGATGCCGTTTGTGCCGATAAAGCTTTTGCTGAAGTTGTAGTTCATCAGCGTGCTGACGCATTCCGCGCCGACGATCGCCTCTGTCGAAAGCCGGATCTCTCCGGCGGGCAGAAACACTTTGAATCCGCGCTGGCAAAGAGCTTTTGCATGCGAAAGCGAATTTGTGACGAACGTGGCCTGTTTCTCCGGAAGAAAGCCGATCATTTTTCCGGTTGTGGTACCCGCATCAAGGAAAATGATATCGCCGTCCGTGAGCAGGCTTGCTGCATACCGCGCGATCCGGTCTTTCTCCTCGGAATTGCGGCGTTCTTTTTCCTCTTTGGTGCGTTCAGGCGAGGCGATTGCATCCCGCAGCGACATGGCACCGCCGCGCACACGGATCAGCTTTCCTTTTTCTGCGAGAATACTGAGATCCCGCCGCACAGTGGATTCCGATGTGTTCAGCAGGACGCAGAGTGCAGTCAGCGTCATGGAGCCTTGTTTTTCCAGTTCTTTTTGGATCAGCGCATGCCGTTCTTCGGTCAGCATCCGTATCACCTCCGGTGTTCAGTCTGTTTTTTCAGCAATTACTATGATTTGATTATAACATACGCCGGAAAGCACGTCAAGAGCAATCAGTCAAAATCTGTCATATGAAAGGAAAAATCGTATAAATAACTAAATATTGTGATTGCGAAGTGTGCAGAAAGACGAACATCCGGTGCAAAATGAAAGGATCTGACATCTGTTTCCGTGCCGGCTCCGTGATACTGCACAAAAAGAATTGTTGATTTTTGGATGTGTGTACAAATCAAAAATATGTACGGAAAGATGTATTTACAAAACCATATTTATATGGTATAATAAATACATCTTCTTCATGATGAGGACAGAGACCTTTCAAAAACTAGGGGGTATCCGAATGGAAGAATATAAGTATCTGGCGATTGTGGAGTGGGGAAAAGATTACATAGCAAAAGAGCATTTACAGCCGAATGACCGGTTTCTTTCCGAAAAGGAACTGTGTGAGATCCACGGTGTCAGCAGACAGACGGTCCGGCAGGCACTGAAATGTCTGGAGAATGAAAATGTGATCTCTCGCGTGCGCGGCAGCGGCACCTATGTCAAAAGTGTTGCGGCGCAGGTCTCGGAACAGCCGAAGCGTGTCGGCGTGATCTCGACCTATTTCAGCGATTATATTTTCCCGCAGATCGTGACCGGTATCGAGCGCGTTCTGAATGACGCGGGGATCGTCATGCAGCTTTCGACAACGCACAATCAGGTCTACGAGGAGGCGCAGGCACTCCGTACCATGATCGCAAACGGCGTGCAGGGACTGATCGTCGAGCCTTCCAAAAGCGCGCTGCCGAACCCGAATATGGAGCTGTACCGCGAGATCCGTGATCAGCATATTCCGCTTGTTTTCTTCAATGCGAAATATCCGTGGGCGGATTTCCCGCTTGTCGCAATGGACGATGAGGCAGCCGGCGAGGTCGTCACGAACTACCTGTTTGACTGCGGACATCAGCGAATTTCCGGTATTTTTGCGCTGGACGATATTCAGGGGCACAAGCGCTACGGCGGTTTCATGAAAAGCTGTATCGCACACAATGTCCGGACTGCGGAGAAAGATGTTCTCTGGTTTGCGACAGCCGAGAAAAGCTATATTTTCAAGTATGCGCGCACGAAACTGCTTGAGATGCTGGTCAATTCGACCGCAGTTGTCTGCTACAACGATGAGCTTGCAGTCAATCTGCTGCGCTTCTGCCGCGAGAACGATATCAAAGTGCCGGGTGATGTTTCCGTTGTCGGCATTGACGATTCCAAGTTCTCGACGCTGTGCGATGTTCCGCTGACAACGGTGCATCATCCGCATCGGGTGCTGGGTGAACGTGTCGCACGGAAGCTGATCGAGCAGATGAATACGCCGGATGACGCCGGAGAGGACGTCATCTTCCGACCGGAACTGATCGTCCGCGACTCTGTCAAGAGCTTTGACAGGCGTTGACCGTTCATTGGAACAGGCGGTGAGATAAAGAATGATTCAGGCAGCGATGTTTACCGACAGCCATGCAGTTCAGAAGGTTGACACTGCACAGATCGTCGGGATGCTCCGGTACGGACGCATTGACAGCTGCCGCCGTGATTTGGGGGAATTTTTCGACCAGTCGAATTACCGGCTGCTTGAGTCGCAGATGCTGCGGCTCTATGTCGGAATGGATGTGTATTTCGCAGCACAGAATGTATCGCAGGAGTACGGGATATCCGCAGAACGCTTCGTCGCAAGATTCGGCGAGCTGGACGATATCTCCGATCGTCTGCGGACGATCGACAGTACAACGGAATATCTGCTTGACATGGTCGAGCAGTGCATTCGCTGGCGGATCGCATCTGCCGTGGACAACGGCAACGATCTGGTGAAAAAAGCAAAGGACTATATAGATAAAAATTATATGAATGAGGAAATTTCCCTCAAGACCACAGCGGAGCATGTCGGATTGAGTCCGACATATCTGAGCGCGCTATTCAAGCGAGAAATGAAAGAGAATTTTACGGAATATCTGACCGAGATCCGGATCCGGAAAGCAAAGGAGCTCCTTTGCAGCACTTCCAAACTGGTCTGCGAGATCGCGTATGAGGTCGGGTTCCGCGATTACCGGTATTTCAGTCAGATCTTCAAAAAGCATACTGGTCAGACGCCGAAGAAGTTTCAGTCCAGTGCGAATCAGTTTGCATGACATGAAACAGCAGTTCGGTTTGGGGTTGAAACAGAATTGTGATGCATAAAGTTGGAGAAAATGGGCTGCGCCGGATCCGTTTTCTTCAACCGGGAGGGGTGAAGTATATGAATGTCAGAGGATTCTTTTCAGCAGCTTTATCTGCATTGATTTTCCCCGCTGTCCTGAGCGGATGCGGGCAGTCCGGTTCCGGATCCGATCTGATCAGAGTCGGTATCATCAACAACGATCCGAATGAATCAGGGTATCGCACTGCGAACGTCAATGATCTGAAAAAAACGTTCACGAAAGAGAACGGTTACGATGCAGATTTCAAATACAGCATGAAAAATGATGAGCAGATCGCTTTTGCGCAGAAGTTTATTCAGGATGAGGTGGATTATCTTCTGCTTTCTGCGGCGGATACCGCGGGATGGGACACTGTGCTGCAGGATGCGAAAACTGCCGGTGTCAAGGTCATTCTTTTTGACCGGATCATAGATGCGCCTGACGACTTGTACGAAGCGTCGATCGTTTCGGATATGGTAAAGGAAGGCGAAACGGCGGTCGAATGGCTGAAAAATCAGAAGCTTGATCAGTATGAGATCATTCATATTCAGGGACATCTTGGTTCCGCAGCACAGAAAGGGCGCTCGGAAGCGCTCGAAAAGACTGCGAAAGAGCTTGGCTGGACAATTGTCACGCAGCAGTCTGCTGACTGGAGTACGGAAACTGCGCAGCAGATCGTGCAGGCGTCGATTGATGCCAAGAAGCAGTTCAATGTGATCTATGCGGAAAATGACGATATGGCAAAGGGTGCAGCAGCTGCGCTTGACAAAGCCAATATCTCGCACGGCGTCGGCAAGGATGTCATCATTATGGGCTTTGACTGCAACAAATGGGCGCTGGAAAAACTGCTCGCACAGGAATGGAATTATGACGGTCAGTGCAATCCGTTCCAGTCCGGCTATCTTGACGATACGATCAAAAAGCTGGAAAACGGCGAAACTTTGAAAGAGAAAACCATTTATCTGGATGAAAAAGGCTTTGATGCCGCAACGATTACACAGGCGGATGTCGAGAAATACGGCATCGGCAGCTGAGCGGAACGATCATAGCCGCTTAGGGGGAACGATTCAAAAGGAAAGGCGCAGGCGGCATAGGGTTTGTTATGTCTCCGGCGCTCTTTTTCTTCTGTAAGAAAAGAGAGGTACTGCATGCAGGAAGAAACGGTTCTTGAAATGCGCGGGATATCAAAAGCATTTCCGGGCGTACAAGCCCTGCAGAATGTCGATTTCAGACTTCGTGCCGGCGAAATCCATGCGCTGATGGGCGAGAACGGTGCCGGCAAATCCACGCTCATCAAAGTGCTGACCGGTGTTTATCCGCTCGACAGCGGTGAGATCCGCATGCCCGGCAAAGGCACCGTGCAGATTCATTCACCGCAGCAGGCGCAGAAAGTCGGTATCAGCACGGTTTATCAGGAGATTCCGCTCTGCCCGAATCTGACAGTTGCGGAGAATATTTTTCTCGGAAGACAGAAGAGCAGATTCGTGAGCTTTCGCAGAATGAACCGCGATGCGCAGGCATTGCTGCAATCGCTTGGCATCCGTGCGGAGCCGACACAGCAGCTTGCAGACTGTTCGATCGCGGTGCAGCAAATGGTTGCGATCGCGAGAGCGGTTGACATGGAATGCCGCGTTCTGATCCTCGATGAACCGACATCCTCGCTGGGTGAAAATGAGGTGCAAAAGCTGTTTGAGCTGATGCGGCAGCTGAAAAAGCGCGGTGTCGGCATCATTTTTGTGACGCATTTTCTGGATCAGGTCTACGCGGTCTGCGACCGGATCACGGTTCTGCGGGACGGCAGACTGGTCGGCGAATTTGAAGCAGCTTCGCTGCCGCGCGTGCAGCTTGTATCGAAAATGCTCGGCAAAGAACTGGATGATCTGTCCGATCCGGCGGATGATATCCCGCCCGCGGCAGATGAAACCGCCGAGCCGGTTTATGAAGCAAACGGACTCTGTTCCGATCAGGGGATCATTCCGTTTGATTTTTCGGTCAGGCGCGGCGAGGTCAACGGTTTCATCGGTCTGCTCGGCTCCGGCAGGAGCGAGGCAGTCCGTGCGATTTTCGGTGCAGATAAAGTGACCGGCGGAACTGTTCGCGTCAATGGAAAGCCGGTCCGCATCACAAAGCCGTATGAAGCGATGCAGCAGGGGATCGGCTATCTGCCGGAAGACCGCAAGCGCGACGGTATCATCGGCGATCTGTCCGTGCGGGAAAATATCATTCTCGCCTTGCAGGTCAAAAAAGGATTTTTCAAGCCGTTTTCCAAAGCGGAAGCCCAGCAGTTTGCAGATGAATACATCCGTCTGCTCGGCATTAAAACGGCATCTGCCGATACACCGGTCAAAGCGCTTTCCGGCGGCAATCAGCAGAAGGTGATCCTCGGCAGATGGCTGCTGACACATCCGAAATATCTGATTCTGGACGAACCGACCAGAGGCATTGACATCGGCACGAAAGCCGAGATCCAGAAGCTCGTCCGGAAGCTTGCGTCCGAGGGCATGAGCGTGACGTTCATTTCCTCGGAAACAGACGAAATGCTCCGGACATGCTCACGGCTGCTGGTCATGCGCGATCGCAGGCTTTCCGTCGAACTGACCGGCAGTCAGCTGACACAGAATACGATCTTCAATACGATTGCAGGGGGTGATCCGGAATGAATACACCGTCCTCGGCAGCAGCGCAGGACAGCCTGTTCACACGGCTGCGGCGGCATCAGATCCTGATCCCGCTTGCGGCGCTTCTGCTGCTTGCACTGTTCAATCTGATCATAGATCCGTCATTTTTCAGCATCTCATTGCGCCCGAACAATGAGGGCGTTCTGCTCTTATCGGGTAATCTGATCTCGATTCTGGATTACGGTTCTGAACTTGCGATTCTGGCGCTCGGCATGACGCTTGTGACGGCGGCATCCGGCGGACAGGATATCAGCGTCGGGGCGTTGATCGCGATCAGCGGCAGCATCACACTGCGGATCCTGTCCGGCGCGCAGTCGGATGCAATGATTTTGCCGGCATTCCTGATAACATGTGCCGCCGCCATGCTTTTTGGGGCATTCAACGGTTCTTTGGTCGCATTTTTCCGCATTCAGCCGATGATCGCGACATTGATCCTGTTTACGGCGGGAAGGTCTGTTGCAGCATGGATCAATCACAATGAGCAGCCGTTTGTCAGCAGCGAACGATTTCCGTATTTCGGCGGTTATCTTCCGGGGATCCCGGTACCGACGCCGCTTTTTATTGCGCTGTTTTGTTTTCTTGTCACATGGCTGCTGCTGAAATTCACAAATCTCGGCTTGTATGTGCAGGCAGTCGGCATCAATGAAAAGGCGTCCAGACTGAACGGACTGAATCCTGCATGGATCAAACTTTCTGCATTTGTACTGCTCGGATTATGCGCTGGTGTCGCCGGATTCATCAAAGTCAGCCGCACTGCCTCGATCAATTATTCCGTCATCGCGAACAATATTGAAATGGATGCGATCCTTGCAGTGGCGCTTGGCGGAAATTCGCTCAGCGGCGGCAAATTCAACATAGGCGCGTCTGTTCTCGGCGCGTATGTCATTCAGTTCCTGACCACAACGCTGTTCACGCTGAATGTGCAGTCAGATTCGGTTTCGGCTTATAAAGCAGTCGTTGTGATCATTCTGGTCGTTTGCAGTGCGCCGACCGTGCGGGAAAAGCTTGCGGCATTGCTGAAAAAGCGCCGCGCGCCGAAGCAGGCAGGGCAGTCCGCATGAACAGATTATGGATCGGAAGGAAGTGGGCATGATGTCAGGAGACAGAAAAAAACGCAGCAGCAGACTGCTGTTCCGGAATCTTTCGGATACCAATCTGCTGACTGCGATCACGGTCGCTGTCTTTATTCTGATGTATCTGTTCGCGATGATCGTCCTGCAGCGAGGTTATCTGAAACCGCAGACCTTCTTCAATATGCTCAATGAAAATGCGGCGCTGCTGATTTTGTCCTGCGGCATGACGCTCGTAATGATCACAGGCGGCATTGATATTTCTGTCGGCGGCGTCACAGCGCTTGTCAGCATGAGCTGCGCCGTCTATCTGGATTATCACAGCGGCAGCGTGGCAGGTGCGGCACTGCTGGCAATCGGGATCGGGCTGGCGTTCGGACTGGTGCAGGGGTTCCTGATTGCGTTTCTGGATATTCAGCCGTTCATTGTTACGCTTGCGGGCATGTTTTTTGCCCGCGGCATGACGACCATCGTTAATGTGAAGACATTCAATGTCCAGCACGCCGGTTTTCTGCGGCTGAAAGAAACGCGCATCATCGTGCCGTTTTGCGGATCGTACAACAAAGCCGGCGTTTATATCGACGCGTATATTGAGACCGGCGTTCTGATTGCGCTGCTGGTTACGATCCTGCTGTTTCTGATGCTGAAGCGGACACGCACCGGCAGGGATTTTTACGCAGTCGGCGGTAACCGGCAGAGTGCCCTGATGCTTGGCGTCAATGTCCGGAGAACGGTCTTTCTGTCGTATCTGATCTGCGGACTGCTTGCCGGAATCGGCGGATTTGTGTATTTTATGCATGTCGGATCCGGCTCGGCTTCACATGCGGCAGGCGCCGAGATGAACGCGATCGCGTCCTCGATCATCGGCGGAACGATGCTGACAGGCGGTGTCGGCAATATGATCGGCACATTCTTCGGTGTCCTGTCGCTCGCTCTGATCCAGAGCATTGTATCCTCTTTCGGGCTCGATCAGGCATGGTGGACAGGTATTACGGTTGCTGCAATGCTCTGTCTGTTCCTGATCGTGCAGAGTGTCATCGTGGCAAGGCGGAAACGCGGCAGCAAGCAGCAGAACGGTTCAGCCGGAAAGGGGGCGTAAGCGTATGAAATTCTGGTTTATCACAGGATCGCAGATGATGTACGGAGAAGATACGCTCCGGCAGGTGGAAGCCGATTCAAGAGAGATCGCAGCGGGCTTGCAGCTTCCGTTTCCGGTGATTTATCAATGCACCGTGAAATCGAACGAGGAGATCGTGAATGTGATCCGTCAGGCGAATTATGATCCGGAATGTGCCGGTGTCATAACATTCTGCCACACGTTTTCGCCCTCGAAAATGTGGATCAACGGTCTGAATCTGCTGCAAAAGCCGTGGCTGCATTTTCATACGCAGTATCACGCGTCGATTCCGGATGATGCGATCGACATGGACTATATGAATCTGCATCAGTCTGCGCACGGCGACCGCGAGCACGGATATATCGGCGCAAGAATGCGGATCCCGCGGGCGGTTGCTGCCGGACACTGGCAGGATCCCGCCGTGCAGCAGAAAATCGCAGACTGGCAGCGGGCTGCGATTGGCGTACAGTTCAGCCGTGATCTGAAAATCGTCCGTTTCGGTGATAATATGCGGCAGGTCGCTGTCACAGAGGGCGACAAGGTCGGCGTACAGATGTCGCTCGGCTGGCAGGTCAATACATGGGCAGTCGGCGACCTTGTCAAGGAAATGGATGCGGTCACGGATTCTGAAATCAATGTGCTCACGGATGAATATGCTTCACTTTATACAATGTCCGGCGCAGATCAGGAAGCTGTCCGTTATCAGGCAAGAATTGAAATCGGCATTGAACGGATGCTGAAACGCACCGGTGCGAAAGCGTTTACGAATACCTTTGAGGATCTGCACGGCATGCGGCAGCTGCCGGGACTTGCGGTGCAGCACCTGATGCAGAAGGGCTACGGATTCGGTGCAGAGGGCGACTGGAAAACCGCCGGTCTCGGGGCGGTCATCAAGGCAATGTATCCGGACGGGCAGGCGGCGTTCATGGAGGACTATACCTATGATTATTCGCATGAGCTGATCCTCGGTGCGCACATGCTGGAGGTCGATCCGTCAATCGCGGCAAACCGTCCGCGCATTGCAGTGCATCCGCTCGGCATCGGCGGAAAGGAACCGCCTGCACGGCTGATCTTTGAGGGGCGCGCCGGTGATGCAAAGGCTGTTTCGCTGATCGACGCCGGCGGCAGACTTCGCCTGATCGCGCAGGATGTCGAATGCGTGAAGCCGTTCCAGCCGATGCCGAATCTTCCGGTTGCACGGACAATGTGGCGTCCGCAGCCTGATTTTCTGCGCGGCATGGAGTGCTGGATCATCGCGGGCGGTGCGCATCATACGGTGCTGTCCTTTGATATTTCGGATACGGCGCTTGCGGATTTTGCGCGGATCATGCATCTGGAACTGGTGCGGATCACTGCATCGACGACGCCGAAATCTCTCGAACGGGATCTGCTGCTCGGCGATGTGATCTATCGCAGCGTGTATTGAAAAAGCTTCATTGATAACAGAAATCTGCGCCCTGTGCCGTGCAAAGCACCGTACAGGGCGCTTTTTTTGCGAAAAGAAACGCAAATATTGTATTGACAAACAGAACAATATGCAGTAAAATGAAAACAGCATCTGACGGGGAGATGCAAAATACGAAAGGGTGAATGCAATGAAGCACAAGAAGCTGACTGCACTGCTGCTGAGTGCGGTCACCGCGTTCTCATCGCTGCCGATGACGGCGTATGCAACTGCAACGCCGAACAAGGCGGATTATGAGACCGTGGATAAGAATTTTGCGAAGCTCCTGCAATATTCGCTCTACTTCTACGATGCGAATATGTGCGGAACGGATGTCACGGAGCAGAGTCAGCTGCCGTGGCGCGGCAACTGTCATATCTATGACGCAAAGGTTCCGATGCAGCCGATCGAAGATCTGGTCGGCACCAATATGACCGCCGCATTTATGGAAAAGCACAAGGATATTCTCGATCCGGACGGCGACGGCTATATTGATGTGTCCGGCGGTTTCCATGATGCCGGCGACCATGTGAAATTCGGCATGCCGGAAACCTATGCAGGCTCGCTTGTTTCGTGGGGATATTACGAATTTCGCGATTCGTATGAAACGATCGGCGAGGCGGCGCATACCGAGGTCATTATCCGGCATTTCTGCGATTATTTCATGCGCAGTACATTCCGCGACAAGGACGGCAAGGTGATCGCGTTCTGTCATCAGGTCGGCGAGGGCGGCGAGGACCACAGGTACTGGCAGGCGCCGGAGATCGACGCCATGCACCGACCGGCATATTTTGTCACGGAAGACAAGCCTGCGACCTGTGTCGTTTCCGAAGCAGCAGCCTGCCTTGCGATCAACTACTGCAATTTCAAGGAGAGCGATCCGGAATATGCTGATCAGTGCCTTGACTATGCAAAGGCGCTGTATCAGTTCGCAGTGGACTGCGACAAAGCGGTTCTGAAAGGTGCAGACGGCCCTGCGTCGTTCTATGAATCGAAAAAATGGGAAGACGATTTCTGCTTTGCAGGCGGCTGGCTCTACCTGATTACCGAGGATCACTGGTATCTCGATCAGTGCCTGAAATATGATGATTATTATGCACCGCCCGGATATGTGCTCTGCTGGAACGACATGTGGAACGGCGTTTCGATCATTTTCGGACGCATTCAGGACAAGTATCCGGAGATCTGCGAGGAAGCGCGCGTTGCGACCGGACGCGGACAGTATGAAAAGCTCGACTTCTGGGAAATGGAAGCGAAGGCGCTGAATTACTATGCATCCGGCGCAAAGGATACGCCGGCGGGCTTCTGCTTCCTCGATGACTGGGGTTCTGCAAGATACAACACTGCGATCCAGTTCTGTGCGCTGGTTTACGATAAGTACAAGAACGGCAAGGATGTTTACGAGCCGGAAAACAAAGATTATCATTTCTCGGAATGGGCACTCGGACAGATGGAATATCTGCTCGGCGATAATCCGCTGAACCGCTGCTATGTGGTCGGATACGGCGAAAATTCTGCGAAATTCCCGCATCACCGTGCGGCATCCGGACTGACAATGGCAGAGGATCCGGCGGAGCATAAGCATGTACTCTGGGGCGCACTGGTCGGCGGTCCGCGCAAGAATGACCAGCACAGTGATACCACAAATGACTGGGTGGACAACGAGGTCACGATCGACTACAATGCAGCATTTGTCGGCGCAGCCGCGGGTTTGTATGCGCGTTACGGCGATGATTCGATGCAGCCGACTCCGGATTTCCCGCCCGCAGAAAAGCAGGATGAGAGCGCGCTGTTTTCCGGCAGCGATTTCTGGGCATCCGGCTACTATATGCCGTCCCCGGAAACAACCGGCGCAGGCGTCACGAAGCTGACGTTCTTTGTCAATACAGACTGTCTGGAACCGCATACCGACCTTTCGATCCGGTATTATTTTGATATCAGCGAATTTGAAAAGAATGACGGAATCCCCGGCAGCTTTGTTCTGCAATGCCCGTATGATCAGGTGCAGACAGAGGTCAGCGGCAAGAAAGCGGTCATTTCGGAACCGAAGTTGTATAAGGATAAGACCTATTATGTTGAAGTCTCATGGCCGGATTATGCAATCGCAAATTCCAACAAAAAGGTACAGCTCATTCTCGGCATGTTTTACGGTGACAACTGGGATCCGTCAAACGACTGGAGTCTGAAGGGCATGAAGGAGCTCGGTGAGGAATATGATACGCTGGTCAGCGGCGTCGAGGTCGCAGAGCGCTGCCCGAATGTCTGTGTCTATGCAGACGGCAAGCTGGTCGGCGGCACCGAACCGGACGGTACGGTGCCCGCAAAGGTCTATACCGTTGCACAGCTCACGCGTCTGATCCAGCATCTGACGACCGAGAAGCCGTTTGAAAACGATACGATCGCAGCATTGTTTGATTTCAATGAAGATGAAAAGATTGACGTCAGGGATGCAAGCATTCTGAAAAAGCTGATCCTGACACAGGAATAATGCAGAACGCAAAGGAGAATCATTATGCCATTTATCAAAATTACGTCAAATGTCAGCATTTCCGCTGAACAGGCAGATCAGATCAAATTCCGCTGCGGCACCGCGATCACTGCGATCCCGGGAAAATCCGAGGGCTGGCTCATGGTCGGCATCGAGGGCGACAGCATGCTCTATTTCCGCGGCACGGATGAGCCTGCCGCGATTACTGAGGTCAGTCTGTACGGCTCGGCTTCCTCGCAGGCACTGAACACGCTCACCAGTCACATCACCGGCATCCTGACAGAGATTCTGGGCATATCGAGTGACCGGATCTATGTCAGCTATCAGTGTACGGATCACTGGGGCTGGAACGGCGCAAACTTCTGAACGACATAAAATGAAAACGCACACGCGGTACGAAAGCCGTGTGTGCGTTTTTTGTTATGAGAATGGATCCGGCGGGAGGATCTGCTCAATTGTGCGCAGTTTTCCGCCGGACTCTGCGAGCTTCCTGAGTTCGGCATTTGCCTGATTCATTGTCCCGAACGATTCCGGCAGACAGAGTACATCTCTGCACGCCTGCATGATCGTTATTGCATCTGAAAGTGTGTCCTGCGCGATCGGTTCAAATGCGCGCGCCGCAATCACGACTGAAGCAAGCGCCTTTGCAATCGGATATTCCACATCGTTTTCATGCAGAATACCGGCGGCAAACGGAATATCCGCACGCTGGAGCCTGCGATAGACCGGAATGCCGCTCCCGCCGCCGCCGATGACAAAAACCTGCGGTGCATCGCGGTTCGCTTGTGGCTCGACGGTTCCGAATGCCGGAAGAAAGCGGCCGTCCTGCATGCCGTAGAGCGATGCAATATAATCGCCGTCAAAAATTGTTTCGGGCGGCCCGCAGCGTTCCGCTTTGCCGTTGTGGATACAGAGCACCTGATCGGCATATTTCTGCGCCAGTTCCAGTTCGTGCAGCGATACGATCACACCGATCTGCTGTTCCCGCGCGAGTTTCCGGATCATGGACATGATCTGCATTTTATGGCTGATATCCAGAAACGAGGTCGGTTCATCAAGCAGCAGGATCTCCGGTTCCTGTGCAATGGCGCGCGCCAGCATGACGCATTGCCGCTGACCGTCACTGATCTGCGAAAAATCCGCATCCGCAAGCTGTTCGCAGCCGGTAAGCTGCATTGCATGCCGGACGGTGTTCCAATCCTGTTCGGAAAGCACCCCGAAAATGCCGGTGTACGGATATCGTCCGGTTGCGGCAACATCGAGACAGCTCATGCGCTCCGTGCGGAGCCGTTCGGTCAGCAGGACGGACATCTTCTGCGCAAGCTGACTGCGGCTGATCTCCGCAGCGGGCATGCCGCAGATTGCGATTTTGCCGGAAATCGCAGGCAGCTGCGCTGCAATGGTTTTCAGTACAGTCGATTTTCCGGCGCCGTTCGGACCGATCAGTGCGAGGATCTCTCCGCGCCGGATCCGGAATGTCAGTCCGTCTGCAACGATCTGTTTTCCGTAGCCGGCAGCCAGTGATTCTGTTTTCAGTACATGTTCAGCCATTGTGACCGCCTCGCTTCTCTGCATTTCTGTGCAGCATGATCTGAATGACGATCGGTGCGCCGAAAACGGCAGTGACCGTACTGACGCTGAGTTCCGTCGGCGCAAACAGCATCCGCGCGAGCATATCGCAGGCAGTACAGAACACAGCACCACCGAGAAATGATGCCGGAATGATAATGAGCGGTCTGGCAGTTCCGAACAACGCTTTCACGAGATGCGGAACGGCGATCCCGACAAAAGAGATCGGGCCGGCAAAGGCAGTCACGCATGCAGAAAGCAGACTGGACAGCAGGATCATGCCAGCACGCAGCAGCTTCAGATTGACACCTGCGTTCTGCGCATAGCTTTCGCCGAGCTGATAGGCGCTGATCGGTTTGGCAAGCAGAACGGAACCGATCAGCGAGACAGTCACAATGCAGACAATGGGAAAAAGTGCCGTTCTGCCGATGCTGGAAAAGCTGCCTCTTGACCAGTTATGCAGATTCACGATGTTTGACTCGTCCGCAAACGTGATGACCAGTTCCGTGACCGCATTGCAGATATATCCGATCATGACACCTGCAATGATGAGCTGTGCCATGTTCTGCACTTTTCCGGATAGCAGCAGAACTGCACCCATTGCGATCAGAGAACCAGCGAATGCAGCCGCGACCATACCGGACGCAGAAGCGGAATACTGATTTTGCGAAACTGCGATCATGAGCAGTGCGACAGTCAGCTTTGCACCGGATGAGATACCGAGTACGAACGGTCCGGCGATCGGGTTGCGGAAGAAGCTTTGCAGCAGAAATCCGGAGACGGAAAGTGCTCCGCCCAGCAGAAACGCCGCAACCGCGCGGGGAAGGCGGATATCAAAGAGGATCCTATGCAGCATCGGATCGGGATTGCGCCCGCTCAGGACATCGAACAGCACTATGCCGCGCAGACTTCCGCTGCCGAGCATCAGATTCAGAACGAACAGGCAGAGCGCAAGGACGATCAGCAGTGCAAAACCGCCGATCCTGCGCATTTCTTTCGCACGGTTCATGGTGATTCCTTTCTGTCAGTTCAGTTTGTGCAGGAAGGTCAGCTGACTGTCATCATCTGCCTGACCGGAGATGATCCTGTTGAAATCCGCGATCATATCCGCAGCACCGGTCGTCTGCTGAAACAGATTTTGTTCCGTGCACCAGACATTGCCCGATTGAACCGCGCGAAAATCCTGAAAGACCGGATTCATTGCGGTCAGGTCAGACAGGGTGTTCAATTGACCGTTGACCGTACTGTTATAGATCAGGCAGTCCGCATCGCATGCCGTTTCGTAAAATGCTTCCATTTGGATATTCATGGTCGAAAGGGCATTGTCATCGACATGCAGCTGATCGGCGGTAAAAACATAGCGCCCGCCGGCAAGCTCGATCATTTTGGAGATATAGTCGCCCGGCTTGCGGATATTGACATAACCGTTCGGGCTGACCGAAAAGAATGCACATGTCATGCGGCTTTCATCCGGCAGATCAGGGCTTTCAATACTTTGAAACAGCGCTTGCTTTTCCGCAAAATACTGTTCCGCTTCCTGTTCTTTGCCGAGGATCAGACCGTAAAGCCGCATCCATTCCATTCTGCCGAGCGGATGCGATTCCATGCTTGATAATTCGACCAGAACCGGAATCCCAAGCGCTTCGATCTGTTCCTTTGCTGCTGGATTGTGATAGATCATCGTATTTTCGACCGCAAGCTGACAGCCGGATTCTGCGAGCATTTCATAATCCGGCGCGCTGTATTTGCCGATATAATCAAGCTTTCCCTGCTGCATTGCGGTACGGATCCGCGGGAGTGTCCAGTCTTTTTCCTTTGTCGAGGTCATTGTCACGGCGTCCAGCGCACCCGCAGCATCAAACAGATCCATTGCATCTGATGCGGCGATATACACATTTTCGACCGGCTGCTGCAGAATCGTCATATTTTCCGGTACTTCCGGAACAGCGGTGTTTTCCGGTACGAGTAAATACGAATCCGCGCCGATATGAATGACCGCGCATCCGTCCGCACAGGTATCGACCGAAAACTGCTCTGCGTATTGCAGATCCATATGACCGGTGATCTGCATACCGTCCGGATTCTGCTCCACAGAACGTGCGCAGCCGCACAGCAGCAGACAGCCAATCGTCAGCATTGCGCCTCTGCGCTTCATTGCGGCGTCACGGATGCAGAATCGAATTTCAGGGTGTATTCGATTTCATGCGGCGTGCTCATTGCGGTCGTATCCGCAGAAACCGGCATCGGATAGTCAAAACCGGAAACCGGAATCTCAAACACCGAATACGGATCGGTGCTGACCGGCAGATATTTTTCATCGCTGACGAGCATATAATCATAGTTGTTGCTGCTCCAGACGATCTCCGCGGTCACATTGCCGCCGGAAACCGTCAGTTTGGCAGGGGACTGCACGGATGCTTTTCCGGAGCCGCCTTCCAGCGTAACAGCAGCCGTATAGGTACCGTCTGCGAGTTCGAGCGATTCTGCTGTTGCCATGCGGGATTCTTTGAATGCATCATCCGGCAGCGAATCTGCCCGGAACACGAGCTTTCTGTCGTACCAGAGCTCCTTCTTTTTGCTGAATGCGGCGCAGTCGATCTCCTTGTCAAGTGCTTCGACCGGTACTGTAAAGCGAACAGTATCGCTGTCATCTTCATCCGCTATATATGCCGATTCATCTGACGCAGCAGCCTGCTCGGCAGTACCCATGTACAGATAGCCGTAGCCGGAACCGCTCATGGTCAGTGCTGCCTGCATTGCGCCGTCTGCAACGGTCAGTTCGCAGTCTGTGATGCGGAACATCGACGAGCTGGAATCGACAGATATGCTGTAAGTGCCGTCTTTCAGGGCATCTGCGCTGACTGCCTGCATGCCCTCGTATCCGACCGGATCCGCAGCGATCGTATCATCGCCGGACGCGACAGCCAGTGCAGTTGTTTCCGCAGATTCCGTTTCCGCATCGGATTCATCAGTGGATTCCGCAGCAGGTTCCGTTGTCTGAACAGTACTAGTCTGTGCAGGTTCTGTATCCGCTGCGTTCTGACAACCGGTCAGACAGACCGCGAATGCAGCGAACAGACTGATAGAAATAATAGATCGTTTCATAACACACCCCGTATCAATGAAAATCGGGCAGCCGGAACTGCCCGTTTCGTATTATTTTGCCGAATCCACAGCAGCCTTTGCATGGTCAACATAGATCTGACGGATCGCTTCGTTTTCGCCGAGTCCGCGCAGCAGGCACTTGACCTCATAGCCTGCATCCTCAAACACAGATTTCCACGAATCTTCGTCATCGCCAGCCATGTCATTGTTTGCGTGATCGCCTGCAACGACCATGAGCGGCTCCAGCACGACGCGCTTGTAATCGCCTGCCTGAACCTGTTTCAGCACATCATCCAGAGAGGGGGTTGCTTCAACTGTGCCGACATAGTAATTCTTGAAACCGTCCGCAGTCAGCAGATCCTGCATTTTCTGATAGACACCGTTGGAATCCGCTTCGGTACCGTGTCCCATGAAGCAGATCGCGGTCTCTCCGTCGTCATATTCCTTCGTCCAGTCAGTAATTGCCTGTTCCACACGCTTGAAATCATCGTCTGTATTGAGCAGGGGCTCACCGAAAACGACCTTATCGAATGCATCTGCATACTGACCGACCTGATCGACGAGATCGTTATATTCAAAACCGTGCATCAGATGTGTCGGCTGCACGACCAGCGTCTTGACATTATTATCGACTGCACGCTTCAGGGCGGCATCCACATCGTCAATCAGGATGCCGTCGCGGCGCTGTACATGGTCAATGATGATATTCGCGGTGAAGCCGCGGCGCACATCGTAATCCGGAAATGCATTGTCAAGCGCATCCTCGATCGCACCGATCGTCAGGCGGCGGCTGTCATTGAAGCTGGTGCCGAAGCTCAGAACGAGCATTTCCTTTTCGCCGATGCCGTCCTCATTGCGTACCTTATCCAGCGATGCATCGCCGGTATCGTAGTTTTCTTCATCTTCCTCAGCATCTTCCGCAGTTTCTGCTTCTTCCTCGGCTTCTTCGGATTCGGAAGCCTCTGTTTCGGCTTCTTCCGGTTCGGTTTCTGCAACAGTCGTTTCAGCAGCCTGCGAGCCGGTATCAGCCGCAGAGGATGCGCCGTCGGTTTCGCCGCATGCGGTCAGAGCAGCAGTCATCGCTGCCAGTACAAAGATCAGAGCAAGCTTGTGTTTCATGGAATATCTATCCTTTCCGTAAAGGAGGCATGGATCGCAGAACATAAAAAATACCCTCTTTTCGGGAGAAAAGAAGGCATTGCAAACGGACGCATCCGAATCCGGAGCGCCTGATACAGTACGATCAATTCCTCGTGATCTGAACCTTTCGGTTCTGTACCCGCAATGCGGCAGGTTTCCTGACTCATGCATCTCTGCACTGTACAGCCTTCCCGATTTCTCAGTGACCTGCGCTTATGCGCAATTGTACAGCACTCCGCAATTACAGTGACGGGATCGTGCGGGATTTTCACCTGCTTCCCTTTTACCCTTCGGCATTCCGTTTGTAACGGAAACGAAGGCACCGCATGCAATATTCGATTTTGTTCATGAACACCGCCATTATAACACATTCAAACAAAAAATGCAAGAAACCGCCCTGAAATATCCCTAATGAACAATTTCTGTTTACTTTTCTCCGGAGTTTTTGCCGTCAGCCATATACAACAGTGCATTGCAGACAGCTGCCGCAACATTGCTGCCGCCTTTTCTGCCTCTTGCAACAATACACGGAATCCCAGACTCGATCAGCAGTTCCTTGGATTGCACGACATTGACAAATCCGACCGACATCCCGATGACAAGCGCCGGACGGAATGTCTGATCCGCGATGTGTTCGCAGAGCCGCAGCAGAGCTGTCGGGGCATTGCCGACTGCATAGATGACAGGTCTTTGCAGCAGTGCAGCGCGGTCAACCGATGCAGAGGCTCTTGTTGTACCGTTTTTCTTTGCAGCTTCGGCAATTTCCGGTTCTGCCATGTAGCAGACCGATTCGCAGCCGTGCCTTGCAAGCGCCGCGTGGTTGATGCCGGATTTTGCCATATTGGTATCTGTCACAAAAATCGCATGCTCCGAGATCGCATGCATTGCTGTATCGACCGCATCCGGCGAAAAATATAGATTGTCGAGATAATCAAAATCCGCCGTGGTATGCAGTACGCGCATCACGACCGGTTTGATCTCCGCAGGGATCGTTCTGCCGTTTAGTTCGGATTCGATGATCTCAAAGCTGCGCCGCTCAATGTCAGCGGGCAGCACAAATTCTGTTCTCATATCTGTTTCTCCATAATCTGATAGATCGCGTCCATGTTGAGATGCTTTCGCACTGCATCCGCCATGAGATTGATCTGCTGTTCGCGGTATACGTTCCGGTCGATTGCCGGCGCAGAGACCGTGATTCTTTTTTTTGCAGAAAGTGCTGCGATCAGCGCGCCGGAGACCTCGGCACTGTCAAAAATGCCGTGCACATAGCAGCCCGCAGCGTTTCCGCTCACGCATCCGCCGCGGTCAGTCAGCGCGGAACCGTCCTGCGATGTCTGCCCCATATGGACTTCATAGCCGTAGAATGATTTGCCGGATAAACAGCTGAAAAATCCTTTATTGATTTCTGCGAATCTGCCTTCTGTCTGCATCTGTGTTTTCTGTTTTGAGAAAACTGTCCGGCAGGGGAGCAGTCCGAGTCCGCCAATGCTGCCGCCTGTTTCAGATCCGTCCGGATCACAGATCTCTGCACCGAGCATCTGAAATCCGCCGCAGATTCCGAATATCGGAATCCCGTTCGCATAACATCTGCGGACTGCTTCTTCTAATCCGGTATTCCGTAGCCATTCCATGTCAGCGATCGTGCTTTTGCTGCCCGGCAGAAAAATGAGATCCGGCGTGCCGAGCTGTTCCGGTTTGCTGACATACCGCACGGATACGGCAGGATATTGCGAAAATACATCAAAATCTGTGAAATTCGAGATTTTCGGCAGACGGATCACCGCAAGATCAAGCGCAGCATCTGCTGCACGTCGGTTCAGTTTATCAGAAAGACTGTCCTCATCCTCAAGGTCGCATTCGATATGCGGCACAACGCCGATCACAGGAATGCCGCTGCGTGCTTCCAGAAGCGAAACGCCGTCCTGAAAAATGGAGAGATCACCGCGAAACTGATTGACGATCAGTCCTTTGACAAGTGTGCGCTCATCGGGATCCAGCAGATCAAGCGTGCCGAGCAGCTGCGCAAAAATTCCGCCTCTGTCAATGTCTCCGGCGAGTAAAACCGGCGCATGCAGGAGCTTTGCAAGCCCCATGTTCACGATATCGTTTTCTTTCAGATTCAGCTCTACCGGACTGCCTGCGCCCTCGATCACAATGACGTCAAACTGCTCTGAAAGCGAGTTGAAGGCGTGCAGAATATCGGGAATCAGCTCCGATTTCCGGCGAAAATATTCTGCTGCCCGCATATTTCCGCGAGCGATCCCGTTGACAATTACCTGTGAACCGACATCGGTTGTCGGTTTCAGCAAAATCGGGTTCATGAGCGCAGAGGGCGCAATGCCGGCAGCTTCTGCCTGTAACGCCTGTGCTCTGCCGATCTCCAGACCGTCCTCTGTGATGTAGGAATTGAGCGCCATATTCTGCGATTTGAACGGCGCGACACGGTGTCCGTCCTGCCGGAAAATGCGGCAGAGGGCTGCTGTCAGAAAGCTTTTGCCGGCATTTGACATTGTGCCCTGAATCATAATGACTTTAGCCATGCAGACTCCTTTCTGCCGCCGCGATCAGCAGCCGGTTTTCATCATGCGTCCGTACTGCAATGCGAAAATATCCGGGTGAAAGTCCGCGGAAATTGGAACAGTCCCGAATCAGGATATTTTCATTCAGCATTCGCTCTGCAAAATCCTCGTATGTCCGGAACAAAATAAAATTGGTATCAGAATCATAAACGATGAACCCGAGGCTGCGCAGATTTTCGGTCAGATATTCCCGTTCTTTTGTAATCATTTTTACGGATCTGTGCACATATTCCTGCGTTTTCAAAGCAGCAAGTCCGGCAGCCTGTGCCGGAGCAGAAACGCTCCAATACTGCCCGCAATCACGGATTTGTGCTGCAATTTCAGATGATCCGCAGACAGCATAACCGAGTCGCACGCCGGGAATTGCATAGAGTTTTGTAAACGCAGTCAAACGAATTGTATATGCATTCAGATACGCAGATATGCTGTGGGCGGGCTCATGCGAGGAAAGTCCGAGAAAACATTCATCACAAATAAGCATGATCTGATGCTGCGCACAAATTGCGGCAATTTTCTGCAAAAGATCCCGCGGGATCAGCCTGCCGGTCGGATTGTTCGGCGAACATAGAAACACCATATCCAGATCCGGCGTCAGCATGGACAGAAACTGTTCGTCAAGCATGAACACATGCTCCGGCAAAAGCGGATATGTCCGGATCGCGCATCCTGCGGAGCGCAGTGCTTTTTCGTATTCCGAAAAGCATGGCACAGCAAGCAGCGCATTCTTTGGCTGCATTGTCTGAACAATGCGAAAAATGAGATCCGCAGCGCCGCTCCCGAATACGAGCTGTTCAGGCGGAATCTGTTCCGCAATTGCAGTCTCTGCGCACAGTTCCGTGCAGAACGGATCGGGATACCGCGCACAGGATTCCGCGGATTCGCGGATTGCATCGCGCACGGAATCCGGCATGCCGAGCAGATTGAGATTTGCAGAAAAATCCAGCAGATCCGGTCGGTTTGACGGCGCGCCGCCGTGCTGCTGCTTCATGAATAGCACCCCCTGAACAGTAGCATCCGAACCGCACAGCCCAGCAGCAGCATTCCGACCGATGCAGCGTACATCAGACGATTTGCACGGCGAATGTCATCCGGTTCAATCGCCCTGTCCGGATCGCCGATAAACGGCTTTTTGTGCAGCTCCCCGAAATACCATGCATCTCCCGCAAGCTGCAAATGCAGTGCGCCTGCGCAGACGGATTCGGTTTGCGCAGAATTGGGGCTAGCGTGCTTTCGGCGGTCACGCTTCCAGATGCGGAAAGCGTGCGCTGCATCCATGCGAAGCGGAACACATGCCGCGATCATCAATATTGCGGTCAGCCGCGCCGGAATAAAGTTTACCGCATCGTCAAACCGTGCCGCAAATCTTCCGAGATCTGCATAGTGAGCATTTTGATAACCGATCATCGAATCCATTGTGTTGACTGCTTTGTACATCGCGCTGAGAACCGCGCCGCCGAAGGCACAGTAAAAAATCGGCGCTGTAACACCGTCCGAGGTGTTTTCAGCAACCGTTTCGACTGCTGCGCGCAGGATGCCGTCGCGGTCAAGTACGGCAGTATCGCGACCGACGATCATTGAAACTGCTTTTCTCGCGCGTTCCGTATCGCCGGACTCCGCCGCTTTGCAGACCTTCATGCTTTCGTCGCGCAGGTTTTTCGCAGCAATGAGATAACAGGTAAGGATACTTTCAGCGGTCAGACCGAGTACAATATGCAGCCGATAGCAAAGAAATAACAGGAAAAAGCTGACGGCTCCGGTGGCGAGCACAACCGTCAGTGCAAGGAAGACACCGCCGCGCCGCAGATTATTCATCCGGCTGCGGACGAATTGTTCCAGCTTCGCGATCAGCCTGCCGATCAGCCGCACAGGATGCGGGAGCCGGTAGGGATCGCCGATGATGCAGTCCAGCAGAAATCCCGCAAGCAGCGGGACAGCAGGCAGAAATAGTTTCATAGTTTCTCCAGAATTGTAATAATCTTGTGGTCGTATTCGCACAGCCACCCGTGACCGTTTTCGGTCTGCCAGTCGAAATAGGAGCGCTGCGGAACGGCATAACCGGACAGGATCGACATGATCGTACCGCCGTGAACAATGAGTGCAGCTGACGCGGCATGGCTGCATTGCTGCATGATTCCCAGAAATGCATTCGTGCACCGCTGACGGAATTGCGCCGGCGATTCTCCGTTCGGAAACGGCAATGTTCCGCCGCTGTCGATCCACTTTTGATACCGCGGATCGGATTGCAGCTCTGTATAGTTCCTTCCCTCAAAATCGCCGAAATCACATTCTCTGAAATCATCGCAGATACATGGTTTCTGATCTCTGAACAAGATACCGGCTGTTTGTATACAGCGCAGCATCGGACTGCAAAACAACAGTTCGCATGCCGGATACCGCATTGCAGAAAGCTGTGCAATGCCTTCTTTGCAGAGCGGCTCATCCGTTCTGCCGATATAACGCTTTTCGAGGTTTCCGGCAGTTTCTCCATGCCGGATCAGCAGCAGCTTCATGATATATGCCCCTTCAAAACAGTCGGAATGCCGCATGTCATCCGCACAACAGTTTCCGCATGCTCTGCCAGAATACAGCCGCAGATGCCGACCGTTTCACGCATACGACGTTCTGCCGGATCCAGCGGAACAACCCCGCTGCCGATCTCGTTTAGGATGATCTTGCAATTCGGATTATCCGTGCAGAGCCGTTTCGTAAACGCAGCCGGATCGTCGCCGGCATGCAGCAGATTTTGAATCAGATCATGATAATTGAACACGCATGCAGCACGCAGCGCATCTTCCGGCGAACAGTGTGCGCCGTCGGTCAGCACGGTTTCCGGATCCTGCTGCATGACAAAACTGCGCTTTCCCTGCGCTTTTCCGCCGATAATCAAAATCATGCGATCACCTCCAGAATACTGCTGATCAGGACAACTGCTGCGAGAATCGCGAGTTCACAGCGCTGTAAAAACCAGCCGCAGAGATCGCCCGTGACACCGCCGTATTTTTTGCGGGAATAAAAGCAGAAATGCAAAAATGTGCATCCGCCGGCGGCAAGACCGGTTGCTGCCAAAATCGGGATGATGACCAGCGCACAGCAGGCGAGGAGTCCCCAGACTGCGAGCAGGATCATCGTATTCTGCTTGTGCATCGGTTTGACAAAGCTTTGCAGCGATCCGCTTTTTCTTGCTGAGGGCAGGCATGCCGCAGTAAGTCCGCTGAACACGCGGGAAAGCACGTAGCCGCAGGCAATGACACTGCTTTTTTGTATGCTGTCGATCTGTGCCAACAGCGCAAATTGTACGATCAGATGCAGGCACACGCGCATGACAGCAAAGGAACCGATATGCGGATCATGCATGATTTCAAGGCGTTCTTCACGATTCTGAAAGGACGCATTTGCGTCTGTCACATCGCAGTATCCGTCAAGATGAATCCCGCCGGTCACAACAATCGGCAGCAGGATTGCACCGGCTGCAAACAGCAGTCGGTCAAATTGCAGCGCAGTGCAAATCAGCCGCCAGACGATCAGCAGAATGCCGATCACTGCGCCGACTGCCGGAAAAAATCCGAGCGCATAGCGCCTGTTTTTTTCCGTCCATTCGATCTGCGGCATCGGAATGCGTGAGTACATTAGAAATGCGGAGATCAGCGAATGCAGCATGGCAATTCTCCTTTCAAAACAACCGGAATCCCGTATACGCATTCCACGACGAGGTCGGATGCAGCAGCGCAGGCAGCATTGACCGTGCCGAGGTTCCGGATATAGCGCTCGGTTTCGGCGGGATAGGTGATACCGTCGCTGCCGACCTGATTGGTGACAATGATCAGATGCGCTGCATTCCTCTGCAAATGGCGGATCCCGCGCAAAACCGCAGCACAGGGATCGTCCGCCACATTATCGGAAAACATTTCATTTGCCAGAAGATTTCCCATGCATTCCAGCAGAACGGCTGCTTGTTCCGGAACACGAAGTGAATCAAGGTTTGTATACTGCTCGATCGTTTCATAGCCTTTGCCTGCACGCTGTATTCTGTGACGGCTGATCGCGGCTTCTGCTTCCGAACCAAATGGCTGCATCGTGGCAAGATAGATTTTTCTGCCGGAAAAATCCCCGAGCAGCGACTCGGCGAGCCGCGATTTTCCGCATTTTGAGCCGCCTGTAATCAAAACTGTCATGTCAACGGCACATACCTTTCTATATTTGCATCTGAAAAACGGTGTGCATTCCGATAGAGCGCGAGGGCACCGTCCAGCAGCGGCAGCAGCAGGATCCCGCCGGTGCCTTCACCGAGCCGGAGTTCCGCGTCAATGACTGCACGCAGACCGATGAGATCAAGCAAGCCCTTTGCAGCGGGTTCACCGGAGCAATGGCTCGCAAACAGATACTGCGCGCAGACCGGATTCCATTTGTATGCAAGTGCCGCGGATGCTGCGGAGATCACGCCGTCGATGATGACCGGTATTTGATAGATCGCGCCGCCGAGAAACAGTCCCGTCATGGCTGCAATCTCGAATCCGCCGACCGTTTGCAGAACCGCAAGCGGATCGTCCGGATCCGGCTGATTGACGGCGATCGCACGCTTGACAGCAGAGATCTTGCGTCGCAAACCTTCCGCAGAAAGTCCGGCGCCCTTTCCGGTCACCTGTTCCGCAGGCAGACCGAGCAGCACCGATGCAATTGCAGCGGCAGCCGTTGTATTGCCGATGCCCATTTCACCCGCAATCAAAATCTGCATGCCGTTTTTTTTCATGCGTTCTGCAGTGTCCATTCCTGCGCGCACCGCAGCGAATGCCTGTTCCCGCGTCATCGCAGGACCTTTCGTAATATCCTGTGTTCCGTCAGCGATATGCATGCGGATGATGTTCTTTGAGCAGCAGGGGAATGCCGTTCCGACATCGACCGCAAATACCTCTGCACGGTACGTATCTGCCAGCGCGTTGATATTTGATTTTCCTTCAGCAATTGCATCCGCACATTTTGCAGTGACATCGCTGCCGCATTGTGTAACGCCCTCTGCCACGACACCGTGATCGCCGCAGAAAATCACCGCAGCACGTTTGTTAATGCATACATCGGGTGTACCCTGAATTGCAGCAAGCTTC
Organism: Clostridiales bacterium Firm_04; assembly: GCA_001603005.1. Lineage (GTDB taxonomy): Bacteria > Bacillota > Clostridia > Oscillospirales > Ruminococcaceae > Firm-04. The sequence continues at coordinate 114,318 of LVAJ01000012.1, forward strand.
TGCACGGCATGTTCCAGCAGTCCGAAGCTGCCGATGGGTTTTGCGATGCTGTTCCAGCGTTCGCCGGCTGCTTTGTAAGCAAGCTGATCTGCTGCGGTAATCGTTTGGATTCTGTTCATTTTGATTCTCCGTATTGTATGCAGCGGCGGACAAAACGCGCCGCAATCTCCGGATCAGCATAGAAATACAGATGCGGAAATGCTGCATACATTGTTTCATTCAGATATCCGGTTTTCCATTGCGTACCGTTCTGCTTGACCGCTGTCATATCGCCGCCTCGGTCGGTGCTGTCCCAGTAATGGAACGAATGCGCTTTGATCATTTCGCCTTTTCTGCATAGCAGATTGTTTGTATCTGCGTGCATTTCCACATAGCCGAACCGCTGCAGTCTGTCGCATGGAAAGGCATCTGCCGGAATCACATCCGCCATTGGATACGCGGTACCGTCCTTTGTCCGCAGGCTTCTGTGCAGATACAGAAACCCGCCGCATTCCGCAATCACCGGCATGCCGTTCCGGATCTTTGTCTGAATCTGCATGCGAATTGCAGTATTCGCAGATAATTCTGCGGCATACAGCTCCGGATACCCGCCGCAGAGGATCAAGCCGTCTGATTCCGGCAGTTCACTGTCTGCAATCGGCGAGAAAAAGCGGATCTCGCAGCCCGTTTCACGAAGCAGCGCCATGTTTTCAGGATACTGAAAACAGAATGCACGATCCTTTGCAACAGCAATCGCAGGCGCATGTTCAAATTTCGGTATGACCGGTGCCTGATATGCCGGAACAGGGGAATCCGGCAGCGCAAGCAGCAGTTCCGGCATGCCGCACTGTTCTGACAGCGCGCCGAGCGTCTGCATATTCTCCTGCAAACCGGCGATTTCCGAAGCAGTCACGAGACCGAGGTGCCTGCTTTCAATCGGAACATTGTGCTTCGGGATCGCACCGAAATAGGATGTACCGAGATCACGGCAAAGCTGTTTCACCACTGGGATCAGTTTTTCCGGAAGCTGATTAAAAATGAAGCCGATGATGCGGTTCGGCTTGCGATACTGCAAAAAGCCCTGCATCACAGCGCCGATCGAATCGCTCATGCCTTTGCAGTTTATGACTGCGATCACAGGCGTTTCGGTCAGTTCCGAGATCATGTATGCGGAAGCGGAACCGCCGTCATAGAATCCCATAACGCCCTCGATGACCGTAAACTCTGCCTGTCTGCTGCCGCGATCAAGCAGATAACAGAGCGTGTCGCGATCGCAGAAATAGCTGTCGAGATTATAGGAATCCGCACCGAGTATTTCGCGGTGAAACATCGGATCAATATAGTCCGGACCGCATTTGAACGATGCTGTTCGGATCCCGCGCGCCTGCATTGCCGCAAGAATTGCGCAGGTCACAGTTGTTTTGCCGCATCCGCTGCCGGTTCCGGTGATCATGACGCGCTTCATGCATTGCCCCCGATCAGCAGATAGACGGGATTCAGAGGATCCGGCATTGTATGCGAACCGCAGATTTTTGTACGGGTAACAGCAATCTGCGAGAGCGAATAGGGGATCGCACGGCTTTTGAAGCAGTCAACAGCCTGTGTCAGCGTTTCAATGGATACAGCAGTGACCGCAATGCGTACAGCCGGATTTTTGCAGCATGCAGCGGCGATCATCGCATCCAGATTTCCACTGCTCCCACCGACAAATACGCAGTCAGGCGCGGGCGCATCTGCAAGAATCTCCGGACAGCAGCCTTCCGCAGCAATGATGTTGTCGCAATGGAATTTTGCAGCATTTTGTGCGGTCAGCCTGACAGCATCCGGATTGCGGTCAAACGCATACACAGCTCCGTCCGGACAGCAGTATGCCATTTCGACGGAAACAGAACCGGTCCCGCAACCGATATCCCAGCAGACAGCATCTTCCGGAATCCGCAGTTGTGATACGGCGCAGCAGCGGATCTCTGCCTTTGTCATCGGGATTTTGGTGCGCAGAAATGCATCATCCGGAATCGCAGAAGGCAGATACCGAACCGGCTGCGGATTCTCCGTGACCAGAACAGTCAATGTTTCAGCCGGATGTGACAGAAAGTCGGCAGCCTTGCCGTGATAAACCGCTTCCTGCTCCAGTCCGAGATTTTCACCGATATAAACCGTCAGATCCTGCAATCCATAATTGCAGAGCCTTCTGCAAAGATCAGCCGCGGATACAGCACCGCCAAGCAGGAAAAAGCAATGTCTGTTTCGGTATGCATAGATCGCCGCTGCGGAATCCTTCCCGTGCAGCGAGAGAAATTTCATTTGCTCATACGATATGCCGATTCTCGCGCAGAACGCCGCAACAGAGGAAATGCCTGCAAGCACCGTCGGATGCAGGTCAGCTATAAGCGGCAGCAGTTTTTTTGCCCCGCTGAAAAAGCCGCTGTCACCAGAAAACAATACGGCAGCGCAAGCTGCATCGGTATCGTGCAGAATTGCAGCGATCTCCTGTGAATTGTATGTTGCGACGCATTGTTTTCCGCTGTCAGCATACGGCTGAAGCATGCGGGTTGCACCGATCAGTAGTGCTGACTGCCGGATCGCAGCAGCAGCTTCCGCGGTCAGCGTGTCCGGGGAGAGTCCGGTGCCGATGAGATAGAGTTTCATAGGATTCCCAGCGCTTTCTTTTCGTGTAATAATTGTTTGATTTCAGCGAATGTTTTTCCGGTTTCCGGCGGTCTGATACAGGTCAGCATCCGGATGCCGCATTGTTCCGCAGCAGCCGCCTTTTCCGGATAGCCGCCGGAAATGCCGCTTTCCTTTGTCAGCAGAATCCGCGCACAGGACTGCCGGATATGCCGGATATTATCCGCAACAGAGAACGGCCCCTTTCCGGTCAGGATGTGCGCAGGATCATAGCCAAGAATGATGCACTGCTGTACAGCGGCATCATCCGGCAGGATCCGCACCCATAACCGCCGCCGGAAATCGGAAACTGCCGTCAGTGCCGGAACGGACTTGCTGCCGAGTGTGCTCAATACTGTATCGGAACAGCGATTGAGTATTCCAATCATCTCTTTCATATCCGAAACTGCTTCCCCGCTGATCGGAACCGTTTCGCGCAGCAGCCGTTCATAGGGCGTATATGTCATGCTGCAAGCCCGCTGCAAATTCTCTGTCGCTTCTTTTGCATAGGGATGCGTTGCGTCAATGACAAGCAGATACCGCACGCGGTTCAGCAACTCCGCAATCGCTGACAGATCCATTTTGCCGGTCAGGATGCCGAGTGACTGCGGCAGCAAAGAAGCGCCGTAAGCAGTTGCAGCAGAAATATCAGCGGAAATCTGCTCGTCAGCGCAGTATTCTGCAAGCATCCTGCCTTCGGTCGTGCCTGCAAAAATCAGAATTTTACCCATTGCGATAGCCTCGCGGCGTCACCATTTTTCCGTTCAGGGCGACTGTTTCCGAATTGCCGATATAAACGGTCGTAAACATATCCACAGCAGTATCCCGCAGCTCGCCGAGTGTCAGGATCCTGCTGCTTTGTTCCGCTCTGCCGATGTTCCGGACGATTCCGCAGACCGTTTCGGGCGGCCGGCAGGAGAGCAGGATTTCGCAGGCTTTTTTGAGATGCTCCGGTCTGTGCTTTGACGACGGATTGTAGAGCACGATCACAAAATCGCCCTCTGCTGCACTTCGCAGCCGGCGCGCAATTTTTTCAGCAGGCGTCAGCAAATCGGACAGACTGATGACCGCAAGATCATGCGTCAGCGGCGCGCCGAGAATCGCACCGCCTGAAAATGCCGCTGATACGCCAGCCACGATTTCGATTTCAACATCCGGATAGTCCGGCTGCATTTCGAGCGCAAGCCCCGCCATGCCGTAGAGCTCCGGATCGCCGCTGCAAACAAGCGCAACGGTTTTTGTCTGCGCTTCCGCAAGCGCCGCTGCGACACGCTCGCGCTCTTTCCGCATGCCTGTCTCGGCAGTCGGTTTATCCGGAAAGATCTGCCGGATCAGGTCAATATAGGTGCTGTATCCGATCACAAGATCGGAGCGTTCGATCGCATCATAAGCCGCAAAGGTCATGCCTTCACGGTTTCCGCATCCGAATCCGACAACATAGAGCATGGATCGTTCTTCCTTTCAAATGTGAGATGAACCGGTTTTTCCGCGATTGCGACCGTCACGCCGTTTGCGGCGGTTTTTCGCAGGATCAGCATGCCGCCGCTGCATAATACCGCGCTTCGTTCACAGATATTATCCGCACCGACCGTTTGCATAACAAATGCAGACGACGAAAAATCACCTTGTACACGCATCAATTCTTCCGCGGAATACGTGTGCAGCGAAAGCTTTCGTTCCGCACAGAATTGCAGCAGTCCGGCTTCATCTGCTTTCCGGTCAACCGTCGCGACTGCGTGGATTCGGTCGTCTGAAACACCGGCAGCATTGCACGCATGCTTCACAGCATTCGCAATTGTTCCGCTGTCAGTTCCGCGTTTGCAGCCGATGCCGGCGATCAGATTTCGCGGCGTCAGCTGTAATGTGACCGGAAACGGCTTACAGGATTCATCCGCACTGACAGCGATTCCGATGCGCAGATCCGGTCGATCAGACAGCTCCGGCGGCAGCGTATCGAACGGATAATCGCTGTGAAAGCCGATCGTTTCTCCGTCCAGAACAGCAGCCGCAATTGCTTTTGCCGCCTGCATATCGCCGATCAGCAGATCATTCTGCATTGCAAAGCAGTCCGGTGAAAATGCACCGCCTGCATCCGTCGCAGTCGTAATGACCGCCTGCGCACCAGTCAGTGCAGCAATTTCCTTTGCAAGTGCATTTGCGCCGCCGAGATGACCGGAGACAAGCGGGATGACAAACTGTCCGCTGTCATCCGCAGCAAACACAGCCGGATCCGTCACCTTACTGCGCAGATGCGGTGCAATCATCCGGACGGCGATCCCGCATGCACAGAGAAATATGAGCGCATCATACTGCCGGAACAGATCAGCGGTCAGCGCAGAAAGAGAAGAAAACGAAATCGCAGGATCGTCTGTATGTGAAGCAAAGCAATATCGCTGCACAGCATGTCGAGCGAGCACACTGCCAAGCGCAGCAGAATATTGCCTGCCGCGTTCTGTGAGGGAGATGATTGCGATTTTCATTCTGCCGCCTTTCGGAAACCGGTTTCAAATGCTGCATTATACAGCTTGGAATTTGCATAGATATCGCCGAGAAAATCACCGACCGTGATCAGCGCTGTTTTGGAGATACCGGCGTTTGCGGCAGATTCCGCAAGTGTCCCGACCGTGCAGCGCACGACTTTTTCGTCATCCCATGTCGCTTTGTAAACGATTGCGGCAGGTGTGTCCGGTGCATAGCCGCCGGCGATCAGTTCAGCAGAAAGCTGCGCTGTCATTCCGGCGCTCAAAAAGATCACCATAGTCGCATGATGCGCCGCAAGCAGCCGGATCTTTTCGCGCTCCGGAACGGGCGTCCGACCTTCCATGCGGGTGAGAATGACGGTCTGCGAGACATCCGGCAGCGTGTACTCCGCATGGAGCGCTGCAGCGGCACCGCAGAACGAACTGACGCCGGGACAGATATCATAGGCGATGCCGCATGCATCCAGCCGGTCCATCTGTTCGCGGATCGCCCCGAAGATACTCGGATCGCCGGTATGCAGCCGGACAGTTTGCAGCCGTCTGGCTTCTGCCTGCTGCATGACGGTGATCACTTCATCCAGCGTCATTTTCGCGCTGTTATAGATCTCGCAGGACTGCTTTGCGGATTCCAGCAGCGCAGGATTGACGAGCGAACCTGCGTAAATAATGACGTCCGCTTCCGACAGAAGCCGCTGTCCGCGCACAGTAATGAGATCCGGCGCACCGGATCCCGCTCCGACAAAATGAACCATATTATTCCTCCGAGATCGCCTGCAAAATCGCATCCGCATCGGATGTTTTCAGCATGACGGCATGTTGATTGGAAAAGATCAGCGCACCGATCTCTGCTCGCTCCCTGACGCGGGAATGCAGATAAAAGTCAATGCGCTTTGCAAGGATATCAAGCGTCTGACCGGCTGCATCATGCGCATAGAGAATCTCAAGCGCAGCATCCGTTGTTGCGCAATCGGCAAGCTGCCGCAGAATATCAGGCTGAACGCCGCCGAGCACCCCGCATGCGATCAGCGTTTCCATTCTGCCGTCTGCGACCGCAGAATGCGCATTCATGATGCCGGAACCGAGCTTGACAAGTTTTCCGAGATGCCCGACGATCAGAATGCGCCGGAAACCGAGCGAAATGCCGATATCAATGGCATCGCCGATGAAATTGCTGCAAATGACACTGCGTTCCGCAAGATCGGGCAGCTTTTTTGCAAGATAATCCTCACTGAAATTGCCGAGCGTCAGCAGCAGATTTTCATGGCCGGCGGCTTTTCGCATTTTTGCTTCTGTCCGGATTGTCTCGATCAGTGCGGAATTGCTCATCGGCTCAACAATGCCCTTTGTCCCGATGATCGAAATGCCGCCGGTGATACCCATGCGCGGATTGAAGGTCTTTTTTGCGATTTCGGTACCTTCGGGCGCCGAGATCACAATACGGAATCCGCCGGTATAATCATATTCAGCGGCGATTTCTGCAACAGCATCCGAGATCATGCGTCTGGGCACACTGTTGATTGCGGATGCGCCGACCGGCTGATCGAGTCCGGCTTTTGTCACGGTACCGATGCCTTCGCCGCCTGTGATCTCCATGCCGAAATCGCATTTGCAGACGGCTGCATAGATCAGAATGCCGTTCGTCACATCCGGATCATCTCCGCTGTCTTTTTTGATCGCACAGACAGCCTGATCCAGTTCCATCTGCGCCGATCGCACCGGCAGAAGCAGGGGAATCCCCGCAGGCGTCATCAGCCGGACATGCGCAGGCGCCTCACCGCTCAGCAGCAGCATCGCGGCAGCCTTCGCAGCGGCAGCAGCACAGGAACCGGTCGTGAATCCGCAGCGCAGTTTTTGCGTTCCGCGGTAAATATAATGATTTTCCATATCAGTATTCGATCCCTTTTCGTGCGGGAATGCCGTTCCGGAACGGGTGAGCTTCGCATTGGAAAGCGGTCAGATAGTCCGCGCAATCGAGCAAAAGCGGAACCGGCTTGTGTCCGGTCACGATCCATTCGCATTCGCTTTTTTGCAGCATATGCGAAACAGCGTCCGCATCAACTGTACCGTGCAGCAGCGCATCACCGAGCTCATCGAGCACAACAAGGTCAAAGTTCTGTGCCGCAATTTCCTCCAGATTCCGGTTATGAACCGCAGTTACATCCTGAATCTGCTGCGCTGTCATTTCCCTGAAAAACGGCGTATGAGCCGGACAGCAGCGCACTTCGATGCCAAGCGAGCGCAGCACAGCGATCTCGCCGCTTCTGCCGGATTTATGGAACTGCACAAACGCACAGCGCATCCCGTTTCCGACCGCACGGATACAGGCGCCGACCGCTGCTGAGGTCTTACCTTTTCCGTTCCCGTAGTAATAATGAACCATTCTTTCACCTGCCCGCATCATCCGGTTTGCTGAATCTAACAGCAGGACAGATCCTGCCGCGTTCGCATCCTAGTATACCATATTGTGAAGATTTTTGCAATAAGCCAGACCGGATTTCTGCGCAATTTCACACAAAAAAAACCGGATGCGACCTTTACGGTGCATCCGGATTCTGCTGATATTCGGATCAAAGACCGAGATTCTGTGCAAGCACCTGCATTGGCATCGCACCGACAGCGCGCTTGGTTACCTTGCCGTTTTCAAACAGCAGGAATGCAGGAATACTGTCAATCTGGAACTGAACCGCAGGCTCCTGTGCAGCATCAACATTCACTTTCACGACCTTGAGGTCAGGATATGCCTCGTCCAGTTGTTCGAGAATAGGCGCCATCATCATGCACGGACCGCACCAGGATGCCCAGAAATCCACAAGGACCTTTCCGCTTGCCTGAAGCACCTCCGGCGCAAAATCCTTTGCATCTTCAATATGAACAATTGCCATACAATTTCCTCCAGTCTCAGTTATTTCTCCTTATAATAAAGGCGGCAGTGACAATATCCCTCAAATTCCGGATCGGCGATCTGCTCCCGAAATTCAAGGCACATACATCGGTTCTCCTCTGTCCGCTGCAAACGGCACGGGCAAAAGCCTTCTTTTTTCAGCAGACCTTCGCGGATCCGTTCGACAACCTTGGTGTCTTCATTGTAACGGATTTTCATGGGATTCACGCTCCTTTTCACGTATATTCTGCCGTCTTCCGACAAGATTATTCTATCATATTCGGCAGGGAAAGTCAAGACTTCTGTGAAACCTGAACAAATTCCATTGTTTGTACACCGTATAAATACATATGTCCTGCACGGAAATACAATTATTTGCGAAAAGGGCTTGACAAATCTTTGATATTATGATAGAATAAGAGCACGGACAGAGGCGCGGGCTTGATGAGTCCTGCCGGATGAGGGTGCCGACCCGCGGTGAGAACCGGATTCCGGCTGAAAAGGCAAGACCGCCGAAGCTGCTTTGATACGGCGTCAGAGCTGCTGGGCGCGCATTGAAAAAATGCGTGACTGTCACATTGCAAAGCTGTTGCAGTGTGGAGTGCTGACCGGGTTTTCGTGTTTGTTCCGCAGGTGATCCTTTCTGCGGAAGCGAATCCGTTCACCTGCTCATTGTCCGCCATATGCTGGCGGATTTTTTTCTGCCTGATTCCTTATAACGCGGCTGCATGGGATTGCAGTCAAAACAGAGAATGGAGGAATTTTCGTTATGAAAGAATTTCGTGTAGGTATCATCGGCGCAACCGGCATGGTCGGTCAGCGTTTTGCGCTGCTTCTGGCAGATCACCCGTGGTTTAAGGTGACTGTCATGGCAGCATCGTCCCGCTCTGCCGGAAAGACCTACCGCGAAGCAGTCGGCGCAAGATGGGCTTTTAAGGATCAGCCGATGCCGGAAAAATTCGCGGATCTTGTCATCTACGATGCAGGTGCGGACATTGAAAAGATCGCTTCTCAGGTGGATTTCTGCTTCTGTGCAGTTGACATGAAAAAGGATGCGCTGCGCGCGCTGGAGGAGGCATATGCAAAGGCAGAATGCCCGATCGTGTCCAACAACTCCGCACACCGCTTTACGCCAGACGTCCCGATGATCATTCCGGAGCTGAATCCGGAGCATCTCGATATCATCGCTTCCCAGAAGGCAAGACTCGGCACCAAGCGCGGCTTTATTGCCGTCAAGTCGAACTGCTCGATCCAGAGCTATGTTCCGGCACTGCACCCGCTGCGCAAGTTCGGCATCAAGCAGGTTCTCGCATGCACCTATCAGGCAATCTCCGGTGCCGGCAAGACCTTTGAGCGCTGGCCGGAAATGGTCGATAACCTGATCCCGTACATCGGCGGCGAGGAGGAGAAGTCCGAGCAGGAGCCGCTGAAGATCTGGGGTACGATCGAAAACGGCGAGATCGTCAAGGCAAAGAGCCCGCTGATCACAACGCAGTGCCTGCGCGTTCCGGTTTCGGACGGTCATACGGCAGCTGTGTTCGTCAAGTTTGAGAACAAGCCCACTGAGGATGAGATCAAGGCTGCATGGGCAGAGTATAAGGGTATTCCGCAGGAGCTGGAGCTCCCGCATGCACCGAAGCAGTTCCTCAACTACTTCGAGGAGCCGGATCGCCCGCAGGCAAGAATCGACAGAAACTTGGAAGGCGGCATGGCAATTTCGATCGGCAGACTCCGCGAGGATACGCTGTTCGATTACAAGTTCGTCTGCCTGTCTCATAACACGCTGCGCGGCGCTGCCGGCGGTGCAGTCGAGCTTGCAGAACTGCTCGCAGCAAAGGGCTATTTCGACTGATATTATCATCAAAACTGAACGGAAGGAGGTGCTCCGATGCGGCATGTATTTGTCTGTCCGATGGACGATACCATTGAAATTGCGATGCTTGATATTACCGGTGACTACCGCGTTCACGGCGGAATCAATTTCGTGACCTTTCAGCCAAAGGAGCCGCCTCTCTATCCGTATGTTCCGGCGTATTTTCAGGATTACAACCACCAGAGAGCGCCGCTCCGCAATTTTCTGCGCGATGAGACCTACGGGTTCCGTCCGCGGGATTATCTGCTTGCGCTGCATGATGACGCGACCGATCTGGAAGCACATGCACTCAGCGAGCTGCTGATCGCCTGCGGTGCAAAGGAAACGCTCATGGAATACCGCGCATTTCTGCTTTCCTCAGAGGACAGCTATATAGCGGTAACCGGTTCCAAGCGTGCAGTCACGGTCACGCTGGTAATGACGGCGCTGGAAGATACCGACCGGATCTTTATTCCGATCAATGAAGCGGTTCATGATACGGTGTTCGATGCCGTGCGTGAACTGGATCCGAGCGGAAAGCTGCCTGTTTACCGCTTCGGCGTGCCGGAAGCATTGTCCGGTATCGGCGAAATGGTCAATGCGGCAGAGCTGATCCGCAATTTTATCAAAATACTGTAACGGGACATATTCTAAAGCAGGGGAGTGCTGATAGCATGGATGCCACGCGGTATCTGATCCGGATCTGCGCATCGGGCGGCATGGAACGGACGGCGGTGGAAGCCGGTGCAGTTCCGCAGGAACAGCTGCAAATGCTGCTGCATACAGATGCGCTGGAACGGTATCGTGTGCCGGTCAGACCGGAGTTCCCGGATACTGACAGAGCACTTTGTTATCTGATCGACGCGCGCAGCGGTGACCGCGAACTTCCGATGAATTTCATCGGCACCTGCTTTTATCATACCGGATGTCCGGTCTGCGGCGACCTGCTGCTGGGATTCAGCGGTGCGGATGCTGACGGAACGGAGATCTTCGGTCTGACAAAAGTGCAGAGTGATCTGCTGCTTGCGTGGCTGCATGCACAGTTTCCGGCGTTTCCGGAATGATAACTCCCGCATGCTCCTGTTACATAGAAAGGATGAAAGACATGAAGCCTGTTATTTTTACCGGTGCAGCTGTTGCACTTGTGACACCGTTCCATGCGGACGGTTCTGTAAATTATGAAGAACTGGCGCGCCTGATCGACTTTCAGATCGAAAACGGCACAGATGCGCTTGTCATTGCCGGAACGACCGGCGAAAGCTCCACGCTGAGCGAGCAGGAGCACATTGATGTCATCCGTTTTGCTGTTGAGCACACAAACCACCGTGTTCCGGTCATTGCCGGCACCGGCAGCAATGCGACTGCCACTGCGATCATGCTTTCGCAGGAAGCGGAGCAGGCTGGCGCAGATGCACTGCTGCTTGTCACACCGTATTACAATAAGACATCGCAGCGCGGTCTGTATGTTCATTATAAGGCAATTGCAGACAGCGTCAAGCTGCCGATCATTCTCTATAATGTTCCGTCCCGCACCGGACTCGGCATTGATGTGGAGACCGCAGCAAAGCTCGCGGAAATCGACAACATCGTTGCAATGAAGGACGCTGTCGGCAACATCACCTATACGGCGAATCTGATCGAGCGCTGCGGCGACAAGCTGACGGTTTACAGCGGCAACGACGACCAGATCGTTCCGATGATGAGCCTCGGCGCAAAGGGTGTGATCTCGGTGCTGTCCAATGTGGCACCGCAGGAAACGCATGATATGACTGCTGCTGCACTGGCAGGAGACTACAAGACTGCTGCTGCGCTTCAACTGAAGTATCTCAAGCTGGTTCATGCGCTGTTCATCGAGACCAATCCGATTCCGGTCAAGGAAGCGGTCAATCAGATGGGATTTGCAGCAGGTGCATGCCGTCTGCCGCTCTATGATATGGCAGATGAAACAAAGGCAGTGCTTGTCGCTGAAATGAAGAAGCAGGGACTGCTCAAGTAAAAATTGAAGATACTGCGATACCGTCTGAACGGGTTTCAGGCGGTATCATCGTATGAAAAGAAAGGAATCAAACATGGTACAAATTGTAATCAGCGGCGTGTCCGGTCACATGGGCAGAACGCTCGTCAGCAGCATCGCAGACCGCGAAGACTGTGCCGTTTGCTGCGGCATTGATATCCGGAATGACGGCAGCTTTGCATTTCCGGTCTATGACAGTCCGGCAAAAATGCAGGAAAAGCCGGATGTCATCATTGATTACAGCCACCCGAACAGCCTCGACGGTCTGCTGGAATATGCGCAGGCAACCGGAACACCGATCGTTCTTGCGACAACGGGATATTCCGAGGAACAACTCTCGAAGATCCGTCAGGCATCGGAGCATGTCGCGCTGTTTTCCTCGTTCAATATGTCGATCGGCATTCAGCTTCTGATCGCGCTGTCCAAAAAGGCAGCAGCGGTGCTTGGCAATCAGTTCGATATCGAGATCATTGAAAAGCATCACAATCAGAAGATTGACGCACCGTCCGGAACGGCATTGATGCTTGCAAATGCACTTTGCGAGGAATCCGATCCGAAAAAGCATCTTGTTTACGACCGCCACAGCGTCCGCAAAAAGCGTGAGATCACCGAAATTGGCATGCATTCCGTTCGCGGCGGCACGATCGTCGGAGAACACGAGGTTCTGTTTGCGGGACCGGACGAGTGCATCTCACTGACGCACACCGCATTCTCGAAGCGTGTGTTCGCAGAGGGTTCTGTCAATGCGGCAATGTTCCTTGTCGGCAAGGCGCCGATGCTCTACGATATGACACATATGCTTGCAGAAGCGTAAGAAAAAGCACCGTATCCGATCGAAGATACGGTGCTTTTTTTAATGCTTGTTTTTCGGTGCATCAACAATTGTGAGCCCGCCGCCCTGCTGATGTCCCTGCGAATGCATGCCGGGGGAATGCGAGCTCTGCGGGTGCGATGCGTTCTGCATCGGAACACTGCCTGCCGAACCGCCCTGCGGCATCGCCTGCCGAACCATTTGCCGTTCGGTGTGTTTGTCAATCAGGCGATCATTCCGGACATTCAGGTGCAGACTGTTCTGCACAACGTAGTCAGAAGCCTCATGCTTCTGCGATACAGATTTCAGCTGCGAAAGCAGTGAAAACAGTACGATCAGTCCGACGACCAGCCCGATGATCAACGGCATCAGAAAATCCATTTGCTTTCACTCCTTTCACTGCATCATGCCCATGATAAAATAGGCGATCACCGTAACGGCAGCGGTTACTGCGAAGAAGATCGCCCATGCCTTGCGCTTGTCAGAGGGCAGATTTCCGACGAATTTGCCGGTCTGTCCGTTCATCGCAAAGACATACTTCTCGCCGTTCCACGATGTATTGAGCAGCCAGACCGGATAGAGCGCATATCTTGCTTTGCCCTCATTGAGATGGATCTGCTCATGTTCGATCGTCACAGTATCATAGCCCTGCACGGTTCTGGTGAACTCCTGCCGCGTGCTCTGCTTGATGCGCTCATTTGCACGCGCCGCACAGGTCTGTTCGTCCACATCATAGCGGTCTGCGAGATAGCCGGAAAGATACGCTGTCTGGAACGGAACCGCATCTTTAATATTGAACGGTTCCAGCGATTCCATCAGGGTATTGTCCATTTTCTCGGAGCCGTCAACGGGCACATTCTCAAAATGGATCGAGCCCTCGCGGTCAACGGAAAAGACGCTCGTTTCGGTATAAGCATACTGCTGATCGCTCCACCGGCGGATCTTTTTTGCCTGAAAACGGTAGGACGCATCTGCCTGCGCATCATAGAGCCAGACTGGAACATAGATGCCTTTGATCTCGTCGATATGATTCTCGCTTTTGAAGATCTTCGGCAGGAGCGGTTTGCCTTCCATATGCTGCAGCAGCGATTTTTTTGCCGCTTCTTTATCCAGTTTGAACGGGATCACAAGATCCGGCTTGAGGTCGCCGCTGAACTGACCTGTCATGATGACAGGATTGTCGCAGTAGGGGCATTTGGATGCAGCCATTGTCTCGTCGCCGACAACTTCGCCGCCGCAGGACTGGCATTTGTAGATCCGCAGCCCGTCGGTCTCACCCTGTCCCCATGTCGAATCTCCGGTATCATAGCGTTCTTCCTTTTGCTCATCCTTCTGATCGAGCACAGCATCTTCCTGCTGCATTTCAGACGCATCATATTCGGAAAGACAAAAAGGGCACTTCATCTTCTGGGAAGCGGAATCAAATTCGAGTTTTCCGCCGCATGACGGACACTTAAACTGAATCAGGTCTGCCATTTGCAGTCTCCTTCGTGAACTGATAGGAAGCAGGCGGGTACGAAACCCGCCTGCTGAATGGATCATTACTTCTGGAGATCGTTCTCATCGAACAGATCGCCGCATTCCGGGCAGAATTTCGGCGGGTTCGCGGGATCTTCCGGCTTCCAGCCGCACTTATCGCAGCGATAGAGCGGAGCGCCTGCCGGCTTGGATTTGCCGCATTCCATGCAGAATTTGCCCTGATTGACCGCACCGCAGGAGCAGGTCCAGCCCTGTGCGGGAGCGGGCATTGCGCTGCCGCAGTTCATGCAGAACTTTCCGGTGTTGACCGTGCCGCAGGAGCAGGTCCAGCTGTTTGCAGCCGGTGCTGCGGGAGCCGGTGCTGCGGGAGCTGCCGGTGCAGCCTGCTGACCGCCCATCGCAAAGAGCTGCGACGGATTTGCGCCGCCGGCATTCTGTGCGAAACCCATGCCCATGAATGCATTCATTGCGCCGTTCGGGTTCTTCGCAGCATCCTTCATCGCCTGTGCCTGTGCACCGACGAGCGTAGCAGCCGCCATATTCGGATTGCGGTTGATCGCAGCATGCTGTGCCTGCTTGATCATCTCATGATCTTCCGGCGGAATGGTAGCGGAATTGATGACAACCTCGCCGATCTTGATGCCGCGCTGTGCAACCCACTTGTCAGCGAGCGCCTCGTTCAGCGCATCGCAGAGCTCCTCGGTGTGGTTCGGCAGATCGCTGTAACGGATGCCGATCTGGGACAGCTTGCCGAATGCCGGCTGAAGCGCCTTCAGGAACTCCGCACGGAGCTGCTGGTCAAGGTTATTGGATTCCTTTGTAAAGGTGCCGTTGAAGTTGCCGCCTGCTGTGTACTGATAGAACTGCATCGGATCGGTAATATAGAAGGAATAGGTACCGTTGCAGCGGATGCTGGAATCAAGATCCAGACCGATGTTGTTGTCAACAATGCGGAACGGGATCGGATTCTGGGTACCGAACATGTTGCCCATGATTTCCTTCGTGTTGAAGTAGTAAACGCGCTGATCCATCGCGGTGTCGCCGCCGTGCTTGAAACGATCCCACGCCTCTTTGAAGGAAGCGACGAGACCTGCGCCGAACTTGCCGGAGAAAACGCTCGGCTCTGCACCGATATCGTACTTATATTCGCCCGGCTCCGCGCAGATTTCCATGACGCGGCCCTGCTCAACGATAATCATGCACTGACCGTCAGCAACAACAATGCCGCTGCCGTTTGTGATGATGTTGTCATTGCCCTTGTTGTTGCCCTTGGTCACCTTCTGACCTTGCACCATCAGTGCAGACGGGGGAAGCGAGGGGCAGATGAAATACTCCAGCCACTGATCTCTTGCGGTCGAAACACCGGCCTGCAATGCAGCCATAATCAAGCCCATAGTAATAAACTCCTTTCGTTTTGCGGAGAATATTCCGCAGACAATTGCTTTTCAGCAGTCATTTGCCTGACGGTTCATGCAGACAAATACCAACAATATTATAACATTTTTTCTATGATTTTGCAATGCATTTTTCAAAATAAACGATTGGTATATTTCACTGAATTTTGTTGTTTAGACTTGTGCAGTTTGCAAGTAACGCGGAATCAGGATTTTTTGTGCAGGAATCATTGAAATTTCTGCTTTCTTTCCATTGCATTTTTCGGTTGAATATGGTATAATAGAAAAGAATGTATTTATGAACGGAGGAATCCCTTTGGCAAATCAGAATATCCGCAATTTCTGTATCATTGCGCATATTGACCACGGTAAATCCACGCTTGCAGACCGCATTCTCGAGAAGACCTGCGCTGTTGCAAGCCGTGATATGGAAGAACAGCTTCTGGATAATATGGACATTGAGCGCGAGCGCGGCATCACGATCAAAGCGCGCGCAGTTGCACTCGATTATACAGCGAAGGACGGTCAGACCTATCGCTTCAATCTGATCGACACGCCCGGTCATGTGGACTTCAACTACGAGGTCAGCCGTTCGCTGGCAGCATGTGAAGGCGCGATCCTGATCGTGGACGCGTCGCAGGGTATTGAGGCGCAGACGCTCGCGAATACATATCTTGCAGTTGAAGCGGATCTGGAGATCGTTCCGGTCATCAACAAGATCGACCTGCCGTCCGCAGAACCGGAGCGCGTTGCCGAGGAAGTGGAAAATGTGATCGGCATTCCCTGTATGGATGCGCCGCGTGTTTCCGCAAAAATGGGCACAAATATCGAAGAAGTGCTTGAGCGGATCGTCACGGATATTCCGGCGCCGCAGGGCGATGAGAATGCACCGCTTCAGGCGCTCATTTTCGACAGCTATTACGATTCGTATAAGGGCGTTATCATCTATGTCCGCGTGAAAGAGGGCACTGTCCGCACCGGTGACCGCATCCGTCTGATGGCGACCGGCGCAGAGTTTCAGATCGTTGAAGCCGGCGTCATGAGTGCGACCGAGCATATCAACCGCGGTGTACTGACAGCAGGCGAGGTCGGCTATCTGACCGCTTCGATCAAGAGCATCGGCGATACCCGCGTGGGCGATACCGTTACGCTCGCAGATAATCCCTGTGCAGAAGCACTGCCCGGATACCGCAAGGTCAGCCCGATGGTCTTTTCGGGTATTTATCCTGCTGACGGCGCACATTACAACGATCTGCGCGATGCGCTCGAAAAATTGCAGCTCAATGACGCGGCACTGACCTTCGAGCCGGAAACATCGGTTGCACTCGGATTCGGTTTCCGCTGCGGATTCCTCGGTTTGCTGCACATGGAGATCATTCAGGAGCGTCTGGAACGCGAATACGACCTCGATCTGGTCACGACTGCGCCTTCGGTTATCTACCGCGTCACATTGACAAACGGCGAGGTCATGATGATCGACAACCCGTCGAATTATCCGAATCCGGCGAATATTGCGGATGCAGAGGAACCGATCGTCAAGGCAAATATTCTTGCACCGAAGGAATATGTCGGTGGCATCATGGATCTCTGTCAGGAGCGCCGCGGAATTTTCAAGGATATGCAGTATCTTGATGATGTGCGCGTGGAGATGCATTATACGCTTCCGCTGAACGAGATCATTTACGATTTCTTTGATGCGCTGAAATCGCGAACCCGCGGCTACGCATCGCTGGATTATGAACTGGACGGCTATGCGTCCTCGAAGCTTGTGAAGCTCGACTTCATGCTGAACGGCGAGATCGTTGATGCGCTGTCGTTCATCGTGCACGATACAAAGGCATATCCGCGGGCCAGAAAAATCGCGGAAAAGCTGAAAGAAAACATTCCGCGCCAGCTGTTTGAGGTTCCGATTCAGGCAGCGATCGGCGGCAAGATCATTGCCCGCGAAACAGTCAAGGCGCTGCGCAAGGACGTTCTTGCAAAGTGTTACGGCGGTGACATCACGCGTAAGAAGAAGCTGCTGGAGAAGCAGAAAGAAGGCAAGAAGCGCATGCGTCAGCTCGGTACGGTCGAGGTGCCGTCCGATGCGTTCATGGCAGTGCTCAAATTCGACGAGTAATCGCAGGATCAGGAGGATCATCATGAAACATATTTGCCCCTACTGCGGGGAAAAGACGTTCACGCCGATCGAAAAGGCGCGCTGCGGCGGTATGAGCAGCGCCGGCAGAAAATGCCCGTCCTGCGGCGGCAGATGCGTCAACGGAAAGGCATCGCTGCTGCTGCATACCGTGCTGAGTCTGATCGCGCTGATCATGATTATTTATACGTATATCACCCATACTACGAAAATGCAGATTTTGCTTTACGGCGTAGTGCCGCTTCTGATCTCGTTTGTGATCGGATTTGTGTATGATATGTTCTTCGGCAAGCTGATCGAAGCGATCAAGCGCGAATGAAACAGCCGGCAGGGATCTACATTCATGTGCCGTTCTGTGCGAAGAAGTGCCCGTACTGCGATTTCTATTCGCGCGGGTTCACGGTTGCTGACGCAGAACGGTATACAGAAGCGGTCTGCCGGAACCTGCATCTGCTCCCTGAAAAACTTCCGGCGGATACAGTCTATTTCGGCGGCGGAACGCCGTCTTTGCTGCCGGCTTCTGCATTGGAACGCATGCTGGATGCGGTACAGGCGCGATGCAGTTTAGCGGCTGATGCGGAAATCACGCTCGAAGTGAATCCGCTGACCGCAACGCTGCGGAATCTTGCCGCATGGAAACAGACCGGCATCAACCGGCTGTCATTCGGCATCCAGTCGTTTCAGCCGGATGTGCTCCGTATTCTCGGCAGGCGGCATACGCCGGAGCAGGGGCGCGACGCGGTTCAGTGTGCGCAGGACTGCGGTTTTGAGAATCTCAGTATTGACCTGATGCTCGGGCTTTCGCAGCAGAATGCGGCAGTCTGGCAGGCTGATCTGGATGCAGCAATTGCGCTGCAGGTTCCGCATATTTCCTCGTATCTGCTGAAAATTGAGGAGGCGACGCCGTTCGGCGCATCCCCGCCGGAGATGCTGGATGACGAACAGTCTGCCGACCGCTGGATGCAGATGCATGACACATTGACAGATGCCGGATTTTTGCATTACGAGATCTCGAATTTTGCGAAGGCAGGCTATGAGAGCCGGCATAACTGCAAATACTGGCAGCTGATCCCGTATTACGGCATCGGACCGGCAGCACATTCCTGTCACGGCGGTGTGCGGTATGCAGTTCCGCGGGATCTGGACGCATTCTGTCAGGCAGCGGTTCAGCCGACAGAAATCACGGAGCCGTATGCGGAGACCGAATCCGAGCGCATTATGCTCGGTCTGCGCATGGCATCCGGCATTCGTCCGGCGGATGTTCCGCAGAGCAAAGAGCGGCTTCTGCGCAATGCAAAGCCGCTGATTCCGCAGTATCTTCTGTATGAATCCGGTACGCTCCGGATGACGCCGGAAGGCTGGCTGGTGTCGAATGCGGTGCTTGCGCATTTACTAAACGGTATCACATAAGCGGCGAAACACTTCAAACTACCGCTTCAAAATTATCGAGAAGCGGTACCTATTATAACAAATAAACGGCAGCAGATCATGTTTCTGCTGCCGTTTCCGGATTCCGGATGATGCGCCATGCATCAGTCAGCCGTTCGACGCTCCATGCTGCATTCGCAGGTGAGGTCGAAGGCAGACGGATCGCATCGCGTCCGAGAGTATTCTTCTGATATTTTTCGTAGTATTTTGCGGCAGTTCCGCCGTTGACAAACACCTGCCGGATCTGTGCGGCAGTGAAGATCGGGGAAAGGTCATTCGGAACGACATTCCGGATGCTGCTGTCCGATGAACCGGTGATCTCACAGGACGCGATCACATCCCACAGCGCAATATGATTCCGCAGCAAAAACGCGCGTTTCTCATCAATCGTCTGCGGCACATCCTGTTGAAATACGGCTGCTGTCACGCGCCAGAAACGGTTCTGCGGATGCCCGTAGAAAAATTGCTGTTCCCGCGATTTTACCGATGGAAAGCTCCCGAGAATCAGAATCTCGGAGCTGCCGTCAAAGAGCGGCGGAAACGGATGCATGATTTGTTTTGCCATAACTTCTCCTAAAAGCAAGACTGCACGATCACCGCGCAGTCTTTTGGATTTTATACGTTGATGCCGACCAGCCGAAGCACCTGTTTTTCCTGATCGTTCAGCTGATTCCGGTCAATTTTCGTCTGAAATTGCTTTTTGATCCGGTCACGGATCGTTTCGCCGGTCTGCTCATATTTCGCATTCGGATCCGCGCCGCGGTCGATCAGCAGCTTGACTGTTTCAGGATTCGCGGACTGCACCGCTCTGACAAGATATTCCGATTTCAGTTCTGCGCCGTAATCGAGCAGCAGGCGCAGCTTTTCGGTCGATTTTGCATTGATCGCATCGTCAACCGGGGATTTGCCGTTTTCATCCGAAGCATAATTCCCTTTGAAAAACGAATACGCATCAGAATCCGGATCCGCGCCGTTCGCAAGCAGTTCTTTTACTGCAGCCGCATCCAGATGCTCCACCGCATAGGCGAGACTTTTCTTCGGTGCGAGAATACCGGTCAGGAACTGATTGCTCTGCCGCAGTGTCATCCAGACAGAGGGGAACAGCAGCGCGATGCCGCCGATTAGCAGACAGAGTCCGACGGCTTTCCGCTTGATCTTTTTGATCGCGCGGAGAATGAGCACGACCGCAACGACCGCGAGTGCGTCAAACGGGATGCCGGAAAGAAATTGCAGGATACTGTCCTTTATGCTTGTCATCGCTCAATCCTCCGTCTGCTTTTTTCGTTTGCGGTATTCGGTCGGGGTGATGCCGACGATCTTCTTGAACTGATGCATAAAATGGACATAATTGCTGTAACCGCTCTGATCTGCAATGCAGGCAATACTGTAATCGGTGCTTGCAAGCAGTCGTTTGGAAAGCTCGATCCGGCTGTTGATCACATCCTGTGTAAAGCTGATGCCGAAGCATCTGGTGTAGAGCTTCTGGAAATATCCGCGGCTGAGAATCAGGTCGCGGCACATCGAATCAATGCTCCAATCCTCCTGCGGATTGCTGTAGATCCGCTCGCGGAGATTGACAAATTCGCGGTAATAGGGCGAGGCTTTTTCGTTCTGTCGCGAAGCGCGGCTCTGTTCGATCTTCTCCGTGACCATTCCGGTGATCTGTTCCAGCGTCATATCAGGCGCAATATGGTCACAGAAAAATCCGAAGCTTGCCGTGATCTTATAGGGCTTCAGTGAGCTCTGATTATAGTGCTCCAGATAACCGGAGATCGCATAAACGAGCCGCTGACATGCATCTTCTTCATAATCCTGATAGCCGATGATTGAAAACTCGGCATCTTCAATGCGGGCGCAGCGTTCATAGGTCGTGCAGCTGTTATTCATTGCGTTTGCAAGAACGGTCACAGCACTGTCGCCCTCGGAATGTCCGTATGTCTCATTGACCTGCCTCAGCGAATCAAAGCTCGCATAGAGCAGCAAAAATCTGCGGTGTTCATTTTTCGCAGCCTCAAAGCATTCGCGCGAAAATTTCTGATAGCCCTCATAGTTATAAAGACCGGTCAGCGTATCGCGGATCGACGAGAGATAGATGCGGTTATTGAATCGTTTCAGATAGGATTGCATGCGTACAAATTCCAGCGCGGTATTGACCACCGAGATCCATTCGCAGTAGAGCGGATCGTAAGTGTCGATCCGGTCGCCGAAGCAGATCGCCGAAATGCCGAAGAATCGGTCATCGTGATGCAGCGGCGTAAAGAAATAGGTGGTCGGCTTGCTGCGTTCATCATGCAGCCGCGGCAGCATTTTGACAGCAGGAAACGGTTTCGTCACGACTGCGCCGTGTTCATCAAAGATTTTCAGCAGCATATGCTTCGGGAAACCCTCCCGCCTGTATTCCGAGGGATTTTCAAGCGCACCGCCGCCCTCCCAGTCCTCGCAGAGACAGAGATAGAACTCGGTGCAGCCGCGGATCAGATACACATGATTCCGGATCACATCCATCAGCCCGTCGAGTGTTTCCTGCTCGGTCATGCGGATATTCATGATGCTGCTGCTGTACATGGTGCGGTAATCGTCCTGCTGCTCCTGTTCCTCGATCTGCTGTTTGAGATGTGCCGGATCTCTGCCGCAGGAGCACGAATTTCCGGTGATGATCTCGGTCTGGTCGGTGTCGATCATCATGCAGGTTTCGCCGGTCATCATCTGGTAAAGCTTCGCAACGCCCTGTGCGCCGAGCCGGAAGTTCCGCCGGACAAAGGTCGTCAGCGGGATCAGACAGTTCGCTTCGCGCATGGAGGCGTCATAGCCGGTGATCATGACATCCTCCGGCACGCGGATGCCGTTACGGATCAGCTCATGACAAAGTGTCTTTGCCATGGCATCATTTCCGCAGACAATGCCCTGCGGCATTTTCCGTGTTCCGCTGATCAGTTCACCGGCAAGTTTTTTGGCGGATGCATGCCAGTAATCGCCGTAGATCAGATGATCCGGCTGCACCTCAAGTCCTGCATGCTCCATCGCATCGCAGAACCCCTGCAGCCGCTGCTCCGCCGTATAATGCCCCTTGAAACCGGTCAGGCAGATCAGATCGGTCAGTCCGTGCCGCTGAATCAGATGCTCTGTGATCGCGCGGAATCCGCTGCGGTCATCCATCATCAGATAGGGGAACGGTCCGGAATTGCTGTCGAGGACAAGCACGGGAATCTTCTGCTCCATGAGGATCGAATCGAGATGCTCCCGTTCTGTTTCGGAATGGATCGAATCACGCAGATAGAGGATGCCGTCAAAGGACGGAAAATGCATATAGTTGAACAGATTGAACTCTGAACGCTGATGCGGCGTCAGATCCGCAAGATTGGTAATGCAGGAAAAAACAGCGATGTCAATATCAAGAGAATATGCCTGCGCCATCATGCCTTTGATAAGGCGCTGCTGCGTCAGTTGTTCAGTTTCACATACGATTACACCGATCAGCAGTCTTTTCTTCATAAAGACCTCCTGTTTTGTAGAAATGGGATTCTTTTGTTTGGTATCGCGGGATCATGCAGCGGATCTCGCAGCAAAATGATTCCAGATCATGCGTTCCAGCTTTCCGGCGCCGAGACTCAGCAGAACAGATACCGCAATTGCCGCAGCAATGATGCAGATCTGAACGGCAGCCCCGCTATTCGCGCCGAGATGTGTTGCGCCGATGAGGTTTTTGAGAAATACATGAATGAGATACAGCTCCAGCGAAATGCCGCCGAGCGTATTCAGCACGTTTTCGAGATGTACCGGCTTTCTTTTTTCAAGGGCATATGAAAGCAGCATGCTGATGAAAATTGCAGCACCGCCGCTGCCGAAGCGATAGAGCAGATTTGCAGTTTCCGGACGATTTTCCGGAACGAAAAATGCCGCTGCAAACAGAATCAGCATGAGCGCAGTATATCCCTGAATGACAGCCCTGATCCGTTTTTTCTGTTCCGGCTGTGCAAGCAGTATCTCACCGCTCAGCGAACCGATCAGGAAAATCGGGATTCGTGTCAGCGCAGTTTCCCGCAGATCAAACTGCTCCGGTATGCATAAAAACGCAGCCGTCACCGCGGCATAAACAGCCGCGAGCAGTCCGAGCATTGCGGGAATCCTGTTTTTTGTCATCCGGAAGATTGCCGGATAGAGCAGATAGAGAATCACGATCAGCGAAACATACCAGACTGTTCCGTTTCCTTTTGTCCAGTATGAAAGACCGGACCAGTCTTCCAGAAATGCAGGCAGACCTTTGTGCAGGAACAGAAAATCCGTTCCGATCCAGTACGGCAGCGAGATCAGCAGCGCAGGGATAATCACCCTGCGGATGCGTTTTCTGTAGAACGGCAGGGGACTGCTGTCCTTTGACATGGAGCAATACAGCCCGATGCCGGACAGGAACAGGAAGATATCCACGCCGATATTCCCGCGCAGCAGCAGCGATGAAATCACAGGAATATGAAGATCACCGTACAGGCACGGAAAAAAGTGAAACAGCATAATGATGACAGCAGCGAAGCCCATGACCGCGCTTCTGTGTTTTGAAATGATCGAATCCGTCATGTCGCAGTTCCTTTAACGAAAATGCAGAATATTACAATCCAACATCAGTATATCACAAAAAGACAGTTGTGTCAAGGTGGTTTTTCGATTTTGTGCGGAAAACTGTCTGTCTGAAACAAATAGAACTGTCTCAAAAAAACATAAAGCCGGAGAACCATGCGCTCTCCGGCTTGTTTGTTCAGTTCATTGCAGCTTTGATTGCAGCAAGCAGTTCATCATAGGTCTCATATGCGGGCAGATCCGGATAATCCTTTTTGATCTGTTCTGTGCTGCGGAACAGGAAGCCCGCCTTGCTCGCGAGGATCATGCCGAGGTCATTGAAGCTGTCGCCGCTCGCGATGGTCTCGAAGCCGATCGACTGCAGTGCCTTGACAGTCGTGAGCTTGGACTTTTCGCAGCGCATTTTATAGCCTGTGATCGTGCCGTCCTCTGCTACTTCGAGCGAGTTGCAGAAAATGGTCGGCCAGCCGAGCTTCTGCATCAGCGGTGTCGCGAACTGCGAGAAAGTATCGCTGATGATGATGACCTGACCGA
Organism: Clostridiales bacterium Firm_04; assembly: GCA_001603005.1. Classification (GTDB taxonomy): domain Bacteria; phylum Bacillota; class Clostridia; order Oscillospirales; family Ruminococcaceae; genus Firm-04. The sequence continues at coordinate 138,546 of LVAJ01000012.1, forward strand.
TCGAACGCAGTTCATCGAGGAACTCCTTTGCGCCAGGCATCGGATCAATCTTCGCAATGGTATCCTGGATCTCTTTCAGACCGAGTCCATGCTCCTTGAGGATCGCAAGGCGGTAATTCATCAGCTTGTCATAATCCGGCTCATCTCTGGTTGTCTTTCTCAGCTCCGGAATGCCGCTTGCCTCTGCAAACGCGATCCAGATCTCCGGTACCAGAACGCCCTCTAAGTCCAGACAGGTAATATACATGTTCATAACTCCTTTACAGTGAAACTTCGCTGCAATTAACAGCCGCAACTATATTATATCATAAATCGGCAAAAAGTGCAATGGGAGAAGGCACATAAATTTCAGTAACGTGCAGAAAAAATTGTCCGTCGGTATCTTCAGATCGTATCCGCAAAATCAGCCTTCCGATGCAGAAAGAGGTGTTCCGGTTGACAAATTCCGGCAAATGTGCTATAATATTGAAAACGCTTTCGGGGCGTAATGTAAAGGAGGAATTACCATGGCAATTGAATTTTTTGACAGACTGACTGCATCCGTTTCCAAAACTGCGAAGCAGGTTTCGGACAATGCGAAATCTCTGGCTGACAAGAATCGTGTCCGCAAGGATATTGCTGCAATGGAAAACGAGCTTCGCAATCGTTTCCGTGACATTGGTGAGAAATATTTTACTGAATCAAAAGAGAATCCGGATCCGGAATATGCAGATATGTTTGCAGCGATCAATGAGCTGCAGGCAAATCTCAGCGCAAAGCAGCATGAGCTGGAAACCCTTGACGGCACCATGACCTGCACCGAATGCGGCAGACCGATCCTGCTTGGCTCGAAGTTCTGCCCGAACTGCGGTGCAACCGCACCGGTTCCGGCGGCTCCGCCTGTCTCTGCACCGGTTCAGCCGATCTGCCCGTTCTGCGGTCAGCCTGTCGCGCCGGATGCATCGTTCTGCGCGGGATGCGGCAACAAGCTTCCGGAACAGCCGGTTAACCCGAATCCGGATTTCAACCAGCCGAATCCGGCACCGGTTTCCAATGTCTGCCCGAACTGCGGCGAGGTGCTCGCACCGGATGCACTGTTCTGCGCAGTCTGCGGAACCAAGGCGCCCGGCGTAGACTGATTTATGTCAAGATGTGATACAGCCGCCCTTCTGGTCTGCGCGGGTAACGCAACCAGAATGGGCGGTATCCATAAGATCCTGCACCCGCTCGGAGACAGCACGGTTCTGTCGCATGTGATCCGCAGATTTTGTGCTTGCGAAAGCATCGCAGGCATTGTGCTGATCTGCCGCGAACAGGATCTCGAAGCGTTTCAGCAGGCGATCGCCGCGGAACCCGATCTTACAAAAAAACCGATTGCAGTCACGGTAGGCGGTGCAACCCGTCAGCAGAGTGTGCGGAACGGTTTTGCAGCGCTGTCTTTTGATGCGGAATATGTGGCGATCCATGACGGCGCACGCCCGCTGATCCTGTCGGCAGACATCGAAAAGGTCATTGCGGATGCACGAAAAACGGGTGCCGCTTCGCTCGGCGTACCGGTCAAGGATACCGTCAAGGTCGTGCGCGGCGGCATCATTCTCGATACGCCGGAACGCGCCTCGCTCTATCTGACGCAGACGCCGCAGGTATTCCGCCGCAGTCTCTATGCCGAAGCAATGCAGCTTGCAGAGCAGCAAGGGAAAGATTATACCGACGACTGCCAGCTGATCGAGGCACTTGGCAAACAGGTGACGATGACGACCGGCAGCTATTCCAATATCAAACTGACCACGCCGGAGGATTTCGCGATTGCCGAAGCGCTCCTGCGGGAACAGCAGAAGGAGGCAGACGCATGACAAATATCCGGATCGGACACGGTTATGACGTACACCGGCTGACAGAGGGGAGAAAGCTCATCATCGGCGGCGTGGAGATCCCGCACCGGCTCGGTCTGCTCGGACATTCGGATGCAGACGTTCTGACGCATGCGGTCATGGATGCAATGCTCGGCGCGCTGGCGCTCGGCGACATCGGCAAGCATTTTCCGGACACGGATCCGCAGTATGCCGGTGCCGACAGCATTCAGCTGCTTGCACATGTCCGGAAAATCATTCAGGAGCAAGGCTGGACACTCGGCAATCTGGACGCGACGATTCTGGCGCAGGCACCGAAGCTCGCACCGCATATTCCGGAGATGCGCCGCCGCATCAGCGAAACACTCGGCTGCGGGTTGGATCAGGTTAGCATCAAGGCGACCACCGAGGAAAAGCTCGGCTTCACCGGACAGGAGCAGGGGATCGCAGCACATTGCGTGGTGCTGCTTGTGAAAGACAGCAAATCTGAATAACAAACAGCGGCACAGGTCATCAAGCCCGTGCCGCTTTATTTTACATCAAAGGGGACAGAATTTTCAGGAAGCCGCCGAGCAGCTTATAATAGAGCGTTTCTTTCCGAACGGTATCCTCTGTGACCGTTCTGCATTCCGCGCGCGTTTTGCAGAAATCCTGTTCGATATCCGGAATACACGGCGTCCGGTAGAGATATGCCGCGCATTCAAAATGATGATAGAGACTGCGGTAATCGAAATTGATCGTGCCGACAACAGCTTTTTCGTCATCGCTGACAACCACCTTCGCATGCACAAATCCCGGCGTATATTCATAGATCTTCACACCTGCGGCAAGCAGCGAACGGTAGTGAGATTTTGCAAGTGCATACGCCGTTTTCTTGTCGGGTATCCCCGGCAGGATCAGCTGCACATCAACACCGCGCTGCGCTGCGAATTTCAGTGCTGTTTCGAGTTCGCCGTCAAGGATCAGATACGGCGTCATGATGTGCACATAGCTGCGCGCACGGTACAGCATGTCGATATAGACATTTTCGCCGACCTTGTCGGTGTCGAGCGGACAGTCTGCATAGGGGATTACCCAGCCCTCTGCCGGCTGCACATCGGACGGCGCCTGTATAAACGGCTCCCACTGCGGATCCTGCTCTGTGATATTCCACATTTGCAGGAACATGAGCGTGAAGCTGCTGACGGCAGTCCCTTTCAGCATGATCGCCGCATCCTTCCAGCGTCCGAACCGTTCGGTGAGATTGATGTATTCGTCCGCAAGATTGACACCGCCTGTGAATGCGCATTTGCCGTCGATCACAACGATTTTGCGGTGATCGCGGTAGTTGTAGTGTGTGGAGAGAAACGGCTGCACCGGCGAAAAATCCTTGCAGCGGATGTCGAGCTGCTCCATGCGTTTCGGGTAGTCAAAGGACAGCGAGGAGATCTCGCACATTCCGTCATACATGACGCGCACATCGACGCCCTGCTTTGCCTTTTCCGACAGAATGGAGAGCACCTTGCCCCACATATAGCCCTCTGCAATAATGAAAAACTCCATGAAAATGAAGTGCTCTGCCTTTTCAAGCTCTGCGATCAGTGTACGGAACATTTCCTCGCCCTGCGAAAAATACCGCACACCGGTATCCTTATAAAGCGGAAAGCATCCGCTCCGGTTGAGATATCTGCAAAGATCGTCCGTGCCGGAATCGACCAGCGCCGGCTCGTCCATGACAGTTTCATCCTGCGGCAGAACATGCTTTGTATCCTCGATCAGCTCATGGATCCGGTCGCGGATCCTGCGATGTCCGAAGTTATTGTCTGTAAACCAGAGCAGAATCGAACCGGGCACAGGGAACATCGCGATCATCCAGAGCCATGTGAGTTTGGCAGAGGAATCCATCTCGCTGTTAAAGAGATAGAGGATCATGGAGAGAGTGAAGAATGTCTGAATGACCTTGAATCTGGGAATAAATTCCTCAAACAGTCCATAGATTGCTGCAATGATTGCAATTTGTGAGATAATGAGTATGAGGATCACTGCCAGACGGCTGAACACGAGCCGCAGCAGTCTGCTTCTTGTTTTTGGGAGTAAACGGATCAGATTTTCAGAATCGCGCGGTTCCATAATAACCTCCTTTCGCGGGAATCCCATTGTATTATTATAGCACAGTTTTCCGGAATATGCAATGCCGATTTGGACACAGAAAGTCAGAACGGAATTTGACAAACGACTGCGTTCCGTGATATAATATACCTGTTGATGAATTGAAAGAGAAAGGCGGATTTCCGCATGTCCATATTGTTCCATACCCCCGTTCCGTCCGATTATGCCGCAGCAAAGCGGGCAGCCGATGCAGCAGCTGCAAAAGAAAATGATGCAGCATTCGCGAATTTGTATCTGCTGCGCGAAAAGTACGGAACGGAGATCGCATTTTCTGACGGTTTTCTGCTCCGGCGTTACAGCAGCGGTATCCGTTCCGGCTGCTACGGTTTTCCGGTCGGGCAGGGGAATCTGAAGGATGCCGTCATGCAGCTTTGTGCAGATGCAGCCGCTCGAAAGCAGTTGTTCCGCATGACGCTTCTGACCGCCGCACAGTGCGAACAGCTTTCCGCGATCTTTCCGGACAGCTTCACATTCGAGCCAATGCCGGATTATACGGAATATCTGTATTTGCAGGATAATCTTGCATCTCTGCGCGGCAGCAAGTATCACGGCAAGCGCAATCACATCGCACAGTTCTGGCGTGCCTATCCGGATGCCTGCATTCAGCCGCTGATCGCGGAAAATGCTGATTTTGCAGTTGATATCGCAAGGCGCTGGCTCTCTGCGCGCATGAATCCGGAAGACGCTTCTCTGCGCTATGAGTTTTCCTGCATAGCAGAAGCATGCGCAAACTGGGATGCACTGCATCTGTCAGGACTGCTGCTGTATGCATCCGAACAGCCGATCGGTATGACGATCGTTTCGGAGATCTCGTCAGGCATCATGGATGTGCATTTTGAAAAGGTCACGCCGGATTATCCGCATGCATGGCCGGTCGTTGCGAATGAAATGGCAAAATGTCTGAACGGTGCGCAGTATCTGAACCGCGAGGAGGATCTCGGCGAGAGCGGCATGCGCTCGTCGAAGCTGTCCTACCGTCCCGACCTTCTGAATGAGAAATATCTTGCAGTCTGGCGCGGAAAGGAGCCGACCACATGCTGAAAACCGTATTGTCTCCGCAGACCTGCGCGGTCTGCCGGAACTGCTGTATTTTTGAGGAACAGAGCGCATGGGAGCTGCCGACATTCCTGCCGCAGTCTGCCGCGCGTCTGGCGAATCGTCCGCAATACCGTCTGACACCGGAAAACGGCAGAGTCCGCATTACGCTCCCGTATGACGAAACGCATGCTGCGCAGCCCTGTCCGTTTCTGGATCCGTCGTCGGGCTGTACGCTGCCTCAAGCGGAAAAACCCTTTGCCTGCTCTCTCTGGCCGGTGCGCGTGATGCGCCGTCCGGACGGAACACCGGCGCTCGCACTGTATCAGGGATGTCCGGGGCTGCCGCCTGAAAAAACTGCAGATCTTTTGCATCTGATCGCAGACGGCTTAGCGGAACGAATCATGGCAGAAGCAGAGGCGGATCCGTCACTGATTCTGCCGTATCATCCGAATTACCGCTTTCTTGATGAGATTTCACCGGACAGTCAGGAGGAACCGAATATGACAACATTTTCGCAGCCGGAAGCAGTTTTCCGCTATTTTTCAGAGTTAGCCGCGATCCCGCACGGCTCCGGCAATACCGCAGCGATCCGCCGATGGGCGCTTGAAACCGCAGAAAAGCTGCATGTTTCTGCCTATGCAGATGAAACCGGCAATGTCATCATCCATCAGCCGGCATCGGCAGGATATGAAGATCATGAGACCGTGATTTTGCAGGGGCACATGGACATGGTCTGCGCACAGCTGCCTTCCTGCAAAAAGAATATGGAGACAGAGGGCATTGATCTGATCTGGGACGGCGATCTGCTCCGCGCAGACGGCACAACCCTCGGCGGCGACGACGGCATCGCAGTTGCATATGCATTTGCGATTCTGGAATCCGACAGCATTGCGCATCCGCCGCTGACCGTGATCCTGACCGTCGATGAAGAAACGGGCATGGACGGCGCGACCGGTCTTTCTCCGGACGCACTGGGCGGCGCGTATCTGATCAACATTGATTCCGAGGAGGAGGGCGTCTTTACCGTCGGCTGTGCGGGCGGCGTGCGGGTGCATGCGGTCTATCCGGCTGTGCAGAAGGCTGTCTCCGGCACAAAATATCAGCTGACGCTTTCCGGCTTGACCGGCGGACATTCCGGCGCGGAGATCCACAAGCCGCTTCTGAATGCAAATACTGCGATGCTGAAACTGCTCCGGAGCATTCCTGTTCCGATTTGTCTTTCGGCATTTGCAGGCGGTGTGCGCGATAACGTGATCCCGACCGAATGCACGGCTGCATTTTTTGCAGATGCTTCTGATTTGATTGAAACAGCGCTCAACGAAACGCTGACACAATTGAAGTCGGCATATCCCGCAGAAACCGGCATTACGCTCACAATCGAGCGCACTGAAAGCTGTAACGAAACCGCCATGCCGGCCGCGGAGACAGCCGCTTTGCTTGACGCACTTTCGCAGCTGCCGAACGGTGTGCAGGAGATGAATCCGGTGCTGAACATGCCGGAGACCTCGCTGAATCTCGGCATTTTCCGTCTGGAACCGGACGGCTTCCATGCAGATGCGCTGATCCGCAGCGGTGTCAACGCCAAAAAGCGTGCGCTTGCAGATCAGCTCCGCACGCTTGCTGAAAATGCCGGCGGCAGCGTATCCGAATCCGGCGACTACCCCGCATGGGAATACCGTCCAGACACGGTTCTCGAACAGACCGCTGTCCGCGTATTCCGCGAGGAATACGGCAAAGATCCCGTCATTGAAACGATCCATGCAGGACTGGAATGCGGCATCCTGTCGGATAAAGCGCCGCAGCTTGCCTGCATCTCGATCGGGCCTGACATTTTTGATATCCACACACCGCGCGAACGACTTTCGATCCCGTCCGTACAGCGCACATGGGCATTCCTTTGCCGTCTGCTGCGCGCACTATAAAAGGAGGAGCGCATGCGATTTTTGCATCTTGCCGACCTGCATATCGGAAAGATCCTTCACAAGCAGAATCTCATGGAGGATCAGCGCTATATTTTGCAGCAGATCCTTGAAATTGCGCGTACCCGACAAATCGACGCTGTCCTGATCGCGGGCGACGTCTATCAGAGAAATGCGCCCTCATCGGAGGCAATGTCGCTGTTCAGCGATTTTCTGTCCGCGCTTGCCGCAGAAAAACTGCCGTGCTATCTCATCAGCGGCAACCATGATTCTGCGGAGCGTGTGGCATATCTTGCGCCGCTTGCAGCAGAATCCGGCATCCGGATCGCAGGCGCAGACGGCGCCGAAATCTACGATTATACGATGACAGACAGCTTCGGCACGCTGCATGTGCATCTGATGCCGTTCACGACGCCGCTGCATGTGCGGCAGCGTTATCCGGAGGAAGCCGAGCAGATCCGCTCTTATGACGATGCGATCCGCGTGCTGCTTTCGCTTCATCCGGTTACGGATTCCGACCGGCATATTCTGGTCGCGCATCAGTTTCTGACGGGCGGTCAGGTCTGCGAATCCGAGGAGCTTGCGATCGGCGGCATGGACAATGTATCTGCGTCGCTGTTCGATGCTTATGATTATGTTGCGCTCGGTCATCTGCACGGTCCGCAGCATGTTTCTCGTCCGGAGATCCGCTATGCAGGCTCGCCTCTGAAATATTCATTTTCAGAGCGCAGTCAGCGCAAATCCGTCACGATCGCAGAGCTGCGGGAAAAGGGGAATGTTCAGATCGAAACGATCCCGCTGCAGCCTCTGCACGATATGCAGGAACTGAAAGGCAGCCTAGCCGAACTGCTTGCAGGCACACCGACCGAAGACTACATCCACGCGATCCTGACCGATCCCACGCCGCCGAGCGATGCCGTCCGGCAGCTGCGCACGGTTTATCCAAATCTGCTGCTCATGACAACAGAGAGCATTCACGCGAAAGAGGTTCAGCCCCAAGTGCAGGATTTTCAGCCGCAGCGGACAGATTTCGCTTCGCTGCTCTCCGATTTCTACGCGATGCAGAATCAGGGCACGCCGCTGACCGCGCAGCAGGAGCAGATTGTCACAAAATTGCTGGAACAGCTTGACAGAGAGGCGGGTGCGCTATGAAACCGAGAATCCTGACGATGCAGGCGTTCGGACCGTATGCCGGCAAAACGACCGTTGATTTTACTTTGCTGGATCCGGACGGATTATTCCTCATTACCGGCGATACCGGCGCGGGCAAAACAACGATTTTTGACGCAATTTCGTTTGCATTATACGGTGAAGCAAGCGGCGGCAGCGAACGCCGGACATCGAAAAGCTTCCGTTCGGATTTCGCCGCAGCGGATACCGAAACACTTGTCACACTGGAGTTTGAGCATCGCGGACAGCTTTATACGGTTACCCGCATTCCCGAACATGAGCGGCGAAAGCTGCGCGGCGACGGCATGACGAAGATCAAGGCATCCGCGAGCATTTTGATGCCGGACGGCAAGCACTTTGATTCGATTCCGGAAGTCAATGCCGCTGTACAGACCTTGATCGGCTTGGACAGGGATCAGTTTGCGCAGACTGTTATGATCGCGCAGGGCGATTTTCTGAAAATCCTGAATGCAAAATCGGCAGACCGCCGCGTTCTGTTCCAGAAGCTCTTTTCAACAATGCGTTACGCCCGTTTTCAGGAGCTGCTGAAAGCGCATTATGCCGATGCAAAGCATGATCTGGAACAAAACGGACAGCAGATCATGTATGCCGCTTCGGATATCCGTTCGGATGAATCTGCGGAGGAAAGTACCGTATTCGGCATGCTGCGGAGCGATCCGGTCTACGCGGATCAGGCGATTCCGTTGTTGCAGGCGCTTTGTTCGATGCAGGAGCAGATTTACGCCGAGCAAAAAGCACAGATTGCCGCAATGGAATCACAGCTGCTTGAAAAAACAAAAGCAGCGGAACAGGCAACCCAGCAGAATGCGCTGCTGACACGGCTTCGCGCCAATGAGCAGGCGCTTGCTGAGCTGGAAAAGCAGTCTCCGGAGATGCAGATTCTGCAGGATGAACTCGATGCCGCAGAGCATGCAGCGATCCTGAAAAACAGCCATACTGCGTGGCAGACCGCGATCCGGCAGGAGCAGGATGCGAGAGCGGCAGCAGAAAAGCGGATGAACGAGCTTCCCGCTGCGGAAGCCGCCTGCAAAGAAGCGCAAAAACAGGCGGAAGAAGCAGAAATTGCAGCCGCACAGATAGATGTCCTGAACGAGAAAAGACTGAAAGCGGAGCGGGCGCTGGATCTGCTGCAAAAGCAAAGACTCGCGAAATCCGCACATGAAAAAGCGATCCTTTTGCAGGCAGAATATGCAGGCACCGTTGAAACAGCATCCGCGCTGCAAAAGAAGACGCTGCTTGCCTATCAGAAAGGGCAGGCGGGCAAGCTTGCGGAACAGCTGGAGCAGGGGAAACCCTGTCCGGTCTGCGGCTCCTGCGAGCATCCGGCTCCGGCGCTGATGTCCGCACATACGCCGTCGGACGCGGATCTGGAAAAGATCGGGCAGGCGATGAACAACGCAATTGCGCAGTATGAGCGTGCAGGTCAGGCAGCTGCGGAAAAGCAGGAGAATCTGCGCGTCATTACGGAGGAACTGACCGCACTTTGCGGCGACGATATTCCGGATGAAACCGAACTGCGGGACAATTGCAAAAAAGCGGAAACACTTGTATCGACGCTCGAAGCCCAGCGCCGCAGCACACAGCAGAATTATCAGCGGGCAGAACGCGAAAATGCATCGAAACGTGCAGCGGCAGTTGAAGCAGGTGAAGCGTTCGAGCGTGCAGAGCAGCGAAGTATTGAGCTGGAAAGCGCCTATACTGCCGCGCTTGCCGGCTCCGATTTTCCGGATGAAGCAGCATTCCTTGCTGCCTGCCGCACACAGGATCAGATCGTCATGCTCCGCGGACAGCTGCGCACATACCGTGACCGTCTGCATCAGCTGAACGGTCAGCATGAGTCGCTCTCTGCGCAGTGCATGATCGGTGAACTGCTTCCGGTCGATGATCTGCAGGAGGAGATCCGTCAGCTTCGGCAGTCTAAGACCAGCGTTGAAGCTGCCTATCAGAAAGCCGCACATGACCTGCAAAGCAATCAGAATGCGCTGCATCGCCTGATCCCGCTTGCCGAAAAGCGCAAATCGCTCGCGGAATACGAAGCAAGCGTCCGCGATCTGTACCTGACGGTCGGCGGACAGCAGAGCGGTCAGATGAAGCTGAGCTTTGAGGCATATGTACAGCAGTTTTATTTCAGGCAGGTTGTCGATGCAGCGAACCAGCGGCTCTCGTTCCTCACGAATGAAAACTATGCGCTCCGCTGCCGGAAGGATGCCGGTTCCGCGCGCGGACAGGCAGGACTTGATCTGGAAGTCTATGACAGCACGACCGGCGCATGGAGAGAGGTCTCCACACTGTCCGGCGGCGAATCCTTCCTTGCATCGCTTGCACTCGCGCTCGGATTATCCGATGTCGTGCAGGCGCAGAGCGGCGGTATTTCGCTGGATGCGATGTTCATTGACGAGGGCTTCGGCTCACTGGATGAGCAGGCGCTCCGGCAGGCGATCCGCATGCTGGCAAAGCTTGCAGACGGCACGCGTCTGATCGGTGTGATCTCGCATGTGACCGAATTGAAGGACGCGATCCCTGCGCAGATCCGTATTTCAAAGGAATCCGACGGCAGCCGGATCTCCGTGATCGCCTGACAGCACCGGAATCATCAGCTGTATTTTGTAAAAAAATCTCTGTCTGCGGGCAGAAATCACATTCAAATACTTGACAAACAATGCAAATTCATGTAAAATAGTATCAGAATCTGTATTTTATAGGAGGATTACAATATGGATCAGAAACGTCCGCAAGGTCGCGAAAAGCATGTAACTTCCGGCGGCACCGGCGTTCATCGCCGCGGTGACGGACTCGGAACCGGTCCGGTCGGATCGCAGAACGGATACGCCGGCAAACAGTCCGGCGGAAGCAGTGCAGGCAAGCGTGCAGCAGCCGGCGGCGGCGGTACGATTGTACTTCTGCTTCTGGTCTTTTTCCTGATGAAAGGATGCAGCGGCGGCGGTCTGCTCAGCGGCGGCGGAGATGTCGCCGAACTGCTCGGCGGCGGCGGGGGAGAACTTCCGTATCATTCCGAGGAAGCGCAGCAGCAGCAACAGCAGTACACAGTGCCGGATTCCACTCCGGTTGACAATTCTGTTGCATCCGGTTCCCGTGATAAGCGCACAAAAATCCTCGGCAATAATCAGGATCAGATCACAATGATGATCTACCTCTGCGGTACGGACCTCGAATCCCGAAGCGGCATGGCATCTTCCGACCTCTCCGAGATCGCAGCTGCGAGCTACGGCGATAACCTGAATGTTATCGTGTATACAGGCGGATGCGCAGGCTGGAAAACGCAGGGTATCAGCAGTCAGGTCAACCAGATCTACCGCGTGAAAAACGGTCAGCTGGAGCGTCTGGAATCTGACATGGGCAACAAGGCGATGACCAAGCCTTCTACGCTTTCCGAATTTATCCGCTATTGCGCGCAGAATTTCCCTGCGAACCGCAATGAGCTGATCTTCTGGGATCACGGCGGGGGATCGGTCAGCGGCTACGGTTATGACGAAAAGAACAAGAACGGCGGCTCGATGGATCTTGCCAGCATCAGTCAGGCATTGAAAGACGGCGGTGTGACCTTTGATTTTGTCGGTTTCGACGCCTGCCTCATGGCAACAGCCGAGACTGCGCTTATGATGAATGATTATGCCGACTACATGATCGCATCCGAGGAGACCGAGCCCGGCATCGGCTGGTACTACACGAACTGGGTGACGAAGCTCGGCGAAAACACATCCATGTCCACGCTGGATATTGGCAAGAACATCTGCGATGACTTCACTTCCGCATGCGCCAGAAAGTGCCCCGGTCAGCAGACCACGCTTTCTGTCATCGACCTTGCGGAGTTTGCGAATACGGTTCCGGATAAGCTGAGTGCATTCTCCGATTCCGTGAGCACACTGCTGACGAACAAGGAATATCAGAAGGTCTCCGACGCGCGCTACGGCTCCAGAGAATTTGCGCAGAGCAACCGCATCGACCAGATCGACCTCACGCATTTTGCGCTGAATGTCGGCACGAATGAGGGCAAGGCACTTGCTGAAGCTCTGCAGAAGGCGGTCAAGTACAACCGTACATCGTCCAACATGACGAATGCCTACGGCGTTTCGATCTTCTTCCCGTACAGAAATTCAAAATATGTTTCGCCTGCATGCAGCACCTATAATCAGATCAATATGAACGCCGCATATACCCGGTGCATCCGTCAGTTCGCGAGCCTTCAGACCAGCGGTCAGATCGCATCGGGCAGCTCTGGATCCCCGCTGGAATCCCTGTTCGGAATGGGCGGATCCTCCGGCGGCGGCGGAAGTGCCGATATGATCGGCTCGCTGCTGAGCGGCTTCCTGAACTCCGGTCTTGCCGGCGGCAGAAGCATCGGCGGACTCAATTCCGATAACATCGACTTCATGGATGACCTGCCGATGAGTCAGGATGACACCGCTGAGTTCCTGTCCCTCAATTATCTGGATAAGAGCAACCTTTACTGGCAGTCCGAGGACGGTCAGTACAAGCTGTCTCTGCCGGAATCGCAGTGGAAGATGATCCACCGCGTTGACAAGAACATGTTCTATGATGACGGTACAGGCTATGTTGATCTCGGCATGGACAATGTCTATGATTTTGACGAAGCAGGCAATCTGATCGCCGACACCGAACGCAACTGGGTTTCGATCAACGATCAGCCTGTTGCATATTATCATCTCGATACCGTTCAGAACGGCAAGGATTACCGCATTGACGGTTATGTGCCGGTCATGCTGAACGGCGAGCGCGCAAAGCTGATGCTGGTCTTTGACAGCGCAAATCCGAAGGGCTACATCACCGGCGCAGAGATCGAGTACAAAGAAAACGAGACCGAAACGGTTGCAAAGAGCTTCACGGAGCTGAACACCGGCGACCAGCTTGATTTCGTCTGCGATTATTACACCTATGACGGCGAATATCAGGACAGCTACTATCTCGGCGACACGATGACGGTCACAGACAAAATGGAGATCAGCAACACGAACGTCGGCGACGGCGCTGTGAAGATCACATATTGCTTCTGCGATATGTACAACAACGAGTACTGGACCGATCCGATCGAACAGTAATAACACGATCAAACAGGGCACTCTGCATCAAACAGGGTGCCCTGCTTTCTGAAAGGACATTCCCGTGAAATACTATCTTATTTTTCTGCTTGTCATGAGTATTCTGACCTGCATTATCTACGGTCTGGACAAGCACGCTGCCAAGACGAACAACTGGCGGACGCCGGAGCGCAGACTGCTGCTGTTCGGATTCTTCGGCGGTGCAGTCGGCGCCTTGACCGGCATGCAGCTTTTTCATCACAAAACGAAAAAGCCGCGTTTCTGGATCATCAATATCCTCGGTCTGGTCTGGCAGATTGCATTTTGCATCTATCTGTATAAAGCATAACAAAATGCCCGCAGAACACAGCATTCTGCGGGCATTTTCTTGTTACATAATTGATTTTACGGAGCAAGCTCTGCTTCCGAGATGATTCTCGCAACATACTTCAGAACCTTCGTGCAGTCGTCGGAATCGACCGTGGAATCGCCGGTCACATCCGCATTTGCAATGCCCTGATCCGTGATCTTCGCGGTCTTATCCTGATTTGCGAAGCGCGCGATCAGAACGGCATCGGAAATATCAACCTTGCCGCTGCAGTCCGCATCGCCCCAGATCGTGTTCTGGTCCGGTTTAACGGTTGTGGTCTTGGTTGTGGTGGTCTCCTCAGTCGTGGTCGTATCAGAAGTCGTTGTCGTGGTCTCGGTTGTCGTGGTGGTGGTTTCCTTTGTCGTGGTCGTAACTCTCGGCTCTGTTGTGCCGGTCGTCTTCTTGCCGTCCGGAGCCGGATTTGCACTGATCGAACCGGTGCCCTTTGTGCCGTCCGGCTCCTCGCCGGAGATCAGCACGCCGTTTTCATAGACCGGAATATAAGCAGTCTTTTCGTTATCGGTACCGCCGAGTCCCTTTGCGGAGAAGTCATTCGTCGCATCCCAGCCCTTGCCGTAGTTCGGATACACGAGTGCCAGCAGGATCTCGCACTGATGATTGCCCTCGGAGATCGGCATAAATGCTCTGCCGTCCGGGAAGTTGACTTCGACATAGTAGATATTGCCCTTGTACTGCTTCGGCTTGGAGATCTCAGCAGCTTTTACGCCGTCGCCGGAATACATGCCGGTCTGATCGCGGTCCACGCGCATTTCCACGCTGGTCGGATCCAGTCCTGCATCAATGATCTCGCTCAGATCCATATAGTAGCGCATGGAAATGTTATCGACAATTCTTGCCGGCCATGCAGTATGATTCGTGATCTTCATGCTGACGGTCGTGCCGCCGGAATCGCTGGTTGCCTTTGCCTCAACGAAAAATTCGTCTTCGCGGGTTTCAGGGTAGGGGAATGCCGGATCGCTCTGTCCGCCATAAACATCGAGCATCTTGCAGAGCATTGCGGTATAGCCGGAATTGTAGTCCGTTGCAACCTCGTTGCAGATGTAGTCGCCGCGGTCATCGTTGAAGGAGCCGTCCTGCTTCGGACCGCCGACCAGTGCGCCGTAGAGAACATGGCGGTTCAGCGTCGGTGTCTTTTCTGCATTCTTCCACGAGCCGTGTGCGGTTCTGTGGTGGACGCATTTCGGCGAGTTTTCAGCATAGCCGACCACATAGCACTGTTTGGTCGGGTTATCGCCGAGCGCGAAGTTGACCTGCTTTTCATAGAGTGCGACATATTTGTCGTAGTTCGGATCATCCTTGAACAGATTGTCGCATGCATATGCGCAGGTGAATGCAAAGCCGTTTGCATGCCGCAGGCAGCCCCAGTTCTGCACGTAGATCAGACCGCCCGGAACGACATCTTTCGATTCGAGCCAGTAGTCGAGATGCCGTTTTGCCTGAGCCTTCCATGTCGCGTCGCCGGTGTTGACCGCATAGAGAATGGTCGCGCCCTGCTGCACATCGTCCCAGCAGTTGCACCACGAATATTTCAGCGTGTCGCCCTGACCGAGCTCCGTGCCGAGATTCGGCTTATAGGAACCGGCAGTATCCAGATAGGATTTGTCGCCGGTCGCCATGTAGAGCCAGTTTGCGCAGAAGAACAGATCATCATAGAACTGACGGGATTCATAGAAGCCCTGTGCGTCAGATTTGTTGTAGACAGCATCGCTGCGGTCGGCATCCGCCATCTTGAACATGTTCTTTGCATGTTTCAGATAGCCTTCGAGCACAGAATCATCGACGCGTCCCTGCAATGCACAGTAACCTGCGGCGAGTGCAGAAGCCATCTGCGCCGTGACAGCAGAGCAGTCTCTGCCTTTCAGAACGCCGCGGCAGTCCTTATTGCCCTGATCCTTCATACCGTATTCGAGCAGCTCGCACGGTCCCCACCATGTGTGGTCCTTCTGACCGAGACCGACCTGATAAATGACGGAGTCACCGAGGTCGCAGTCCACGAAGTAATCGAGCACCCATTTCAGGTTGTTGACATAGTTTGTCATTTCGCCTGCCTTTTCGACGCCGTTCGGATAGGCGTAGAGTCCCCATGCGAGCATGGATGCAGAATAGGACATCGGCAGATTGAATTTGACATGGTCGCCCGCATCGAACCAGCCGCCGAGCAGACCGTCTTCGAGACCGGCATCGCCGCGCCATTCTACGCGGTTCCATTCCGGCAGCTTGCCTGCCTGCTGACACTCATAGAAATAGAGCGACATCTGGAGCGCTTTGGCGTAATCGAGATCCGCCGCAGCAGCTGCAGGAACATTCGGCATGACCTGTGAAGTTCCTGCGAGGACGGCAGCTGCCATTGCAAGTGCCGTCAACCGTTTTTTTCTCATAAAAAATCCCCTCTCATGAATTATCGGGCGGTATCGCACCGCGCTACTACTATTATGCCACAAAAATGCGCGCTTGTCAAGTAACCTTTTGCACGTTTTACGCAACAAATCGTAAGAAACAGATTACAATGCATCATTTACTTTGCAGAAAAAAGCCGTTATAATGGAATCATCCGATAGAGATAAAGGAGGATTCATATGAAATCGGGAAAATTTTTAGCAGCATTATTATCAGCGGCGATCTGTCTGAACGGATCGTCAGCCGGATTCCGGCGCGTCAATGCTGCGGATTATGTGCGCGAAAAGAGCCGCGTTTCGGTGCATGATCCGTCAATCATCAAGGATCCGGCTTCCGGCATGTATTACGTGTTCGGCTCGCACATTGATGCGGCAAAATCGGCTGATCTGCAAAGCTGGCGGCTGTTCACGAACGGTTACCGGAAAACGAACAACACAATTTTCGGCGATCTTTCGGGCAATCTGAAGGGCGCATTTGCATGGGCAGGCGAGGATCTCGAAGACTGCGCCGGCGGATTTGCAGTCTGGGCTCCGGATGTGTTCTGGAATGCGGATTATGTCAATCCGGACGGTTCAAAGGGCGCCTATCTGATGTATTTCTGCACATCATCGACCTACATGCGCTCCGTGATCGCGTTTGCCGCATCCAAAACGATCGAAGGACCGTATACTTTTGCGGACAATCTGATCTATTCCGGCTTCACGGACAACGACAGCTTTGCGACCAGTGCGACGAAAAATGTCAATCGCAAATATACCAGCACGAACATCGACGAGCTGATCACAGCGGGGCAGGTAACCTACAACAACAGCTGGTTCAATCAGCACGGCTACAACAATCAGCAGTACCCGAACGCAATTGATCCGACGATCTACACCGATCCGGACGGCAGGATGTACATGTGCTACGGTTCATGGTCAGGCGGCATTTTTACATTGGAGATCGACAAACAAACCGGACGCTGCATCCACCCGAAAACCGGACAGACCGCCGACGGCAGAATGGTCGACAGCTATTTCGGCACAAAGATTTCAGGCGGCTGGGGCAAATCCGGAGAAGGACCGTTCATCGAATACAACGCAGATACAGGCTTTTACTACTTGTTCGTGACCTACGGCGGACTGACATCCAGCGGCGGCTACAACATGCGCGTCGGGCGTTCGCGATCGCCGCTCGGACCGTTTGTCGATGCTGCCGGCAGAAACATGGTGCTGGAAAAAAGTACCCAGCTTGACAGCATCGGCTTGAAGCTGATGACGAATTATCAGATTCCCGCGCTTGCCCGCGCATACATGGCATGCGGACACAATTCCGTGCTGCACGACGATAACGGTCAGTGGTATCTCATCAATCATGCGCGCTTCGACGACGGTTCGGAGTATCACGAAGTCCGTGTTCATGCGATGCTGTTCAATGCAGACGGCTGGCCGGTCGTCATGCCGTATGAGTACAGCGGCGAAACTTGGTCAGAGAACGGATATGAACCGACATCGCTTGCGGGCACATACGCGTTTCTCAATCACGGAACTGCAACCGACGGCAAGATCACAAAATCGCAGGAGATCACACTCTCCGCAGACGGCAGTATCTCCGGCGCAGTGAACGGCACATGGAGCATTGCAGAGCACAGTGCGCTTGCAAAATTCACGATTGGCAATGCGGAATATCTCGGCAGA
This sequence comes from Clostridiales bacterium Firm_04, assembly GCA_001603005.1. Lineage (GTDB taxonomy): Bacteria > Bacillota > Clostridia > Oscillospirales > Ruminococcaceae > Firm-04. The sequence goes on from LVAJ01000012.1 coordinate 156,192, forward strand.
TTCAGTGTGCAGTACGATGAAAGCGGAACCGGAAAGCAGGTCATGACGTTTACGGCAGCGGGCAGCAGCAACCAGACGATCTGGGGCGTGCAGACGGCAGCATGGTCAGGCAGCGAGCGGACGCCGCAGCATGATTTCACCGGAGAGATCCCGCTTTGCACCGATAAATTCGCAGTCGCTGATCCGTCCGGCAGCATTTATCTCGGAGACAGTGGTCTGCTCAGCAATGTGACATATCAGATCAGAAACCGGAACAGCGGTCTGCTGCTCGACACCGATCCGGATACGGGCGGCATGCGGCAATGGGAATACCGTGCGGATACCGCTGCCGGTCAGACCTTCCGGCTGACCGATCTCGGCGGCGGCTATTGCAGGATCACACCGCTTTCAGATGAGACAAAATGCGTGACCGTGCAGGGCAGTACAGCCGAAAACGGTCTGGACGTTTCGATTGCACCCTTTACCGGCGCGGACAATCAGCAGTTCCGGCTTGTGCGCTCCGGCATGCATTACGGCATTGTGTCGAAATGCTCCGGCGATCAGGCTGGACTCGATGTCTACGAATGGAGCACGAAAAACGGCGGTGTCGTGAAGCAGTGGGAGTTCTGGGACGGCGGCTGTCAGCTATGGGATATTGAGCCTGCATATGCTTATGTCCCCGACCGCAGCTATACGCTGCGCAATGCAGAAAACGGCGCATTCCTGAACAGCGCTGACGGCAAACTGACCGAAACGGAAACGCCTGCCGCATGGAATCTGCAGCGGACAGATGCCGGAAATTATGCCTTTTCAGACGGCGCCGGCATGCAGCAGACCTTTGCAGTCATCTGTAATGCGGACGGCAGCTATTCATTTGAATCAGCAGAGAACAATGCACTTTCCGGTCAACGGTATGTCCTTGCCCCTGCTGAACCGGTCGTTGTACAACCGCAAACCACCGAAACAACACCGCCGGAAACGACATCTGCACCAAAAAAACTGCTGCTCGGCGATACCGATTGCTGCGGTTCGGTCGATGTTTCGGATGCCGTTCTGCTGGCACGCATACTCACAGAAGACAAATCGGCAGTGGTGAGCGATCAGGGCATGCTGAATAGTGACTGCAACCGGAACGGCACGCCGGATTCCGATGATATCACGCTGATTCTGATGCATATTGCAAGAATCAGCAAGCTGCCGGAAACGGAGAATTAAATGGAATTCAGACACTTGACAATCAGTGAGATCACATCGGTTTATCAATCGCGCATGACAATTGACTTCCCGCCGGACGAATTAAAGCCGCTGCGCATGATCCTGAATGCGCTGGAAAACGGGCGGTATGCCTGCACCGGACTGTTTGACGGTGAAAATCTGCTCGCATACGGCTATTTTGTGATCCTGCGGCACGGCGGCCGCACAGACATGCTGCTCGATTATTTTGCGGTCGAGGCAAAGCACAGAGGGCAGGGGATCGGACATGCGTTTTTGCAGCAGCTTCCGGCACAGTTCCCGCAGACGGATACGATTGTAATTGAAGCCGAGGATCCGCAGTTTGCAGAAACAAAGGATCAGGCACAGATCCAGGAACGCCGCATCCGGTTTTATCAGCAGACAGGCTGCTTGCTATCCGGAATATCGGCTGCGGTTTTCGGCGTTCCCTACTGTGTCTTTCAGATGCCGCTGCGGATCCGGCGTTCGGATGAAGAACTCAGTACACTGTATGCTGACATATACAGGCAGATCCTGCCGCCGGAAAAATTTCAAAAGCATATCGAAATCCACTGCGAATGTGTAAAGTCTTGACAAAATCGCGCATTTCCTGTATAATAATGATAAGATGTAGTTTGCGATACGGGAGGCGGTACAAGAATGAGAAAAAAACACATGACAGTCGGCAAATTTGCGCGGGATTCCGAGATCCCGCTGTATTCTGACGGCAGATGCATTCTGACGGTTCCCGTGATCTGTACCGGAACGGAAAAACAGATCGCGCTTGCGGAAAAGCTGCGCAAGAAAAATCTGAACGACCGTGCAGATGCGCTCTACGAGGAACTGTCTTCGCTTTCGGTCAGCCAGATGAACCGCGTGTTTGAACAGTTTCAGGCATCAAGTCTCAGCGAGCTGGTCTACGGCTTTCTCAATTCCGCCGAACAGCACCTCATGACGCTGAATGACGCGCAGGAAGTGATCGACGATGTTGTTCGATGCAACAAATTTCCGCTCAAGCTGAACGCGAAAGCATTGCTTGAACCGCCGAAAAAATAAAAAGCACAGCATGCCGCTCTGCAATCAGGGCAGCATGCTGTTTTCTTTGTTATTGATGTTCCAATTAAATCTTGAAGAATAGATGCGCAGGATTTTTGTCGTGAGACAAGGCAGAAAGCCGCCGCCTTGCTGACGCAAGGCAAGGATTTCTAACGCAGTATCACGGCAAAAAGACAAGCAGATAACTTCAAGAGATAGTTGGGGCATCAATATAATGCCTGTGCGCCGATCCGGATATACTCCGAGCCCTTCTGCACGATCACTTCGATCGCAGCGCATCCGACAAGCTGATCTTCCGGCAGATACGCGGAAAACCCGTTCGGCTGATGCGCGTCCAGTTCCAGCGCTTCCTGCTCGCAGCAGAGAAACGCCACGTAATCCTGCGTCCCGTCCGAGCAAAGCGCGCGGAGATAAACCGCATCTACTTCTGAATATTCCGCATCAAACAAGCCGTACACATGCCGGTACGTGCCGTCCGATTCCGAGTTCATCCGAACCGGTTCTGCTTCCGGTGCAGACCGGAAATCAAGGAGCGCAGCAGGGGGCGCCGGCATTTTCGGCGTGTGGATCAGCAGATGATCGAGATTGCGCTCGACCAGCTCATATACTGCATAATCCGCCTGCGCAGACTCCAGCAGATCAATCTGGATCGCATTCGAGCGCAGATACGTGCAGGACGCAAAGCGTTCCGAGAGCAGCGGGATCAGTGCTCTGCCGAACGAATCGCGGAACATCAGCAGCGATTCACTGCCGTTTTCGCAGTAGGTCTGGATTTTCAGATCATCCACACTGCGCATTCTGCCGTCATCCTGATAGGTGTGCGGGATCTCATAAACCGCATTTTGATCCGGATTTTCCTTAGCAGGAGAGAGCATGCCCCAGAGATCGCCTGACCAGTCGCATGTCTCGGTACGCGGCGCATTGCCGAAGCCGAAATCATCGAGCCCGAGCGTTTGCAGCAAGGTCTGATAGCCGAGCATTGCGCCGTCGCCGTTCCAGTGCGTATCCAGCTTATGATAGAGCTGATACGGACCGTGTGCCGCCTGTTCGCGCAGAACGCCGCGCCAGTCGCAGACCGTCACATCGGTATGCGCCAGTACATCATACAGCGCGTCGAGATTGTTCTGATCGCCGGCTTTCAGATAACGCGCCGGCAGATTCTGCGGATAGATGCTTGCCTTATTCGGCGCGGGTGCAAACACGAATTTTGTGCCCTTTGTTTCAGCATAATCCGATACAAGCTTGAGATTGTACGCGATGTGCCGGATCTCTGTATCCGAAAGCGTCCGGACATTCGTTGCATCCGGAATCGTTTTTGCAAAATAGAGCCAGTCATTTTTTCCGATGATGACATCTGCTTCGGACGATACCCCGAACACCTTGTTTGTCAGGTCACCGTATGCCGTGACCAGATCGGAACGCAGTCCGAAGTGATCGGAAAACCACGCTTCATATTGCATCGGAAATTCCGTATTCAGCTTGCCTTCCTCTGTTTTGAGCGAAGGCTTTTCCGCAAGCACGCGATTCTCGGTATGATCTTCTTCCGATGCATCCGAATCGCTCCGAAGGCTGTTTGCTGCGAGAACAGTTCCCGGCACAGCCAGTATCCCGCAAACAGCAGCAGCATAAACGATCCGGAGCGTATTTTTTAATTTTTGCTTCATAGATACCCCCAGATCAGAAACGGAAATAGATAAACGGATGATAGGTCGTTGCCGCTGCGTTCATCATGCAGAGAATCAGCAGACCGATCGCCAGCACGGAAAGCACGGTCTCCGTTGTACCGGCAGCGCGTGCCATTGCCTTGTCTGCGATCCGCTTCGGCAGCGGTGTTGCGCCGATCACCGCAAGGATCAATGCTGTAACAGCCAGCGGCGAAAGCAGCTGCGTACATGCAGAAAGCGCTGTCATGGAAAGATTCCTTCCGCTGAACATGCTGACATAGAAGCGCAGCGCCTGCGGGAGCGTATCTGCACGGAAAATGACAAATGCGCAGACAACCGCAAACATCGTATACAGATGCAGATACCATGTGCGGCGGGCAGGCTCTTTTTTGCCGCGGCGCACGATCTGTTCGATGTGCATGAGCGCGCCGTTCAGCGCACCCCAGATCACAAAATTCCAGCTTGCACCGTGCCAGAGACCGGTGCAGAGAAAGACGATCCATTTGTTGCGGACAGTCTTGCGCGCGCCTTTGCGGTTGCCGCCGAGCGGAATATAGAGATACTCGCGGAACCATGTGGTCAGGGAGATGTGCCAGCGGCGCCAGAACTCCGTGATCGAAGCAGAGCAGTAGGGATAGCGGAAGTTCTCCGGAAATTCAAATCCGAAGATCCTGCCCATGCCGATCGCCATGTCGCTGTATGCAGAAAAATCATAGTAGATCTGCAGCGTATAGCAGATCGCGCCGAGCCATGCCGTCGGAAGCGCAAGCGTATCGGTCATACCGAAAACCGCATCCGCGATCTGACCGACCGTATCCGCTAGCAGAAGCTTTTTGCCGAGTCCGCAGATCATACGGCGCAGTCCGGAAGCGACCTGCTCCGGCGTGGAGCTGCGCTGCGAAAGCGCATCGGCAACGGTCTGATACCGGACGATTGGTCCTGCGATCAGCTGCGGGAAGAACGAAATATAGAGCAGAAGCCGGAAATAATTCCGCTGTGCCTGTGCATCCTTCCGCGACACATCCATGATATACGAGATCGCCTGAAACACAAAAAAGGAAATGCCGATCGGCAGCCGCAGGTTCAGCAGCGGGATCGACGTTCCGAGACAGCCGTTCACTGTCCCGATCAGAAAATCGCTGTATTTGTACACACAAAGCACGCCGAGATCGCCGATAATACCGAGCGGCAGAAAAATCCGCCGGCAGATCTCATTTTTCTGAAGCAGCAGGGCTGTGCCCCAGCTCCAGAGCACAACCCCAAGCATCAGCAGCATCGCGACCGGCTCGCCGAATCCGTAGAAGATCAGGCTTGCAGCGGTCAGCAATGCGTTTCTGACGCGCAGCATTTTTGCAGGGATCAGAAAATAACAGAGAAAAACCAGCGGGAAAAAGATAAATAAGAAAATCGGACTGCTGAACGTCATATCAATTCCTCAAATGATTATACATTCGCCATCAGGTCGATTGCGTTTACTTTGTCATTGTCATCGAACATGAATTTCAGTGTGCCGCCGTCAGCAGAATAGCTGACATTGAACGGGCTTTCCGATTCGCCGTAAGCCTGAATGACCTCATCCTTCGTGCTGCCGACGCCGATGCCCTTTGCAGTACGGATGCTCGTGCCGGTAACGTAGAGCTCCACGACAGATTCCTTGCCGTTTTCGAGCGTGGTGTGCAGCTCAAATTCCGGATACGTGTAAACAACGTCCTTGCCGTTGACCAGACAGCTGTCAGCCTCGGTTCTTTTATAGTTTTTGTTCTGTGCAACAAAGCTTGCAGGATCGCTGCCGAGCTTCAATGCATCAAAAATGTTCGCAGTCAGATCCGACGGAGGAGTCGGATCATCCGCAGGCTTCGTCGCAGGAGCATCGGTTGCCTGTGTATCCTGTGCAGCCGGTGCTTCCGTGGTCTGTGCAGCGGCATCCGTCTTGGATTCTTCCGCAGCGGTTGTCTCCGGTGCAGTTGTTTCTGCTGCATCCGACTCCGCAGCGGTCGTCTCCGCAGCAGTCGTTGTCTCGGCGGTCTCTGCGGTCGTGGTTTCCTCTGCATCTGCCGTCGTTTCTGCGACAGTCGTGACAGCAGCAGTGGTTTCTGCGGTGCTGCTGGAATCGGTGACGATATCATCACCGCAGCCGCAGAGGGATGCTGCGCAGACAAGTCCGCAGACAGCCGAAATTACAAAATTCTTTTTCATTTTTATCATCCTTTTCTATTATAATAAACAAACTTAAATGGGCTCATAGGTCGCGCTGATCAGGTTGCCGCGGTGATCATATTTTGCATGAACATAGCCGCGAAGCGTATAGCCCGGACCGCCGTTGTTGATATCAGCCTGATTCTGCTGCGCAAGCGTCAGGTGAGATCGCTGATAGCGATAGGTCGGATCGTAATTCCACCATACACCGTCTATCTTGACCTGTACCCAGTAATGATGCGAATTGTGCCAAGCGTAAACAACACGCGTCTCAAAGCCGGCGCGCTGGAACACAAAGTCCAGTGCAGCAGCCAGATAATAGCAGACACCTCTGTTATTTGCAAATGTATAGTCGATCAGCTTATCCCAGCCCGCATTCAGAAGCTGCTGCGTGGTACGCGCAGTTTCCATGCTGGCGTAGTAATTCGGGGTGTAGAACGACTGATAGACGCCGTTTACCGTCTTGTTGCTGTTCGCAATGTATTTATCAGCCGTGATCGCGCGCTGACTGCGTGCAGAACCGTTCGCATCAATCGAATAGCCGTCAATCGTGGTCGAAACAGCCATGACGCCGTTTGCATTGAAGTAGCTCGACTGCGTCGGGAGCTCCTGCCAGCCGGTCAGTGCCTGACCGTCCGTACCGCCGTAATACCGGCTGCCGTTCGGGGCAGTGTACCAGCCGGAGATCGTGTGTCCGTTCTGGTCAAACAGATAGGTCTTGCCGTCAATGACAGTCAGCGAGCGCGCCATGATGCCGGATGCGCTGAAATAGTAGCGGTAATCGCCGACTACATGCCAGCCGGTCTGCATTTTGCCCTCTGCATTGAACAGATAGCGGTAGGAATTGCCGTCTGCGCCGGTCAGATCGCGGAAGCCGATCTGCATGATGCCCTCAATGCTGAAATAGTAGACATCCGTGCCGATCGTCTGCAAGCCTGTGACTGCCTGTCCGGTCTCATTTGCATAATACTTGCTGCCGTCCGGTGCGGTATACCAGCCCTTGACCATATGACCGAGCGAGTCGATCAGATAGGTCTTGCCGTCCAGAACGACAGGCTCCTTCATCATGATACCGTCATCCGTGAAGTAATAGCGGTAATCTCCGACCACATGCCAGCCGGTCTGCATGATGCCCTGTGCGTTGAACAGATAGCGGTAGGTATTGCCGTCGGCGGCAGGAAGATCGCGGAAACCGATCTGCATAATGCCGCTCTCATTAAAATAGTACACATTTTCGCCGATCGGCTGCATGCCGGTCAGCATGACACCGCTCTTGTTAAAATAGCGTGTGCCGTCTGCTGTTTCAATGAATCCGGTCTGCATCAAACCGTCCGCATCAAAATAATAGGTCTTGCCGTCCGCTGTGTACAGTCCGGTTACGAGCACACCCTTTGCATCAAACAGATACTTCTGCGCGTCGATCGTCTGCCAGCCGGTGACTCTGCCGGTTTCCGGATCCGCATAGGAGCGGGCACCGTTTTTCGCAGTTATCCAGCCGGTCAGGATCTCATGCGTTTCAGCATCGTAAAACCGCGTGATGCCGTCCGCAGCAGTCTGCCAGCCGGTCAGCAGGATGCCTTTTTCGGAGAACAGATACGGCATGCCGTCGATCTCGGTTTCGCCGGCAGCATCTGCATAGGTCCAGCTGCCGTCTGCAACGAGCTGCCATTTGTCGCGGACGCCGTATTCGTCAAAGTCGAGCTTTTCGCCTTCATCCGTTGTCGCTTCACCGGTCAGCTTGCCGTTTTTGCGGGAGACATAGTAGTTCTCGCCGCGCCACTCGATCCAGCCGAATTTCGCTTCGCCGTTTTTGTCGTAGTAAAAGCGCTTGTCATCCACAGTCTGCCAGCCGAGCTGTTGAACGCCGTTTGGTGCGAATACATAAGTAATGCCGTCGATCTCGACATTGCCGACAGACTTGTTTCCCTTTGCGTCATAATAATAACGCTTGCCGTTCTCGATCTGCCAGCCGGTCACAGGTGCGGTCGTTTCCTTGACCGGTTCCTCTGACGCCTTTGTCGGCTCCTCACCGGTCTTGGCAGGCGCTTCGACCGTCTTCGCAGGATCTTCCGCTGCCTTCGCCGGAACGGTCAGCACGCTGAATGATCCGATGCAGACTGCCGGCAGAATGATTGCCGACCAGATTTTGTTCATAAAGTGTACCTCTTTTCTGTAAATGCGGCGCAAAAAAATGCAATACCGCAGATAGATTCATCATATTATAGCACACGCTAATTGTTTTTGTCAAGGATTCAGACTGCATCTAAATATGAAGATTCTATTAACAGCCGCAACAAAATACCAGTTCCGCAAGATAGGCGAAACCGGTATCTGTTTCTGGTATGATCAGGTATCCATGACAATCGTTGCAGCGGTGAGCGAACCCATTGCGGCACACATCGCTGCTTCCTGCGCAGCGATCGAAGCAGCTGCCGACGCAGCCGCCGCGGCATCCGCAAAGGTGTTCGGTGCATAGGCTGTCGTCACAAGCATTGCCGCATGCATCATACGGGCTTTTGTGCTGATGCCGTACATGCCCTTATAATCAGGATGCTGCTGCAATGCGGCATCTACCGCGAGAATATCGTTCACAGCCTGCTGCGGATCCGTATTCAGAACCGTCAGTGCCGCAAGCACCGGCAGTTCATAGGATTTGCCGTATTTTCCGCCGGCTGCACCGATCGTCTGGAAAAGTGTGAGAAGCTGTGCACATTTTGCCTGCGGTTCTGCATCGGACAGCGCAAGAATATGCGAAAGCGTCTGTCGTGTGTTGCTGTCACTGAAATGATTCAGCAGGCGATAGCTCTCCTCCATGTCCGCGATCAGTGCATCATCCTCCTTCGGCGATGCCGCGAGCATGACTGCAAAAACGCTGTCCTCGGAGCTGGTCAGGATCGGATGCTGCTTTTTCATCATTTCGTAGAGCTCTTTGCCGCGCTCGATCATCGTGACCGACTGCTCCGGCGTTGCCATGTCAATCAGCAGGAACGCGGTCAACACCAGATAATCCGACGAGAAAAAGTATTTTTTCAGAAGCTCGTAATTCTTCTGTGCGGTCATGAACTTCTGCTGCGGATCGCTGTCGGTCAGGAGCATCGTTGCACAGGATGCCTGCAGATTGCCGCGAAATGCGGAAAAGATGCCGGAATTGGATTTGACAATGCGGTTTGCGGCATTCAGCGATTCCGGTGTCGCGACCAGACCGTGCGAGCAAAGCAGATTTGCGCAGGCTGCATACAGATCGTTGTAACCGAATTTGAATGTTTTGCAGATCGCGTTGTAGTTGGCAAAATATGCATTCACCAGATTTGTCAGGTTCATATCCATTATAATAACTCCTTTTCAGATGCAGACATAATCGTCCGCAGTATTGACTGATTTGATATGCGCGTCGATCGCAGGCAGAGACAGGTGTTCGCCAATGACGATCAGCACAGCCTGTCCTTCCGGAACCGGCGCGATCTCGGTGTTTCCGTTGACCATGTTCAGCTTGTGCCAGCTGCCGTCATCGGACTGGAACGAGCCCTTGATCCGGTGGATCTGACCGCATGCGGGATCCCGCAGGACCGTTTGCAGCACCGGTTCCAGATCGCTGTCCGGAATCCGGAAGCGCATGAAGTAATGCACGGTGCTTTGCAGCGCCTCGGTGCGGAACTTCTTCACATAGCTGGCATTCTGATAGCCGGATTCCGAAAGATCAAGATAATCCTGTGGCGTCAGCGCATCCCAGTTTTTCGCGAGCACATCTGCTGCGGTAAAGCGCCGGTTGCACTGAATCGCTTCGAGTGCCGGATTCAGCTTGCCGAGCACGCGTTCTGCTGCTGCATCGGGGGATTCGTCATCTGCGATCTTGCTGAGTACCAGTCTGCCGCAGCATGCCGCTTCCGACGCAAGCAGATAGTTCATTTCCTCGGACATGTTCCCGCGGTCCTGCGCATCTGCGATCGTCAGGATGCTGCCGATCTGGTACCATTTGTCGAGCGGGGATTCGTAAAGCAGATCGAAAAATTCGTCCATATCGAAGATGCCGGAAGGCTCCACGATGATGCGGTCGAAATGCTGCATGCCGAGCGCGATCAGCTGTGTACGGAACCGTCTGCGGTGGCAGTACGGATCGTTGCAGCCGGAGACCATTTCCAGCTGACAGTTTTCGCATTTCAGCTCCTGCAGCAGCAGCATATCCACATTGACTGCGCCGAAATCATTCTCCAGAACGGCGATTCGTTCGCCGCGGTCAAGGCAAGCCCGCGCGTATTTCAGCAGGAAGGTCGTTTTGCCCGCGCCGAGAATGCCCGTTATCAGGTCAATTTTCGTCATATGATTCACCTCTGATCCGGAAACGCATTGTTTCCGTGCATTATTATAACATAATCGCGCCGAAAACGCAAGAAACTTCATAAGATTTTAAGAATGCGTCAGATCGGCAGCTGCTCCGGATACAGATGCGCCCGCACACAGTTTTCGCTGTATGCGGGCGCATTTTAATACTGAAAATGAGGTGTTACCGGAGCAGGATCCGTTTCAGCAGCGTCAGATCCTTTGCCGTGATGCGGCTGTCGCCGTCAAGATCGCCGGCTTCCCAATCGGCAAGCGTGCCGTTTGCGGAGAGGAATTTTGTCATGGCAACGGCATCCGCAGTATTCACGCTGCCGTCTGCATTGACATCGCCCGGCAGTTTCTGCGAGGGTTTATGCAGCGCACGGATCTCCTCGGCGGTCAGTGCCGTGCGGTAGACTGCAACATTGTCCAGATAGCCGGAATAGCCGACATCATCCTTGTAGAACGATTTGCCGAGCAGGAATTTCTGGCTGCTGCCCATATCGGCAGGAGAAGTGTTCAGGTCAGAGACTTCCGCAACTGCGTTGCCGTCTACGTAGAGCGTACAGGATGTGCTGGTAACGGAAAGCGCATAGCTGTGCCAGTCCGTCGCATCAAGATCATAGCGCATGCCCGTTTCGCCCCGCCATGTATCCACTGTGGTCTGGAACCGGAAATGATCCTCTGCGATCTTGAAAAATGCATATTGATTCTCGTCCTGACCGGTCGCAAATGTGAAGAAATTGCCGTCAGATGAGGATTTTGCATCCATGCAGATCGTGTAGCTGCGGCAGCCGTCCAGCAGTCCTGCGGCGGTCGCTGCATAGTCGCTTGCCGTTCCGCCGAACCAGAGCACATTCCCGCGCGCAGCGTCCTGCTGTACGGCGGTATTGCCGTAGAGCGTCAGGGTATGTCCGTTTCCGGTCGTATCCGGAACTGTTTTTCCGTTTGCCTGCTCAAAATCGAATGCAGCGGCAGCATCGCGCGAGACCGGCGCGATCTCGCCGATCGGTTTGCCGTAGATCTTGACCTCATAGACAGTCGGATTGTACCAGTTGTTCGTCGGATTGTTCTGCAGCGTCGCGCTCTTGACATTCAGGCGCACATATCGCGCAGTGCCGGAAAGCATATCGCTGTTAAAGCCGTAGGTCTTGGAAACGATTTCCTTGCTCGTGTCGGTGTGATCGAGCAGCTTTGTCCAGTTCTGACCGTCCGTGCTGCCCTCGACCGTATAGGCATAATATCCCTCGGAGCCTTTGCAGATATACCACGAAATCTGGATATTCGCAAGCTCGCAGACGCGCTCCAGATCGACCTCTAAATAGAATGGCCACTTCTTCGTGCTCTCTACTGCCGTGAACGAGGTCTGATACGAGCCGTCGAATGCTTTGTAGGCTGCGTTTTTACCCTCTGCCGGAATGGATGCCGATGCGGGATGATCCTGCGACAAAAGCGTACCCTGCTGCATCGGATACAGATCGCCGGTAGACGTATTGTACTTGAAATACGGGTAATAATCGTAAAACGCAAAGCTGTTGTCAAAATACAGCGGACAGAGCGTCGTGCCGCTCGATTCCGATGCACGCAGCCAGCGATAGGCATGCATCAGATAATTCTGATCCTGTAAATTGACGATCCAGCCGGACTGCGACGAGAACGTCGAGGAATTGCCGATGCTGCGCAAGCCGCTCCATGTGCCGGCAATGTCCTTTGTGACCGCATAGGCGCCGCTGCTCGGATACCAGCCGGCTGCCTGCGAGGTGAACAGGAAGTAATAACCGTTCTTCTTGATCATATTTGGAAATTCGCGGTACTGATTCTCGAACAGCTTCTTGACGACTGATGTGACATCGCTGTAATCCTTGTTCATGCGGAAGATGTACATGGTCGCATTCGCGCCCTGATCCTTCGTGTTTGCAGCCGCGATCAGATAACCGGTCTGGTCGGCGTCGTCATCGAAGAAAAATGCCATGTCGCGCACCTGAATATCCAGCGGATTGTACACATGATGCACCGTGAACTGACCGCCCGGCGTACCGGTGATGACAAGCGCTTTGCCGTCCTTGTAGCCGTCCGGCTGTTCCCAGTGCGCCCAGACAACGACCTTGTTGATATTCGCGCGGTAGTCGATGTGCACGGATTCGATCTTGCAGCTCGCAAGGGCGGAGTTCTGCGATGAATCCGCAACATTGCGCTCATTGCCGAAGTGTCTGCCGTCCGTCGAGGTCGTTTCAGCAAGATAAATGTCATTCTTTCCAGCATGCTTTTTCAGGGAGTAGCTGTAATAAGTATTCCCGACCTTGTAGCCGTTTGTCTCGTAGACCAGATTGCTGCCCTTCTGGTTGTCATAGGTGCTGAGTCCGGACGGCAGCGCACAGGGCTTCAGCGAGTGAACGCCCGAATACTGCTCGCCCTTATCCGTGACCGCTTTCAGCTGATAGAAATACTCTGTGCCGACGTCCAGACGGTCATCTTCATAGGAACTGCCGCTGCCCTCGTAGACCGGCTCGAATCCGGATTCGGCATTTGTTGAGCGGTACAGCACGTAATTGGACGCGGAAAGCGTGGTTGCCCACTGGATCGCAGCGCAGTCCGCCTGATCGCTGTTTGCCGTACAGAACAGATTGCACGCAAGCCCGATCTCCTCGGAGACCTGCTTCGATGCGCTCTGTCCGGCGGCATGTGCAGTCATCGGCATCGCGGACACCGCTGCGGTCAATGCCATCACTGCGCCGCAGAATCCTGCGGAAAATCGTTTGAAAAGTTTCTGTACTTTCATCGGTATACCCCTTTCGTTCCCCCGTATCATCATCAGTTCGGAATTTGTAAAGTATCTGTCTGTAAATCCAGTATAACACATTTCGGTCTGTATTGCAATACTTTTTGGTGAAAGAAACAGATATGACCAAATGAAAACAGGCGTCCTGACGGCAGACGCCTGTTCTGTTCAGATTTCCAGTGAGAGGATCCGATCCATGATCGCAGTCAGATCCGATCCTGCGGAAAAATCCGCCTGATAGCAGATGCCGGTTTCACCCGTCGGACTGTACCAGATATGGAGATTGTCGGACGGATGATCCGGAACATGCACAAAAAAGCTTCTGCCGCAGTACGGATATTCCGAAGCAAGCGCCGGCGAGGAACCGCCTGACATTCTGTCCTGATCCGTGAGATTGATCAAGCCGTCTGAAAAAACATAGTTCACAGAAATGCAGCGCGCATCGTCTGCATAGACATCGCCGTTCCGGCTGACGATGCCTGCCTGATACTTCCGGAAATCCCGATCGGTACACGGCAGGATCGGATGTGCGAACAGTTCCTTTGCGGTGTCATAATCCGCATCAAGATTCGTGAACACCGCAAGCGCTGTGCCGGGAATCTGCTGCGGCTCTGTCCGTTCAGCGGATGATTCGGCAGGGTGTGATGAAGTTGTTTGCAATGTAACAGCAGATGTTACAGATGACGTTTGCCGGATTCGGGATGATTCTGAAAAGACAGTGCTGCTGACTGCTACTGTACTGACCGGATTATCTGCCGATTCCGGCAAAGCGGTGACTGTCGCTGCGGGTGCTGTATCCGGTTCCTGTGCTGCTGCGGATTCCGTTTCAGCAGGATGATTTTCCGTTACATTGCTGTGAAACGCAGAAGCATTCGAGGATGCCGCGGAGAGTACCGGCAGCGTTGTTCCGGCAGTTGAATTTGTATGAGGCGAAACAGTCACGGCAGACTGGTCGTTCTGCACCTCTGAATACGCCGCAGGCAGGTCAGCCGGGCGGTGTGTGTGATAAAATGCCGCAGTGCCCGCCGCGACGATGACAGCAGCAGCCATAGTACCGAAAACGGAAATCCATTGTTTATGCAGCAGTCGAAATGATGCTGATGTGCTGCATGCTTCCCGAATCAGTTCATCGTCGATTCCGCCGAGTACTTCCAGAAATTTCAGTTCAGTCATAATCATACCCCTCTTTCTGCAAAAACGCTTTCAGCTTCTTTCTTGTCCGGAACAGCGAAGTCGCGACGGTTTTCTCATTCATACCGTATAAAGCAGCGATCTCCGCGACCGGATCGCCGTACCAGTACCGCCGGACGAAAACCTTTCGGTGCTGCTCCTTCTGGCTGTGCAGAAACCGGCTGATCGCATCAGCCAATGCATCATCCGAAATGTTTGCATCCGGTTCTGCCGGAAGACAGTCAGCAATTTCTTCCAGCGGGACGGTAAATGCCGGATTCCGCTTTTGTGCAGTATTGTATTTCAGACGGTTGACCGCGATATTCCGCACAATGCGGCAAAGATAGGTCTGTAAATCAGACGGATTCGCAGGCGGGATCTGATTCCAGATCTCATAATATGCGGAATTGACGCATTCCTCAACATCTTCACGCTGTGGCAGAATATTGCCGGCGATCTTTCGGCAAAGCCTGTCATATTGCTGTTTCAGCATCACAATCGCACGTTCATCGCGCTTGCGGAATAATGCAATGATCGCTGACGGATCCATTGAATCAGCCTCCTTTCGTGGAATATGATTCCTCTGTATATATAGTCAGTTTTGCTTCGGAAAATCTTTCACTATCATCTGAAAATATTGATATCGGATCAGAATATCAGAGAAATTGTAAAATGGGAGCAAGATTCTGACAGAAAAGTACCGATTCTGATATCAGACAGCCGGGCGATGCGATATAATAAATGTATCATACGTCCGTATCCCCCTTATACGGACAAATGGAGGAATGAACATGAAAAAACTGCGCATCTGCGCGCTGTCGGCGGCACTCTGTCTGCTGACCGGCTGCGGCAATGCACCCGAACCCGCCTCGTCTTCCGAAGCGTCATCCGCCGATACCACGGATGCGCCTGCGGAAGTAATCACCGAGGCACCGGAAATCGCGGGCTACGATCTGCTCTGGCACGACGAATTTGACGGCAGCACGCTCGACGACTCGATCTGGAACTATGAGCCGCATGAGCCCGGCTGGACAAACGAGGAACTGCAGGAATACACTACCTCGACGGACAATGTCTTCCTGCGCGACGGCAAGCTCGTGCTCAAGGCGATCAAATCCGAGAAAAACGGCGGAGACTACTACACTTCCGGCAAAATCACCGCGCAGAACAAAAAAGACTTCACCTACGGAAAAGTCGTTGCGAGCGCAAAGGTTCCCGCCGGAAAAGGTCTCTGGCCCGCGATCTGGATGATGCCGCAGGACGAGCAGCACTACGGACAATGGCCGAAATGCGGCGAAATCGACATCATGGAAGTGCTCGGCAGCAGGCTCGACACCGCCTACGGCACACTGCATTACGGTGAACCGCATGCGGAACAGCAGGGGACTTATATCCTCGAAAACGGCGGAAGCTATGCCGATGCGTTCCATGAGTTTTCGGTCGAATGGGAGCCGGGTGAGATGCGCTGGTATATCGACGGGAATCTCTATCACACTGTCAATGATTGGTTCACAGCAGTACAGGGCGAGGACGAAAAGCCGTATCCCGCGCCGTTCGATCAGCCGTTCTTTGTGCAGATGAATCTCGCGGTCGGCGGCACATGGCCGGGGAATCCCGATGCTTCGACAGATTTTGACAAGGCGGAATTTGAGATCGACTATGTGCGTGTCTATCAGAAACCGCAGTATGACACCAACGTCACGAAGCCCGAAAAGAACTACCGTGAGCCGCTCGAAGACGGCAACTATGTCCTGAACGGCAATTTTGCCGAAAGCGAAGACCTCACCGATGACGAAGGCTGGAAGTTCCTGCTCTTTGAGGGCGGCGAGGGCAGCGCGGAGATTCAGGATCAGAAGCTTGTTATCAAGACTGAAAATGAAGGCACTGTGGACTATTCCGTGCAGCTCGTACAGCCGGAAATGCCGATGATCAAGGGCAAAAAGTATCGCGTAAGCTTTGACGCATGGGCAGACGAAACGCGCGATATCATCGTCTGCGTTTCCGCGCCGAATGCCGGCTGGATCCGCTATCTGCCCGATACCACACTGGAAATCACAACTGAACAGAAAACCTACACCTATGAGTTTGAGATGAAAGACAAGGACGATCCGCTCGGACGGCTTGAATTTAATCTCGGAAACAGAGGCTCGGCAGCAACGGTCTATCTGACCAATGTGCGCCTCGAAGAAATCGAATAATGAACAAAAGCGGGAGCCCCACACTCCCGCTTTTTTTCGTGCATAAACCGTCCGCCCATTGCACTTTCTGCAATAATATGATAAAATAACATCAGAAAAAATTCTTTCAAAAAATCTTTCAGTTTTCCGAAATTTCGTTGTCTTAGTAGATGAAGGGCAGAACGCGAAGGGCGGTGATTGCCATAGACGACAAAAGGATCCTTTTGATGTTCAATAATCGTGATGAGCAGGCGCTCAAAGTGACCGCAGAACGGTACGGAGCGCTCTGCCGGACTGTTGCACGCGATATTCTGGGGAGCGATGAGGATGCAGAGGAATGCCTGAACGATGCGCTGCTCCAGATCTGGAACGCGATCCCGCCGGCAAAGCCCGATAACTTCTGCGCCTATCTGCTGAAAACCGTGCGCAACCTCGCGCTGAACCGCTATAAAGCTGCGCACCGTACCAAACGCGGCGGCGGTCAGCAGGCGGCTGCACTGGATGAGCTTTCCGAGCTGCTGCCTTCCGCGGAAAATGTGCTCTCGGAGCTGGAACGGCGGGAGCTGCTTGCGGCGATCACGCGTTATTTGCAGGGGCTTCCGGCGAAAAAGCGGAATCTGTTCGTCAGAAGATACTGGGGATTTGCGACGTTTGCAGAGCTCGCGGCGGAATATGGCATGCGCGAAAACAATGTGCAGGTGACACTCTCGCAGATCCGGAAGAAAATGCAGGCATATCTCAGAAAGGAGGGGCTGCTGTGAACACGATAGAACTTTCCGAGCTGCTGAACGGGCTGCCGGATGAGATGATCGTAACGGCTGTCCGCGGGGCATCGCGCCGCAGGATCATGCTGATCCGGACGCTCCCTGCGATCGCGGCATGTCTCGTCATCGGACTGACCGCTGCGATCTATCCGAAACTGCGGACGCAGACACCGGAGATCACAGAGCCGCCTGCTGCGATCGTCACAACAGCAGCGACTGTGCAGAGCACCGCCGAGACGACTGCCGAGGCAACCGCTGTGACTTCCCATACAACGGCTGTCAGCCGGACAACTGCGCGCTCTGCGACCGGAACGACCGCAATACCGGTTCTGACGGAAACTGTGGCTGTGACGGATAGCGAACCCGATCCGGTGCAGACAGATATCCGGACGGAGAGCCGGCAGGAAACCGAGCCTTCGACCGAAACAAGTGCTGTTACGGAGAGCGTGCAGCAGCAGGAGATATCCGAATCCACCACATTGACGATACCGGACGAACCGCATACGGAAACCGTTCCGGTTTGGATAAGAAGCAGCTTTTTTCAAAATAGTTCTACAAATCCGCTTATGACTTGCCGATTCGAGCGCTTTTGGGATAACGAAATTGAGGAGGAAACTGCCTTTGACAAAGAACGGATCTTTGCAGAGTACGGGATTCCGGAGGACATCGAGCTGACTGATTACCGGCTGGCTTTTTTTGGAATCCTGAGCGGATACCGGAACACAACTCTGACAGGCGGAGAACTGTCAGAAGACGAGCTGGTTCTTCATATCTCGTATTCCGAGGAACCGTCATATGTCAACGAAATCATTCCGGTTGCAATCCGGATACCGGAAGGGTATACGTTTACACCGGAAAACTTCCGCGCGGAATATCAGGTCTATACGGATGCTGATGCCGTGCCGAAGGTCGAATCACCGACAATCACAATCATTTCATGAGAAAGGAGCGATTTCTATGAAGAAACTGAAACGATTTGCAGCGATTCTGACAAGTGCTGTGCTGCTTTCCGGCGCTGTACCTGCCGGACAGGCAAATGCGCTTTACTGGTGGGGAACCGCCGACGGCAGCGAGTTTCAGGATATGACGCTGCTTGATGACAAAGGAATGTTCTCGTGGATTCCATACGGCGAGGGAATCGGATCGCCGGACAATTATCAGGTTTACACCTATCACTATTCGTTTGACCGTGAAGATGTAATTGAGACAAATACCGAAACAGGCGAAACGAAAACAGAAATGCATCATTATGAGGGCGATCGTGTCTTTGTGGTTTGTCCGCGTGAGAATTCTATTCAGTTTACCGTGCGTGAGGGACTTGACACAGCGGAAGCCGAAGACAAGATGCTGACGATCCTGCAAAAATATTATCCGGATATTCAGGACAAGGTGCATCATCCGGGGAATTACCGCGTTGGTTCGGATCAGCCTGTGAATGAAGCAACATTTGTAAAGACCGGCTGGAACGACGGCGGTTATCAGGTAGTCGATCTCAGTGAAACTGCGGGTTCTGCGGAAATTGCCGACGGAATCAAGCGAGATCTTGCAGCAGCAGGACTGATCTCCGCTTTCTACACATGGGGACAGACTGCCAGATATCAGCAGGTAACACACGACAATATTACGGCATATCATTGGTCCAACGGCAACGAATGGGAAGCAGTAGAAGCATGGGTGAACACGAATCATCCGGAATGCGAATTTGTGCGCGTGACAAAGAACGACACTGAGCTTGCAAAAAAGATCGGGTACTACGATTATCTGAATGACAGAGTATCCTTTTCCGATCAGATCGAAGCGATATATGCTGTAATTCCGCCGGACGGAACGACGTTTCCGGAGCATTTTGCAATCGCTGCAGAGCTCTATGCGCAATTCGGAATCTGCGAAGGATGGTTCGTTCCTGAAACCGCATATGCGCCGATGACTGGTCAGAACGCGCTCGCAGCCGCCGGCGATGTGAACCTTGACTGCGCGATTGACGTTTCCGATGCCGTGCTGACCGCGAGATATCTGGCAGAAGATAAAGCTGCGAAAATCACCGATCAGGGCTTGCAGAATGCCGATGCAGACGGCGACGGCAGCGTCACGACCGATGATATCACCGCATTATTAAAGCAGATCGCCAGAATTGAATGATCTGTGAAAGATGAACATTTGACAGCAAACAGCCGCCGGTGCAGCACACACCGGCGGCTGTTTGTCTATGCAGGATTTCTTATTCGTCGAAGAATTTCCGCTGCAGATTCGCGCGCGTGACCGCCGCAAAATCATACTGCGTCATGTATTCGCCGATGAACTGGTGCATCGCATACGGATCGCCTTCCAGATAATGAAAAAAGTCGCAGTCTACCTTGTTCAGATTGACGCAGACACCGCCCTTGTCACGCAGGATCACATCCTCGGCACCGACCTGCTGAAAGGCACTGCACATTTCCGCGATCGCCGTGCGCGCCATGCTTTTTCGGGACTGCGTTGCGCCCTCATCCGGCCAGAGGTTGCCGATGATCATATCATTCGTGCAGACCGCGCCGCGCCGGTCGATCAGATAGGCAAACAGCTCCTTGCTCTTTGCGCGCGCAAATTTCACCGGAATGCCGTCTGCAAAAACTTCAAACGTACCGAAGCACTGCACGCGGATCCGCTGTCCGGTCTGCACCGACGGGCGGTTCCGCAGATGCAGCAGCGCACTCCGCACCGCTTTTTCCGTGACCGGCTTCATGATGTATGCGCTGGCGTAAAGATCAAAGGCGTTCGGCATGTATTCCTGATAACCGGTGATAAAAATGATGTTGATGAGCGGGCGGAGCATTTGCAGCTTTCGCGCCAGCTCAATGCCGCTCATCTCCGGCATCTCGATATCCAGAAATGCGGCGTCATAGCTTTCCGCGGTCACAAGCTGCACCGCTTCTGCGGGATCCGTTGTGCCGTTGTGGATGCCGTCCGGATCCAGTCTGGTCAGAATGCGCTGCATCATGCTCACGATCGTACTGCGGTCATCCACGATCAGGGTACGCATCCGATCACTTCCTTTCTCAAAGAGGTTCTCTATTTATTGTAGTTCAAGTCCGCACCAAATCCGCACCAAATCGCGAGGGCAGTTGGATTTGCAGCGCGTTTATGTGAATGTTGTCTGGGCAATGAGCGTATTTCATGCAGTGATTTATAAATATCTCCAAAATTGTGCAGAAAAGATTGACTCTGACGCTGCGTCATAGTTTATACTGATACCATATCGCGGAGGTGATCACATGAAAACGGTAAAAGAAGTCAGTGAACTGACCGGACTCAGTATCCGGACACTGCAATACTATGACAAAATCGGGCTGCTGCCGCCGGATGCATACAGCGATGCCGGCTACCGGCTGTATGATGCGGCTGCTCTGGAAACGCTCCAGCAGATCCTGCTCTTTCGGGAGCTCGGTTTTCCGCTGAAGCAGATCGCAATGATTTTGCAGGATCCCGATTTTGACCGGAACAAAGCGCTCGAACAGCAGATCGAGATGCTGACGCTGAAAAAGGAGCATCTCGAAAATCTGATCCGGTTCGCGCAGGGAATCAAATTATTAGGAGTGAATGATATGGTTTTTACAGCATTTGATACGTCTAAGCTGGATGAATATGCAGCAAGGGCAAAAGCAGAATGGGGACACACAAAAGAATATCAGGAGATGCAGGAAAAAGAAGCGGGCAGATCCAAAGCGGATACGGAACAGCTCATGCAGCAATTTATGCGGCTGTTCACGGAGTTCGGCGGCATGCGCGGTCAGGCACCGGATTCCGATGCGGTACAGCAGCAGGTCAGACGGCTTCAGGCCTTTATCACGGCGCATTTTTATACCTGTACCGATCAGATCCTCGCAGGACTCGGAAAGATGTATGCCGCCGGCGGTGAGTTCACGGAGAACATCGACCGCGCAGGCGGAGAGGGCACTGCGGTCTTTACTGCCGCTGCAATTGCGGAATACTGCAAAAAAGCGCAATAATCGGCTTGACTTTCCGGATGCCGTCCGCTACAATGAGTGCATAGGGTAGGCTTTTTTGCAGAAAGGCGGGTTATCATGAACAAATTGTTCCGACGGACGGCAGCTTTGTTATTTGCAGCGGCAGCACTCTGCGACGGCATGGGGACCTATGCTGCAGAAACCGAACCGGCACTTCCCGGCGACATCAATGCGGACGGCAAGAGCGATCATGCAGATGTTGTACTGCTGACTGACTGGCTGCGCGCAAAAACTGCGGAGATCAAGGCTGAACAGGCGGATCTCAATTCCGACAGCAGGCTTGACGCAAAAGATCTGACACTGCTGAAACGCATGCAGCTGCAATCAGAACCTGATACCGGAACGGATCCGGATGAACCGAAAGAACCGGCGAAAACCGACGACTGGATCCTTGAGCCGAAAGGAACGGAGCACAGCGGATTTGCGACATTCTACGGCGGCGGCTATGAGGGCGGCTGCGCAATGCTTGATCCTGTCTCGAAGGACTACTGGATCACGGCGATGAATCTGCCCGACTGGAACAATGCGGAGCTCGCGGGCGCATACCTCGAAGTAACCGGCGAACTCGGCACGATCAATGTGCTTGTGACCGATCTGCTGCCGGAAGGTGCAAAGGGCGATCTCGATCTCTACACAGACGCGTTCCCGCTGATCGCGCCGGCGGAGAAAGGCAAGGTGCCTGTCACATGGAAGATCGTGCCGCTCGATACCGCTGAAAAAGCGCCGTTCAGCTACAAATACAAAGTCGGAAGCACAGAGTTCTGGTGTGCTGTTCAGGTGCGCAATCACCGCTATCCGATCGAAAAGCTTGAATATCTGAACACGGACGGCGAATTTGTCGAGCTGCCGCGCAGAAACTTCAATTACTTTGAGGCACAGTCCGGACTCGGCAAGGGACCGTTCACATTCCGCATTACCGATATCTACGGACAGACGGTCATCGACGAGGATATTCCGTTTACGCCCGACGAAATGCAGCAGGGACATGCACAGTTCCCGCTCTGAACGAATAAACCGGCAGCTGTTCGGATACGGCTGCCGGTTTTGTTATATACGGGCACGGAGCATTTCAAACGCAAGCAGAAGCGCGAGCATTCCGAAATTGACTGCCGTAAAGACGCCGAAATACCGCGCGGTCTTTGCACCCTCGGATTTGCGGTAAAACTGAAACGAGATCAGGCTCGCAAGCGAGGCGATCATCGTGCCGAGTCCGCCGAGATTGACGCCCAGCAGCAGGGCAGTGCCGTTTTTCGTGAATCCTGCAAGCATGACGGCAGCAGGAACATTGCTGATCACCTGTGAAAGCAATGCGCCGACCGGCAGCTCGTGTCCGGACAGGATCCGGCTGAAAAATGCGCTGACCGGCTCGATCCGTCCGATGTTGCCGACAAATACAAAGAAGCAGACGAATGTCGCCAGCAGGCAGTAGTCCACTTTTTTCAGCAAAGAGCGGTCAAACAGCAGCGGACAGACGATCGCGGCAAGCAGGCAGACCGGCGGGGGGATCAGCCGGAAAACACAGCACAGACAGATCACGAACAGCACGGCATATGCGGCAAAATGCTTCGGTGAAATATGCGCAGGTGCTTCCGTATGCGCCTGACAGGAAGTTTTCGGGAGCAGGAACGTCAGCAGCACAAGGCAGATCAGGCTGACGGCGCCTGCGGGAAGCATGACGCGCAGGAAAGTGTCTGCCTGCAAATGATATTTCGCGAACAGGTAGAGATTCTGCGGATTGCCGAACGGCGTCAGCATGCTGCCGAGATTGGCTGCGGCAGTTTCCAGCACGATCGTCATGATCCGGCTGTTTTCATCCGGAATCTGCCGGAAGATCAGCAGTGTGAGCGGAACAAAGCTCAGCAGCACCACATCATTTGTCACGAACATGGATGCGAAAAAGCAAATCAGCATCATCGTCAGACCAAGCCTGCGGATCGTGCCGGTGCGGCGCAGGATCACACCGCTGACTGCATCGAATACGCCGATGCTGCGGAGTCCTGCAACTGCCGTCATCAGCCCGAACAATTGGATCAGTACAGCATAATTGCAGTAATCCAGATATCCCTGATCCGGCGGGATGAAAAAAACCGTTGCCAGTGCGGCGAAAAATGCGATCACCAGCACAGGCTGTGATCTGAACAGGGCTGCAAAACGCTTCATACGCCGGCATTCCCTTCGCGGCAGTATTGATTCATAACGATCATCCTTTTTTCAGTTTTATTGCACCGAGCGAAATTATACCACAGAATGCAGGAAATGTCAATCCGTTCCGGCAAAAAAAGACACTCCGGAGCGTGCCGGAGTGTCTTCCTGATCATAAAGGGATCAGTTATAGGTCTTCAGAAGCGTGTTGTTCTTGTCATAGAGTCTGGTCTTGCCGGTAACAGCGAGAGAAAGCTTGCCGCTGCGCCAGTATGCCAGATCCTTGTCGTTCAGAACGATCTTTCTGTAAGAAGAAGTGTTGTTCTTGAAGATCATGGTGACGTTCGAGGACTGATCGGGTGCAAGAACGCCGGTCGTGCCGAGCGTCGGCGTGGGCTGCGAGGAGCCGGAGCTGACATACGGCATAAAGAGCGTGGAGAGTGTCTTCGGGAATGCCTGCTCGCCGATCTTCGTCAGCTTGTTGCAGTCGCTGAAATCGAGCATGTTGAGCAGTCTGCACTCTGCGAATGCATAGTCACCGATCGTGGTGAGCTGCGGGTTCGAGCCGGTGAAATAGAGGTGCTGGAGCTTCTGGTCGCTGGTGTGGCGGAATGCATACTTGTTGATCGTCGTGACCGTGTTCGGAATGCCGAGAGATGCAACCGTGCTCAGCTTGACAGCCGTGGTTCTCGGGGAGAGGTCGCGCTCACCGATCTCCGTTACAGTGAAGGTCTTGCCGGTCTTCGGATCCGTGACCTTTGCGGGCACAGAGAAGGTGATGTCATCGCGGCAGAACGGGGAGATGAATGTTGCCTTATAGAAATCAACCTGCTGATAGATACCGCCGTTGTAGAGGAAGTACTTGTCCAGAACTTCGTTGTGATAGCAGTCGATGTATCTATCGTCACTTGAGCCGACAATATAGCCGTCAACAGTTGAAGAAGATGCATACTGCTGAATCGCATAATAGTCATTTGCGTCAATACGCATGGAACCGTTCACGTCATAGTCCGCATTAGAAGCCGCTTTGACGTTTATGCTGCCTTTCAGCTTCGAGCCCTTATCGACCATAGTCTCCTTATAGACCTGCACATCCGCGCTGTCGATTTTGCCGTTCAGGTTGAAGTCGCCTGCGATGTACGGACGCTCAACAAAAACAGCGTTCTTGCGGAGATATGCCTTGTTGACTGTGACCATCTGATAGGTCGTGTAGTCGGAGACATATCTGGTCTGATCCCAGAGGATCTGGCAGGATGCGAGATCGCCGTTGCATTCTGCAAAATAGATCTGATTTCCGCTGATCTTCGTGATGAAGATGCTGTGTCCCTGCTTGGAACGCGTATCAGAGAACAGGCGGACATGGTCGCCGACCTTCGGCTCATAATAAGTCGTCGTACCTGCTGTCATCTCCATTTTGCTGTTTTTGATGTAGTAACGCACAAAATCATTGGTCTGGAAAAGATCCTTGCCGAGCTTTCTGGCAAAGCCGCAGCACTGCGAAAGAGAGTAGTACGGATTTCCGTAGCGATCCTCGTCATATTCGGAACGCAGGAAGTGACGCTGATCACTGATCGAACGTGCTGCGAAAGTATGGTTGCACTGTCTGTAAGTGTCATGATAGTGATCGCAGGGGCTGTTGGTCGTGCTGTCCTCGTCGCCGCCGTTCCAGTAACTGCCGTGCGGGAACTTTTGCTTTTCCTGATTGATGCGTGATGTCCAGTTTGACAAGACTGTGCTCATACGGACCGGTCTATCCGTGCTGGATGCCGCCTGCGCAGTGAGACCTGCACTGAGTGATGCAGTCATCATGACCGCGGACAGTGCTGCTGTTGTGATGCGTTTGAGAAATTTCATACGTTATCCTCCCGTATAATGTTTTTCGCGGCGGCTCCGTAATACCCGCCGCATTGTTATTTTACTTTTCCTATGATGAAAAGTCAAGCCGTCTGAGCGCAAAATATTTTCAAATAGATACGAAATTGCTCTCGAATGCTTTTGTTTTCGCGGATTCTCTCGGATTGATATAATTATATTGTTGAAAGAAATGTGCGATAAATACGGAAATAATAGTTAATCATTCTTATTCTGCGCACTCCGAGATACAAAAAATCTGCCGCACACCGATGCAGCAGATTTTGTTTAAGATCCTGTTTCAATGCGCTCTGCGAGGTTGCTGATCCACACGCCTTTCCGGATCAGAATGATGCCGACTGAAATTTTGATCAGGTCAAGCGACTGGACAATCGTGTAGATCACGATGATCGGAAGGGAAGTGAACCGGCAAAGCAGAAATGCTGCCGGAAGGGAGACCGCCCATGAGAAAACGCTGTCGAACAGGAATGTGACAAGTGTCTTGCCGCCGGAACGCAGGGTAAAATACAGCGCGTTCAATACACCCTGCGCCGGAAAGAATACTGCGGTCGCGATGATGAACTGCGTTGCAGCAGTGCGGACGGTCGCGGTCGTATCGTAAAAGCGCGGGAATACGCCTGACAGCGCGATCAGAATGACGGTCAGTCCTGTACAGAGTATGCCGGTGAAAACGGTCAGCGAAGCGGAATCACGCTTTGCCTGCTCATATTTTCCTGCACCGAGCAGCTGTCCGATCAGGATACCGACAGCACTTCCGAGCGCAACAAATACGACATTCAGAAGATTGCAGAGGGCATTGGAAATATTCAGTCCGGAGACAAAATGAATCCCGCGCGTCGAGTATGTCTGCGTCAGCGCGGCGATGCCGGCAGCCCAAAGGCATTCGTTGCAGAAGATCGGGATACTCTTTTTCAGCATCTCCGTGCGCATCTCCGGTGGGATCCGCAGGCTGTTCCAGACGCCGCGCAGGAACGGATGCGCCGCGATCTTTGCGTGCGTCCAGATCACCAGCACACTGCACTCGACGACTCTTGCCGCAACCGTCGCGATTGCAGCGCCGCGCACGCCGAGCCGCGGAAAGCCGAATTTGCCGTAGATCAGCAGATAATTCAGCAGAATATCGGTCAGGACGGATACAATGCCGGCGACCATCGGTTTGAAGCTGTCGTTTGTTTCACGCAGGGTACCGGCATAAACCGAGGTCAGCGCCATGCACGGCAGACCGAACAGCATAATGAGCAGATACTGCATCGCATACGCTGTTGTCTGCACCGCATCGACCTCGGAGCTGTCGCCGCGCAGATATAATCCGACCAGAAATGCTCTGCCGAACAGCAGGATCAATGCGCCGGCAGCTGTGACAACACCGGCGATCAGCACCTTCATGCGGAAGCTCCGGCGCACACCCTCGTCATTGCCCTTGCCGTAATATTGCGCCGAATAGATGCCGGGACCGGAAATGCCGCCGAATAATGCCAGATAGAGCACAAAAAACAGCTGTCCGACGATCGAAACAGCAGTCATCGCTTCGGTGCCGATACTGCCGACCATGATATGATCAACCAGACCGACCGCGTTTGTGATACCGTTCTGAATCATGATCGGCACAGCAAGCTTCATGGCACGGCGGTAAACGGATTGTTCTTGCATGGAGTCTCCTTTATTTTCGTTTTTTCGGTTCCGGCAGTTCACCGGAAATTGCTGGGATCAATTCTTCCAGAAAAGTGCGGTTATCCGGATCGTTTACGAGGAGCATCTCCTTCGCGCCCTCATACGGCAGTTCTTTTCCGGCGTCCGGCATCATCCGGAGCGCAGACGCAGTCGGCTTCACCAGAAAGCGGTCGTCATAGATCCCGCCGATCACTTTGCCGTTGTGATATATGATGTATTCACCCATCATCGGGCGCGCGGATACGCCGTCCAGTCCGGAAAGCTGATCCATGATATAGTCAAAATACGATTTACTCGATGCCATTCAGATATCCTTTCGCAAAAAAGCGGCAGCGTTCCGGATCACTCCGAAGCGCTGCATCGCTTTCATTTTATCATGGTGACTGCCCTTGCATCAGCAGGGGAGTCTGCTTCATTTTGCATGGTGCCGGATTGATTTAGTATTTTCCGAGCAGTCTGCGCAGCATCAGTGTCAGATCAAGTGCATTGATCCGACCGTCATGATTCAGGTCTGATGCATACCAGTTCTCAAGCTTGAACCGATTTCCGCCTTCGGAACCGTCGGTTTCCGGCTTATCCGGTACATTCGTCAGGAAGTTACTGACTGCCACGATATCCGCAGCGTTGAAGCTGCCGTCACCGTTTGCATCGCCGTCAGCAGGCATTATATCGCCCATCAGCGGCGGAAGCTCAATTGTCTCTGTCGAAGTCGTAATGACCTCCGTGCCGATCAGCGGCGGCATGGTTGTCGTTTCAAATCTTGTCGTTTCCGTACCGATCGTTGCGGTCAGCTCTGTTGTAGTGGTTGTAACATATGTGCCCTGCAGCGGCGGCATTGTCGTTGTCTCGATTCGTGTCGTTTCCGTGCCGACTGTCGTGGTTGTAGTTGTTGTGGTGGTCGTAGTCGGCGTAGTGAGCCTTGTTGTTTCTGTACCGATCGTCGTCGTCGTGGTTGAAGTGGTTGTGGTCGTTGTCGGCATTTCCGTTCCGACCATACAGGTTGTTTGCGCCGGCCCTGTGGTAGTAACAGCCGGATTGATTGCCTCTCCGGCAGTTCTTACGGGTTCATCTGCAACTGCATATGCAGAACCCGTTGCGCCCAATGAGGCACTCAGGGTGACAGTTGCCAAAAGAGCCGTGATATCTTTTGTAAACTTTTTCATTGCACCTTACCTCCGTTGTCTCTCGAAATGATTTCCAGTGCAGTTAGAATCTGCACCTGTTCTTCCATGCAGGCAGCCTCAGAAATATCCCGAACCGTACCTGTCGTTGCCATTTTCCTGCACGCGCAGGAATTTCTGCAATACTTCGCGATCTCGCATCCGCTGCAGCGGTCTGCCATTACGGAATAATCCGGATGTGCTTTCCGTGCTTCTTCAAATGCGTAGCCGCTGAAAATATTACCGCAGCGATATTCAGGAATATTCTGGAACTGAACACATGGATAGAAATTGCCGTCCCAGTTGATAAATATTTTCTTCTTACAAATTTCGCAAAGGCTTCGTTTCTGTTCCCGGATGTTCTTGATTTTGGCGGCGAGTTCATAGACGAACAGATCCGGAATGTCCCCGATTTTTTTCCACTGTTTCCGCATCTCGTCGCCGAACCGGTCAATATCCTCCGCTTTGAGAAAGGAATCCATGACCGCCGAAACCTTTTTGACGCCGAGATTTTTCAGATACATGATGTTGTCGTACAGAAACGGAAGTGTCTGTTCGGTATACACGAGCTGCGTGAGCGTTTCCGGCTGATACTTCAGCAGGATCCTGAGGTTTGCATCCAGCAGTGCCGGATCAACGCCGCGTTCCGTGCAGGTTTTTCCGTCGTGCGACATATTGATGATGACATTTTTCCGTTCCATGCACCAGCGGATGAAATCTTCATCCAGCAATGTGCCGTTTGTCGTAATGACGATCTGTCTTGCATCACGAAGATGCTCGCAGTAGAACCGGACGGTGTCCTTGTAGAGCAGGGGTTCGCCCCCGAACAGATAGACAATATCTGCATCTCCCTGCGCATTGATGAAATCCGCGATCCTGTCCCTGATGTCTGGTGTGATACATCCGTATTCCGTGTTCAGATGTCGTTCATAGCAATAAGTGCATCGCAGATTACACCGGTTTGTGATACTGATTGTGTAATCCAATGAATCACCTGCCTTTCGGTATACGCATCCATATTATCATTATAGTACATTCTGGCATAAAAAGTCAATAGGTTTTACGAGAATCAGAATTATTTATCATAATCGGGGGCTGTATAACAAAATGTTTTTTGATATGAAAAAGCACCGCAGACACATAAAAAACGCGTATCTGCGGTGCTTTCTGAATGGTGGAGGCGGCGGGAATTGAACCCGCGTCCGAAAACCGTTTCATCCAATCATCTACGAGTGTAGTTTGTCTTTTGCATTCCCGCAGTGCAGCGCCGGCAAACAGGCTTTACAAAGCGGTAGCACATTGTGCGACTGCCGGTTATGTGCGTCCCCGGCAGACGTTCACCGCGTCATGACGCCAGACTCCGGATACGCGGTAATCTCCGGGCTGACGGAGGCCTTAAGCGGCCATCAAAACGGAATCGTTGTTCTCGTTTAAATTTAGAAAGTTGCACATTTTACGGGTTATGCGCCCGACTCGCCGATCAAACTTCCCAGCCCCCGTCGAAACCTTTACGCCCCCATGACGAGAACAGAGTGATGCTTCATTCTGATATCGTATCTGTGCGGATCTGTCAAGCGGCATATCCGCCGGATCGTCACTGATTCCGCGATTTGACTGCGCGGTCAATATCGCGGTTCGCCGACTTGATCGCGGCATCCTCGCGCTTGTCATAGAGCTTTTTGCCCTTGCAAAGTCCAAGCTGTACCTTTACTCTGCCGTCCTTGAAATAGAGGGAGAGGGGAATCAGCGTCAGACCTTGCGTTTTCAGCGTTCCGAACAGTTTCAGGATCTCGCGCTTATGCATGAGCAGCTGCCGCACGCGCCGCGGATCTTTGTTGAACACATTGCCTTTTTCATACGGAGATACGTGCATATCACGCAGAAGAAGCTGACCGTCTTCGATCGAACACCAGCTGTCCTTGAGGTTCACATTGCCGTTTCGGATCGACTTGACCTCTGTGCCGACCAATGCAATGCCGGCTTCATAGGTTTCCAGCACGAAATAATCATGCCGTGCCTTGCGGTTTTCCGCGATCTGTTTGATGCCTGCCTGCTTCATCCGTCAGCCCTCCTTTCTCACCGCTCTATTATAGCATGTTCCAACCGAAAAGTCAAGCATCTGCAAAAGTCGAATCTGCACAATTTCTGCGCATTCCGGACGATTGACAGGCGCGGAGATTTGTGATATACTACGAGAAAAGGGGTGAATCACGTGCAGGACGCCTATCTGATTGAATGCAGCGTTTGCTGTTTTGACGGCATGTCGCATTATTATATCTGGTATGAAAATGAGCAGGGCGAAAACTGTTTCTATACCAAAAACGGGAAGCTCGCTGCATTCTGGAAGCAGCAAACCGCAATAGAAAAGATCACTGAACTCGGCTTGCAGTATCGGGATACAGAATTGTTTGATGAGGAACGGCTGGACTACTGGCTGGTTACCGGCAGCCCTTCACAGATCTACGGTGCAGAACCGTATAGCGCCGAGAGTCTTGACGCCGATTTTCTGCTGGATTACTGGAATCTGTTTGACGATGCCGCAAAAACGCTCGGCATGCAGCTCAATTTGCCGGCCGGTGCGGATGCATGCTACGAGAAGCTGTTTCAGCGTACCGGTGCTGCTGCACTGATGCGCCCTTCTCATACTTTTCAGCCTTTTCTGATCACTTATCTGATCAAGAAAAAAAGCGCCGAAGCAGATACGCTCTGCCCTGTGTTTTCTGACAAGGAACTGGAGATCATCCGCACTGTGCTGAAAAGCGGCTTGGATCTGCTTCGGCAGAATACGGACTATGAATGAAATGATACGAACATGTAATCTTTGTCCGCGCTCCTGCAAAATCGACCGGAATCAGCAGCGCGGTTTCTGCGGCGAATCCGATGAAATCCGCATTGCACGCGCGGCGCCGCATCTCTGGGAAGAACCGCCGATCAGCGGCAAAAACGGCTCCGGTACTGTCTTTTTCAGTGGCTGCAATCTGCGCTGCATCTACTGCCAGAACCATGAGATCGCGGTTTCACATCTCGGCTATGCAGTCTCCGCGGAACAGCTGCTCGAAATCTTTTTTGATTTGCAGGCGCAGGGTGTACACAATATCAATCTTGTGACCGCAAGCCATTTCACGGAACAGCTTGTGCCGATCCTGCGAAAAGCAAAAGCGGACGGTCTGCACATCCCGTTTCTCTGGAACAGCAGCGGCTATGAACTGCCCGAAACGCTCCGGATGCTAGAGGGGCTGATCGACATTTATCTGCCGGATTACAAATACCGGAACCCCGAAACGGCAAAGGCATATTCCAATGCGCCGGATTATCCGGAAGTTGCAGCGGCAGCCCTCGCGGAGATGGTGCGGCAGGTCGGCGCGCCGCAGTACGATGCGCAGACCGGACTGATGCAGCGCGGTGTGCAGGTGCGGCATCTCGTGCTGCCGGGGCATGCGCAGGAATCGCGGCAGGTGCTCTGGTATCTGTATCAGACCTACGGAAACCGCATCGGATACAGCATTATGAATCAGTATACGCCGATGCCGCAGATGAAAACGCATCCGCTGCTCTCGCGCAAGGTCACGGAAAAGGAATACGACAACGTGATAAAGTATGCGCGTCAGATCGGCATCGAAAACGCTTTTACACAGGAAGGTGAGGCGGCATGCGAATCGTTTATCCCAGAATTTTCGGGGCAGTCATGATGAAGCCGATCTCCGCAGGCGGTTTCTGGATGGGCTTTTTTTCACTTGCATTTCTGATTCCTTTTATCATGGGACTTCGCGGTGTCCTGAACTATATCAGATTAAAAAAACACGGTATCAAAACCTATGCTGTGATTTTTTCGACGAGAAAAGTTCCCGTCCGTACCGGATACCATTATGACAAATTTTATTCCTATTCTGTGGAGGGAAAAAGCTGCGGCGGAATGTTCACAGTCGGTTATAAAGCAAAACGATATGCGGATAAGCAGAAAATCGAGATTCGCTATGACGCAAAGGATCCCGAAAAGCATATCCGCGTCAGGGATTCGCTCTGGGAAAGCATTGCCGTTCTGTTTTTGACAAGCCTTTTCTTTCTCAGCACATTTGTGATCTTCCTCAGTGAGCTTCTGAAATGTTTCTGACGCACTTGCATTCTGTGCCGGTTTATGGTATAATGATACCGCAAACCAAAAATCATATGTTAAAGGAGTTTTTCTCATGGATATTATGGAAAAGGCGCTTGCGGCACATCAGGAATGGGGCGGCAAGCTCGACATTCGTTCCAAGGTCGCGATCAAGGACAAGGATTCGCTTTCTGTGGCGTATACGCCCGGTGTTGCGCGTCCCTGCCTTGAGATCCAGAAGAATCCGTCGCTGTCCTATGACCTGACCGGCAGAGCAAATCTCGTCGCGGTCATCACCGACGGAACCGCAGTACTCGGTCTCGGCGATATCGGTCCGCTCGCATCCATGCCGGTCATGGAAGGCAAATGCGCACTGTTCTCGGAGTTCGGCGGCGTGCAGGCGATCCCGCTCTGTGTTGATACAAAGGATCCGGACGAGTTCTGCAAGACCGTTTCGCTGATCGCAGGCAGCTTCGGCGGCATCAACCTCGAGGACATCTCGGCACCGCGCTGCTTTGAGATCGAGCGCAAGCTGAAAACCATGGTCGATATTCCTGTTTTCCATGATGACCAGCACGGCACGGCAGTTGTTGCATCTGCCGCGATCATGAACGCTTCCAAGCTCGCCGGCAAGCAGCTCGGCGATCTGAAGGTCGTTATCAACGGTGCGGGCGCAGCAGGCGTTGCAATTGCAGAGATGCTGCTTTCGATCGGCGTGCAGGATATTTTGATGCTGAACTCCAAGGGCATCGTCTGCGAGGGCGACAAGCTTTCGTCCGAGGCACTGACCTCGCTATCCAAGCGCACCAACAAGCAGAAGATCCACGGCGGTCTGGCAGATGCGATGCAGGGCGCGGATGTGTTCATCGGCG
Source organism: Clostridiales bacterium Firm_04 (assembly GCA_001603005.1). Classification (GTDB taxonomy): domain Bacteria; phylum Bacillota; class Clostridia; order Oscillospirales; family Ruminococcaceae; genus Firm-04. Next base: position 189,320 of record LVAJ01000012.1, read on the forward strand.
TCTCGAAGCCGAATCTGGTTACTCCGGAAATGGTCAAGTCCATGAACGACAAGCCGTTCATTTTCGCAATGGCAAACCCGACACCGGAGATCATGCCGGATGTTGCAAAGGAAGCAGGCGCATTCGTCGTCGGCACCGGCAGAAGCGATTTCCCGAACCAGATCAACAACGTGCTCGCATTCCCGGGCATTTTCAAGGGCGCACTCTCCGTCCGCGCATCTGATATCACCGAGGGCATGAAGCATGCAGCCGCTGCCGCGATCGCAGGCTGTGTCTCCGAGGCAGATCTCTCGCCGGAGTGCGTCATTCCGAATCCGTTTGATCCGCATGTCGCACAGGCTGTTGCAGAAGCAGTCGCGGAAGCTGCGATCAAGGACGGCGTTGCAAGAATCTGCACCGATAAATAAGCAGAGATACTATAAAGATACCGGAGTGACAAAGCGACTATGCAAAAACTGTTTCAACCTGTCATCGAAGCATTCTCACAGCACCGGATCGCGATGATCCTGCTCACGCTGCTGGCAGTCGCGGGCATCATCCTCTTTGCACTTCCGATGACTGTGAATATTGTCAATATCGGCAATCTGTTCGGGCTGGCATGCTCTTTTCTGCTGCTGGTGCTTACGCTCTGGCACACACCGTTCTTTGCATTGCTCGGACGCATTGCCGCAAACCGTATCGGCAAGAAGATCCTGTTCATTCTCGGGGCAGTGATCGTACTCGGTGTGCTCTACTGTCTCATCATGACATGCGTCATGCTGCATGCGGCGCATAAAAAGCCCGCTGAACAGCCGCAGACTGTGATTGTGCTCGGCTGCAAGGTGCGCGGCACCGTACCGAGCCGGATGCTCTCGCGCAGGATCCGTGCAGCATATGCGCTGCTGGAACAGAATCCGGACATGAAAGTGATCGTTTCCGGCGGAAAAGGCGACAATGAGGATATTTCCGAGGCGCAGTGCATGTACAATGAGCTGACAAAGCTGGGGATCTCCGCGGAACGCATCATCATGGAAGATCAATCAACTTCGACCTCTGAAAATCTGCGCTTTTCCGGAGCATGCATGCAGGAGAACGGTCTGACCGGTTCGGTCTATCTTGCAACGGACAGCTATCATGAACTGCGCGCACAGATCCTCGCGAAGAAAGAGAATCTGCCGGAATGCTATCCGGCTGCGGCATATACCTCGTGGTATCTTGTCCCGACATACTGGGTACGCGAATGGTTCGGGCTTGCACACGCATTCGTGTTCGGCAACTGAATATGCAAAACGGCAGCGGCTATGATGCGGCTGCCGTTTTTATGTCTGATCATTCATGGAAAGGCTGCTCAAAAAAAGTTTGTGAAAATATTGACAAACTTCTGAAAATCGGGTATAATAGAAGCTGTAAATTTTTGTATTGCCAAGGAGGTCTTTCCCATGGAACAGATTCGTGTCGGTATTGTCGGCTACGGCAACCTCGGCAAGGGCGTTGAACTTGCGATCCGCAGCAATCCGGATATGAAGCTCGCTTTTGTCGCTACCCGCCGTGCGCCCGAAACAGTCACCATTCAGACAGAAAATGTGCCGGTTTATCAGTACAGCGATCTTGCTGCACATCAGAATGACGCAGATGTTGTCATCGTCTGCGGCGGTTCTGCAACAGATCTGCCCAAGCAGACACCGGAACTTGCCAGATACTTCAATGTCGTTGACAGCTTTGATACACACGCACGCATTCCTGAGCATTTTGCAAATGTCGATGCAGCAGCGAAATCTGCAAGCCACGTTGCAATGATCTCCGTCGGCTGGGATCCGGGCATGTTCTCGCTCGCACGCCTTTACGGCAACTGCATTCTGCCGGACGGAAAGGATTACACCTTCTGGGGCAAGGGCGTTTCGCAGGGACATTCTGACGCGATCCGCCGTGTGGAAGGCGTTCAGGACGGCAAGCAGTATACTGTTCCGGTGGAAGCTGCTATGAATGCTGTCCGCCGCGGCGATCAGCCGGAGCTGACCACCCGTCAGAAGCATACCCGCGAGTGCTTTGTCGTTGCAAAGCCGGGCGCAGATCTCGCAAAAATCGAGCAGGATATCAAATCCATGCCGAACTATTTCGATGAGTACGATACCACTGTCCACTTCATCTCGCAGGAGGAGCTGAACCGCGATCACGCAGGCATTCCGCACGGCGGTTTTGTCATGCGCAGTGGCGTGACCGGCAAGAACGGCGAGCACAAGCATTTGATCGAATACAGCCTCAAGCTCGACTCCAATCCGGAGTTCACGACCAATGTGCTAGTCGCGTTTGCGCGCGCAGTTACGCGCTTTGCGGCTGAAAAGCAGTTTGGCTGCAAGACCGTTTTTGATGTGCCGCCGGCATACCTTTCCCCGCTTCCGGGCGAGGAGCTCCGCGCACACATGCTTTGATCCCCGGAGTCTTCATGTAAAATTCGCCAAGATTTGCAGAACATTCGACTCTTTTCTGATTGAAAAATCCGAATTATCGAATTCTATTTGACAAATCACGTATTTTCGTTATATAATACATGTAGACTTTATTTTTAGGAGGATCTCTCACAATGAAGAAGAACGATCTGGTAGCAGCGATCGCTGCAAAGGAAAACTGCCCCAAGAAGGATGCTGACAAGGCTCTGAACCTGGTTCTGGAGGCAATTACGGATGCACTCATCAAGGGTGAAAAGGTTTCCATCACCGGTTTCGGTACTTTTGAAGTTCATGACCGTCCGGCAAGACAGTGCAAGAACCCGCGTACCGGCGAGATCATGACCACGAAGCCCTGCAAGGCGCTCGCATTCAAGGCTGGTAAAACACTGAAGGATGCTGTGAATCCTGAAAAGTGATTTTTGAATCAAAGCAGAGGAGGAAATGATCATGCCCAGAGCGAAAAAGGAAGCTGCTGCAGAAGCAGTTGAAAAGGTAAAGGCAGTTGCAGAGGATGCAAAGGCAACCGTGAAGGCTGCTGCAGAATCCGTTGCTGATAAGGCAGAGACTGTTGTGGAAAAGGCAAAGTCCGCTGCAAAATCTTCCCGCACAGCGAAGAAGGCAGCTGATAAGCCCGCAAAGGCACCGCGTGTCAAGAAGACTGCGGCGATCGAAACAAAGGTTGTCATTGAACTGCCGACTGTTTCGGAATCCGCTGATTCCCTTGTTGACCGCGCAAAGGCTGACTGGACTGCAAAGGGCAATTCTCTGGACGATATGAAGCAGCTCACGCTTTATATCAATGCTGTGGAAGGTATGGTTTACTACGTTGTGAACGACGATTACCTCTCCGGCAACTTTGCTATTTGATTGACAAAAGCGCATCGGGAAACCGGTGCGCTTTTTGTATATTCGGTTCCTGATCGTGACATACTTCTTTCTGAACGGAAAGGAGTATTTTTTTATGCGAAAAAATCCATATCAGCTTTTCATGATCGAAGTGGTGCTTTTCCTGTGCATGGCTGGGATCATTATGCGCCTTTATGCGGTGTCACACGGCACACAGGCTGCGGAAGCCGGCATCCGGCAGGGAAAATATCATCTGCATATTCAGTTGTCTTCCGGCACGGTCTATGACCGGAATATGATTCCGCTGAACCAGTCGGAAGAAGCGGTATATGCAGTCGTAACCCCGACGCCGGATGCAGTCGCTTCCGTCTATGCGAAAATTGCCGACCGCGATGCACTGAAAGATCATCTGCAAAAGAAAGCGCCGTTTCTTTGCAGGCTGACCGGTATGCCGGCTGCAAATGAAAACGTCATTCTGCTGCGCGGAACCGAAAAGCCTGCCGGTACGCTGCCGGCACAGCATCTGCTCGGCTATCAGCAGAACGGAAAGGCGGTCGCAGGGCTTGAAGCAGCCTATTCGGAATGGCTCGGTGCTTGCAGTACTTCCGCTGATCTGACATTTTCGGTGGATGCGAACGGCGGCGTGCTCGCGGGCGCGGAGCAGAGCAACCTGATCACGGGTGCGCAGGGCGGGGGAATTGTCACGACCTTGCAGGCGGAGATCCAGCAGATCGCAGAGGATGCGCTCGCACAGGCGGAGCGTGCAGGCGCAGTCGTTGTCATGAATTGCAGAACCGGCGAGCTCGCTGCCTGTGCCAGCACGCCGGTCTATGATCCGGATCATCTCGCAGAAGCGCTCGAACGCGATGACGCACCATTTGTCAACCGTGCGCTTTCCGCATACAGCGTCGGCTCTGTTTTCAAGCTGGTGACGGCGGCTGCCGCGCTTGAAAACGGATTCAATCCGCGCTATATGTTTTCCTGCTCCGGCGAGATCACCGTGCACGGACAGCGTTTTCGCTGCCACAAACGGGACGGTCACGGGCTGCTGAACATGCAGCAGGCGCTCATTCAGTCCTGCAATCCGTATTTCATCTCGCTGAGCAGGCTGCTCACACCGGAGATGATGCACGATACTGCCGAAGCTTTCGGATTCGGAACAGAAACAGTTCTTGCAAATGAACTTTGCGGCGCTGCGGGCTATCTGCCGAGCGTCAAGGAATTGCAGATCGAAGCCGAAAAAGCGAATATGAGCTTCGGGCAGGGCAAATTGCTCGCGACACCTGTTCAGATCGCCGCAATGACCGCCTGCATTGCAAACAACGGGATCTACTCGCCGCCGATTCTGATCCGCGGGCTGACTGCCGACGGCAAAAAGCTGATCCCCTCTGAAGCAGAAGCACAGCACCGCGCAGTCTCCGAAAAAACTGCAAAATACCTGCGCAGAATGATGACAGCGGTGATCGGGCAGTCCAAAACGACAAAAGGAAAGCCGTCAAATGTACGAGCGGCAGGCAAAACCTCGACCGCGCAGACCGGTCAGTTTGATGAAAACGGCGATGAATACTGCCACGCATGGATGACCGGATTTTTTCCGGTATCCCAGCCGGAATATGCGGTCACGGTGCTGATCGAAAAGGGCGGCTCCGGCAATGATGCGGCAGCGCCTGTTTTCCGCTCGGTCATTGAACAGATCACGGATCTGCAATCATAATCTGACATAATCTGCGCTGACATATCCGGTGATGCCGTTGTATTCAGTCACGTACCAGTTGTCAGTCTCGCCGAACAGGATCAGCTGCGTATTATCCGGAATCTGCGTGAGGATCGTGCCGGACTTTGAGGGATAACTGCGCAGATTGAGCCGCGCACCTTCCGTATCGACCGTACCGTAAAAGGGCTCTCCGGCACTCACATACGGGATGCCGAAATAATCTGTCAGCGAGAGTACGAGATTCTGTGCTATACGGTCGAGATTGCCGCGCAGCCATGCTTCATCCTCGGGATTGTCGTGATAACCGATCTCGGCAAGAACCGCAACTGCCTTTGTGCGCAGCACTTCGCCGAGAGCAGTTGTCGGTCGCGCCATGACCTGACTCGGAAGCGGGTAAATGCGCTGCATGTTATTGGCGATGATCGTTGCAAGCATTTCACTGTCCTTGCTGTTCGGCGCATAATATACGTCAATGCCGCGCAGGATCCCTGCGAACTGCTCCGGCGCGGCATTCGAGTGCAGCGCTAAGTGTACATCAAAACGCCCTGCATTTGAGTCGGCGATTGCACCGGCAGCATTCCGCTCCGGATCGTTCCGGACAAACCGGATGCCGCATGCCCGCAGATACGGCTCCATCGCATTCGCAAGGCGGTTCATCACCAGCTCCTCATTGTTGCCCTCGGAAACATACGGATTCCACTCCTGCGTGGACGGACTCAGGAAAATAATCGGCATATCTGCCACCTCTTTCTGAAATATTACTATATCTTATGCGCGACAACGTGAATTTGTGCACAAAATTTCCGAATACCTCTTGCTATTTTTCGCAATATCCTGTATAATATATGTATAAGGGAAACTATGGGAAGGTGAAATTATGCGGATTCTCTTAGTCGAGGACGAAGTCGGTATGGCAGACGCACTCGTCCAGATTTTCCACAAAAACAAATATATCGCCGATGCATGCTATGACGGAGAAAGCGGACTGGATAACGCGCTTTCCGGCATCTATGATATCATCGTGCTTGACGTCATGCTCCCGCGCATGAACGGGATCGAAGTCCTGCGCGAGATCCGTCGCAACAAGCTGACAACGCCCGTTCTGCTGCTGACCGCCAAGGATACGATTAAAGATAAGGTCGCCGGACTCGATGTCGGCGCGGATGATTACATGACAAAGCCGTTTTCATCCGATGAGCTGCTCGCGCGCATCCGTTCGCTCTACCGCAGAAATGCAAATGTCATCTTTGAAAATGTGCTGACATGGAGCGATCTGACACTGAACCTGTCTACATATGAGCTGTTCTGCGGAAAAAGCTCGTTCAAGCTCGGACTCAAGGAGTTTTCCATGATGGAGCTGTTCCTGAAAAACGGCAGCCGGATCCTCTCCAAGGAAACGCTGATCGTCAAGATCTGGGGCTATGAATCCGATGCGGAAAACAACAATGTTGAGGTCTATGTCAGCTTCCTGCGGAAAAAGCTCGCGCACATGAAATCCAAAGTCGCGATCAAAACCGTGCGCGGTGTCGGCTATTGTCTTGAAGAAAAGGAATAAGCACGCAGACCGGTCAACCGATGAAAGGGGGTGGCTGCCTTGATCAAAAAACTGAGACGGCGCTATTTGATCACCAACATGGCGCTGCTGAGCGGGACTCTGCTGATTTCTCTCGGTGTACTGTTCGGAATCCTGTATCATTCCGAGGTCAATGCCTCGTATAAGGTGATGCAGAACCTGCTCGAAAACGCGAACATGCCTGCGCCGCCGAAGCCGATGAATCCGGCTCCGACTGCATTCAGCAGTGCAGACGATCAGCCGCAGCTCATGCTTCTGGCGGATGAGCAGAACGGCACCATGCCGTACTATGATCCGAACTGGCAATATCCGTGGGGATACAACTGGGGCGATTCCGGCGATCATTCGTCTGATAAGCAATGGACAAACCCGTGGGAGAATCAGGACGGCAGTCAATGGTCGAACCCGTGGTCGAACCCATGGGCAAACCCCTGGGCGAATCCGTGGGCAAACCCGTGGACCAATCCGTGGGCAAATCCGTGGATGTACACACCGAATCAGCCGAACGAAGGAAACGACTGGAACAACGGAGAAAATCCGTACCAGTGGGGCGGCGATCAGCAATGGAACTGGTGGCAGCCGCCGGAACAGCATGAGGAGCAGACGGAACCGCAGCCTGCCGATCCGCAGCCGCCGAAGCCGGATGAGGAACGCAAGCCGAACTCACCGGATAATCAGCCGCCGCAGGAGCCGAAGCATACAGCGCCGCAGTCTCACGGGCAGCATGACGCCAAGCAGCCTGCTGTAACCACTCCCCGCGATCAGAAGCCCAATTCGTTTTTCTCTACCACGGAACCCGTGAAGGATCCTGTAAAGAAAGCACCGCAGACCAAAACGATTCCGGCCGAGCAGACAGAAACCGTTACACAGCCGGAATCCGACACGCAGCTGAATACACCGGACAGCCTTCCGGAGCCTGCACAGGCACAGATCGAAACGCCGCAGGCTTACGAGCCTGAAACGGCTGCACCGGAGACAGAATACGAGGAGCAGGAAACAGAAACGACTGCTGCTCCTGTCCTGCCGATCGAAGAAGGCAAATATATCCCGAACGGTCTGATCGCACAGATCGACGAAAACGGCAATATCGCATCCTATGCCGGCAGCGATTACAGCATGGATGAGCAGACCAGCTTTGATGCGGTCAGCCGCGCGATCGAGTTCTTCAAACAGAACGGCAATTCCGTCGGCAAAATGCATATCAATAACGACCATTACCGCTATATGTTCCGTCCGGATCAGTACGGCACGTACAGCCTGATCCTGCTCGACCGCACACTGGAGCGCTCAACCATCAGCAAGCTGGTATTCATCTTCCTGCTGATCACCGTATTCGGTCTGCTTGTCATGTTCGGCATCAGCTGGATGCTGGCAAACTGGACGGTCACACCGGTCGCACTGGCATGGGAAAAGCAGAAGCAGTTTGTTGCGGATGCGTCCCATGAGCTGAAAACGCCGCTCGCAGTCATTTCGGCGAATACGGAAGTCATTCTTTCCAATCCTGCCGGATCCGTTTCCGGTCAGAGCAAGTGGCTGAACTATATCCAGTCCGAGACCATGCGTATGTCCAAGCTTATCACCAATCTGCTTTCCGTCGCGCGGATGGATCAGGGCGGCAGCATCAAAAACGACTGCAAACTGCTTCCGCTCAGCGAAACTGTCTCCAATATCTGCCTGATCTTCGAGCCGATCATCTACGAAAACGGCAAGACGATGAACACATTCATTCAGCGCAAGGTGACGCTGCGGGCTGAGGAAGACAATGTAAAGCAGCTGCTCTCGATTCTGCTTGACAATGCTGTGCTGCACTCCGTTCCGAAAGCACAGATCACCGTATCGCTCTCCAAGGATGCACAGGGCAAGATCCGGCTTGCGGTTTCCAATACCGCAAAAGATATTCCGCCGGAACAGCTTTCACATCTGTTCGACCGCTTCTACCGTGTCGATACGGAAGGCAGTCCGAGCGGTTCCGGTCTGGGACTGAGCATCGCAAAGAGCATCGTGACAGAAATGGGCGGAAAGATCAGTGTCACCAGCGAAAATCAACTTGTGACATTCACCGCAGTCTTCTCTACATAATCCGAAATCCCGTCGGTTTTCCGGCGGGATTCTTTTTTGTGCCGTTTTGTCATATATTGCATGGGGGTGAACCGATGACAAAACGGAATCGAATGGATCGGATGATGTCCGAAGCGCTGCTGCTGAGCCTGTTTTCAGTCGGCTTGCAGGGGCTCGGACTGCTGTTCAATGTGTTTTTGACCAGAAGGCTCGGCGCAGCCAATGTCGGCGCGATCACACTGACCGGATCGTTTTACAGTCTTGCCGCGGTCATCAGCGGGGGAAGCGGATTCCTTGCAGTCAGTCGGTTTCTGTCCGAGGAGATCGGCTGCGGTGGCAATCCGAAACGGATTTTCAGGTATGTGCTGCGATTTTGCATGGTATTGAGCATTGCGGTTTCTGCCGTGATATTTTTGCTTGCGCCGCTGATCGTACAGCGGTTTCTGCCGGATACATGCAGTGTCGGAACCGTCCGGATGCTCTGTCTGTCATTGCCTGTCGCGGCGGTACTAGCATGTCTGAAAGGCAGATGCTATGCCTATCAGCGTGTGATCCCGCCGGCAATCGCAGAATATATTGAATTTGTCGTGAAATCAGGGGTTCTTGCATTTTGCGCAGTATTCCTGCTGCCGCAAAACAAAATGTCTGTGTTCGGGGCGTTTGCGGTTTCGATGTTTGCGGGGCAGGGGAGCGCGGTGCTGTTTCTTGCTGCGGTCAGGATCCCGCATATCTGTGAGCATCCGGTATGCAGCTGTTCCTTTCGGCGGCTGCTGATTTTGATTCTGCCAATGATTGGGAATGCCTGTCTTGTCGCGATTCTGAGCAGCACAAACGATGCGCTTGTGCCGCTGACATTGCTGCAATACGGCAGCAGCACGGAAGAAGCGCTTTCACAGTTCGGCGAATTTGAAGCGATCATCATTCCGACGCTGTTCTTTCCGTCTGTCGTGCAGTGCTGTCTGTCGGCATTGCTTGTGCCGTCGCTGTCGCGCGCCCGTACCGAAAACCGCTTCGACGAGATCCGGATGCAGACTGAAAAAATTCTGGAACAGACAGTGTCCTATGCGCTGTTTATCGTGCTGCTGATCGGACAGTTCGGAACACAGATCGGCATGCTGCTCGGCGGTAACAGCTTTACCGGACAGATCCTCTGCAAAATGGCACCGGTCGTACCGTTCATCTATCTCGAAATCGTGCTGGAAGGGATCCTGCGCGGGCTCGGAAAACAGAATTTTTCGTCGCTCAATTATCTCGCGGAATATACCGTGCGCATCTCCGTTCTGCTGATCTGCGTGCCGCTGTTCGGGTTCTACGGCATTGTGCTGTCCTATATGGCTTGCAATCTGACCGGAAATGCCGTCCGGCTGTATTTTGTGCTGCGCGTTACAGAGCTGAAACCCGTCTGGAAGCGGATTCTCGGCGCTCCGGCAGCGGCATTTCTTTGCGGAATGCTTGCGATGTATGCGGTACGGCATCTGGCACAGGGCGTCACGCTTTTGCCGGTCGCTGCGGTCACAGGCGGGCTGGCATATTGGTCAGTCATGTATCTGCTGAACCGGCAGCCGGATTCTTTTACGCAAAAAAGAATCACCGGAAACGCAAATTGTCCTAACGGTCGAAAAATCAGAAGCTTCGATTGAAATGTTTATCCGGAAACAATCTGTTCAGACAGCAGCAATATAATTAAAAAAAGATTCTTCACAGAAATCCTTGACAAACAGTTTTTGCTGTGCTATAATACAGTTTGGTATGAAATCCGTGAAAACAACTTTCCGGAAAACGACTGTTTTACTGACTTTTCGGAGCGTATTCCGTTCACATGAACATGCACTTTACATTAGAAAGCGATCGGATTCCCTCTGATGAATCAGAAATAGAGAGCGTGAAATATACTTCTAAAGCGAATGCTTTGGGGGTTTCTTTTTGCAGAATGGTTAGCTGTTGCTAACACAGGATCCGGAATCGGATGCAGACGTATTCAGATTTCGGATCTTTGTCAGGCTTTGAGTTAGCATATGCTAATATATGCAGAATCCAATATTTCCGTATCCCTCAAAGCAGGTTGTTTTCGCATGCCACTCTAAACCGAAAGGGAGTAAACTATGAACAAGCAGGATACTGAAAAAGCACAAAAGAAAGGCGTTGCGAGACTGCTGGAGCTTGCCGGAACCAAAAAAGCCGGCATGACTGCTGCGTGCATCCTCTCCGTGCTCTCCAGCGCCTTTAAGATCATGCCCTATTTCACCATTTACAGCATACTACGCATCATGATTCAGAATTACGTATCCGGAACACCATTTACATTCGAGTCCATTCGGACGCTCGTGATTATCACGGCGGCAAGTGCGATCCTCTACGGTATCTCGGCATATTCCTCTGCAATGATCGCGCACGGTGCTGCGTTCGATATTCTCTATGAAGTGCGCATGCAGCTCATGGAGAAAATGGGACGCATTTCTCCCGGATATTACGCTTCGCACACGCAGGGCGGCATGAAAAAGCTGCTGCTGGAAGATGTTGAGCAGATCGAGATATTTGTTGCACATAGTATGTGCGAGGTCGCTGCTGCAATCGCGACTCCGCTGTTCACGCTGATCGTGCTGTTCATCGTTGACTGGAAGCTGACGCTCGTTGCATTGATCCCGATCGTAATTTCGATCCTGATTCTTGGTATCAGCCTGAAAAAGCCGGACGGTGCGAAGCATCAGAAGGATATGGCGGACGCGAAAATCAAAATGGAAGGTACGATCGTCGAGTACATTCACGGTATGTCGGTCATCAAGATCTTCGGCGGCACAAAGGACGCGTTCAGACGCTTTGCAGATGATATCAGGCACTTCACATCCGAGGTGCGTTCGACTGCGTATTATCATGCGACCGGTATGGGATTCTACTACGCGGCATTCGGCGCACAGATCCTGTTCCTGCTGCCCGCTTCGATCATCATGCTGAATCACAGTGCATCTTACGGCGCTGTCATCCCGAAAATCCTGCTGTTCCTGATCGTCTGTGCCGGTCTGAAAGAGCCGCTCGAAAACATGATGAATGTCTCTGTTGACAGCACAAAGATCAATGTCGGTCTGGAGCGGATCGACGCGCTGCTCGCGGAAAAGGAAATCGAAGTCACCGGAAACGGCAAAAAGCTCAATGACTTCGACATCACCTTCGATCATGTAACATTTGCATATGACGGCAGCACGACAAATGCGCTCAATGATGTCAGCTTTCATCTGCCTGCCGGAAGCTGCAATGCGCTGGTCGGACCGTCCGGCGGCGGCAAATCGACTGCTGCGCAGCTGCTTCTGCACTTCTACGATATCAACAGCGGCGAGATCCGCATCGGCGGCATCAACATCAAGGAGCTCACTTGGAGTGAACTGGTCAACCATGTCTCCTATGTTTTTCAGGATTCGTTCATCTTCCATGATACGATTGAGAACAATATCCGCATGGGCAATGAATCTGCAACATTTGAGGAAGTAAAAGCGGCAGCGGAAGCCGCAAATATTGCGGAAACGATCGAAAGCCTGCCGAACGGCTATCAGACTGTTGTCGGCGATGAGCTCGGTCTTTCCGGCGGTGAAAAACAGCGCATTGCAATTGCGCGCGCGATGCTGAAAAATGCACCGATCGTCGTCATGGACGAAGCAACTGCATATGCGGATGCAGAGAACGAATCCAAGATTCAGGATGCATTCTCGAAGCTTTCCAAGGGCAAGACTGTTATCATGATCGCGCACAGACTCAAGAGCATTGAAAATGCCGATAACATTCTTGTGATGAACGACAGCCGTCTGGTCGGATCCGGCAAACATGCAGAGCTGCTTGAATCCTGCGAACTCTACCGGAATATGGTTACGGCAAACGAGCGGCGCGACGGCTGGACGATGAGAGCGAGGGAACAGTAATGAAAGAAAGCTTCAAGAACAGATTCAGCAAATGGTTCGATATTGTGACATACGGCGACAAAGCAAAATACATCCGCTTTATCATCTGGCTGTTTATCGACAGCTTTGTCGCTTCGATCCCGTCCGGCGTGATGATGGTAGCGATTTATCTGCTGCTCGCACCGATTATGACAGATACGGCAGTTTATGAGCAGAAACCGCTCTGGATCCTCGTGGGAATCCTGCTTGTCCAGACACTGCTTTATGCACTGGTCAGACGGAAAACCTATCTCGATATCTGCGTCGGTCATTCCGAAGCACAGCAGAACGAAAAGATCCGCTTCGGCGATAAGCTGAAAGCACTGCCGATGGGCTTTTATGCAACGCATGATGCCGGCAGCATCTCGACGCTGCTTGTCCGCGACTATGAGGAGATCGAAAACCTGTCCTCGTCTATGGTCTCCAATATCACGGTGATCGGTCTGCGTTTGCTTGCTGCGCTGATCGTCATGTCGATCTTTAACGTTAAAATGACGCTTGCGATGTTTATTGTGATTCCGCTGGCGATCCCGTTTGCGATTATCAGCTATAAGCAGCTGACCGTTTCGAGCGGCGATCTGCTCAAGATCCAGCAGGACACCGCATCCACCGTGCTCGAATACACCGGCGGTATCTCCACGCTGCAAGCCTATGACCGTGCCGGTAATGCATTCAGTGCGCTGCGTGATAACTTTGCTAAACTGCGCGACGATTCCAAGCGGCAGGAGAAAGCCGGCGGTGCCGTTTCCATGTACGGCAGAGCGATCCTGTTCCTCGGCATCAGCATTGTCATGGGCGTCGGCGGCTGGCTGCTCGCAAAGGGTGAGATCACGCCGTTCTTCTACATCATGTGCCTGCTCGCGGCACTGCAGGTCTATGAACCGATCCTGCAAATGTTTGTGTTCATCATCAGCATGGCGCGTACCAATCAGTGCGTCAAAAAGCTGATCGACCTGAAAGAAGAAGCACCGCTGCCGGTGCAGTCGCCTGCACGCACTACCGCAGACAGCGAGATCTCGTTCCACGATGTGCATTTCAGCTATGACGGCAATGAAGAAGTGCTGAAAGGCGTATCGTTTGAGATTCCGGAAAAAAGCTTTGTGGCGCTGGTCGGTGCATCCGGCTCCGGCAAAACGACGATTACCCGCCTGCTGGCACGATTCTGGGACGTCAGCTCCGGTCAGATCTCGATCGGCGGCGTGCCGATCACAAGCATGACGCAGGAGCATCTGCTCTCCAAGATCAGTATGGTGTTTCAGGAAGTCTATCTGTTTCAGGATACGATCGAGGGCAATATACGCCTTGGCAAGCCAAATGCCATGCATGAAGAAGTCGTTGCGGCTGCGAAGGCTGCTGCCTGCCACGATTTTATCATGACTCTGCCGGACGGCTATGATACAATGGTCGGCGAGGGCGGTTCCACGCTCTCCGGCGGCGAAAAGCAGCGCGTATCCATTGCACGCGCGATCCTTTCCGATGCGCCGATCGTCTTCCTTGATGAGGCAACGGCGAGCCTTGATCCGGAAAATGAAGTGCTGATCCAGAAGGCAATTGACGAGCTCGTGAAAAACAAAACGGTTCTGGTCATCGCGCACAGACTGCAGTCAGTCATGAATGCGGATGCAATTCTGGTGCTTGAGGACGGGAAAATTCTGGAGCAAGGTACGCATGAAGAACTGCTCAAGAACGGCAAAAAATATGCTGCACTGTGGAACAATCAGCAGACAGCAGGAAACTGGAAGCTTGCATAAGAATGAATATGCCGGAACAGCAATGCGGGATACCGTGCTGTTCCGGCGTAAAAATGAAATGAAAGGAGAATCCTGTATGCATCGAATTTTTTGTCTGCCGTATGCAGGTGCAGGCGCATCCATTTATGCAATGTGGCAGAAGTACATGGGTGATCAGGCGGAAATCGTGCCGGTGCAGCTGCCCGGACGGGAAATGCGGATCGGAGAGGAGCTGATCTCCGACTGCGATACGCTGGTACAAACCATTTATCAGGAAATCGAACCCAAGCTCACAGAGGATTTCTCGATCTTCGGGCACAGCATGGGAGGTATCCTTGCCTTTGAACTGGCACATCTGATCCATAAGGAAAAAGGCATTTGGCCGAAAACACTGTTTATGTCCGCGACGACACTTGATCCGGAGCATATGCCGCGTGTCGAGAAAATGGACGACGAGACACTGCGGGATTATCTGCTCGCAACACAGGGCGCGGTGCGGGAGCTCGTGGACAATTCCGAATTTCGCCGCGTGTATTTCCCGATCATCAAGAACGACTATCATCTGGTCGAGGATTATTACTGTCACAAGGGGAATATCGGCTGCCCGATCTATGCTTTCGCAAGCAAGGACGATACGCTGATTCCATATACCAAAACAGAAAAGCTTGAGCATTACACCGATGAATTTCACATGACCTACATGTCCGGCAATCATTTCTATGTCCGGAATCTCGGCAGGCAGATCACCGGTGTGATGACCGAAACCCTTGCAGCGGTTCGTGCCGGCGCATAACCGCATGCACAACACAAAGGAGAAGTCGTATGAATCAGTTTCAGGAAAAATACCGGAAGCTTGATGATGCGCACAAACGCAGACTCAAGCAGAACCTAGCAGAAGACAGCGCACGATACGGCATCTATCCGCTCTCGCCGGAACAGAACCGCATGTGGTATCTCTATCTGCTTGACCGCAGCAATCCGATGTACAATGTCACATTCAATTTTCACTGCGCATCCGATGCAGTTTCACAGGATGTGTTGATGAAAGCAGCCGCAGCACTGTTCCGGAAGCACGGTGCGCTGCGGACAAAGATCATTTCACTGGACGGCGATGTCTACCAGTATGAATCCGACGAAGATACGCCGGATATCAAATGTACGGATCAGGCGGATGATGCGCTCTATGCGCCGTTTGACCTCGAAAACGAATATCCCTGCCGGATCCGGATCGTGAAGGCGGAAACAGGATATACGGTGTATTTCTGTGTGCATCATATGTTTACGGACGGCTATTCGATCCAGATCATGTTCAACGATTATGCCGCAGCCGTGCAAAAGCTGATGCAGTCACCGGATGCAGATCCGCTGCCGGCAGACGGTGCCCGCACCTATGTCGATTATGTTAAGCATCTCTGCGATGCAGACAGTCAGCGAAAAGCGGAATCCGACAAAGCATTCTGGAAGGAACTGCTGCATGATGCTGATATGCAGCTGGAGCTGCCGTACACCGGATATACCGCAATTGAGCCGGAAACTGCCGGTACATTTCTCGCATCCGATGCGATCCGGAAAGATGCGATCGCGAAATACTGCCGTGCAAAGCGCATTACCGTTTTCAGCTTTTTCATGGCAGTATATGCAGAAGCGATCTCACATCTATGCGGACAGCGGGATATCGTGATCGGCATGCCGGTGCTGAACCGTCCGGACGAGCGGTTCTATGAAATTGTCGGATTCTTCTCAAACAGCGTACCCGTCCGTCTGGAATGCGATCCTGCACAAAGCTTTGACGATTTTGCCGTGTATGTCAACAAGCGCGTCGCAGAAGCGATTGACCGCGGCGGCATTCCGTTTGATGAGATCGTGGAGCTGGCAGAGGTTCCGCGCAAAGAGGGACAGAATCCGGTGTTCCAGACAATTTTTTCGATGCACTCCGACCATTTGCTCGGCGGCGGCAGCGATACTGCGGAAACTGTCGGGCTGACACTGGATATGGGCGGCGTTGACGACGATCTGCAGTTTGACCAGATGTGCACGATCAAAGAGCATGCAGACAGCTACGAAATCGACCTCGGATACAGAACGGCACGGCTTTCCGAAGATGCGGAACAGGCGATCTTCCGGCTGATGCAGACAAGACTTGACGCGCTTTCGGGCGATGCTGCTTTTCCGGAGACTGTTTTCATGCCGGAGCTGCCCGCACTTGCGGAACAGATCGCAAATAACTTTCCGGAGATCAATGCCTGCAAGGTGCTCTATCGCTATGAGACCTGCTTTGTGTGTTATGCTGCAAACGGCGCTCTGAATGAGCAAGGCTGCGCAGATGCGATCCGAAAGCTGACACTGGATCCGGTCGTGTTCATCCGTCTGGCGGCGCTTCCGCTCAATGACTGCGGAGAAATTGACACAGAAAAACTCTGGGATCTGACGGGACATGTGCGTCTTTCTGCAAATGAGTTAGCGAATGCTAACAGCAAGGGATATCCGTATATGAGCTTTTGCTTTGCGCCGGATGAGACCGAAGAAGATGCTGAATCCACTGCAGAGGAGCCGGAACATGAACCGGTCAATGCATACGCAGCAGAGGGCATTTCCTATCTGGAAGGGGAACCGCTTCCGGAGCTGCGGTTCCATACGCTCGCAGAGATCCTGATGCGGATTCCGGATGACAAAAAGCAGGAGACCATTACTACGATCCAGCTTGGCAATCAGCGGGACACATTCACTTACGAGGAACTGTACCGGAAAGCAACTGTTGTCGCGGCAAATTTGCAGCGGCTCGGATTCCGGAAGGGACAGTCTGTCATGTTCCAGCTGCATAATATCCGCGCATTCATTGAAACATTCTGGGGCGCGGTACTTGCAGGCGTGGTTGCGATCCCGGTTGATATTCCGGCGACCAGTAATTACGGGCAGTACCCGAATATCGTTTCCAGAATCCAGAAAATCTCCGAAATCCTCGGAGAACCGGGTATCATCGCAGACGGTGAATATCTTGAAGGTCTGAAGACGGAACAGGCACAGAACGGCACGATCCGTGACCGGCTGATTGATCAGGCGTCGCTTTATGAGAGCGGTTTACAGATGGAACCCGTTGAGATTGATCCGGAAGACACAGTTCTGACGCTGTTTACATCCGGCAGCACCGGCGTTCCGAAGGGCGTCGAGCTGCGGCACCGCAATATTCTCTCCCGTGCGCAGGCAACGATCACGTTCAATCATTTCCACGACCATGAGATCTCACTGAACTGGATGCCGCTGACGCATGTCGGCGGAATCGTCATGTTCCATGTGCTTGACACCTATCAGTTTGCAAAGCAGATCCATGTGGAAACAAACGAAATTCTGCAGCATCCTGTCAACTGGCTCTATCTGCTCGACGAGTTCAGATGCACAAACACTTGGGCGCCGAATTTCGCATACGGGCTGATCAATGAGGAGCGCGAGGAAATTGAACATGCAGATCTTGATCTGTCAACCGTCAAATTCATTCTCAACGGCGGCGAGGCGATCACATTTACATCCTGCGACCAGTTCCTGAACATGCTCGCGCCGAAAGGGCTGCCATACTCTGCAATGATGCCGAGCTGGGGCATGACCGAAACCTCGTCCGGCGTTCTGTTCTCGAACCGTTTCGGACAGATCATCTACAACAATTCTGTGTCAGTCGGCGTTCCGGTTCCGGGCACGAAAATGAAGATTGTCGATGAAAACATGAACATTGTTCCGCGCGGCGAGATCGGCGAACTGTATGCCGGCGGCAGAACGATTCACAAGGGCTACTTCCGCAATCCGACCGAAAACAGCAAGGTCTTTACCGAGGACGGCTGGTTCGATACCGGTGACCGCGCACTGCTGATCGAAGGTGAAGTCGTCATCGCGGGCAGAAACAAGGATATCATTGTCGTCAACGGCGTGAATTTCAGCAATCAGGATATTGAAAAGGAAATCGCTGTTGTGGACGGCGTGGAATCGGGCGTCAGCGCCTGCATGTCCGTGCGGAATCAGGAAAGCGGCGAGGACTCTGTGTGCATCTTTTACAGCAAAGCGGAGCAGTATGACCGCGGCGATGTGGAACGCGAGATCTCTGCAAAGCTGCTGCAGCGCTTCGGGTTTGAGCCGGATCTGTATGTGATCGTCGGCGTGAATGATTTCCCGCGCACCTCGATCGGCAAGATCGACAAGAAAAATCTGCTGAAAAAATACGCAAAACAGGTCGAAAAGGAACAGCACAGCGCATATAAGAATCTTGCGAAGCTCACGTTTACGGATGTGACTGCCGTGCGGCAGAATCTGATTTGCGGAAAGGATGTGCCGGAATCGTTTGCGGTCTCTGCGGATACGGTGACGGATGCAGAATCGCTGCTCGCATTCATGCGCGAAACAGACAATGCCTGCGCTGCGCATGCTTCGGATGAAAAAACGGTCTGCTGCACCGTTACAGTCCGCGCGGATCATCCGTATCTCGGATTCATCACCGGATTCTGCACATCGCTGCCGCGTGACCATGCCGGACTTTGCGTCAAGGTACTGATTCCGGATGCTGCGCTGCCGGATGTACAGCTGCAAAAACTTGCAGAACAGGAGCTGCATGACCGCTTCATGAAGGCAGGCAGCTATACGGCGGTTCGGTTCGATCAAAACGGCGCACGCTATGTGGACACTGTTGCAGCGGTCGATACAGCCGATGCGAAAGCCGGCGCATTTTCCTTCGCTGACGGCATGACCGTTGTGATCCTCGGCGGACTCGGCGGCATCGGTACGCATGCAGCGAAATATCTGCTGGAAAAATACCGTGCAAAGCTGTATCTGATCGGACGCTCCGAACTTGAAAAAGATCCGGAAAAGGCTAAGAAAATGGATCGCCTGCGCGCAGCCGCAGCGGCGAAACATACGGATGTCTCGTATCTGGTCTGCGATGCATCTGACAGCGCACGCCTGACGGATACGCTCGAAAAAATCAACACAGAATCGCAGATTGCGGAGATTCTCGACGCGACACACGCCGAGCCGCCTGTCTATCAGGTCGATCAGCGCATTGCGTATTTCGCGGCACATCCGGAAGCAAAATATGATGCAAAAACAGTATTCGACCGCGATCACACCGCACAGGGCATCGAACGGTTCCTGACCGGAAAACGCGGCATCTGCGCGATCACATTCGGCAGCGCGGCTGGTATCTTCGGCGGCAAGACCTACGGCAGTTACAGCGCGATCAACAGCTATCTCTTTGACCGAGCTCCGGTTCAGGACGGCAATTTGCGGTTCACATACCTGTGGAGCAAGTGGGACGGCATCGGCATGAGCGAAAGCGAAAGCCGCGACGAGCGCATCATTACCGAGAAGAACGGCTATATTCTGATTACGCCGGAAA
Source organism: Clostridiales bacterium Firm_04 (assembly GCA_001603005.1). GTDB lineage: Bacteria > Bacillota > Clostridia > Oscillospirales > Ruminococcaceae > Firm-04. The sequence continues at coordinate 208,967 of LVAJ01000012.1, forward strand.
AGGGTATGCAGAGCCTTGAAAAGCTGCTCGCCGCTGGCATTTCCCGCGCAGTGATCGGCGTCGATCATCTGCATCCGTCGATCAGCAGCTTCCGCGCCGTGACGCAGGAAACCGAAAGCATGCATCCGGTCTTTATCGAACAGGAATCCGCTGCGGATGCCGAGGACAGCAGTGATCCAAATGTCGGAAAAATGCTGATGATCTGGCAGAACGTGCTCGGCAAAGAGCAGATCGGCATTCGCGATTCTTTCTTCAACATCGGCGGCAATTCCCTCAAGAGCATCAAGCTGATCGCCAAGATCAATGAAGCATTCGGCAGCGAACTGAGCATTATGGATCTGTTCCGGTATCCCTCTGTCCGCGCCGTGACCGATTACATCTGCCCGCAGGAAAGCGTCAGCGCATCCCGCATTGAAATCTGAAATTCTTCCGCATCTCTTGCATCGCGATTTGCGGTGCAGGGGACTGCGAAAAAAACGAAAGGAAAAATATATGAACAATCTTGATAATGTCAAAAATCTGCGCGATCTGGTAGACTACGCTGCCGAAAGCTTCGGCGACCGCCCTGCCTACCGTTATTTCAAAAATGATGTCGAAGAAGTCAAAACATTCACACAGTTCCGGCATGATATCTACGGCTTTGCAGCGGGACTTCGCGCAAAAGGATTCGAGGGAAAGCATATTGCGATTTTCGGTCCGACGACATATCTGTTTGCCGTAACATTTCAGGCTGTGACCGCGAGCAATAATGTTGCGGTCACGATCGACATTCGTCTGCCGCAGCAGGATATCGTGCAGCAGCTTGAAAAAGCAGACGTTACTGCGGTGATCTACGACAGCAGCCTGACATCGCTCGTCGATCAGATTCGCGAAAAAGTAGACTTCATTGACACGTATCTCGAAATGGAAAGCGGGATCGCTTCTGTTTCGCTCGAAACCTATGAGCCGTGGGAGATCAAGGATGACCACGCACTCTGCCTGATTATGTTCACATCCGGTACATCCGGCAAGAGCAAGGGCGTCATGATGCATTCGCGCGGACTTGCCGACAATGCGATCGCAAACGGCATCCGCACCGGTTTCGGCCCGGATGACAGATTCCTCTCCTCTCTGCCGATGTATCACATCGCAAGCCTTTCCGATGATATGCTCTGGGGGCTCTGCACAGGCGCCTGCGTCTGCATTGTCCGCTCTGTCAGGACGATCTTCTCTGACGGAAAGCATTTCGGAACGACCTGCGCGCCGTTCGTTCCGATGTTCACCGAACTGCTCTACAAGAAGATGTGCAGCGAGATGAAAAAGAATCCGGCACTGACGAAGGAAGAAGCAAAGAATCTCGTCATCGGCGAGCCGTTCCGCACGATCACAACCGGCGCTGCGCCGCTTTCCGAAACGACCAGAAAAGCAATGGGCGAGTTCGGGATCCGTATGGTCGAGCAGTACGGCATGACCGAAACGCACTGCAACATCGCGACATCGCACGGCTGCGAAACGAGAACCGGCAGCTGCGGCAAGCTGCTGAAAGGCTTCACCGCAAAGATCACGGACGGTCAGCTGATGCTGCACGGCGATATGATCATGATGGGCTATTATAAGGAGCCGGAGATCACGGCAGAGGTTCTGGATGCAGACGGCTGGTTCGCGACAGGTGACCTTGCCGAATTTGATGCAGACGGGTATCTGTATCTCAAGGGCAGAAAAAAGCTGATGATCCTGCTGAGCAACGGCGAGAATGTCTCTGTCGAAAAAATCGAGCATGCGCTCCTGCAGAATGAGAATATCAGCGAGGTCGTTGTCTACCAGAAACAGGATGCGATCACTGCACAGGTTTATCCGAATCCTGAAACGACCGGCAATCTGAATGAAACCGAAAAGGAGCAGACGATCCGCAAGGCTGTTGCTGACTATAACAGCAAAAATCCGGTCTATCTGCATGTCCAGCGCGTCGAACTGCGTGACACAGAATTTCCGAAAACATCATCCAACAAGATCAAGCGCGCAGCATTTCTCAACCAGTAATCTCAGAAAGGAAGCTGTATGAATCAAAACAAAATCGCGATCATCGGTCTCAGCGCGCGTTTTCCGGAAAGTGATACGCTGCTTGCACTGCATCGCTTTCTCGCAGAAGGAAAACAGTGTGTCAAAGATGTGCCTGCCGAACGGCTGCTGCTGCAGGGACAGGATCCGAGCCTGAAGCACGCAAAGCTCGGCATCCTGCAGAATGTGGACTGCTTTGACAACAAGTTCTGGAATATCGGCACAAAGGAAGCTGTCCAGATGAGTCCGGAGCAGCGTATCAGTCTTGAAACCGCTGCCGAAGCCGTCCTGAATGCCGGCTATGCACTGGAGCGTTTCAAAGGCGAAAACTGCGGCGTCATTCTCTCCTGTTCCAATAACAATTATGAAGATAAAATTCGCGAACGCAGCACGATCTCTTTTCTCGGCAGTCACGCATTCATGGCTGCAAGCTATATTTCCTATTATCTCGATCTGCACGGCCCGAACATGCTGCTTGACACCGGCTGCTCGTCCTCGCTGCTCTGCATCCATGAAGCCTGCACCAAGCTGAATCAGCATGAAGCAGATTATTTCCTCGCAGGCGGCACTTCTGTCTATCTGCACATTCCGGATGAGGAGCATGATTTCAAGCTCGGCGTCGAAGCACAGGGCGAACAGATCCGTCCGTTTGATGCCGAAGCAGACGGCATTTACTCCGGCGAAGGCTGCGGTTTCGTGCTGCTGAAACGCTATGAGGATGCTGTCCGCGACCGTGACCACATTTACGGCATTATCTGCGGCAGCTATGTCAACAATGACGGCGCACGTTCCAGCAGTGTCATTGCGCCCTCTGTGGACGGTCAGAAAGAGGCTGTCACCGGTGCATGGAAACACGCAGGCATTGATCCCGCGGAAATCACGGAAATTGAAGCACACGGAACCGGCACAAAGCTCGGCGATCCGATCGAAATTGAAAGCATGACAGAAAGCTTTGAAGCGTTCAATGTCAAGCCGCATGATATCATGCTCGGCACTGTCAAGGCAAATCTCGGACATACGCTCTATACGGCAGGCGTTGCGGGTGTCATCCGCAAGCTGCTTGAATTTGAAACAGACTGGCAGTATCCGCTCGCGAACTTCCGGACGCCGAATCCGCTGATCGACTTTGACAGAGCGGGTATGGTACCGTCCGCGCAAGGCGGGAAATATCAGAGCGACCGACTGCGTCTTGCCGGACTGAACGCGTTTTCGTTCAGCGGCACCAATGTACACATGCTGATCGCGCAGGCACAGAAGCCGGATGCAGCGCCGGAAACCGTATGCGATGCAAACAACTGCATCGTCAAATTCAGCGCAAAATCGGAAGAAGCATTTTACAGCAATCTGAAGCTGCTGAAAGCCTATCTGACAGCGTTTCCGCGAAACATCAATGATGTTGTGTATACGCTGAATACCGGACGGGACGATTTCAAATTCCGCAGAATGATCCGCATCCGGAATGCGGCAGAACTGCTGGAAAAGCTCGATTATATTTCGCATGTGCGCGACATGCAGCAGACGAAAATCGCGTATCTGATCGCGGGGGATGCTGCACATCCGATCCCGCAGCAGGCAGCAAAGCAGGCAGAACGGCTCGCGGCACTCGGTCTGCGTGCAGATTATATTCTGGCAGATCAGACCGGCAAGGCGATCGCGGACATTCTGGACGGAAACGGCAGCGCGGCGGATGCAGAAGCAGCGCTGAAACATGCTGCATTTGCGCCGGAATCGGAATATGAGAAAAAGCGCACGGCATTGATGCAGAATCTGCGGCAGCTAGCGGAAAAAGAACCGGTCATTGCGATCAATCTTTCCGATCCGGCATATGATCCGCAGGAAAACAGCTCGGTTCGCAGCTTCCGTGCAGACAGTCCGGATGCGGAGCAGGTGCTCCTGACGGAAGTGTATAACACCGGCAGAGATCTCTGCTTTGATGCATATTATCAGGGCTTCAGTTATCGAAAGGTTCCGCTTTCGGAATACTGCTTTGACAAAACGCATCTCTGGGGCACATTTGTCGTCAACGAACTTGCAGCACATGCACAGGCTGAAACGCCCGCAGCAGAACCGGCTGCGGAATCTGTTGAACTGACAGAAGATGCACTCCGCACGATCTGGGTGAACATTCTGGGCTGCGACGAAACGATCTCCGCAGAGGATGATTTCTTTGAGCTCGGCGGTGACTCCATTCTCATCGGCATGCTGCTTGAGGACATCGAATCGGCATGCGGTGTACGCCTGACCACAGAGGATATCTACACCTATGCGACGCTCGGCAGTCAGCTTGCCTATATCCGGCAGTCGATGGGAGCAGGCGAATCCGCAGCAGCCGAACCGGAAGATCAGCCTGAGAAACAAGATACAGAAACGAATATGCCGGCAATGATACCGATGAACACCATGCAGAAGCTGGTCTATTATTCGCAGAAAAATCAGCCGACCAGCCCGCAGTGGAATCTGTCGTTCCCGCTGCGCCTGACCGGTAAAATTGATCCGGACAGACTGGAACGCGCGGCGATCCGTGCTGCTGCAAATCACGATATCCTTTGCAGTGTCGTGGAAGCGGCAGACGGCGTACCGTACTTTGCGCCGTCCGGACAGGCACAGGTCGCGATCGAACGGCGGGATTTCAGCGAAGAACTCGCAGGGGGCAAGCCGTCCGATGCGATCGAGGACGAGATCCGCACGATCCTGAAACAGGAAGCAATGGATCCGATTGAACCGGAGCATACGCCGCTGCTGAAATTGTATCTGTACCGTGTTTCCGATGAACTCGCCTACATGATGCTGCGGTTCAATCACATTTGCGTAGACGGCTGGTCTGCGGGTGTATTTTTGCAGGAAATGTGCGAATATTTTAAGGATCCGGATGCAAAGATCGAGGGTATTCTGCCGTTTGCAGAGCTGTATCAGAAATCACTCGCAAAGCAGGAAGCCGACCTTGCATACTGGAAACAGATCGTTGCAGGCTGCAATAGCCCGAAGCTGTTCCCCGTCACAAAAGAAACTGCGGATGCAGGCGTACACACGGTCAAATATATGATCGTCGGAAAGGGTGCTGCTGCCCGCGCAAGAGCCTTCTGCAAGGATTACAAGGCGACGGAATATCAGTACATGCTGATGATCTTCCATCTGACCGTCGCGCGGCTCTACGGCAGAAAGGATCATATTATCAGCACGGTACTCTCGAACCGAGCGGACCGTGCCGCAGCAAAGACAATCGGTTTCATTGCGAATGATGTCACAAGCAGACTGCCGCTCGACGACGAAATGACAGTCGAAACACTGCTGGAACAGGCGCGGAATCAGGCGATCAGTGCGCAGTCACATCAGAGCGTCTGCCTCGGCGACTACCTCTGCGAATCGCTGGATGCGCAGAAGCCGAGCCTGCGCGACCTGACAGATTTTCTGCTGGTCTATCAGAATTTTGAGGCGTTCGGCATGGACATCGACGGTATGAATATCAGCGGATTCATGATGAATGAACGCGCCGCATTTACGCCGCTTTCGATGATCGTACTTGGGGCAAATGAGGGCGTTGTCGGTTCCGTGGAATACGATACGGCGCTGATTACAGAAGAAGAAGCCGACCGCTTCATCAAAACCTATAAGGAGATCTATGCGGCGGTATCGAGAGATAAAGATTTGAAGGTAAGGGAGCTTATTTATGAGAGAAAAGATATATGAGATCTGGCGCAGAAATCTGGATCTGGACGAATTTGACTGCGATGACAAATTTTATGAGATCGGCGGAAACTCGATCATTTTTCTGATGATCATTGAGGATATCAACGATGAATTCGGATTCCAGCTTCCGCTCGAAGATGTGTATGAATACGAGACCGTCAACAAAATGTCTGCGTATCTCGAACAGAAGCTGAAAAAGGAGTAATCACATGCCGACCTCACAATTTGATCCGGAAACGATCGGACAGCTGGAAGGATTTCCGCTGACAGATCTGCAATGGGCATATGTCGTCGGCAGAGACGGAAATTATCAGTCCGGTGACGTTTCCTCGCATATCTATATGGAAATCAGCAACAGCTGGGATTTCGACCGTTTCCGGCAGGCGCTCAACAAAACGATCGCCAAGCATCCGATGCTTCGCGCGGTCGTCCGGAACCGGACAGAGCAGGTCATTCTGCCGCTGCCCTGTGAATATGAACCGGAATACGAAGACCTCAGCGCACTCGATGAAGCAACACAGAAAGAACGGCTTGCCGAGCTGCGGGAAGCGCTGTCCCATGAGGTGCTTCCGGTTGATACATGGCCGCTGTTCCGGTTCCATGTGGTCAGACTGACGCCTGACAAAAACTACATTTTCATCAGTCTCGACATGATCATTGCGGACGCTGTCGGCTGGGAGATCATGACGCATGATATCAAGCATTTCTATGAAGATCCGGATTATGAAGGCACAGAGCCGGAAAAAGATTTCAAGGACTATGTGTACACAATGCGGGACGAGAAAAATTCTGCGCGCTATCGCAAGGATAAGGAATACTGGCAGAAAGAAGCACAGACAATGCCGCTGGTTCCGAGCCTGCCGTTCCGCACGGACGGCGAAGGCAAAAAGTTCCGGCACATGGACAGGGTGCTTGATCCGACATGCTGGAAGCGGATCCGTGACGAACTGAACCGGCTCTATATTCTGCCGACCGCATTTTTCGCGGCATGCTATGCAAAGATGCTCTGCAAATGGAGCGGGCAGAATGCTGTTACGCTGAATCTTCCGGTTTCCAACCGCGGCAGATTCAAAGGGTATTATTATGTCATCGGCGATTTCACGGAAGTGCTGCTTTTGCCGATCGAGCTCGATCCGGCAGAGGATTTTCTGACGCAGATACGTTCCGTGCAAAAGAAAATGATGCAGGTGTATAAGCATGCATCGTTCGGCGGCATGGAAGTCATGCGCGAGGTGAACCGTGTCCGCGGCACACAGTCCGCCGCATTCCCGATCGTGTTCACAAGCGTGCTCGGCGAAGCGCGCGAATCCGACACGACCGACTGGTTCGGCAAGATCGAATACATGCTCAGCCAGACGCCGCAGGTGTATTTTGACAATCAGCTCGGCGAGCAGAACGGTCAGCTGATGCTTTCGGTGGATTATTCCGAAGCAATGTTTGAGCCGGAAGTCGCAGAGAAAATGTTCCGCGATTATCAGAAACTCGTGTTCAGTATGGATCCGGAGCAGAACATTTTGCCGGATGCGATCTATCAGCCGGATGATGCGCTTCTGGATGCGATCCGGCAGTATAACGATACATCCGCAGATTATCCGGACACAACGCTTCAGGCGATCGTGGAGCAGAGCCTTTCAGCCAATGCAGACCGGATTGCACTGACAGACGGCTCGCAGCATATGACCTATGCAGAGCTAGACCGCCTTTCCCGCGATTATGCTGCATATCTGATGAAAAAAGGCGTCTGTGCGGGCAAAACCGCGGCAGTTCTCGGAACGCGGACGCTTGACACAATTGTACGGATCCTCGCGGTGATCCGTACCGGCGCCGGTTATATTCCGGTCAATCCGGGACAGCCGGACGATGTTGTCAGCTATATTCTTTCGGAATCGGGCTGCGCTGTTTATCTCGATGAGAACACCGGAAAACCGGATCCGGCAGATACCATGCCGGCGTGCACAAAAGCTGCGCCGGATGACACCGCTTATATCATTTACACGTCGGGCAGCACAGGTGTTCCGAAAGGCGTGCGTATTTCCAACAAAGCTGTCGTCAATACGCTGTACGATATCAACGAGCGGTTTTCGGTCAATGAAAACGACCGCATTCTCTGTGTGTCATCTTTCGGCTTCGACCTCTCTGTATACGACATTTTCGGCATGCTGCTTGCGGGCGGAACGGTCGTCCTTGCGGCAGAACCGAAGGACATGAAAGCTGTCACGACGCTTGCGGCACAGGAACAGATCACGCTCTGGAACTCTGTTCCGGCATTCATGGAGCTTGCCGCGATCGGGTTCGCAGCGCATCCGCTGAACAGTCTCCGTGCCGTTCTGATGAGCGGCGACTGGATTTCGCTGTCTCTGCCCGAAAAGATTCGCAAGATCAATCCGGATATCACGATTTACAGCCTCGGCGGTGCGACAGAAGCCGCGATCTGGTCGATCGGATACGAGATCCGTAAGGTTTTGCCGGAATGGACCAGTATTCCTTACGGCTATCCGATGCACAACCAGACCTGTTATGTGCTTGATGCTGCCGGAAATCCGTGCGAACGCGGCGTGCAGGGCGAGATCTGCATCGGCGGGATCGGTGTCGCGGATGAATATGTAAAACGCGAGGAACAGACAGCGAAAGCATTTGTCATGCATCCGCTGTTTGGCAGAATCTACCGCACCGGCGACAAGGGCATTTTCACAAAGGAAGGCTATATCCGTATTCTCGGCAGAATCGACAGCACCCTGAAAAAGAACGGCTACCGCATTGACACCGGACAGATCGAGCATGTGCTCGAACAGCACGGCAGCATCCAAAAGGCGATTGCGGATGTGCGGAAAATCAACGGTACCGAACAGCTGATCGCATATCTGCTGCCGGAAAAGGAAGATCTTCCTGCATTATTCGACCGTACCGAAGCACAGACGGATGACCGGAGCCGCGCAGAACAAAAGCTGCCCGCAGCAGATGCGTTAAGCAGTGCAGTATTCGCAGAAATGCTGAAACTGGCGCTCAGCTGCATGGAGCAGACGCTCTCCGTGCTCTGTGACCGGAATCATCTCCACGGTACAATGCATGCAGATGCAATCTGCAGCGGCGCGAAGATTCTGCCGGTATACAATAAGCTGATCGAACGCTGGCTCCGCGCACTGGCTGCGGAACAGAAAATCAGCCGGACAGATGCCGGATTTGACACAGATTCGCTCCGGCTCCGAAACGATCCCGATGCATTCGCTGCATATTGCAGACAGATCAATGAGACATTCCGCACACTTGCGGAACAGGATGCAACCGTCAGACATGCGACTGCTGACTACTACATCCGCTGCATGACCGAGACAGCGGATATCCTCACCGGCGCAGTCAAGGCGGTCGAAACACTGTTTCAGGACGGCAGTTATGATGTTGCAGAGAATCTATACAGCGAAAATGATACTTCCCGCGTGCTGAACAGCTTCCTCGGTGAGACCGTCCGGCAGTTTGCATCGCGCGTACAGAAACCGCTGCGGGTGCTGGAAGTCGGCGGCGGAACCGGCGGTGCAACTGATGCGCTGGTACATGCGCTGGATGCGGAATCTGAATTTGTATTTACTGATATCTCCAATTATTTCTGTGTCAATGCGGAAAAGAAATTCGCGGATGCGCCGCATTTCAGCACAGCGATCCTCGATCTCGATCAGGATGCGGCGGCACAGGGGTTTGCATACGAATCCTTTGACATTGTGGCGGCGGCAAATGTGCTGCATGATACCAAAGATCTGCATGCAACACTGCGGAATGTCCGCAAACTGTTGAAACCGGGCGGACTGCTACTGTTGCAGGAAGTCACGCAGGATACCTATTTCCATATGGTCACAGCGGAACTGCTGGAAGGCTATTCTGCCTACAACGATTTCCGCGTTGAGGAAGGCTCTGCGCTGCTCCCGCCGGCAAAATGGCTGACCGTCTTGCAGGAAGCAGATTTTGCGGCTGCTCTGACATTGCCGGAGCGTCCGGATGGGTTCTACGGGCAGCATATTATCACGGCATATAAGCCCGACACGAAGGAATTTCTGAACGATGCGGAACTTTCGGAGATCAGACAGTTTGCTGCGGAAAATCTCGTCAGCTACATGCGTCCGGATCTCTATGTGCAGCTCGAAACGCTCCCGCTCGGCAACAATCAGAAAATCAACCGCGCTTTGCTTCCGGAGATCCGGCAGCAGCAGAATGCGGCACATAAGGAACCGGAAACAGATACGGAACGCAAGCTTTGTGCGCTGTACAGCGAGCTTTCCGGCGTCAAGGCATTCGGTGTTGAGGACGATTTCTTCCTGATCGGCGGCGATTCGCTGATGATGCTGAAACTGCTGCAAATGATCCAGACAGAATTTGCCTGCGAACTGTCGATCGTGGAATTTCTGTCCTGCGGTAATCTGCGGGAAATCGCTGCCCGCATTGACAGCAAACGGAAAGGAAGGGTGACGGCAGAATGATATCATGGAACCCGATTCCGGTCAGCACTTGCATGCCGGAACAAATGCAAAACAATCCGCTTTCCGCACAGCTGCTCGTGTTAGCTGCGGTGCTGCTGACAGAGCGCAAATCATCTGATACGGACGGAAAATACACCGACAGCATTACGGTCAGATCCGTCTTCGGCGACGGATCCGGTGTCCTGAAACGACTCCGGATCCGGTCGGATGCAGCAATGACCGTGCAGAATTATCTGAATCAGCTGCGCATGAATCTCCGGTTTGCCGAAACGGTCGATACGGCGGACGACATGCTGTTTACAGTATCCGATCAGCTGCCGGCAAATCCGGAAGCGCCTCGCATGCTGGTACTGACCGGTGATACGCTTCATGCAGCGCATGCGGATGAAACGCCGGTTTCCGCAGAGCAGTCCGCGCGTTATCAGGGGATTCTGAAACAGGTTTCGGAAAATCCAACTGCAAGAATCTGCGATCTGCTGCGTGCAAATGATCAGGCTGATTCGGCAGAAACAGACGCGCATGCAAAACAGGAAAGCGCCGGTGCATCTGCGGAAGAAACCGTGCGCAGCGCATGGAAAGCGGTTCTGGAATTTGACGATTTTCAGGATGATACCCCGTTTTTCGATGCCGGCGGCAATTCGCTGCTGCTGCACCGGCTGAAATATGAGCTGACGGAACGGTTCGGCGCGGAGATTTCCGTCGCAGATCTCATGGAGTATACGACCGTCAGACAGATCGCTGCCTATTTCCGCAATCAGCAGCAGGCAGGAGAAGCATGATATGGAACAGGCTTTACAGGCATTGACCGCATACGCGGAACAGCTGATCGGCAAGCCGGTCGATCCGGATACAAACATGTTTGTGTACGGATTCAACTCGATTCAGGCAGCGCAGATCTCTGCGTTTCTGTACCGGCAGTACGGCGCAGCCGTCCCGCTTGACAAAATGCTGCGGGAACCGTTTCTGCGCAGCTGGACTGCGGATATTCAGCAAACGGATCCCGCTTTGCAGCTGGCAGATCAGCCGGCAGAAACAGAAAGCTTCACGCTGACCGGTGCACAAACCGGCATCTGGCTGCACGATACATTTTCGGATGACGACACATTCACGATTTATATGACACAGCAGATCACCGGAAATGCCGACCGCGAACTGCTGAAAACAATCCTCTGCGACCTGATCGCTGCAAAGAAAATCTTTTCGCTGCAGGTAACAACAGAAAAAGGATTGCCCGTATTTAAGCAGGAAAAGCAAGCATATCAGCCGGAGATTATTTCGGAAACGGCAGTTCCGGATGATGCAGATGCACGGGATCAGATCCGTCGAATTGCAGGATTGCAGAACGGTCAGCTGTATCGCTTTGTGATCGCGCCGTATACAGACGGGCTGATGCTGATCATTGCGATGCACCATCTGATTTCCGATGAGCAGACCATGCATATTCTGTTTCAGGAGATCTGGGGTACATATGCAGACCGCAGGCAGGGGATCGCACATGAAATTTCCGCAGACAATGCATTTCCGCAGTTTTGTGCGGGATTCCATACCGTTCCCGACGATGTGGAAGCATGGAAGCAGTTCTATGCGCAGAACCCGCTGTTTCAGACGGAATCGCTCTGCGAACAGGCTGCATATGTCACAGAACGCTGCGAGATCCCGCCGGAAGTCATCGGGCAGTTGCAGCAAAACGGCATGACACTGTTCAGCGGTATCTTTACGGCTGTACTGCGCAGTCTTTGCGAATCGCTGGAAACAGAAACCGTCTGCATCGGCACGGCTGTTTCGGCTGCAGTTCCGCAGTACAGCGACAAATGCGGCATGTATGTCCATGAGCATGTGCTCCCGATGACTGCGAAATCCGGAGAAGATTTCCGGCAGACTGCCGACCGGATCTCGGAACGGCTGCTGTTTGCGTATGCGCACAATTCGATCTGCTTTGACGAAATGATGCGGAAACGCATCGTATCAAATAAGCTCGCAGCCTTGCAGGATCATATCGTGCTGACCGTTCTGGAAGCAGAACGCGCAGACAGACAGATGCCGGACGGCGTGACCGTACATGCACCGCAATATGTCAAACAGAAACAGCATGCAGATTTTGATATTCTGATCGAACATGTAAACGGCGTATATACATGCGAAATCAGTCATTTTTGCAATCAGGCGGCAGAGAAAGCCGCGGAGACATTGTTCAGGCGATTCAGCTTGCCCTGACATGAAAGTGAAGGAGTAGCGCAGGTAGGATGAATAGAGAAGATAAAATCGCCGTGATCGGCATTGCTCTGAAATTTCCGGGCGCAGATACACCGGAAAGCTTCTGGGAATCCATCCGGAACGGAGCGGATCTGATCTCCGGCGACAGGAGTATTACAACAGCGGACGGCACCGACCGGATCGCGGCATTCGGCGCCGTGCGCGGTGCATATGATTTTGACCGGCATCTGTTCGGCATCAGCAAAAGTGAGGCGTCACGCATTTCCCAGCAGGAACGGGTGATGCTGCTCACGGCATATCATGCACTGGAAGACGCCGGCATACAGCCGTTTCATGTGACACAGAAAACCGGAATTGTCTGTGCCGCCGGACCGGACGAATATGCGTCAGCGGACAGCGGTTCTGATTCGCTACTGGAAGCATTCCGCGGAGAAGCACTCGTCACGCGGATCGCATATCAGTTCAATCTGAACGGTCCGTGCATGACGGTCGATACGACATGTGCAAGCTCACTGACCGCGGTACATACGGCAAGCCGGATTCTGCAATTCGGCGAAGCAGATGTGATGCTCGCAGGCGGTGTGAACCTGTTTCTGGATGATACCGGTTATCTGCGCATCGAAAATGTCGTTTCCGCGGACGGCTATCTGCGTGCATTTGACCGGAACGGTACCGGATTCGTTCCCGGAAACGGCTGCGGTGCGGTCGTATTGAAGCGCCTTTCTGACGCCAAGCGCGACGGCGACCGGATCTATGCTGTCATTGCAGGCTCTGCGATCAACAATGACGGAAACCGTAAGGTCGGATTCTCCGCATCCGGCGTGGAAGGCGAATTTGAGGCGATCTCCGCTGCCGCAGAACAAGCCGGTGCAAATGCAGATTCCATTGTCGCGATTGAAGCGCACGGAACCGGAACACCGCTCGGCGACGCAGTCGAGATCCGCGCAATGGGACGGTATTTCGCGAACCGCAAGGCATCGCCTGCCGTCATCGGCTCTGTGAAAAGCAACATCGGGCATCTGAATGCGGCGGCAGGCATCGCGTCATTTATCAAGGCAGTTCTCTGTGTTTCGCACAGATACATCGCCCCAAGCAGAAACATCGAAGCAGTCAACACAGAATTTGAATCCGTCAGCGGTCTGATTCCCTGCACCGAGGGAAGGAAGATTCCGGATGAAATGCAGCATTTCTTCTTCGGTGTCAATTCTGTCGGCATGGGCGGCAACAATGTCCATGTGATGCTGGAAAATGACGAAAATACAGTTAAAAAACCGGATGCTGCAAACCGGATCTGTCTGCTGCCGTTTTCCGGCGCGACCGAAAAGACCGTCAAGCAATACCGCAAAGCGATCCGGCATGCACAGGAACAACTCACGCCGCAGACCGCATACACACAAAGCGTCTGCCGGTTCATGTTCCCGCACAGTGATTATGTGATTTTCCGCACGGATACGCATGCGCTGCTTGCAGGTACCTATCACAATATGCCGGACACGCTGAAACTCGGCGTCAAAATGCTGATCGGTCAGCTGCCGGAGATGCAGAAGTCAGACTATCTTGCGATTCTGGAGCAGAATCCGGCTTTGCAGGCAGTCGCGGCACAGTATCAGCTGCCGGATGATCTGACAGATGCAGAACGAACAGAGCTGCTCCTGTTTGCCTATCTGGAATCGCTGAAACAAATCGGCATCCCGATGAACCTCGCTTCTGCAGGCGGACAATATCCGCGCGCGGTGATCGCGGCTGAACAGGATTTTTCTCCGGCGGCTGCATCTGCTCTGATCTGCGATCGAACCGATCCTGCGCTGCCGGAACCGGATCTTCCCGCATTCGATATCGCTGCGCCGCATACGGACAGACAGGATTTCACGGCATATCTGCTGCTCGGTACGGCGGCATTTCCGGTCGAGGCACTGAATCAGGCATTTTCAAAAGGATTCGGACTGCTGACCGGCAGCGCTGCGGATAACGAAACTGAGCAATACTTGCATGCGATCGGCTATCTGTACTCCTGCGGCATGAATCTGGATTTCAAAACGCTGTATCGTCCGCAGGAACAGCAGCTCACAGATGCATTTGCATATCCGTTTGACCTTGCATATTACAACAAGCTGGACGATCAGCCGGATTTTGCAGCATGGAAACAGATCGAAAAGCAGCTTGACGGCGAACAGCGAACAGGCAGATTCTCCGATTATGACGGGCTTGAAGATACGATGCGCGATCTCTGCGTTCATGCTGCCGCGGCGGTCTTCCGGAATGCGGGCATCCGGTATGCGCAGACATATCAGGCGGATACTTTGCCGGAAGCACTTGGCATGCTGCCGGAATACAAAGGATTTTTGTATTATCTTGCATCTCTGCTTGCGGACGTCGGATACGCTACATGCACCTATGACAGCATAGCAATTTCAGAGCGGATCTGCGATCTGCCCGAACCGGAACGATCTTTTTCCGCTGCAAAAGCCAAATATCCCGCATTCTCTGCATATCTGGATCTGTTCCGGCGCTGCGCTGAAAACTACATTGCGGTTTTCCGCGGCGAACAGAAGGGCAACGAGATCCTCTATCCGAACGGCAGCTTTGACATGCTCTATGAAGTCGGGAAAAAGACACCGGAATACGAAGGAGATACGACCTATACCGATATTCTCTGCAAAATGCTGACAAAGCTCTGTGATACCTGCAGACACATCAATATTCTGGAAGCCGGCTCCGGAACCGGAAAACTGACATGGAAGATCCTTGATCTTCTCAAGGATCGTGATATCACGTATTACTTCACGGATATCGGCAGCAGCTTTGTTGCGCAGGGCAAAATGCACGCACAGGAAGCCGGATATGAAAACGTCTGCTTCCATACATTCGATATCTCGAAAAGTCCGGCAGAGCAGGGGATTCCGGAAAATTCGTTCGATGTTGTGATTGAATATAATGTCATTCAGGCAACGGAAAGCATCGCGGAATCACTCGCGCAGCTGAAAAAATGCCTGCGCAGCGGCGGACTGCTCATGATGGCACAGACGCTTTCCATTCACCCGACCGTCAATATGATCTTCGGATTTGCGCCGGGCTGGTGGAACTATTATGCGGATCGTACACGCAGGATGCGCGGCATCTTTCCGGATGCGGAGCAGTGGCAGGATGCGCTGACGGATCAGGGCTATGACAATGTGCAGATCATGACCGGCGGCTGGAATGACAAGCGAACCGATATCGGCATTGTCATCGCAGAAAAGCCGTGGTCGCCTGCTGTCATGCAGACTGCGCAGAACATGAACGTGCCGGATACGGAAATGCAGGAGCAGGCAGGCACTGCGCATGCCGATGAAACCGAATCGGTGCAGGACTGCCTGATTGCGCTGATCCGCGATACGGTCGATGCAGAGGGCGAGATCACACCGGATCAGGATATGTTCGATCTCGGCGTTGATTCGCTGTCGGTTCTGATCATCAAATCCAAACTGAGCAGCCGGTATCATGTCGATCTCAATGTTTCCGACATGTATGACTGCGCAAATATCGGCGAACTGATTGAAATGGTGGAGCAAAAAATTCCGCAGAACAGAGCGGATCAAGCACCGTCTTCCAAACAGGAACAATCTGCAAAATCCGGCATTCTGTCAGCATTTGACGATCTCGACGGATAACAGAAAAGGAGCATGATTTTGAAACTATATTGCATCCCTGGCGGAGCATCCGTTGCATCCGCATACTTTATGATGACACCGCATCTGGAACCCGATATCCGGATCATGCCGCTTGAAATCGCAGGCAGAGGCATGCGCAGCAGCGAACCGGTTCCGGAAAGCATCGCACAGATCGCGGCAGATCTCTCCGGTCAGATCGCGAATGACGGCGAAGCATACGGCATTCTGGCATTCTGCTCCGGTGCGGTGATCGCCTATGAGCTTTGCCGCACCCTGCATGACAAGGGGATTCCGATGCCGAAAACACTGTTTCTGAGCTCGGCTGTCCCGCCGGACCGGATGCAGCCGGAACAGGATCTGTTTGCAGATCCGGTACAGCATGCGCAGATCCGAGAACTGCTCGGCAGATATTTCCCGCCGGTCTTTTTCGATACACCGGAAAAAGCGTCGGCAGCGGCTGACCGCTACTGTGAAAGCTATCTGAAAGCACATCATGTCGATTCTTTGCAGTTTCTTGCGGAGATTGAAGAATCCGGAAATACGGAGCTCGGCAATATGATCGGGCTGGCAGAACAGACCATGCGCCTGATCGTCAGTGAACAGGAATTGCTGAACCGCTATGCGGCAAATGCTGCGGAAACAGATTTCGGATTCCGGATTCCGAGTGACCTTTGCCTGATCTCGGGCGAACACGATACGTTTGTAACAAAAGAAACACTCGACGACTGGCGGCGCTTCTGCACCGGTCAGACAGAGCATGTACAGATCGCGGGATCACATCTCGCTGTCATCGAACATCCGGATGCCTGCGCTGCTGCGATCAACCAAAGAAAAGGATAACATAATGAGTCAATTGAGTATTATTCAGAGAAAATCATGGAACGGCGACCCGTCCTGCTGCGAGGGCTGGCGGGATATCACGATCGGAGAAATGCTGCGTGAACAGGCGGCGCTTCGTCCGGACAAGACTGCAATTGTCGAGCATTCGGGCGGTGTGCGGCAGGCATATACCTACGCAGAGCTTGACTGTCTGGCGGATCTTGCAGCAGCATATTATCTGGAACGCGGTCTGAAAACCGGAGACAAGGTCATTTTCCAAATCGAAAACGGCAATGCTTTTGTCATTGCGTTATTCGGTCTGCTGCGGCTCGGCATTTTTCCGGTCATGGCAGTGCCGGCGCTCGGTTACACCGAGATCAGCAAGATCGCAGAGCAGATTCATCCCGCTGCCTATGTTACCTCGCAGCATGCACAGAAAACAGAAGACGGATTCTATGTCAACCGCGAAGAATATGTTTTCTGCAGCATTCCGCATCTGATCCGGACAACAGATCTCATCGAAGCGATCGGCAAGAATACCGGTATTGCGGAAAAGCCGTCCGTAAAGCCGGATCCGCGCGGCATTGCGCTGTTTTTGCTGTCCGGCGGAACGACCGGCGTCCCGAAGCTGATCCCGCGTACACATGCGGATTATCTCTATAACAGCCGGATGTCCGTGAACCGCATGAAAATGGATGAAAATTCGGTCAATCTTGCGATGATCCCCATGGCGCATAATTTCACGCTCGCAACGCCCGGTCTGCTCGGCTCGCTGCTCAGCGGCGGAACCTTTGTATCCTGCGCGAACGCAGGACCTGCGGAAATGTTTTATCTGACGGAGACAGAGCACGTCACACTGACGGCGCTTGTCCCGA
Source organism: Clostridiales bacterium Firm_04 (assembly GCA_001603005.1). Lineage (GTDB taxonomy): Bacteria > Bacillota > Clostridia > Oscillospirales > Ruminococcaceae > Firm-04. The sequence goes on from LVAJ01000012.1 coordinate 226,715, forward strand.
CAATGCTGGAGCTGATCTGCGATTTTCGGGAGATCGACACATTCTCGGATCTGTCCTCGCTGAAATACATCATGTCGGGCGGCGGCATGCTGCTGCCGGAAACGGCAAAACGGGTGCTGCGGACACTGGACTGCCGGCTTGTGCAGGTCTTCGGTACCGCAGAGGGACTGAACTGCACCACCGATCCGGACGCGCCGCCCGAATCCATTGTCGATCATCAGGGCAGAGCGATCAGTGATTATGATATCATCAAGATCGTGCGACCGGACGATTCCACTGCAGAGCTCGGCGAGGAAGGTGAACTGCTGACCAAAGGACCGTATACGATCCATGCCTATTTTGAACGGCCGGACTTACAGGACTCGCGTTTCACTGCGGACGGATTCTACCGCGCAGGCGACAAGGCGCAGATCACGCCTGAAGGCAATCTGCGGATTCTCGGCCGTGTGCGGGAACAGATCAACCGCTGTGGCGAGAAGATCATGCCTTCGGAAGTCGAATCCGAGCTGATGAAGCATCCTGCCATGATCCGCTGCGCAGTCGTCGGTGTGCCCGATCCGCTGCTCGGAAACAGCATTTGCGCACTGATTGAGGCAGAGCCTGCCGTTACAGCACAGGATATCAAAAAGCTGTTCAAGGAAAACGGTGTTTCATCGCTGCTCTATCCGGATCATGTATTCCCGATGCACCAGTGGCCCGTCACAACGGTCAAAAAGCTTGACCGCGACAAACTGGTAAAATATGCGCAGCAGCTTCTGAAACAGGATACGCCGATGCCGCTGCATGAGATTCCGATGTCTTATCTGATCGCCCGCAATGAGCAGGGAAATCTGAACGGTGTTTCATGCCATGCGTATGTGGAATTTTCCGTTGATGCGCTGGACGAAGCTATTCTGAAAGATGCATGGCGCAATCTTTTTGCTGTGCATCCGTATATGCAGGTACAGATTCAGAATGACGGCACGGCAATCCGCTGGAACGATCAGGATGCAGAAACGGTTCTGACTGTTGATCTCAGCAGTCTGCCGGATGCAGATGCCGAACGGGAGATCCGGAATTATCGCGGGCAGATCTCGCACAGAAAACTGCGCATTGACAAGGGGCAGAGCATGAGCCTGCTGCTGTTCCGTTTGCGGGATACGCATGTACTGATATTTGACGTTGACCTGACAGTCTGCGATGTGCCAAGCTTTCATATTCTGCTGAATGACCTCGGCAGATGCTACACCGCGCTGAAAAACGGAACTGCAATGCCCGCTGCGGATGCAGATGCGTCAATGCTTGGAATGCATTCGGATACGCCGAAAGACTGGCAGGATGATATTACGGATTACCCGCCGCAGGCTGTTTTGCCGGAGCAAAGCGATGCGGCGGCTTGCAGCAATGCGCGATATCACGCACAGGAGAACGATCTTGATGCGGAGAGCTGGCGGAAGATTTGCCGCTCGCTTGATGCGCGCGGATATGATACATTCGCATTTCTGAACACATGCTTTGCCTGCTGTATGATCGCACACGGCAATCATCATAATTACTACAAAACACCTGTTTTCCCGCGTCCGGAAGGGGAGTCCGGCTGTGTATTTGATTACACGAGACTGCTGTTCATCCGGTTCGCCGGAGAACAGCCGCCGCAGGATGCAGCGTCCTTTGCGGCATTATACGACCAGATCAGCGGGCAGATCTCTGCACAGAAAGAGAATTTGCCGGCGTCCGTTCTTGCATTGATGCGACGGTTCCCGCAGCCGGATCAATTCCGCGGCGACATCGTATTCAGCATGACACCGGAAACAGATCTGCTGGCAGAACGGTTCGGCGACAGCATGCCGCAGCTTCGGTTCCTAACCTCGCAGACGCCCGGTGTTGCACTCGATATGCAGATCTATGGCTATCACGGCGGACTGTATCTGAATACGGTTGTGCCGGAATCTCTGATTGATCCGGCGCTGACGGCACAGCTGCACGATGAATTTCTGGAAACTGTAAAAAAATATGGAGGAATACAGTAATGAAGATCAATGAAAATGATATTGCAAAGATCCTGACCGGATTGATTCAAAATCTGGAAGGGGAGATCCCGTTCGATCAGCCGCTTGCAGAAATCGGCTGCGATTCGATCACTGCAATGAAGCTGCAAATGGAGATCATGAAAACATACCGCATTCGCGTGACAATGGAAGAATTGCAGAACAGCACCGTTCATTCGGTCACAGAGCTTGTGAACGGGAAGCTCGCGCAGAAAGGGTAATTATGCTGAACAAAACTGAAACGCTCCGGATCCGCGTGGAAGATCCGGAGCACGGCGGGGAACGGGTACTGCAATCCGATTTGCAGCGATCTTATGCAGCCGGAATGGGCGAGGGGATCGCACTCGGCGGGCATCAGTCCCATGTACTCTGCACGTATCAGATTCCGCTTACTGATCCGGAAACGATCAAACATGCCCTGACGGAACTGCTCCGCCGGCATGATATCTTCCGGACATACTGGGATACAGAGCTGCAGCCGGCTTTTGCAGCAAAATTGGAAATGATTGTTCCGGTCTATTCCTGTGACGATGCGGAGCTCACGCAAAATGTGCAGACAATCCGGGAAGAAATGTTCCGCGAGGAAATTGACGTCAGCCGTGCGCCGCTGGTGCGCTGTGCGGTGATCCGTTCGTCCGAACGGCAGATTCTGCTGATGCATGAATCCGAACTGCTTTGCGACGGGTTCAGTCACGAGATCATCCGAAAGGATCTTGATGCGCTGCTCACAGGCAATGAACCGGAACCGCTGCAATGCGGCTATCAGGATTATCTCAAAACGATCGCAGATATGCGGGAATGGGGCTTTCTGGACGATGACCGCGCCTACTGGCAGGAGACCGTTTCCGATTCGTGGCAGGCACCGGCATTCGTATACCGCAAGCAGCCGGAGCTGATCCTGACTTCCGAAACAGAACAGATCACCCGAAAGCTCGATGACAAAACAATTGCGCAGCTGAACAAAATAGCAGAGGATCACGATGTCACCCTTTCCGCGCTGCTCCTGACGGTCTATGCAAAGGTGCTGGAGCGATACTCGAAAACGAAGGATTTTGTCATGATCGTCCCGCGGACTGCCCGTGCGGTGCCATGCGAAAACATCAATGATATCGTCGGTGTCTGCTCGGATTTCTTCGTGTATGAGAACCGGAAATGGGAGCAGGGGAGTCTGCTGGACGAAATCCGGCTTTGCCGAGATCAGGTCAACCGCGCGATCAGTCACAGCTTTCTGTCAGGCATGGAGATCCTGCAGCTGCATCGGCAGAAAACCGGCAAAACACTGCCTGCAAATGTCTCATTCACTTCAACATTAAGCGGCGCAGCGGATACGGCAGCACATGTCGCGATCGAAGCGGTGCGCATGCATACGAGTCAGCTGGTGCTCGAAACCTGCATTGTTCCGGTCAGCGGCGGCGCGGATATCTGCACCGCATTTGTCAAGGATGCGCTGGAGCGTTATATTGCAGAGGGCATTCTCGATATGTTTGCGGGAACTGTCCGTGCGATCGCAGACGGAACCCATCCGCTTGTTTCGACCGCGCGGTTTGCGCTGACTGACAGAGACCGCGCCGCAATTGACCGCGTGAATACCGCGGAAACCAATCCGCCGGATTACACACAGTTCCGGAAGCGCTTTCTTGAAACGATCCGGCAGCGCGGTGACCGGAACGCAATTGCATTTGCGGGCGGAACGATCACTTACCGTCAATTGCTGCGCGATATCGGCGGAATCCATGCATTCTTTTCAGAAAACGGTCTGCATGAGGGGGATGTCATCGGGATTCAGCTCCCAAAGCAGCCGCTGCAGGCGGAACTTGCTGCCGCTTCGGTGCTGTCCGGCGTCGTCTATATGCCGCTGGAATATGAACTGCCGCCGGACAGTGCCGCAGCATGCCTGAAACAAAGCGGTTCTGCCGCTGTCATCACCGACCGTGCATACGGAACTGCTGCGGCGGAAGCGGCTGGAATCCGGACATTTTTCGCGGATGATCTCCTTGCCTATATCGCTGAAAACGGCACGGAAGAAGTGACAGCAGTCAACGATGAAACCGACAAACCGGTCATCATCATTAACACTTCAGGTACGACAGGAACACCGAAAAGCTCGATCCTGCTTGCATACAGTATCTATGACTGCATCTGCCAGACGGAATCGCGGCTCGGCGTCAGCGGGGCGGATACAAGCATCGCTGTGACCAATTTTGCGCATGATATGGCGATCTTCGATCATCTCTTTATGCTGGTCTACGGCGGCTGCACAGTCATTCCGGACAGTCAACTTGCAAAAGAGCCCTCTCACTGGATCAGCCTTATGAAGCAGTATCATGTAACGGTCTGGAACTCTGTGCCCGCGTTTCATGAGATGTGTACAACGGCATTGCAGACTGCTGATCTGACAGACTTCCAGTCGCTTCGCATCATCATTTCCGGCGGCGATTTCCTCACGCCGCGTCTTGTTCATACACTCTGGAAGCTGCATCCGGGTGTGACGATCTTCAATGTCGGCGGGCCGTCGGAGACAACTGTCTGGAACATCAGTCACAGGATCGAGCCGCAGGACGCTGCATCCGGTGAGATCCCCTACGGCATCCCGTTTGCCGGAACCGGATACCTGCTGCTGGACGACAATATGACGGAATGCCCGCTCGGCAGCGAAGGAAATATGTATATCTGCGGCAGAAGCCTGAGCGCGGGATACGCCGGCGCAGAGGCGCTCAATCGCAAGAAATTCACAGAATACTTCGGAAAACGCATCTATAACACCGGCGACCGCGGCATCCGGCGCGCAGACGGCGAGCTGCTGCTCACAGGTCGGTCTGACAGTCAGATCAAGCTGAACGGCAAAACGATCAGTCTGACCGGTATCGGCAGTGCGCTGCGACAGTTTGACGCAATTCAGGATGCTGCCGTGGATTTCGACGCAGATACAAAACGCATCATTGCATACGTGGTCACAGCGGATGCAGACCGAAAGCAGATCGAAGCATTTCTGCGCAAACACATCCCGCCGTACCAGTTCCCGCAGGTGTACATCCATGTGGATAAAATCCCGCTGACCAGAAACGCCAAACCGGATCAGCGCGCGCTCCGTGCGGTATATCAGGAGTCCTGCAATGCACAGGCAGCACAGCGTCCCGCAGACAGAACGGAGCAGATTGACGAGATCACCGCATTCCTGATCAAAACGCTCCGCGAGATCTTCGGGCGAGAAGATATCGGCGCAGATGCAAATTATTTTGCACTCGGCGGTGATTCGATCACAGCGGTCCGGATCTGTGCGGCAGTGCAGAAGCAGTACGGCGTGGAACTGCGGCTGTTCGATCTGCTGGGGCGACCGTATCTGTCAGAATGGAAAAATATGATTGCGGAAAAGCTCGCAGATGCAAAGAAAACAAAGAAAACTGCGATCACAGTGCAGGAAATCTGCGAGATCATCTCCGATGTAACCGGTCAGCCGTTTGCAGCAGAGCATGCGGACACCTGCCTGTTCCGTCTGTCAACTGATCTCAACATGATCCGGAAAATCGCAGAGCAGATCGCTGCACGCGCGGCTGTGCCGTGGACACAGTATGATATTGCTGCAATGCCCTATCCGGACGACTGGTGCGCCGCACTCGAAAGGAGAATAGCTGACCATGCGTGAATACTGGGAACAGCTACTGCGCGGAACAGAATACAACGGTTATACGCCGTTTTCAATGCCGGATCAGACGCAGGATCCGCGTGTGGAATACCGGTTTTCCGAAACGGAATCCGCGCAGATCCAATCGGTCTGCCGGAATCTGCATGTACCGGAATCGCTGCTGTTCCTCTGCGCATTCGGTCTCGCACTCGGCTATCTGACCGACAGCGATGCACCGGCAATGTATTTTTCTGCACCGGAATCCTTTGAAACGGGATTTCCGGTGCGGTTTCCGGTCGGCGCAGCAACATTTTCTGAATATCTGACTGCTGTCGGAAAACAGCTGCAATACTCTGCTGCTAACGATTTCTATCCGTATGCGTCAGAAGCGCCAGATCTTCTGAATGAAACCGTGCTCGATATGCAGTTTGTTTATACCGAATCGGATGTGCAGGCATGTCTGCCGGAATTTTTCACGCCGCACACAGTTTTCTGCGGCGGGGATGGCAGAGATTACCGGCTGATCGCAGATATGCAGGGCACAAATGCTCAAAGAAAGCATCTGCTGCATGTTATCGCTAATTATGTGCGCGCGATCTGCAAAGATCCGGATGCGGAACTGCAATCGGCAGAACCGGAAGATGCCGATGAAATAACACGAATCTTGCAGCAATATAATCACGCGCTGCCGGAATTGTATCCGGATTATCTCGGCGATGTGATCTTTTCGCATAGGGATGCGGAACATGCTGCACGGACTGCAATCATCTATCAGAATGATTCCATAACCTACGGTGCGCTGTATCAGGCAGTCGAACAGATCGCGTCAGCCCTGCGGGATCAGCAATACCGCAGAATTGCACTGCTGACGGATAAATGCGTCTATATGCCGGTTTTGCTACTCGCCATGATCCGTGCCGGCATCAGCTATGTTCCGGTTGATCCGAAGCTGCCGGAAACAAGGATCCGCGCAATGCTGGAGCTGACCAGACCGGATGCATGGATCGTACAGAAAAAATATGCTGATATTGCGGAAAATGAATCGTTCACTGCGGCACTTGATATGAATGCGATCCCTGATGATTATGCGGTTTATACACCGGCAGAATCAGCAGAATATGAAGATGATCCGGCAGATGAACTCTGCGTGCTGTTCACATCCGGAACGACCGGCGTACCGAAAAGCGTCCGGCTGCTGCGGCAAAATGTCAATGCCTATGTGTATAGCTTTTTGCAGGAGTTCGGGCTGACAAAGGACAGCGTGGTATTGCAGCAGGCAACCTACGGTTTCGACACTTTTATCGAGGAAACTTTCCCGACTTTGGCGGTCGGCGGAACACTGTTGCTTGCAGACAAAAATATGGTGCTGGATTTTCCGGCGCTATGCAGCGAACTCACACGCAGAAAGGTCAGTCTCGTCAGCTGCTCGCCGCTCATGCTGAATGAGCTGAACCGCTATTTGCAGGACAGCAGCCTGACCTGCGCGATCAGCGGCGGCGATGTGCTGAAACCGCAATATTATGATAATTTGAAAAACAGCATGCAGATCTACAACACCTACGGACCGACCGAAACGACCGTTTGCGCTGCGTATCACAACACAGCAGCAAAAGTCCCGCAATCGGGCGCAGGTTCCTGCATCGGCAAGCCCATTGCATGCGCAAAAATCTATATTATGCGGGGACAGCGGCTCTGCGGAACTTATGTACCGGGCGAGATCTGGATCGGCGGGGACGGCGTAACAGCAGGGTACATCGGGGCAGGGGAGCAGAAGGCATCGCGCTTTCTGCCGGATCCGTTCTCAGACGGACGCATTTACCGAACCGGCGATATCGGCATGTGGCTGGAAGACGGTTCGATCCAGTTTCTTGGCAGACATGACCGGCAGATCAAGCTGCGGTCATTCCGGATCGAGCTGCCGGAGATCGAACAGGCAGCAAACAGTGCATTTTCGCTGAAAGAAGCAGAAGCGGTCTATTTCCGTGATCTGGACAAAATTGCGCTGTTTTATGTGCCGGATGATGCACAAAGCATTCCCGCTGACGCAATCCGTTCCCATTTGAAAAGCGTGCTGCCTGCATACATGATTCCCGCCGAAATCATGCCGCTGCAGCGACTTCCGCGCACAATCAACGATAAGCTGGATTTGAAAGCTTTGAGAAAGGAAATCAAGCATGAAACATGAATCTGCAAAAATGACGACCAGAGATTATATCACCGGTGCAATTTTCAGTGTGCTGAGCATCGTCTGCATGATGATCTCGGCAATCGCAAATATGTCAGGCAAAACGGCACTGTTTTATCCCGCATTGACTGCATTTTTCATCGGCATCCTGTTCCTCATACTGCTGGTCAAGGTACCGAAGCGCGGCATCGTGATCGTATTCAGCATAGTTCCCGCTGTCTATTTCCTGACAAGCGGCTTACTCGAAGGCATGATCGGCATTACGGGCATTTTAATCTTTGCATTCCTGACAGAATGGATCCTCTCGAAAGACCGCAGCAGTCTCAAGCGCATCACGCTCGGCGGACTGGTCTACACGATGAACTATTCCACGATCGGCTTTGCGGAGAATTTTCTGGCAACGGATAACTACTGCGACAACGCACTTGCACACGGCATCAATCCTTCCGTTGTGGAAGGTATGCGCAGAATGTACGCGATCAAGCCGCTCTGGGCAGTCGCGATTGCCGCGACGCTGCTGACTGCATTTCTCGGCATGCAGGTCGGCAAGATCATCATGAAAAAGCATCTGAAAAAAGTGGGGCTTGCATAAATGGTACTGGACATCCGCACAAAGCTGCTGGTGATGCTGCTGACCGCAACCTGCGTCAGCCTGAACAACAATGTTGCCGTCGAGATCGGCATGATGCTGATTCTGTCGCTGCTGCTCATCCTCTGCACGAAAAATCTGCATGATCTGTGGCTGCTGCTGTTGTATTTCGGATTTGTGGCAATTGAGTTTCTGGTTTTTCCGGTCGTACCGGACACCGTTTCGATGCTGCTTTCCATGCCGGTCGTCAACATTCGCGGTTTTTTTCCGGTACTGCTCTGCGTGTTCCTGATCTACAAAACAACAGAGGTCAGCCAGATGATGGCAACATTCACCAAAATGCATATACCCAAAAAGCTCATCATCACGCTGGCGGTCGCCGTCCGGTATATCCCGTCCCTGATCGAGGAATGGCACCATATCCGCGATGCAATGGCAGTCCGGAACGTGACGGGCGGCATCCGGAATCCGGTCAGGCGCATTCTGCTGCGCGTTGAATGCTATCTTGTTCCGCTGTTCATCTCAATGATCCGGACAGCGGACGGTCTTTCTGCGGCAGCGATCGCGCGAGGTATTGACGAACCCGTCACACCGACCTGCCGTCGGTATACCCGCCTGCGCGCGATTGATTATCTTATGATGACCGCAGCGATCGCGCTGACGGCAGGATGTTTTTATTTCACCTATTTTCGCGGATGAACGGAGCGCAATATGATTACATTTGAACATGTCACCTTTTCCTATGACAATGCGGAATCCGGTGTAACGGATATAGATTTTACGGTGCAGGACGGCGAATGCGTTCTGCTCTGCGGTTCATCCGGCTGCGGGAAAACAACGCTGACCAAAATGATGAACGGGCTGATCCCGTCGTTTTACACCGGAAAACTGGAAGGCAAGGTTTCGATCAATAGGAAAAATCTCGCAGATATGGAGATTTATGAGATATCGCGCATGGTATCGAGTGTCTTTCAGAATCCGAAAACGCAGTTCTTCAACACAGATGCAGAGAGCGAGATCACATTTCCGCTGGAAAACAGAGGAATGGATGTAAAGGAAATCAACCGCCGGTTACAGGCGGTCACGGCGGAATTTGGCATCGAAAAACTGCTGTCCAAAAGCCTGTTCGAGATGTCCGGCGGCGAACAGCAGATCATTGCATTTGCAAGCGCCTACATCTCGGATACCGATATCATCGTGCTGGACGAACCGTCCGCGAATCTGGATGCGGGCGCGATGCAGACAGTCCGGCGCATGCTGCGCAAGATGAAACAGGCAGGCAAAAGCATCATCGTTGCGGAACACCGGCTTGCGTATCTCAACGGCATCGTCGATACTGTGCATTACCTCGAAAACGGCAGGCTGACGCATACTTGGAAAGCGTCCGATTTCTATTCAATGCAGGATTCGCAACGCAGAGAATTGTCCCTGCGCGATCTGCATGAAACAGCAGAGATCCCGCAGCTTCCGGATGTATACACGCTCGGTTCTGCCAATTCGGCGACTGACATAAAGAACGCGCTGACAGCCGATCAGCTCCTGCTGAAACGCGGCAAAAAAACATGGGATTACCCGGTAAACTTTCAGTTTCCGATGGGAAAAATCATCTGTGTCGTCGGCGAGAACGGAATGGGAAAAAGCACGTTTCTGCGCACTTTGGCAGGACTCGAAAAAGAGCAGTCCGGTGCAGTCCTGCTGGACGGCAGGGCGCTCCGTAAAAAGCAGCGCCGCAGGACATTCGGTATGGTCATGCAGAACGTCGATCATCAGCTTTTTTCTGATACTGTTACCGGAGAATGCCGGCTTGGAAACGGGGCAGTCAGCGACGAACAAATCACGGAAATCCTCGATCTGCTGCAGCTTTCAGACTATCGTGAACAGCATCCGCAAAGTCTTTCCGGCGGACAGCGCCAGCGCGTCACGATCGCCGCAGTCCTGCTCTCCGGCAAGCAGATTTTGCTGCTGGATGAACCGACAAGCGGACTGGATTACGGCAACATGATGACCGTCAGCCGCGCCCTGCGCGCGCATGCTGCAAACGGCGGGCTCTGTATCGTTGTAACGCACGATACAGAACTGATCCGCGCATTATATGCATAAAAAGAACGTCCCTTCGAGAAAAAGGGACGTTTGATTTTATGCGGGATTCCTTAAAAAAACAGCGGAAACAGCAGCATCGCGAGATACGCTGCACCGGATGCTGCCAGTGCCACAACGATCAGCGGACAGCCGAAAAATGCAAGGACAACCGCAACAACCGTACCGGCAATGGACGACGGCAAATCGTTTGTTGCGTAGAAAATCGCAGGAATCGTCATCGCGCTCAGTACCGCATACGGAATATAATACAGAATATTCTTGACGAATTTATTTGTGATTTTCTTGCGGAAGAATGTGAACGGGAGCATTCGGATGATGTATGTCGTGATCGCCATGATCGCAATGGAAACAAGAATCCGTGTCATTTCTGCACCTCCTCAGTCTGCTGTGCATCCTGATCGACCGGGAAGCATGCAGCACCGATCACCGCTGCAATCAGCGACGCAATGATCAGGGCGAATCCGCCGCTCATCCACTTCATCGTAATCTTTAACAAAATCGAAATTGCTGCTGCAATCACAACGACTGCGAGAATGCCTTTTGATTTTCGTGCGGGCGGAACAATGATCGCGAGAAACATCCCGTACAGCGCAATACCAAGTGCATTGGTTAATTTTTCAGGCAAAAGTGTTCCAGCAGCCGCGCCGAGCCATGTGCCGGCTGTCCAGCCGAGAAACGAAATCAGCGTGATGCCGTACATGAATGCCGGTTTCAGCGGTTCGGGTTCGATCGAAGCAACCGCGAAGATTTCATCCGTGATGCCAAAGGACGCAAGCAATCGCTGCGGAAGCCGGAACGAACTGTCTGCCTTCTGTGACAGCGCAAGACTCATCAGCGCATAGCGGATGTTGATGACAAGCTCAGCCAGAAACAGTTCAAAATACGCGCCGTTTGCAGCGATCAGTCCGACGCCGGCGACCTGACCGGCAGAGGTCAGATTCGTCACAGAAATCAAAACAGCTTGCCAGACCGACAAGCCGGATTGCACACATAAAATGCCGAAGCTGAATGAGACCGATAAATAGCCAAGCGCAATCGAGATGCCTTGCGCAAGACCTTTGCGAAATGGTTGCATGAGAATTTCCTTTCTGTCTTTCAATACTATTATTATAGCAGAAACCGGATGCTTTGTCAACTTGACATTCGGAGTGGTACAATGCGCGAAAAAAATCCTCATCGCATTTTTGCTTTCCAATTGCACCAAAGTTGTCTTAGATGCATTAAACGAAAAAGAAGCATGCGAAAATTTCGGTACTGCCCTTTTCAGCGCAGTTATCAAAAACTGTCTCACAGCATGGAAGAAGTATCCGCATGAGATTTTGCATGCGGATACTTCTTCATATACTTATTTCAAAAGCGCACGTTTCAGCAAAGACAGGTCCCTTGCATCCAGTCTGCCGTTTTTGTCTGAATCCGCAGCAGCCGGATTCGCAAGCTGATTCGATGCAGCCGTCAGCCATTTTACCAGCGCTGTCAGATCAGCTGTATTGAACGCACCGTCTGCATTGACATCCATCGGAATCTGTTCACCGGCTGGATATCCATAAGCTGCAAACTCATTCAGATCGCCGCCGCTCTTGACGATCTTCAGCAGATCGGTCGGCGCAGTATCGGCAATCAGCGAAATGCTCCGCGACATGTAGCTGCCGAGATCAGACGCCCAGAGCAGCTGATCCGTGTGTCCGTCGTAGACCGCGAATCTGCCTGTGCCGTATGTATCGTAAACGCCGAAACCGTCCAGCACATACGGCTGATCGAATTGCACATAACATGTCGCTTCCGATCCGGTGGCATTCGTTTTCGGGAGCGGGATTCCGGCAGTATCTCCATACAGATAATCCGGCATAGAATCCTGTTCATCAAACAGCCGATAGCACTGCGCCAGTGTTCCGTTTTTCGGCTCCTGAGAAAAATCGCAGATCTCACCGGAAAAATCCTGCTGCAAGGAAAGCTTTTGCGGCGGGATTTTTGCGTATCTGCCGTTGACAAATTTCTTTCCGGCTGATGAGATTGACAGGAACACCGGCGTTTCACTGACCGTCAGCTGCACAGCGCCGTTCGATACCGGCAGTTCCGTCGTGACACCCTCGGCATAGGTTCCGGGCACTGTGAGATATACATGCGCCTTTTCCGGCACGGTGATTCGGCAGTTTTTGATCTCCTGTCCGCTGCTTGTCGGCAGCCAGAGCGCATAGATCGAAGTGCCGTCAGCGCGGTCGATGAAAAAGTATTTCTGCACTGCGCTGTCCGTCATGTCAGCAGCAAAATAAGCATTTTTCAGCAAATTCGTCATACATGCAGTGTAATACCACGCAAGCTTTTTGCTCCACTCCCCTTTTCCGGTCACCAAACCGGAATTGTAGTAGACGCCCTCGCCCTCGTCGCGCAGCTGGAATTTTGTCATGCGATCCACGCCGCTCCCAAGCGCCATGAGATAGGTTCGCGCAACACGCTGGGCATAGCGCAGCTGATAGATCTCATTGTCATGATTGTCAACGCCCTCGGTTTCGCGGTCGTGCATCGGCACTTCAAATTCGGAGATCCACAGCTCGGTATCCGGCGCATTCCGGTCAATCCATTCCTGAATCTGCGCAATACGCGCTGTAAAACCGGAATCTTCCGGGTTTGCCGTATCCGGTCCGATGTGCACATTGATCATATCAACCGCAAATTTACCGTCCGAGCGGTGATAATCAAACCACAGCTTCATTTCGGAGAGATAATCGAGCAGAGATGCCGTGTTCAGGAGTCCGCCGACCGCAAGCTTGAAATCCGGATCGGCATTCCGGACACCGGCATTCGGGATCGTGCCCTCGTGCCCGTCATAATCCGCAGAGCACATCGCTGCCAGTTCATAGGGAGAAAAATAATTTGCTTTTCCGCTCCATGTTTTGTTCGGCTCATTGCAGTTTTCCAGAGCACGCAGCAAGCCGAGTCCGGTTTTTGGCTTGGAAAGCGCTGATACATGCAGTGTTTTCGGATCAACATCCGGATTGCTGCCGTAGCGCGCTGCGACCTGATACATCGCCTGCGCATGGATCGCATAGCTTGCCGCGTCGGTCGGATCGGCGCCGGCTGGAACCGGAATCTCCGGCGGCTTCTCTCCGCCGGAAACGACTGTACTGCCGCCCTGAAAACACGGGATCACGCTGATGCCCTGCGCGTGCATCGCGGCATAATAGCTGTCCATGTCGCCCCATGTGTCCTGCGTAAACTTGACAGATGCGTCTGAATCGAGCAGCCAGCTGAAATTGTGATACTCACGTACATTTCCCGCAGCCATGATTGCCGTCATCGGATCGTCAATGAACGCATTGAATCCGATACGCTGTCCGGCGGTCAGATCGGTCTTTTTTCCGGCACCGGAATGTGCCGCGGTCTTCTCCGTCTGTGCAGCAGAAAGCGGCGAATCGTAGTAACCGTAGATCGCAAGCTCGGCAACACCGCTGTCCCCGCAGGGCGTCGAAAACCGCAGATACCGCGTCGTGTGCGGCGAATCAAAGCTGATTCCCCGCCATGTCTGATAGGCATCCGTCGTAAAGCCGCCGATCTTTTTCCACGCAAACGGCTCACCGTCCTCGATCACCCAGTCCTGCACGCCGTTGTTATCGAGAAAGCACAGTCCGGTCACTACATAATTTGCGCCCATGTCAATATAAAAAGAATCCTCGCCAAATTCAGACTGCAAATTCGGCTTCCAGTTCTTTCCGCGGTTTGTCGCATCCCAGAGCGCCTTGTCAACGCTTGTTTTTTCCGGTGATTCCGGAACCTTGTCCTGATCGTCAAACAGTACGCCCGCAGCGTTCAGATAATCCGCGCCGAGATAAACGAGATTTTCGTCCATGACTGCAAAATCCGATACATCCAGCAGCACCGATTCCTTTGCGGCTGATACCTGCGGCACGGACTGCAAAGGAAGCATAAGCGCAATTCCGCAGCACAGATATTTGATTTTCATAGCAATCCCCCTTTCCACGGCTATAGATATATTATACAACAATTCGGTTTGTAAGTCAAGGCATATTATGCATAAAGAACAGCTTCTGATCCTGTATACTCTGATCAAACGCGTTTCCTTGACAAATATCCGCATTCGCTGTATAATGTATGAGGTATTTTTGAGGTCTATTGAGAGAAAGAGGTTTTATGCACATTCTTGTTATTGTCGAGCAGATGGGAAAGCTGTTTCTTATGCTGCTGCTCGGCACCGCGCTCGCGAAACTTGAAATTCTGGATACGCACACCAAGCAAAAGCTGACAAAGCTCCTGCTCTATGTCACGACGCCGCTCATGATGATCGACGCATTCCATGACCGCATGCTGATGCTCGAATCGCAGCCGGACAGTTCCGGACTGTCGGTCGGTATGCTGTTTGTCTATTCATTCCTGTTTTATCTGATTTTGATCGTGCTGTCGCTGCTGACTGTCGCTGCCCTGCGGGTTCCGAAATCGGAACGCCGGCTCTACATCTTCATGACGATCTTCGGCAATGTCGGTTTCATGGGCTTTCCGGTGATCTCGTCCGTTTACGGCACAGAGGGCTTGTTTTACGCGGCGATCCTGAACAGTGTGTTCAACATTTTCGTGTATACATTCGGCGTCGTGCTGATGGGCGGTGCCGGCGATGCATCCGGTCAGACCAAACTGGAACAGCTCCGCGCGATCCCGTGGAAAAAGCTGCTGCTGACGCCTGCTGTGCTCTGCACGGCTGTCGGCATCATCATTTTCGCATTCCGTATCCGGATGCCGTCGCTGCTTGCAGATACCTGCGATACGCTCGGCGGACTGACATCTCCGCTCGCAATGCTGGTGGTCGGCGCGAATCTCAACGGCATGAAAGGCAAGGAAATGCTCACAAATATGCGGATGAATCTCTATGTGCTGATTCGTCAGATCGCACTTCCGCTGCTGTTCTGGCTGATCATCCGCAGAGTCGTTTCGCATCCCGTCCTGACACCGACGCTTCTGCTGCTCTCCTGCATGCCGGTCGCGAACACGACCGCGCTGTTTGCAACGGAATACAACGGCGACGAACATCTCGCGTCGCAGGGCATTTTCCTGACAACCCTCTTTGCACTGGTCTCCTTCCCGCTGATCATGTGGATCTGCGTGCGGTAACTGCATAAAATGAACCGGCTGTGTATTTGCGTACACAGCCGGTTTTTTGCGTGATATTACTTTTTGCCGAGATCGGAATACGGGATCTGTCTTGCAATATACTTGAGGATCATGTCAGCGTCCTCAGGATCAGGAGAACCGGTGCGGTTGCAGTCCGCATTCAGCATGCCCTGATCGATAACCTTTGCGCCCTTGTCCTCAACAAGCAGACGGCTCAGCAGCACGACGTCAGAAACATCGACATCGCCGTCGCAGTTGACGTCACCGTATGTTGCCTTCACGTTGTTGGCAGTCGTCTTTGTGGTTTTGCTATCAGAAGATTCCTTATCGGTGGAAGCAGAGATCGGCTGCGGATGCTCACCCGGAACCTCGTCATACAGTGCAGGTGCATCTGCCGGCGAAACGCCCCATACATGCTTGCCGTCCGCATAGAGTGTGATGCGATCATACTCCTCGGGGCACTCATTCAGCGATTTGCCGAGTTCTTCTTCAGAAGCCAGATCCTGACGGCTGTAGTCGTTGGAAGAATCCCAGATCGCAACATGACGCTCGTTCGGATTGTCCTCGTCAGCCGGAACGACCTTCAGCTTCGGTGCGACGATCGCGAACTGATAATCCATTTCGCCGTAGTACTTGAAATCGCCCCATGTCATTTCGACATAGCAGTCGCCCTTGTCGTTGTACTGAACAATCTCGGTCTTGACCTGATATTCGTTCTGCGAGTTCGCAGACATTTTGTCATACTGCATCTCCACATTGATGTCATTCACCGTCTGTCCCTCTGCAAGCAGCTCGGAGATATTGAAGTAGTAGCGTGCTTTTGCTTCCTTGAGGTAACGCGGCGGAAGCAGTGTCTCATTGGTGAATGCAATCAGCACCTGTGTGCTGCGGTTGTTGTCCTGACCGACTGCCGCCTTCACGACAAATTCGCGGAGTTCTTCCGGCGATTTGTAGCTTGCTTCCGGAGGCGGGAAGTTCTCCTGCGACTTCATGTCGTCCGTACCGAAGAAATGATACAGACCAGCGCATGCACCGACGACTGCGGCATTGTAGTCAACGGCGACTTCATTGTAAACATAGTCCTTCGTGATATCACGGTGCCAGTCATTGGAATCCGGTCCGCCGACCAGTGCACCCCAGAGGATATGCACCTGATCCGCCGGATGATCCATGTTCAGATCCTTGGAACCGTGTGCGGCACGGTGATGCGGATGCGATGCAGCTGTCGGAGACCAGCCGACGATATACGGACGGTTCATCGGGTTCTTGCCCATGATGTATTCCATCTGTCCCTCTGCCCACTTTGCAAAACGCAGCGGATCCTGATTCTTTTCATGATTCTGCGCTTCTTTTGCATAAACAAGGCAGCAGAGCTGACCGGCAGTGTTGTAACGTGCAGAGCCGTACTCATTCAGAACGGCAAAGCCCGCCGGAGAGGTCGAGAGGAAGTCTGTCCAGTCCGGTTTTGCGGGATCCTTGTCCCACTCAAACGGCTGATCGTAGATCGTATCCACAAGGCCCGGATCGAGATGCGTGATGCTCGACCAGAATTCGCAGTTCCAGCGGAAGATGTACCAGTCACGCTGAATATTGGTGACCGGCGCCAGCTTCGCGAACACGCCGCCCCAGACGGTATCCCAGCAGTGCACCCAGATATTGTTCCAGCAGTTGTTCGTATCCTTCATGATTCTTCTGAACCAGCCGGTATACGGATGACCGCCGTTATCAAAGGTGGTGTCCATGTCGATCGAGATGATCGGGGTAATATACTTTTCGTAAGCTTCCTCATTGCGCACGGAGATATCGCCGTCGCATGCACAGTAGTACAGCCACACAGCTGCCCACGAGATTTCGTCGTAGTCATAGCTGGACTCATAGAAACCGCCGTCATAACCGCGCGTGAGCACCTTCATGCTCTCGTCTTCTTCATGCGAATTGACTGCCATTTCATAGAGATCCTTTGCGCCCTTGAGGCATTTCTTCGCGTAATCCGGATCGGTGTCCTTGAAGTTCAGGTAGCTGATCGCGAGTGCCGCAGCGGCACCACCGCACATGTCGGATGCACGGGAATCCGTCTGCTTCGCCTTTGCCTTTGCAAGATTCGATTCCTTATCGTCCAGCTTGGATTCTGCCGCACCGACGGAATCGCCGCCCTTAAAGACATTTTTCTCGGTACAGAGATAAGCAGGTCTCGCAAAATCGAGCAGATGCTCACCCTGCAGATCCGGACAGAGCCAGTAATTATGGTCGATATTGCCCTCGCCGACCTGATAGCAGTATGCCAGCAGATTGCCGTCCTTATCATAGTACAGCGCTTTCAGATAGAAGTCGCAGAATGCATGCAGGATATCTTCCATATGCTCCGCATTGCCGGTCTTCTCGTAGGCATCGCGAAATTCGTAATAGCCCCAGCCGAGCGTAGACGCCGCATAGGAACCCGGCAGACCGAATTTGACATGGTCGCCGGCATCGTGCATGCCGCCCTCAAGATCAAGGCATCCGTCGCCGTCCGGATCGAGCTCATCTCTGTGCTCCTCGATCCAAGAATTTGGCAGATTGATGCCCTTGAAGTCCTCGCCGTACTGTTTCAGCGGGATTTTCGCGTCTTCCATGTGGCAGTCAGCACGCCATTCCAGACGTCCGGTGCGCTTGCCGCACTTGTTCGCGTCATAGAAATGCAGCGTGTACTGTAGACCTTTGGCGAAATTCACCTCAACGTCATCATAGGAAAAGCTGTCAGGATCCGGAAATGTTTTGTCCTTGTCATCGACCTTTCCCGGATCTTCACCGGCTGACGCGAATGCGGTAAGCATCGCAGTACACGACATCACGACTGAAAGACAAACACTCAGCGTCGCTTTCAGAAGCTTTTTTCTCTGTTTCATTTGGTCACTACTCCTTTTTTGGATTTGGCAAATTGCCATTTTTCTGTAATCTGGAATCCCCCGGTGATTACATGCAAGATCATGAACGCATTGGAAAATGCGTGTTCGCGGATCCGAAAGAGAGATCGGATCCGACTGTTTTCTCTGGTGCATACCCCCTGTTTCATTGTAAAGATGTCGTCGCCGGTATCGAAAGATACCTGATGCAGGATGAAAGTGACACCGCCGGACGGTACCTGACTACCGTCTGCCGGATTGTCCCGATTGGGATGCAGCGGACTGGGCTTTGATCTTGTCCCAGTATTCCTTCGCTGCCTGCTCCTGCCGGTTATCAGCAGGATGATAGTAAACGCGGTCTTTGAGCGTATCGGGAAGATACTGCTGCGGTACCCAGTGATTCGGGTAATCATGCGGATACAGATAGTGCTGACCGCGGACGGCAGCATCCGCGCCGTCGAAGTGCACATTTTGCAGCGCACGCGGGAAATCGCCGGAAAGTCCGGCTCGGATATCTGCAAATGCTGCATCCGCAGCGAGGTAGGCGCTGTTTGATTTCGGAGAGGTCGCGAGCAGAATCACCGCATCGGAAAGCGGTAGCCGCGCTTCCGGCATGCCGAGCTGCAGTGCGGTATCGACCGCAGCTTTCACGATCGGGATCGCAAGCGGATAGGCAAGCCCGACGTCCTCTGACGCAATGCAGAGCAGTCTGCGGCAGAGCGGCAGCAGATCGCCGGTCTCCATAATGCGCGCCGCATAATGGATCGCAGCGTTTTCATCGGAACCGCGAATGGATTTGTGCAGCGCGGAAAGCAGATCGTAATGCTGATCGCCGTCCTTGTCATAGCGCATGTTGCTGCGCTGTGTGAGACCCTGCACCGCATCCATATCAATTTTCGCGCAGTCCCCTGCCCGTTCCGCAGCCAGCACGGAAAGCTCGACCGTATTCACGGCTTTCCGGACATCGCCGCCGCATCCGGCAGCAATAAACTGCATAACCGACGCGTCACACTCGATCCGGATACCCTGTTCTTCTGCAAGAAAATCATATGCTCTGCGGATCGCAGGCAGGATCTCCTCTTTTGAAACAGGCTTGAACTCAAAGACCGTCGCGCGGCTGATAATCGCATTAAACACAGCAAAATAAGGATTTTCCGTTGTCGAAGCGATCAGCGTCACGCTGCCGTTTTCAATGTATTCCAGCAGACTTTGCTGCTGCTTCTTATTGAGATACTGGATCTCGTCGAGATAAAGCAGAACACCGTTTGAACCGAACAGCGAGCCGCTGTCCTGCAGCGCATCGCGGATCTCGGAGATCGAAGCAGTTGTTCCGTTCAGCTTATGCAGCGTCAGATCGGAACGGTCTGCGATCATGCGGGCAAGCGTCGTTTTGCCGACACCGGAAGGCCCGTAAAAAATCATATTCGGAATCTGTCCGGATTCTATAATGCGGCGCATCGGTTTTCCGGCGCCGAACAAATGCGTCTGTCCGACCATTTCATCGAGCGAATGCGGTCGGAGCCGCTCAGCAAGTGGAACCATTGTGCCTCCGATATTTTTAGAAAATCAGCGGTGTATCCGATGATACACCGCTGATCGTCCTGCAAGATAATGTTATTTTTGACCAAGCTGTGAATACGGAACCATTCGAGCAATATACTGCAAAATGAGAGTTGCATCCTCCGAATCAACACTATTGTTATACTTGCAGTCTGCATTCAGCATGCCCTGATCGGTAATCTTTGCGTCCTTATCCTCAACAAAGAACTTGCTCAGCAGAACTACGTCGGAAACATCAACGGAACCGTCGCAGTTGACATCACCGAAATTCGCCTTCTTGGCATCCGGCTCATTCTCCTTTGACGAAGTCGTCGAAGTCTTCGTTGTCGATTCGGCAGGCTTTGTTGTAGCAGCCGGCTGATTCTTCACATCGCTCGGCTTGGATCCGTCCGGTGCAACGCCCCAGACCTGCTCGCCGTCCACATACATCGTGATCTTATCATACAGATACGGTGCAACATTCAGCGAAACGCCAAGCTCCTCAGCAGTTTTCAGATCGCTGCGACTGTAGTCGTTGGACGGATCCCAGATAAAGGTGAATTTGTCATTCTGAACCGCATCCATCAGTGCAAACTGGCACTGCAGCGAGCCGTAGAACTGATAGTCGCTCCATGTCAGTTCGAGGTAGCATTCGCCGTCATCGCCGTATTCCACAATGTCATACTGCACCTGATATTCGCCGTTTGTCGCGGACTTCATTGCGTCGTAGTCCGGACGGATCGTGATGTCTTCCAGCTTGCAGTTATTGTCGTAAAGCTCCTTCGCGCTGAAATAGTACCGAACCTTGATCTCCTTCGGGTAGCGCGGCGGACGCTGTGTCTGATTCGAGATCTCAACAAGAACCTGTGTCGCCATGTTGTCTTCCTGACCGATCGCAGCCTTCAGCGTAAACTCCTGAAGCTCCTCAGCAGTCTTATAGGTCGATTCCAGCGGCGGGAAGTCCGGAGTGGGCTTCATGTCATCGGTGCCGTAGAAGTTATACAGACCTGCGCATGCGCCGACGAATGCTGCGTTGTAGTCAACCGCAACTTCGTTGTAGATATAGTCCTTTGTAATATCGCGGTGCCAGTCGCCGCCGTCCGGACCGCCGACGAGGGCGCCCCAGAGAACATGCGTCTGATCCGCCGGATGATCCATGTTCAGATCCAGTGAACCGTGTGCTGCACGGTGATGCGGATGCGATGCCGCGGTATCGGAATAGCCGACAATGTACGGACGGTTCATCGGGTTTTTGCCCATGATGTATTCCATCTGACCTTCTGCCCAGTCGGAGAACGTCTTATCGCCGGTCTCCTTCGCGTAAACACATGCACAGAGCTGTGCAGCCGTGTCATAACGTGCAGAACCGTAGTCATTCAGCATTGCGAAGCCGTGCGGCGTCTTTGCAAGGAATGCGCCGTCCGTATCCGGCAGATCCTTGATCTCGGCAGCCGTCATCGGCTTATTCCAGATCTCATCATCGGTGCCGAACTTCTTGTGCGCATGCACACCGACCGGGCATGCAGGCTGCTTCATCGCTTTTTCATCCGCCTCGCTCATGCCGGAGAAATACTCCAGATTCCAGCGGAAAATGTACCAGTCTCTCGCGGTATTGGTGATCGGCGCAAGCTTTGCGAACACGCCGCCCCAGACAGTATCCCAGCAATGCACCCAGATGTTCTGCCAGCAGTTGCCGGTGTCCGCGATGATACGCTTCATGTAGCCGACATACGGATGTGCGCCCATTGCGCCGGTGACTTCTTCATCAACGCCGATGATCGCTTCGATGTACTTGTCATAGGCTTCCTGCTGCTTGGTCGCATCCTTGTCAATGGTGCAGAGATACAGCCAGACAGCCGCCCACGCGAGCTCGTCATAGTCATAGCTGGAGGTATAGAAGCCGCCGTCATAGCCGAGCGACTGCACCTTCAGACCTTCGTCCTCTTTGTGTGTCTCAACTGCAAATTCATACAGCGCATAAGCACCCTTGAGGCATTCTTCCGCATATTCCGGCTCTGTATCCTTAAAGTTCAGATAGGAAATTGCAAGCGCCGCAGCGGTACCGGCGCACATATCGGACGCAGGCGTATCTACCGTCGCAAGGTATGCAGGTCTTGCGAAATCGAGCAGACGCTCATTCTGGAGATCCGGTGCGATCCAGTAGTTGTGGTCGATGTTGCCTTCGCCGACCTGATACACATACGCCAGAACAGAACCGTCTTCGTTATAGTAGATGCTGTTCAGGTAGAAATCGCAGAACGCATGCAGGATCTGTTCGATATGCTCTGCGTTTCCGGTCTTCTCATACGCCTCGCGGAACTCATAATAGCCCCAGCCGAGCGTAGAAGCCGCATAGGAACCCGGCAGACAGAATTTGACATGGTCGCCCGCGTCGTGCATACCGCCTTCGCAGTTCAGGCAGCCGTCGCCGTCCGGATCGAGAATTGCCTTGTTCTTGGAAATAAACGCATCCGAAACATTGACGCCCTTGAAATCTTCCCCGTACTTTTTCAGCGGAATGTGCTCGTCTTCCATGTGGCAGTCGCCGCGCCATTCGAGATTTCCGGTTCGCTTGCCGCACTTGTTCGCATCGTAGAAATAGATCGAATATTGCAGTGCCTTTGCAAAATTCACCTCTACATCATCATACGAAAAACTGCTGGCATCCGGAAATTTCTTGTCCTTTTCATCCACCGTGCCGGGATCTTCACCGGCAGCAGCGAATGCGGACAGTACACAGACGCCTGACATGAGCGCGGAAAGGCAGACGGAGAATCCTGCCTTCAGCAGCTTGTTTTTCTGGTTCATATAAATCTCCACCCCTCTTGTTTTTCGGCATTTCTGCCGTGGAACGTATAACGCTGTGATACCCCCCGGCGATCACAGTCTGTACCTTTTTTTACTTCGCGGATTATTTTTTCATACCGCAGCAGAATTTATATTTTTTGCCGCTTCCGCAAGGGCAGGGCTCATTCGGTCCCACCTTTTTCTTGGAAGTCGCCTGCTTCGTGAAGCTGCCGTCACCGGCGCCCGCATTCGGCGCATCCGGCTTCGCGACCTGCTCACGCTCCGGTGCGCGGTTTTCTGCAAGCTGAATCGTCAGCAGCAGACGAACCGTATCCTCGCGGATCGCTTCGACCATTGCATCAAACATCTCAAAGCCTTCATAGCGATACTCAACGACCGGATTCTTCTGAGCATAGCCGCGCAGTCCCATGCCGCGCTTCAGCTCATCCATATCGTCGATGTGTGCCATCCACTTTGTATCCACAACACGCAGCAGCACAACGCGCTCCAGTTCGCGGAGCTGATCCGGACCGATCGTATTCTCACGCATCTGATAGACCGCAAGTGTACGGTCCGTCAGGAACTTGATGATATCATCGCGCTCGGTCTGGTTGATCTTTTCCTGATCCCAGTCAAAGTCTTCCGGAACCGTGATCCAGTCCATGAAATATTCGCGCAGACCGACGAGATTCCAGTTGCTCTTGTCAACCTCATCCGCAAGGTACTGTGTGACGACATTGCGGATCAGATCCTTTATCATATCGACAATGTATGCGTGGAGATCCTGACCGTCAAGCACCTGACTGCGCTGACCATAGATGATCTCTCTCTGCGTGTTCATGACATCGTCGTAATTGAGGACGTTCTTACGGGTTGCGAAGTGCATGCCCTCGACCTTCTTCTGGCAGGACTCAATGACCTTGGACATCATCTTGCTCTCGATCGGCATGTCCTCATCGACATTCAGTCTTGCCATCATATTTTCGAGGCGGTCGCCAGCGAAAATACGCATCAGATCATCTTCGACAGAGAGGAAGAAGCGGCTTTCGCCCTCGTCACCTTGACGGCCGGAACGACCGCGCAGCTGGTTGTCGATACGTCTGGACTCGTGGCGCTCCGTACCGAGAATGTACAGACCGCCTGCCGCCTTAACATCGACAGCCTTCTCCTTGACTTCCGCATTGAACTTGTCATAAAGCGAACGGTAGACCTCACGCGCTGCAAGAATCTCCTCGTCTTCGGTGTCAGCGTAGCCGACAGCCTCGGTGATGATCTCCTCAGGGATCTCGCGTTTGCGCATCTCTGCCTTTGCGAGGAACTCCGCGTTACCGCCGAGCATGATATCCGTACCACGACCTGCCATGTTCGTCGCGATCGTGACAGCACCGAGCTTACCTGCCTGCGCAACGATCTCCGCTTCCTTCGCGTGATATTTCGCGTTCAGCACTTCATGCTTGATGCCGCGGCGCTTGAGCATATCCGAAAGCTTTTCGGACTTGTCGATCGAAACGGTACCGACCAGAACCGGCTGTCCTTTTTCGTGACATGCAATGATCTGCTCGATGATCGCGGCATACTTCGCCTTTTCCGTGCGGTAGATCAGATCCGGCTGGTCGATCCGGATGACCGGTCTGTTCGTCGGGATCGAGATAACGTCCAGCTTGTAGATCTCACGGAACTCGTCTTCCTCTGTCATAGCGGTACCGGTCATACCGGACAGCTTCTTGTACAGACGGAAATAGTTCTGGAACGTGACGGTCGCGAGCGTCTTGGATTCGTGCTTGACCTTGACGCCTTCCTTCGCTTCAATTGCCTGATGCAGACCGTCATTATAGCGTCTGCCCATCATCATACGGCCGGTGTTCTCGTCAACAATGATGATCTCGTCATCCTTGACAACGTAATCCGTATCCAGATGCATGATGCCGTGCGCTTTGATCGCCTGATTGATATGGTGCAGAAGCGTCATATTCTCCATATCCATGAGGTTTTCGACATGGAAATAGCTCTCTGCCTTTTTCACACCGCGGCGGGTAATGGTCGCGGTCTTTGCCTTTTCATCAATGATGTAGTCGGCATCCTCGAACGCCTCGTCCTGATCCTCTTTGTCATCCGTTTCGACGACCGTGACCGGTGTCAGCGTGCGTGCAAAGCGGTCAGCCTGCTCATACATATCGGTAGACTTGTCGCCTCTGCCGGAGATGATCAGCGGGGTTCTCGCTTCGTCGATGAGGATGGAGTCCACCTCGTCCACGATCGCAAAGTTCGGGGCACGCTGTACGCGGTCCTGCTTGTAGATGACCATGTTATCACGCAGATAATCGAAGCCCATCTCATTGTTCGTGCCGTAGGTGACATCACATGCATATGCTTCACGGCGCTCATCGTTGTTCAGCTCGTGAATGATGCATCCGACCGTCAGACCGAGGAAGCGGAGCACTTTGCCCATTTCATCGGACTGCGTTTTTGCCAGATAGTCGTTGACCGTAACGACATGTACGCCGTTACCGCTCAGACCGTTCAGATAGGAAGCGACACAGGCAACCAGTGTTTTACCTTCACCGGTCTTCATTTCGGCGATGCGTCCCTGATGCAGAACGATCGCACCGATGATCTGAACCGGGAACGGCTTCTTGCCGAGGATGCGGTCCGCAGCCTCGCGCACGGTCGCCAGTGCTTCAACCATAATATCATCCAGCGTTTCGCCGTTCGCGAGACGCTCACGAAATTCTACTGTCTTTGCCTTGAGCGCCGTATCGGAAAGTCCCTGATATTCCTCGTCCAGCTCAAGTACTTTTTTCTTAATCGGTTCAATCTTCGCAAGCTCCTTTTCACTGTAAGAGCCGAAGATTCTGTCGATAAAACTCATTGCATAACCGCCTTTTTCAAATTATCCGGAAAATCACCGGCGTACAGTACGCCCGTCGGTGCACACTTTCCATACATAGTTATTTTACTATATCTTGTGCTATTTGTCAATAGGAAATCCTATATTTTTCCGAAGAAACGGAAATTTTCAGCATTTCTTCATAATCCGAGCAGTTGTTGCGGCAAGATCGTCATGCCATCGCAAGTTCAAGGAAATGCTCGCCGCGCTTCTCGAAATTCTGGTATACATTGTAGCTTGCAGCCGCCGGCGACATCAGGCAGATCTTTCCCTTTTCGGTGATCTGCTTTGCAAGTGCGACCGCAGCAGGCAGATCCTCTGCATAATCCATGCGCGCGCGCAGCGACTCCGGATATGCTTCCGCTTCTTTCAGGATCCGTTTGCCGGAATCCGACATCAGAATGATGTGCGGGACGGAAGATTCTGCGAGATAGGCAAGGAGCGGCTGATAGGAAATGCCGCGGTCCATGCCGCCGATCAGCACGGTATCAGTCTCCGGCAGACTGCTGAGCGCCTGAATGCAGGTCTCGCAGGCGGTCGAGATCGAATCGTCGTACCAGCGGATGCCGTGAAACGTGCCGACCGGAGAAAGCCGGTGCGGGAGCGGCTGGAAGGTCTGAATGCCGCGGAAGATATCTTCCGGCGCAGCGCCGAGCCGTCTTGCCAGTGCAAACACGACTGCGCAGTTATAGCGGTTGTGGACGCCGGTCAGCGCCATGTCATCCGGCAGGCGCAGCTGTTCGCCGCCAGCACAGACCGTATCACCGTGCAGCAGCGTCACATCCGCCTGCGGATCGTCCATTTTCAGGCGCAGCACATCCGCTTTGCAGTCGCCGTCTGCCGGCAGCGAGGGCTCTCCGCAAATCAGCAGATCGCCTGCCTGCTGGTTGCGGTAGATGTTCTCCTTGCAGTATGCGTAATATTCAAATGTGCCGTAATGATCGAGATGCTCCTCATAGAGATTGAGGAACACCGCCGTTTTCGGAGAAACATGATTGTATTCCAGCTGATGCACGCCGATCTCCATGACAATGACCGTTTCCGGCGTGATCTGCTCGTAGAGATTGGCAGTCGGGATGCCGATATTACCGCCGAGCACCGAGGGGATCCCCGCCGTTTGCAGCACATGATACAGCAGCGACGATGTGGTGGATTTGCCCTTCGTTCCCGTGATGCCGACGCACTGACCGCGGTATGCAGTCAGGAACAGCTCTGTCAGCGAGGTGACTCTGCCTTTCAGATGCTCCGGACGGTATTCCGGCAGCAGCACGATGCCCGGACTTTTGAAGATAACATCGTAATCCGGCATTGCAGCCTGATAATCCTCGCCGATATGGAGCTGCACACCCGCCGGCGCATCGGCGATCTCCTTTGCATCCGCAATTCCGAGCGCAGCATATCCCCCGACCTCGGCGATGCGGCGGTAAACCGCTCTGCCCTCTCTGCCGAAGCCGAGCAGCAGGACGCGCTGTCCCGCGATCATTTCCCGTAAACATTTTAACAGCATTCCGCTGTCCTCCTTCAATCCATGCGGCAGAGATGCCGCAGTTCTGCAGAGCAGGAATCTTTTCTGCTGCGAACGGCACAGCAGCGAAAAGCAATGCAAATGCTTTCTATTTCCCGCTATCACAGTTTATTATAGCAAAAACGGTTGCAAAATGCAACTGTTTATGCTATAATTATGGAAAGTAAACTGATTTTCTGTTCGGAGGTGACAAATATGATTCCGCTTTCTCCGCGTCTGCTCTGCTGCGCGTCCATGCTCAAAGGCGACTTCGTCTGCGATATCGGCACAGACCACGCCTATCTTCCGGTCTATCTGATGATGAGCGGAAAGGCAAAGCAAGTCATTGCAACGGATGTCCGGCAGGGACCGCTTGACAGCGCAAAGGGCACGCTCAAACGCTACGGTGTCTCCCATGACATCAAGCTGATCCTCTCGGACGGCTTTGATAAGGTACCGTCAAAGGGAATCACGGATGTTGTCATAGCGGGAATGGGCGGTGAAACGATCCGCGATATCCTCGCTTCGCCGTCTGCCGCATTCCTCAAAAAAGATGTCAATCTTGTTTTGCAGCCGATGTCAAAAGCGGAGGTTCTGCGCGCATGGCTCAGCGAAAACTGCTTTGCGATGACCAAAGAGGTCGCCGTGAAGGATACGCATGTATATACGGTCATTCAGGCGCATTATTCCGGTGAGCCGCAGCTTCTGCACGAAGCAGCCGCCTATTACGGCAAGCTGAAACGTTCCGAGCTCCTGACAAAGATCTACATTGCCGGTGTGCAGGACAGACTGCTGACCAAGGCGAACGGACTCACCGAGGCAGGCAAAACGGAAGAAGCCGAAGCCGTCCGCCGTCTGATCGCTGATATCAACAAGTGGCTGAAGCCGGAAATCGGGGGATAATATGACGATTCAGGATATTTATAACATTCTTGACGCCTGCGCGCCGTTCTCTTTGCAGGAAAGCTATGACAAATCCGGTCTGCTGGTCGGTGATCCGCAGAAGGAAGTCCGCCGCATTCTGCTGACACTGGATATCACGACGCCGGTCGTCGAAGAAGCAGCAGACAGGCATGCAGATCTCATTCTGTCGCATCATCCGGTCATCTGGGATCCGCTCAAGTCGCTTTCTCCGGTGCATCCGGTCTGGCATCTGGTGCAGCACAACATCGGCGCGATCTGCTCGCATACCTGTCTGGACATTGCAGAAGGGGGACTGAATGATTTCGTCGGCGACATGCTGGCAAACGCGATCCCGATGTCACATGAATGGGAACCGCTCGCCGTGCTCTCCGGCGGCAGAACGCTCGGCAGATGCGCGGAACTGAAATCACCGCTGGATGCAGAGGATCTTGCAGACATTCTGCGCGATGTGTTCATATGCGGTTCCCTGCGGTATTATGAGGGCAGCGCAGCGCGGGAGATCAAAAAGATCGCGTGGTGTACCGGCAGCGGCGGCGACCTGATTCCGGATGCGATCGCAGCAGGTGCTGACGCACTGATCACCGGAGACTGCAAGCACAGCGTATGGGCAGAGGCACAAAACCGCAGCTTTACGCTGTTCGACTGCGGGCATTTTGAAACGGAAGTACCGGTCGTGCGGCTGTTTGCAGAGATCCTGCGGGACAGTGCGCCGGAGATCGAAACGATCATTTCCGATGCAGGCACAACGCCGTTTTTTATTTCACTGTAAGAAAAAGACCGAAGCCGGTTTGCATTCCGGTTTCGGTCTTCTCTTTTGTCAAAGCTTTGTCACAGGCAGCCAGATCTCATTATACGCCTTTGCCGGATCATCGTCCTGCGGCGGAATGATGTATGCTTCCAGCTCGACATTCTCTGCGAGTTTGTACTCCGTGCAGTTCGGCAGCCACTCATCCCAGATCATCCGGCTGACGCGCTGGATCGTTTCAACGATCGGTCCCTTGCACGGGAATACCGCCCATGTTCCCGACGGAAACGTATGCGTCACAAAGCCTTCCGGAATTGCCTTCTGCGGAAAATACAGATCTGCGATCAGATAGGTCATCTCTGTGTCGGTCTCGTCCATGCAGATCCCGAACATGCCGCGG
The DNA here is from genome assembly GCA_001603005.1 of Clostridiales bacterium Firm_04. Taxonomy (GTDB): domain Bacteria; phylum Bacillota; class Clostridia; order Oscillospirales; family Ruminococcaceae; genus Firm-04. The sequence continues at coordinate 256,024 of LVAJ01000012.1, forward strand.
ATTTCTTTTGCATCCGGACTCTGCAAATGCGCCTGCCAAAGCTTCGGGATGCGTTCATACGAATCTGCGTAAGGCATCCGGAATGCTTTGCCGACGACCGTAAATGCCGCTTTTTCTGTGATTTGATACTCCATAACAGAACCACCTTCCAAGTTCAGTTTCAAACGGAGCGGCGCGAATGCTTTCAGATTTGCACCGCCTGACTTTGCAGCAGCAGGTGAAATGCCGTGAAATCTGGTGAAGGCGCGCGAGAAGCTGTCCTGCGATTCATAGCCGTATTTCACTGCAATGTCGAGCACGCGCACATCCGAAAGCACTAGCTCCTGCGCAGCCGCAGACAGTCTCCGGCACCGGATATACTCCGCGACGGTCATGCCGCAGAGCGCGTGGAACATCCGCTGAAAATGAAACGGCGAAACATAAGCAGTCTCCGCGATGCTGCGGATATCCAGTTCATCCGTGAGATGCTGCTCGATGTATTGCAGGGCATCCTGAATCCCTTCTGCCAGACCTTTCATAAGCACTCCCCTTTCTGCTGTGGTTCTATTATAGCAGAAACGGACATGCGCCGCCCGACTTTTTCTGCGCTCGGCTGCATGCCCGAATTATTTCAGAAAACAAAAAATCCGGAACGCTGCCGTTCCGGATTTTTTTCACGATAAGGATATTTCCAAACCGCGATGAAGCGGATTACGGGGCTCGAACCCGCTACCTCCACCTTGGCAAGGTGGCGCTCTACCAGATGAGCTAAATCCGCATGAATGCCTCCTGTCGGAATCGAACCAACGACACGGGGATTTTCAGTCCCCTGCTCTACCAACTGAGCTAAAGAGGCATACGACCTGGATGGGACTCGAACCCACGACCTCCGCCGTGACAGGGCGGCGTTCTAACCAACTGAACTACCAGGCCATTCGTCAACCTGTCACCGTTTGAAGTGTTTCGCTTCCGTGTTTCGCTTCCGTCAGGCGACTATGTCATTATACTCCAATTGCAGGAAAAAGTCAAGAGGAAAATCGAAAAAAATCGAGATTTGGTGTTTTGCACATAATTTATCCCAATATCTAGTATACCGGTGTAAAATCAGAACAGATACGTAAAAATCAGTTCAATCCATTCTCGCCGTTCTTCGCAAAGAGCTGAAGCACCGCAGTCCGAAGCGGCTGCAGCGCCGGAGAACGCAGCTCCGGATCGGTTTCCAGCAGCTGCTTTGCTGCCATTTGCGTTTCCGAGACAAGCGGCATATTGCTGCAAAAAGCTGCCTGCATCAGCGGCGGCATGCCATGCTGTGCATGTCCGAAGAAATCGCCCGGACCGCGCAGCCGCAGATCTTCCTCTGCAATCGCAAAGCCGTTGACCGTTCTGCTCATGATCTTGAGCCGCTCGCGGGCATCCTCGCGCCGGCTGTCGGTCACGAGAATGCAGTAGCTCTGCACGCTGCCTCTGCCGACGCGTCCGCGCAGCTGATGCAGCTGGGCGAGTCCGAAGCGATCGGCATTCTCTATCAAAATCAGCGTTGCGTTCGGCACATCGACACCGACCTCGACGACCGTGGTGCAGACAAGCAGGTCGATCTCATGCGCTTTCATCTCAGCCATGACTGCCTCTTTGTCCTGCGGCTTCATCTTGCCGTGGAGCAGCCCGACACGGTATGCGGAAAATGCACCCGCTTTCAGTTCTTCGGCGTATGTTTCCGCTGCCTGCACATTTTCCAGCGTATCGGATTCCTCGATCATCGCGCAGACCAGATATGCCTGCTCCCCTGCATCGAGATGCTCCCGGATGAAGCCGTATGCGCGCTCGCGGTAGCCGCCTGTCACGGCAAAGGTCTGGATCGGCAGTCTGCCTTTCGGCATTTCATCGAGGATCGTGATATCGAGATCGCCGTAGACGATCAGTGCAAGCGTGCGCGGAATCGGTGTCGCGGACATGACAAGCTTATGCGGAAAACCGCCTTTTTCTGCGAGTGCAGCGCGCTGCGCAACGCCGAAACGGTGCTGCTCATCTGTAATGACAAGTCCCAGCGATGCAAATTCGATATCTTTCTGAATTACGGCATGCGTACCGACAATGACCTGTGCTGTTCCCTCTGCGATCTGCTTTTTGATCTCACGCTTTTCCTTTGCCTTCGTCGAACCGGTCAGCAAAACCGGCGTCAGACCGATCGGCGCAAGAAAATCCGTCATCGTCTGCAAATGCTGCTGCGCGAGGATCTCGGTCGGCGCCATGAGCACAGTCTGATAGCCGTTCTTTGCCGCAAATGCAGCCGCAGCCGCTGCAACGACCGTCTTGCCGCTGCCGACATCGCCCTGCAGCAGACGGTTCATCGGCTTCTGCTGACAGAGATCCTGACAGATCGTCCGGATCGCGCGGCTCTGCGCACCCGTCAGCGGAAACGGCAGCGCGCCGAGAAAATCGTCTATTTTCGTATCAGCGGACATCGGTGCTGCATGCTGAATATTCGTGCGGTGCTTCAGCATCAGTGTGCCGAGCTGGAACTGTAGCAGCTCCTCGAATGCAAGACGGTGCCGCGCATCATCAAGCTGCTGCTTCGATTCCGGACGGTGTACCGCATGCAGCGCTTCCGGCAGCGTGACAAGCCCGTATCCGGTACGCAGATCGACCGGCAGTGTCTCGAACGGCGCGCGATCGAGAAATGTCAGTGCTTTCTGAATATTCGTGCGCATCATCGCGCTGGTCAGACCGGTTGTCTGCGGATAGACCGGCTGGAGCAGCAGCGCACTCTCAACCTTCTGTACCTGCGGTGCCTGCATCTCCCGCCGGAGCATGCCGCCGGTGATCTTCCCGTAGGCATAGTATTCCTCACCCGCTTTCATCGCCTGATACGTATAAGGTGTATTGTAAAACACAAGCGTCATATCCGAAACGCCGTCCGTCACGACAACACGGTACAGCGAAAAACCTTTCCGCACAAAGGAGGGCGCAAGCTTCTGCACGACCGTACATCGCACCGCACACGGCAGCCCGTTCTCCGCGTCATCAATCATGACAGGCGCCGTATAATCAATATAGGTACGGGGAAAATGAAAGAGCAGGTCATAGGGCGTATGGATCCCCATTTTGTGATATTTTGCAGCGCGCTTCTCGCCGACGCCCGCAAGCGTTTCGATCGGCTGATATAATTCGTTCATATGGATCGTTCCTTTATCGAGATGCCAAAATTTGTTGTTGTGTTTTAGTATAACACAATTCCGCCGAAAAAGTCAAGAAAGCCCGCAGCCGCAATGCATTTGCAAAAAGCACTTGACATTTTTTGCTATTTATGATAAACTGGTAAAGATAAGAGGGAGTAGCCGGCAGAATTGCCCGATTCTGTCGTTCGTGTCGTCATACCCGGTGCTGAAGCCGCACCCGCGCGAACATCAAACGGCAAGACTTTTATCGCACGGAACAATTTGCTCTGCTGCGATAAAGGTCTTTTTTATTCGCCGCAGCTGCTCTGGAACAGGAGGAAAACAATGGAAGTTCTCTATCAGAATCTGTTGAATCTCGACATCAAAATGGTCATCATGTGGCTGATCGGCGGTGTGCTGATCTATCTGGCGATCAAAAAGGACATGGAGCCGACGCTCCTGCTGCCGATGGGCTTCGGTGCGATCCTTGTCAACCTGCCGCTCTCCGGCGCGATCACGCAGGGACTTGAGGAAGGTCCGCTCAGCATCCTCTATAAAGCGGGCATCGCGAACGAGCTGTTTCCGCTGATCCTGTTTATCGGTATCGGCGCGATGATCGACTTCGGTCCGCTGCTTTCCAATCCGATCCTGATGCTGTTCGGTGCGGCTGCCCAGTTCGGCATCTTCTTTACGCTCTGCACCGCATCCATGTTCTTCGACATCAAGGATGCTGCATCCATTGCAATCATCGGCGCTGCGGACGGTCCGACCTCGATCGTTGTCGGACAAAAACTCAATTCCAACTATATCGGCGCGATCATGGTCGCGGCATACTCCTATATGGCGCTTGTCCCGATCATTCAGCCCCCGATCATCAAGCTGCTCACCTCGAAAAAAGAGCGCAGGATCCGCATGGAATACACCCAGAAGCCGGTTTCCAAGGCCACGCGCATCCTGTTCCCGATCTTCATCACGATCATTGCAGGACTGGTCGCACCGGCATCTGTCGCACTGGTCGGCTTCCTGATGTTCGGCAACCTGATCCGCGAATGCGGCGTGCTGGACAGCCTTTCCGAGACCGCACAGAAGGCACTTGCAAATCTTGTCACGATCTTCCTCGGCATCACCATTGCGTCCCAGATGCAGGCAGAGCATTTCCTGAAGGCAGATACGCTCCTGATCCTGTTCCTCGGTCTTGTCGCATTTATCTTTGATACCGCAGGCGGCGTGATTTTCGCGAAGATCCTGAATCTGTTCCTGAAAAAGAAGATTAACCCGATGATCGGTGCAGCCGGCATCTCGGCATTCCCGATGTCCGGCAGAGTTGTGCATAAGCTCGCACTCAAAGAGGATCCGACCAATTTCCTGCTCATGCAGGCGACCGGCGTCAATGTGTCCGGTCAGATCGCATCCGTCATTGCAGGCGGACTGATCCTGAATTTCTTCCTGCACTAACCGGAAAGGAGCATTGCTATGTATTTGATGGCTGCATTTGAACCGCAGAATTTTGTGGATAATCTGCGTTATATGGGACTCGGAATGCTTGGAATCTTTGTTGTCATCGGTGCGATCGCGCTGCTGACTATGCTGCTGAACCGCCTGACTCAACAGCATGACGAGGAATCGCCGGAACAGAAAGGATAACCGCATGGACGAACCGAATCTGACGCCGGTTCTGCCGGAGATTCCAAAGCCGCCGGCAGAACCGGAACAGCCGGAACCCGGCTTTGTCCCCTACTGTGCCGAGGCTGCGGACGGGAAACAAAAACGCAGCATAAAAGTCATTCTGCTGGTGATCCTGCTGATCCTTGTCATCATCGGCTTCTGCTTTATGCTGATCAGCCGGAAATACAACTTTTATACCGAAACGCTTTCATCGCTGAAATTTGATTATCGCAGCGGAGAAGCGTCACCTGTTCAGGACGAAACCGGTGACGGGCATCTCGCGGAAAATCTGGCGGGACAATGCAAAAACAAGCAGCTCAATATCAAAGCTGTGGAATATACATTTGACGAAAACCGCAATATCAGCAAAACGGTCACGCGTTATGACTATTCGTACAATGTCAATGAGATCGTTTCGCAGGCGAAGACCGGAACGGAGAACTGGTTTCTGACACAGAAGCAGGGCTATCGTTACAGCAAGGCGAACGGACTGGAAACCGGAAGCGGCGACAAATGGGAGCCCGCAAACGAGGGCTATATTCCTGCGCTTTACACCTATTGCTTTCAGACGGAATCCAATGCTGTTGAATCTTTTCGCTGGCACGACACCTATGAGACCGAGCTGGACGGCTCCAAATACACCTGTGAGATCTGGCTCCTCTGCGATAACAGCAGCGGCGCACCGAATTATCTGACGCTCTACCGGTATTACAGCGGCGAACGTCTGGCAGGCGTGCGCGTGCTCAGCAAAACAGATCCGATTATGAATGTATATGATATTCAGGAATATTCCTTTACGTAATGATCATGATGCCGCAGATTTATCAGAACTGCGGCATCTGTTCTATATACGACAAAGAAAGGGCTGTGACAATTGGCAAAATCAAAACAGATGCACGAAAACTGGAAGATCCGCACGCTGATCGAAATGGTCTTCGACAACATCCCGTATTCCGATGAAGTTGTTGCAGCACAGCGCAAAATCGAATCTGCGCTGCATGCTGAATATGACGGGCAGGACAGCAGCAAAACCGCAGATGACATGCTCGAACAATACGGCAGTCTGCAAAAACTGGCTGCACTGGCAGGCTTTTCTGCTGAAGATGCCGAACGCTGGCGCAGCAGCGGCAATGCACTGGACAGCCGCCCGCTGAAAAAGGAACTGCGGCGGCAGCATCTCCGGATCTGGCTGACAGCAGCGTTTTGCGTCTTCGGCATGCTGCAGCTGTTCTGGCTGGTCTATAATCTGACCGCGAAACCGGCAGCAGCAGCCGGAAATCTGCTTGTGCTCGGCGTCGATCTGCTGATCGCGTCATTCCCGTTCCGGAAGTATCTGAAAACCGAGCGTGCAGCCGCCGATAATCAGTACGATACAGACGCATACCGTCTTTTGCGGATGCGCAGCGACCGCTACACCAAACGGCTCCTGAACAGCATTGCACTTCTGTTTGCCGTCGTGTTTGTGTTCATTTTTTCAGAGCTGAGCTTTTATGTATTCGGCAATTCCAAATCTGCTGAATTTGCTGAAAATTTCTTCAAAAACAGCATTGTCATTGAAATACCGGTATTCCTGCTCATCAAAAATATCCTGTGCAGCCGCATCTACCGAAACCGCATCCACCTTCCGGCGCGCAAAAAAATGCGGAATCATGTGTCCGGAATCACGGTATTCTCGACAGTATACTGGTTCGGCGTCACGGCATTTACCGTGCTCAAAAGCCAAACGCTCACCTATCCCGGCAATGTGTTTCTGATTGCAGGCATCGTATTTGCACTGCTTGTCGGACTCTATAATATGACGCTCCGCAGCCGTCTGGCACAGCAGAATCTCGTCATCAACAAGCCGCGAATCGCGGTCTGTACCGCAGCGGTCACGGCAGTTTCTGGTTTTTCCATGTTACAGCGCGACACATGGTATACGCAGAGCTACATCAATTCCGTGCCGGTCGTTCCGCATCATGCACACGAGATCGCCTATGACGATGCGACCGGCATCTATACAATCACCGCGTCCACGGATGATTTCCGGATCCTGCACCTGACGGATATTCACATCGGCGGCAGTCTTTATTCCTTCCGGAAGGATCTGAAAGCGCTGAAAGCATGCTATGCGGAGATTGCATACACAAAGCCGGATCTTGTCATCGTAACCGGTGACCTCTGCTTCCCGCTCGGCATCATGTCGCTCTCGCTGAACAACACCGCACCGGTCGGACAGTTTGCTGCATTCATGCGGAACACCGGCATTCCGTGGGCATTCACCTACGGCAATCACGATACCGAAACACTCGCGTCTGCGAATCAGCAGGAGCTGAACGATGTCTACCGATCGCTCTCCTACCGGACATCCGGCAATCTGCTCTATCCGTATGTGCAGCCCGATATCATGGGCAGAAACAATCAGCTGATCGAACTGCGCAACAAGGACGGAAGCCTCAATACCGGACTATTCCTGATCGACTCAAACGCATATACTGGGGAAGGCATCAATATCTACGACTACATCCATGACGATCAGGTTGACTGGTATGCAGATCATGTCCGCCGTATGGCGCAGGAAGCCGGAAAAACGGTCAACTCCTTCTGCTTTTTCCACATTCCGCTGCAGGAATATAAGACCGCGACGGAACTGTATCTTGCCGGCAGCGAGGAGGTTCAGTATTACTTCGGTGAAAATCCAGGCGACCACGGCGGCATTACAAATGATCTTGTCTGCTGTTCCGATTATCCGAGCAAACTGTTCGATACGGCGCTGGAGCTTGGCAGCACGACCGGCTTTTTCTGTGGGCACGATCACTACAACAATGCTTCCATTGCTTACAAAGGCATCCGGCTGACCTACGGCATGAGCATTGACTATCTTGCAATGCCGGGGATCGAAAAGGAAACCAGGCAGCGCGGCGCGGAGCTGATCACGATTCATCCGGACAGTACATGGGATCTCGAACAGATCCCGCTGTCTACTATCACATAAAAGCAAGGCGGATACCCACAGCAGTATCCGCCTTTTTTGTATCATATTGTTATTGTTTCCGGCAGCACAGCAATCCAAACGAAACCGTGACCGTCAGCGCATCGGAATCGGCACGGAGCAGCCGTGCAGCATCTTCCGGCGATGTTTTGTGCACATAGGGCGTCATTGCAAACAGCGCATGCAGGTCATCCTGCGGCACGTTGATCTGATAATCGAGCCATTCCAGATGTTCCAGCACAAAGCCGTCCGGTGCAGAGCAAACAGGTCTGTTTTCATACGGCGTGTCATAGATCAGCGCTTTCAGCTCCCAGAGATGCCGTTCCAGCGGTACCGCGCGCAGGAGCAGCCCGTTCCGATCCAGAATGCGGCAAAACTCCGCAGGCTCGCACGGCGCAAACAGGTTCAGCACGCAGTCGCAGGACGCATCCGCAAGCGGGATCCTGTTGACAGAAGCAACAGCCCAATTCGGTTCCGGCAGATCGGTCTGCGATGCACGTACCGCTGCAAACCGCAGAATCTCCGGCGAGATGTCGATGCCGGTCAGCTCCGCATGAATGCCGCTGTCTGTCAGCGCTTGCAGCAGTCCGCAGGAATACCACCCTTCGCCGCAGCCGATATCCGCGATCCTGCTGCATTTTGCATCGACCGCATACCGCGATACCGCATCCAGAAGCGGCTGATAGTAACCTGCATTCAAAAATCGCTGCCGCGCCTTCGCCATTTCCGCATCATCGCCGCGCTGACGGTGCCGCTGCCTCTGCAGCAGATTCACGTAACCGGAGCGCGCACGGTCAAAGCAATGTCCTTTGGAACAGACATAGCGATGCGGTTCCGCAGACAGTTCTCGGCTGCACACCGGACAAATCAGATTCATAATAAGCAGATACTCCCCTTTTCGTTTATGCTATTTCCCATTATAACACAGAATCCGGAAGAATGCAATTCATTTGCACGTTTCACTTCTGCGCATGCATAAACATGCAAAAAACGGGCATTCTGATTTCAGAAGCGGCTGAATACCGCTCGGTGCAGACAGGATTCCGCAGCCTGCTGCACTGCGGCAACTGCGGAATCGGAGATATACTATGAAAAATCAGAATGCACCGCTCTGGCGAAACGGTCAGACACCTTCTTCCGGTCCGAATACGGATTCAGAAAACAATGCCGAGCGCGAAGCGCAGCAGCAGAATCAGAAAAGCGAGCAGCAGAAGCGCTCGCACTAAAAAAATACGGCACACGTTTCTCTGCGTGTGCCGTATTTTCTAACACTCATTCAGATCAGCCGATCACACGAATGCGGATCACACCGTCGATCGTCTTCATGGTCTCAGCGATCGCAGCAGCATCTGCGCCGGTGACATCAATCATGGTGTATGCATAATCCTTGCGGCTTGCATTGACCATGTTCTCGATGTTGCCGCCGACATTGCTGATCGAAGTGGTCAGCGAGGAGATCACTGCCGGCACATTCTTGTGCAGGATGCAGATCTTCTTGCCGACTGCGTTCATTTCAGCATTCGGGAAGTTGACGCTGTTCTTGATATTGCCGTTTTCGAGATAATCGACAAGCTCCTTTGCAGCCATAGCAGCACAGTTGTCCTCTGCTTCTTCAGTCGAAGCGCCGAGGTGCGGGATTGCGATGACGCCTTCCATGCCTGCGGTCTTTGCATTCGGGAAGTCGGTCACATACTTGCGAACCTTGCCGGACTTCAGAGCGGCTTCCATTGCCTCGTCATCAACCAGCAGATCACGGGCAAAGTTCAGGATGATCACGCCGTCCTTCATCATTGCGATGGTATCCGCATTGATCATCTTCTCGGTTGCGATGTTCGGATCCGCGTTCTTCACGAGCGGGGTATGCACGCTGATGATATCGCAGGTCTTGAAGATCTCCTCACGCGTCTTAACATGGTGGATCGCACGGGAGAGGTTCCATGCAGCCTCAACAGAGATGTACGGATCGCAGCCGTAAACTTCCATGCCGAGATGAATTGCAGCATTACCGAGCGGGCCGCCGATTGCGCCCAGACCGATGATACCGAGCTTCTTGCCCTTGATCTCGGTGCCTGCGAACTTGGACTTGCCTTTTTCGACAAGCTTGGAAACATTCTCGTCTTCCTTAATGGTCTGCACCCAGTTGATACCGCCGACGATATCACGGGAAGCGAGCAGCATGCCGGCAAGTGCCAGCTCCTTAACGCCGTTTGCGTTAGCGCCCGGCGTATTGAACACAACGATGCCGTTTTCAGCAGCGCGGTCAAGCGGAATGTTGTTGACGCCTGCGCCTGCTCTTGCGATTGCGAGCAGATTGCTGCCGAACTCCATTTCATGCATCACAGCAGAACGAACGAGAATTGCATCCGGATTCTCAACAGTGTCCGCGACAGAATAGTTGTCGCCGAGCTGCGCGAGACCGACCGGAGAAATCTTATTTAATGTTTGAATCTGAAACATGGGGATTCATCCTTTCTCAAATTTAGGTAATGCAGAAGAAAAATACCGTAAACAGGATCAGTGTCAGAAGCAGAATAACCCCGATGACCAGTGCATTGCTGACCGGCAGGGGCTTCTGTGCGAGCGGATGATCGGTCAGAAAAGCCTGTTTCGGCTTCTCACCGTAATACGTGACCGAAACATTGCCGCCGACATTGAGTTCCGGAAATTTGTCAAACAGAAATTTTGAGATCTCTGTATACAGCGGAACTTCCAGTGCCGTGCCGTCCGGTTTGGCGATCCGGACAATCGGATTGACCATACCGCTCATTGCATTGACCGCCTTGAACGTGAGATTCACGGAGGATGCGGTCTTATGTCCGATGACTTCCGCTTCCGCAAAGTGCTGTTCACGGAATTGCGTAAACTGCTCCCAGATGCCGTAAGCAAGCGCCGCGGCATCTATGAGCAGTATCGCGATCAGATAGAGCATTATGCGTTTTCTTCTTCAAACTTCTTCATGAATGCGACGAGCTTCTCAACGCCCTCGATCGGCATTGCATTGTAGATCGAAGCGCGCATACCGCCGACCGTTCTGTGGCCCTTGAGGTTCTCGAAGCCGGCTGCCTTTGCTTCAGCCACGAACTTCTTGTCGAGCTCCTCATCGCCGGTGATGAACGGAACGTTCATGAGGGAGCGATCCTTCTTCTCGACAGTGCCCTTGAACAGCTTGCTCTGATCGAGGAAATCGTAGAGGATCTTTGCCTTCTTCTCATTATGAGCCTTCATGCCCTCAAGACCGCCCATCTTCTTGATCCACTTGAAGACCTTGCCGCAGATGTAGATGCCGTAGCAAGGCGGTGTGTTGTAGAGAGAATCGTTATCTGCCTGAATCTTCCAGTCGCACATGGTCGGGCACTGCTTGAATGCAGGACCGTCAGCGATCAGATCCTCACGGACAATGACGATCTGCACACCGGCAGGGCCGACATTCTTCTGCACGCCGCCGTAGACAACGCCGTACTTGGTAACGTCGATCGGCTCAGACAGGAAACAGGAAGAAACGTCCGAAACAAGGATCTTGCCCTTGGTGTTCGGCAGCTTCCAGAACTTGGTGCCGTAGATGGTGTTGTTCTCACAGATGTAGACATAGTCTGCATCCTCCGGAATGTCCAGATCGGAGCAGTCCGGAATATAGGAGAAGGTCTTGTCAGCAGAAGATGCAACCCTCACGACCTCGCCGTACTTCTCAGCCTCAGAAGCAGCCTTCTTTGCCCACTGACCGGTGATGATGTAAGCAGCCTTGCCGTTCTTCATCAGGTTCATCGGAACTTCTGCGAAGACCAGAGATGCGCCGCCCTGAAGGAAGATCACCTTGTAGTTATCCGGAATGTTCATCAGGTCGCGGAGATCCTGCTCTGCTTCCTTGATGATCTGATCGTATGCCTTGGAACGGTGGGACATCTCCATAACGGACATGCCGGTTCCGCGGTAATCCATCATTTCCTCTGCTGCTTCTTTCAGGACTTCCTCCGGCAGAACAGCCGGACCTGCGCTGAAGTTGTAAACTCTGCTCATAGTCAATAGCCTCCATATTCACATATTTTGGTAGATTATCCGCTGATATCAAATGATACAGACTGAATCTTAACTATAGTATACTATTTTTTCCGGGTATTGTCAAGCGAAAAGCAGAAACATTGTGAAAAAAATAACGATTTCGGATAAACCGCAACACACTGTCAACAATTTGCAGCAGAAAACTAGCCACTTTTTTCAGTGCATTCCTATTGTATGCTGAATCAGTTTTCAGCAGCTGCATTTTTCGCTTCGCGCGCTGCTCTGCGCGCCTCAGCTTCCCGCAGACTCATCGGGCAGCCGCAGTAATCCTGCCGGTACAACTCATATTCCGCGGAAAGCGCGACAGAGCGCGCATATCCCCCGCCTTTTTTGAAATCCGAGGGCAGAAAACGCGCACGGGTATTTTTCGCGATCTCCTCCCCGCATGCATTGATATACGGCGCATTTTTATGCGGGCTGACCGTCAGTGTTGAAGCAAAATAATCACATCCGAGCTGATCTGCCGCGATCGCGGCTTCCTGCATCCGCTGCGCAATGCACCGTTCGCAGCGCTCCCCCATTTCCGGCGTATCCTCGACGCCCCTGACCGCGTCCCAGAACGGCGCATCGTCATAGGGCGGCGCAACCAGCGTGATCGGATGCGGCGGCGAAAGCTGTTCAAGCAGCTGCTTCTGCGTTTCGAGCCGCCGGTCAAATTCAGATTCCGGCGCGATATTCGGATTGTAATAGAACAGATAGATCTCAAAATACGGCATCAGCTGTTCCAGAACCGCCGTACTGCACGGTCCGCAGCAGCTGTGCAGCAGCAGCTTCGGAACTGCTCCGGCAGGGATCGCTGCAATCTCCGCTGCCATTTCCTTATGATACTGAAGCTTCTCCACCGGTATCCCATCCTTCTTCCGAGCATTCGATCTTCTCTGCTTCATACTCCCAGTGCACCGGATCCGGACGGTACAGCGCACTGAGGCTGTATGTGACATTGTTGTACTCCGCGCCCGCAGCAATCAGCATCACAAGTGAATCATACGCATGCGAAAACTGAAAATCCGTCACCATGATCTGCTCTGCCAGTTCAGAAGCAGAAGGCAGTCCGTTTTCCGTATCCGGTTCGAGCAGACGCAGCATTTCTTCCGCCATGCGCAGCAGAATATCCTGCTGATTGGCATACGCCGTATTCAGTTGACGGAGAACCGTTTCATTGTCCGCATCCGTATAGTTTTCGACCAGAATCGCATTCGGCATCTGCGCGCCGAATTTCGGCAGCCGGATATTCTCCGCTTTCAGAATGCCGGACAGCGTGTCAAATTCCGCTTCGATCGTCCCGAACATCATCACATCAGTAAACGTCACCGTCCGGACATAATTCTCATGATATTCACGCTCTTTTTGCTTCTTGCTGCGCTTTCTCCGCACTTCGCCCCATACCGCCAGAAAGGAAATCGTCAGCGTGAACAGAATGATCGCGCTCAGCCCGATCCTTTCCAAAGGGGTGAAAAAAAGCTGCATGGATATTGTCATCAAAACCATATTATATCATCACCACATTATAAGAAAAGGGCGGAAATCCGCCCCTTTCAGATTATTCAACAGAAATCAGATAGTAGTAAACAGGCTGTCCGCCGCTCAGCAGCGTGATCTCAACGCGGTCTTTCATTTTCGCGGAGAGCTGCTCATAGAGCTGCTGCGCCTGATCCTCGGTCACATCTGCGCCGTAGATCAGCGTCACATAGCTGGAATCGCCCTTGATCATCTTCTTGGTCAGCTTATATGCCGCCTTGTTGACGTCCTTTTCCGTGAACGACAGCTTGCCGTTATCAAGCGCAAGCACTTCGTTTTTCTTGATCTTCTGACCGTCCAGCTCGGAATCGCGTGCTGCGAAGGTCACAGAACCGGAAGACACGCGCTCAAACGCCTTTGTCATCTGTGTGCGGTTCTCATTGACATCCACAGACTCGTCATAGGCGAGCATTGCTGCAATGCCCTGCGGGATCGTCCGCGTCTGGAGCACAACCACATTGCGGTTTGCGAGGTTGATCGCCTGCTCTGCCGCCATAATGATGTTCTTGTTATTCGGCAGGACGAAAACGGTCTTTGCCGGCGTTGCATGGATCGCGCGGAGAATATCATCGGTCGAGGGGTTCATCGTCTGACCGCCCTTGACGACCTGATCGACGCCGAGGTCGAGGAATGTACGCTCCAGCCCGCCGCCTGCCGCGACTGCCACAAAGCCAAATTCCTTTGTCGGCTCAACCGGCACGACATCCTGCTGCTTCACGATCTTCGCTTCCTTGACCTTACCCTCATGCTGAATGCGCATGTTTTCGATCTTCGGCTTCGGATCGTTGATGAAATGGCCAAATTCCAGCGCTTTTGTCAGTGCCAGACCGGGCGTATCCGTATGGACATGCACCTTGATGATCTCATCATCCTCGACAACGACAACGCAGTCGCCGATCGTTTCGAGATAGGCACGCAGCTTTGCGCCATCCACAGTCTCATCATTCTTTTCGATGATGAACTCTGTGCAGTATGTGAAATTGATCTCATCGTCATACTGCGCGACCGCAGAATTGAAGTCGATCGCAGGATCCGGAGCAGCAGCTTTGGTCTCAGCCGCTTCTTCCGGCATTGCCGCACCGCGGAAGGAATCCAGCATACCGCCGATGATGATGCAAAAGCCCTGTCCGCCCGCATCGACCACATTTGCCTTTTTCAGAGCAGGCAGCATTTCGGTCGTCTGCTTCAGAACATCGTTCGCTTCATCCAGAACGCCCTGCCAAAACGTGATATCGTCCACCTCAGTCTTGGCAAGTTCCTGTGCCTTGTTCGCAGCCATGCGGGAAACCGTCAGAATGGTACCCTCTGTCGGCTTCATGACGGCTTTATAAGCACCCGCAACACCAAGCTCCAGCGCATTTGCAAAATCCGCGTTCGACGCCGCTGTCAGCCCTGCAAGTCCCTTTGAAAAACCGCGGAACAGCAGTGACGTGATGACGCCGGAGTTTCCGCGCGCGCCGCGCAGCATGGAAGATGCTGTCACATCGGCGACCTCGGAAACCGTAACATCATCCGACAGCAGTTCCAGTTCGCGCTTTGCAGCGCTGATCGTCATGGACATATTTGTTCCGGTATCGCCGTCCGGAACCGGATAGACATTCAGTTCATCGACCGAACGTCTCTGGTTCGTAATCAGAATCGCAGCATGAATAATTGCCGCTTTCAGTTGTTTTCCGCTAATCAAGATCTGCCCCTCCAATTCTCAGGCGCGAATGCCATCAATATAAACGTTAATCGCCGCCGGTTCAATCCCTGTCGCCTGCTCGATCGCATACCGGACCTTATTGCGGATACTGTCCGTAATTGCGGACATATTCGCGCCGATGCCGGTCACAATATGGAGATCCACCACAAGCTGATTCTGTCTGGTACGCAGACGGATTCCGCGGCGGATATCGCTGGGAAACAGCTTTGTTTTCAGAGTTTCGATCGGAGAGGAATCATTCAGGTCAGCAACGCCAAAGCAGCTTGTAACCGTATGCTCAATCAGGGCATACAGATATGTTTTCGTGACACGAATACTGCCAATATGGTTTTCGATAACTATCATATTGGGCACTCCTTTCTGTACAGTCTGCATCTATTATAGCACACTCGCGCAAAAAAAACAAGAGCCTGCCGGCATAATTTCACAGAAAATCAATATATTCGCTCGTCAGCAGAAAAACCGCCGCAGAAACAATCAGTCTCCGCGGCAGTTTTTATACAATATGTTTAATCAAGAATCGCAAGATCCGCTTCCGGGAAGCAGGCTCTCGCCTGTTTTTCGAGGTGCGACGGGATCGCGACCATCCGCAGAGCGGTGCAGTCCTCGAACGCATCCTCCTCCAGCTCGGTCACATTCGCCGGAATATCGAGTACCCGCAGCGAAATGCACTCCGAAAATGCGCCGGAGCAAATCTTGGTCAGCGTGCTGGGCAGAACGACCTCTGTAACGGTATCCAGACCGGCACATGCGCCCGGACGGATCTCTGTGATGCCTTCCGGAATGATCAGCGTCGGTTCGCCGTGATAGAGCTCTTTGCGGAGCTGTCTGGTGTATCTGCCGTCGCCGACAGAATCATTTTCGACTGTCTGCTGTTCTTCCAGCCAGTTGATCGTGACATTCTGACCGAACAGAACCGGAGCGATCCATTCCAGAGCAAGCGGCATCGTGACATTTTCGATCGCGTCGCAGCCTTCAAATGCATCCTCTGCGATTTCCTTCACGGAAAGCGGGATCGTGACATTTTTCAGCGCGGCGGAATCCGAGAACGCACCGCTGCCGATCTTAACGATCGTGTCGGGCAGGATCACGGTTTCGAGTTCCTCCAGACCGGCGCATGCACCCGCACGGATCTCCAGATAGCCGCGCGGCACATTCAGCGTGGTTTCGTGGTGATAGATCTTGCGGCGCTCGCGGGCGGTGAATCTGCCGTCTGCCGGAATATCGGATGCAGTCTCCGTTTTTTCCGGTGCTGCCGCATGCTGTTCTGCCTTCGGTTCAGGAATCGCAGCAGGCTGTGCTGCCGGAATATCCTCATTGCCGATCGCACTCAGAATGCTGTCGATACCCGCAGGCATTTCCAGCAAGCCCGGTTCAACATGCTTCTGCACATTCTGCTGCACCTTCTCCGCAGTGTCCGGCACGATTTCTTCCAGTACGGAAAGCGTCGGTTTTGCGGACATATCTTCCAGAATATCCAGCGTCGGAAGCGTTTCAGCAGTTTCTTCAATCGTCTCGACTGCTTCTGCCGGAGCTTCTGCAATTTCCTCGATCTGCTCGCTGATCTCGTCAGCCGCAGGCGCAACGGTTTCTTCAATCGTATCAATCGTTTCTGCCGGAGTTTCTGCGATTTTTTCGATCTGCTCGCTGATCTCGTCAGTCACCGGTGCAACAGTTTCTTCGATCGTCTCGATTGCTTCTGCCGGAGCTTCTGCGATTTCCTCGATCTGCTCGCTGATCTCGTCAGCCACTGGCGCAACGGTTTCTCCAATCGTATCAATCGTTTCAGCCGGAGCGTCCGCGATTTCTTTGATCTGTTCGCTGATCTCGTCAGCCACCGGCTCAACCGTTTCTTCAATCGTCTCGACTGCTTCTGCCGGAGTTTCTGCGATTTCTTCGATCTGCTCGCTGATCTTGTCAGCCTCAGATTCGACAGTTTCTTCAATCGTCTCGATTGCTTCTGCCGGAGCTTCTGCAATTTCCTCGATCTGTTCGCTGATTTCGTCAGCCGCAGGTTCGACAGTTTCTTCAATCGTCTCGATTGCTTCTGCCGGAGTGTCTGCGATTTCCTCGATCTGCTCGCTGATCTTGTCAGCCACCGGCTCAACCGTTTCTTCAATCGTCTCGACTGCTTCTGCCGGAGCTTCTGCAATTTCCTCGATCTGCTCGCTGATCTCGTCAGCCACAGGCGCAACGGTTTCTTCGATCGTCTCGACTGCTTCTGCCGGAGTTTCTGCGATTTCTTCGGTCTGATCGCTGATCTCGTCAGCCACCGGCGCAACAGTTTCTTCAATCGTTTCGATTGCTTCTGCCGGAGTTTCTGCGATTTCTTCGATCTGCTCGCTGATTTCCTCTGTCACAGATTCAACAGCTTCATCAACCGTTTCGGTCGCTTCTTCTGTCGCCTCTGTAATCTCCTCGACCTGCTCACTCACGGTATCGTGAATGACCTCGTCAAAGATTTCAGCCGCCTCCTCGACGGACTCCGTTGCTTCTTTTGTCGTTTCAGCCACCTGTTCAGAAACGGATATACGGGATACCGGCTCCGGAATTGCTTCCGCAGCAGATTCCGCAGTTTCTTCAACAGTCTCTGCAACAGCTTCAACTTCTTCCGCTGTCTCGGCTCCAGCTTCTTCAACCTCATCCGCAGCAGTTTCAGCAGCATCCTCCTGATCTTCCAGTTCGTTCGGCGTTTCTTCGATCGCGTCGATCTCCTCGCTGAACTGATCAAGCGCAGTCTTTTCCGGAATCTCAACAGATCCTGCCATTTCCTCGATCTGTTCACTGATCTTGTCGAATGCTTCATCGGCAGTTTCCGAAGCCGAACCGAGCACCTCGGAAGGCTCAAAGCCGGAATCCGCGATCGTACCGGCGATCTCCTCAACAGAAGGAATATTCTGTGCAGCAATCGCCGCAGCGTCTTCAACCACAGAAACAGGCGGGATATAGTTGCCGTTCGCATGGACAGCGGGTTCACTGAACGTCGGGATCTGGAATGTCGGGACATGCTCCGGAATCTCCGGTACCGTAAAGAGCGGTGCAGATTCAGCAGGTTCAACGAGAACAGCGAGTTTCTCGGCGATCGGTCCCTCTGCAATTTTATCAGTCGGGATCTCCGGAATATCCGGTGTTTCAAACGACGGTGCTGCAAAGCTTTCCGGTTCGGCAGATTCAGCAGCAGGTGCTTCCGGAATATCGGATACAGCCGGCTCTGCGATCATCTGCTCAACCGGTTCCGCAGCCGTTTCGACCGCAGCAGGTGCCAGTTTTGCGGCAGCTGCCTGAGTTTCCGGAACAGAATCAGCACACCATGTAAAGTGTACCTTTGGGCATTCACGCAGGATCTCGGACTGTCTGTCTTCAAACCGCTTCGGAAGAACGATTTCCTCAAGTTCACCGCAGCCGATGAACGCATTCTTTCCGAGGAACGTCAGCGTAGACGGGAACACAACGCGTTTCAGTGCGCCGCAGTCCACAAATGCACGCGGCTCCACTGCACGCAGTCCCTCCGGACAAATGACTTCCTCAAGATTCTGCAGCTGCGAGAATGCAATCGAACCGATCATGCGGACGCTTTCAGAAAGCACAAACTTTTTCAGCAGCGGTCTGCCGAGGATGCCGTGATACATGAACGAACCGATAATCAGATAACCGTCCGGCACTGTGATCGTCGTTTCATCCGTATTCAGCTCCGCAACATCGCTGGACGTCATCAGCCACGGGCATTCCGCGGTCAGCTGACGCACACGCACCGGACGCGCATTGCCGAAATAGACCAGCGCGGACGGATACCGCATGAACAGCGCCGCCGCAGTGTTTTTGTCAAATTCCTCCGGCAGGAACACATCGCGCAGCTTCTCGCAGTCATAGAACGAAGCATACTCAAACTCGTTCAGCGCCTTCGGGATCGTCAGCGTCAGCAGGCGCTGGTTCTGACCGAAGGTGTAGCTGCACAGACGCATCACGCCGAGCGGAACCTCAAATTTCGTCTGATTTGCAATATCCGCAAGCGAATTTTCCGCAAGGATCGGATGCGAGTGCATCTCCTTGATGCGGTCATTGAAATTGTCACAGGATTTGCTGAGCTCTGCCGTGAACAGGCGCTGCGCGGAGACAGGCGGGAACCGCTGTTCCACATAATTCAGCAGGCTGTCAGACGGCTTGTCGTGATACGCTTCGGGATTTTCGTCCGTCCAGCTGACATTGATCTTGACAGGACCATCGAGAATCAACGGAAGTTTGCCCTCGAACCGGCGCGGGATCACCAGAGAACTCAGATTCGAGCATCCGGCAAGCGACATGCTGCCGACTTCCTGAACGGAATCCGGAATCCGCAGTCCGACCAGCGTATTGCAGTTCATAAACGCATTTTCCGGCAGAGAACGCAGATTCTTCGGCAGACGGATTTGCTCATACTGACAGGGCGCTGCAAATGCAAACGGTCCGATGTAGCTGACGGAATCCGGCAGAACCAGACGTGCCGGTCCCATGCAGCCGGAGAAGCCGTTCATGTCGATCAGCTGCAAGCCCTCCGGAATCACGATATGCCGCACCGTTTCCAGACCGGTAAATGCGCGGGATGCGATCCGTCTGATGCTCTTTGGCAGGAACAGCGTCGAGAGCGTGTGCTCCGGTTCATCCGCACGGATATCAAGATCCTGCGCGAAATTCGGCGCAATGGTCGTATAGCCTTCCGGAATCTGCAAAATATGGTTCCGGACAGTCAGCTTCTTCGCCTTCTGTGCCGTCAGAATATCGTCGAACTTTTCCATGAGCTCGGCAACCGTTTCGATGCGCGCTCTGGAAAGGATCTTCTTCTTCGGCCAGTGGATTTTGATTTCCGGACGGAACATAAAATATTCCACGATCTTCCGCTCCGGCATATCAGCCGAGATATAAACATCCGTCAGGCGGGAGCATCCGGTAAACGCATCCGGCTCCACTTCCTGCAGGGATGCCGGCAGCTCCAGTGCAAGCAGTCTCGGGGAATCCCAGAACGCCTGCGTTTCAAGTCTGCGGACGCCCTCCGGAATCTCAAAGCGTTCGCCGCCCTGTGAGCTGCGGAACGCACGGTAAGCAATGACCGTGTAGTTCTTGAGTGCTGCGCTGCGTTCGACCGGACCGGGAATCTGCTTGGAGATCTCCTGCGTAAAGACGCGGTCCTCCGGTCCGTAATCGCCTCTGTGGACAGACTCAAACGCAATGCACTCGTCAAATTTGCCGTAATTTGCAGGAACTGCCGAAACAGGGCGAGCCGGTTCTGCGGCAGCTGTTTCCGCCTCCGGCGCAGACTGCGGTTCCGCAGGCTTATTCTGCTCCAGTTCAGGTGATGCAAATGCAGCAATCAGATCTTCTGCGGTCGCGCCGTCGCCGGAAGGCTGCGATGCCGCAGGAACTGTACTATTATTATGGACAGTATTATGGACAGCAAACGGATTCTGACCGGGTGCAACTTCAACCGGCACAACGTTTGCATCCGCAAATTCGGGCAGATTCGCCGGCGGAATCACAGGCGGCTCCGGAATGACCGGATCTGTGAGAAGTGCATCCGGCGCCGGAACATTCGCAAACGGAACAGAAGGATCGACCGTCTCCTGAAGCGACTGATTCATGGACTGGAACGCTGCTTCCGGTGCAAGCGCTGCAATATGCGCAGCCGTCTGCTCCTGCATATCGCTGATCTCGTCGAGCCGTTCCTGAATCTCCGGAATCGCGCTGACCTTTTCCTGCATCTCCGGCAGAACGCTGACCTGCTCCTGCACCTCGGAGATCGCATCGACCTTATCCTTGAACTCGGAGATCTGTGCAGCGCTTTCCTGAATACCGGCGATCGCTTCGACCGTATCCTGCAGACCTGCAACCGTTCCGATCTGTTCCTTCATGCCGGCGATCGCGTCGATCTGATCCTGCATGCCGGAAATCGTATCGACCTTCTGCTGCATATCTGCAAAATTCTCGACCTGATCCTGCATGCCTGCGACCGCACCGATCTGCTCCTTCATGCCGGCAATCGCGTCGATCTGCGCCTGCATACCGGAAATCGCATCGACCTTCTGCTGAATATCCGCAAAATTGCCGACCTGATCCTGCATGCCCGCGATCGCGTCGATCTGCCGCTGCATGCCGGTGATCGTGTCGATCTGCTGCTGCATGCCGGAAACCGCACCGACCTGATCCTGCATACCGGAAACGGTGTCGATCTGATTCTGCATATTCGCGATCGCATCGACCTTTTCCTCAAGCTGCGAGATCGACTCTGTGAGTTCCTTTGCATCGCCGATCGAATCGACCTTTGCCTGCAGTTCCGAGATCGCAGACACTTTCTGCTGCATCTCGCTGATCGAGTTGAATTTATCCTGAATATCGGAGATGGAACCGAGCTTCGATTCGAGCTCCGAGATTACCTCGGACATATTCTGCATATCGCCGATCGCATCGAGCTTTTCCTGCAGCTCCGCGACGGCATTTGCCTTCTCCTGAAATGCGGAGAGCGAACCGATCTTTGCTTCCAGTTCCGAAAGCACATCGTTCATATTCTGGACGTTGCCGAGCGTATCAACTTTCTTCTGAAGTTCGGAGATCTCGTCGATCTTCTCCTTCATTTCATTGATCTTGCCGACCTTATCCTGAATCGCGGAAAGCTTTTTCGCCTGTTCGCGGACGGATTTCTGCATTGCGGAGATCTGTTCGATCTTCTCCTGCATCATCGCCATGTCCTCCATCTGCTTTTGCAGGGATTCCATCGCGTCCGCGGAGTTCTGGAATTTTTCCAGCGACTCGTAATTTTTCTGCATGACCGCAAGATTCTGATAGAGGCGGTCAATGGTTTCCTGATCAATATCCGGCACGCCGTAAGCCGCATTCTCGCGGGCAGTCTCGGCAAGTGTCGCGATCTGCAGCTGCATGGATGCGATCGAGCGTTCCATTTTCTGGACAGAAGCCGTATCAACCGCATTCAGCTTTGCATTGGCAGCCGCTTCGTTCTGCTTGGAAAGCGCAGCCTGAATCGGCATATTCGGGAGCAGTTCGGTGAAGTCCACCTTTTCCTGCTTCGGGATCTCTGTCGGGATCTCCTCCGCTTTCATTTCCGGAAGAATGTCCTCCTCCTTCCAGTCCGGCGGAACAGCGCCCGGATCCAGCCATGTGATCGTCGGATTGGTTACATCGCCGAACACGCGCTTCATTTCATGCTGATCGTGAATAATACGCGGCATATGGAGTTCGGTGAGGAACGGGCAGTTGCCGAATGTAGACTGTGTAACACTCTTGCAGCTGACCGGTACATACAGCCGCTGCAGCAGTTTGCATTCCCAGAATGCACTGTTGCCGATCGACTGCACGCCCTGCGGCAGCATCATACTGCGGATCGAAGCGCATCCGGCGAATGCACCTGCGCCAACGCGTTCAATGCGATTGCCGAACAGAACCGTCTTGAGCGATCTGCATCCGCTGAACAGCTCGTCAGGAATCTCGCGCAGATTCACAGGCAGGCGGATAGATTCGAGGAGCGGCAGGTTGCTGAATGCACCGACGCCGATCTCCCTGACAGAATCCGGAATGATAATGCTGCGGAGCCGCTTGCATCCGGCAAGTGCGCAGTTGTCGATATATTCGGTGCCTTCTTCAAAAATCACCTGTTCCAGCGTATCCAGTGCGGAAAAAGCATTCGGACCGATGCCGCGGACAGAGCGCGGAATCAGCAGGCGCTTGATGCCCTTGCTCGCAAGACCGCGCATCGCATGCGACGAAATATGCGAATAGGAAGCGGGGATCAGCAGAGAAGCGTCCTGCGCAACCTCCAGAAGCGAGGCGGAACCGAGCGTCAGAACGCTGGAATTTTCAGAGAGATAGTCCTGAACCGTCTTGTTCTTATTTTTTGCGCCGAACAGTGTTTTTTTGCCGAAAAACAGCATTGTGCTGGAGTAGGACCAGAACAGCTCCACAGCCTGTGCAGGCGGGAAACCGTCCGGCAGATACACGCTCTCGAGTTCATCACAGCCGTAAAACGCCCATCTGCCGATATTCGTCAGGCTGGCAGGGAGCGTCAGCCGCTTCAGCTTGCAGGTATTCTTAAAGCTTCTGGTATAGAAAGCATGAGAGGAGATTCTGGTTACACCCTCCGGAATGATGAGTTCTTCCATTTGCGAAAAGCCCGCCAGTGCTCCGCGTTCAATCGCAGTAAAATCAGGTGGAATCATGATTTTGCTCGTATTGGAACGGATCAGACTTTTGGCGTCATCGCGGGTGAACACACGTTCTGCCATTTCTCGTTTCCTCCTTTGTACACCAAAAATAATGCGACAAATAGCATGGTAAATTCAGGGATATTACCAATTAGAATTATTATACCATTTTTTCTGATAAAAAGCAAGTGGATTTTGCTATTTTCTACACTTTTTTATAAAATGACGAAAAGAGCACACGGAAACCCGTGTGCTCCATACGTTTTAGGAAGAAAAATTATGCAATTCGCGCAATCCGCTTCAGAATGAGGTCAGCGTCAGCGGTTTCGACATTGCCGTTGCCGTCGGTATCCATGCGCTTGACCATCGCATCAGTCGGGCTGACACCCTTGTCCGCTGCAACATAGCGGAGCAGCAGAACCGGATCGGAAACATCCACGTTTCCGTCGAGGTTGACGTCCAGCGGATCATCCTCTTTGACCACATGCGGTGCCGTATTTACGACGTTTTCAGCAGATGTGATCAGTTCCTTCTGTTCAATCGCGCCGTTCTCGCAAACGACTTCGTTGATCGAGATTTCATAGGTATCGCCGACCTTCATTGTCGGTGCAGAGATCAGAATATAATCAAACTTTTTATTCGGGTTCTTGTTGATGATTTCAGAAGCGGATGCCTGATTTTTCAGAACAACACGCTGCTCCTTGACCTGCTGCTCGGACATTTTCAGAAGCATGACAGGCTGTGTGGATTTCTCGTCAATCTTAAATGTGTTATCTTTTGCTTCTGTGCCCTCTTTCGGGGTATCAACAGTCGCCGTTGCAAAGATCTCGCCGCCGGTGATCGTCACTTTGCCCGCCGTATTTGTCAGACCGCGGTCGCCGTTCGCCTTGAGGTCGCCGCCGCTGATCAGCACAGAGGTCTCGCCCTGCACCGCATCATTGCCGGCTTTGATCTCGATTTTGCCGCCGGAGATCTCGACCTTTCCCTTTGTGGACTTGATGCCGTCACCGTCTGCATTGACATCGACCTTGCCGCCCTTGATCTCGACAGAGGTCTTGCCGCGGAGTCCGTCGCCCTGCTCGGTCTTGACTTTCAGCGTACCGCCGGTGATTTTCAGGTCATTGTTGCAGTGAACTGCATCCTGCGTCATCGCCTCAATGCGGAGCTTGCCGTCACCGTTCTCGCCGCCGCTCTTGATCGTCAGATCGTCCTTTGCATAGATCGCAGCCGTGACCTTTTCCGGATAGGTCGCGCCGTCATAGATGAAGTTTTCCGTTCCGTCCAGAATATTGATCGACGTATTTTCAGCGTTTTCGATCAGGATCGCGGCATCGGTTTTTCCGGTGATCGTTGCATTGTTCAGAAACAGCTTCACGGTGCCGGGATCCGCTGCCTCATCCGCGATATTCACATAGATCTGACCGTCATCGAGCTTTCCGGTAAATTCATAGCTACCGGAAGCGGAAATGGTGATCTTGCCGCCTTCGATCTTCACTTTGTCATTCGTTGCGGTTGCAGTTGTGCCGTCCATTGTCACAACGCAATCCATGACAGCCGGTTCAGCGGCAGCCGGATCGTCCGCTGCAGTCACAGCAGGAACGGGAATTGCCGCCAGCAGCACGGTGCCGCAGAGGAGTGCGGCGGTAAATTTCTTTGCTTGTTTCATATCAAACCAATCCTTTCAAATGTATATCTGTTTTGTATTATCAGGTTGATTTTCCCCCTGCATTCAGTTTAACACAATTCAGCCGGATTGTCAATGAATTTTTGTTTTTTTCATGATTCTGCCCGCGCTTTTCTTCAATTTTTAATAGATGTTTCAGACTATTCCGATTTTGCCCCCAAATCGCCCACAGATTGCGGAATCAGAAAAAAACACGATTGCTGCTTGCAAAATATAATCAAAACATGTATAATATAAATGTATCCATGTTAGATCCGAAGGGAGAGATTCAGTTTTGATATTCAGGCATCTGAAAAAATACTGGCATCTGGCGCTGCTCGCGGCAGCCTTTATGGTGCTGGAAGTGCTGGTGGATCTGATCCAGCCGCGCATGATGGCGCAGATCGTTGATGAAGGCATTCTCGGTCTGCACAACGGCGGGATCTCTGATATGCATATCGTCACAAGCACCGGAATCAAAATGCTTTTGGTCGTACTCGGCGGCGGGCTCTGCGGTATACTGAGCGGCGTCTGCACGAATCTTTGCAGCCAGAATTTCGGCAATGATGTGCGCAAATCCGCATTCCGGAAAATCATGCATTTCTCGTTTTCGCAGACCGACGACTTCTCCGTCGGTTCGCTGATCACGCGCACGACAGGCGATGTCACGCAGGTGCAGAATATGGTCTCGCAGATCATCCGCGGATGCGTGCGCTGCGCCATGTTCTTTGTTGCCGGCAGCATTGCACTGGTCTCACTAGCGGCGGATTTCGGCACGGTCATTCTGATCGCGCTGCCGGTCATTCTGCTGGAGATCTCATTTGTGCTCTGGAAAACAAATCCGCTGTTCCGGCTGCTGCAGGAGCGCCTTGACCGTATGAATACGGTCATTCAGGAAAACGTCGCCGGTGCGCGCGTCGTAAAGGCGTTCATTCAGGAAGACCGCGAAAGTCAGCGCTTTGCAAAAAGCAACGATGACCTTGCAGATACGCAGTTCCGTGTTCTCATCCTGATGTCTTATATGCGTCCGGTCATGAATATTATTCTGAATCTCGCGACTGTCGCGATCATTTATACCGGATCCCTGCGCGTGCAGGACGGCTCGATCGCGCCCGGCACCGTCATGGCAGCGATTACATATCTGTCGCAGATCCTCAACGGCATGATGATGCTTGCAATGATTTTCCAGACTGTCACACGCGGACTGACCTCATCCCGCCGCCTGAAAGAGATCCTTGAAACGGAATCGCCGATTCAGGACGGCAGCGGTCAGGCTGCATCGGCAGGCGGTTCGATCGTATTCCGCAACGTCAGCTTCTCCTACGGCGGACACGGCGCGGATGTGCTGCATGACATCAACTTGACTGTCAACCCCGGCGAAACGCTCGCTGTCATCGGAGAGACCGGCTGCGGAAAGAGCTCGCTCGTGCATCTGATCCCGCGGTTTTACGATGCAAGCAGCGGAACTGTCGAAATTGACGGGACTGATGTGCGGGATTATCCGCTGACGGTGCTGCGCGATAAAATCGCGATTGTCCTGCAAAAAAGCGAACTGTTCTCCACGACGATCAAGGAGAATATCCGCATCGGCAATCCCGATGCGACTGACGATGAGATCAAACAGGCAGCGGTCACCGCGCAGGCAGATGACTTCATCAATCAGCAGCCGCAGCAGTATGACACACCGGTCGCGGAATCCGGCATGAGTTTGTCCGGCGGACAGCGGCAGCGCATTGCGATCAGCCGCGCACTGGTCAAGCACGCAGAGATCCTGATTCTCGACGATTCCACAAGCGCACTGGATTTCCGCACAGAAGCTGCACTGCAAAAAGCGCTCCGCGAAGATTACCGTGATACAACAAAAATCATCATCGCACAGCGTATTTCATCCGTCCGCAGCGCCGACCGCATCGCTGTGCTGGACAACGGCACCGTCGCCGCATGCGATACGCACGACAACCTGATGCAGTCCTGCAAGATCTATCAGGATATCTATGCATCACAGCTCAGAAAGGCGGATGCATAATGGCAGGACAGAATCAGAATCCGGCACAGGGCTTCGCACGCCGCGGCGCAAACTTCGGCGCCCCTGTCGAAAAGCCGCAGAACACGAAAGCAACACTCCGCAGACTGCTGACCTATTTTTCCTCAGAGCTGAAATTTGTGCTGCTGATGTCAGCAGCGGTTCTCATCAGCGTGATCGCGTCCGTGCTCGCGCCAAGTTTCCAGAGTCAGGCGATCGACAAGATCGTTGCAGCGCAGTACAGTCTGCTCCCGAAAGTCCTCGCGATCATGCTTGCCATGCATGTTATCCACGGACTTGCAACACTGGTACAGGGCTATATCGGTGCTTCGCTCAGTCAGCGCATCGTCAGCCGGCTGCGAAAGGATCTCTTTGACCGCATCGTGCATCTCCCGATCTCGTATATCGACAATCTTTCGCACGGCGATCTCATCAGCCGCATGACAAACGATGCAGACAACATCTCGAATATCATTTCGCAGTCGCTCAGCTCGCTGTTTTCCGGTGTCCTGACACTGATCGGCACGCTGTTCATGATGCTGCGGTACAACATCCCGCTCGGACTGCTTTCCTGCTCAACTGTCATTCTGACGGTTCTGTTCACGGGCTTCATCTCCAAGCACATGCGGCGGTATTTTGTCAAGCGGCAGACGCTCCTCGGCAAGCTGAACGGCACCGTCGAGGAAATGGTGACCAATTATAAGACGATCACCGCATACAATCAGCAGGAAACCGTCATCGAAAGCTTCACGGAAACCGCAGACCAATTGACAAAGACCGGCATCATCGCCGAGATCATCTCGAACTGCATGGGACCGGTCATGAACATGCTCAGCAATATTTCCTTTGTCATTGTCTCCGTGTTCGGTGCATATTTCGCGTTAAAGGGCTATATCACGGTCGGTGTCATTTCGGCATTCATCATCTACTCCAAGCAATTCTCCCGCCCGATCAATGAGCTTGCACAGCTTTACGGGCAGATCCAGACCGCGATCGCCGGGGCAGAGCGTGTCTTCTCGATTCTCGATACCGAAGCCGAGGACTTTGAAGGGCTGCCGCTCAAAGAGGTGCACGGCATCATCGAGTTCCGGCATGTTGATTTTTCCTATGTGCCGGAGAAAAAGATCATCTCCGATTTCTCGCTCCGGATCGAATCCGGCAAAAAGATCGCGCTGGTCGGATCGACCGGAAGCGGCAAGACCACGATCATCAATCTGCTTATGCGGTTCTATGAGATCGACAGCGGCGAGATCCTGCTGGACGGCAGAAACATCCGCGAGATCGCGCTTTCAGATCTGCGCGACAGCATCGGCATCGTTTTGCAGGATACCAAGCTGTTTTCCGATACGATCCGCGCGAATCTGACCTACGCAATGGAAGATGCGAAGCAGGAGGAAGTCGAACGGGCAGCAAGATTTGCGCACTGCGACAAGGTGATCGCCAAGCTGCCGGAACAATATGATACCATGCTTTCACAGACCAGCGTGACGCTCTCGCAGGGCGAACAGCAGCTCATCGCGATCGGGCGCGCATTCCTCTCCTATCCGCGCATTCTGATCCTCGATGAAGCAACATCCAGCGTCGATACCAGAACCGAGCAGAACATTCAGGATGCGATGAACGAGCTGATGAAAGACCGCACCAGCCTCATCATTGCGCACCGCCTCTCCACCATTCAGGATGCCGACCAGATCATCGTCATGGATCAGGGCAGGATCGTGGAATCCGGCACACATGAGGAACTGCTCCGCAAAAACGGAAAATATTATGATCTCTATATGACGCAGTTTGCCGGTCAGCAGATCTGAAAAAAACAGCCGCCCGCTTCAAAACGGACGGCTGAAATTCTTATTTTTTCGGAATGATCTCATTCCACGAAACATTCTTGCCTGCGACATTATTCTCGGTGTAGAAGATCAGGATGTACTGAGCATCTTCAACACTGAGCACGCCGTCTTCATTGACATCGACAGCCTTGCGCTGTGCAGCGGTCAGGTCAACCGGATTACCGGCAAACTGCTCTGTATAAGCGATCAGCGCTGCCTGTGCATCGTCAACACCGACCTTTCCGTCGCCGCTGATATCGCCGCGCAGGAACTCCGGTTCCGCAGGTGCGGTGCTTGTGACGAGCTGCGAGGTCGTTGTCGTGACGGTTGTGGATTCGGTGGATGTCGTTGCGGGAGTTGTGGTCGTTGCAGCAGTCGTTGTCCGTGTCGTGGTGGTGGTCGTCTGCGTTGTGGTGACCGTGGTCGTCGTGGTTGTCGCCGGTGTTGTTGTGGTCGTGGTCGTCGTGGTAACCGGCGTTGTTGTGGTCGTTGTAACAGTAGTCGTAACCTGCGTTGTCGTGGTTGTCGTGGTGGTTGTTGTTGCAGCGGTTGTTGTCGTCGTAGTCGCCGCAGCAGTTGTTGTTTCGGCAGGCAGCTGGTCGGACATATACTTTTCAATCAATGCCTTGTCTTCTGCGGAAATCTGCGCAGCAACCGTCTGATCGAGTCCGTCCACGGTCGCTTTCAGCTTTGCGGATTTTCCGCTGACGTCCCCGATCGTATCCAGAATGACTGCAGCGATCAGGGCATGTCCGAGCGCTGTCGGGTGCGGATCATTCTGCAGCACACGGGCGTAGATCAGGCTATCACTCTTGAACGCAGCGCCGACTTCTGCCGCCTGAACGGTTTCCAGCGCGGCAATCGCATTATTGATCTGCTTTTCATTATTATTGACATAGGTCATGAACGTGTTGTAATTCTTGATATCGGAAGCCGAGAACCCGCGTTCATCCAGATAACTCTGCTTCACCTCAAACGGGTTATAGAGCGTCTGCATGACGATCTTTGCATCCGGATTCAGTGCGCGGAGCTTTTCCTCAATGACCGGAATGTTCGCAATCGCTGCCTGACGCGGCGCACGCAGCTTCGCGGTCAGATTGCCCATGAGCTTCACGGGATCGCCTTCCTTTGCGACGCGCTTGAGTGTCTGAATGATGGATTCGCCGTCCTGTTTCAGCGAATCAAAGTATTCCCTTGTCGGCTGCATCAGATCATTTCCGCCGATGCTGATGCTGATGATATCCGCCTTTTTGATAACGTCCTGATTCGCCGTATCGTCGATCAGATTCAGAAGATCTTCTGTCGATGAGCCGGACTTTGCGAGATTCGTCAACGAAGCGCCGGTGCATTCTGCAACATAATCATAGTATCCGTACTCCCCTGCCGCGAGTCCGTCGCCGGAGGAAATGCTGTCACCGAGGATCAGCAGTGACGGCTGATCTGCCGCAGATGTCGGCATGACAGCGAGCATGCCGCAAAGCACGGTTCCGGCAAACAGAACGGATAGCTGTTTTTCCCAAAAATGTTTCTTCATATAAATGCTCCTCTCAAATCAAAAACTGTACTCACACAGCAATTGCTGCATGAGTACAGTTTAGCAGATTTACGTGATTTTGTCAATCCTTTGCGGAATGTTCCGCATTGGGAAATCGCGGGATCAGGAGATCACAGCGATGCCGTACAGCACGAAGGTACCGCCGTCTGCGCTGGAAATGGAGATCTCCAGCTTCTCAGAATTTGGCTGATAGTAACCGACGTCGCCGTCCTGACCGCCCCATGTCCACTGGAGATTCGAGCTGACCTTGTTGGTCTTGCCGTTTGCAGAGACATTGACTGCGCCCATGCCGCTCGAATTGGACTTGAACAGCAGCAGAACACCCTTGCCCTCGATCGTAAAGGTCATCGGCGTATTGCCGTTCTTGCTGTAATTATAGCTGCCGTCGCCGCCTCTGGTCCACGAACCGGCGTTGAAGTTCTGGAGTTTGGAGAAGTCAACAAGGTGATTGTTTGCATATTCAGCGCCGAAAACCTCTTTATCCGGAATGGTGTATGCATCGGAAGCATTTTCGCTGCGGAGCGCCTGCCGGTAATAATATCCGATCCAGTCCGCGATCATCTGGTGACCGCCGTTGCCCGGATGAATATTGTCGCCGCTGCCGTACTGCGCATCCCAGTTGACACCGCCGCTCTTGAGCGCATTTCTTCCGCTGATCACCGGAAGATCGTAGTTATCTCCGACCTTTTTCATCCAGTCCTCGTTGCCGCTGTAATCCTTCTGGCAGAGCGTAATCAGTGCGACTGCCGGCTCATTCTCCTGCATGAGACACTTTTTCACAAGTGCTTCATAAGACTTCTGGAAACGATCGCTGCCCTGATCGTTGACAGCAAACTCAATGAAGATGATATCGCAGCCCTTTGCGAAAATATCATTGTCCACACGCATATTGCCGACGACCGACGAGGTGCCCGCCTTTCCGGCATTGACAAACGATACATTGTTGCCGGAACCGAATGTATTCTTAAAATAGTTGCCGGAAATGCTGACAAAGCTCTTGTCCGGCGATGTCGAGGAGCCGCCCTCAGTGATCGAGCCGCCGATATATCCGATCGTGACCTTCTCACCGCGCTGTGCCTTCGCGATCTTTTCGCGGATGCGGGCGGTGTTGCCAAGCCGCACCAGACTGCCCTGCAAAGCCTTCAGATCGTTGCCGGATGCCTTCTCCTGATAATTGTCCCAGTCACCGATGATCTCGGTCTGCGGCTTCGCAGGCGGGAACAGGATCAGATTTTTCAGCAGAGAAAGATCTGCCGCGGTGACCAGCTCATCGCCGTCCAGATCGGCGCCCGGTTCGATCTCCGCTTCCTGACAGGTCAGGTACTTCGCAAGATAGACCGCATCCGCAGAATCGACCGCAAGATCACCGTTCGCATCGCCCTTTTTGATCGAAGCAGGCGCGCCGTTGACCGTCACGGAATCGACATAGAAATCGGTCAGCGACTCGGTCGTTTCCACGTAGATCGAAAAGTCTGTTGCATCCGCCGGAACCTCATATGCCGGATTGGAAAGCACCGTCCATTTGCCGCTCTCAACGGTTTCGAGTGCGATCTGACTGTAATCCGTACCGCTGCTGTCCGTAAATTGCAGCGAGAACTTCATCTCGACCGGTTCGCCGCTCTCCTGATAGACAGCAGCAGAAAGCGCATAAGTATTGCCGGACGTGAGCAGTGACGCCGCATCTCTGGATGCACCGTGCCAGACTGCAGTGCGCTCCGATACAAACAGGCTGCATTCGCCCTGATACGCCTGATCGGACGTCCACTGCACAGAAGCGCCGCCTCTGCCGGTGAAGCTGTCATTTGTCGTTTCAAATTCCGCTGTCAGCAGCTTTGCCGCGCTGCCCGTCAGCGAAGGCATGGATGAAGCCGCTGCACATGCCGTCAGCAGACTGAGCAGCAGCGCTGTTCCTTTTTTCAGTTTCATAACCCTTATCCTTTCCCGTTGCGATGCCATACATCTATCCGGATCCATACTGTTCATCCTGTACGGATATCTTCTGATTCCAGTATAATCTTTTTCATACAGCCTGTCAAGTACATAAAATGCTGATTTACTGTACAATCTTCATTTTTTCATCGTTTCTGACCAGATTTCAGAGCAGTTTTCAACACTTCTTGCATCACAGGTCAGACATGTCGCAGGACAATTTTCCATTCTTTTGCAAATTGTCCACATCAATCAGGTGAATCATCCATTAAAATTGTATTTTATATTGTTATAAAATAAATATTTATGTTTCATTGAACGAAACACACAGTTTCAGTTGTATACTTAGTGAAAGGGTTACTGCTCAGCCTTTCAAAAGGAGGTCCGATACATGAACGAACGGGATTATCAGAACGCCGTCCGGCAGATCCAATGGTCGGAGGCAAAGCGCCGTAAAATCGAGGAAATTCTCAGTGCTGCACCGCAGTCAGACAAAAGCAGCGAGGACGCATGGAAAGAAAGTCATGTCAACCCGCGCGTCGCAGTCTCGCATTCATCAGCAAAACGAACGGAGGTTTTTGAAATGAAACAGAAGAAATCCAGACGGATCCTGTTTGCCGGCATCGCGGCAGCAGTTCTTGCCACCTGCGGCGCAGTCGCCGGCATCGCCGCATTCTCACAGAAGAAAATGCATACGATCGACGTCACGCACAAAAGCGGCACTGTGCTGCATCTGACCGATGAGGAAAACGTCCCGTTCTTCACCTCTGTATACGGTTTTCTGGCAGATGACATTTACAATCAATCCTATCCGCACAGCAGCAAAAATTTCGACTGCCGCGGCATGATCACCGCAACAGACACCGGCTGGTTCTACCGTCAGCCGCGGGTGCTGGATACAAGCAATGATACATATTATAACAAAGCCGCTGCCTGCGACTATGTTCTGATGTACGCGGACAAAGAGACCGGCGAATCGGTTCCTGTCTGCGCAAAGCCGAACTGCAAGCATGACGGCAGCGATTCCTGTGTCGCATCCACCCGCGTCTACGCGCCGTCCTATATGGAATATCATGACGGCTATCTTTATACGCTGACGACAAAGTTCCTGCATCCGGAAGAACGCAAGCATCCGGAGATGTGCTGGGAAGGTGATTCTTCCGCTGCAGGCGACATCAAATCAGAGGACTGCCGGCAGGTTCTGCTGCGCTACTCCCCTGACGGCACCGAGATCAAGGAGCTTTATGATTTCGGCAGCGGCAAGGGTGTCAGCAAATGCCTGTTCCACCGCGGTTATCTCTGGTGTTTCGTTCAGCTGCAAAAGACCGGCGAGGACATCAATCACGAGGTCACCGGAGACGCAGCGCAGTTTATCTCCGGCGGCTGGCAGCTCTGGGGCTATGAACTTGCAACCGGAAAAGCGGTCTGTCTGTACGATGCCCGTCCGGATGAAAAATACGATCAGGTCAACAATCTTCCGCGCTTCTTTACCGCCGGAGGCGACTATCTCTATTTCTGCCGCAAACTGGTTGACTGGTCCGGTTCTATGGACTCCCTGCAGCGCATCTCGCTGCTCGACGGTCAGGAAAGCACCGCATTGGAATACCCCTGCTTCCGCGACGGCGTTTCGCAGAAATTTGCACTGTGGCAGAGTAAGCCAAAAAACAACATGATTTACGACGGTATCTTCGATCTTGAAGCTTCGGAACGGATCAAACCGGATGAAAACGCGGAAGAAGAGATCGAAACATACAACGGCAGAAAGATTCAGTACGGCCTGTCCGGACTGGTCGATAACCGGTTTGAATATCAGCACTGCTATACCGTTGATGAGGAAACGAAAGAATTTGTTGACAGTATGATCGGCGTATTTGAAATCAGAGGTGACTTTCACAAATACATCAAGCTGGATAACACACCGCAGAGCGTACCGTTTCTCATGGATCCGAACGACGGCTTTATGCCGTCAGATGCGCTGAGCGGCGATATGGAAAACGATACGGATTTCATGAAGAAAAATTCCTTCCTGTTCGGCGTTTGTCAGGATAATATCTATGTCATGAACTACTGTGACGGCTTCATGAAAGCACTGAAGAACGCCGCAGACGAAAATCTGTTCGAGCTGAAATACTGCTCCTATGAAGACCTTGAAACACAGGATGAACCGGAGATGAAGCTGGCATTCTCCTACCGTCTGGGGGATCTGTAACATGCAATGTGAGAATATCGCACTGTATGCATTTCAAAAATTCGGGGACACCGCTTTGCAGGCTGCATTCTGTTGCTTGGGCAGCAGAGCCGATGCGGAAGACGTTGCGCAGGAAGTGTTCTTTGCACTGCATCGGAATCCGCGGGATTTCGAGAGCGACGAGCACCTCAAGGCGTATATTCTCCGCGCGGTCATCAACCGCTGCAAAAATCTGCGCCGGAGCATCTGGCACCGCATGCGCATCAGTCTGGAAGATGCAAATGAGACCGAGCTTGCGCAGGAACCGGACAGCGTCAAAGAACTCATCAGCATGATCCGTTCTTTGCCGACGCCCTATAATGCGGTGGTCTATCTGCATGACTGCGAAGGCTACACCATACGCGAGATCGCTGAAATGCTGCATAAAAATGAAAATACGGTCAGCACGCAGCTCCGGCGCGGACATGAACGCCTGCGCATGGATCTGCTCGAAGCGGGGGCTCTCCCGTGAGCCCGTCGGATTACCGCTGTTCGGTCAGCTGTATCCAATGGTCGCAGGAACAGCGGCGCAAAGTCGAATCGACACTTTCAAAAGCAGAACTGCCGGCACAGCAGCAAAAACGGGAGCAGGACATTTGCATCGCTTTGCTTCTGACCGCACTCATCATTCTGCTGCTCGGCATTCTGTATTTCATCGGATGAGAGGAACACATCATGGCAAACAAACTGGAGATCAGGCATCTTTCGCAGCAGTACGGCGAGGTGCGCGCACTGGACGACGTCAGCTTTACGCTGGAACCCGGTGTCACCGGACTGCTCGGTGCAAACGGCGCAGGAAAATCGACGCTGATGAAGCTTATGACCGACCACATGAAGCGCACATCCGGAGAGATCCTCTGGAACGGCACCGATATTCTGAAAATGGGAAAGAAGTGGCGCGAGCTTGTCGGCTATACGCCGCAGCTTCCGGGACTGTACGACGATTTTTCCGCAAAGCGTTTCCTTTATTATATGGGTGCGCTCAAGGGAATGAAGAAGAAGGATATCCGCGAACAGACCGATCAGATGCTTGCTGCGGTCAATCTCTCCGACTGCGCGCACCGGAAGATCGGCACATTCTCCGGCGGCATGCGGCAGCGCGTGCTTCTGGCATCCAGTCTGCTCGGCAGACCGCAGGTGCTCATCCTCGATGAACCGACTGCCGGACTGGATCCGGAAGAACGCATCCGCATCCGGAATGATATCGCAGATCTCGCAAGAGACCGCATTGTTCTGCTCGCAACCCATGTTGTCAGTGATATCGCATGTATCGCGCAGAACGTACTGCTGATCCGGAAGGGCAAAGCAATTGCATTCGACACACCGCTCAGACTGCTGGAAAATGCAGAGGGGAAAATCGGAGAATTTACGGGTACTTACGATGAGATCCGCAGTTTACAAAAGCAGTATCCGAACGGTGAGATTGCCCAGCATAAGGATGGCTTCGTTCTGCGCGTTGCAGAAGATCCGCTGCCGGAGGGCTGCGTTCCTGTGCGCGACAGCATCACACTGGAAGATGTGTGTCATCTCTATCTAAAAGGAGACCGGACATATGGCTGAACTGCGCAGACTGCTGCTCAGCCCGAAGCAGCTTGTCATTCTTCTGATGCTGACCGTTATCAATCTGGCACTGTTTGCAAGCAACTGCCGCTCGATTCAGGAAAACCTGACCGAATACCGGAAAGTGCAGTGGGAGGAGGGCATCGACAGCGCCGCAGCGGAAAAAAAGGAAGCGGCAGCATATCTGAAAACGGGCTATGCAGAATATCTGCAATATGTGCAGGAGCAGTCGAAAAAGCAGGGACTGCTCGGAAAGCTCTCCGAAAAAAACAGCTTTATCACACGCAATCTCGAAAAGACCGCAAAGGATTACGCAAAACTGGAAGGGATCAAACTGACACAGGGGCAGAACCGCGGACTTCTCGCTGTATCTACGTACACGGTCACGGATTTTCTGCTGCTGATCGCACCGCTTTTGCTTGCCATTGAACTGGCACACGAATCAGAAACCGCGATCGGCGCACTGGCACGCACCACCAAAAACGGACATCTCGCGCTCTGCATCCGCCGCATTGCTGCGATCGCACTGCTGTCAGCAGCATCGGTGCTGTGCATGTACTGCGGGAACATGCTCTATGCAAGGCGGTTCTTCGGGAGTGCCGGTCTGCACCGCATGCTGCAGTCTGTGCCGGAATTTCAGCTCTGCTCCATGCGCATCACGATCGGCGGATACTACTTTGCGACTGCGATCATCAAATGCATCGCGGTCACGGCAACTGCACTGTTTCTGTGGATCATCCTCAGCAGATTCTATAAAATCCTCAGCTGGCTGATCGCAGCCCCCGTGCTGATTCTGCATTATCTGACCGGCAGACTCGTCATGCCGACATCCTCGTTCAATCATCTCCGCTATCTCAATGTATTCTCCGCGCTGCACACGAGCATGTTTTTCAAGGAATACTGCAATCTCAACTGGTTCGGGCATGCATCCGGATTCTTTGCGGATATGCTGATATTTCTGATCCTGACGCTGCTGATCCTGACAGGTCTTTCGCTGTATCTGATCGGTCACTGTCATCCGGTCCGCATCGGTCAGAAGCTGGAGCAGCTGAAAGAACAGATCGAAAAGCGCATGGCAAAGCATATGCCTGCATATTCTGTATTCGGGTTTGAGGGCTGGAAACTGCTCATCCCGCAGCATGTTCTACTGATCGCAGCGGTCTTCAGTATCCTCGGCGTCTTCCTGTGGAATGATATGTTTCTGTATGCGCCGTCTGTCGATACGCAGAAATTTTACGAACGGTATTCCGGCGAGATCACACAGGCGAAGATCGAACGCATCGCCCGTCAGGTCATCGGAGAAACGAACCGGCTCAATGTCGAGAAGCGGAACTATCAGCGCAATATCGAGCAGGGACATTATCAGGATGCGGCATGGAATGACGAACAGATCACAATCTGCAATTTCTATCTGGAACGCTATGAAACGATGATGGATGAGATGATCTCGCTTGCAAAGTACAAGAAGAAAACAGGCAACGAAGCATGGTTCCTCGATGACGATACATACGAAAAAGTCTTCAATGAAAATGCCGCGGAAGAACGCTGCTGTCTGGTTCTGCTGCTGTTTCTCATTCTTGCATTCTACGCATCCGGTGCATTCGACAACCGCTACGACACACGCATGCTGCTGCGCAGTACCAAAAACGGCAGAGCCGGCATTCTGACTTCGCAGATCATCTGGTGTGCGATCCTGACAGCGATCGCGGTCACGGCACTGCACGGGATCTTTCTGCTGCGCGTCAGCGGAGACATCGGCTTTCCGATGATGGAAGCACCTGCACAGAGTATTCCGGCATTCCGCGATCTGCCGTTTTCCGTCTCGCTGCGCACCTGCATCATTGTACTCATGTGTCTCCGGTTCCTCGCAGCAATGGTGATATCGGGTGCTGTCATGGTGATCAGCCGGTTCAGCAAAACGCCGCAGCGCGCACTGATGGTATCAATGGTTCTGCTGATCCTGCCGACCGCGCTCTCACAAAGCGGTATACTGCCCGTTCGTTTTCTTGATTTTGCGCATTTTTTGAGCTGCTGTAAAAGGTAAAATATCTGATTAGTTTCGACCGGATTCGTCTTTCTGTTAAGGATCCGGTCGAATTTCATAAAAAACTGTCAGGAGCACCAAAAAACGATAGCGTTTCCTCTGTAATGCACAAAAAGTTAGACAAAAATTCATCTTTCTTCGCAAAAGTGTTGATTTTTTTCTCGAATTGTAGTATAATGAGATACGTA
Organism: Clostridiales bacterium Firm_04; assembly: GCA_001603005.1. Lineage (GTDB taxonomy): Bacteria > Bacillota > Clostridia > Oscillospirales > Ruminococcaceae > Firm-04. The sequence goes on from LVAJ01000012.1 coordinate 294,271, forward strand.
GAAAAATATATGCCTTCCGGAGGTATGAATAACATGCATGTAGTCTTGGTTCAAGCGAATAATTCAAACCCGAAAGTGGTTCACGCTTCTGAAAATCAGAAGCGTACAGCCTGCGGTATCTATTACACAAAGGCTGAAAACCTCAAAGCGTACCCGACCATCGGCGAGATGAGCGATGTGATGCAGATCACCTGCGAAAAATGCAAAAACGTGATCGCGAAGCATCTCATCAGAGAGTCGAACAAGGAAATGGCGGCGCAGCTGAAGGAAGAACAGCGCATGCTCAAGCGTGAGCGATCGGCTTCCAAGCATCATCACGGCGCAGAGCCTGCACCGGCTCCTGCACCGAATCAGGGCGGCGAATACATCCCGCCTTCCATGCGCAAATCTATGGCACAGCCGCAGCGTCCAATCGACACGCCGCCGCCTGCACCGCCTGCACCGATCAGCATTCCGGCACCGAATGTCGCGTCGAATGCACCGGCAGCAGCAACCGCAGAGGACGCACTTTCGCAGTTTGCAATTCCGGTCCCGGGCGCACCTGTAGTCCCGCAGGCTCCTGCAGCACCTGTTCCGGCTCCCGCTCCGGTACCTGTCAATGACGTACTTGCACAGTTCGCAATTCCTGCCGGCGGCGCACCTGCTGTTCCGCAGGCACCCGCAGCACCTGCTCCGGCACCTGTTCCGGTCAATGATGTACTCGCGCAGTTCGCAATTCCTGCCGGCGGCGCACCTGCTGTCCCGCAGGCACCCGCAGCACCGGCTTCGGCTCCCGCTCCGGTACCTGTCAACGATGTACTCGCGCAGTTCGCAATTCCTGCCGGCGGCGCACCTGCTGTCCCGCAGGCACCTGCAGCACCGGCTCCGGCACCTGTTCCGGTCAATGATGTACTTGCGCAGTTTGCGATTCCTGCCGGCGGCGCTCCCGCTGTCCCGCAGGCACCCGCAGCACCGGCTCCGGCACCTGTTCCGGCAGACGATGTGCTCGCACAGTTTGCAGTTCCGTCCGTCCCGACAGCACCCGACGCTCCGGTACAGACCGGCACAGAGGATATTCTTGCGCAGTTCGCTGCACAGAAGCCTGCCGGAGATACACCGGTTCTGTCTTCTACCGAGGATATCCTCGCACAATTCTCCGGCGGTCAGCCCGCTCCGGTCAGTCAGCCTGTTCCGGATAATCTGCCGACCGTGGATGCTGAAATCGACGAGCTGAAAACACTGGCTGCCAACGCCTTTGCAAGACCGGAAAAGCCGGTCGATCTGACACCGGTCGCACCGCAGTCTGTGGAGGATGCGCTGGACGATCTCCTGCTCATGCCGTCCGATCCGTCTGTTCCGAAGCTGAATCAGCCTTCTGTCCCGACGATCGACGAGATTCCTTCGATCGCAACTGTTCCGTCTGCACCGACACCCGCAGCTGTACCGAACGCGTTCACTGCGCCGCGCTCTGTGCCGGAACTGAATGTCCCGCCTGTTCCGCCTGCTCCGCCGGTCCCGCAGATGCCTGTACCGCCGATGCAGCATCAGGCAGCAGTCCCGACGATCGCTGTCCCGCAGGTTCCGCAGATGCAGCAGCCTGTGCACAACAGCCTGTTCTCTGTACCTTCCAAGCTGCCGCAGCATGATCCGAATACCCGTCCGCCGCTCTTTGTCGGATACGGCGCAGACGGTCATCAGGTCTTCCAGACATTCGATGCTGCCGGCAATCCGATCCCGATTACCGAGCCGGTTTACAGCGCACCGCCTGAGCAGCCGAAGTACAATCCTGCTGCTGAAGCAAATGCAATGATGAATCAGGCGATTCAGACGAACGGTCCTGTGCTTGACATGGATGAGCTGATGGCTTCCATGGGCATTGAAACACCTGCACAGAAGAAGCAGAAGATGGATTCCGGTAAGCCGATCAACTTTACGGAATATAAGATTCCGGAGAAGAAGCAGAAGAGAAAGCAGCCTGTTTCGGCACAGTCGAGATCTGCTATGCCGAAGCTGGAAGCGGAATCCGGACCGATCTCCGCTGCGGAAGCAAAGCGCCGCAAGAAAGTAGACAAGATCAACAAAGAGTTTGAAAAGCAGCTTCGCTCCCGCGGTATTGATCCGAAGACCGGCGGTATCATTCTTGATAAGAAATAATCATATTTCCGGCAGATTTCAAGATACATATATGCCCCTGAGCGGTCTCAAATGCTCAGGGGCATTGTTTTTCAGTTCATCTGCGCAATTAGACAGGATCACAGCTATAAACATACATGACTTCTCTCAATTCTTTCCCGCCGATCTGATCATTCCTGTAAACATCGGCGCAAACAAGCCCATGCTTTTCATAAAACTTTCTTGCTCTGATGTTATCTTCTAATACCCACAGCAGGATCTTTTCAAATCCAAGCTTCTGCAATTCCGCAACACATCTTTTCAGTAAATACGCACCGTAACCTTTTTCCATATATTCAGGTAAAAAGTAAATTGAAACGATCTCGCCGTATTCCGGATACTGCTCCCACCTTGACGGGCAGATACTTGCAGTTCCGATCATGCGTCCGCTTTCAATTATAACAAGATTGCGCATACCGGCTTTTGTGATGCTTTCCGCCCAGCGTCCTGTCGGAATGCGATCCAGATAATCCTGCGGAATGATATTCTGATACGCATATTTCCAGCTGCTTTCATAGATATTGCTGATTTCAAGCAGACTGTCATTCTGATCGAAGAATCTGATTTCCATTCTGCTGCTCCTTTCTTCTGCAAGTAAAAAAGCGCCCCGCATCAACACGGAGCGCCTTTTCATTCTGTTACGGATTACACTTTGCCGTAAGCCTCTGCAAGCTTCTTGAATGCTGGCAGACTGCGCTCGATCATCTCGGTCGTGACACAGTATGCAATGCGGACATAGCCCTCGCAGCCGAAGGAATCCGACGGCACGATCAGCAGCTCAAAATCGCGTGCCTTCTGGCAGAATGCATTTGCATCCGGCTCCAGCGCCTGTACCCACAGATAGAACGCGCCGTCCGGATAGATGCAGTGATAGCCGTAAGAAGTGAGCTCCTTGTAGAGCAGATCACGGTTTCTGCGATAGATCGACAGATCGGAAGTCGCGCTGATATTCTCGGCAACCACGCGCTGTGCAAGACTCGGTGCGCAGACAAAACCAAGCGCTCTGCCGGAGCCGCAGACCGCCGCATAGACCAGTCTGCTGTCCTTCATCTTCGGCGACACGACGATATAGCCGATACGCTCGCCCGGAAGCGACAGCGATTTGCTGTAAGAATAGCACACAAATGTATCATCATACAGATTCGGCAGATACGGCACCTTCGTATTGTCATCATAGACCAGCTCGCGGTACGGCTCATCTGCGATCAGATAGATCGTATGACCGTATTCTGCTTCCTTGGCACGCAGGATATCGCAGAATGCTTTGAGAGTCTCCTCGGTATACACAACACCGGTCGGGTTGTTCGGTGTATTGATGATGACAGCCTTGGTCTCCGGCGTAATCAGCTGCTCGAATGCAGTCAGGTTCATCTGGAATTTGTCCGGATCAGCCGGAACAACCGTCAGCTTAGCACCCGCTGCTTCAACGAATACGCGGTATTCCGGGAAGAACGGCGCAAAGGTCATGCAGCTGTCGCCGGGGCAAAGGATCGCGTGCAGCGTGACAGTCAGCGAAGCAGCCGCGCCGCAGGTCATATAGATATCAGAAGCGGAAACGCCCGTGCCGAACAGCGAATTGATGTGATCCGCGACTGCCTGACGGGTACCCTCTGCCCCGATTGCGGACGTATAGCCGTGCAGCTGCACAGAGTCAACCTCATCCATCATTCTGCGGATCGAATCATGAACCGATTCCGGCGCCGGAACGCTCGGATTGCCGAGACTGTAATCAAACACATTCTCTCTGCCGATTTCCTTTGCGCGGCGGTTGCCGTATTCAAATGTCTCACGGATGACAGACGGCGCCTGTCCGAGCGCGAGCATAGATGCCTGATAGGGCTGATAATCCATAGTGATTCCTCTTTTCTTCGATCTTGTTCGATACAGAATCATCTGTACATATGAATATATTACCAGAAAATTGCGATTTTGTCAACACCGGATGCAGGATCAGCTGCGTTTTTCCAGCATTGTGACTTTCAGAACGACATAATCGTTTTTGACACCGTGATGCGAGCGCATCTGCTTTTCCAGCGTTCCCTCAACGGTCACCTTGTCATAGTCGGACAAGCCGGTATAATCGTCCCAGTCAAGCTCCAGACCGGTGCCTTCGCCGCCGCCCTGCGGTTCCGCATAGATCGAATAAAACGTATCACCGTTGTCTTCCTCGGACGGATAGAGTGTGCCGACCATATGGAAATTCTTGCCGAGATACGAATCCGGATCCGCATAGATCTCCGAGATCGTATCGTAAAGCGTGGTCGATTTGACATAGATCATCTCCGGCTCACTGCTGCTCTGCCTGCCGTTTCCGCATGCCGTCAGCAGCAGCATCGCTGCGCCAAGCAGCATCAAAGTCCTTGCCTGTTTCATGGTTACCTCATTTCACGCCCGCAGAACGGGCTGTTTCTCATCCGGCTTTGCTGTCTGCAAGGATCAGCTGTTTCAGCAGTGTCAGATCCGCCGCATGCAGCATGCCGTCCTCATTGAGATCCGCAGCATTCCAGTCCGGAAGTGCGGTCTCCTCTGTGCCGAGATATTTTGTCAGCAGAACGGCATCCGCGATGTTCACTGCGCCGTCTGCATTGACATCCCCGCGCAGTGCTTTCTGCGGCGGCTCGGAACCGCGTTTCAGATAAACCGCTTCCAGTGCTGTTTCCGCCCAGAGCCTGCGCATTGCATTGTATCCCTTATCATTCGGGTGAACGCCGTCTGCACTGAGTCCGTCCGGATTCTCTTTGAAATAGCTGTAAAAATCCGGTCCTGCGATCACATCCGGAAATTCCTTGTAGATCTGGTCGATCTTCGCATTATACCGGTCAATATTGGCAGAGATTCCCTTTTCCAGCGAATACGGAATCTTCGGCAGAACTGCCGTCTTGCCCGCCGCCTGAATCGCACGGATCATGTATACCAGATTCTCATAATAGCGGTCGGCGCCGGTCTGATCGCCCCAGCAGTCGTTTGTGCCATAGGCAATGCTCGCGTATTGTCCCGGAAACTGCTTCAGCCAGCGGTCAATGTTGTTTTTGCCGTCGGTGCTGAAAATGCCGCCGATACCGCCGTTTTCCTGCGCCGGATAAAACCGCGCGTCAAGTCCGTGCAGCAGATCGGCAAAATTGCCTTCACCCGCAGAAAACGTCACCATGCCGCCCGCAGTGATGCTGTCACCGTAGAACATCCAGCTGTCCACGAGTCCGTCGGAGCAGTCATGGATATCGACATTCAGATTGACGGAAGTTCCGCCGTTCTGGACGCCTTCGACCTCGATCCGAACCCAGTTGTATCCGGCAAAGGAAATCACCTGCTGACCGGAATGTGCCGTGTAATCCTTGACGGACACGACCTCTTTCCAGCCGGATTCCGGATAGCTGCCGCCGTCAGCAGCATTGACGCTGATCTTATACGCGGAGAGCGATGCACCTGCCGATTCTTTCAGCACCGTGTAATCATAGTTGTTCCATGCACCGGAATACCAAGCGACATTGATCGTCTTGCGCTGCGCCTGCGGTACACCGGACAGGTCATAGGCTAGATAGCTGCCGACTGCGCCGTTCCATGCGTCATAGTACACATCATTGCAGGATGCGTAGGCAGTCCCCTGCTTGTCCGAATAGACCGCATCGGTCTTGTTGCGGTTCAGCGGAAGATAGCTTTCCGCCGCCTGCGCCGGCATCTGCGGAATCGCTGCTGCACAAAGGCAGACAGCTGCCGCACCGGCAATTGTCTTTCTCAGCATTTTCATTTGTAACCTCTTTCAAATATTATCTCTTTTTACAGTCGGAATCTGACGTTCCGCTTATTACCAGTATAGCACATTTTCTAAAGAAATGCAAGTATCAGAACAGCGCGCTCTCCGATCCGGAAAACGCGCCGTCAAAAGCATATTTACAGCGATTGCAGTGCTGCGAGAATCTCTGCTGTCATCTCCGAGCAGCGCAGCGGTTTCGCATCCGTGCTGCCGATCAGATCTGCCGTTCTGCATCCATTTGCGAGCACAGTATCGACTGCCTGCTCCACACGATCCGCTTCTTTCGTAAGCCCGAATGCATACCGCAGCATCATTGCCACCGAAAGGATCGTCGCGATCGGATTTGCGATATCCTGTCCCGCAATATCCGGCGCAGAACCGTGAATCGGCTCGTACATGCCGCGCGTGGTATCGCCGAGCGATGCCGATGCCAGCATGCCGATCGAACCGGTGATCTGCGAGGCTTCATCGGAAAGAATATCGCCGAACATGTTGGATGTCACGATCACATCGAACTGCCGCGGATTTCGCACAAGCTGCATCGCAGCATTGTCCACAAACATGTCCGAGCAGATCACTTTGGGATATTCCGCAGCCAGCCTGTGGATCGTTTTGCGCCAGAGTCTCGATGTTTCCAGCACATTCGCCTTATCGACGCTGACCAGCCGTCTGCTGCGCTTCATCGCCGCTTCAAATGCTGCTCTGCCGATGCGCTCGATTTCAAATACGCTGTACGCTTCTGTATCAAACGCTTCTTCGCCGAATTTTCCGGTGCGCATGCCGCGATCTCCAAAGTAGATGCCGCCGGTCAGTTCGCGCACGATCATGATATCAAAGCCCTGTTCGACCAGATCTGCGCGCAGCGGGGATGCGCCTTTCAGCGCGGGAAACAGCTTCGCCGGACGCAGATTTGTGTACAGTCCGAGCGCCGAACGAATGCCGAGCAGTGCCTTTTCCGGACGCTGTTCTCCGGGCAGATCATCCCATTTCGGTCCGCCGACCGCGCCAAGCAGTACACTGTCGCTCGCAAGGCAGCCGTTCACCGTTTCATCCGGCAGCGGAATGCCAGTTTCGTCGATCGCGCAGCCGCCGATCAGATACGGATGAAACCGAAAACAATGCCCGTACTGCGCGCCGACTGATTCCAGCACCTTTACAGCGCTGTCCGTGATCTCCGGACCGATGCCGTCACCCCGCAGTAATGCGATCTGAAATTCCATATCCTCACCTCATTTCAGCGAACCGTTCGCAATGGATGCGACCAGACCGCCGTTCTGAATGATCTGCTGAATAAACGGCGGAAACGGTGCCGTATGGTACTCAGCGCCGGCCGTCAGATTGCGGATGATGCCGCTGTCAAGATCTGCTTCGACCTGATCGCCCTCTGCAAGATCCTCTGCGGCTTCGGGACATTCCACGATCGCCAGCCCGATGTTAATGGCATTGCGGTAAAAAATCCGCGCAAAGCTTTTGGCAATGACAAGGGAAATGCCGCTCGCCTGAATCGCAATCGGCGCATGCTCCCGCGAGGAACCGCAGCCGAAATTCTGTCCAGCAACAATGATATCGCCCGTCTTGACGCGCGTCACGAAGCTCTTGTCAAGATCTTCCATGCAGTGCGCAGCAAGCTCCGTCCGGCTGCTCGTGTTCAGGTAGCGCGCCGGAATAATGACATCGGTATCCACATGGTCGCCGTATTTCAGGACTTTGCCGGTCATTTTCATTGTACCACCTCCCACGGACTTGTGATCCTGCCGGTCAGCGCACTTGCCGCAGCGACTGCCGGACTTGCCAGATAGACCTCTGATGCGGGATGCCCCATTCTGCCGACAAAATTGCGGTTGGTCGTTGCAACTGCGCGCTCCCCTTCCGCCAGAATGCCCATATATCCACCGAGACACGGTCCGCAGGTCGGTGTCGAAACGACCGCACCGCTTTCGATAAAGATTTTGAGCAACCCCTGTTCCATTGCATCGAGATAGATCTGCTGCGTTGCGGGGATCACGATCACACGCACATTGGGCGCACAGGTTTTCCCGCGCATGATCTCCGCTGCGAGCTGCAAATCTTCAAGTCTGCCGTTCGTACACGAACCGATCACGACCTGCTGGATCGGGATATCCCCGATCATATCAAATGTTCTGGTATTTTCGGGTAAATGCGGAAACGCGACAGTCGGTTCGATCTCAGATAGATCGACCTCGATCGTCTCCTCATATTCAGCATCCGCATCCGCTGCATAGACCGTCGGTTCCGCAGCACCGTGCGCATGCAGATAGTCCAGCGTAACATCATCCACCGGAAAAATACCGTTTTTCGCGCCCGCTTCAATTGCCATGTTCGCCATGCAGAGCCGGTCGCTCATGGTCAGCGCAGCGACGCCGCTTCCGGTAAACTCCATGGAACGGTAACGCGCACCGTCCACACCGATCCTGCCGATGATATGCAGGATCACATCCTTTCCGGTCACGCAGCGCCGCAGCGAACCGGTCAGACGGATCTGCACCGCGGATGGCACCTTGAACCATGCCTTGCCGATCGCCATTGCACAGCCCATATCCGTCGAGCCGACACCGGTCGAAAATGCGCCGAGTGCGCCGTAAGTGCAGGTATGCGAATCCGCACCGATAACGGCATTGCCCGCCGTCACAAGTCCCTGCTCCGGCAGAAGCGCATGCTCAATGCCCATTCTGCCGACATCATAAAAATGCTCTACCTGCTGCCGTCCGCAGAAATCGCGGCACATTTTGCACTGCGCTGCTGCTTTGATATCCTTGTTCGGCACAAAATGATCCATGACCATTGTGATTTTGCTGCGGTCAAAAACGTCCGTTTTTCCGAGCTTTTCAAACTCCTGAATCGCAACCGGCGATGTAATATCATTTCCGAGTATCAGATCGACATTCGCGAGAATCAATTGACCTGCCGTGACGGAATCCAGTCCGGCATGTGCAGCCAGAATCTTCTGCGTCATTGTCATACTCATACGATCTCCTCCTTTGCGCTGACGCGCCGGATGATGTTCGCGTCAACCCTGCTCTTTCAGCATGTTATTGATCGCGCTGACAAATGCCTTGATCGAAGATGTGATGATATCATTGTCGATGCCCGTACCCCAGAAGCTTGCTCCGTCACCGGTCGTGACCTCCACATAGGAAACCGCCTTGGAGGACGATCCGACTTCCAGTGCATGCTCGGTATAGCTGTTGATCGTAAAATCAAGTCCGGTATAGGAACGAACAGCATTGCTGACTGCATCCAGACGGCCGTTGCCGTTGTTGGTCGCAGAAGCAGTTGTGCCGTGATACTCAATGTCAATGGTCGCTTCAATGCCGTTATGCTGAACGAAATGCACCGCCGTCAGATTGAGCGGCGCGGTAATGTCCACATAATGTTCCTTGAAAATGTCATAGACCTCATTCGGCTGAAGCTCCTTGTGCTGATGATCGGAAATGCTCTTGACGAGATAACCGACCGTTTCGCGCATGCGCTTCGGCAGATTGTAGCCGAATTTGGTTTCGAGAATATAGCCAATGCCGCCCTTGCCGGACTGGCTGTTGATGCGGATCACATCGGAATCATATTCTCTGCCGATATCGGCGGGATCAATCGGCAGATACGGCACCGTCCAGTGCGGATCGCCCGTTTCGCTGCGCCACTTCAAGCCCTTTGCGATCGCATCCTGATGCGATCCGCTGAATGCCGCAAAGACCAGCTTTCCGGTATACGGCTGCCGCTCATTCACATCCATATGCGTGACGCGGGTGTACATCTCCGTGATCGTCGGGATATCGCTGAAATCGAGGTTCGGATCCACGCCCTGCGCATACATATTCAGCGCCAGCGTGATGATATCGACATTGCCGGTGCGTTCACCGTTTCCGAACAGCGTGCCCTCGACGCGGTCGGCACCTGCGAGCAGTCCCATTTCCGTGTCCGCGACTGCACATCCACGGTCATTGTGCGGATGCAGCGAAACGATCACATTTTCGCGGTATTTCAGGTTTTCACACATATAGGCAACCTGATTTGCGTAAACATGCGGCATGGAGAGCTGCACCGTGACCGGCAGATTGATGATAACCGGATCATCCTTTGTCGGCTGCCAGACATCCAGCACTGCATTGCAGATCTCGGCTGCAAATTCCGGTTCGGTTCCCGTAAAGCTTTCCGGAGAATACTCGAAGCGGATATTGCCGTCTGCCTGTTCGCGATACTGCTTGCAGAGCTTTGCGCCGGAAACAGCAATGTCAATGATCTCGGCCTTCTCCATGCGGAACACCTGCTCGCGCTGTGCGGATGAAGTGGAATTATAGAGATGCACGATCGCATTTTTACATCCCTTCAGCGCTTCAAATGTCTTCTGAATGATGTGCTCTCTGGACTGCGTGAGCACCTGGATCGTCACATCATCCGGAATAAGATCCTGCTCGATCAGTTCGCGGCAGAACTCATATTCTGTTTCGGATGCTGCGGGAAAACCGATCTCGATCTCCTTGAACCCGATTGCGATCAATGTCGAAAAATACTCCAGCTTTTCGGTCAGGCTCATCGGGATCACCAATGCCTGATTGCCGTCGCGCAGATCGACGCTGCACCACTGCGGTGCGCGGTCGATATAGGTTTTGCTCATCCAGTCTGTTTTGGGCTTCGGCGCAGCATAAAACTGTCTTGTGTACTTGTCTGCGTTTTTCATTTTTTACACCTCCGTAGAATGTCTGCATGAAAAGGTCGGATAATAAAAAATCGCCCCTTTCCATGTGTTCGGAAAGAGACGAAGCTTCTATCTGAATACTCCGCGGTACCACTCTTTTTGACACGCAAGCGTGCCCGCTCATCTGCGTCGCTGTGAACGCATGTCTCTGTCACGGGAGAACCCGGTCAAACCTAATCGCATCGCTGCTTTCAGCCGACTGCTCAGGGAGGAGCTATGACCTTCGGCGCGCTGCTGCCTTTCAGCAACCGGCAGCTCTCTGTGAACGAACCATAAGGTTTTTTATCCCTTCATCGCATTTATGTGTGGATTATAACATATTTTTGCAGGTTTGTCAAGCACTTTTCAAAAATTTCTTTCACAGAAAACGGACAGGATCCGAAAACCCCGTCCGTCTTTGTTATCTGTCGAGATATCTGCATGCTGCCAGCGCAGCAGAGGCGCCGTCCGCAACAGCCGTCACGACCTGCCGCACGGCTTTTGTACGGCAGTCGCCTGCTGTAAAGATGCCGGCGGTATCGGTCATGCAGCGTTCATCTGCAATGATATAGCCGTTCGGATCGAGTGCTGTCCATGCGGAAAACGCATCGTTTTCCGGCTGCTGTCCGATCGCAACAAACATGCCTTCCACTGCAAGAATCTCCGGCGTTTTCTCGGTGCCGCGCAGGATCCGGATGCCTTCCAGACGTTCTTCGCCCAACAGCGCATCCACCGAAGCGTCGCAGATCACCGCAACATTCTCCAGCTTTTTCACTTTCTCCTGCAAAACCGGATCACCGGTCAGCTCCGGCAGATTCTGCACGATCGTCACGGATGTGCAGATCTCCGAAAGAAACACCGCATCCTGCAGCGCTGTGTTTCCGCCGCCGATCACCGCAACATTGCGGTCGCGGAAAAATGCGCCGTCACAGACTGCACAGTAGCAGACGCCGTGTCCGGTCAGATCCGCTTCATGCGCAATGCCGAGCGTCCGGTGCTTGGAACCGGTCGCCAGAATCACTGATTTTGCGTAGTATGTTCCGTATTCTCCGGTCAGCGAAAAGCCGTCTTCCTGCTTTTCGATCGCGGTAATATTGTCCATCTCCAGCACGGTGCCGTGTGCCTCTGCCTGCGTCATCAGCTTCTCTGCAAATTCAGAGCCGCTGATCTCCATAGCAGTCGGATAGTTCTCGATTTTCGGCGAGAACGTGATCTGTCCGCCGAAATTTTCCTTTTCGATGACGACCACCGATTTTCCCGCACGCCGCGCATAGAGTGCGGCTGTCAGACCGGCAGGTCCCGATCCGACAACCGCAATATCATACCATTCAGCCATATCCCGCATCAGTTCGCGCGCTGCTTCACGGTTTCTTCCGTGAACTTGCGGATGTTCGAGACATTGACGATCTGCTCATAGGAATCGCCGGACACGACAACGAGTGTCGGTGCCTGATGAATGTCAAACTGCTCTGCCATTTCCGGCTGCTCGTCCGCGATCACTTTGCGATACGCGATCTCCGCCTGATCAAGGAAGCGCTCTGCCATTTTGCAGTTCGGGCAGGTTCTGGTCGCGAACAGCAGGATCTCCTGCTCGGTTTCGCCGTTTTTGACCGCGGCAACCGATTCCGGCACATTGACTGCGCCCTTGCGCTTCAGGATGCTGCGCTCGATGACATATTCCTTACGGTCCTTGAACTCCTGTGCCTTGCCGTCGTTGAAGTTCTTGACCGGACGGTAATAACCCGTGATGCGGCTGTAAACCTCAGTCTCCGCACCGCACTCCGGACAGACATACTGCTCGCCGACCAGATAGCCGTGATTGCGGCAGACCGAATAGGTCGGGGACATGGTGTAGTACGGCAGCTTGTAGTTCTCTGCGATCTTGCGCACGAGCGTAGCAGCAGCCTTCCAGTCCGGCAGCTTTTCGCCGAGATATGCATGGAACACGGTACCGGACGTATATCTGGTCTGGAGATCGTCCTGAATATCCAGTGCAGAGAAGATATCCTCGGAGAAGCCGACCGGCAGATGCGAGCTGTTGGTGTAATACGGCGTCTTGCCCGGCTCTGCTGCGGTGATGATATCCGGATAACGCGCAACATCGTGCTTTGCCAGACGGAAGGTCGTGGATTCAGCCGGCGTTGCTTCCAGATTGTAGAGATCGCCGTAGAGCTCCTGATAGTCCATCAGACGCTCGCGCATGTGATCGAGCACCTGCTTGGTGAACTCCTGCGTTTCGGGATGCGTCAGATCCTTGCGCAGCCACTTCGCATTCAGACCGGTCTCGTTCATGCCGATCAGACCGATCGTCGAGAAGTGATTGTCCAGTGTGCCGAGGTAGCGCTTGGTGTAGGGATACAGTCCCTCATTCAGCAGCTTGGTGATAATGGTGCGCTTGATTTTCAGGCTGCGTGCAGCAATGTCCATCAGCTTGTCAAGGCGGTGATAGAAGTCCTGCTCGTCCTCGGAAAGATATGCAAGGCGCGGCATATTGAGCGTCACGACGCCGACAGAACCGGTGCTTTCGCCGCTGCCGAAGAAACCGCCGCTCTTTTTGCGCAGCTCGCGCAGGTCAAGACGCAGACGGCAGCACATGCTGCGGATATCGCTCGGCTCCATATCGCTGTTGATGTAGTTGGAGAAGTACGGCGTGCCGTATTTTGCAGTCATCTCAAACAGCAGACGGTTGTTCTCGGTCTCAGACCAGTCAAATTCCTTTGTAATGGAGTAGGTCGGGATCGGATACTGGAATCCTCTGCCCTGTGCGTCGCCTTCGATCATGGTCTCGATGAATGCCTTGTTGACCATGTCCATTTCCTTTTTGCAGTCCTTATACTTGAACGGCATTTCCTTGCCGCCGACGATGCAGTTCAGCTCTGCGAGGTCATTCGGAACGGTCCAGTCCAGCGTAATGTTGGAGAACGGTGCCTGTGTACCCCAGCGGGACGGCGTATTCACACCAAACACAAAGGATTCGATGCATTTTTTGACCTGATCGTAGGGCAGATTATCCGCCTTGACAAACGGCGCAAGATAGGTGTCAAACGAGGAAAATGCCTGTGCGCCTGCCCATTCATTCTGCATGATGCCGAGGAAGTTGACCATCTGGTTGCAGAGCGTCGCAAGATGCTTTGCCGGAGCAGAGGTGATCTTGCCTTCGACGCCGCCGAGACCTTCCTGTATCAGCTGCTTCAGCGACCAGCCCGCGCAGTAGCCGGTCAGCATGGAAAGATCGTGGATATGCATATCGCCGGTGCGGTGCGCATTTGCGATCTCCTCGTCATAGATCTCGGAGAGCCAGTAGTTCGCGGTGATCGCGCCGGAGTTGTTCAGGATCAGACCGCCGACCGAATAGGTCACAGTGGAGTTTTCCTTTACGCGCCAGTCGGTTACCTTGACATAGCTGTCAACTGTATCCTTGTAATCCAGAATCGTCGATTTCATGTTGCGGAGCTTTTCCCGCTGCTTGCGGTACAGAATATAAGCCTTCGCAATGTCGCTGTATCCTGCTTCACCGAGCACATGCTCAACGCTGTCCTGAATATCTTCCACAGCGATCATGTCGTCCTTGATCTTGCTTTCAAAATCAGCAGTCACGCGCAGCGCGAGGAAGTCGATGACAGAGGGATGATACTGCTTATTCTGTGCCTCAAATGCCTTGCGGATCGCTTCTGCGATCTTCGTGATCTCAAAATCGACGACTTTTCCGTCTCGTTTGGTAACCTGATACATGAGAAAACCTCCTGATAATATAGTAGTGCTCCGAGCTTTCAGATGCCGCGCAGTGCAGCATTCGGTACGTCTTTACGGACAATTTCGAGAAACTGCCGCATCTCGGAAGGCGTGAACCCGCTCACGCTGTTGTCGATCAGCTGACCGGTATTCCTGAAATTCTGCAAAAAATAGGCGTCTGCGCCGCGGATCCATTTTCCGATCGCGGCAAAGTCCTCCGCAGTGTGATACTGCCGGACGACAGTGGTGCGGAACTCATAAGGGATCTTCCCCTGCTGCATCAGATACCGGACACTGCGATGCACCGCGTCAATGCTGATCCGCTCTGTACCGGCGGTCGCAGCATATTTTTCGGGGCAGTTCTTGATATCCATTGCAACCATATCTATGAGTCCGCTTTCACAGATCTCGCGCAGCTTCTCGGGATTGGTGCCGTTTGTGTCAAGCTTGACCGCATAGCCCATGTCCCGTATCGGCAAAAGAAAATCCGGAAGATCAGGCTGGAGCAGCGGTTCGCCGCCGGTCACGCATACGCCGTCGAGCAAACCGACTCGCTTGCGCAGAAACGCATACAACTCGTCCGTTGTTACCGAATCCGTCAGCGGCTCCGTCACCAGCCCTGCATTGTGGCAGAACGGGCAGCGGAGATTGCAGCCCCATGTGAAAACCGTACAGGCTGTTTTCCCGGGGAAATCGAGCAGTGTCAACTTTTGAAAGCCAGCGATTTTCACGTACATACCTCATTTTCATATGATTGTTAAAACTTTGCCGTAAGCCTTGTGCCGCATATTCCTGCAAAAGCGATTGAATTGGCATAAAACACAAGATATAGTGTCGAGGAGTTTCTTTCAGCACAATACCTCGTGTCTTCATCTATTCTAGCAGATTTCCCTCCGTTTGTCAAGAACGAAATATATATTTTTATGTTTTATCTAATTCTATAAATACAACAGATCCTATTTCAACAGAAGCAGTTGAAAACAGGATCTGCCGGATTATTTACGCAGCCGCGCGGATTTCATCGAACAGCACCCAAGCTGCGCAAAATCATTTGCTCATGTTTCAACAGCCAGCGCTTCCGGTCGGTGCCGCCGGCATAGCCGGTCAGACTGCCGTCAGAACCGATGACACGGTGACAGGGCACGATCAGCGACACCGGATTGTGTCCGACCGCACCGCCGACCGCCAGCGCCGACATCGTGCCGCGCCCCTCAGCATGTGCAATCTCCGCTGCGATCGCACCATATGTTGTGACCGTGCCAAACGGAATCCGGTAGAGCAGCTGCCAGACCTTCTGCCGGAACGCAGTCCCGCGAAGATGCAGCGGCGGCGTGAAATCCGGCATCTCCCCGCCGAAATATACCGCAAGCCACCGTTCTGCCAGCGCAAACACATCCAGTTCCCGCTCTGCAAAGTCCGCCGCCAGACCGGCACCGCAATATTTCTGACCGTCAAACCAGAGTCCGGTCAGCGCTTCGCCGTCGGACGCCAGCAGGATCCTGCCGAGCGGCGAATCCGTATACTTTATATAATCCATGTTTTTACCTCGTTTCTCTGCTTGATATGCTGTCAAAAATATACGGGATTCCGGATGAAAAGTCAACCGCTGCAGGAAGATTCCACAAGAATCCCGCAAAAATCAGACAAATTGTGAACGGTCTGTCAAATTCAGCATCTATCAGTCGTCAGAACAAACGCATTTGCTGTATTTTTACATATCCAAAAGGCTGTTCGGATCGAAAATCAGGGCTTGACATCAGCCGCGGAATATGGTATAATGAACATGTTAGAAAAACAACTGTCCGTCACAGACGGAAGATACCGAAGGAGGCAGCGTCACTTCATGTCGGATCATTCCAAAAACTGGGTCGTTGTGGATGCCACGGTTCTGCCGGAAGTCATCCTCAAAACACTGACCGTCAAGCGCATGCTCGCGAACCGTGAGGAGAAAAGCTCCTCTGCGGCATGCCGCGCCGTCGGGATCTCCCGCAGCGCGTTTTATAAGTACCGCGATTCCGTGTTCGTCTATGAGGAACAGATGCGGGAACATATTTTTACGGTGTATCTGCTGCTGCACGACGAAGCCGGTGTGCTCTCCGGCGTCCTGCATGTGCTGACAGATGCCAATGCCAATGTGCTGACGCTGAACCAGAGCATTCCTGTGGACGGCGCTGCAACCGTGACGGTCACCTTCCGGCTTCAGGATTCCGCGCAGGTTTCTGCACTGGTCAGTACCCTCGCGGAGCGGAAGGGCGTTGTGGAAGTGCGGCTGCTCTCCGGTTCCTAACCGATCGCACATCTGAACAGAATATATAGAAATGAGGTCAGAAGCTCCGGATACGGAGCGAAAAAAGTATGAAAAAATTTGCTGTCTTAGGCTATGGAACGGTCGGCTCCGGTGTGGTGGAGCTGTTCCACAAAAACCGCAAAAAAATCGAATCCAAGGCGGGCGAACCCTTTGCGCTCGGATATATCCTTGATCTGCGCGATTTTCCGGATTCGCCATATGCCGATAAATTCACAAAATCCATGGACACGATCCTCGCGGATCCGGATATTACAGTCGTCGCAGAATGCATGGGCGGTGTTGAGCCGGCATTCAGCTATCTGATGCAGTGCCTGTCGCGCGGCATCAGCGTTGCAACGTCCAACAAAGAGCTGATCGCACAGAAGGGTGCCGAACTGCTTGCAGCCGCAAAGGCGCATTCCTGCAACTGCTTCTTTGAAGCGAGCGTCGGCGGCGCAATCCCGATCATCCGCCCGCTGCACCGCTGCCTCGCTGCAAACGAGATCAGCGAGATCTACGGCATTCTCAACGGCACGACAAACTATATCCTCAACAAGATGCTGACGGACGGTATGACCTTTGCCGATGCACTTGCAAAAGCGCAGAAGCACGGCTATGCAGAACGCGAGCCGAGCGCAGATGTGGACGGCTTCGATGCCTGCCGCAAGATCTGCATTCTGTCCTCGCTGGCATTCGGCAAGCATGTCTATCCGGACAGCGTTTACACCAAGGGCATCCGCGAGATCACGCTGGAAGATGCTGCTGCGGCTGACGCGCTGGACGGTGCTGTCAAGCTGATCGCATTCGTCAGGAAGCTCGATGACGGCAGAATCCTGCCGGCGGTCATGCCGATGTATGTGCCGCATGCAAATATGATCTCGCGCGTGGACGGCGTGTTCAACTGCATCGAGGTCTGCGGCGACGCGATCGACCGCGCATACTTCTGCGGACGCGGAGCCGGAAAAATGCCGACCGCCAGCGCAGTCATGGGCGACGTCATCGAAGCGATCAAGCATCATCAGACCGTATTCTCGCAGGATTGGGTGGACGCCGGCACGCAGGATTTCATCGCCGGAATCGACGAACTGACCTGCGGCATGTTCATTCGATTTGCGAAGCAGGAATCTGCGGAAGATGTGCTCAACATTCTCTGCGGCGTGCTCGATCAGATCGGCTGCGAACAGAATGCCGAGGACGAGGAATCCGTGAACGCAGTGGAAAACGCAGCGCTGATCACCTGCAAACTCAATCAGACACAGCGCAAAGCAGTGCTCGACGCGCTGGCGCAGAAAGGCTTGCAGATCGCGCACTGGATGCCGGTCATGGAAGCATAATCACACAAATAGCAAAGGCTGCATCACTTCGGTGTTGCAGCCTTTTTTCTTAGATTTTGTCAATGATCTCCATTGCGTTATGATAGCCGGCAGTCGCCTTGATTTCCGCGGGCATATCCGTTAGTTGAATCGCCGCTTCAACCGCAGCTCTTGCATCTGATTTTGCAGCGTCAGCATCCGCATAAAGCCCATATTCCGCCGACTTTGCCGTGCATTCCGCAAGACGGCAAAGCGCATTGCCCGCTTCTGCCGCATCCCCCTGCGCAGCGAAACACTTCGGCAGCAGACTGCGGATCCGCCGCTCCCCTGCCAGCACATCGGGTTCCAGCCCGCTGAATGCGCGGTAAGAATCCAGAACTGCAAGCATGTTTCTGCTCATCGCAATGCTTTCAGCCGGATCCGCAGACCAGACATAATTCTCGAAGCTGCTGAAAAATTCCTTTGCCGTTGCACGCAGCAATTTACGCAAATTCTCCGCGATCACCGGTTTCTCCTGCGCAAATCCGTCGCGGAAGAACACAAGCTTTTCCGTCATCTGTTCGCGCAGACAGCTGCTTTCCAGACTCGGCAGCCGTCCGATCAGCGCTTGCGCCTTGTCGAACTGCTTGGTGTGAATGCAGATCCATGCCGCAGCATAATCCGATTTTTCGATATTCGCCTGCTCCTCGCAATAACGCGCAATGCAGGCATTTTTGCGCTCGCAGTCTGCGAAAATCTCATCGCGAAGCTCTGCGCGGTCATTCAGAAACCCTTCAAAATCCGCATACCGGCTGATTTCCGCAGCCGCTTCAATCGTCATTCGCATCAGCGTGTAATTTGTGGGTTCACGCTCCGATTCTGAACGCAGATACGTATAAATCGCAAGATACTTTTCCGCATCGGACTGCGACGTATCCAGCAGCAGACGAACATGATTCTCCGCAGCATGCGTATGCGCCTCGCCGAAGGATGCAGATTCTGCACCGAGCAGTGAATCCGTTGAGATGCCAAAGATCTGCGCAAGCGGCACAAGCTGCGTGATATCCGGCAAGCCGTTGTCATTCTCCCATTTGCTGACAGCCTGCGGCGTCACAGCAAGGCGCTCCGCCAGTTCTTCCTGTGTAAATCCGCACTTGCGGCGCATCGCTTTGATATTTTTTCCGATTGACATTTTCATAATCATGCTCCTTCATCCGTATTCGGTACCGTGATTTTATTATATACCGGATCGGCGGAGAAGTCAATCAACGCATTTGCGCGGAAAAGTCAACGGACGGTTGTCATGCGCGCTTATAAAGCGTCACATTGCGGAACGTGATCCCCGTGCTCATCTCGCCGAGGAAGAACACGATCTCGCACGCATCGTCTGCCGCCGGCATATCGAACGCTTTCAGAACCGTTTCCTCTTTGCCGTCCGCATTCATCTTGCCGGTGCAGTAGATCTTGCTGTGGTCGGACATGTTCCGCACGACGTATTGCAGCGGAATGCCCTTCTGCGGCGTCGCATTGAACGACAGCTCATAGCTGCCCTTCGGCAGATTCAGGTTCCGCACATAGGCGATCGCCGATTCCGGAGAGGTGCCCGCTGCCGACATATTCACATTCAGGGATTTGTCCCAGTCGCTGAAATACGGCCAGCCGTTCGCGCCGGATTCCTTGTCGATCTCCGCACCGTATTCGCCGTCCGCAGCGAGGTCAATGCCGATTTTCGAGGATTCTCTGCCAATTGCATCACAGATCTTATCCGCCAGCAGATAGGCATTCAGCTGATGCGTCACCGGAGACGGATGCCAGTCTGCGCCGTAGCCGTCCGACTGCTTCTGTGTCGGCGCCTGATAGCAGGAGATCTTCGCATCCCCGACCGACTGCACCGCCGCTTCAAGATACGGATAAAGCTCCGTGCAGCCCATGATGCCGAGCGTGCAGACGATCGCTGCATCCGGATTATACTTGCGGATCGTTTTGAGGAAATCCGCATAACCCTTCTGATACTCTGCGCCGCGGGTTTCGAGATCCTTCGATGCATAGGAATCATCATTTGTACCGAGATTCAGCACGATCACATCGCTCGGATGCGCGGCAAAATCCCACGGCTCCGCATAATCCGCCTGTTTCGCAATATTCTGATAGATCGGCGGAACAAGGCTGTCCGTATTTTTCGCACCGTCGCTGGAATAGCCGGAGACAATACCGTAGCCGCTGTAACTGACCGCGCTGTAATCCGCATCGAGCAGCTGCGCCGTCAGATAGGCATAGGACTTCGAGAAATTCTCCGTCGAGGTCGCAAAATTCACATACTGCGAATCCGCCTCGACGCCGTAAGCGCATGTGATCGAATCGCCGATGAACTCGATCATCAGATCCTTTTTCGCAGTCGGCTGCACCGGCTTTGCAGCGGATGATTTGACATCGAACTGCTTCACGCCGATCGCGCCGTTGTTCGCTTCCGAAAGATGCATGATGCGAACGGTCGTCTTTCGCTGTGCGGAACCGGAGAACAGTTTGACGGTCTGCTCCTTTTCGCTCATCACAACATCCTTGATCAGCTCGCCGTCCACATAGACACCGTAGCGCGGACGGTACTTCTCGTCAGAATTGACCGCTCCGTCACCCGCGATCGTCACTGACGCCTCGGTTCCGGTCACGGTGCATTCAACAGACGCGCCGCTGTGGACGAGCCATGTGACGCCGTCCTTTGTCAGAGTTCTGCCGATGAGCTTTGTGTTCTCTGCAATTTCCTTGACCGTTTGCGCCTTGACCTCGCCGATATCCGCCGGCGTCAGCAGCTCGCGCTTCATCAATGTCAGATCGACTGCATTGATGATGCCGTCCGCATTGTAATCGTCCGCTGCTGCCGGTGATTCGGCAACGGTCAGCGTCCGGAGCAAATGGTCAACCTCTTTCCGCGATGCCGCCTGTGCATGCAAGGGCATCAGCGCTTCCGCAGCCAGCACGAATGCCGTCAGGAAAGCAATTCTCTTTCTGTTCATAAATGAGCCTCCCAACCCAATATGATGGTAATTTTATTATAATACTTTTCTGATAGATTGTCAATCAATCGTGAATCAACAGAGTACACTTAGACAGCAAAAAATCCCGTACAGACATCTGTACGGGATTTTTTCACACTCATTCAGAAATTGCGGTCGTTTCGTCCGTCAATTCCGTTTCTCCTGTTGTTTCAGGAGCAGTTTCTGTCGCTTCCGAGGTTGTCTCAGGAGCCACCGGACCTGTGAAATTCTCAGACACAACGGCATGCGTTGCACTGTAATCAGCATATTCGACCGGAGCAGTTGAGGTGATTGTCGCCGCTGCTGCGGTTGCGCCCTGCTGATAAACAAACTCAAACTTCGGGGATTTCAGACCAAGTACGCCGCGCAGGTCATTGCCCTTCACGCGAACTTGCCCGCCGATGACTGCATTGGCAACATAGCCGCCGTCACCGATCTCAAGTTTAATCCAATCATATGGGTTGCCAGTCAGCGTGACATGGTATGTACCCTCCAGTTTGGATTTGAGTGCACTCGCAGAAAACACCTTGTGACTGTTGAAATGCGGGTCAGAAGACTCATCATGTCTGACGGGCACGCTGGTCAGATAAGGAAGATCCGCACAGAATACATCCTTACAGGAAGCAGTTGCACCGCCGCTGGATGCATAGAACGGTGTCAGCGCCGGAGCATTGTTGTAATACAGCACAATGCCGAGCACAGACTTCACAGCATCCACAATATTCTGGGGCGGATTTGCCTTGCAGATCATTCCGGATCCGCCGTGATTATAGAGATAATAAGTGTAGGCAGCAACTGCCTGCGCTTTGATCGCCTCATCACAGAAGCTCGGCCCCATTTCGTTGTAGCAAATCTGGGAAAGAATCGAGACAACCGAATCGGTCTTGCCGCCGACTGTCATCAATTCGGATTCGGAAGTGCCTGTTTGCACAAGCATCGTTCCGGGGTAGTAAAGACTTAAAATCTGGTCATACGTCCAACCGTCATACATCGCGTAGAAATTTGCACCATTCTGGCTCATTCCGACGCCATGTCCAAATCCGGACGAATAAAAGATCACGCTGTCAGGTTCTGCAACGACAGTTTGCTTCGCCGTAATTGCAGGTTCTGGAATTGTCTCAACGGTTGTCGTAATGGTTGGTTTCTCACTATTTGAACTGGTCGTTTTGGTACCAGTCGTTGTTGCAGTGGTCGTCGTAAGCGGTTCGTCCGGCTCCGTGTACGCTGCCTCATAGCTGATCAGCGTCAGGCTCTTATCATATTCAAAAAGATCCGCCTTCCACCAATCGGCAACATGATACGCGTCTGCACCTTCGTAAAGGCTGCTGTTTGAGGCGGCAGCGCCCGAAACGGCTTGTACATCCGAATCGTTTGCATATTCACCTGTGACAGCGGCATACGCAGTATTGGCAGCTCGGGAGCGCAGCATGGCGTCTCTGTCGCTCTGTATTGCACATGTACTGGTGAAACACAGAGCCATGGAAACCAGAATCGCCACGCGGTTTCTTCGCGTTCGAGCTTGCATAGTTTCTCTCCAATAATTCAATCTCACCGGGTGAGCCCGGCTTTATTTCCCCGAGATTGCTGCGGGGATTTTGTCTAATCGTTTGTGTCATCCTTTCGCCGGGAGATGAGCCCAATTCTCATCAGCCGCGCGCACCATTCAGGAACGGTGCATTGTTCTGCGTCGCAGTGAATCTGCGTACATCTCTCTGCTTAGCTGCTGAATCTCATATTGCGGAGATGTGCGCCGCGGGGAGAGCCGCGTGTGAGTATGGCTGTTCGCTCATAGCTCAGAACAATATGAAGCAGCGAAACCGAAAGAAAGCAGTCCGCACAAAGCGGAAACCAGTCCGTTTACCTCCTTGCCGTCCCATTTCCTTCCGGCTTGATCGGTTTCAATCAAAGCCTGCATCACGATTTCGGACCATAAGGAACGAATTTCTTGGGATCGTAATTTTCAGGTCGGCCTGCATCATAGTAGGCCGTGGGGTACAACACATTGTCATTCAATGTGGCATTCTTTGTACCTTCAGTAAGGTCTTCGCCGGCACGAACCTCTCTGCACATGAGGATCAGCTTGGCATTTTCGACCAGCCCATTGCAAGTGTACAGCGACAGGAGCTGATCTCCATACTTCACATCAACATCATTACAGATCAGTGTGCGTTTTTTTGCCTCGTTCACATAATCATAGAACGCGTTCTCGTCATCAAAGTCCAGTGTGTTCCAGCAATCATACGCGTATCTGGAATCAAGGTCCTCGCCGTCAACGATAAAAACCGAGAAAATCTTAAACTTGTAATGATTGTAAGGAGAATTGAACTCGACGATCGGATGCTCGCTGTAGAAATACGGATTGTTGATATAGTCGCGAAGGCTGCCGAACATCGTTCTGTTATTCATATTGTGTCCGTAGACAAAGATGTTTCCGGAGTTCTCGACGATCCGCCGGTGATCGACGACCTCATCGAAGTGGTTCCGGTAATCCATGAAGATGCAACCGGCACGGTTGTCTTCCTGTTTGAACGTCCTGTAGAGATAGTAGTTATTCGGAAGCTCATTGGGATCCGTCACTTTTCTCTGCACGACCGGATAACTGACGACGGTTCCGGGAATATTGATGTAGCCGACGAAATCGGGATTGATCTTCAGCCAGTCCGCGAGCTCGTTCAGCTCCAGATATTCGGTCATTTCGCCTGTTATCGTTTCTTCGACCGTTTCTCCGTCATCCTGAAGACGATTTTTCTGCGCTTCCTCGTAAAGCTTGTTCCAATTCTCATACTCCTTCTTGCCCTTGTACAGGTCAATATAGTAGCTGCTGATCAAAAAGGCACAAACTCCGACAACAACGAGTGCGAGTGAGAAAACAGTCTTTCGCATCACCTCAAAGGGTGAATCTCCCTTCCACGGGATAAAATTTTTGATGATACCTGAAAAGGTATGCTTTTTCTTCTGTTCAGTCATCTGCTGCGGAAACTCTGCTTCAGGGCTTACATCCTCCGCCGGCATCGTATATGCCCTCGGATTCCGTCTGCCCGTCGGCGCAGCTGCCGCCTTTGGCAATTCACGAACATGATCTGCCGCATCCCGCGGTGCTCTCGCACGAGCGGATACATCAGACGAACGGGAAGAATATTCGGCACGCGGTTCAGAATGTCTTGTGGTATGACGCTTTGCTTCAACTTCTTCCAGAATAGCCGCGATGTCGTCCCGATCCGTGCTATGCCGGCTGTACGCATGCTGCTCCGCATATTCGTGTGCGTGTTCTGCCGAGTTGTCTGCACGTCCAGCAGCTCCCCTCAGCATCTGACGCCCCTGATATGCATTGCGTCTTGCATTCGGCGCGGCACTCCGGTGATCCGGTGAGCCGTAATCGGGTTCCGCCGGTCTGCGGTAGCGGTGATCCCGCATCGCATCCGAACGGTTGGGTTGTTCATAGGGGTTTCGCGATTGATTCATATAAGAACGCCTCCATCATTCGCTTCACCATCTTGTCGGTCCGTGCAGGAAAAGCACATCCCTGTTTTCCGGTTCAGCGCAGGTATGTTCGCCGCAAGAGTCTGTACACCTCTCAGGCAAGCAGTAATTGTTTCGCTAATTGAAACACGCATAACGCAGTCATTTGCCGGATACCGTTCCGATCCAGCTCCGGAAGTTCCCAGAGCCGAAGCAGAGTGGCAGCGATCCTGTTCTGATAAGCAAAGCCGGCATAAACGGTTCCGACGGGAAGTTCCGAGGTTCCGCCGCCCGGCCCGGCCAGTCCGGTCACTGTCAGGCACAGATCCGCACCGGAAAGGTGCATCAGGCCCTCCGCCATTGCATAAGCTGTCTGACGGCTGACCGCTCCGTATTTTGACAGAATATCGGACGGGACATGAAGCAAGTGTTGCTTCATCCGATCAGAATAGGTGCAAACTCCAAGCTCAATCACCTGTGATGCGCCTGACACTGATGTAATACGTTCAGAGAGCAGACCGCCTGTCAGGCTTTCGCCGGTTGCGACAGTGAGCCTATTCTCCATTAGATATTGTACTACATCATGTACGGTCTTGTCAAGGTCACCGTGCATAATTTCATCATCTTTGCCAAATTGCGGCAGTATGATTCTTTCAATCTCCATTGTTATCACCAATTAGTCAATTCTACGCGGTTTTCGTTTACTATCAAGTCATAAAATGTTCCACATGAAACAGATTATTCCTGCATCTGTCCTTCGGAAATATGCTGTGCAAAGACCTTTTTCTGTGCGCCCTCGATCGCCTTTTCGATCAGCGGCGCGAAATCGACCTCTGCCTGCGCTTCCGCCACATCTGCAACAGACGGACGCAGCTTCGGATGCCGCGGCGTAAAGACCGTGCAGCAGTCCTCATACGGCTGGATCGAAATATCGAACGTGTCGATCTTTCTGGAGATCTCAATGATCTCGGTCTTGTCCATGCCGATCAGCGGACGCAGCACCGGCATGGTCGCGACGGCATCTGTGCAGGCAAGCGCCGGAAGCGTCTGGCTGGCGACCTGACCGAGGCTCTCGCCCGTGATGATCGCGCCGCACTCCTCGCGTTCGGCAAGTCTGCATGCAATTTCCATCATCAGGCGGCGCATCAGGATCGTGAAATATTCCTCCGGACAATTCCGCTGGAGTTCTTCCTGAATCTCGGTAAACGGCACGCAGTAGAATGCCATGCTGCCGCACCACGGCGTCAGCTTTTCGCAGAGCTGCTCGACCTTGAGCAGTGCTCGCTCCGAGGTATAAGGCGGGCTTGCGAAATGGCATGCCGTAATGCGCAGACCGCGCTTCGCCATCATATAAGCCGCGACCGGACTGTCAATGCCGCCGGAAAGCAGCAGCATCGCGTTGCCGGATGTTCCGACCGGCAGACCGCCCGCGCCTTTTTCTCTTGCCGCATGTACATATGCATTCGCATCGCGGATCTCCACGGTCACCGTGACATCCGGATGATTGACGTCAACTTTCAGGTGCGGATAATGCGAAAGCAGAATGCCGCCCAGCTCCGCACAGATCTGCGGCGACTTCATCGGGAAGGATTTGTCAGCGCGCTTCGCTTCAACCTTAAAGGTTTTCGCAACAGTCAGCGCATCTTCCAGATACGGGACGGATTTTGCCGAGATATCCGCAAAGGATTTTTCGCAGGT
This sequence comes from Clostridiales bacterium Firm_04, assembly GCA_001603005.1. Lineage (GTDB taxonomy): Bacteria > Bacillota > Clostridia > Oscillospirales > Ruminococcaceae > Firm-04. The sequence continues at coordinate 320,366 of LVAJ01000012.1, forward strand.
CAGCGCACGGCAGAGCGCCGCAATGCCAAAGACCTTTTTCAGCCGCGGCATCGCAGCGGCAAGCAGTTCTCCGCATGCCGCATCCGACTCCGCTTCGGGTACAATATAAATAGTAGACTGCGCTTTGGAATACGAAAACTTGCCGATCTTCTTCAGCCGGTAGCGGATATTCCGCAGCAGGACATCTTCAAATGTTCCGCGGTTCAGTCCTTTCAGTGCCATTTCGCCGTATTTGACCAGAATGATTTCTCTCATGTCACAACCCTCATTATTTCAAAATATTCCTGTTGAGATTCACGGTTCTCCGTTCAGCATCCGGTACATGTTGATCATGTCCGGATTCCGCTGAAACCCGTTTTTCAGATAAAAGCGTTCGCTCGGATAGCCTCTTGTGGTAAAGAGCACGATGCTGACACAGCCGGCTGTTTTCATCTCCGCAGCGATCTGCCGCATCATGACAGAGCCGATTCCTTTGCCCTGTGCATCCGCCGAAACGCAAAATTCGTCGATCACATATTCTTTTCCGCAGAGATAGGTACAGACGCGTCCTGCCGCAAGTCCGAGCAGTCTGCCGTCTTCCTCATACACAAACCCGACAGAAAACGGCGTACCCGTCAGCTCTGCGATGCGGGTTTCCGCAAGCGGGAGCGTCCAGTTTTCGTTCCACGGCGCTGCGGAAAATGCGCTGCAAAACACATCGGCACATGCAGCCAGATCGTTCGGTTCATATCGTCTGACCGTGCCGATCTCCATTGCGGCGCTCATCGCTTGTGCACCAGTTTTTCCTGTGCGTCACGCAAAGCCGCGCAAAGCGCCGCGATCTCCACTGCGGTATTCTCCGCACAGAAGCTCACGCGGAGCGTACTGTCCGCAAGATCCGGCTTGATCCGGAACTGCTCCAGCACACCGCTCTGCTTGCCCTTGGAGCAGGCAGAACCGCTGGAAACATAGATCTCACGGTCAGAAAGGAAATGCAGCATTGTCTCCGAGCGCAATCCTTTGACTGAAAAGCTGAGGATATACGGTGAGCCATCCGCGGGAGAATTGATCGTGACGCCGTCGAGTTCAGAGAGCTGTCGGATGCATTCCGCGCGCAGTCCCGAAACCGTTTCCGCACGGGACGCAAGATTTGCACGCAATTCACTGACCGCCGCACCGAAACCGACGATCAGCGGAACAGATTCTGTTCCGGGGCGCAGACCGCCTTCCTGTTCGCCGCCCTTCATCAGACCGATCAGCCGGATTCCCTTTTTGTGATACAGTGCACCGATGCCCTTGCACGCATGCACCTTATGTCCGCTGACGGTCAGCAGATCGGCATGCAGCTTTTCGGGCGTGAACGGGATCTTCAAAAATCCCTGCACCGCATCGCAATGCGTGATGACATCCGGATGCTCCCGCTTCACCGCAGCAAATGCCTGCTGCACCGGCAGGATATGTCCAGTTTCGTTATTGACCAGCATCATGCTGACAAGACAGGTCTGCTCATCGACAGCCGCAGCAATTGCGTCAGCAGTCAGCCTGCCGTCCTGATCCGGTGCAATGCGCACGACCTCATAGCCTTCCGCTTCCAGCAGGTCAAATGCACCGCGTACCGATGCATGCTCGACCGTTGTGGTCACGACACGGCGTTTTCTTCTGCCGTAGGCATGTGCAGCGCCAAGCACCGCAAGATGATTGCTCTCTGTTGCGCCAGATGTGAACATCACAGCAGAAGCCTCGCAGCCGAGTGCCGCTGCGATCTGCTTTCTCGCCTGTTCCGCGAGCAGCTGTGCATCGAGTCCGAACCGGTGCAGTGAGGATGGATTTCCGTACTGTATACGCAGCATTGCAGTCATTGCGGAAACGCAGGCTTCGCTCGGACAGGTCGTCGCCGCAGAATCCAGATAAATCGTCATTTTAGAGACCATACACTCCCTTATACAATAATTCTGTTCCTATTATAGCATACTTTTCTGAAAAAAGCAAAAAAAGTTTTTGAAAAATTTGCGAAAAAGAGATTAAGAAGATGAAGAAAAAATTTTTTTGGGAAATTTCAAAAAAGGGGTTGACAAATCATTCGGAATGTGCTATAATAACAAAGTCGCAGGGAAACAGCGGCAGGATGTGCGGATATGGCGGAATTGGCAGACGCGCATGGTTCAGGTCCATGTGATAGCAATATCATGGAGGTTCAAGTCCTCTTATCCGCATCCGAAACCCTCATACAGCTGTATGAGGGTTTTTCTTATTCGCAGGTGTAGTTTAATGGTAAAACATCAGCTTCCCAAGCTGAGGTCGGGGGTTCGATTCCCCTCACCTGCTTCTATCCAATTATCACGCATGTACGCAATTTTATTCGTATTTGCGTGATTTTTATTATAAAAAAGCGAGGGAAATGTCATGCCGAAAACACCGGACAGCAATCTGAAAGCGATTGCGAAGTTTAACAAGGAAAAGACAGTCAGTGTCCGCCTTGCGCTGAACAAAAATACCGATGCCGACATCATTGCAAAGCTGGAAACAGTCCCGTCCAAAATGGGCTATATCAAACAGCTGATCCGCGATGACATCCGGAAAAACGGCTGACAATATTCAAACGAATACAGAAAAAGAGACTCACAACACCCGTGAGTCTCTTTTTTGTTAGCCGGTTATTCACGTTTCGCAGAGGAATGCGCCGCCGCGGTAATCGACCGTGACCGTACTGCCCTGCGGCAGCGGACTGCTCAGCAGCTTCTTTGCAAGCAGCGTTTCGATCTTCCGCTGGATCAGACGCTTGAGCGGACGCGCACCGAAATTCGGATCATAGCCCTGCTCAATGACAGCATCCTTTGCCGCATCCGTCAGCCGGACAGTTATCTGCTGTTCAGCGAGCCGCTTTTGCAAACCTGCGATCAGCAGATCCACGATTCCGCCGATCTCATTTTTCGTCAGCGGCTTATAGAGAATGATCTCATCAAGACGGTTCAGGAACTCCGGACGGAACCGCTGATGCAGCAGCGTGTCGGTCTGCTTTTTGGCTGTCTCGGAGATCGTGCCGTCCGGCTGAATGCCTTCCAGCAGCGCATCCGCACCGAGGTTCGAGGTCAAAATCAGAATGGTATTCTTGAAATCGACCGTTCTGCCCTGCGAATCCGTGATTCTGCCATCGTCGAGCACCTGCAGCAGCAGATTGAACACATCGGGATGTGCCTTTTCGATTTCATCGAGCAGCACCACACTGTAAGGCTTTCTGCGGACTGCTTCTGTCAGCTGACCGCCTTCCTCATAACCGACATATCCGGGAGGCGCTCCGATCAGACGGCTGACGCTGAATTTCTCCATATATTCGCTCATGTCAATGCGGATCAGGTTCCGCTCATCGTCAAACAATGCTTCTGCAAGCGTCTTTGCAAGCTCGGTCTTGCCGACACCCGTCGGACCGAGGAACAGGAACGAGCCGATCGGACGGTTCGGATCCTGAATGCCGGCACGTGAACGCAGAATTGCCTCGCTGACCTTTTCCACCGCTTCATCCTGTCCGATCACGCGCTTATGCAGCGTATCATCGAGATGCAGCAGCTTTTCGCGGTCGCCTTCCATGAGCTTTGTCACCGGAATACCGGTCCACCGTGCAACGATTCTTGCGATCTCATCTTCCGTTACGGCATCGCGAAGCAGCTTGGATGCACTGCCGTTCTGTGCCGCATTCTCTGCATTTTGCAGCTCATTCTGGAGCGCAGGCAGCTTGCCGTATTTGAGCTCTGCGGCTTTGTTCAGGTCATACTGCCGCTCCGCATTGTCAATCTCCGCTTTCAGCTGTTCCATTTGCGCGCGGAGTTCCTGCACACGGCTGATACCGCCTTTCTCATTTTCCCACTGGGCTTTCATCTGCGCGAATTTGTCCCGCTGTTCTGCGAGTTCCTTTCGCAGCTCCTCAAGATGCGATGCCGAAACCGCATCCGTTTCCTTTTTCAGTGCAGCTTCTTCGATTTCAAGCTGCATGATCTTTCTAGAAATCTCGTCCATTTCCGTCGGCATGGAGTCCATTTCCGTGCGGATCATCGCGCAGGCTTCGTCCACAAGGTCGATCGCCTTATCCGGCAGAAAACGGTCGGAGATATAGCGATTGGAAAGCGTTGCCGCAGCGATCAGCGCCGTGTCATGGATCTTGACGCCGTGATAGACCTCGTAGCGCTCTTTCAGTCCGCGCAGAATCGAAATCGTATCCTCGACAGTCGGTTCACCGACCTGCACCGGCTGAAAACGCCGTTCCAGTGCTGCATCCTTTTCAATATATTTGCGGTATTCATCGAGTGTCGTTGCACCGATACAGTGCAACTCGCCTCTTGCCAGCATCGGCTTCAGCAAATTGCCCGCATCCATTGCGCCGTCTGTTTTGCCCGCGCCGACGATCGTATGCAGCTCGTCGATGAACAGCAGGATCTTGCCCTCGGATTTCTTCACTTCCTGCAAAACCGCTTTCAGACGCTCCTCAAACTCACCGCGATACTTCGCGCCTGCAACCAGTGCGCCGAGATCGAGTGAGAAGATCGTGCGGTCGCGCAGACTGTCCGGCACATCGCCGCGTGCGATCCGCTGCGCAAGACCTTCCGCAATTGCCGTCTTACCGACACCCGGCTCACCGATCAGCACCGGATTGTTCTTCGTTTTCCGCGACAGAATCCGGATAACATTGCGGATCTCGGCATCTCTGCCGATGACCGGATCGAGTTCATGCTTTTTTGCGCGCTCTGTCAGATCCTGACCGTATTTTTTCAGCACATCATAGGTCGCTTCCGGCGTTTCATTGGTAATGCGCGTATTGCCGCGGATCTCTTTCAGCGCCGCGAGCACTTTGTTTTCCGAGACACCGAACTGCGAGAGCAGCTGCTTGACCGTGCGGTCATTGCTGCGGAGCATCGACAGGAACACATGCTCAACCGAGATATACTCGTCCTGCATCTGCTTCGCGATCTCCTCTGCCCTGTTGAACAGCAGCTCCGTTTCATTGGAGACATAGACCATGCCCGCCTGTCTGCCGGAGCCGGTCACATGCGGCAGCGCAGCGACTGCCTTTTCCGCTGCCTGACCGAGTGCATCCGACTGCACGCCGATGCGCTGCACCAGCTGCGGGATCAGACCGTCTGTCTGCTGCATGAGCGCGGTCAGCACATGAACCGGCTCAACAGCGTTATTCTGATATCCGGTGCAGAGCGACTGCGCGTTCTGCATCGCTTCCAGTGTTTTCTGTGTCATACGATTTGCATTCATCACACAAACCTCCTTTATTCGTGCCTGTCCGGTTTCGGACGGCTCATTGCATCATCATATCCGCAAGATGCTTGGAACCGAAACGGTCCGCAAACTGCCGGAGCCCAAGTTTCAGATCGACGTCATTATAGCCGTGATCATCGAGAAAAGCTTCGCTCTGTTCGCCGAGATACGAGTAGAACCGGATCCCCGCAACGAGGTCATCCATTGTTTTGTCCTCGGACATGCGGTGCAGTTCCTTCTCCGCATCGCGGATCTTCCCGCTGTCGATCATACGGAGCAGGCTGTTCGTTTTCTCCTGCTTCTCCGCATTTTCGAGCTGCATGTCTGCCGGTGATTCCACATCCTTCCGGAACACAAATCTTGCAATTGCTCTGCCGAGCATCTGAATGTTTCTGATGATATAATCTTCGTGATACATATTCATATCCTCCTCGGTATTTTCATATTGATTATTTGAATTGTCATGAAAAACCGAAGATTCAACTGTCAATGCGAACCTTTTGCAGAACCGGTGTCAGCGGACGGATTGTGCCGCGCATCTGCCGGACGATCAGCAGCATGACCGCCGCTGTCAGCAGAATTGCCGCTGCATAAACCCGCTGCCGGTTCCGGACGCCTGCCTGCACATCCTGCTGTGCCGGCGCATCATCCTCTGCAAGCTGGAGACAGATGACGCTTCCGGTCACCTGCTGCACTGTCACGCCGGCAGCGGGAATCGCAGCCATGCAGACCGTCTGCACGAGCAGCAAAAAGATCATCCGGAACCCGATCCGGTTTTCTGTCAGCCTGACCTTCACCGTCATCCCTCCTCTCAAGGATCCTGCCTGTTATCCGGCGGCTAATTTGTGAAAAATACATCGACCGCCCGATCCGCTGCCTCGCGGTCAGGCAGCTGTGCGAAATACGCTTTCAGCGCAGCATCGACCTGCTTGATATAGAGTCCCATTTTTTCGCCGAGCTCCTGCGCGGAGACCTGATTTTCCGTGCGGATCCGGAACACGCGGTTCCAGCATCCGTCCTCGATCGAAAAATCCTCCTGCGAACATAGCCCGTGCGCGACCTCGCCTGCCGCCCACCGCGCAAAAAATGCATTTGCATCCGCGATCAGTGCCTTGCTCTGCGTGCGGAACGAAGCATGCAGCACACCGAGCGCCTGCTCCGGCTGCCGGTACAGCTCCACACGGTACCGGATCGTCGGTTTGTAGCGGTATCGCAGCGGACTTCGGATCGTCAGCATGCCGTCCGATGCCTGCTCCTGTAACTGAAACATGCCGGTCATCTGCTGGGAAAGCGTATGCAGGATATCCGCCATACGCCGTTCCGGCGTGACATAGCCGACCGCTTCTGCAAGGATCTGATTGATGAGATTCGAGCGGCTGGTCCCGCGGGCATATGCCATACGGTCCACTGCATCAACAACATCCTCGGAAAGCACAAGGCTGTAAACCGCCTTCTTCATATCTGGCACCTCTTTTCTTCATCGTCTAATAATATTATACTCGCATTATGAAACTTGTCAAGCTGATTATATAATATTTCACACAACTTTCACAAAAGGATTGACGAGCGCCGCCATTTGTGCTATACTATATATGGATTTTTATGTGCTGCTGCACGAAAGGAGCATCATCATCATGCAGACAGAAAAGTTATACGATAAAGACGCGTATATGCGCCGTTTTACTGCGAAAGTCCTCTCCTGTGAACCGCTTGCGGATGCCAAAAAACGGACGGACGGCGCCGAGTACGGCGTCATTCTCGATCAGACCGCATTCTTCCCCGAAGGCGGCGGTCAGACTGCCGACACCGGAAATCTCGGCAATGCTGTTGTCAGCGATGTGCAGGAGATCGGCGGCGAGATCGTGCATTTTGTGGATGTCCCGCTGCCGGTCGGTGAAGAACTGGCTGCGGAGCTGAACTGGGAAGAACGCTTCCGGAAAATGCAGAATCACACCGGCGAGCATCTCATCTCCGGCATCGTCCACAGTCAGTTCGGCTATGACAATGTCGGCTTCCACCTCGGAACAGACGGCGTGACCGTCGATTTCAGCGGCGTGCTGACCGAATCCGAGCTTGCATTTGTCGAGTATATTGCAAACCGCGTGGTCGGGCTGAATGTGCCGGTCACCGTCAGCTATCCCACGCCGGAGGAATGCGCCGCAATGGAATACCGCTCCAAGCTTGATCTCACAGAAAATGTACGGATCGTAACGATCGAGGGCTGGGACGTCTGTGCCTGCTGTGCGCCGCATGTCTCACAGACCGGCGCAGTCGGCGGCATCAAGATCCTCTCCTGCGAAAACTGGAAGGGCGGCGTCCGCATCCGCATGCTCTGCGGGCTTGATGCGCTGGACGATCACCGCAAGCGCCTTGAAAATACCGTGCGCATCTCGAATCTGCTCTCCTGCAAACAGCTGGAGTCCGCAGACGCAGTTGCCCGCCTGATGAAGCAGTCGCAGGCAGAGCGCGAGGAGAGCGCAAAGCTGCGCCGCGCCCTGCTCGATATGAAAATCGCTGCACTCACGCAGACAGACGGCGATCTGGTCATCTTTGAGGATCTGCTCGATAACAACAGCCTGCGCAATCTGGTCAATGCCGGCGTACCGCTCTGCGGCGGTGTCTGTGCCGCATTTCAGGGCAGTGACGCCGACGGCTACCGCTATATCATCGGCTCTGCAAATGTCAAGCTGCGCGCGTGGGCAAAGGATTTGAATGCTGCGCTCAACGGCAGAGGCGGCGGCTCCGAAGAAATGATTCAGGGCACGGTCAATGCTCCGGCAGCACAGATTCAGGCATATTTTTCTCAGAAATAAAAAAAGCGGCTCCGCCGCTTGCACGGCAGAGCCTAGTTCTTGAAGGTTGTAACAATGGACCGAAACATGCACGATTGAAACACATTTCCACGCAAGATCGGCAATTCCTTCCCAGCTCCTGACCGCTGCGTCGGTTTTGCTTCTCTTGAGCTTAGTATACATGATCCTTCCGGAAAAATCAACCGTTTTTCGCAATCTGTCAACGCTTTGCCCCTGAATTGAGAACGCCTTGTCATCTCTTTGCAATCTTTCCGGTCATCGGTAACAAATTTATGATAACGCGAGGAATCTCCCATGATCCACATTTATAAAACCATCGACGGAAAAATCACCCCTGTCGAGCAGGCAGAGCCGGGCTGCTGGATCTCTGTTTTTGAGCCGACACAGGATGAGATCCGCATTCTCACGGAGGAATACGGGCTGGATACCGGCTTTGTCCGCTCCTGTCTGGACGAGGAGGAATCTTCCCGTATCGAACGCGAGGAAAGTCAGACACTCATCATCGTGGACACCGCCGTTGCAGAAAAGCTGGAAAAAAGCGACACCTATCAGTTCTATACCGTTCCGCTCGGCATCATCAATACGTCCGACTGCGTGTTTACGATCTCTCTGCGGCGGAATCAGGTGCTCGCGGCAATGGCAGACGGCAAGATCTCCAACATTCAGACCTTGTTCCGCACACGCTTCATTTTGCAGGTGCTCATGCAGATCTCTGCGGGCTTTGTGTTCTATCTCAAACAGATCGACAAAATATCCTATTCTATGGAGCAGCAGCTCAGCGGTGCAATGAAGAATCAGGAGATCGTTCAGCTCATGGGACTGGAAAAATCCCTCGTTTACTTCACCACATCGCTGAAAGCAAATCTCGTCACGATCGAGAAGATCCAGCGCGGCAGAGCGCTAAAGCTCTATCCGGAAGACGAAGACCTCATGGACGATGTCGGCATTGAGTTCCGGCAGGCAGTTGAAATGGCGACGATTTACAGCGGCGTTATCTCCGCGATGATGGACGCATTTTCCTATGTCATTGCCAACAATCAGAACTCTGTCATGTGGCGCCTGACCATTGTCACCGTCATCATCGAGATCCCGAATATCATGTTTGCATTCTACGGCATCAATACCGATACGCTGCCGTTCAAAAGCAGCTGGGTATATCCGGTGCTGCTGACACTGGTGCTCACCGCAGCCGCATCCTTCCTGCTGCTGCGAAAGCGAAAATTCTGATAAAGCGAAAGGGTTCGTTCCGAAAGCACGGAGCGAGCCCTTATTTTTGTATTCATTCATGCAGATGCAGTACATTCAGCAGCAAAATCCAGCTCATGCCGTAGTATGTGACAACTGCAACAAGGTCATTGACTGTTGTGATCAGCGGACCGGATGCGACCGCGGGATCAATCTTGATCTTCTTGAAAAACAGCGGGATCAGCGTACCGACCGCGCTGGAAATCAGCATTGCGATCATCAGCGATACGCCGATACAGCCGGAAACTGCAAATGAAAAACCAGCCGTCCGGTGCTTGACCAGCAGAATATAACAGCCGACCAGCAGAAATGACAGTGTACCGAGCAGCAGACCGTTGCAGAGACCGACGCGCATTTCCTTGGCGACCAGCTTCATCTTCTGGCTGAATGTCAGCGTTTCGTCCATCAGCACGCGGATCGTCACGGCAAGCGACTGCGTGCCGACATTACCTGCCATATCAAGGATCAGCGACTGAAATGCCATGATCAGCGTCAGCTGCGAAATGACCTGCTCAAACACGCCGACCACGCTGGATACCAGCATGCCGAGACAGAGCAGTACAAGCAGCCACGGCAGACGCTTTTTCATGCTGCGTCCGAGCGGCTCCTGCAGATCTTCTTCTGCGGTCAGACCTGCAAATTTCGCGTAGTCCTCGCCCATTTCGTCATCGACGACCTCGATCATGCCAGCTGCGGTTATGACGCCGAGCAGCTGATTGCTGTTGTCGAGCACCGGAATCAGATCCTCGGAATAATCCTTGAGCTTTTCAATACAGTCGTCGATCAGTTCATGCGCATAGACATACGGAAAGGATGTGGAAATCAGCTGTTCGAGCGGAACGCTGTTACGCGCAGTGATCAGCTCTTTCAGGTCGATCGCACCGTAATAGGTGCCGGATTCGTCCACCACAAACAGCGTCGAAATATTGTCGTTGTCCTCTGCCTGCCGCACCAGCTCGTTCATCGCCTGCTTGACCGTCAGATTCTCGCGGATGATGATGCAGTTTGTTGTCATTTTGCTGCCGATCTCGTCCTCATCAAAGGAAGCGATCATGCGGATCTCTTTCCGGATATCCGCAGGCAGCATATCAATGATCAGCGAACGCCGTTCCTTGTCGATCAGACGCAGAACATGCGAAGCGGTGTCTGTTTCCAGCTCCGCCGTCACGGCAGCAGCTTTTTGCAGATCCATTTCCTGTAAATACTGCCCTGCGGCATCTTCTTCGAGATACTCAAAAATCTCCGCAAGCATCGAAACATTGCAGACACGGTACAACTTTTTCCGTTCCTGCGGCGCCAGATCCTCAATGACCTCTGCGATATCATTGCTGTGATAATCGTCCAGCTGCGACTGGATCGTGCGCGGTGAAGCAGTGCTTCTGATAATGGAAATGATCTCGTTTTCATAGTCAGGCTTGCGTGCAACGGCGGTTTCCGCATCCATTGCAGCATCCTGAATCAGCTCGGCTGACATAACGATTCCCCCGTTCTCGTTTCATGAAATCTGCTGCGATCTCATGACAGCAACGGACAACCGGACAGAAAAATGCCTTGTCTGCTCCGGGCAAACAAGGCGACCGAACGGATACGTCAGAGCGGCATCACGCCGCAAAGCACAAAAGGCAGCAAAGCAGCGCCCGCGTCCCTGCGGATGACCGGTTCCGGCGTATCTGCGGTAATCGCCCGTTTGACCCACAACTGTCACTGTTAGCCACTTTGCTCACCTCACTTTAATCCTGTATTTGCAACATTTTTATTATAGCACAGCCAAGTCGAAATGTCAAGCAGCACATGTGCAAAATCGCATGCTCCGCCGGAAAAAATCCGATAAATTCTGCCTGCTCTACGAAAGCGGGATCGCCAGCGTAACGGTCAGCCCGCTGCCGTCGGAAGAACAGGTCAGCTGCCCGTTCATTTTCGTCATCAGTTCGCGGGAAATATACAGCCCCAGCCCGCTGCCCTCGACAACGGCTGCGGTCGATTTTCCGCGGTAATACTTGGTCGTGATCATCTCCAGTTCGTCATCCGGCACGCCGCAGCCGTGGTCGCGGATATCCATTTCCAGATACGCGTCCGCAAAGCGGTAAGCAATTTCGATCGGCGTATTTGCGTATTTATAGGAATTGCTGATGATATTTGCGATCACCTGCGAAAGCCGGCTCTGATCGACACACAACAGACATTCCGGCACCGGAACATCCGCCGCAAGACCGCGCGTATCATGCACCGCGATCAGATCATGCAGGATCTCCGAGGAAACATCCGCACACTGCACCTGCATTTCGCCGAGATCGTGCAGCGCAGAGGTCAGCAGATCCTGCACCAGCAGATTGAGCTGCTCCGCCTTCTGTCCGATCTGACCGACCTTGTTTCTGGTATAATCGTCCTCTGTTTTCACCGTGAGCAGTTCACAGAGCAGCTTGATGCCGGTGACAGGTGTTTTCATGTCATGGCTGAGCTTTGCGATCAGCTCCTTTTCGCGCAGCTTGAGATCGGCTTCCCGCTGCCGCGATTTCAGCAGTTCCTCGCGCATAATATCAAAGCTTTCGGAAAATGCGCCGAACAAATTGTTCTCCGGCATCATCATCGGCGCATCCAGCCTGCCCATTGCGATATTGCCGGCAAAATCCTTCATATTGCGGAACGGCAGAATGATCCTGCGATATACAAACAATCCGAACAGCACCGCAAACAGCAGGATCAGCAGGAGCGCCAGCCCTGCCGTCAGCAGCAGCCTTGCCTGCAGCCGCGCAAACCGCGCCGTATTCGGATCAGGAAGTGCGGCGGTGCCGAGCAGTCTGCCGTTTTCTGCGACAGGCAGGCAGACGTATCCGCTGCGGATCGCATCCTGCACCGATCGGACATCATCCGTATCATCTTTCTGTGCATAAATACATTTTTCATCGCTGTTGAAGACGATCAGCCCTTCGCAGTCTTCCTGCTGCGACAATGCTTCGAGGTTTTCCCAGTTCTCCCTGACCGTATGTATCATATGATTCAGCTGCACGGAATCAGCCGGATTCACACGGAATGACCGGCTGAACGACCAGAGCGCCAGCATGCCGATCAGCATGGCAGCCGCCAGAATGAGCACAAGATTCCGGTATTTCTTCATAGCTGCTCCGGCTCCTCAATGATGTATCCGACGCCCCAGACCGTTTTGATGACCTTCGGCGCATTCGGATCCGCTTCGATCTTTTCGCGCAGATGCCGGATATGCACATGCAGCGTTCCCTCTCCGACGAACAGATCGCCCCAGACATTCTGCAGCAGCTCATTCTTCGTAATGACTCTGCCGCGGTTTTCCAGCAGATACAGCAGCAGCTTATATTCCATTGCTTTCAGCACACGCGTATCATCCGGCGTGATGACCTTGTGCAGCCCGATATCGAGAACCATTCCGTCTGCGATCTCCAGTCTGCCCTGTGCTGAACCGCCTGAAACGGCTTTTGCGGAGACAGCGTTTGCCGCCTCCGCTGCTTTTTCATACCGGTTCAGAATGACCTTGACCTTTGCAAGCAGAACGCTCAGGGTAAAGGGCTTTTTAATGTAATCGTCGCCGCCGATGTGCAGTGCCGTCAGAACATCGTCATCGCTCGTGCGCGCACTGATAAAGAGGATCGGCATATCATATGTCCTGCGCAGTTCCTTGCAGAGCGCAAAGCCGGAGCGGTCGCCGAGATTGATGTCGAGCAGCAGCAGCGAAACCTGATTCGCTGCAAGGAACTGTTCTGCCTCTGCATAGCTTGTCACAAACGCCGTTTTGACATCGAACATATTGAAATATTCGGCGGTTGTTTCCGCAATGGTGACGTCATCATCAATCATCAGGCATTGATATTTCATGTCAGATCCTCCGTTTTCCGCTTCGGTTTATGAAATGCCGATCGTCTTTCCGGTTTCTCCGACAAAAACGATTTTGCATTTTTCCGGCAGATACACCGAATTGCCGTAATTCTTCATAAAGCTCGAATACAGGATTTTCCCGTAATCATCATAGAGATACACTGCGCAGTGCTCCGGAATATCGAGCGTGACATTCCGGCTCGCGATGCCGGTAATATTATACCATGATGCGACGCCGGTTGTCAACTTTACTTCGGTGAGATCCGCAGGCAGATCCGGAATCGCATCCTCTGCGATCATCTGAATGCCCATGTCCGTGACCTCAAGGATCTCCGCGCCGTTTTCCTGCCGGATCACCAGATCGGACTGGTCGCGGCTGGTGCTGGACGGAACATGCAAAATCGCCTCTGCATGCGTTTCATCGACGATCCTTCTGCCGGAGACATAGCCCTTTGCATCCGGATACAGCTGCAGCTTTGTCGGTCCCTGCTCATACATGCATCCGGAATACCGCTCATTGATCACATAATACCGTTTGCCGTCCCGCTGCTCCCATGCCTGCTGCACGGCAGCGCTGACCGGCTGCTCCTCGATCTTCTGCGCATAATAGCCGGAAGACTTCTCAACGCCGAACGCGCCCATATCCTCACTGTGATCCAGACACATGTAAACACTGCCGTCCTTTTCCGTAAACGAGATCAGCCCCACGGAATCCGGAACCGTTGTCTTTCCGGTTTCCGGATTGCCTTCCACGCCGATAAACGCGCCGCTGTCCGTATACAGGAACCGCTGAATACTGTTCTGCCGTTCCAGCGAGCGGACTTCCATATACTTCCGGTTCGGGAACGAGACCTGCATGAGCCCGCTGTGTGCATAAAGTCCTTCATACTGCAAATACTGCTCCGGCACTTCTGAAAGCAACTGCGGGATCTCCGGCATTTCATGCGTCACGCTGACGCCCTTTTCCGCGAGTGCGAGATCCAGCAGCTTTTTGGCAAACATTTTATTGGTATTGCTGCCGCCGCCGGATGTCAGCACGGATATGCTGATCTCCTGATCGGGCGCGACCAGCAGCTCTGCATGCTGATAACTCATATCGCCGCCCTTGCTAAGCACAGTCACGCCGGCTGCATCATAGTCCGGCTCGGATACCGAATCCCAGCCGAGTCCGAAACCGTCCTCATACTTGTCTTCGGTGATGCAGGTCTGCATCTCCTGCTTTGCGCTGTCAGACAGCAGGTCTGTATTGCCGGCAAAAAAGGCGCTGCCGAACCGTGCGATCTCCGCGGCGGTCGAAAGGATGCCGCCGTCGCCGATCGTCATGCAGTACTCAAACGGGTACACCGCGCCTTGACTCCGGTTTACTGCCTGCTCCGGTGTCTCAAATGCATTCCAGTGCGTACCGGTCTGCTCCATGCCGAGCGGCTTTGCGATATGCTGCTCCACGTAATCCGTAAAGCTTTCTCCGCTGATGCGCTCGACGATCAGTTCCAGCACATTGAAGCCGTCATTGCAGTAGGCACCGAATGCACCCGGATCCGCTTTGAGCCGCTCCCGGCTGAGATGCTTCAGAAGATCGTCATGATTCTCTGCCGATATGTCCGCAAATAACATGGAATTGCTGTAATAGCTGCCCATGAGTCCGGATGTGTGATTCATCAGCATGCGCGGCGTGATCTTCCGGTACCGGCTGTCCTGCATCGTACATTCCGGCAGATAATCCGTCACCGGCGCATCGAGATCAAGTTTTCCCTGATCGGCAAGCTGCATCGCCGCAGCCGTGACAAACATCTTGCTGACCGATCCCACTGCATAGAGCGTATCCTTTGTCGTATACGGTTTATTCTGCACAGCGGGCACCGATGCCGCTGCGCCGGTCTCTGCGGTCAGCAGCATTGCGGCAGCGCCCGCCGCGATCATTGTTCGGATCATTCTTTTCATGTTTCATCCCTCATTCTGACATCAGCTCACAAACGGACACTTCCCTGACCTTTGCCGCACCGATCAGCGTGCTGACCGTGCAGAACAGCAGAATCACGCAGTCCATGCACAGAATCGCACGGTAATTGACCGGGATCGGCAGCAGATTCAACTGGAACCATGCCGTATTGACAAACAGAATCACGATCACCGTTCCGATCATGACTGCGATCACTGCCGCAGGGATGATCCGGAACAGCAGCTGAAAGATCAGCTCGCGGTTGGTATAGCCGATGCTTTTCATGATGCCGAACGCCCTCCGCTGATCCCGTATCACGGATGCGGTCAGGATCAGCAGGATCGTCACGGTCACGATCATGCTCAGCAGCGCAAACAGAAAGACTGCAGCGGCATAGCTCCGGCATGCACTGCCCAAAGCGGAATCCAGAAACTCACGCATATTGGAAATCGAACGGATCTGAACATTGCTGTTGTCTCCGGTAATGACCGTATCGCCGATCTGGATTGCATAGTCCAGCTGTGTCATGTCAGTGCTCTGCATCATCTCTGCGATCAGTTGATCGGCAGCGCTCCGGATCCGTTCCTCCAATGAACCGCCGCTGCTCTGCTCCTTCAAACTGTCTGCAACGCTTTTGCCGTATTTCCGGTCGATCTGCTCCTCAAATTCCGTGATATCCGTCCCTTTCTCCAGATATACATCAACGGAATTGGTTTTTGCCAGCGGATTCAGACGCCGGTAGCCGTCTGTTGTCATGAACAGCGTGTTGCCGTCGATCAGCGCGACCGTCAGTCCGGTTACAAGATACTGCTGCTCGACGGAACCGCATACCAGTGTGACCGTATCGCCGACCTTGCAATTGGCAGCGTAGGAAGCAGTCTTGGAAAGCATGATCTCGTTGTCATGCTCAGGCAGTCTGCCGGAAGCTGCAAATATGTTTTCTGTATCCGAGAAATTGTCATACGTTTCCCAGTACATCCAATTATCGGAATCCCCTGTACGTAAGAACAGCCCCTCACCTTCACTCTTTATGGACGGCATCGCCTTGCGTACTTCCGGCATCGCTGCAAGCTCCGCTGCAAATGCATATGCATCCGTTGAATCGCACACTCTGATGTCCACATCGCTCACTTCATGTCCGGAAAGCACCATAAGCCCGTCGATCCCTCTGCCAAATACCGGAAAAAACAGCGCGCAGACCAGCACACCGACTGTCACGACCGTCATCACGGCAGTCAGTCCGAAGCATTGTTTCAGATTCGAGAGAAAGCCCTTCAGCGCAATGCGGAGATGCACGCTCTTTCCGGTGTTCCGCAGCGGCAGATAATTCCTGCCGAAATGATGCGTTTCAATGCCCTTGCGGAATGCCCGAACCGGCGGATAATGCCGGACGGCGCGTGCCCGCAGAAATGCGATCACGGTCACAAACAGCAGAATCATCAGCACCGCCAGCAGGATCTCCGGCAGACTGATATGCCGTGCGCCCTCGGTCTCCGCCAGATTTTCCACAGTCGAAACAAAGACCGGAGACAGGATACAGCAGCCGATGATGCCCGCGGCGCAGCCCGCAAGTGACAGCAGCAGATATTCCCATACATAGGAAAGCGAAATGTCAGAGGACTTGTAACCGATCGCTTCCAGTACGCCGATCGAAACGATCTGATTCCGGATGTCGTTCACGATCCGGAACCGGATCATCACCGCGACTGCCAGAAAAATGATGCATGCCATGACCTTTGCCGCCGTCAGCAGAAGATCAATATCATCGGAGAACGACTGCCGCAGTTCTTGTGAAGATTCAGAGCTGAGCGCAAAGGACAGATCTTCCTCGCTGTATTCCATACATTTCCGACGGAATATTTGAATCAGATCTTCTTCATCGGTTTCCGGTTCCGTCCCGAAGTAAATGCGCCGTCCCGCAATCATGATCGGCTTGAGCATCTGATAATCCTGCTCCGTGACGATACACTTCGTCATACTCGAATCAAACAGACCGCATTCATAGGAACCTGCAACCGTAAACGAAAACTTCTTCGCATTCCAGACAAGTTCAAACGGATCGCCCTCGTGCAGCTTGTATGCACGCATTGTGCTGTGCGGCAGCCAGATCGGATGTGCGATCGCAGCAAGCTCCGCTTCATTCAGTCCGGATTCCGGTCTTGTTTTCTCAAATTTTGCATCCTCTTCCGCCGTTACGAAGTATACCGGAAAAATCTTTTTCCCGCCGTCCGGCATCAGCAGGCGGAAGTTGTCCGAATCGCAGAGAAAAGATACAACGCTGTATTCTGTCACACGCGGATCCTCTGCCAGAAATGTGAGGAAATGTTCGTCATAATTCTTTTCGCTTGTCTGAACATAGCACGGCTTGATGCCGGTGCGCTCCATCATCCGGTCGAACATTGTGCTGATGCAGACGCCCGCGGAGAGCGCGGAACCAAGCACCGTCACGCAGAGAAACACGAGCAGCGACATCAGAAAGGATTCGATTTTATGCTTGCGGATATTGGCATGCGCAAGTCTGATATTCTTGTTCATACGATCACCAGCCCATTTTTTCAAGGAATGCCTGCAAGCCCTCTCTGCGCGTTTTCAGATCATCCGAACCGTAACGCGGCATCTCATGTGTGCCGACCACTGCGCCGTCCTGCAAAAAGATCACGCGCGTCCCGCGGAGCGCCGTTTTCAGGTCGTGCGTGACAATGACCATTGCCTGTCCGCGCGCATGCAGCTCCGTGAAAATATCGAGCACATCCGTACCGGATGCCGAGTTCAGCGAACCGGTCGGCTCATCGGCAAACAGGATCTCCGGATCGTTGATGATCGCACGGACAATGCCGACGCGCTGGCTTTCGCCGCCGGAAAGCTGATTCGGATACTTCTTCCAGAGTTCTTTTCCGATCCCGACCTTTTCCAGAAGCGTTTCCGCCTTTTTGACCAGTTCCGGCGAATTTTTCTGCGCTGCCAGCGCGCCGGTCATAATGTTATCGAAAACGGTCATCTGATCGAGCAGATAGATGTTCTGGAACACAAAGCCGCAGTGCTTCCGGCGGAAAACCGCAAGCTGATCGTTCGTGTAGCCGGAAATCTCCTCATCACCGAAATACACCTTGCCGAGCGTCGGCTTGTCCATGCCGGAAAGCGCATAGAGCAATGTGGATTTGCCGGAACCGGATGCACCCATAATGACAGTGAAATCCTCTGCGGCGATTTCCAGATCGAGATTTTTGATCACATGCTGCTGCACGCCGCTGTTCGAGAAGGTTTTGCACAGCTTTTCAGTATGAAGGATCGCAGACATAACAGTCACTCCAATCGTTTTGTTTATGCTTCTATTATACATGAAACTGCGGAAAAAGTCTTTGCAAAAATCGTATTTAATTCTTATTTATTTCTAAATCATGCATGTAAAAAACGGAGACAGCCGAAACTGTCTCCGCATTCGCCTGATCGCTGTACGGTCAGAGCTTGATGATTCTTGCAATTGCCTGCAGGAGCATGGTCAGATCATCGGAATCCGCCGAGCCGTTCTTGTTGCAGTCCGCATTGCGGAGCCCTGCTTCGCTGATGACCGCAGTCCTGTCGCTGACAAGGAACTTCGCCAGCAGCACCGCATCGGATACATCGACATTGCTGCTGCAGTCGGTGTCGCCGAGCAGTTCGGCTGTCCGGAGCAGCTGCCGTCTGGAGCCGTCCGGAAGCGTCGCGATGCCGGTACGAAGATCCACCTTGATGCTGACGCGTTCGATGATCTGCCAGCGCTTGTCGCAGCAGTCTGTCGTGAATGTCACAACCGCATCCGGATCCACATGATATGTCATTTTGTCAAAGTTGATACAGCCCGTCAGCTCCTTCATCAGCGGCTTGACATAATCCTGTTCCGCAGTTTTTGCCGACAGCTTCAGGAAACCGTTCAGCGTTTTGAAATCGGTCTTTACCAGCGTGTCATATTTCATTCCCTTCACGTTGAACTTGGATTCAAAGCCGTTTCCTTCGGTGTAGAGCGGTTCGTCCATGACGTCCAGCCGGTAGCTGGTGTCTGCATCTCCGGTGAGCATGAAATCGAAGTCAAACCAGAACGGTTCGGATTCAGCCGAAACAACATGCATGACCGTATCATAACGCCGCAGTTCAAGCGTATAGTCGCAGTCGAACGGCTCGATGTTGTATGCCAGCGGCTCATAATGGAAATGATCTTCGGTAAATTCGTAATAGCCCCATGTGCCGAGGTAGACACCCGGCTCGATGGATACCGGACGCAGCTGTTCATCCACATAGTTCACCTCGGTCAGATTGAACGCGCGGTCCGCTGCCGTAAAGGAATACCATTCGAGATCAGTCACATCATATTCCAGTGTGACACTGCCGTTCTGATCCGGTTCGACCGTCAGAAAAGACGTAAAGTCATAATGATCATCCCATTCCTCACCGAAACCGCCGTCATAGATGAACCTTCCGAGGGTGTGATTGTCCATCGCCTCATATTCCGGCGGATTCTCATGCGCGAGCGCGGCGTCAAATACCGCAGCATTGTACCAGTTCCGGAATGCACAGCCATACTCCATCGTCTGACCGACGCTCGGTGCGGACACAACAAGCAGATTGAGCAGATCATCCAGCGTATACTTTTCCGGTTCGCGAATGCCGTTCTTCGTGACCAGTCTTCCGCTGCCCTTGCCGATCAGCATGATGCTGTCCAGATACTTGTCCTCGGCAGTCAGCCGCAGGATCGTTCTCCCGAAGTAGTCGATCAGCTCTGTTTTGACTTTCGGGGCGGTCTTGTCGATCGTTACGGGAACCTCTGCGATCTCCGGAGCGTTTTTCAGGCGCTCCTTTGTTGCGCCGGCGCGCACCTGCAAGGTATAATCGCCCTCCGGCAGATCATTCAGCCTGACTGTCTGACCGTAAATATTCGAGTAGGAATATGCCGCATCGGATGTCACGCCGAGTGTGCGTGTTGCATGTTCCGTCATGCGGAAGCCCTTTGCTACGCATTTTCCGCTGCTGTCGAACAGGTCGCCGCCCTCCACAAAACAGTCTCTCTGCGGTGCCAGACGAATGCCGGCATAGTCTGCAAGGCCGTCATCATTCGGCGAGATATACAGCCGGTTCTTCAATGTCTGATGCCGCTTGCTGTATGCCAGTGCGGATGACATGAAGCTCCCGAAGTCATCCATAAAGCCGCCGAGCTCTGTGCTGTCGCGGTCAAGCTGATCGGAGATTCGGTCATATCCCGGCAGACCGTAATCAAACCACGAAACATAGCCGCCGTAGTTGTCCCCGAAGATCGGAAGTGCCGAAAAATCGTCCGAAAATCCCAGCAGCGGGATCGAGATATCCACAGTGTTGTCGGCACCCTCCAGATACAGATAACCCTCAATGAAAAAGCCGTTTACAAAAGTCCCGCGGATCTCATTGACCTGCTGCCGGTCGAGCGTGACATGCACGGACTTTGAGAAAGCGCGATCCGCAGGGACATCCAGCAAGCCGTCAACATCTGCCTCGCAGTTCAGCAACTGCTGCTGCCGGATCACATCCTTTTTCAGATAGCTGTCATAATACGAACGGTCAGTCGTCAGCACAAGACGCGCATTCCGGAAATGCACATCCTCATCGCTGATATTCGTCAGCGTCACATCAAAATCAAATTCCGTGCCAAGCTGATCGCGCAGATTCAGCTTGGTCTCGCCGCTTTCGCCGGTGAGCAGCACCTTTGTTTTCAGTGCATTTGTCATGGAGACCATTCCGGCACCCTGCCGGCGCGGTGTCACGGGCATGCCGTCCTCCTCGAACGGGACAGCACCGGACATCAGCAGATTCCGGATGCGCTGTTCACGCGCAGAGCCGGTCAGCGTGCAGCCGCTCTTGTCAAGATATTCGCCGAGCAGAACCGCGCATCCCGCGATATACGGGCTTGCCATAGATGTGCCGGACATTGTTTCCACATCCCCACTGTACGCCGCGGAGCGCACATTTCCGCCGATGCCCATGATATCCGGCCGCAGATCGAGCGAGCTGTGCACGCCCCATCCGGTGTACGGGCTGACTGATGCATCCAGATGCACGGTTGTGAGGTTATCAGACAAAAAGAGCGTCTGATGCGCTGCATTCCGCATTTTTTCGCCGTCCGCTTTCGAGACCATGCCAATCGGCAGTGTCGAGTCGCTTGCCATGCTGATCGGCGGCTCGTCCGTGTTCTGCATGCAAATCACGCCGAGTGCGCCGGCATTTTTTGCATTCTCCGCTTTTTCCGTGAAGGTATTCAATCCGCGTTCCACGAGTGCCAGCCGTCCGGTCAGATCCTTTCCGGCAAAATCCTCTGCGGTTCCGAGCCCGCAGTACACAAAATCATAGCTTCCTTCTCCGAGCATGTCACGCAGATAGTTCATCCGAATGCCGTCTGACGGGACATAGCCGGTGTACGGAATCACGGTTCCTCCCACGGAAAGCGTGTACATCTGCACATCGGCTGTGCCTTCCGCAGAAGCGACTGCAAGCGCCTTTGCCTGCTCGGTGATCAGCATGTTCATCTCTGCCGAATCCGGATTATCCGGCGTCGCTTCAAAGCCGAGCTCGGAGCCGTTGCTGTCGTTGCCAGCTGCCACACAGACCGTCACGCCGGCAGCCTCCGCCGCATTGACCGCGCGGCAGAACGGATCGTCCTCCTCCATTTGCTCATGCGAATTGCCGAGGCTGATATTTGCAGCATCCGCCTGCAGCTTGACCGCATCCTCCAGCGCCGCGAGGAACACCGATTCGTCAAAGATCTCTCCGTCGATCGCCATGAACACAAGCTGTGCATCCGGCGCGACACCGGAGATCAGCTCGCCGTCATTCGTCTGATATGCATTGCCCGCCGCGATGCCCGCAACATGCGAGCCGTGGTACTGCGCAGGCGTCTGGTTTTCGATCGCGCGCGGATTGCTGTCAAGATAATCCGCCGCAAAGGGCACCTTGCTGCTGTAGTACACATCATCCGCATTTACCGAAACGTGGAATCCCACGGCGGATGAAATTGCCTGCACCTTCTCCTTTGACAGCTTCGTCTGCTTGCTGTCAGGAAGCGCGGAAAACATCGGATGCGACAGATTCAGCTCCGTGTCGATCACCGCGATGACTTTGCCCTCGCCGCGGCAGTCCGTTTCGCTGATAAAGGAAGGGATATTGCCGAGTTCAAGCGATTCCGCCGCTTCCGGCACAGGATCGAATGTCACAGACCGCGTGACGCTCTGCACACCGGCAACTGTTTCCGCCTGCGCGATCAGATATTCCGGCAGCATGCAGGAAAATCCGTTCGTCAGCGTCAGGAACCGGTAATCGACCGTAAGCGCCGGATACAGAGCGGTCATCTGCGCGATCACCGCTTCCTGTCCGGCACGGATCGCTTCGCTCTGCGCGGCGGCTTCCGGCGTACAGAGATAATCCGCCTGCCGCCCGTCCGCAAGCAGTGCTTCTGCTTCCAGCGTGACGATCACGGGAACCGGTGTTTCATCCGGCACTGCGGCTGTTTCTGCGGCAGCTGTCGCAGCAGATTCAGGCGTGATCGCAGAAGCCGGCAGCATCCCGCCGCCAGCAATGCTGCTGCATGCCAGAACGATCGCCGCTGCAAAGCTGCATGCCCTTTTCCAATAGGTTCGATTCATATGATACCACCCTTCGTTCAATCAGTTTGTGCGCGTTTTCTCCAAACGATTTTATCTACCGGCAGAAAAACGTCTGCCTTCTTCTTTTATTATAGCACAAAGCAAAACCGTGCGCAATTGTTTTCTGTTGTTTTTCATTGATTTTTAAGATCATCCATGCATGCTTTTTGTGATAGGAAACGAAAAACAGCGAAATAATAACCCCAAATCGCCGCACATGCCGATATGTCAAGTGGCGGATCGTTGTCAAATCAAAGAAAATGTGTTATACTGGATCTATCGGAACGCACAGCGTTCACTGCCAAAGGAGGAATCATCATGAGAAAAAATCTTGGCGTACAGCCCGCACTGTTCCCGATGCCGGTGGTCATCGTTGCCGCCTACGGAGCAGACGGCAATATCTGCGCGATGAATGCTGCATGGGCATAGATCTGCGACATGGACAAGATTGCACTGTTCATTGACGCTGACCACAAAACAACACAGAACATCATGGAATCAAAGGCATTCACCGTCAGCATCGCCGATGTGCCGAACATGGCGCCGGCGGATTTCTTCGGTATCGCGACCGGCAACAAAATGCCCGATAAATTTGCACGCTCCGGCTGCACTGCCGTCCGCAGCGAGTTTGTCAATGCGCCGGTCATCACCGATTTTCCCGTTGCGATCGAGTGCGAGCTTGCAGAGGAGATCAATACGCCGAATATGCATGCAATTGTCGGCAAGATCGTCAACGTCAGCGCGGATGAACGCGTCGTCGGCGACAAGGACAAGATCCTGCCGGATCAGGTACAGGCACTCATCTTTGACCAGTACTGCAGCGGCTACTACGCGGTCGGCGAAAAGGTCGGTCAGGCATGGAATGCCGGAAAAGACCTCATGAAAGCAGAATCCTGAACAGCAAACATGACCTGCGCGGTAGATCATCGGGCAGGTCATGACATTTTTGCGCCGAATCCGGAAAAAAGTGAAATTTTCTCGCTTCTCCCATTGCTTTTTTCGCTATTATATGGTATAATAATATGGTTATGTCAAATCTGAAATACGGAGGAATCTGAACTTGCGCACGATGGAAGAAGAAATCCGGCGCCGCAGAACCTTTGCGATCATCTCGCATCCGGACGCCGGTAAAACGACGCTCACAGAAAAACTGCTGCTCTACGGCGGCGCGATCTCCATGGCAGGTGCGGTCAAGGGCAAGAAAAATGCCCGCCACGCTGTCTCGGACTGGATGGAAATTGAAAAGCAGCGCGGTATTTCCGTCACATCGTCGGTCATGCAGTTTGAGTACGACGGATGCTGCATCAACATTCTCGATACGCCCGGACATCAGGACTTCTCGGAAGATACCTACCGCACCCTGATGGCTGCGGATGCTGCGATCATGGTCATTGACGCGGCAAAGGGCGTTGAGGCGCAGACCAGAAAGCTGTTCAAGGTCTGTGTCATGCGGCATATCCCGATCTTTACCTTTGTCAATAAAATGGACCGCGAAGCGCAGAATCCGTTTGATCTGCTCGAGGAGATCGAACGCGAGCTCGGCATCAGAACCTATGCCGTCAACTGGCCGATCGGCTCCGGAAAAGATTTCCGCGGCGTGTTCGACCTTGAAACCCGCCACATCCTTTCGTTCGAGGGTACAGGCGGTATGCACACGGTCTCGAAAACAGAGGTCGAGCCGGACGATCCCGCGCTTGCGGATCTCATCGGCAAGGATAACCATGCACAGCTCGCAGAGGATATCGAGCTGCTGGACGGCGCTTCCGAGGACTTTGATCTCGGCGCGATCCATGCCGGCGAACTCTCCCCTGTATTCTTCGGCTCGGCGCTGACCAATTTCGGCGTAGAACCGTTCCTCAAACGCTTCCTTGAACTGACGCCGCCGCCGCTTGCGCGCATCGCAGACGGTGAAACGGTCTCGCCGTTTGACGAAAGCTTCTCGGCATTTGTGTTCAAGATTCAGGCGAACATGAACAAGGCGCACCGCGACCGCGTGACCTTCCTGCGCATCTGCTCCGGAAAATTCACGCGCGACATGGAAGTCTATCATGTACAGGGCGACAAGAAAATGCGCCTGTCCCAGCCGCAGATGATGATGGCGGAAAACCGCGAGATCATTGACGAGGCATTTGCAGGCGATATCATCGGCGTGTTCGATCCCGGTCTGTTCTCGATCGGCGACACGATCTGCGCGCCGAACAAAAAGCTCTGCTTCGAGGGCATCCCGACCTTTGCACCGGAGCATTTTGCCCGCGTGCGGCACAAGGATACCATGAAGCGCAAGCAGTTCGTCAAGGGCGTCATGCAGATCGCGCAGGAAGGTGCGATCCAGATCTTCCATGAGCCGGAAACCGGTATGGAGGAGGTCATCGTCGGCGTGGTCGGCGTGCTGCAGTTCGAGGTCTTTGAGCACCGCATGCGCACGGAATACAATGTCGAGATCATCCGCGAGCCGCTGAGCTATCAGTATATCCGCTGGATCGGCGGCATTCCGACCGACAAGAAACCGCAGCTCATTATCAGCGAGGATACCAAGCTGGTGCAGGATTTCCGCGACCAGTATCTCCTGCTGTTCACCAGCGAATGGAATATCCGCTGGGCGCTGGAACGGAACGAGGGGCTTGAGCTCCGCGATTTCAGCAAAAACTGAATCCAATGAAAAGCCCGCCGGTATTCGGAACATCCGGCGGGCTTTTCTGTGGAGGATATTACGCCATGAGATCATCAAATGTGATGATTCTGCCGAGGAACAGCATCAGTCTGGACAGGTCTTCGCCGTCCACATTTCCGTCATGCGTCAGATCGGCGTTCGCCAACCCCTGATCGGTGATCGCTGCCGCTTTGTCCTGAACAATGTATCTTGCGATCAGAACCGCATCGGAAATATCCGTGCCGTCTTTGCAGTTCGCATTGCCCCAGTCGTTGTCCGGCAGCACGATGTCCGTGATGTTTCCGCTCACGACGGCGGATGTGCCGTTGATGATCAGAACATCGCCGTTTTCATCCAGAATCCGTCCCTTTTCATCGGTCGCAGTTGTATAGGTCGTTTCGGTCGTGCTTCTGCTGAGGTCATCGTCTGCTGTACCCGGATTCAGCTTCATTGTTGTGCCGTTGTGCTCGATGATAATATTGCCTTTCTCATCGCGAAAACGTCCCTTTTCATCGGTCACGGTTGTTTTCGATGTTGCCTCCGTCCAAATGGCGGTCGAGGTTTGTTTGGGCTCGGTCGTCTCATACTGATACCACCATTTGGTTGTCGTCGTTGCCGGATCGGGTGTTGTGAAGGTCACCGTTGTTGTGGTCGCCGTCAATGCCGGATTAGAGAGCGTTGTTGTGGTGAAAACCGGCGGCTCGGTTTCGGTCACGATCGGCGGCAGGACACGAACCTTTTCCGTTGCGGTTCTGCCGTCGGAAGTCCGGACGGTAACGGCTGTTTCGCCCTCTTTCAGTCCCCAGAGTACAAGTTCCTGCGTCGTGGACGATCTCTCAACCCTTGCGATGGTTTCATCTTCGACCTCATATTCCACTTTGGCGGGATATGCACCGACGAGCGGGATCATCACACCCTCGCCGCAAATCATCTCGATGTATTCCTTATAGCATCGCAGATACAGCGGTGTATCTGCATTGTAATCCTTGTCATAGATCTTGACAGGGATCGCGCTTTCCGTTCCTTTCATGCAGAGATCATGATACTGTACAGGCGAAATGGATTTATCAGGGAAAGAACCGGTTTCTCCGACAGCCGGTCTGATGACGACTTGATAATCGCCGGGCGTTTCCGTATCGACCTGCGTGGTATCAAGCGTATACAGATCCGCAAATTCGCCGGAACCGACCGTAAACGAATATACATAGGAAGCCTTTCCTTCCCAGTCATACATGACTGCTTCCAGTATCACCTTGCTGCAATCAAGGGTATCGCCGGCATAGATTCCGAGTTCCGCATTCAACACTCTGGAATACCGGATATCGCCGTACATTGTTTCTTCATCCTCTGCATACGCCGGTAATACGGAAAACGATGCAATCCCAATCACCAGCGCGGTGAAAGCAGAAAAGATTCTTGTTGTTTTCATAGTAATACCTCCTTTTCAAATACGGTTCACTGTTTCAGCTGTGCATCATACGCACCGGCTTCCCGCTGTTCATAAAATTCATAGAGGGATTCCGGCAACGCGATTCCCATATCCCGCAGCCTGATATAATCGCGGATGAGCTGTGCTTTTTCCGCGCCTGTGATTTGCAGATATTCCGTATCATGATAAACATAGTTTTCAGAAGAATTACGGCAGACCGTCCGCGTGATATTTGCAAGCAGCCGCTGTACGAGCGAAAAATCATCGCCGCGGGATGCATAAATCTGTTCGGCAAGTCCGGCATCCTCTTCATCCAGTTCGCCGTTCATATTGATATCCCCGCAGAGAAAATACGTGCCGCCGAAATGATCGTAAAGCCCGTCCGCAGCTTCAAGCGGTACGATCTCGCCGTCAGACACCTCGTTCCCTTCTGCAACGATGACGTTTACCGTTTTGTACTGCCGGTTGAATTCGCTCATCAGCGAATTGATTTCTATATCACTTAGTTGCACAAAGGCTTCCAGCGTCACGGAAGAATCCATATGTTGCACACAGACGTATCTTCGCAGCATACCGGTGTCATTTGTATCATATGGAAGAAGATACGTTTGATCCAGACCGGTATGTTCAGTAACCATCGGCGCCCAATCGACGATATCGCCGAGTTCCAGCTGCTCGCTGCGCATGGTCCTTGCCCGGGAACTGCCCAGCAGCATCTCCCAGTACAGCGCAGACAGCTCATAAACGTCCCGCAGATCAATCGCACCGTCCATATTGAAATCGCCTTTTTGATAGAACACTCCGTCAATCATCAGACCGTTTTCCGATTTTTTCGGCTCTTCGTTGCGAACTGCCGTCGTTCCTGTCGTTGTCGCCGTAGTACCTGTGCGCTCCGTCGTATCCGCCGCATCTGGATCCTGCGCCTGCTGCGCATCTGCTGCAGCGGATTCAGGCGCACTGCCCTGCCCCGATGCAGTCGTACCGGTCGCGGCGGGCGCTGCTGTCGTAAGCAGCGTGGTCGTGGTGCCTGCCGGAACTGCCGCAGTCATGCCGGAAACCGATGCCGTCGTCTGCTCCGACTCCGATACCTGCGAGGACATCGAATCCGGCGCTTTGCTGATCGACGCCAGCAGATACACAAAACCGGCTGTCAGTGTCAGACAGGCTGCAAGCGTACCCCAGCGTAGCAGCCGGACAGGAAAGCGCTGAACCGTTTCCGCTGCCGGTTCCGCCGAAACTGCATCTTTCTCCGCAATGCTCGCTGCCGCACCGGCTTTTTTCTGCGGCTGATATGCCAGCTCCCGCGCAATATCTGCTTCCGGCAGGTCGCCGAACGCTTCCATTAGCGCAAACGCATTCACAGCAATCCCTCCTTCCCGAGATATTCCTTTAGCTTGTTTCTCGTTCGCAGAAGTGACATTTTCACTGCGCTTTGCTGCATGCCCATTTTTTCGGCGATCTGCCGGACAGAATCGGACATGTAGTACCGCAGCATGAAGATATGCCTTGTGTCAGGCGGGAGAGAATCCAGAAACGCCTTGAGCGCCCGCGAAAGCTCGCGCTGTTCGACTGCCGATTCCACATACTCTCCGGACGGCAGCACATCGGACAGCTCATCGAGTGCCTCTGCAAACTGTCTGCCGCCGCGTTTCCGGCGTGTGTCATGTTTCAGGCGATCCATTGCCGCGCGGCGCACCAGTGTCACCAGATACGCTTCCAGACTGACGGGATCATGCGGGGGGACGCTGTTCCACACCGCCAAAAGCATATCATTCACACATTCCTCTGCATCTTCGCGGTTGCCAAGCATATTGTAAGCCAGCGAATAGCACAGCCCGCCGTATGCCTGACGGATCTCCTGCAAAACATGCTCATCACGCTTCTGCAGCAGCGCAATGATCCGGCGTTCCATTGTCTCACCCCCTCTATTACCTAAGTAGACAAATCTGCAAATCGGTCACATCTTTTTGCAAAAAAATAGGGAAATCCTGATTCAATCGGTATCTCCGATGGATTTGAAATGGAGCTCCGCTCCAAACCTCGCCAAAGGGACCATTGTCCCTTTGAAATCCCATTCATGGAAAAGTAAGAAAATATGTACATTTCCTTGCGGCATAAAATGGGATGCTTAAGGGCTGGCAGCCCTTAAGCAGGTGTTTGAGGGCGGAGCCCTCATTAAAAATCCGCCGAAGCACATTATTCGTCATTAACTTAGAAAAATGACCGGAAACATGCTGTCTCCGGTCATCCTGTTGAATAAGCGTCAAAACGGTCAGTCCTGCTTGCCGAGCAGCTTCACGAGCACTGCCTTCTGTGCATGCAGACGGTTTTCTGCTTCATCGAATATTTCATTTGCGTGGGCTTCAAAGACCTTTTCGGTGATCTCCTCGCCGCGGTGTGCAGGCAGGCAGTGCTGTACCATGCACTCCTCATGTGCTGCGCCGAGTACCTCGTCATTGACCTGATAGCCGTTGAACGCGATGCGGCGCTTTTCTGCTTCGCCTTCCTGTCCCATGGATGCCCAGACATCCGTGAAGATAACATCGGCATCGACCGCTGCTTCGATCGGGCTGGTCGTCATGGAGAATTTGCCGGTCGGATTTGCAAAATCCAGAACCGTCTTGTCCGGCTGATAATCCGTCGGGCAGGCAACAGACACCCGCATGCCGACTTTCAGTCCGCCGACGATCAGCGAGTTCGCCATGTTGTTGCCGTCGCCGATGTAGCACATTTTCAGATTCTGGAAGCTGCCCTTGTATTCACGGATCGTCATGAGATCCGCGAGCACCTGACAAGGGTGGCAGAAATCGGTCAGACCGTTGATGATCGGAATGGAACCGTATTTTGCAAGATCCTCGACCTCCTGCTGTGCAAAGGTGCGGATCATGATGCCGTCCAGATAGCGGGACAGCACGCGTGCCGTATCCTGAACCGGCTCGCCTCTGCCGATCTGCATGTCATTCGAGGAGAGGAACAGCGGATAACCGCCCAGCTGTGTCATACCCGTCTCAAAGGAAACGCGCGTGCGCGTCGATGCCTTCTGAAAGATCATGCCGAGCGTCTTGCCGGCAAGATGCGGATGCGGAATGTCATGCTTACGCTCATATTTGAGCTGATCTGCAAGATTCAGCAGATCAATGATTTCTTCGCCTGAAAGATCAAGCAGCTTCAGCAAATGCTTCATGTCAATCGTTCCTTTCTCTATCTGAATTATGCGAGAACGCTGCGGAGAATCGCAAGTCCTGCATCCATTTCTTCCTTCGTGATCGTGAGCGGCGGCAGCAGACGCAGCTTTTCCTTTGCGGTCAGCACGAGCAGTCCCGCATCGTTTGCAGCAAGCATCACATCATGTGCATCCTTCGTTTTCAGCGTCATGCCGATCATCATGCCGATACCGGACAGGCTTTCAATCTCCGGAATCTTTTCCAGCTCGCCGCGCAGATAGGCAGCCTTTTCCTTGACGGAATCGAGGAAGCCGTCTGCCATGATCGTATCCAGCACCGCGACAGCACCCGCACAGACGACCGGATTGCCGCCGAATGTCGAGCCGTGCGTACCGGGTGTGATGACGTTTTCGCATTTTTCATCAACAAGGCAGATACCGATCGGCAGTCCGCCGCCGATCGCCTTTGCCATTGTCGTGACATTCGCCTGAATGCCGTAAAGCTGCTGCGCGAGGAATGCTCCGGTTCTGCCGCAGCCGGTCTGCACCTCGTCAATAATGAGAATGATATCATTGTCATCGCAGATCTGCTTGACCGCCTTGACATATTCCGGATCGAGCGCGCAGACACCGCCCTCGCCCTGAATCAGCTCGATCATGATGCCGGCAACGGTACCGTCGAGCTTCGATTTCAGATCGTCAATGTCATTTGCCTTTGCAAAGACATGTCCGGTCGGGAACGGGTAGAAATACTGGTGGAACACATCCTGTCCGGTCGCAGCCAGCGTTGCGATCGTTCTGCCGTGGAAGCTGTTCACCAGTGAGATGATCGTGCCGCGCTCCTTGCCGTACTTATCGGATGAATATTTTCTTGCGACCTTGATCGCGCATTCATTTGCCTCTGCGCCGGAATTTCCGAAGAACATCCGCGAAAAGCCGGTCGCCTTTGCAAGCTTCTCTGCAAGCTCTGCCTGCGGCTGGGTGTAGTAGTAATTGCAGGCGTGCTGGAGCTTTTTGACCTGATTGCAGACAGCATCCGTCCATGCATCATTGCACCAGCCCAGCACATTGCAGCCGATGCCGCTGCCAAAATCAATATAGGTCTTGCCGTTTTCATCTGTGCAGGTACAGTTGTGTCCCTGCGCTTCGACCAGCGGGATCCGCCCGAAGGCTTTCATCGTATACTGATCGGTTGCCTGTATGGTATTCATATTTGATTTCTCCTTCATGGAAGTTTGATATCATCGGGAATAGAGTGCCTGCTGATTTTCCGGTCAGTACACGCTCAGGAACTGCGTGCCGACACCTTCATTGGAGCAGATCTCGACAAGAATGGAGTGCGGCACTCTGCCGTCAATGATGACAGCCTTCTTGACGCCGCGGCGGATTGCTTCCACGCAGCAGTCGATCTTCGGGATCATGCCGCCGGAGATGATGCCTTCGCGCTTGAGGTTCTGCACCTCGCTGATATTGACAGACGGGATCAGCGTGGACGGATCATCCTTATCACGCAGAAGTCCGGCGATATCGGTCATGAGAATGAGATTCTCCGCGCCGAGTGCCGCCGCGATCGCCGCTGCTGCGGTATCCGCATTGACATTATACACCTGACCGTCCGGCCCGCATGCGACCGTCGCAATGACCGGCACATAGCCGTGATCCAGCGCCATGAGGATCGGCTTGGTGTTGACGCCGGTGATCTCACCGACCAGACCGAGATCCGGCTTGGAATCCTTCTTGCGCGCCTGAAGTAGCGAACCGTCAATGCCCGAAAGACCGATCGCCTGTCCGGAATGCCGCGTCAGATGCGCAACAAGCTCCTTGTTGACCTTTCCGGCAAGCACCATGCGGACAACATCTGCCGTTTCCGCATCGGTATATCGCAGACCGCCGATGAATTTGCTCTCGATGTTCAGTCTGTGCAGCATATCGCTGATCTCCGGACCGCCGCCGTGCACCAGCACAACACGGATACCGACCAGCGAAAGCAGCACGATATCGCTCATGACCGCTTCCTTGAGCGCCTCATTTGTCATCGCATTGCCGCCGTATTTCACAACGATGATCTTCTGATTGTAGCGCTGGATATACGGCAGCGCGTCGATCAGAACCTGCGAGCGGATCTGCGTGGATATACTTTCCGGAATCTCCATTTTCTGCATGATTGCTTCTCCTTTTCGTTCAGCTTCTGTAATCGCCGTTGATCTGTACGTAATCATAGGTCAGGTCGCAGCCCCATGCCACGGCAGAATAATCGCCGCTGTTCAGTGAGATCAGCACCTGCACCTCATCTTCCAGCAGGATCGTTTTTGCATCCTCCTCGGAGAACGGAATGCCGAAGCCGTTCTTCGCAACGGAGATTCTGCCTTTCGCAGAAGCAAGATCGACATCGACCTTGGTAATATCAAAATCACAGTCCGCATAGCCCATTGCACAGGCAATTCTGCCCCAGTTCGCATCTGCGCCGAACATTGCCGCCTTGAACAGGCTGGAGCAGATGACGCTCTTTGCAACGGTCTCCGCAACATCCTCGCTCGGTGCATCCGACACAACGCACTCGATCAGCTTGGTTGCGCCCTCGCCGTCCGCTGCGCACATTCTCGCGAGGTTCAGCATAACGGTATACAGCGCACCGCGGAACACGGCATATTCCTTCGATTCATCGCGGATCTCCGGATTCTGTGCCATGCCGTTTGCAAGGATGCATGCCATATCGTTTGTGGACTGGTCGCCGTCAACCGACACGCGGTTCAGCGTCACGCGCACGACATCGGACAGCGCCTGCTGAAGCATTGCAGGAGAGATCGCACAGTCCGTTGTGAGGAAAGTCAGCGTCGTTGCCATGTTCGGGTGGATCATGCCGCTGCCCTTGAGCATACCGCCGAGCGTGCAGGTCGCCTTGCCGATCCGGAAGGTCACTGCGACCTCTTTTTCACGCGTATCAGTCGTCATGATCGCGTGAACGGCTTCCTCATTGCCCTCATAGGAAAGTCCCTTGACCAGCGACGGAACCGCTGCTGCGATCGGCTCGATCGGCAGGATCTGACCGATGACGCCGGTCGATGCAACCACAATATCCTCCGGCGCAAGACCGAGCGCTTCTGCCGCAAGATCACACATCGCCTCTGCCTTCTGCACGCCGTCTGCATTGCAGGTGTTGGCGTTCACAGAGTTGACAATGACTGCGCGGGCATGCCCGTCGGCAAGATGCTGCTTTGTGACAAGAATCGGCGCCCCCTTGACCTTATTCGAGGTGTAAACAGCCGCGGCTGAACAATCCGTATCCGAAACGATCATCGCAAGATCATTCTTTTTCGGTGCGTCATCTTCCTCGGACAGCGCATTGTTCGCGGCAAGATTCTGCTCTGTTGCAGTATCGGTCGGCAGCGCATCATGCTTCAGTCCGCAGCAGACACCGTTTGCCTTGAAACCGGATGCTGCACAAACACCGCCGTCCGTAAATGTATAATCAGAAAAGCTTTGCAGTTTCATCTTCGATCTCCTTCTTATTCCAGTCCGGTTTCTTCCGGCGCGCCGGTCATGATATTGAAGCACTGCAGCGCCGCACCGGACGCGCCCTTACCGAGATTGTCCAGACGGGATGCCAGCAGAATGCGGTCATCATTGCCGCAGACGAAAATCTCAAGCAGATTCGTGCCTGCGAGCGTATTTGCCGGCAGGAATCCGTTTTCCAGCACATCTGCACCCTGCAGCGCTCTGACCTTGACAAAACGCTGTCCGGCATAATGCGCCGCAAACATCTCGTGGATCTGCTCGATCGACGGCGTTCCGTTCAGGAACTGACGGTGCAGCGGGACGGATACGACCATGCCCGCGTAATAATCGCAGACCAGCGGATTGAACACAGGCGGAAAATCCAGTCCGGAAACCTTCTGCATTTCCGGCAGATGCTTGTGCGAAAGACCAAGCGCATACTGACGCGGCGAATCGTAATCAGCAGGGCGGTCAGCGGACTCGTAGACCGCAATCGCGCCCTTTCCGGCACCGCTGTAACCGGAAACCGCATGACAGGTCAGCGGATAATTCTTCGGGAGAAATCCGCTCTGGATCATCGGATAAACGATCGCTGCAAAGCCGGATGCATAGCAGCCGGGCACTGCAACGCGTTTCGAGGAAATGATCTTCTCGCGGTGTGCGGGAGAAAGCTCCGGAAAACCGTAAGCCCAGTCCGGATTGGTTCGGTGTGCGGTCGAAGCGTCAATGATGCGCGTATCCGGATTCTCCACAAATGAAACCGCCTCAACGGATGCCGCATCCGGCAGGCACAGGAACGTCACATCAGAGGCATTGATGAGCCGTGCACGCTCCGCATTGTCGCGGTGGAGCGCAGGATCAATCGTCAGCAGCTCGATATCGCTGCGGTTCTTGATCCGGTCATACAGCTTCAATCCGGTCGTACCGGCCTGCCCGTCAATATACACCTTTGTAGTTTTCATTTTCCTCATCCTCACGTTTTTTCTTTTCTGCACGGCGGAAATGCACCAGATTCCAGATGCATGCCGTCAGCAGCACTGCAATCACCCAGACACGCGCTGTCAGGAGCGTTGATTCCGGAAAGAGAAGCATCAGAATCAGCTCACCCGCCAGCCAGACAATGAATGCGATCAAAGTGCTCACAAAACAGTAGATTATGCGCTTTTTCATACAGAAAGCTCCGAAATTGCAGCCTTCGCAGCATTCAGCTGTTCCAAGACAGCTGCGGCGGAAGGTCCGCCCTCGGAAATTCTGCCGTTGAGACAGGTTTCCAGCGCGATCACCTGATACACATCCTCGTCAAAGGATGCGCAGGCTTCCTTGTATGCTGCAAGCGGCAGCGTTTCAAGCGTAACGCCCTCCGCAATGCAGCGTGCAACCAGTGTTCCGGTGATCTTGTACGCATCACGGAACGGCAGTCCCTTTTTCACGAGATAATCCGCGCAGTCGGTCGCATTGATGAAGCCCTGTGCGGCGGCTGCACGCATGCGATCCTTGTTGACGCGCATCGTCGCAAGCATCGGATCGAAGGTTTTCAGGCAGAGCTTTGCCTGATCAATCGCATCAAAAATCGCTTCCTTATCTTCCTGCATATCCTTATTATATGCAAGCGGAAGTCCTTTCAGCATCGAAAGCAGTGTCGTCAGATCGCCGATGACTCTGCCGGTCTTGCCGCGGATCAGCTCCGTCACATCCGGATTTTTCTTCTGCGGCATGATCGAGGAACCGGTCGCATAAGCGTCGTCCAGCTCAATGAACTTGAACTCCCACGAGCACCACAGAATGATCTCCTCGGAAAAGCGCGACAGATGCACCATCAGCAGAGACAGCGCATTTGCAAGCTCCACGCAGAAATCACGGTCGGAAACCGCATCCAGCGAATTGGGCACCGGCGCGGTAAAGCCGAGCAGCTCTGCGGTCTGCTTCCGGTTGATCGGATAGGTCGTGCCGGCAAGTGCACCGGCACCGAGCGGACAGTAGTTCATGCGCTTTGCCGTATCGCAGAGTCTGCCGTCATCGCGCAGCAGCATCCAGACATATGCAAGGATATGATGCGCAAGGGTGACCGGCTGGGCACGCTGCAGATGCGTATAACCCGGCATGATCGTTTCCGTGTGCTGCTCTGCGATCTTCACCAGTGTTTTCAGAAGTGCATGCAGCAGCTTGCGGATCTCTGCGATCTCATCGCGCAGGATCAGACGGACATCGAGTGCGACCTGATCGTTTCGCGAGCGCGCGGTATGCAGACGCTTGCCTGCATCGCCGATGCGCTTGGTCAGCTCCGCCTCGACAAACATATGAATATCTTCCGCAGTCGGATCCATGAGCAGGCTCCCGGATTCCAGATCGGCAAGAATGCCTTTCAGTCCTGCAATGATCTGCTCCGAATCTGCCTGCGGGATGATGCCGCAGTCGCCGAGCATTGTCGCGTGTGCAATGCTGCCGCGGATATCCTGCGCATACATTCTGCCGTCAAAGGAGATCGAGGAATTGAATGCATTGACAGTTTCATCGACCTCTTTTGAAAATCTGCCTGCCCACATTTTTGCCATAGCTGCTTATTCCTTTCCGAGTGAAATGCTTTTCTCTCCGCATAATGCCTGAATACATCTTCGGATAAATTGAAAAACAGACAGGGCGACCTGCGAAAGCCGCCCCTTCTGTCTGATTGTTTGAATGATTACTTGCCGCGCTTCTGATCAAGCTTTGCCTTGACCTTGATCGGCAGGCCAAACAGATTGATGAAGCCTGCGGAATCTGCCTGATTGTAGACATTGTCCTCATCAAAGGTCGCAACTTCCTCATCATAAAGGGTATCCGGCGAGGTGATGCCTGCAGTGATGATATTGCCCTTGTAGAGCTTCAGCTTGACAGTACCGTTGACCGTCTGCTGGGTGCTGTTCACAAATGCATCCAGTGCCTCGCGCAGCGGGGTGAACCACTGACCGTTGTAAACGAGGTCTGCGTACTGATGTGCAAGCTGCTCCTTGACTCTTGCAGTCTGCTTGTCCAGCGTGATCGTCTCGAGGGCTGCATGCGCATAGTAGAGGATCGTGCCGCCCGGAGTCTCATAGACGCCGCGGCTCTTCATGCCGACCAGACGGTTCTCCACGATGTCGGCAATGCCGATGCCGTTTGCGCCGCCGAGCTCGTTCAGCTTGCGGACAATATCGCTGCCCTTCATCTTCACGCCGTCCACAGCGACCGGAACGCCCTTTTCAAAGTCGATCGTCACATAGGTCGGCTTGTCGGGTGCCTGCTCCGGCGAAACGCCGAGTTCGAGGAAGCCGGGCTTGTTGTACTGCGGCTCATTTGCCGGATCCTCAAGATCCAGACCTTCATGGGAAATATGCCACAGGTTCTTATCCTTGGAGTAGTTGGTCTCGCGGGAAATCTTCAGCGGGATGTTGTGTGCCTCTGCGTAGTCGATCTCCTCGTCACGGGACTTGATATCCCAGATTCTCCACGGTGCAATGATCTGCATATCCGGGCAGAATGCCTTGATCGTCAGCTCGAAACGAACCTGATCGTTGCCCTTGCCGGTGCAGCCGTGGCAGATCGCGTCAGCGCCTTCCTTCATTGCAATTTCAGCGATGCGCTTTGCAATGATCGGACGCGCAAAGGATGTACCGAGCAGATACTTGCCCTCGTAAACAGCCCCCGCCTTGACGGTCGGGAAGACATAATCGTCGATAAATTCATCCGTCAGATCTTCGATATACAGCTTGGAAGCGCCGGTCTTGATCGCCTTCTCCTCCAGACCGTCCAGTTCAGTGCCCTGTCCGACGTCGCCGGAAACAGCAATGACCTCGCAGCCGGGATAGGTTTCCTTCAGCCACGGAATAATAATAGAGGTATCGAGACCGCCGGAATAAGCGAGCACGATTTTCTTCGGGATCTTTGTTTCAGCCATGATGAAATATCTTCCTTTCCGGCAGGATCTGCATCCCGCCTGTAAAATCCTTTTTTATTATACACAGATTTTGGAATTTGTCAAGAGGACATGCACGCATTTCTGTATATTTCCGGAATATTCATGTATATTATTCATTTTATGCATATTTCAGTGAATAATATTCAATCTGACCAGCCGCGGTAGAAATCCTGTGTACCATAGTAATCATGATCGGATTCCGGATTATAAGCAAATGCCACGCCGATCCGCGTACACTTTTCGTGCAGCAGATTGCTTCTGTGCCCCTTGGTGGAGTTGTACCAGCCGTTGACTGCGGAAAACGGATCCCTGTAACCGTAATCAATGTTCTCCGCACACGCCTGCCAGTCGATGCCGTTGTTCAGCAGACGGTCGCTGAATTTCGTGCCGTCAAAGCTCTCATGCTCGCAGAAATTGTTGTCAGCCATTTCCCTGCTGTGCAGCATCGCGACCTTTGCGAGTTCCTCATCCCAGATGAAGCCGTTCATGCCGTTGATCGCGCGGACACCGTTCGTCGCGTAATACGCAAGCTTTCCGTGAACGGTCATCTCCACGCCCTCCGCCAGATTCGGGAACGCAATGCTCAGTCCGGATTTCTGCACCAGCACGGCATAGAGTGCATTCCCCTTCTGCTGGTCACGGAACTCAGTGACATCATAGCCTTCCGGCGCGGTATAATCCGAGCAGAACGTATAATACCCGAAAATATCGTCCTGAAACGCAAAGGCAACCGTTGTCTTTTCAGGCTCCGCGGCAAAGATCGAGAAAATGATGTTGCCGTTCTGATAGTAGACGGTCAGCGTTTCATTCGGCTGTGCATCGCGGTTCAGCACCGAGATGGATCTGCCGAGCGGTAATTCTCTCTGATCGGCGATCAGCACCTCGGACTGTGCTTCTGTTGTTGTTTCCGGCAAAGGCTCCGTTTCGGTCTGTACCGTCGTTTCTGTCGTTTCCGTTGTTGATTCCTGTGTTGTTGTCGTCTCTGCAGCTGTCGTGATGTCCGGCACAGAGGTCGTGCCAGGACGCGGTTCCGTCAGATACGGGTTTTTGGACATCGGCACCTGAAATGCGATCATGCGGAGTAAATAGGACATATCATCCGTGCTGATCTCGCCGTCCTCATTGGCATCGGCATTTGCAACACCCTCGTCTGTGATCCGCACCGTTTTATCCTCAATACAAAAGCGCGCGAGCAGCACACCGTCAGATACGTCAACATGACGGTCTGTGTTCACATCGCCCGGATAAACCAGATATCCGGCGGCGTGCAGAATCGCAGCACTCATCAATACGGCAGATACCGCAAAAATCATAATCAGGCATAGTCGTGATTTTTCGCCTTCTGATAAACACTTCCTTTTCATATCCATTACCTCTTTCAAGAACACAATTCCGCTGTCATGAATCTCTTTTTCTTTGTATATTTACTCGATCGCTTTCATCGAGCCAGCCATATCAATCGCGCGCAGTTTTCTGCGCAGCAGAAGATTGACCAGCAGCGTAAATATCATCGTCATGACTGCTGCCAGAACGAAGCAGTACCACGGAATGCCCGGTGCAAACATCACGACATCCACTTCAGCTGTCGCGACGACATACCGGCAGAGGAAAATTCCGACGATCAATCCGGCAGCAATGCCAAGCAGCGATGATAATATGTTCTCCCGAAGGACATAGGCATACACCTCTTTATCATAGAATCCGAGCACCTTGACCGTCGCAAGCTCTCTGATCCGCTCCAGAATGTTGATATGCGCAAGATTGTACAGTACTGCCAGCGCAAGCAGTCCGGAGAAAATGATAATCACTGCGACAACATAGCCAAGTGCCTTCACAAGCTTGCGGAAATTATCTCCGCTGTGTGAATTGAAATCCAGACGCATCAGCGAATCCGACTGCAGGATCTGCTCCGCCAGCGCGTCCTCATCGGTTCCCGGCTGCTCATTGATGAACACACAGTTCGTTTCCTGTTCGCCGAACAGGGATTCATAGCAGGCAGGCGTCATCCAGATGCGGTTCAGCGCGTAGCTTTCCGCGGCAGCCGATACAGTGACCGGCTTTGCAGCATCCGTCAGCGTGACGGCGTCTCCGATCCGGATCCCGAGAAGTTTCGCAAGCTTCTCATTTATGATAATTCCGTCATTCGATAATGTAAAAGTGTCTTTTGTTTTTCTGTCACGCAAAGTGACAAATTTGCTGAATGCTTCCGCCTCCTCCGGAACTGTGACTGTGACCTCATAACTTTTTTCATTTGCACGGACGGTGCACGTCCGAACCGTACCGAACAGATAATCCGTGACCGCCTCTGTCTGATCCAGCGTATCACGAAGCAGTTCCCTGTTCTCCACGCTTCCGTCATAAATTCCGGCAGCGTCATAAACAAGGATCTCGCCGAATTGCAGATCCACGATCGCTGCGATCGAATGATACAGACCGAAGCCTGTGACCAGCAGCGCCGTACAGCCGCAGATGCCGATGACGGTCATCAGCACACGCGCGCGGTAACGGAAGAAATTGCGGATCGTGACTTTTGTATGGAAGCTGAGGCGGTTCCAGAGCCACTTCCATTTTTCCAGAAGGACGCGTTTGCCCTTCTTCGGCGGCTTCGGGCGCATCAGCATTGCCGGCATCTCGCGCATTTCCGAGCCGCATGTAGCCGCAGCCGTCACACCGGTACAGAGCAATGCCGCCGCCAGACAGATCCCGGCATAGCCCCAGTGATACGGGCAGCGGATCTGCGGGAACCGGTACATCATCTGATAGCAGATAAAGATGACACGCGGGAAGATCTGCTCTCCGACCACGGTTCCGACAGCTGTGCCGAGCACGCTCGCCAGTACCGCATAGAGCAGATACTGCGCGGCGATCGAGCCGCCGGAATAGCCGAGTGCCTTGCAGGTTCCGATCTCCGTGCGCTGCTCCTCGACCATGCGCGTCATCGTCGTAAGACAGACAAGCGATGCGACCAGCAGGAAGAAGACCGGAAAGACTTTTGCGATGCGGTCCACGCGGTCTGCATCCTCTCCGTAGCTGCTCCAGCCCGGATTCTCCGTGCGGTCAAACGCATACCATTCGATCTCTCCGACAGCACTGCCGATCGACTGCTCCGCTTCCGCAACAGCCGCTTCGCCGTCCTCAAGATCCCGCTTGGCGTCCGAAAGCCTGACCTGTTCGACGCGTTCTTCCTTTTCCAGATCGGTCTTTTTGCGGGAGATCTCCAGCTTCGCTTCGGTCAGCTTTTTCTCCTGCGCATTCAGTTCGTCCTTAACCTTGATGACATCCTGATTGGATGCGGTCAGCTTTTCAATATTCTTTTTCAGCTCTGTCCGGTTGACTGCAAGCTGATTCAGCGTATCCTGATACGGGACTCGCTGATTCAGCAAGCCGACCTTGCAGTTATAGAAATGTCCGCTGATATCGTCCGCGAGACTCCATTTGTTCTCGCTGTCTGTCGGCAGTGCGAAATATTCGCGCATGCTCTGCGAAACATTCATCTCAGGCACATCATATTCAGACATCTCATTGATCAGCGCCTGAATATCATCCGGCAGCGGAACCGAAAACTGAAAATCGCGGAAGGAGTCAACCACATCAGCAGCATGATCCAGAGCGCTAATCTTCCCGTTCAGACGATCGATCTCGGCTTTTGCCTGCTGCTCCTGCGTATCCATTGTCTTCTGCTGCTGTGTCAGCGCAGCGGACTGTTTCTCGTAATCAGCAGCATTTTTCTTATAATCCGCCCACTGTTTGTCGAGCTGTTCTCTGCCGGCTTTGAGATCATCCTCTGCTTTTTTCAGCTCTGCCTTGCCTTTTTTGACGGCATCCTCCAGCTGTTTGACGCCGCTTTCATAGAGCGCTTTGCTCTCCTCAAGCTTCTGTTTCTGTTCCGCAAGCTGATCTTCAGCCGCCTGCCAGAGTTCCTCCGCACGCGGTGCCGTCAGCGTTTTGCGGTCTGCAAGGATCGCGTCCGAGGCTGCATGCACGGCATCCAGATATTCCGAAGAAAAACTGTTGAGATCCGCCGTATCAGTCAGACACAGCCATGCATCCGTATAAATATCGGATGAAAACGCATCCGGCGGTACAAGCAGAAAGCAATCGACTTTGCCGTTGCCGATCACAGCGCTGCCGCGCTCAAAATCCACATACATCGAAGAATCCGCTCTGCCGACGACCGTAAACTCGGTTTTGTCAAGCAGCGTCGTCTGCCCCTCCTGCGGGACAGCCCGCACCTTATCTCCGACACGGATCGCCGCGGGCGTCTGTGCTTCGATCAGGCATTCATCCGGCTTTTCAGGCATGCGCCCCTCTGTCAGAACGGGACGGTTGATCAGCTGCCCGTCCGGCGGAATGCTGTAAATACGGACAACAGCATCCGCCGCATCATCGGAGACCGGCATAAACACGGTCTCCTGATAGCCGCCGCAGACCGCTGCAACATCATCCCGTGCAGCCAGCAGCTCGATCTCCGCTTCATCAAAGCCAGCCGATG
Source organism: Clostridiales bacterium Firm_04 (assembly GCA_001603005.1). Classification (GTDB taxonomy): domain Bacteria; phylum Bacillota; class Clostridia; order Oscillospirales; family Ruminococcaceae; genus Firm-04. Next base: position 362,250 of record LVAJ01000012.1, read on the forward strand.
AACGCAGATGCAGATCCGCAAGACCGGTCTCGCGGTAATACCGTTCGGCGGAATCCTTCATGTCAGTGCCGGTCACTTTCAGTCCCGAAAAGAATCCTGCGCTGATTGCGATGATCCCGAACAGGGACAGAAAGCGTCCGCCGGAGCGCAGCCCGCTCCGCAATGTATTCCGAAAAAGTTTCTGTTTACCCATGCCGATTCCCCGCGTCACCAATTGATATCCGCGACAGGAACCGGACGGTCCTGCTTCGTCACCGATGCGACCTTTCCGCCGCGGAGCTCGATCACCTTATCCGCCATCGGCATCAGCGCACGGTTATGCGTGATGATCACGACCGTCATCCCGTCCTGCCGGCAGCTGTTCTGGAGCTGCTGCAAAATAAGCTTTCCGGTCTGAAAATCCAGCGCGCCGGTCGGTTCATCGCAGAGCAGAAGCTTCGGATTTTTGCAGAGCGCCCGTGCGATCGAAACACGCTGCTGCTCGCCGCCGGAAAGCTGTGCAGGAAAATGCGAAGCACGGGATTCCAGCCCGACCTTGCGCAGCATCTCGATCGGCGATGCCGCGTCCTTGCAGATCTCGGACGCAAGCTCAATATTTTCGATCGCAGTCAGATTCTGCACGAGATTGTAAAACTGAAAGACAAATCCGACATCCTCTCTGCGGTAGCGCGTCAGTCCGCGGCGGTTGAGCTCGTCGATCCGCAGACCGTCCACGGTGATCTCGCCGCTGTCCGGCTGATCCATTCCGCCGAGCAGATTCAGTACGGTCGTTTTGCCTGCGCCGGAAGGTCCGACGATCATCACCAGTTCGCCCTGTTCAATGTCGAAGCTGACACGGTTTGCGGCGCGAACATGAATATCTTCACTGATATAGTCCTTGCAGACTTCTTTAAGTGTAACAAACGGCATTTGGTTTCCTTTCGTCATTCCGAATCCGGATGATACACCATGATATCCGGCAGCATACGGTAGTCTTCGTTATAATCCAGTCCCCAGCCGACCACAAACAGGTCGGGGATCGAAAAGCCGATATAATCCGGCACGACGGTTTCTTTCAGGTGCTCATACCGGCGGGACGGCTTATCCAGCATCGTTGCGATGCGGATGCTCTTTGCGCCCTTATCGGAAAAGTTGTGCATCACCGTGTCCATTGTCTGACCGGTGTCCACGATATCCTCGACGATCAGCACATCTCTGCCGCGGACATCAATGCGTTCTCCGAGCTCGAAGATCGGCGAGCCTGCCGGCCGCGTTCCCTGATAGGACTGCACCTTCAGAAAGTTGATCTCGCAGGGGACGGTCAGTCCGCGGATCAGATCTGCCGAGAAGAATACGGCGCCGCGCAGTGTGCAGAGCACGAGCAGCGGATTTTCTTCCGGAATCCCAGTGTAATCACGCGAGATCTCGGCTGCCATTTCCTGAATGCGCGCGCTGACCTCGGCGTTTGTTTTTAATAAGGTAAAGCGACTCTTGTCCATGTTCATTTTCCTTTCGTTAAACATTTATAATTTTTCTTTATATCAAACACAACCATAATCAGTATATCATATTTTCCCATAAATGTCAATGGATTTTCGTTACTTTTTAGGTAATATTTCTGTTTGGTATTTGTTTTGGCGATTTCAAAGCAGAAATCAAAGCATCGCAACAGGATACTTGACAAAATTGCAAAAACATGGTAAAATAGAAAAGTACGGGGTGTAGCGCAGTTGGTAGCGCGCCTGCTTTGGGAGCAGGATGCCGCAGGTTCGAATCCTGTCACTCCGACCATGTGAAAATGCCGCATTTACGGGAATCGCCGCAGATGCGGCTTCTTGCATTTATCCCGTGCGTGAGACTCCGGATCGCGAATCACACCAATCTGAATACCCATATGAAATACAGTCTGTCGGTCACGGCATCAGTATTACTGATAACTGGTGGATCCAGCGCTCAGATGAAGCCCTTGACTATTTTAAGCTGAAACAATACAATGAGGAAATTGCAAATATCGCACAGTTCGGCGGTTCTGATCCGACCAATAATGATATCACTGTTCCCCGTAATCAGGAAGATATCAAAAAGCGGAATCATAGATATCATTCAAAGCAATTTTTCTGATTTGGAAAAAACGGTCGGGCGCATTGTGCTGGACAAGTACCGCTATTCCGATGGCTCCGAGGACATTCCGAAAAGCGATGAATGTCCGAACTGCTGAATACGGCATTTATCGTTCCTATTCCAATTCGACCGGTCTTTCGCAGCACATCTGACAAGCTGACATGATACATGCAGCAATTGAAAAAAACGCGCCCGTACCGGAAAGCTCCGATACGGGCGGTATTTTTATGCCGTTCAGCGGTCAGCGAACGCGTGATGCAGTGCCGCCCGCCGGGCTGCTTACAGCAATTCCAGCGAGCCGGAGACATAGTACCGGAAATGATGCGCGCCGCAGTATTTCCGGATCTGGTCGATCAGCTCCTTGTCCTTGGTATATTCCAGCAGATAGATATCGCCGCCGTTTGCCGCGACTGTTTCGACATAATTCTGGAAATATGCCTTTTCCTCATCGTCATTGCGCGAGAAGCGATCCTCGTCCCATTCGATCTTGCTGAACACGGTTTCCTGATTCACCGCATCCGCAACATCACGGAACTTTCCGCCCTTTTCAATGTAGTCCGTGACAAAGGTGTCGCCGCCGTTGATGCAGACATAGGTATCCAGCGCCTGCAAGCCTTTCAGGATCGCCGTCACGCCGTTAAAGATCTGCTTTGTCTGCTTGAAATAATAGACGTCGGCATTATCGACGAACAGACCGTCCACGCCCTTTGCAAGGATCTCCGGCGCGAGTTTTTTCAGAATAAAATCCTGCCACACCGTTTTGGACACATCCACCCAGCGTTCTTCATCCCAGTTCTCGTATGCGCCGATCGTATATGCTTCGTAATCCTTGTAATAGGAGCGGAAATTCTCGACCGATCCGATGTTGATATAGCTGTAAACGGTATGTCCGGACGCGTGCAGCTCGGCGATCTGCTTTGCCGAGAAATACTGCGCATCAATGACGATCGTATCATAATCGAGCGTCCGCGCGATGTCGTCCGGATCAATGCCGAGGAACACGCCGTAGGATTTGTCCGAATATGCGGCAGATCTGCATGCACGTTTCAGCAAGGTCAGATCGCGCGCGTCAAGCTTTTGGTCATTCTGATAATCCGCCGCTTTCCAGTCTGCGGGCGAAGAATCCGCAGTTCCGAGCAGCCATTTCTGCATGCTGCGCACATCACCCGCATTACATCTGCCGTCGCCGTTGAGGTCGCCGATGACCGCGGTGTCCGCTGCGGCTTTGACGGTATTCGAGCTGCGGATCCGGTTCATTGCGGTCGGGTTTTCCGCTGCATAAGCGGGACATGCCGATGAAAATGCCGGTAGTTGCAGAATCAGAAGTACAAGGGCTGCGGCACCGGTGCGAAATCGGCTGCGTGTTCTCTTTTGCTTCTTGATCATGGATATCACCTGAAATTCTGTAAATTGGCAGTATCTGACTGCCTGCCGCCATTATAGCATGATACACAGGATATTTCAATAGATGTGAACGGAATTTCACAGACTTTTAATAAATGCGTATTTACAAAAAATCAAATAGATCCATCACTGCGGGATCATTCGCATGATCCGAAAACATTCATAATGTGCCGCAGAAGAAAACAGCCTCACCGGTTCTGCGCCGGCAAGGCTGTTTCTTACGTATGATGCGTATGATTTGCGCGGTCAGGGTTTGCCGACCGGGAACTCATCAATGCGCTTTGCGATGTAAAGCACGATCAAGGTCTGATCATCGCTGTCCGGATATCCGTTGCCGTTGACGTCGGCATTGAGCATTCCGAGATCCGAGATCTTTGCATTGCGGTCTTCCACGCAGTACCGTGCAAGCAGCACCGCGTCGCTGACGTCAATTGCACCGCTGCCGTCTGTATCTCCCGGCAGGTAGCCTTCGGGCTTTTCATCCGGATCCGGTTCTTTATCATCACCTTTCGATTCCGGCAGATCTTCGCCCGTTTCCTCCTCCGGATTCTCCTCAATTTCCTCCGGATCAAATTCACGTTCTTCCGTCACAATCAACTCTGCAATAGCTGTTTCTGCCTTGTTGCCCTTCGCATCAGTGACAATGCAGCGGTACAGATTGCCGCTCTGTTCCAATTCTGCCGTGAAGATCAGGTGCGGCTCCTGACTGTCTGCATCCGTCCATGTGCTGCCGCCGTCCGTAGAGATCTGCCACTGATACTGCAGGTCATATTTTCCGGCTGCAGCAACGACAAAGTCAACCCTGTCGCCCATGCAGACCTTCTTGTCCATCGGATCCAGCAGGATCATAAGTGGCTTGCCTTTTCTGACCAAATCCAGCAGCGGCTTGTTGCCGGATTCTGCAATTTCGACTGCATCCCAATCTGCATCCTCGCCGATCAGGTTGGCTTCTTCCAGATCAATGCAGTCCATAAATGCGCCGTCTGTAACAGATTCAAGCTTGGAAGAAAGTGTGATAGATTTCAGCGAGTTGATTCCGGTGAAATAATCCTTCGGAACATTGCTGTCATTTGTGATCACTACTTTATTGAGTACATTTGGAATCCAGACGCCTTGAACTTCGTAAACACGATACATCGTTTGGCTGTGATCATCAGCTGCCATCCCAAAGAGCGTGTGGAAATGTGTATCTCCCTTTTCAACTGTCGGTCCGCAGTACGGGAGTACGATCTCAGTCAGAGATTCATCAAGATTAAAAACCCGCGCCTTGATTTCTGCGACACCATCTCCGAGTACTGCCTTCTTCATCCGAATACAAGAAGCAAACGCATCCCGTTCCAGAACAGTCTCACCATTGCCGGGAATATACAGAGATTTGAGCGATTCGCATTCTACAAATGCATGATCTCCAACAGAAGAAACTGTATCCGGCAACACCAGATCCATTTTCAGTTTTTTGCATCTTTCAAATGCCCGTTCACCAATTGTTACGAGAGATTGTGGGATTGTCACTGTTTGCAGGCCGGTGCAGCGCCAAAAAGCACGGTCGCGAATATCCGTTACAGTGTCCGGAATTGCAATAAGCTTTGCACTCTTTATTCCAGTAAAATAATCGCGCGGTACTTCTGTACCACTTGTTACGGTGATACTGACAAGTGAAAGCGGAATCCAGCACCTATTAGCAGAAACAGGATACGATTTCTGACTGTGATTATTTGCAGCCGCTCCAAAAAGGGTATAGAAATGCGTTCTTTCATCGTTGCCAGTCGGTCCGAAATACGGGATCGTCAAATCTGTCATGGATTCGCAGAGATTGAAGATGCGCGGGCGCATCACTGCAACTCCTTCTCCGATCACAACCTTTTTCATATTGCTGCACGAAGCAAAAGCATCACTTTCCAGAACGGTCTCACCGCTGCCCGGAACATTCAGTGATTTGATGCCAAGACAGCAGTAAAAAGCATCTTCTCCAACAGATGTTACAGGTTGCGGAATGATCAGTTCGCCGAAAGCTGCGGACTGACAATTGTAAAACGCTTTCTCGCCAATCAGTGTCAGATTTGTCGGCAGAACAAATGTCGTCGAGGTGTCATTTTCTCCGCCGTAACGCAGATATTTCAAGCTGCTGCATCCATTGAATGCATAGTTACCGATCGAAGTAATATGCTGCGGCAGGTATGCGATTTCTACATTTTCCATGCCTTCAAAAGCGTGCGGTCCGATCGTATTGATCACATAACCGTGTTCTTCATCGGCATCCATCATCACGATCAGGCGAACATCCTTCACGTTTTTGACCGGCGATTTAGACATATTATCATACATATCGCCGCTGCCGGAGATCGAAAGGACGCCGTTTGCAGAAAGCGTACCGAAAATGCCGTCACCAAACTGAATCAGTTCCGTATTGATATAGCCAGGATGAATTGCCGGAGCAGTTGCCGTCTGGAAAATCACCGGAGTTGTCGCTGCTGTTGTCACAGCGGGCACATCCGGACCGGTCGAGGTTATGGGGGTGATCGGATTCGGCTTCGGAATGTCGCTGCCTTCCTTAAGAGAATATGAAACCGGAATTTCAATCGTCTGCGGCGCATTCTGAACGGTAAAGGAGCCCTTCACCATCTGCTTTCCATCCAGCAACAGGGCATAATTATGATTACCGGACGTTGCATAAAAGTTCATTTCTGCATCCGCAGTGACTGGAACTTCATAGGGATCCCCGTCAACCTTGAGAACAGCCTCTGCTTGGGACGGAATATTCGTGAACTTCACAAAGAATGTTGTCCGGTATGCAACATTCGGGCATGGCTGCGCAACAAAATGAAGGCCGGCATATTTACCGCCTTTGTTGGATATAACATGATAATCGCCGATGTGATAGAGCGTCTCAAATAAAGTCAATTCTTTTTCATATTTCAGTTCGGCAAATAGATTAAACAGCTTTATAAATCCGCTTTTCAAGGCAGCTGTCTCAATCTTTTCCGGAAGCTTAAACCCAAATGAAACAACTAATTTAACATCGAAATTTAAATCAATTTTCAGATCAAGCCCCATGTCACATGCATGAACGGACGGTTCATTTGTTTCGTAAAACGGCATAAACATCGTACTTTTGGCTGCTGGCATTCCGTTCATGCACACCCTTTTGTTCATGAGACTGACTTCCGCAAGAATATCCAAGGTGATCGAACACCGAAATTTCAGATCAACCAGCTTTGCCAAAACCACGCCGATGTTGAATTCCAGCTTGATCTCAACTTCGCCCTGAACATTGGTCTTTGTCCATTTCAGCGGTTTCACATCGCTGATCGGATAACAAGTGCCTTCCAAAAAAGCTTGTCCGATCGTCATCTCCTTTGACCAGCCAAATTCAATCTGACCGCTAACATTAACCTGTACATCAGCTTCAAATAATATTTCCAAACCTGCAATCGGTGTCGGAACCGTTATCCGGATCAATGATCCGTTGTTTTCATCTTCATTCGTCTTCGTTTTCAGTTTTTCCATCAGAGACGAAACAGGATGATTCGGATCAAGTTCATAACTTTTTGGGTTCTTGATGCTCTCCGTATATTCTTTCACATATTTCATCGTAAATGAGGGGGAAATCGTGCAGTGAATCTTAAAAAGTGTATATACATTTACGTGATCTCTGTAAAAATGGAATTCGTAATCGTATGGTAATTCAAATCCGAAAACCAGTTGATACTCCCCCATTCCCCCAAATTCCAGTGTCTTTTCTTCTTTGAGGGTACCTTGTCCACTTTTAGGCAATATCGACTCCACTTCCATTGATTCCGCCTGCTGTCTGACTGCTTCATTATAGACGCCGACCAGATTTTCCCATGCTGACGGCTCCTCAGTACCTCCGTTTGCAGCAAGATACCGGCGCGCGCTCTCAAATGCCTGCTCTGTCTGCTCCGGATCGTCCGACTCCATGAACTCTGTGCCGGTTCCGGTTGT
>LVAJ01000013.1 GCA_001603005.1 Clostridiales bacterium Firm_04
GGTTTCGCGGACTATCCTCACATGCGAAGCACACGCCGCTAGACGCGGCTTCTGTGGCGTAACCGCTCCCAATAGATAGAGTGAATAGAGAATAGTGAAGAATGAATAGTGAAAAGCGCATCGGGAGCATACACAGGCGGGCGCACACGGCGAAAGCGTTCAGGGCAACTGAACCCCCAAAAAAACACGCAGCGACAGTGGCGCGCACATAGAGGAGAGAGAGTAAGGAAAGAGGGAGCGCACGTTTGCCTTTGGCAAACTGCGCAGTTTCGCTTGCGAAACGTGCGCGAGGGGGAGAACCTTAGGGAGAGGGGAGATAAGCGACGCAGGAGCGATTCTTCCCTCTTCCTATGGTGCTTCCCCTCGCATTCGCGCCCCGCGCCCAACTAAATCCAACGTCGGACACAAGATCAAGGGAGGATGACAAAAGCCGCTTCATATACACGGAAAGTAAGATTTCATAACATATAATCATGCTGAAAACATTGCCGATATTGTTCACAGCAAAACAACATAATACATAACGCCGCAATATCAATGCAAGTCACATTCAAATTCTTATGATGATATGCAGCTATGATGCGCAATATCATAATCATGAAACCTTTGAAATCGGTGCAGATATGACATTTTCGTTTTTTATGAAATCCAAAAGTGCGATAAACAGACGATTTTGCTATAAAAAAGCAGTGCCGCTCTCTACTGTTGGAGAATGGCACTGCTTCGATTTGAAAAACGGTTTTATTTGGATCATATCCTGACCAAGTACTCTATTCAATCTCTATGCCTGTTGAGCTTGCTGCTCCATATGACCTTTCCGTTCTCCAGATACCTTGTTATCATATTGGAATACGCTTCGGGCAGCAATTCTGCTTCAAGGCATCTTCCCTTGCTGTCGGGTATCTCAGCAATACGGTGTGCATCGGCTTGTTCCGCATCTAAGAGGGACATATCATCACCGGATACGATGTAAAATCTTCCCAGATGGAAATGACCGTATATGAAAACATTTTCTTCAGTCGGACCGTAGATGATTGTTTCTTCTTTGGTCGTGCTTATCTTACCGATCCACGGGAAGCCGAGCTGTGTTTCTGTGTCTGCAAGCGCATCGCAGAGTTCCTGCACAGTTTTTTTCATATTGGGTACAGCTCTGATCGGCGAAAAGGATTGATTGAATGGATCATTGCCGCTGCCGATCGCCCAGAACACAATACTTTCGATCAGCATAAATACTCCGATTGCGATATTTGCGCCGGAAAAAGAGGAGATGATCGAATGAATAATGGCGGCGATCCCGCCGATCGCCATAGGAACTGCGGCGATCCGAAAGATCAAAGAAATGATCCACTGTAGGCGCATTGTGTCTGCACGGCTTGCGGCAGCAGAATACATTACGATCGCTTCGATCAGGAGCAATGTTGCGATACATATCCCACGTTCAATGCTCTGGCTTTTCCATATCACAAATACACCGGAACAGTTCAGTACGATACCGGATGCTATCAGCAAAATGCCCGAAAAGCGCTTCACTTTCTTCGCCTTGCATCTTTCTATGACAGTGCCCATACGGAAAAAGCCGATACAGAAGAGAAATGCCGAAATACCAAAAATGATCCAGAAAAGAATACGCATCCTTTGCGGCAGCATGAATATCAGTCCGTAGGAAGCCAAAAGGCACAAGATGTCTGTCATTTGTTCTGTACGATCTTCCGATCGTTTCATCCATGCTTTGATTTTTTCTATGATCGAGCCCATACCTGATACTCCTTTGTCGTAATCAGTCATCTCTAATATTATATCATATTATACCATAAAGTGCAATGGGAGCGGAAGCATAAATTTTACCGTTCGCTTTATGGGTGTTATCACGGCTGCGGGCACTGCCCGCTTATATCATAGATATGACAAAAGTTCAAGATAAAGGAAGAAAATGTTGAAATGAAACGTAAAACAGGAATCGCATCTTGCAAACGATGCGAAGATATGGTATAATGATCCTAACCGCTGTTTGATGTGCAAAGATACAGCGTAACATATAAGGAGAAAACTGCGATGGAAAACCGGAAATGCCCCTCCTGCGGCGGCGAAATGGAACTGTCTGTTTCAAATAAATGTCTGGTGTGTCCTTTCTGTGACACCCATATTGATGTTGAGATCAGAGATGACGGCAGCGGCGATCTGCCGGATACCAAGATGTTCGATATTCTGTGGGACATCAAGGCACTGAAAAAGTATGAAAATGTTGTGACCTGTCTCGACTCGTTCTGCTACTGCCTGAATCGTCTGAAAACCGTGGACAGCGTAACGAAGTATATCCGCACCGCCCTTATCAATGACGAAGATGTGGCAAGTGAGGACATCAATGAGAACCGGATCTACAAGATCCTGCCGAAGATCGCTGACCTCCTTGATATGGACGAGCGTATCATCGTGTACGGCGATGACGGTCTGTTTGCAAGAGGAAAATGCTTTTTCGTCGTGACTGAAAAGCGCAGTATTTTCATGGATGGAAAAAGACGGGATTCCGTGCTTCACAGCGATGTTTCTGCTCTGCGGCTCGATCCGAACGGCGGTTATCCCCGCTGGAAGGTGAATAATCAGGACGCACAGTATATCCCCGGTGTCGGTACGAAATACCGCCTGCAAGGTGCTGCGGCGGCGCTGATCTGCCTTTACGCAAGAGAGCATTGCTCCGATAAGATCAAACTTCTATAAAAAACAGAGGTCAGAACGCTTTGTCCTGACCTCTGTTCATTTTAATGCCGCCATGTGGAATCCTTGTCGGAAACATGGTCGCAGATGACCGCAAGTGCGATCACAATATCCTGCACGTCCTCGTCCTTGATGCTGATGCGGTAGCAGTCCATCCAGTGTGCCTTGTCCTGATCGACATGGGCAACTGTCCTGCCGCCGATCTTTATATCATAGTCAATGCCCATCAGGTCGCCTGCGATACGCAGTTCTGCGCCGTTTACCGTTCCGCTGACTTCGGGGTTCACGATGCGGAATTTCTTTTTCAGCTCAGCAACTGTCTCGCCGTTTTTGACAAGGACGTATTCGTCCATGATCTTTGCGATCCTCCGTTTCAGCTTCAGGACCTCTCTGCCGTCCTGCTGAATGGTAAAGCTGTGACTGGTAATATCGCCCTCCACATGGAACACCACGTTTTTCTCCTGATCGAACACATCAAATCTCGGCTTGAGGGAGAACAGCTTTTGCTCCATGTACAGTGAGATCGGCTCGCCCGTTGCGGTATTGGCAGGCATCGCTTCGTCTGTGATCGTGATAGATTCGCCGTTTTCCAGCTTTTTGATGACCTCCAGAAGCTCGTCCACGGCTCTGTCTGCATAGGAGCTTTCTTCGTCCTTGCTGCCTAATGTCACTTCGGATTCCATTTGCATCGCTGTTCCCACGCTGTTTGTCCCGTCCGTGCCGATCTTTCCCATGATGATCTTGTCTTTATGTACCCGGACGAATATGTCATAGTACGTCGTGGCATTCTTATACATCACCGCCGGTGTTCCGTAAATATCGCCCATTATCGGCGTACCAAAGCTGACCTTGATCGCTGACAGCTTCTCAAAAAGCTGTTCATTTGTAAAGTTCTGCACGTTCTTCACGCTGCCGAATCCCATATTTCCGCCGCCGGAAAAATCAAAAAATCCCATAATATATCCTTTCTCAATCGCTGTATCTTGTGCTGTCTGCCTTGTCGGAAACATGGTCGCAGATCACCGCAAGCGCTACAGCGACTTCTTCTAATGTGCTGTCAAAAATCATCATCTCATAGCGGTCGCGGAAGCTGGCGTTTTCCTGCTCGATGCGGCAGAGCTTATGACCGTCCACCAGAATGTCAAAGTTGTAGGACTCGTAGGCGACACGGATCTCAAGGCTTTTGTCATAAACATTCCCCGACAAACTGCGGAACAATCCCTTTTTGATCTGTGCGATCTCCTGACCGTCTTTTTCTATGGTGTATTCTGCAAACAGCTTTGCGATCTTCTTGTGAAGCATAAGCACTTCACGCTCGCCCTGACGCACCGAAAAGCGGTGCCTCGTCACATCGCCCTCGATGGTGTAGACCACATTCATTCCGTCACGATATACCTGATACTGCGGTCTCACAGCGCTAAGCGACTGTTTCAGATACATCATATACGGTTTGTTTTTCTTTGGCTTTTCCATTTGCTCTGCTCCTTATTTCAGGCGTTACACCTATTATACCATAGTAAAAGTGAAAAAACAAGGCAAAAAATGACTGTTTACGCAAATTTTATTGACTTTTCCGCTGCAATATCGTAAAATATTTAGAAAAGTCGTAGGGTTTAGTTCATCAAAAGTATACTGACGGTGCAGGAAAAGCATGATGTTGCAGCTGAAATGATCGAGGTCGTTTATCTTTTGCATCACAGCGAGGACATAGAGATCAAATTCGGCATTTGTGAATGCCGTAAAATAGGTGTTTTACAGTGTTCGTAAAGTGCGCGGGAAGCAGAAACTTTTCAAATGGCACCCTGATTTTCGGCTGACCTTTGTGCAGTAACACAAATTCCATGCACGGGCAGCTGTTTTGGGCGCAGTCACCCCACAGAAGCCGCGTCCAGCGGCGTGTACTCCGACTGCGGGTACAGTCCGCGAAAACGGCTCCCGAAGGAATATGCCGGCGGGCTCCCCGCTCCGCGCCGCTGGTGCGGATTTGGTGCTATGAGTGAATATAATAGAAACAGAAATTATTCTAACAATGCAGAATCACAAATCAGCCGGACGCAAAAACCGGCAGGCACCAATCAGGAACAGAGGAAATCACGATGAAAACATATTCTTATGATCCGGATGCCGCACAGTCGGAAGCATCCGCAGTACTTCTGAAACAGCTGAATCCCGTCGGCGAACACATCAGCACCGATTCGTTCAGCGCGCTCCTGCAAATGCTCGCGCAGGCGCCGGCAGACATCATTCTGCTGGAGCTCCCGCCGGAGGCGCAGGGCGGCACAAGACAGCTCCGCCGTCTGCTCGCGGCTGCGCCTGACAGCAATCTGATCTTTGTCTCGTCACATCCGGAATTTGCCTTTGATGCGTTTCAGCTCCATGCGAGCGCCTTCCTGCTGAAGCCGCTGCGGGAATCCGCGCTGCGGGATGCGATCGCGCATCTGCGTTACCCGCTGCATGAACAATTACAGACAGAACCGATGCTCCGCGTGCAGTGCTTCGGCGGGTTCGGCGTCTTCCGCGGGACGCATCAGCTCACATTCCGGCGCGGCAAAACCGCCGAGCTCCTTGCCTATCTGGTCTATCGGCGCGGCGTGCTCTGCAGCAACACCGAGCTTGCCCAGACGCTCTGGAGCGATGCCGATACGCCTGCGGACAAATTCCCGTATCTGCGCAAGCTGATCAAGGATCTGCGCGATACGCTGCATGAAGCGGGCGCTGATGCCGTCCTGATCAAGGAATGGGGCAGCATCGGGATCCGCGCCGACCTGCTGGACTGCGATTATTACCGCTATTTGCAGGGGAGCCGGCATGCCGCCGACCAGTACCGCGGCAACTTCATCGGCAATTACAGCTGGGCGAAGATCGCCGACCGCTATTTCTGATAAAACAAAACCCGAAGGCTGCCGCAGAACGGTGCTTTCGGGTTTTCTTATTCTGTTTCGGGATTCGCCTCATGATGCGCCGCGCAGAGATTCGAGATGAGGTAGCCGGCTTCCAGCTTATAAAAGCTCTTGGAAACGATTCGGTAGAGCGGGGTGCGCTCCAGCCGCAGCTTGTTGCCGATTCTTGTCGCAGTTGTCAGGACGCGCCGCAGGGACATGTGCCGGAACAGCCACGCCTGCAAATTCAGACCGCCGCTGCGGGAACTGTCCGCGGGGGCAGTCGTTTCATGCAGATGCCCCTGACCGGCAAAGTGAAATTCCGGCATTGGCTGGCTGCTGCCGTTCCCGTCGGATCTGTGCTCCGTTTCGGACGGGAGATCGCCCGCGCCGATCTCGAACGGCGTATTGACGACCTCGATCTCCGTGCCGGACGAATCGACCGCGGTGATCCGCAGCTCGTAGCTGTCTTCGGGCAATGTCGAAAAGATTAGTTTTTTCGTGAAAAATCCGGTCAGCTTGTATTCTCTTGCACGCGGATAGACCGTGACCGACTGCACCGGTTCGGCGGGGGTATCCTTCCGGAAGATCGAGCCGGTGATCGTGCGGAGCACTGTGCCCGAGCTGACCGTTCCGGCGAGCGTAAAGTTCGAGCCTGCTTTCAGCGTATCGGTCGGCAGTACGGAATTGGCAATGACCGCCTGATGATTGAAGAACTGATATGTATAGCAGATATTGCGGTCAACGGTCGTGCGGATGCCGGGGCATCTGCCGCAGCCGGAATACTGCCAGATCGTTGCTTCTGCGGAAAGATCGTGTCCGACCGGACTGGTCAGACCGTTCGTGGTATCGAAGTAGTTCGCTTCCCAGATCGGGTAACCGGCTTCGAGCAGCTGACTGCGGTCAATGCACTCGCTGAAAAATGCACTGCTGGAATAGACGCCCGCGGTGTGACCGGCATCCTCGATCTTTTCGAGTCCGGCGAGCAGTGCGGGCATGAAGACTTCCGGCGGCAGATGCTCCTGCCGGATCGGCGATTCCATATCCAGAAACACCGGAAATTCAAAGGACTTGTCTTGCAGAAAGCCGAGCATATAGCCGACATCTTCAAGAAATTCTTCCTCGGTCGCAGCGTCCGTGAACAGATAGCAGCCGACTGCGATGCCGGCAGCCTTTGCCTTTTCATAGTTCTCCTCGAAGGTCGGATCAAGCTCCCAGTCGTCGTAGGCACGGATGACCTTGCAGCAGCGCAGGATCGCGAATTTCACATCGCTGCGCGCGACCTCCTGCCAGTCGATCTCCTCCTGATACTTGGAAACGTCGATGCCGGGGATCGAGACAGCGGCGGCAGCGCGGAGCATGCCTCCGTGTCCGGAGCGGTCGGCAGGTGCAGAAAATGCGGGCGCGGACATGAGCACTGCTGCGGTCAGCAGGCTGGTCAGCCGGCGCAGAATCCTTTTCAACGAACCACTCCTTTCCCGAAAAAATACATACGAACCTATTATATCACAAAATCTTCGGAAATGCAACATCTTCCGGCGTTTTTTTCTTGGCTCCGCGCAGTCACATGCCGGCGAGCCTGCGCAGGGTATTTGCCGTGCGGATCGTCAGAGCCTCGCCGATGCCGGCGCGTGCGGTCTTGCGCCACCAGTTTGCCTTTGCATACTGCTTGCGGTCAAATGTCCAGAAGATGACGTTTCCGCAGATCTGAACCTGTTCCAGTCCGTCGGTCGGCGCACCGATCTTCTCCGCGGTCTCCGCTGCGGTGACAGGCGGCAGCACGAAGATCAGATTGCTGTACTGTGCGCTGTCGTGCGCGCCCCACCAGTCCGGCGCTTTGGAAAGCAGTGCTTTCAGCGAATCCAGCGCGATGACGCAGACCGGAATTTCCAGCGCAAACTGTCTGCGGATCAGCTCGGAGATTGCCGCGGAAAGCGCATCCGGATCACCGGAATCCGCAGTAAACAGGACGTTTCCGCTGTTGAGATATGTGCGGACATCCAGCAGTCCGGCGTCTGTGCAGGCGGTTTTCAGTTCGGGCATTGCGATCTGATTTTTCCCGCTGATATTGATGCCGCGCAGCAGTGCGAGAAAGCGTTCCATGTGCATGCTCCCTTCTGCAAAATAATTTATTGTTTTATTATATCAGATCTGCCGCAGAATGTCAATCCTTTCGCGCCGTGAGATATTTCCGCAGAACACTTGCTATTTTTCCGCAAAAGCAGTATAATAAAAAGGTATGTTCAGAAGCAGAAAGGAAGATCCCGATGCAAACGGAAGATCAGCTCCGGCGTGCGGAGCAGAAATATGACGAACTGACGGAGCGCCTGCAGGACGGCAGCGTGGCTGCGGATCCCGCAAAGCTGGCGGCGCTCATGAAGGAATATAAGCAGCTGACACCGGTCGTCGAGGCGTACCGCAGTCTGCTTCGCTGCCGCAGAACGCTTGCAGAGCTCGAAACGCTGCTTGCCGATCCGGAAACCGATGCGGAGCTGCGGGATCTCGCGCAGGAGGAACGCACGGCGGAGACCGTCCGGCTCGCGGAGCTGGAACAGGAGATCGGGCGGCTGCTGATGCCCGAAAATGAAGCAGATACGCGCAATGTGATCGTCGAGATCCGCAGCGGCGCGGGCGGCGAGGAGGCAGCCCTCTTTGCGCATTCGCTGCACCGGATGTATTCGATGTACGCCGAGCGGCAGGGCTGGAAGCAGACGGTCATGAACCTCAGCGAGACCGAGCTCGGCGGCACAAAGGAAGTCACTTTTTCGCTGTCCGGCGATCATGTCTACCGCAAAATGAAATTCGAGAGCGGCGTACACCGCGTCCAGCGTGTGCCGGAGACCGAATCGCAGGGCAGGGTGCATACCTCGACCGTGACGGTCGCCGTGCTGCAGGAGGTCGAGGACGTCGAGCTGGAACTCAACCCGAATGACCTGCGCATCGACGTATTCCGGTCGAGCGGCGCGGGCGGTCAGCATATCAACAAGACCTCATCCGCGATCCGCGTGACGCATCTGCCGACCGGCATGGTCGTGGAATGTCAGGATGAGCGTTCACAGTACAAAAACAAAGACAGGGCACTGTCTGTCCTGCGCGCACGGCTCTATGCGAAGGCACAGGCGGAGCAGGATGCACAAGTCGCAGCGGAGCGCCGCACACAGGTCGGCTCCGGCGACCGTTCCGAGAAGATCCGCACTTACAATTTCCCGCAGTCGCGCCTGACCGATCACCGCATCGGCTTTTCGCTCTACCGGCTGGAAGATGTGATGAACGGCGATCTCGATGCGATTTTTGAAGCGCTGATACAGGCGGAGCAGGCAGAGCGCCTTGCTGCGCAGAAAGGAGCAGAGGCATGAAAACGGAGCTGCTGCATGAAGACGGCATTGCATATGCTGCGGAACTGATCCGGCAGGGCGAGCCGGTCGGCATGCCGACGGAGACTGTCTACGGGCTCGCATGCGATGCGGGCAATCCCGACGCGGTGCGCAAGGTTTTTGCGGCAAAGGGGCGCCCCGCGGACAATCCGCTGATCGTGCATATTGCGGATCTCGCGGACTGGGCACCGCTCGTGACGGAGATCCCGCCGCTTGCCAGAAAGCTTGCGGAGCGATTCTGGCCCGGTCCGCTGACGATCATTCTGCCGCGTTCGGAGCGGATCCCGTCCGTGACGGCAGGCGGACTGGATTCGGTCGGGGTACGGTTTCCCGCACATCCGGTCGCACAGGCGCTCATCAAGGCGTCCGGCGTTCCGATCGCGGCGCCGTCCGGCAATCGCTCCGGCAGCCCCAGCCCGACGACCTCTGCGCATATGCTCGCGGACATGGACGGGCGCATTCCGGCGATCCTTGAGGGTGGCAGCTGTCTCTGCGGCGTGGAATCGACGGTCATTGTGCTGGATGATGCCGAAACGGTGCGCGTGCTGCGTCCGGGATTTGTGACGCCGGAGCAGCTGCAGACGGTTGCAAAGCGCGTGATCGTGGATGATGCCGTGCTGGCGAAGGTCGCCGAGGGGACGGTCGTGCGCTCGCCGGGCATGAAGTACCGTCACTACGCCCCGCAGGCAAAGGTGACTCTCGTGCAGGGCGGTCAGGCGGATTTTCTGCGGTATATGCAGGCGCACACGGGCAGCGGCGTGCTGGCGCTGGTGTTCGATGCGGACGCGGAAGCCTGTGCAGAGCAGGGGATCCCTTGCCGTGCCTACGGCGATACCGATGAAGCGCGCGCGGCAGCATTTTTCGCGGCGCTGCGCGATGCCGATGCAGCGGGCGTGCAGCATTTGTATGTCCGCGCACCGCGTACAGACGGTGTCGGGCTTGCGGTCTACAACCGGCTGATCCGTGCTGCCGGCTATGATATCGTGCATGCGGATGCGCTCGGCAATATGCAATAAAACTGCCGTGATGATTCGGCGAATATGACGAAAATCAGTCGGAAATGAACGATCCGGCTGATTTTTTGTTATAATAGAAAACGGGGATACAAGCTGATGATATTCAGTATCAATTATAAAGGAGGATACGAAGTGAAGCAACGACATTTCTGCATGCGGCTCACGGCATGCATTCTGACCGCAGCCCTGCTGCATCCGCCAGCTGTGTTTTCCGCAGAAACGGAATCGGGGGATTTCGAGATCCGCGGCGGTGTGCTGATCCGGTATCACGGGGATGACGAGATCGTGCATGTGCCGGAGGGCGTCACGGAGATCGGAGAGCTGGCATTTTCGCGGTACCGCTCTTGTAAACCTGCTGAGAAGACTGTTGTTCTTGATGACACAGGCGGGGTATATCTTTGGTTAAAGTACGCGCTGGGAGATTTTGTTGAAGATAATCATTTTAATTATCATGTCTGTTTGCCTTCCACCGTGAAAAAGATCGACCGTTTTGCATTCTACTCCACAGCTTGTTCTGTGGAACTGCCGGAGGGCTTGGAAGTCATCGAAGAAGGCGCGTTTATGTCTTCGAATATTGAACGCATCACGTTTCCGGATACCTTGACGCGGATCGGGACCGAGGCGTTTGCATTCTGCACGATGCCGGATTTTGTACTGCCGGATTCGGTCACGGAGCTCGGCGAAGGCGTGTTCAGCAGAACGTATCTGCAATCTGTGGCGCTTTCGTCATCTCTGACGGAGATTCCGGACGATGCATTTGCGGATGCGGACATGACTGCAATTATGATTCCGGATTCTGTGACCGTGCTTGGAACGCGCGCCTTTCAGAATGCACATGTGCGGTCTTTGACATTGCCGGAGGGCTTGGAGGTCATCGGAGACAGAGCATTTGCGGGCTGGATGAATGAGCCGTTCTCAATTCCGGATACGGTGAAAAAGATCGGCGCCAATGCATTTGCAGATTCCTACATTCAGGAGATCGTGCTGCCGGATTCTGTTACGGAGATCGGCAGCGGAGCATTCCGCGGCAGAACGCTGGAATCGGCTGTCCTTTCGGCATCCCTGACGGAGATCCCGGACAATGCATTTGCGAATACACATCTGCAGCAGATCACGGTTCCGGCGTCTGTGACCAGAATCGGTTCGGGCGCATTTCAGGGCACTGAACTGCACAACGTGACACTGTCAGAGGGGTTGCAGGAGATCGCGGACAGCGCATTTGAAGATACGCCGCTGGAAAGCATTTCGCTTCCGCCGACTGTCACGAAGATCGGGGACAGAGCATTCGCGGAAAGCAAGCTGACATATATCGAGATGCCGGATTCTGTGGAGCAGATCGGGACGGATGTGTTTCAGAATACAAAGCTTGAATCGTTCTCGGTTCCCGCAGCGATGAAGGAGATCCCGGACAACCTGCTGAAAAACTGTCCGGTGACGTCTGTGAAGATCCCGGACGGCGTGACGGCGATCGGGGCAAAAGCATTTGCAGGAACAAGGCTGAAATCGGTCGTTCTGCCGGATTCCGTGCAGACGATCGGCGAAGCGGCATTTCAGAACTGTACGCTGGAATCCGTGCAGCTCCCGCAGCATCTGACCTTGATCCCGCCATATGCATTCTCGAACAGTTCGCTGCGTTCGGTGCAGATTCCGGATTCAGTGACCGAGATCGGCGACTATGCATTTTCAAATTCAAAGCTCACATCTGCTGTGATTCCGGATTCCGTCCGGACGATCGGCAAATATGCATTCGCGCGTTCGGAATTGCAGGAGCTCACCTTTGCGTGGAAAGACTGCGTTGTGCCTGGCTCTGCGTTTCAGGATACACCGTTTCGGAGCATGCTGGATCAGGACGGCTTTGAGATCTTCAACGACATCCTGATCGGCTATCACGGCAGCTGTGTCAATGTGACGCTGCCCGATGGGATACGCATGATCAATGAGGGTGCCTTTCAGGATGCAGGACGCTTGCTGACGGTCACGCTGCCGGATTCTCTGCGCGTCATCGGGGATCGGGCGTTCAGGGGATGCAGGCTGCTCCGTGCGGTGCAGTGGAACAGCGGGCTGCAGGAGATCGGCGAAGAAGCCTTTGCAAACTGCGTAGAGCTGCGCAAGGCGGAGCTGCCGGATTCTGTCCGGTCGGTCGGTGCATCCGCATTTGAAAACTGCGCGGAACTGACGGATCTGCGGCTGAATGACGGGCTGGAACAGCTCGGGCTGAATGCTGTTGACAAATGCAGGGCGCTCAAAACGCTCCGGATTCCGGAGAGTCTGCTGGAAGCGGAGACAATTTTTCAGGAGCAGCCGGAATCTCTCGTGCTCTACGGCGGGAAAGGCACTGCCGCGGAACAGATCGCAGCGCAGGAAGGCGTGCCGCTGAAACCGCTTTCGGCACTGCCGCTGTTCGATCCGCCGCGGCAGGTCTGGCAGGATCTGACGCTGAACCCCGGCAAGGATACATGGCGCTTTGCGAACACGGGCGAAAATTTCGGGGACAAGCGTTATCTGGAACCGGATGCGCGGGATCTGCTGGAACAGGTCGTCATCGGGGACATGCAGGATTTTGACGAACCGTTCGACGGCTCCTGCTACGGCATGTCCGTAGCGGTCGTGCTGGCGAAGCAGGGCTTGCTCCGCCCGTCGGATCTGCAGGCGGGCGCGAAAACGCTCGGTGAACTGAAACCGACCGAAGCTGTGCAGTCAGTCATCAATTTTTATCAGTATCTTTACCGCGCGCAGAGTCCGGGCAGCGATTCTCAGAGCGCGCACGCCGAGGAGCAGTTCGCGGACATGGTGGAACAGGCTGCCAATGTGCAGTACGGCGAATCGCCGTTTGTTGTGACGGCAGCGCTTTCGGACGGCAGTCATGCAATGGTCGGCTACGGTCTGGAATCCGGCAGCTGGGAATGGGACGGCAGAACTTATGATCACCGGATCCTGCTTTGGGATCCGAATGCGCCGGACAAGCTTCTGGATGACAGATGCCTGTATTTTGACGATGAAACCTACGATTACTGCATTCCGGCTTACGGTCTGGTGCATGTTTACGGCGGCGATCATCGCGGCAGAATCATTTCTGCGAGCAGCGATCCTGCGCGGCTTGCACCGGCTGCATACCCGTTCCTGCGCAGCGGCGACCTCAATTGCGACGGCAGCGCCGATGTGACGGATGCGGTGATGCTGGCGCGGTTTCTTGCAGAGGACAGGAATGTGCGGATCACGGACAGGGGACTGCGCAATGCAGAGCTGGACGGCGCATCCGGCATCACATCGGATGATCTGAACTATCTGCTGAACCGCATTGCTAGAATCATATAAAAATGAAGCCGCCGTTCCTGAACGGTCAGCACTCGGCAATCTGCAATAAGAAGTGTATGATAATTCAGCT
The DNA here is from genome assembly GCA_001603005.1 of Clostridiales bacterium Firm_04. Lineage (GTDB taxonomy): Bacteria > Bacillota > Clostridia > Oscillospirales > Ruminococcaceae > Firm-04. The sequence continues at coordinate 13,367 of LVAJ01000013.1, forward strand.
AATATGACGAAAATCAGTCGGAAATGAAACGTTCCGGCTGATTTTTTGTTATAATAACAGGTGGGGATACAAGCTGATGATTTTCAGTATCATTTGCAAAGGAGGATGCGAAGTGAAACAACGGACGATTTGCATGCGGCTTACGGCATGCATTCTGACCGCAGCCCTGCTGCATCCGGCAGCAGTCTTTTCTGCGGCGGCAGAACCGGCGGAGTTTGAGATCCGCGGCGGTGTGCTGATCCGGTATCACGGACATGATAAGACCGCGCATGTGCCGGAGGGCGTCACGGAGATCGGAGAGATGGCGTTTTCGCCGTATCAGTTCTATATTGAAAACAAACAGGAAGCGGCAGATGCGGACGAAGATGACGGCGAACAGTCTATTTCGTATCAATATGAATTTGAAGATGGCGCAGATGATTATAATGATTCTTTGGAGACCGTGTATCTGCCTGCAAGCCTGAAAAAGATCGACCGGTTTGCGTTTTACGGCAGCGTGTGCACGAAAGTCGAGGTATCTGACGGCTTGGAGTCCATCGGCGAAGGTGCGTTTCTTTATACAGAGCTTGCGCAGATCTCCATTCCGGATACCGTGACGCAGATCGGCGACGAGGCGTTTTCATACTGCAATCTGAAGGAGATCGTACTGCCGGATTCTGTCACGGAGATCGGCAGCGGGATCTTTTACGGAACGGAGCTGGAATCGGCTGTGCTTTCGGCATCTCTGACGCAGATTCCGAAAGATGCATTTGCGGATACGGAGCTGCAAACGGTTACGATTCCGGATTCTGTGAACCGCATCGGAAGGCGCGCCTTCCGGAACACAAAGCTGAACGCTGTGACGCTGCCTGCGGGATTGCAGAAGATCGAGACAAGTACATTTGAAAATGCACCGCTGAAAAGTGTTTCGATCCCGTCATCTGTCACGGAAATCGGGGAAAGCGCATTCGCGGGCTGCGAGATGAAAACGATCGAGATTCCGGATTCTGTGGCGAAGATCGGGGAGAATGCGTTTCGCAGCACAGCGCTTGAATCGTTTACGATTCCCGCGTCAATGAAGAAGATCCCGTATGGCTTGCTGGAAAACAGTATGCTGCGTTCGCTGGAGATTCCCGACAGCGTGACGGCGATCGGGGCAAAAGCATTTGCCGGAACAAGGCTGAAAACGCTCATTCTGCCGGATTCCGTGCAGACGATCGGCGAAGCGGCATTTCAGGACTGTTTGCTGGAATCCGTGCGGCTCCCGCAGAATCTGATTGTGATACCGTCGCATGCATTCTGCGGCTGTCCGCTGCTTTCGGTGCAGATTCCGGACACCGTGACAGAGATCGGAGACTATGCATTCTCCGGCACAAACATCACATCTGCTGCGATTCCGGAATCCGTCCGGACGATCGGCAGATATGCATTTTCGTGTTCGGCACTGCAGGAGATCTCCTTTGACTGGGAGAACTGCGATGTGGCATCCAGCGCGTTTCAGTTTACACCGTTTTATCATACGCTGGAACATGACGGCTTTGAGGTCTATCAGGGTGTGCTGATCGCCTATCGCGGCAGCAAGGTCAATGTCACGCTGCCGGATGGCATCACGAAAATCGGCGGGAATGCCTTTCTGGACGCGAGCCGCATGCTGACGGTCAGGCTGCCGGATTCTCTGCGCGTCATCGGGGATCAGGCGTTCAGGGGATGCAGGCTGCTCCGTGCGGTGCAGTGGAACAGCGGTCTGCAGGAGATCGGCGAGAAAGCCTTTGCAAACTGCGAAAAGCTGCGCAAGGCGGAGCTGCCGGATTCAGTCCGCACGGTCGGTGCATCCGCATTTGAAAACTGCGCGGCGCTGACGGATCTGCGGCTGAATGACGGGCTGGAACATCTCGGACCGAATGCCGTTGACAGATGCAGGGCGCTCAAAACGCTTCGGATTCCGGAGAGCATGAAGGAAGCGGAGACAATTTTTCAGGAGCAGCCGGAATCTCTCGTGCTCTACGGGGAGAAAGGCACTGTCGCGGAACAGATCGCAGAGCTGGAAGATGTGCCGCTGAAACCGCTTTCGGCGCTGCCGCTGTTCGATCCGCCGCGGAAGATTGGACCGGATCTGACGCTGAATCCGGGCAGAGATACATGGAGCTTTACAAATTCCGGCGATCATTTCGGGGACAGGCGCTATCTGGAACAGGATGCGCGGAAGCTGCTGAAACAGGTCATCAGCAAGGAAATGGGCAGTCTTGACGAACCGTTCGACGGTTCCTGCTACGGCATGTCGCTGACGGTCGTTTTGGCAAAGCAGGGCTTGCTGCACCCGTCGGATCTGCAGGCAGATGCAAAGACGCTCGGTGAACTGAACTCGACCGAAGCCGTGCAGTCTGTCATCAATTTTTATCAGTATCTCTACCGCGCGCAGAATCAGGGCATTGACTCGAAAAACGGGCGCACCGAGGAGCAGTTCGCGGACATGGTGGAAATGGCGGGCAATGTGCAGTACGGCGAATCGCCGTTTGTTGTGACGGCAGCGCTTTCGGACGGCAGTCATGCAATGGTCGGCTACGGACTGGAATCCGGCAGCTGGGAATGGGACGGCAGGCGCTATGACCGCCGGATCCTGCTGTGGGATCCGAATGCGCCGGACAAGCTTCTGGATGACAGATGCCTGTATTTCGACAATGAAACCTACGATTACTGCATTCCGGTCTACGGTGTGGTGAACGTATACGGCGGCGAGCAGTGCGGCAGGATCACTTCTGCGAGCAACGATCCTGCGCGGCTTGCACCGGCTGCATACCCGTTTGTGCATGCCGGCGACCTCAACTGCGACGGCAGCGCCGATGTGACGGATGCGGTGATGCTGGCGCGGTTTCTTGCAGAGGACAGGAATGTGCGGATCACGGACAGGGGACTGCGCAATGCAGAGCTGGACGGCGTATCCGGCATCACACCGGAAGATCTGAGCTTTCTGCTGAAACGTATTGCAAGAATGATGTAAAAATGAAGCACCCGCAGCGGATATGGAAAGCTGCGGGTGCTTTTTATGAACGGGAGAACACATCATGCAACGATGACTGCTCCTTTGATCTCCATGAACAGAAACCCCTCATTTTGTTCGGATTCAGATGCAGTAAACGGGATGATCTCGTGTTCTGTCTCATCGCTGACCGTGACAAACATCGTGTCCGGATCGAGCGTGACCGGATAAACCGTGCCGGCTGCTGCATCTTCCGGAATCTGATAGATCAGTTCGCAGAGGACGCTTCCGTCTTTGACAAGAAGATTGTCGCCGCGGTCGGATGACCAGACAATGATGCTCTTTTGCAGGTTGCGTACATAGGAACTGTCCGCATTCAGAATGAGCTGGCTGGCGAAATCCGAACGCAGATCGAGCAGACTGAGCGCGCTGCTGCTTTCCATGTAGAGCTGGAAGCCTGCAAGGATCGGCACGCCGGAGATATAAACCGGAACCGTGACTGTCTCCCCCGCCTTGCCGCGCACAGTACCGATCTCAATGATCATGCTCTGTTTCAGCGCGTCCTGAAAGCCCGCTTCGGTCGAGACAGGCAGCGAAAATCCGCCGATCTTCTGCAAATCGGGGGACGCCAGAAAATCCGACCAGAGCGGTTCATTTCCGGCAAACGATTCGCAGTAATGCCGCAGAATGATGTTGGCATCCTTGACATTGATGAGCCCGTCAAAGTTGACGTCGGAATCGGGATCATCCGCTGCGGGGATCTTCTCGCCCTGTGCGAGTGCATCGACATATGAAATCAGAACATGCTGTGCGTCTGCGACATCGACGCAGCCGTTGTGATCGGCGTCGCCGAAGATGCCGGAGCACACCGCAGTTTCCGCCGATGCGGATGCGGGAACAGACGGGAGCATGCCCGCTGCGAGAAAAGCTGTACAGACCGTGCTGATGATAGCATTTTTCATGTGTATTCTCCTTTATAGAAAGCGCGAATCGTTTTCAGTCAGACCGGTTTGCAGGCGAAGCGCGGACAGCGGGCAGGGGAGCGGTCGGTTCGGATTACTCGACGACGATCACGCCGTCCAGCAGTGTGAACTGATAGGTGCAGTCGGAGTTGCTGTACGCCTGTCCGTTCGCTTCAAATTCCTCACCGGACGTAATGAACATGGTGTTTTCCTTGTCCAGTGAGAGCTGATAAGCCGTGCCGGGCTGTGCATCTTCCGGAATCTGATAGGTGTATTCGCCGATGACCATGCCGTTCTTTGCATTGAGGTTTTTGCCCTTGTTGGAAACCCAGACGATCGCGCCCCACTCCGGATCCGGATTGGTCACATAGGTATCCTCAAGATCCTCGCCGATCTGCTTTGCGAAGGTCGTGCGGACGCCGGTCAGCTGTGCGCCGCTGCTGTTGTTCAGATAGAACTGGAAGCCTGCGAGGATCGGAGCGCCGGAAAGATAAACCGGAACCGTAACCGTATCGCCTGCTTTGCCGGAAGCCACGCCGATCTCAATGAACATGCCCTCTTTGCCGGCGGTCAGAAACTCATATTCGTTGGTTTCAAGGTTATAGTGCTGATAGCCTTCGACCTCGGAAACAGCGCGGTAATCCGACCAGAGCGGCTGATTGCCGGCGAGCGTCTGACAGTAGTACTGCAGGATGCTGTTTGCGTCCTTGACGTCGATGACGCCGTCCATGTTGACGTCGGTTGCAGGATCATCCGATGCGGGGATCTTCTCGCCCTGTGCGAGTGCTTCGACATACGCGACCAGAACGTCCTGTGCGTCGATCGAGCTGACCTTGCCGTCATTGTTGGCGTCGCCGAGTGCGCGGAAGCTGAATGCCGGTTCAGCGGCTGCGGATGCGCCGAAGGCCGGGCAGATGCCGAGTGCGAGGACTGCTGCGCAGCCTGCGCAGATTGTGCGGATCATTGTTCTTTTCATAATAATTCTCCTTTTCATTCACAATAGATTTGCGGTTGGGGAAACAGCGGATGCACAGTGCAGTGTGTATTGTCCGCAGAAGGCAGCATGTTCGCTGCACGGGGAGCTGACTGCCTTCACACCGAGAGACGGCATTTCCGGCAGTTCCGTTGCATGTGCAAACGAAATTTGTGAGTATTTCCAAAAACGAGTGCGAATCATTGTAAAACATAGACAAAAACATGAAAAGGAGCGCAGATACGAAAAAAACAGAACCCGACCGCCCTCTGATCAGGTTCCGCTTTTTTCTGTGGAGTATGCTGCTGCACCGCATTATGTGCGGAATGCAACAAATTGCCAGTGACAAAAGCGGTATGACCGATGATCCGTTCTTCCGGATCCGGACACAGGTCTGCGGCGCACCGATCGGGTATCAGTCAGCCGGCAGCTCGCTTTGTCGATCGTTCCGGCAGGCGCCGGATCATGTCAGACCGTTTCTGTCAGAAACGAATCAGGCTTCGCTGTTTTGCGCACTGCGGTTCGCCGGTATTGCCGGCGGCAGTGCCGAAACAGCACGGACATTGTCTGCGGCTTCCGTATCGCAGATCCGCGGCGGAGTCCCCGCCGGGATCAGGCGGACAGAAATTTCGGCATCCGGGAAGATTGCCGGCAGAGCAAGTTCTGTGACGGGAAACACAGCGATTGCGCAGACTGCTGAATGCTCTGACTTTCAGTTCCTTCAGTTGTATGGTGCAATTGCAATGCATCCCTCCTTCTTCAGATGAACAATTGCGGGGGAGAACCAATAAAAAACGAACCGGAGTGCGCAGCGGGAAATCCGCGCTCTCTGTAAAGGAAACAATCCCGCGGGGAAAATGTCCCAATGAAAAATCACTTTTGTAGACATGCACAAGAAACAGGATGCGCTTTTGTAATGTATGACGAAAATCTGTGCTGCGAAATCCGTGTGTTTCTGTCAGACAACGATATTTCTGTATCTTCTCCCATTGCACTTTTTGTGATAATATGATATAAGCGGGGAGCCCCGCGGGCATTTCCCTCCGGGAGCCGGCGGCGTGGCTCTCCCAGTATTTGCAGTACACGCCGCTGAACGCGGCTTCTCATTTGCAGCTGCTCCTCCAAACCACTTTTTCGCACACTTCCATTGCACTTTTCTTCATTATGTGATATAATGATGTTTAACGGCAGGCACGCGGCTTGCTAATCAGCTTCTTCGAGGTGAGATGAATGAAGAAAACGACCGCTTATGCTCCATGCAAGGTTTGAGGGAACTGCGTGGAGTATAGATGATACCCTCGGACTTTGCATTTTTGATGATACTAATATCAAAAAGGAGCAAAGTCAAATGAAACATTACGGGAAACCGATCAAAAGTTATCTCCTGCTTTGGAGTACGCAATCTCTTTCCGCACTTGGCAGCGCAATGACGAGCTATGCGCTTGGGGTGTGGCTGTATAAAAGCACAGGCTCGGCGCTGAAAGCGGCTCTGCTGACGGTATGCGCATATGCACCTTATGTGCTGATGAGTATATTTGCAGGCGCACTGAGCGATCAGTGGAACAAAAAGCGCACAATGCTCATCTGTGACCTGTTCGCCGCAATGACAACCGTAACGGCTTTTCTGCTGATACAGGCTGACTGCCTTGAACCGCGGCATTTGTTTCTGATCAATGCGCTGAACGGGTTGATGAATACGGTACAGCAGCCTGCAAGCGAGGTCGCTGCTACGCAGCTCATCCCAAAGGAATACTATCAGAAATCAGGCGCTTTGCGATCGCTCGCGCAATCAATGAACACGATACTGACGCCTGTCTTTGCGACAATGCTGTATGCGTTCGGCGGTCTGCCGGCAGTCATCATAATTGATCTCGCCACTTTTTCTGTTGCGTTTACGGTACTGCTGCTGTTAATCCGCATACCTGAACCTGAAAAAGCAGACAAAGAAAACGAGACGTTTATTGAATCTGTAAAGTCGGGGCTTTTATGGCTCAAAGCAAATCCTCTGATCCTGAAACTGATCTTCTTTTTGTCGGGCATAAACCTGATCGCTTCGGCAAATAACGCGGCGCTTACGCCTTTGATCCTCTCAAAAACAGCCAATAATGAGCGCGCTTTAGGGACAGTCAATTTCTGTATCGGTGCGGCAACACTTGCAGGCACATTCATTGCCTCTTACACATCTCCGCCGAAAAATCGTGTAAAGGCAATCTGTCTGTCCCTGTTTTTTTCAATGAGTACCGAAAACTTTATCCTTTCGTTCAGCGATTCTCCGGTCATATGGTGCATCGGCGTTATAATGGGCTGGATATTCATTCCGTTCATGGGAGCGAATCTTGATGTTGTTTTCAGAAACACAATCCCTGCCGGTATGCAGGGGCGTGTCTATGCCTGCCGCAATACATTGCAGTTTTTTACAATACCGATCGGCAGTCTGACAAGCGGCATACTGATTGATCACTTCTGTGAGCCGTTCATGTCAGGACAGAATGACAGCAGCTTTTTATGTGCCGTATTCGGTTTCGGGAAAGGCGCAGGAGCTGCACTGCTTATGGCTGTTCTCGGCGCGGCAGGCGTGGCTGTGTGCGCAATATACAGTTTCCTTCTGAGACATGTAAGATACGATCATAACTGATTGTATTCATATCAATCAAATACATCATCACAGCAAGGAGAGACATCTATCCTTGCTGTGCTTTTGTTCAGGCTGATATTATAGATATGCTGCTTTACAAATACGCCGCAATATTACGCTGCAATATGATTTAAGCGGGCGGTGCCTGTCTCCATGCTGACGCCCAAGAAACGAAATAGCGAAATTTTTGCTTGTGTTCCCATTGCACTTTTCTTCATTATGTGATATAAGCGGGGAGCCCCCGCGGGCATTTCCCTCCGGAGTGCGGTAGCGTACCTCTCCTAGCATTCGCAGTACACGCCGCTGATCGCGGCTTCTCATTTGCTGCTGCTCCCCCAAACTACTTTTTCGCACACTTCCATTGCACTTTTCTTCATTATGTGATATAAGCGGGGAGCCCCCGCGGGCATTTCCCTCCGGAGTGCGGCAGCGTATCTCTCCCAACATTCGCAGTACACGCCGCTGATTGCCGCTTCTCATTTGCTGCTGCTCCCCCAAACCACTTTTTCGCACACTCCCATTGCACTTTTCTTCATTATGTGATATAATATATGGTAGAGAATTGCGCCGTCTTGCTGTTTTTGCAGCGGAGACAGTCTGTCAGGACGGTGCAGCAACGGATTCCGGATCCGCATGCAGCCGATGTGCTCCGGCAGGTCACGGCTGCCGAAGCAGCATGCAGCAATCAGGAATTTGTTGAGATGTACAAATCGGGAGGGCGATTTTTGTGCATCGTGCTGATTTTTTGCATCTCGCGGGACTTTTTGCGCCGAAAATTGTTATGTTAACAAAGGGGATTCGGGCAGTTTGCAGTTCCGTGCATGATGCCGGAGGGAAGTGAACACGCATGCAGACTGCCGACAGGAACGACGCGTTCTCCGCGCTGTACCGTCAACATGTTAATACTGTTTATAATATCGCGCTGTCATATCTGAAAAATCCTGCCGAGGCAGAGGACGTCACATCGGACGTCTTTGTGCAGGTGCTCGAATCGGGTATGACCTTTCCGGACGAGACACAGGCGCGCGCGTGGCTCATCACAGTAACCAGAAACCGCTGTAAGAATCATCTGAAACACTGGCTGCGGCGCAGGCGCGCTGCGGAGGAAACAATGGAGCAGATCCCGGTCGAAAATATGGAACCGGAGCTGCGGCAGGTCATGGAGGCGATCTACCGCCTGCCGGAGCGCTACCGGCTGCCGCTGCTGCTGTTTGCAGTGGAGGGCTATTCGATCCGCGAGACCGGCGAGATCCTGCATCTGAATGAAAGTACGGTCCGGACACGCATTGCGCGTGCCAGAGAAATGATCCGAAAGGAAACGGGGGTGGATGAAGCATGAAACAGAATCAGGATCAGATCCCGAAGATCTATCAGGAGCTCGGCAGACAGCTTCATCTGCCGGAAACGCGGATCGCTGCACTGGAGCAGCAGATCCGTGAAAAAGCGGCGGAGCAGGAGCAGAAGCATTCGCCCGCTGCATTTATCCGCGCCGAAAAGCACCGGTTCGGAACAGAGAACTGGCTGGCATACCGCATAGCGCCGCTCGTTGCATGCGCGGTGCTTGCAGTGACGGGTACGATGATCTATCGCACCACGACGATGAAGCCCGCGGAATATGAGACTGCAGACTCCGATCTTGAGATCGCGGAGGAGACCGTTACGGTTCCTACCACCGGCCTGACAACGGACGGCGGCTCCGATGCGGGAACGGTCACTACGATCGTGACGGTCACCGGCAGGGAGACCGCCGGATCCGGAACCGATACAGCGGCTTCCGAATCTGCTGCGGAACAGACTACGGAAACAGAAACCGCTCCGCAGCCCGAGGAGACCGAAGCCGAAACTGCAGCGGATACGACCGTTTTGCAGGCGGATGAGACCACTGCTGCACCGAAGCAGACGACGCTTCCGGCTGCATCGACCGGCACGGTCACGACATTGGCGACGACCGAGGAGCCGGATCCGGAGGGACCGCCGGTTCAGACTGAGATCGTGACGCTCCCGCTGCAGGAGATCGAGATTCCGGAAACGCCTGCGGATGCGGTGTTTGCACTGGATAATGTACGTGCGCATGCGGGCGAACGCGTGACCGTCAGCGTTTATGTTCCGCAGGAAATGTCCGTGTTCGGTTTCCAGTTCCCGCTCCAGCTCTCCGCACTTTCCGTTGTGCCGCTGCCGGAGATCGTCAGCTACGAGATCCCTGCGCAGAGACTGCGCCTGCCGCTGACAACAAACCTGCTGCCTGCGGAAGGATTCATGTTTGTCGGCTTCGCGGATGATACAGAATATCTGATCCCCGCGGGCACGGAACTGTTCCGCATGACACTGCTGATTCCGGAGGATGCGCCGTCCGGTACGGTCTACCGGCTGATTGATCTGACCGAAGGCGATGCGGCTTATAAGGCTGTTTCGCGTGAATATCCGAGCGGAATCCCCGGTCCGTATTATATCGGCAGCGTTTATGTCGAATAATCTGCCTGATTGTTCGCACAGCATACAAATCACAGGAAATGTAAAAAAAGCCCTTGACTTTCCGTTAAAAGTATAGTATACTATTGTTGTGTATTATGCATTGCACCGGAAGTCAGGGGCTTTTGATCTGCCTGCACTTCCGATGGTGTTTTGCGGCAGATGCCGCTGTTTGTCTTTTTTTATTGCTCCGCAGCCCGTGTCAGGACGGGCGGGGCTATTGATAACGGAAGTATTTCGTGCCGGATACAGAGATACAGAACGACGGCAGGCGCTTCCCCATTCACAAAACTGAATCATCAAACGGCGTGTTTCCTGCCGCAGAATCAAATGATAAATACAAAACATTTGACTATGTTAGGAGGAAATCACAGGTATGTCACCGAGTACCCTCATGCTGGTAGCCGGACTGAATCCGGCTGTCGCAGTGCTGCTGATCATCCTTGCACTGGCTGTGGGCGCGGCGGTCGGTATTGCGCTCGGCTCCAAACGTGCAAAACAGGATGTCGATGCGCAGATCGAGAAAGCAGAAGCGCGCGGCGTTACAAAGGGCATCGAACAGCGCAAGCGCGACGCGGAAGCAGCGATCGGCAGCGCTGAAAAAGAAGCGGAACGGATCCGCAGTTCGGCAGCAAAGGAAGCGGAGGACCGGAAAAAGACGGCACTTGTGGAAGCGAAGGACGAGATCTTCAAGATGCGCAGCGATGCGGAAAAGGAGATCAAGGACCGCCGAAGCGAAATGAGCCGTCAGGAACGGAGAATCCAGCAAAAGGAAGAAAATCTCGACAAGAAAACGGAACATTTCGAGCGCCGCGAAGAACAGCTGCAGAATAAGCTGCATCAGGCGGACGAACGGCTCGCGGAAGCAGAGCAGATCAAAAAGGCGGGTTCCGAGGAGATCGAACGGCTCAAGCGCAGTGAGATCGACCTGCTGGAACGCATTTCCGAGTTTTCCAAGGAGCAGGCAAAGGACTATCTGCTCCAGCAGCTCGATCAGGATCTGGTGCATGAAAAGGCAGTGAAGATCTCCGCCTATGAGCAGCAGATCAAGACCTCTTGTGAGGACATCGCAAGAAGTCACATTTCCATGGCAATCGCAAAATGTGCCGCGGAGCAGGTCTCCGAGGTCGCGGTCTCCGTGGTGCCGCTCCCGAATGATGAAATGAAGGGGCGCATCATCGGACGCGAGGGCAGAAATATCCGCTCGATCGAATCTTTGACGGGCGTTGATCTCATCATCGACGATACGCCGGAAGCGATCACGCTTTCCTGCTTCGATCCGGTTCGCCGTGAGGTCGCCCGCATCGCACTCGAAAAGCTGATCGTGGACGGCAGAATCCATCCCGCCAGCATTGAGGAAAAGGTCGATAAGGCGCGCAGAGAGGTCGAAAAGCGCATCAAGCAGGAAGGCGAACGCGCCGTCCTCGAAACGAATGTGCACGGTCTGAATCCGGAGCTGATCCGTCTGCTCGGCAGACTGACCTTCCGGACGTCCTATCGGCAGAATGTGCTGAATCACAGCATCGAAGTCGCAACGCTTTCCGGCATTCTCGCATCGGAGCTGGGTGTCGATGCCAATATGGCAAGACGCGCAGGTCTGCTGCATGATATCGGCAAGGCGCTGACAGCCGAGATCGAAGGCTCGCATGTCGCGATCGGCGTGGACGTCTGCCGCAAGTACAAGGAGCCGGCAGAGGTCATCCATGCGGTCGAAGCGCACCACAATGATGTGGAGCCGCGCACGGCAATTGCATGTATCGTGCAGGCTGCCGACGCAATTTCCGCAGCAAGACCGGGCGCCCGCAGCGAAAACCTCGAAAGCTACATCAAGCGTCTGCAGAAGCTTGAGGAGATCTGCATGTCCTATGACGGCGTGGAGAAATGCTATGCAATGCAGGCGGGCAGAGAGGTCCGCATCATGGTCAAGCCTGAGGTCATCGACGATGAGCGCATGGTGCTCGTCGCAAGAGAGATCGCGCAGCAGATTGAAAATGACATGGAATATCCCGGTCAGATCAAGGTCAATCTCATCCGTGAGAGCCGCGCGGTTGATGTCGCGAAGTAAGAAAATCCAATGCGCATGATTCATTCGGAGAGTCATGCGCATTGCTGTAGAGAGTGGTATTATGGCTAAAACAATATTCGGAACATCTGAAAAATCAAATTTTATCCTGAATATGGATCTCGACCGCTACCGGCAGGGCTGCGGAAAACTGACGCTCATTGTGTTCTGGGCGACCGCGATCGCGCAGCTGATCAGTCATATGCTCGGTTCCTCGGAAGTAAAGCTCGCGCAGATCTTTGAGGGCGGCGGCTTTGCAGGTGCCGTGATCTTTCTGCTGCTGCTGCTGCGCAGAGTGTCGCTGATCTTCTCGCTGGCAGGCGTATTTGCGCTGTTTGCGACGGTCATCGGTCTGATGCGGAAGCAGTTCAGCAAGGCGACTGCCGTGCCGTATCTGCTGACAGTCGCATCGCTTGTCTGGGCGATGATCTCGCGGTTCCATTCCTATGACCTGAAGATCTCGCTGTTCGGCTTTCCGGGCAGAGAGGAAGGCTGGTTTGCACTGCTGATGTACGGCGGTATCTTCTATCTCGGCACGATGCTGCGGCGGAAATCCGATCTGGAACGCTTCGGGCGCGGGCTGATGATCCTCGGCATCGCGGAATGCGTTGTCGGTTTTGTGCAGGCGATCCCGCTGTTCGACTTCCTCAATCCGGATGACGGACTGAACCCCTACCGCAACATTGATCCGCTCCTGCTCTGGAATACGCGGCTCCCTGCCGGTATGTGCAGCAGCCCGATCACTTATGCAATGAAGCTCGGCATGTTCGGCGCACTTGCAGTGCCGGCGTCTTTGCTCGCAGAGGAGAAAAAGACGCGCGTGCTCGGTACGGTCTGCATGTTCTGCTCGATCGTCATGGCGCTGAAAACGCAGACCATTGCCGGCGTGATCGCCGCTGCGGGCATTCTGCTGACCGCGCTGATCCTGCTTGTGCTGAAAAAGCAGCAGGCTAAGAGCAAAGCGGCGGCAGGACTTGCGCTCTGCGGCGCGGTCTGCGGTGTGGTATGGATCCTGCTGACGCCGAAGATCAATCAGACCTATTTCCGCCCTGACAAGGCACATGTGCAGCCGGGCGGCAAGGGCTTTACCGTGACGGCGTGGGAGAAGGATGTCTCCGATATCACGCTGCCGAGCGGTCTGACGATCGCGAAATCGAAGGACGGCAACACCTATCCGGCACTCTATGACGGCGGTATTGTCTGGGACGACGGCTTCTACCGTGTCTCGACCGCCGGCTCGTATTATCCTTCCGCGGAGCATGATTTTGAGATCTACGATGCGGCGTCTGTGCTGCGGTATTGCTGGAAGCAGGGCATCAAGGCGATCAGAATTGATCCGCTGCTCGGCGTCGGACCGGATAACTTCCCGTTCACGCAGATGCGCACGAGCCTTGAGATCACCGCGAATGCGAATGCAGTCGATAACCCGTACAACGAGTACCTCTACATTGCGGCAACGCGCGGTATTCCGTCGCTGCTGATGCACCTTGCGATGCTGGTCTGCTGCTTTGTGCTGGTCTGGAAGCGCAGGGGGATCGTGCAGAGCTGGGTGCGGCTGGCTGCATGCTGTGCGGTTGCGCTGTATGCGGTGACGGCGCTTGTCGGCATGTCCGTGCTGACCGTCGCGCCGGTGTTCTGGGCGCTGCTCGGCGTCATGGCGGCTGAACCGATCGCGGAAAAGGCTGCTGCACCGAAGCCGGAGCAAACCGGAAAGAAATCGGACAAGAAGGAAAAAGCAAACGCATAAAACAAAACCCGAAAGCGGATCACGGATGCTGCTTTCGGGTTTTTTGTCTGCTGCGGATTCTGAAATATGCGGCGGCGTAGTCTGCGGATTGACGCGCAGAACGTGAAAATGAAAAATTTTGCATGCTCTTGTTATGATACAATAGATAGGTAACAGAGGGGATAGAAAAACAACTTCCAAAATGATATAATGTTAAGTACCACCCAAACACCAATATCAAAAAGGAAGTTGTCTATGAACAGTATAACACAAGAAGCGCACTTTCGTCAACGGGTTTTGAAATATTCCTTCAAAAAAGGAGTCAGCGAAGCAGCGCGGCGGTATCATATCAGCCGAAAAACGATCTATGTGTGGAGAAAACGGTATGACGGGACATGGCAAAGTCTGGTGGAGCGAAGCCATCGACCGCATCATCATCCGAATGAACACACAGCCGAAGAAAAAGAAATGATCCTGCGGCGCTATCCGCGATACAAGAATGACCTGATCCGACTGTGGGACAGTCTGCGCAAATGTGGATACACACGCAGTTATACCAGTATGCTGCGCGTGATCCGAAAGTGGGTAAAGCCGGAAATCAAAAAGCGTTCTGCCCGCAAAAATCAGCCGTATCAAAGAGCGGAATATCCCGGTCAGAAGGTTCAGATTGATGTAAAGTATGTGCCAACCCGATGTGTGACGAATGGAAAAAAGTATTATCAGTACACAGCAATTGACGAATGTACGAGATTCTGCTATCGGGAATTGTATGAAGAACACAGTACATACAGCTCAAAAAAGTTTCTCAACAACCTGTTGAAAGCGTTTCCGTTTCCGATTCGGGAGATCCAAACAGATAACGGTTCGGAATGGACAACCGCGCTGCGCTCGAAAGATCAGCAAAGCCGGACGCTGTTCGAGCAAGGAATGAAATGGCACGACATCATATATCACAGGATCCGGATTGCGACCCCTCGACACAACGGAAAGGTAGAGCGGCAGCACAGAGCCGATGAAAGACGGTTTTATTCAAAAATGCGGATGTATTCGCTTGAGGATGGGCGAGAGCAACTGCGACGGTATAATCAGTTATCCAACAGCATACCGAAAGTATGCCTGCGGTACAAGTCTCCCAATGAGGTGCTGGCGGAGTATCTGGCAGTCATGTGAGTGCCGGAAAGCCCAGCCTGTTCCGGTCGCCTGCGGCTCCCTCTATAGGCTGGGCTTTCCCAATTTGGTGCTTCGTATTTTTTTGGAAGGAATCTGTCACCTATCATTGACATTCCTACAGAAAATGAAAAATTTTGCATGCTCTCCCATTGCACTTTTCCGGAATATATGGTATAATAGAATAGAATATCTATGGGGGTGAGCAGATTGCGGATTCTCGGGATTGATCCGGGTTATGCAACAGTCGGTTTCGGCGTGGTGGACTATCAGGGCATGGACTTCAGGACCGTCGAATACGGCGCGATCCTCACACCGGCACATACGGATTTCGGCGGGCGGCTTGCGCAGATCTATGAGGACATGAATTATATCCTCGATACCTTTACGCCGCAGGCACTCGCGATCGAAAAGCTGTTTTTCAACACGAACAAAACGACCGGCATTCTGGTCGCGGAGGCACGCGGCGTGGTGCTGCTTGCCTGCGCACAGCACGGGGTACCGGTGTTTGAATACACGCCGCTTCAGGTGAAATCGGCGGTTGTCGGATACGGCAAGGCGGAAAAGCCGCAGGTCATGGACATGACACGGCGCATCCTGCATCTGAGCCAGATCCCGAAGCCGGACGATGCGGCGGACGCGCTGGCACTGGCGATCTGTCACGGGCACTGTGCCAAGCCGGATTATTGAGAAAACGGAGGGAATACCTTTGATCGACCATATTCGCGGAACGGTCTGCAGCAAGGAACCGAATCTTGTTGTGATCGAATGCGGCGGCGTGGGCTATGCCTGCCGCACCAGTATGCAGACCGCAGCGGCAGTCGGCGCCGTGGATGAGGAGGCGCTGCTCTATACCCGCCTGACCGTGCGGGAGGACGAGATCGCGCTCTACGGCTTTGCGTCCAGAGGCGAGCGCGGCTGCTTTGACCAGCTCACGGCGGTCTCCGGCATCGGACCGAAGGCGGCGCTTGCCATTCTTTCCGATTTTACGCCGGATCGCTTTGCGCTTGCCGTCGCAGCGGGCGATTACAAGCAGTTTACCAAGACAAAGGGCATCGGCGCCAAGACCGCACAGCGGATCGTGCTGGAGCTGAAGGATAAAGTCGCAAAGACCGTGCAGACGGAAGGCCTGCCGGCAGCACCGGTCTTTACCGGCGGCGGCAATCTTGAGGAGGCAATGTCCGCACTGCAGGTGCTCGGCTATTCACAGGGGGAGGTTGCAGGCGTGCTCGCGGCGCTGGATCCGTCGCTGCCGTCCTCGGAACTGATCCGGCTTTCACTGGTGCAGCTCGGCAAGCACATGTTCGGCTGATACCGGTATTGCAGCGGTACTGAAATTGCGGAGCCGCACGGCAGCATCCCGCTGCGGACAGCAATTTGGATACAGAGAGAAAGATAACAGCTAAAAGGAGGATTGTTCCATGAATCTTGATGAATTACTGAAAGAAGCGATTACCAAGCCGGAGAAGCGGTCGCTGTTTCTCCAGATGTTGATTAAGAGCGATGTTTATGTGATCTGCAAACGTCCTGTGCAGCAGGATGAGGTCAACGGCGGCGTCTCCATGGAACTGGTGACGACACAGAATCCGGACGGCGATATCTTCATTCCGTTCTTCACGAGTTACCGCTCCCTGCAGCAGTTTGCCAAGCGGTATGTCAACTGCTACCGCATGAACTGCCTGCGCCTGTTTGACCTGATCCAGTCTGCAAATGCCGTGCTGAATCCCAATTCCTACGGCAAGGAATTTTCCTCACAGGAGATCAAGAGCATCCTCATGGTCGCGCGGAACCTCAATATTCCGGCGATCTCCATGAAAGAGGAGGAGACGATCGAATACCGCAAGAGCGAGAAAAATCTCGATCATCTGCTGCGTCCGATCACGCGGTACCTCGCAAGGCAGGCGAATGTCGATGCCTGCTATCTCGTGGAGATGATCCGCGGCTGTGAGCGTCCGCAGACCTTGTTTGTCTTTGACATGAGCGGCAATACGCGCAAGCTGTTCTTCCCGCTCTCCAAATATCTCCAGAATTATACGAAATCCGGCGATTCGCTGGTGTTCATCAGTCTGGAGGAGCAGGCGGCGAAAAAAGCCGTGCAGGGCATTGAGCCCTTCTATGTCCGCAAGAAGCGTTTCTTTGAACGCTGACGGACAGTCAATCCCGACGTTTTATCTGACGTTTCATATGAAAGGAGCCTGAACCATGCCGCCCAGAGGCAAACCTTCGAGTTCGCATTCTTCGCGTCCGTCATCCCATCGGCCGAGCAGCTCGCACAGTTCCTCGCGCTCGTCTCATTCTTCGCGTTCGTCGCATTCCTCGCACCGTTCTTCGTACAGCTCGCATCATTCTTCCTATCATCGCCCGTACCATTCCGGATACAGCAGACCGTCAGGCGGCGGACTGTTCTCCGGCTTGCTGTTCGGGAGCCTGTTCTCGCAGCGGAGTGATGCGCAGGGACGCGGGACGACAGTCATCAATCAGCAGATCGTGAATGCACCGCCTGCACCGAAAATGTACGAATGCCCCTACTGCCTCGGAAAAGTGACGGCGCAGGCTTCGGCTGACGGGCTGCAATCGCTGATCTGCCCGAACTGCGGCGGCGTTCTGCAGGAGAGCAACGCGATCGCACAGCAGCCTGCACAGAGCTTCTCGCAGCCGCAGGGCTATATGTCCGCGCCGGATACGGGGTATTATGGGGAGCAGCCGGCTGCCGGCAGAAGGCGGAAATCCGTCCTCGGAAAAGTGATCGGGCTTGTGCTCGTGATCTGCTTCTTTGCCGCTGCGGTCAGGATCGCAAACAGCAGAATAACAGAAATCGCGCAGCATAATTATAATAATAACAATTATAATTATAACGATGATTACAACGGCTACGGCGATGACTATGATTACAATGAGCCGGACAGCAGCGACAGCATCTATGTCGATGCGCTCGGCAGAACAGTCTGGTGGGATTCCGGATACGACTGTTATTACGATGAAGATACAGACTGCTATTTCTTCCTGAACAACGACATGGATCCGCCGGTCTGGCAGTACTGGTTCGAGGGCGTTTCCTCGAATTACGGCAGCGATTACGGCTGGATGGAGTGGGATTACGACGAAAACCGCTGGTATGTCCAGCAAAGCGAAAATTCATGGGTTCCGCTGCCGGAGAATGAATATACGGATCATCTCTGGCATATGGACTGAACCCGCGATCGGAGAATAACCATACATGATTCAAACAGGAAATCCGGTGTTTGAGGAGGACGAGGGACGCATTGCCAGTCCGGAGATCATTCCGCAGGACGGCGATCTGGAGGTCTCGCTCCGCCCGAAAACACTGACCGATTATATCGGGCAGGATCAGGTCAAGCAGAATCTTGCGGTGTATATCGAAGCGGCAAGACGCCGCGGCGAACCGCTCGACCATGTGCTGCTGTACGGCCCGCCCGGACTCGGAAAGACTACGCTTTCCGGCATTATTGCGCATGAACTCGGTGTGAATCTGCGCATCACATCCGGTCCGGCGATCGAAAAGCCCGGCGACCTCGCCGCGCTGCTGACGAATCTCGGCAGGGGCGATGTGCTGTTTGTCGATGAGATCCACCGCCTGTCCCGCGCCGTGGAGGAAATCCTCTATCCGGCACTGGAGGACAGAGCGCTCGATATCATGATCGGCAAGGGACCGTCTGCGCGGTCGATCCGCGTGGATCTGCAGCCGTTTACGCTGGTCGGCGCGACCACAAGAGCCGGTCAGCTTTCGGCACCGCTCCGCGACCGCTTCGGCATCGTGCAGCGGCTGGAACTGTATACGCCGGAGCAGCTCTGCGATATCATCCGCAGAAGTGCGATGCTGCTGGACATTCCCTGCGAAACAGACGGCGCGATGGAGCTGGCGAAACGCTCCCGCGGAACGCCGCGTATCGCAAACCGGCTGCTGCGCAGAGTCCGCGATTTTGCGGATGTGCTCGGCACGGGCGTCATTGACGCGAAGACGACGCGGGAGGCGCTCGAACGGCTCGAAATCGACGAGCTCGGACTGGACAAGCTCGACCACCGGATGCTCGACATGATGATCCGCGGGTATCACGGCGGACCGGTCGGACTGGAAACGCTTGCCTCGGCGATCGGTGAGGAAGCCGTCACGCTGGAGGATGTCTGCGAGCCGTATCTGATGCAGCTCGGCATGCTTGCCCGCACACCGCGCGGCAGATGCGCCACACAGCTTGCCTATCAGCATCTCGGCTATCCGGTCGATGACAATGCGATGGGGCAGCAGTATTCGCTGTCGGACATGATGTGATCTCTGAAACGGAAACAATAGGAGGGGACTATGAGCTTCTTCTCACGGCGAAATTTCAGATACAATCAAACGATACCGCTTCCGGAGGGACTGATCAACGGGCAGTCGCTGGGGGCGGTATCCGGTATGAAATTCGGTCTTTCCAATATGAGCCGCAGCGGATGCGAGGTCATTGCGGTGTATAATGCGCTGCTGCTGCATCATCTGCCGGCGCCGTTTCTGGATATCGCACGGTACATGGAGCGATTCCGTGTGCTCATGGGATTCTGGGGCACGAATTTTTTCGCGCTCGGACACTGTCTGAAGCGCTACGGACTGCATGCAAAGCGCGTCCGGAAGCCGGATGCGGTGCAGCAGGCGCTTGAAAGCGGAAAAGTCTGTCTGTATGTCTACTGGTGCGGCAAGCGGCTGCGTTCCTCGGTGCATACAGTCTGCCTGCAAAAGCACGGCACGGCAATGCGCGTGTATAATGCGTATAATCGCTGCGGACATCCCGTTACAGCAAAATATGAGGATTATCTGGAAAAACGCAGGATGATCTTTGGCTATATCATTGAACCCGCAGAACCGGATGCATAACAGTACGGTTCTGCGACAGAATCAGAGGTGAGACTATGAGCAGATTTCTGCGGCCGGAGGGGCTGCGCGGCGTTGCGGTCACCGAGATCAGCTGCGAGCTGATGCTGCGGCTCGGACGGGCGGCAGCACAGGCGATCGGACGGAGCAGCAGTCATCCGCCGGTGTTTTATATTTCCCGCGATCCGCGCCGTTCGGCGGAAGCACTGGAAGCGGCGCTTTGTGCCGGGATCTGCGCGGGCGGCGGCATCGCACATGTGCTCGGCGTCGTGCCGTCATCGGGCATGGCAATGATGCTTGCAGCGGAGAATGCCGAGGCTGGCTTTGCGCTGACCGGCGGCGACCTGCCGTTCGAGTCGATCTGCGTGCGGCTGTTTTCGCGGAACGGTACGCCGATGTCTGCGGAGCTGCTGGATACGATCTCGGCGCTGCTGCCCCCGTCGGCTGCACAGCCGCTGAAATCGCACCAGAACTGCGGCATCATCGCCCGTCAGACGGATACCGCAAGCCGGTATCTGCGCATGCTGTCCGCGCGGCTCAGTACGCCCGCCGATCTGCGGCAGGGCAAAAGGCTGCGCATTGCACTGGACTGCGCGAACGGCTCGGTCAGCAGCTATGCGGAGACACTGTTCCGCAGCCTCGGCGCCGAGGTGCTGCTGATGAATTATACCCCCGACGGCATCAACATCAACCGCGACTGCGGCGTGCAGCTGATGAAGCCGCTGATCGGATTTGTGAAGGATTACAGCTGCCACGCGGGCTTTGCGTTCGACGGCGACGGCGGCAGATGCCTTGCGGTCGATGAAGCGGGCGAGCTGCTCAACGGCGACCGGATGCTTGCGATCCTCTGCGAGGACAGGCTGGAACAGGAGCAGCAGAAAAAGGCGGGCGGCAATCTGCCGAATGTCATGGAACGCGGCATCGCGGCAACGGTCATGTCGAATCTCGGCTTTCTGCGCTATGCAAAGGAGCGCGGCATTCCGGTGCATATCACGCAGCCGGCACCGCAGTTTGTGCTGGAAAAGATGCGCAACTTCGGGCTTGCATTCGGCGGCGACGGCTCCGGCTATCTCTATTTCGACGATGCACCGGCGCCGGACGGTCTGCTGACTGCCGCGCGGATCCTGCAGGTCATGCAGCGCACGGGCAAGCCCTTGAGCGAGCTTTCTTCCGTCATGGAGCATGATCCGCAGGTCGCGGTCTCTGTGCGGATCCCGCAGCACTGGCGCGAGATCTGGAAGAATGATCCGCAGATCACGCGGTTCATTGCGGAGTGCGAGGATGAGCTCGGTACGGACGGCAGAATCCTTGTGCGCGAGCGCAGGGATGACGCTTCGATCCGCATTATGCTGGAAGGGCGCGATTTCCGGCGCATCAACAGCTATGCGCTGGCGATCGAGGAAGTCATCCGTTCACGGACGAAATAACAGGCAAGGAGAGGAAAGCTGCAATGCCGAAGCTGGAAGACAGGCTTTGGAAGCTGAAAGATCTGCTTGACGGCGTGCCGGAAGATATTTCCCGTTCGCTTCGTCCTTATGAATGGCTTGCTGCCGGCGGCGCACTGGTCAGCGCACTGCTGACGGTGGTTTCGGGCTATCTCTGGATCCGGAAGGGCGAGGAATTTCGCAGCGGATTGTGTCTGGCGAGTCTGTTTTTCGCTGTGGCGGGACTTGCTGTACTGCACTGGCGCACCGAACGCTTCAAGGGCGTCATGTGGACGATCTGTGCAGCGGCGATCTTCGCGGTATTGCTGATCTATCATTTTCAGATGTAATATTGGAGTGCAGAATCAATGAGAATAGCGGAACACTGGGCGGATTACCGCCTGATTGATACAAAATCCGGCGAACGGCTGGAGCGCTGGGGCGATGTGACGCTGATCCGTCCGGATCCGCAGGTCATCTGGCAGACGCCACCGATGACCGACCTCTGGGCGCATGCGGACGGACACTATCACCGCTCGAAATCGGGCGGCGGACAGTGGGAATACCGCAAAAAGCCGCCGGAGAGCTGGCAGATCCGATACCGCGACCTGCGGTTCATCGTCCGTCCGACCGGCTTCAAGCATACCGGACTGTTTCCGGAGCAGGCGGTCAACTGGGACTGGATGACGGAGAAGATCCGCAGCGCCGGCAGACCGATCCGCGTGCTGAACCTCTTTGCCTATACCGGCGGCGCGACGCTTGCATGCGCGGCAGCCGGCGCAGAGGTCTGTCATGTGGATGCGGCAAAGGGCATGGTGCAGTGGGCGCGCGAAAATGCCGCTGCATCGGGGCTGACCGACAAGCCGGTGCGCTGGATCGTCGATGACTGCGAAAAATTCATCCGCAGAGAGGCGCGCCGCGGCAAGACCTATGACGCGATCATCATGGATCCGCCGAGCTACGGACGCGGTCCGGGCGGCGAGATCTGGAAGCTCGAAAACAGCATCTATCCGCTGGTCGAGGCATGTCTCGATATCCTGTCGGAGCAGCCGCTCTTTTTCCTGCTGAACAGCTATACGACGGGGCTTTCACCGTCTGTCATGGGTTATCTGCTGCACAGCCTGATCGTGCCGAAATTCGGCGGAACGGTCACGGCAGACGAGATCGGTCTGCCGGTGGAGCTGGCAAAGGCTGCGCTGCCCTGCGGTGCAACGGCGATCTGGGAAGGAGCAGAAACATGACGGTCAGACGATTTGCAGAAGCGGATGCCGAAGCGGTCTCCGCGGTCGTCTGCGAGACCGTCCGGATCAGCAATGCAAAGGATTATCCGCCGGAATATGTGGATGTGCTCGTGAAGGAGCACAGTCCGGAAGTCATTGCGGAGCGGGCAAAGCAGGGACATATGTATGTTGTCTGTGACGGCGATGCAATTATCGGCACCGGCACGGTCGCGCCGTTCTGGGGCAGCGAGACCGAAAGCATTCTGCTGACGATCTTCGTGCTGCCGGCATATCAGGGCAAAGGCGTCGGGCGCATGCTGATCGAAACGCTGGAGCAGGACGAATTTGCAAAGCGGGCAAGCCGGATCGAGATTCCCGCATCGCTGACTGCCGTGCAGTTTTACCGGCATCTCGGCTATGACTATAAAAACGGTGTGACAGAACCGGAAAACGGTCTGATGTACCGGCTGGAAAAATTCATGTGAATCCGTCCGGATTCAGAAAGGAACAAAAATGCAGTGTCCGTATTGCGGCAAGGAAATGACAAAGGGATTTCTCGGCGTGGAGAGCAGCCGCGTCAGCTGGACGTTCTGGCTGGAGCATGATTATCTCATGAAGCACACGTTTCTGCCCGTGACCAAAAAGAAAATGCAGGAGGCAGGCGGATATGTGATCCCGTTCGGAAACGGGATCAACACCGCCCCGAATACCTTTTATGTTTGCAGGGACTGCGGCAAGATGATCGGGGATCTGAAAACGGAACCCTGACGCTGCCGCCCGAACGAACGGAGGCGCTTATGAAGCAGATCGCAGTGATCACAGGAGCAAGCAGCGGGCTCGGCAAAGAATTTGTCCGGCTGCTGCAGAATGAACGGGATGTGCAGGAGATCTGGCTGATCGCACGCAGCAAAGATAAGCTCGATGCGATCGCGAGGCAGGATCCGCATCGGCTGAAAACGGTCGTGCTGGACTGCTCCGTGCACGGGAACATCGAAAAGCTCGGAGAGATGCTGAAAGCCGCGCATGTTTCCGTGCGGTATCTGGTCAACAGCGCCGGATACGGCAAATTCGGCTCGTTCTGCGATCTTTCCGCAGAGCAGTCGCGCAACATGATCGACCTGAACGTGAGCGGCGTGGTGGAGATGTGCCTGACCTGCATTCCGTATATGCACCGCGGCAGTCACATCCTCAATATCGCATCGCTTGCATCGACCGTTCCGCTGCCGTATCTCAATATTTACGCGGCGACAAAGGCATTTGTGCGGCATTATTCGCGTGCGCTGCATGTCGAGCTGCGTGACCGCGGCATTTCCGTGACGGCGGTCTGTCCGGGCTGGATGGACACCGGATTCATTGCGAATGCACAGACCGGCGCAAAGAAATCGCCGACCGTGTTCGCGGCGATCACAAAGCCGGACGGCGTGGCGAAAAAGGCGCTCCGCGATGCAAAAATCGGGAAAGATCTGTCTGTATACGGCGTTTTTCCGCAGCTGACCTATGCCGCAGCAAAGATTCTGCCGCAGAAATTCCTGATGGAGAACTGGCTGCGGATGCAGAAATACCGGTGAGTATATGAATTATCAGAAGGTGGACATGGAGACCTACTACCGGCGCGGTGTGTTCCGGCATTTTTCGCAGGACTGCAAATGCTCCGTGTCCATTACGAGCCGCGTCGATGTGACGGAGTTGAAAGCGTTTTCCAAGCGCACCGGCTCGCATTTTTACCTGAATTTTCTGTATGTATTGAGCCGTGCGCTCAATGCGCGGGCGGATTACCGGCTTGCGTGGCGCTGGGAGACCGAGGAGCTGATCTGCTACGACCGCATCCACCCGACACAGTATGTGTTCCACGAGGACACGGAGACCTTTACGATCGCCTATACGGAATATGATCCGGATTATGCGGTGTTTTATCCGCGGGCGCTTGCCGATCTCGAAGCGGCAAAGGCGACGCGGGACTACCGGCTCGATGCGGCAAATCATCCGAACTGGTTTGACGCGTCCTGTCTGCCGTGGCTGAGCTATGACGCGCTGCATCTGGAACTGCCGGACGGCTATCTCTATTTCAGCCCGATCGTCAACTGGGGCGCCTATCGCGAGGAGCAGGGCAGGCTCATGATGCCGGTCACGGTGCGGCTGAATCATGCCGCTGCGGACGGCTATCAGATCGCGCGCGTGTTTCATCTGATCGAATCGGAGATCCGGACGCTCTGCGGAGAAGCATGATGCAGCAGAAAGAGGATAGGAATGCAAATACGTGAAAAGATCCTGCAAAAGCTTGCGGAGGCCGAGGAACAGGAGCATGTCACCGTTCTGCATGCGGTGGAATCCGGCAGCAGAGCGTGGGGCTTTGCCTCGCCGGACAGCGATTATGATGTGCGCTTTATCTATGTCCGCCGCGAAGCAGATTATCTGAAGCTCGGCATGCAGCGCGATGTGATCGAATGGCAGCTTGACGATGTATACGATATCAGCGGCTGGGATCTGCAAAAGGCGCTGCGGCTGCTGCACGGCTCCAATCCGTCGCTGCTGGAATGGTGCAATTCGCCGGTCGTCTACCGGACAACGGATTACTGGACAGGCGTGAAAGATGCAGCAGATGCGTATTTTTCGGAGAAAGCAGGCGCGAATCACTACCTCAGCATGGCAAAGCACAATTACAATGCCTATCTGACCGGCGAAACCGTCCGGCTGAAAAAATATTTTTATGTGCTGCGTCCGGTTCTGGCATGCCGCTGGATTCTGGAACGGCACAGCATCCCGCCGGTCGCGTTTGCCGGGCTGCTGGACAGCATGCTCGATCCTGCGATGCGCCCGATCGTCCATGACCTGATGCAGCAGAAAATGCAGACGCCGGAGCTCGGCGAGGGCGCGAAGATCCCGCTGCTGCATGCTTACCTGACAGAGCAAATTTCCGCACTGGAACAAGCAGTCCCGCTGCTGCCGAAGGAGCAGTATCCGGACTGGGCGCCGCTTGACCGTCTGTTTCTGGACGGCATCCGGCAGGAACACCGTGCGATCATATATGCGGAGTGAAACATGGAACCCTTAATCAAAATCGAAAATGTCCGGTTTTCCTACCAGAATACGGAAGAACCGGAAAAGCAGACCGAGGTGCTCAAGGGCATCTCGCTGGAATTTGAACACGGCGAACTGGTCGCGGTGCTGGGGCATAACGGCTCCGGCAAATCGACCATGGCAAAGCTGCTGAACGCGATCCTGCTCCCGACAGAGGGCAAGGTCACGGTCGCCGGCATCGACACGAAGGACGAGGAGAAGCTGCTGGAGATCCGGCAGCATGTCGGCATGGTCTTTCAGAATCCGGATAACCAGATCGTTGCGACGATCGTGGAGGAGGATGTCGCGTTCGGACTGGAAAATCTCGGCGTCCCGACGGATGAGATGCGTGCGCGCGTCGATCAGGCGCTTCATGCGGTCGGCATGTATGAATACCGTGAGCATGCGCCGCATCAGCTTTCCGGCGGACAGAAGCAGCGCGTGGCGATCGCGGGCATCATTGCGATGCGCCCCGACTGCATCGTGCTGGACGAGCCGACCGCGATGCTCGATCCGCAGGGCAGAAAAGAGGTCATGCGGACGATCAAGCTGCTGAACCGCGATTACGGCATCACGGTCATTCTGATCACGCATGAAATGGATGAAGCGGCGCAGTGTGACCGCGTCATCGTGATCGACCACGGCGAGGTGCATATGGATGCGCCGCCGGCGAAGGTCTTTTCCCATGTGCAGGAGATGCGCGATCTGGGACTGGATGTTCCGCAGCCGACCGAACTCTGCGACCTGCTGCGGCAGTCCGGCTATGATCTCGATCCGGAGATCATGACGCCGGAAGCCGCTGCGGATGCGATCGCAAAGCTGCTCGGCGGAGCATAACATGAAGGCGCTGAACGAAAGGAACTTTGCAAATGCCGATTCTTGAAGCGAAAAATCTGACTTATACATACAGCATCGGCTCGCCGTTTGAGAAGACTGCGGTCGATCATATCAATTTGCAGATCGAACAGGGCGAATTTGTCGGGATCATCGGGCATACCGGCTCCGGCAAATCGACGCTCATGCAGATGATGAACGGTCTGCTGAAACCGACAGAGGGTACCGTGCTGCTCGACGGCAAGGATATCTGGGAGAAGAATGCCGACCGCAGAGCCGTGCGGTTTCAGGTCGGTCTGGTGTTCCAGTATCCGGAATATCAGCTGTTCGAGGAGACTGTTTATAAAGATATTGCATTCGGTCCGAAGAATATGGGGCTCGATGAAAAGGAGATCGACCGCAGAGTGCGCGAGACAGCCGAAGCGGTCGGACTGCGTGAGGAGCTGCTCGAAAAGGCGCCCTATGCGCTTTCCGGCGGACAGAAGCGCCGCGTCGCAATTGCCGGTGTCATGGCAATGGAGCCGCGGGTGCTGATCCTCGATGAGCCGACAGCCGGACTCGATCCCAAGGGCAGAACCAAGATCCTGACGCAGCTTTCCGCGTATCAGAAGCGCACGGGCTGCACGGTCATGCTCGTGTCGCACAGCATGGAGGATGTTGCGAAGTATGTTTCCAGACTGCTCGTGCTTTCGCATGCAAAGGTGGTCTGCTTCGATACGCCGTCCAATGTGTTTGCGCGGGGCGATGAGCTCGAAACGATGGGACTTGCGCTCCCGCAGATCACGCGCGTATTCCGGCTGCTGCGCGAACGCGGCATCACGTTTCCGGATGAGGTCTACACCGTGAAATACGGCGCGGAGCTGCTGCGTGCACGGCTTGAGGGGAGGGATCCGCAATGCTGAAGGACATCACGCTCGGACAGTACTTTCCGATCGACAGCGTCGTGCACAAAATGGATGCGCGCTATAAGATCATCATTACGCTGCTGTTTCTGGTGATGCTGTTCTGGGGACAGCATGTGACCTCGCTGATTGCGGGCTTTGTGTTTGTCGCAGTTGCGATGATCTGCTCGAAGATCCCGCCGAAAATGGTGCTGAAAAGTCTCAAGCCGATCGTGCCGATTTTGATTTTCACGGGACTGCTGAATCTGTTCCTGCTCGACGGCGGAAAAACCTATTTCCAATGGAAATTCGTGAAGATCACCGAGCAGGGCGTGCAGACCTCTGTGTTCATGCTCGTGCGGATCTGCCTGCTGATCGCGGGCACTTCGCTGCTGACCTACACGACCTCGCCGATCGTGCTGACCGATGCGATCGAATCGCTGCTTTCTCCGCTGAAAAAGCTGAAAATGCCGGTGCATGAGCTGGCAATGATGATGACGATTGCGCTGCGGTTCATCCCGACGCTGATCGAGGAGACCGACAAGATCATGGCGGCACAGAAGGCACGCGGCGCCGATATGGAAAGCGGCAGCCTGATCCAGCGGGCACATGCGCTGATCCCGATCCTGATTCCGCTGTTTGTCTCCGCATTCCGGCGCGCCGAGGAGCTGGCACTTGCTATGGAATGCCGCTGCTATCACGGCGGCGAGGGCAGAACCCGTCTGCGCGTGCTGAAAAGCGGCATGCGCGATTATATCGCACTGGCACTGATGATCCTGCTGTTCGCGGCAGTTATCGTCCTGAATATCATACTGCATTGAGATCAATATGAAACGAAAAAATCTGTTCATTTATCTGCTGAGTTTTCTGCTGCCGTTCGGCGTGATGATGCTGCTGCTTGCGGCATGGAAGGCGAATCCGTTCGGGAAGAATGCGCTGCTCTATTCCGATGCCGGCGCACAGTATTATCCGTTTTTCCTGCTGCTGCGCAGGATCCTGCGGCGCGGCGGCAGCCTGCTCTATTCGTGGGCGGCGGGACTCGGCACGAATCTGCCGGCGCTGCTGGCTTATTACTGCATCAATCCGTGGAATCTGATCGGACTGGTGATACCGGAATCCTTGCTGCTGAAATATTTCAGCATTTCAGTCTGCATCCGCATCGGACTGGCGGGGCTGTTTTTCTGCCTGATGCTGCGGACGGTGCAGCAGAAGCAGGAGAGCCTGCGGATCGGTGCGCTGATCTGTTCGGTGCTGTATGCGCTGAATGCCTGGCTGATCTGCAATCATTTTCAGCTGATCTGGCTGGATACGGTGATCCTGACGCCGCTCGTGCTTGCAGGACTGCTGCGGCTGATCCGCGACAAAAAGCCCGCGCTTTACATCGCAATGCTCTGCCTGTCGCTGCTGTGCAATCCGTACATGAGCTATATCACCTGCCTGATGGCGGTGCTCTGCTGGTTTGGGATCGTGTTTGTGCTGCGCGAATCGCTGCGGGATACGGTGCGGGACGGTCTGCGCTTTGCGGGCAGCTCCGTACTGGCTGCGGGGATCGCCGCGGTGACGCTGATCCCGACGGCGTATGCGCTGTTCGCGACCGGTACGCCGGAAGCTGCCGCATTCATTGAGCCGCATCCGCTGACAGAGGCGATCGGGCGGCTCGGATCCTTTACCACGATGAAAATGCATCTCGGCTTGCAGAACTGCTCTGCCGGCATGCTTTCTGTCATGCTGTTTGCCGGATTTTTCACAGCAAAGCGGATCCCGCTGCGGGAGAAAATTGCGGTCGGCGTACTCTGGGCATTTCTGCTCGTGAGCTTCTGGTTCACGCCGCTGAATACGCTCTGGCACGGCATGCATATCCCGCACGGCTTCATTCAGCGTTTTGCGCATCTGATGCCGCTGGTGATGTGCTATGCGGGCTGGCGGTTTCTGGAGACATGGGAGCCGGCAGCGGGCAGGGCGAGGCTCCGGCAGACGCTGCGGCTGCTTGTGATGCTCGGCGCGGGACTCGGTGTCTGGGGACTGGAGCTGTATCATCACAGCACGGACGTACCGATGCTGCCGCTTGCCGTGACGGTTCTGCTGTTTTTCTGCATGCTGGGCATGATCTGGCGCGAATCGCTTGCGCCGCTGATGCTCGGTGCGATGCTGCTGCTCTCGCTCGGTGAGCAGGGTTTCAGCAGCATGCTTTCCTGTCAGGGCAGAACCTTTGACAGCAAATACGATGAGCTGCTCCCGCGTGCCGATCTGACCGAAGCGGTCGAAGCGGTGCATTCCGATGCAAAAGCCGAAGAACGGCGGATCTACCGCACGGCATTCACGCAGGGCATCAACTATAACACAGAGCTATTTTACGATATTCCGTTCAGCGGGGAGCTCTATTCTTCGCTGATCTCCGCTGATCTGTGCAGCTTTCTGCAGCAGCTCGGCATGGATTCGGAATACGGCGTCAACTATTATCATTATCAGGAGATGACGCCGTTTGCCATGATGATGACGGGGATGCAGTATGTGATCGCGCCGGACGGCTTGCAGCTTCCGGAGACCGATTACCGTCAGCTGGACGGGACGGCAGCCTATGCGTTCCGGTATCCGTCGATGATCGGCTTCTGCATTCCGGTGCAGACTGCATATGCGCTGCCGGAATATCAGGATGATGCCACGGCACAGGAATCCGCTTTCCGGACGGTCTGCGGTGTGACGGACGGTCCGTTTGCAGATCTGCAGCCCGATCGGATCGAAACCGATGAAGATATCACGCTGACGGAATCGGACGGCGAAACAAAGTTCCGGACTGCGGCGGATCGTTCCGGCACGACAGATTATTCCTATACTGCGGATGCGGACGGCTGGTATCAGTTTGAGCTGACTGCTGAACGCGGCGCTGCGGGTGCGCTTGCAGGGTATCTGGTCACCGTGGACGATGAAGAAGTTCTCAGCGGCAATTTTACGATGATGAAAAGCTGGAAGGACAGCGGAAAGCTGCTGACGCTCGGGCAGCTCACTGCCGGACAGACCGTCAAGGCGACGATGATCTGGAATAAAGATACCGAGGGCGCATATTCTTGTCGGGTGCTCCGGCAGGATCCGGACGCGTTTTCACAGGTCTATCAGCAGTTTTCTGCGGAGCAGCTGCATCTGACGGAACAGAGGGACAATGTGCTCTCCGGCACCGTCACGGCATCGGAAGACCGCATGCTCTATCTCTCTGTTCCGTATGACAAGGGCTGGACGGCAGCTGTGGACGGCGTGAAAACGGAGACCGTTCCGCTTTACGGCGCGATGACCGGCATCCCGCTCAGCGCCGGCACCCATACGGTACGGCTGCGGTTCATGCCGGTCGGACTGATCGCGGGCGGTGCGGGCAGCATTGGCTCGCTGCTTCTTTGCGTATTGCTCCGGCTTTTGCGCAAAAGGACATCAACCGGAAAGGAATCTGCATGAAATTTGAAAAGACAAAGCGGATCATTTGCTGTGCGCTGAGCTTTCTGATCCCGTGCGGACTGATGCTTGCAATGCTGGCGGTGTGGGATGTTATGCCGTTCGGCAGCAAAACGGTTCTGGTCGGAGATGCCGGCGTACAGTATTATCCCTTTGCAATGCTGCTGCGCAGGCTGCTTAGAAGCGGTGAAAGTCTGCTCTATTCATGGCGCGTCGGGTTCGGCAGTTCACTGATTCCGGAGTTCGCCTATTACTGCTCGAACCTCTACGATCTGGCTGCGTGCCTGCTGCCGGAGCAGATGGTTGCGCCATTCCTGTGCGTTTCAGTCTGCACGCGGCTCGGTACGGCAGGGCTGTTCTTCAACTGCTTTTTGATTACGCTGCGGAAAAAGCCTACCTTTGCGGAACCGGTGTTTGCTTCGTTTTACGCGCTCTGCGGCTGGGCAATGGCAAACTGCTTTCAGCTGATCTGGCTGGACTGCTTTGCAATGGTACCGCTTGTGCTGGCAGCGCTGGTACTGCTGGTGCGTGAACGCGATATGCGGTTTTATCCGCTTGCGCTCGGCGCATGTCTGTTCAGCAATTACTATTTTAGCTTCAGCATTTGCTGCATGGCAGTGCTGTTCTGGATCGGGTTGCTGATCGTGCTGCGGATCCCGCGCGGTGAACTTCTGAAAGCTGCCGGACGCTTTTTTGGCTGTTCTCTGCTTGCCGCCGGACTGGCAGCGGTTCTGTTGATCCCGACCGGTGCTGCGCTGCGCAATACATCCGCAGCAGGCATGGAATATCAGGGTTGGAAAGAGGTTTGTGAGCCGCTGACACTTTTGCTGGCACAGCTTTCGCCGTTTGGGTTTCTGCGCATCAATAAGCATCCGGTGAATTTTGCTGCGGGGATTCTGCCGCTGTTCTGCTGCTTCGGCTTTTTGACAGAGCGCAGGATTGCTTGGCGGGAGCGGATCTATGCAGGCGGACTGATGCTGTTTCTGCTGCTGAGTCTCTGGTGGTCGCCGCTCAATTACGCGTGGCACGGTTTTCATGAGCCGCGCTTCACAGTTGACCGGTTTGCCTATCTGGTGCCGCTGGTGCTCTGCTATATGGGCTGGCGGTTGTTTTCCGTGCAGACGCAGGATTGCGAAAAGCGCCTGACGGTTCTGCTTCGTACTGCAGGTATGCTGCTGCTCGCGATTTTACCGGTCTGCTTTGCAATCAAAGAAAAACAAACCGATATTTCGGGTGTCTGTATTGTGCTGTTGCTGCTGTACGGCATTTGCTGGCTGATCAGTGGGATACTCCCGAAACAGCGGCAGCGGATCACACTGGTGATTTCTGTGTTTGCAGTCATGGAAATGGTACTGACTGCAAATCTGACTGTTCAGCGTGTAAAATCGCAGCAGCAGGATGTGGATTGGGATGCACTGTCCCGCGCAATGGATGATATCCGGCAGGATACAGCGGAAAACAGCAGAGAGAATCTTGACCGTATCGGACTTCGGATGGGATCGAATGGATTTGCTAACAAAGGACTGCTGCAGAATGTTCCGTATCAGACAGCTGCATTTTCTTCCATGAACAAAGAGCCTCTGCTGACATTTTGTCAGAAATGCGGTATGATCGCATCGCCTATTGGGGCGAATTACAGCTTTCAGGAGCTTTCACCGTTTGCGATGCAGCTTTTTGATATCTGCTATATGGTTATGGAAAAGCCGCCGGTTTTCGGAACGCCGCTTGCTGCGTATCCCGAAGACGAAACACAGGTTTACCGTTCTGATGCGGAACGGACGGCAGGATTCTGCATTCCGCTGCAGGATGCTTACAGCTTCGATCCGGACGCGGATCCCTACACAGTGCAGAATGCGATTTTTGATGAGATGACCGGTCTGGATGAACCGCTGTTTTCATTTGTTATGCCGGAGTTCCGGAAAGCGAAGGATCTGAGCGTCGCACAGATTGCGGATGACAGCTTCTCCTATCAGGCGTCAGATCCGCAGAAAGATCCGATGGAAACGCATCCGTCGCTGACCTTTCAGTATACGATTCCGGATGACGGATGCTACGGGGTGTTCTATGCGCCGGACAATGATGACTGGGAAGGCTATGAGATATGGGACGGTCAGGATCAGATCAGCGGAAACTTTTATCATGACGGTAAGCAGCAGTATTACAATGCGGTTTTTATGCTCGGCAGACTGGAATCAGGGAAGGAACTCACGTTCCGGTTTTATCCAAAGCGTGAGAGTGCCGGTTCACTGCGGCTGTATCTTGCAAAGCTGAATGAGGAGACTTGCGCAGCAGGGCTTGCGGTTCTGCGGGAGCATTCTTTGCTGCAGCAGCAGGTGGATGACACTTTGCTCTCCGGCACCGTCACGGCATCGGAAGACCGCATGCTCTATCTCTCTGTTCCGTATGACAAGGGCTGGACGGCAGCTGTGGACGGCGTGAAAACGGAGACTGTTCCGCTTTACGGCGCGATGACCGGCATCCCGCTCAGCGCCGGCACCCATACGGTACGGCTGCGGTTCATGCCGGTCGGACTGATCGCGGGCGGTGCGGGCAGCGCAGTGAGCCTTGCCGTTTATCTGGTGCTGTGCATCGCATCGGGCAGGAAACTGTGCCGCAGCAGAAACGAACAACGATCGGAGGAATAACGCTTGCGGACACTGAAAATGACGATCGCCTACCGCGGCACACGCTATCACGGGTTCCAGCGGCAGCCGAATGCCGTCACCGTGCAGGGCGAGGTCGAGCAGCAGCTTTCCCGCATCCTGAACGGTCCGACAACGGTTTACGGCTGTTCGCGGACGGATACGGGTGTGCATGCGAATGAATTTGTCCTGCACCTGCACACGGAGCGGGAGATCCGCTGCAAAAATCTGGTGCGTGCAATGAACGGGTATCTGCCGGACGATATCTCCGTGCTGGCATGCGAGGATGTGCATGAGGGGTTTCATGCGCGGTTTGACTGCAAGGGCAAGGAATATCTCTACCGGATCCACAATCATGAGAGCAAAAACCCGTTTCTGACCGATCTGGCATTCCATTACCGCCGTCCGCTTGACACCGAACTGATCCACCATGCGGCACAGGCGATGATCGGCACACACGATTTCCACAGCTTCTGCGCACAGGCGACTGCCGAATCCAACTGCGTGCGCACGATCTATGCTGCTGGCGTGGAGCGGCACGGCGATGCGGTTGAGGTGCGCATCAGCGGCGACGGTTTCCTTTATAATATGGTACGGATCTTTGTCGGCACGCTGCTGGATATCAACGAGGGCGTGTTCCCGCCGGATGCGCTGCCGGAGATCATCGCCGCAAAAGACCGGCTCGCTGCCGGCAGAACGGCAATGGCACACGGGCTGTATCTGAATCACGTTTTTTACTGACAGCATGCCGTATACAGAAAAGCATGCTGCTGAACAGGCGAAGAAAGAAGGGACTGCAATGAAAACGCGGAAGCCGGGCACGGGCAAGGTGAAAAATCCGAAGGGTGCCAAAGATATTTATGCGATGCGAAAACGCAAGAAGCGCAAGCGGGTGCTTCAGCAATCTGTTTTCCTGCTGCTGCTCTCCATGACGATCCTGATTCTCTATCAGCGGCGGGATTCGTGGATCCCGAAGCTGGAAACGATCGGTACGCGGCACCAGAGCCGCAGACAGGGCGACGGCACCGAACAGGACGGAAACTTCCCGATCTCGATTTTCGGAGAGACCGAATATCAGACGGGAAAGGCGGGGGAAAGCCTGCTGGTGCTGAACGATTCCTATCTGTTCGTCTATGATACGGACGGTTCGCTCGAATCGGCAAGGCAGCATGCCTACGGCGGCGCGATGCTCCGCGATGCGGGGGACTATGCGCTGGTCTATGAGTACGGCGGCACCAGCTTCCGGCTGGATACCGAAGCGAAAATGCGCTATGAAAAAAAGGTGAATGATCCGATCATTTTCGGGCGCGTTTCCGGCGACGGAACGGTCGCGCTGGTGACCAATGCGGAAAGCTGTGCCTGCAAGCTGCTGGTCTTCAATGTGAAGGGACAGCAGTTCTATGAGCGGGACTGCGTGGAGCGCATTGCAGATATCTCGTTCTGTCCGGACGGCAGCGGCTGTATCGCGATCAGCACCGAAACGGACGAAGGTGCGCTGAAATCAGTGGTGCATTCTTACAGCTTTTCGCAGAAAGAGGACGTTTGGACAAGCCAACCCCTTGACATGCTGGCGATTTCGGTATATAATACAAATGACGGAAATGTTTTTGTGCTCGGAGATACCGCATGCTGCTATTTCTCTGCGGACGGCGTTCTGACCGGCAGCTATGTCTATCCGGATACGCTGCAGCGCGCCGCCTTTTCGGACGGAATCGCGGCACTGGTGCTCTCCAATCACGAAAAACGTACCGAAACAGTTGTGATCCTGAACGGCAGTGCCGATGCGCGCACACAGCGCACATACGAGAAAACGGTCATGGATCTCGGAATTGAACCGGAAAAACAGACAGTCACGGTTCTGTTCCGCAATCAGATCGAGGTGCTGGATCCTGCGTGCACAGTGCTCGGAACCGCGCCCGTGACGGACAGCTGCGACGGCTTCCGTAGAATCGGCGGATATCTGTTCCTGAAAGGGTACAATCATATCAGCCGGATGGACGATCCCGGATTTTAAGACACAGCATTACATTGTACCAAGCAAATAAAAGGAAAGAGTGCGGTCAGACTGGGGGATGGTCTGCCGCAGGGAGGACACATTCATGGGATTGATTTTTGACATACTGGTGATTCTGATCGTGATTTACGCGATCTATTCCAATGCCAAGCGGGGCTTCGGAAAGGTTCTTGTGTTCGGCATCGGGTACATCGTGGCGACACTGCTGGCTTCGGTGCTTTCAGCCGTTGCGGCGCCTGCCTGCTATGAGGCGATGTCGCGGGATTCCAATATCTCTGCGATCGAGGCGGCAAACGAGCAGGTGGATTTTGCGCAGGTCTTTACGGACAAGATCAATGCGGAGGATTACGGATTCACTGTGAACAAGCGTCAGATCGAAACGCTGATGCTGGATATCAAAAACGGTGAGTTCGACGACAGAATCTATGATTTTGTGATCTCAAAGACCGGCGAGGGCGCGGTCGAAAAGGGGCATTTCCAGAACATGCTCAACGATGCGTTCATTGAAGCGTTCGGCAAGCAGCTGGAGGACCGGATGCCGGAGTATGTTTGCAGGGACTTTGAAAAGAGCGCGAAGAAGGATCCGCAGCTGATGCGCAAAATGATGCGGGAATGCTACGATTCCAACCAGACGCCGCGGGAGATCGCGGAGCGGGTTGAGGATCTGTTCAGTGCGAATACGACCACAGAGGTCATCCAGATCTTCCTGTACCTGATCCTGTTCTCGATCCTGATGGTCATTGCGGCGTTCATCGGCAATATTCTCCAGAACAAACTGTTCTTCAATATCCGCAATTCGACAGATCATATTCTCGGCGGTCTGATCGGTATTCTGGAAGCGGGCGTGATGATCACCCTGCTGACGATGATCGTCCGGCTGATCGTGCTGCTGACAGGCGGACAATCGCTGCTGTTCAGCGAGGAAACGATCAACAGTTCGTTCCTGTTTTCGTTCTTATACCGCAACTTCCAGTTCCTACTGTAACATGAACTGCTGCACCTCTGCCGTTCTGTGCGGCGGAGGCGCAGTCATAACATAGAAAGATTGATAGAGAGAGGAGTGTGTCCCCGTTCGGGGATCAATTGCACATGGTATTATGCAGTCATTGTAAGAAGCGTCCTGCCGTGGTGTTTATCACGAGCATGCACGGTTCCGAAAAGCGCAATGAGGGGCTCTGCCTTGTCTGCGCAAAGAAAATGAATATTCCGCAGGTCGCTGAATATATGGAGCATATGGGTATCTCGGATGAAGATATCGAGCAGATGAGCGACCAGATGATGGATCTGATGGATGACGACAATTTCGAGATGGGCGGCGCAAGTACGCTGCCGAATTTCATTCAGCGGCTGTTTACCGATCATCCGGTTGACGGCGCGTCTTCGGACAGCGAGCCGGAAAAATCCGGCGAGAAAAAGGAGAAGCCGCCGACCAGCAATCCCTTTGCACAGCGCTCCGGCGAGAAGTCTTCCGGCAAGGACAATGACCGGAAGACCGGCAAAAGGAAGGAGCGCAAAAAGGAACTCAAATACCTCGACAGCTATTGCACGAATCTGAGCAAGCGCGCCGAGGAAGGACTCATGGATGGCGTGATCGGGCGCGATACCGAGATCGCCCGCGTCATTCAGATCCTTTCCCGCCGGCAGAAGAACAATCCCTGCCTGATCGGTGAGCCGGGTGTCGGCAAGACCGCCGTTGCGGAAGGCATTGCGCTGCGCATTGCTTCGGGAAATGTGCCGTTCCACCTGCGCGACAAGAAGATCTATCTGCTGGATATGACCGCACTCGTCGCCGGCACGCAGTTCCGCGGACAGTTTGAAAGCCGCGTCAAGGGGCTTGTCGATGAGGTCAAGGAGCAGGGGAATGTCATCCTGTTTATCGACGAAGTCCACAGCCTTGTCGGTGCGGGCGATTCCGAGGGCTCCATGAATGCGGCAAATATCTTAAAGCCGGCACTCTCCCGCGGCGAGGTACAGGTCATCGGTGCGACCACATTCACCGAGTACCGCAAGTATATCGAAAAGGACGGTGCGCTGGAGCGCCGTTTTCAGCCGGTCAAGGTCGATGAACCGACCATTGAGGACACCGTTGAGATCCTCAAGGGCGTCGCGAAGTATTACGAGGAATTTCACCGCGTCAAGATCTCTCCGGCGATGCTGCGGCTCTGCACGGTGCTCTCCGAGCGCTACATCACAGACCGCTTCCTGCCGGATAAGGCGATCGACCTGCTCGATGAAAGCTGCGCCTATGTCAGCATTCAGCATCCTGAGCTGACCGAGATCGACCGCCTGACCACGCAGATCGCGGCGAAAAAGGATGAGATCGAAGAAATCGAAACAGATCCGAATCCGGATTACAGGCTGCTTGCAGAGCGCAAGGGCGAGCTGATCCACATGCAGGAGCGGTACGATGAGCTGACCGAAAATCCGGTCTCGGTGCAGGTCGAGGCAGGCGATCTCGCGCATGTCATCGAGATCTGGACGGGAATCCCCGCGAACAAGATCGAGGAATCCGAATACGCCAAGCTGCGCGACCTCGAAGCGCATCTCAGCGAGCATATCATCGGTCAGACCGAGGCGATTCAGGCACTCGCGCGCGCGATCAAGCGCAGCCGCGTGCAGATGACCGCAAGACGGCGTCCGGCATCGTTCATTTTTGTCGGTCCGACCGGCGTCGGAAAGACAGAGCTTGTCAAGGTGCTCTCGAATGAGCTGTTTGATTCGACCGAGCCGCTGATCCGTCTGGATATGACTGAATACATGGAAAAGCATGCTGTTTCGCGCATGATCGGTTCGCCCCCCGGCTATGTCGGCTATGACGAAGCCGGTCAGCTGACCGAGAAGGTGCGCCGCAGACCGTACTCCGTGATCCTGTTCGACGAGATCGAAAAGGCGCATCCGGACGTCATGAATCTGCTGCTGCAAATTCTCGACGAGGGCAAGATCGACGATGCACAGGGCAGAACGGTCAATTTCGAGAATACGATCATCATTATGACGTCGAACGCGGGCAGCACGGATAAATCCACGGGCGTCGGCTTCAACCGCACCGAGGAGGAGATCTCCCGCGAAAAGGCGATGAAGGCGCTCAAGGACTTCCTGCGTCCGGAATTTGTCGGCAGAATCGACGAGATCATCGTGTTCAAGCCGCTGACGGTCGAGGACTACCAGAAGATCGCGGATCTGATGCTGCGCGAGACCGCAGATGCGCTTTCCGAGCGCGGCATCCTGCTCGACTGGGACGATGCAGCGCTGGAATATATCGCGAAGAAGGCGCATGGGCATCGCTACGGCGCGCGTGATATCCGGCATGTGCTGCGTGACGAGGTCGAGGACAAAACCGCCAGCATGATCGTCGATGCGGAGCTTCCGCTGCATCTGCTGCATATCCGCGGCAGTGCGGACGGCGTGACCGTTGAGACTTCGGAGAACGAATAATAAAAATACCATGCGGAGCGCAAATGCTCTGCATGGTATTTTGCTGTGAACCGGAAATGTACGGAAAATCGCGCAAAAAAAGAGCCGGATAACTTGGGAATCGTTATCCGGATTTAAGGAAAGAGGTTACCATAAGCAAATCGCGCGGAGTGTAATGCTTGCGCATTTTGGGAGCTCCGCCCTCATTGATATGTTTAACAATATATAGTATACACCAATCTACTTAATTTGTCAATCGTTGGCTTTCGATTTCTGTATACTGTACAAAAATTAGAGATTATTACAGGAAGTATTGGATACAACATTCTTGAAATTAAGATAATATTGCGGATTCGGCAAAATACTTCCTCAAAAAATGAGATGACCGTTTTCTCAGGACAATGTATCCATGATCCGGACGGTCATGCGGCGGAAACGGATCGCCGGATTGACCGAGAGCCGTTTGCAGTTGTACGACAGAGAAAAACAGTTTGTTATGAATTTCACGATGTTCATAATATATTCATATAATGCGAAGATACAATCAGACAGTTATTCGGAATCAGTCTGCAAAAATCCGCATAATCAGCCGAAAATTTCGGAATCAGATAGGCTACAAATAAACAGTTGCAAAAATGTGGAAAATGCGGTATAATAGAGGTTGGACAGACAAGTCCCAAAAGTCTATTTTGTAAGGAGATTTGTGTTATGGAATTGAAGAATGCTTACCTCAAGTCCGTCTATGAGCAGGTTGAGAAGCGCAATCCGAACGAGCCGGAATTTCTGCAGACTGTTGCAGAGGTCCTGAGCACCCTCGAGCCTGTTGTTGAAAAGAGACCTGACCTCGTCGAGGCAGGCGTCATCGAGCGCATGGTCGAGCCGGAGCGCCAGATCATCTTCCGCGTGCCGTGGATTGATGACAACGGCAAGCAGCAGGTCAACCGCGGCTTCCGTGTTCAGTTTAACTCTGCGATCGG
Source organism: Clostridiales bacterium Firm_04 (assembly GCA_001603005.1). Classification (GTDB taxonomy): domain Bacteria; phylum Bacillota; class Clostridia; order Oscillospirales; family Ruminococcaceae; genus Firm-04. Next base: position 53,085 of record LVAJ01000013.1, read on the forward strand.
TCCGTATAAGGGCGGTCTTCGTTTTGCAAAGAACGTTTACATCGGCATTATCAAGTTCCTCGGCTTTGAGCAGACCTTCAAGAACTCCCTGACCTCCCTCCCGATGGGCGGCGGCAAGGGCGGTTCCGACTTCGATCCGCAGGGCAAGTCCGATGCAGAAGTCATGCGTTTCTGCCAGAGCTTCATGACGGAGCTCTATCGCCACATCGGCCCGAACCTCGACGTTCCGGCTGGTGATATCGGCGTCGGCGGACGTGAGATCGGCTACCTGTTCGGTCAGTACAAGAGAATCCAGAATGAGTTCACCGGCGTTCTGACCGGTAAGGGCATTCCGTACGGCGGCTCCCTGATCCGTCCGGAAGCAACCGGTTACGGTGCTGTTTACTATGTCCAGAACATGCTCGACTACTTCAAGGATGAGATCAAGGGCAAGACCTTTGCAGTTTCCGGCTTCGGCAACGTTGCTTGGGGTACCATCAAGAAGGTCAACGAGCTCGGCGGCAAGGTCGTCACGATCTCCGGTCCGGACGGCTACATCTATGATCCGGACGGCATCTCCACCGATGAGAAGGTCGATTACCTGCTCGAAATGAGAGCATCCTGCCGCAACCGCGCTGAGGACTATGCTGACAAGTTCCCGTCTGCAAAGTTCTTCAAGGGCGAGAAGCCGTGGGGCGTCAAGGCTGACATTCTGATGCCGTGCGCAACCCAGAACGAGGTCGGCGTTGAGGAAGCAAAGAAGATCATCGCAAACGGTGTCAAGTACTACGTTGAAGTCGCAAACATGCCGACCACCAACGAGGCAATTGCTCTGCTGAAGGAAGCAGGCGTCATCGTTGCTCCGTCCAAGGCTGTTAATGCAGGCGGCGTTGCTGTTTCCGGTCTGGAAATGTCCCAGAACAGCGAGCGTCTGAGCTGGACTGCTGAGGAAGTCGATGCAAAGCTGAAGGGCATCATGGCAAACATCTTCAAGGCATCCATCAAGGCTGCAAATGAGTACGGTCTGGGCGACGATCTGGTCGCAGGCGCAAACATCGCAGGCTTCCTGAAGGTTGCTGAGGCTATGAAGGCTCAGGGCTGCGTGTAATTTTCCATTCCATGCACATGTATGAAACCGTTCCATAGCGGTTTCGGATAACAAAAATAACGCTGCGGTATTTCTGACGGACAGTCAGGGATCCCGCAGCGTTTTTGTATGCAGAAAAATCCCCGAAGCACGTTCTCATGCTTCGGGGATCCTGCTGACTTATGAAAGATCGGTGATATCCCGCGAGAGGAATCCCATGATGCCGGTCTTTTCGGTATCCGGCTCCTCGCCGTCCTGCATTTTGCAGTCCTGAATGCATTCGAGCGAGAGCAGCTCCGCAAAGCCTTCTTCCGGCGCATCCTCTTTGTAATCGAACATCCGGACGGAGCGGTTCAGCAGAAGATTCAGCTCCTCATGCTTGCTCATGTCGGTGTCATCGAGGAACAGCAGCACAAGCTGCTTGTTGATATGTGCAGCGCCGCGCAGCTGGTCGGTGTACTTTGCTTCGGAGATCCAGTCCTTCGACACGAGGATCACTGCGACACGGCTTTCCGCAAGGCGTGTGGCATCGGTTTTCTTTCTGGGATTGCAGCCGCGGTCGTTCGTCCAGACGCGGTACCGCTCACTGTTCAGGCGGTCAACGATCGCTTCCGCTGCGCTGCGGTTCTGCTGGGCATAGCAGAGCGCAATAAAATCCGATTTACCCTTGTATACTTCCATAGTGAGACTCCTTCCGCAGGCGCATCCGTCCGCGCCGTGATCTGTTGATAGATATGATTATTATAACATATCTTGCAGGAATTGGCAAGGGATTTCGGGATAAAATTTAGAAAAAGACGCTGCGTTCAGGTTTCAGGCATTTCCCTGATTCTGAAACTTATGGAGCGCATCGGTCAGCATTTCGTTTTCTTTCCGGATCTGCCGGAACGATACGAGCGTGGAGCGGATGCAGACTGCGATAAAACTGACCGCGAAAACGATCCACGGGATCGCGGTGTCCTTCGGGAACCAGCCGCAGAAGATGATCAGTCCCAGCATGAACGCAAAGGACAGCAGCACGGTCAGGAAGACGCGCGTCGGGATCTGCATGCTGCGGATCACCGCATCGGACAGGAACAGGAACCGAATGCCCATCAGCACCAGCGTCCCCAGAAAGAACATGAATACCACGCCGTTCGGGAGCCCCTCACTGCCGAGTGCAAACAGCGGGCTGAACGATTTTGCTTCGCTGCCGATGAACCGGCTTCCGGTCAGCAGCACCAGTATGGCGAAGCCGAAGTTTGCGAACACTGTCACAATGAACCGTTTGAGTATGTTTTGGATCTTCATTCAGATGACCTCCAGTCTTTGTCGGATCTCGTCGGCATACTGCCGCGAGACAATGATTTGTTCGCCGTTTTCGAGCGTCAGGCGCAGCTTTCTGCCGATCTCTGTCTGCAATGCGCGGACGGTTTGCAGCTGTACCAGACAGGATTTGCTGACGCGGACGAATCCGCACCGGCAGAGCAGCTGCTCCGCTTCATAGAGCCGCAGATCGGTCTCGTAGCACGCATCCTTTGTATAGATGAAGGTTTTGCGGTCTACGCTTTCCGCGTACATGACGGAAGCTGCATCCAGTATGACGGTTTCGCCGTTCCGCGTCACCGTGATCTGCTGGCTCAGAAGCCGCAGCGATGCGATGATGCGCTCGATTTCGGACGTCAGCTGCGGGGCGCGGATCGTCAGCTCCGGCTCCTGCACCGACGCATCAATTTGGATTGAGATATGCAAGCGATCACTCCTCTCTCTGCTGCTATCATAGCACAACGCGGGGGTATTTGCAAGCGTTTCTGCGCAAGATGCCGTTTTCGGTGCATGACCTGCCGCAAAGCCTTTGAAAATCGTCTGAACGGGCTCTTTGTGATTCTGCCCTGCTGTTTCCACACTGCATGAATATTTTGTATCTTCTTGTGATTTGAGTTCTTAATTTTTTCATAAGTTTTCCTTGTATTACAATTTTGTTATTGACTTATTTTGCGCTTATATGGTATGATTAAATCGTTGCAAATACGCTGGTGACAGCAGATAGGGAAAGGGTTTTTACTTATGGCAAGTGTACAAAAATCAAAGAAGAAAAAGATTTCCTGTATTGTGATCCTCGTGATCGTGCTTGCGCTGATCGGCTTTGTGATCTGGGCGGGCATGAATGCGATGAAGACCATGCAGCTCGTGACGAAGCAGCAGCCTTACGGCGAAGCGGAGATCAAGGATCTATCCAGTTACGTCAATGTTTCCGGTTCGGTCTCCAGCAGCTCGACGGTCAATGTGACCGCAGAGGTGCTGCAAAAGGTCGTCAGCCTGAATGTCAAGGTCGGCGACGCCGTGAAAAAGGGCGACGTCATCTGCCAGCTGGACAGCACCGAACTGCAGGAGAAGTACGACAAGCTGACGGTCAGCGAGGGCAAGGTGAAGGATGCCGAGAATTATAAGTCCAATATTCTGCGCCGGAATCTGGATGAAGCCAGAACGAACCGCATCAATGCGCTGAACAAGGCGCAGCAGGCGATCAACGATGCAGAAACCGCCCGCGACGATGCCTACAACAAGCAGAAGGATGCTGTGGACCGCTACAATCAGCTCGTCGCGCAGATGAACAGTGCGGATGCCGAAACACAGGAGCAGCTGAAACCGCAGGCGGATGCGCTGGAAGAAATGATCGAAAAGCTGGATGCACAGCTTCCGGTCTTTGACGACGCCGTGACGACTGCACAGAATGCGTATCAGACGGCTTCCGATCAGGCAGATATGGCAGTGCAGGCAGCACAGGACGCGATCGACGCGGAGCAGTACACGATCACCGATGACAGCACATCGGAGCAGCTCAAGCTCCTGCGCGAGCAGATCGACGCATGCACCGTCACGGCAACAGAGGACGGCGTCGTGACGCAGCTCAATGTCACCGAGGGCAGCGTGCCGCTCAACAATAATATTGCAGTCATCGAAAATACCGATTCGCTGGTCATCCGCGGCAAGGTCAATGAGGCGGATATTCTCCGCATCGAAGAAGGCATGGAATGCGAGATCAAGACCAGCGCGACCGATGAAGAAGTCATCCCCGGCAAGGTCTCCCGCATCGAGCGCATCATCTCCTCGAACGATGAGTCGGCAGCAGGCGGCTACACCGTCGAGATCAGCATCGGCAAGAGCAAGAGCAAGCTGCTGATCGGTATGTCTGCAAACGCAAAAATCGTGCGGAGCAAAAAGGAACATGTCCTGAGCGTGCCGTATGACGCGATCATGGGCGGTGAGAACGAAGGCTACAGTGTTTTCGTCGGTGAGCCGACCGGCACCGCGGGTACGGTTCAGGTCGTGAAGAAGCCGGTCAAGATCGGCTTTGAGGGCGACTTCTTCACCGAGATCACCGAGGGCGATATCAAAGAGGGCGACCTGATCCTGATCCAGAATTTCAACAGCAGTGTGCTTGAGGAAGGTCAGATCATTCCGGATCCGAAGATGATGAAAGGACTGACGGAGTGATTATGACGAGAACAAACAGGATCGGAGGTGCTGCGAATGTTCTTTCTTGAAAATGTCCGTCTGGCATTCGGGGCGCTTGTGAATAACAAAATGCGTTCGCTGCTGACGATGCTCGGCATCATCATTGGCATCAGCTCGGTCATTATGATCACGACGATCGGTAATTCCCTGCAAAAAACGCTTGCGAATACATTCGGCATGCTCAGCGAGGTCGGCTATCAGGTGGACTACGGGTTCAAGGACTTTGAAACAGAGGATGCATCCGATTGGGATTTCAAAGACTCTGATTATATCACAAAAGAAATGCTGGATACACTGTATGAAGAAATGGACGGCAAGTATCTTGTCTCGCAGCAAAAATGGCTCGGTGATGCCACGATCCGGAACAGCAAAAATCAAATGCTGAAATTGTCCGTTTCCGGTGCAAGCGGCGGTACAATGACGAGCATGGTGAATATCTACAAGCTGATCAAGGGCAGATATCTGACGGAGGAGGACACCCGCCGGATCAAGAATGCGGCAATGGTTTCCGATGTCTTTATACAGCAGTATTTTCTGGATGGCGAGGATCCGATCGGCAAGACGATCTCCGTCAATGTGACCGGCATCTGCAATGCGGATCTTGTCATTGTCGGTATCTACAAAACGCCGAAGATCCTTGAAAAGCGCGTGGATCCGGGCGCATCGCTCATGGACAAGGAGACTGATGTTTTTATCCCGTATCAGACTGCGATGCGTCTGGGCGGCTTTGAGCCTTCCAAGGAATCAACATATTATCCGACCATTGTGCCGACTGATCCGAACGCGGATCCGGAAGTTTGCAGAAAGGAGCTCCAGAACTTTTTCGATGAACAGTATGAATCAAACCGCAGAATCGAGGTTCAGATCAGGAGCAACGAGCAAATGGTCGAGCAGGTCAATCAGGTGCTGAATATCGTGACAGTCGCGATTTCGGTCATCGCTGCGATCTCGCTGCTGGTCGGCGGTATCGGCGTTATGAACATCATGCTCGTGAGCATTACCGAGCGCACCAGAGAGATCGGTGTGCGCAAGGCGATCGGTGCGAAAAATCAGACGATCCGCACGCAGTTCATCATCGAGTCGGTGATCCTCTGCCTGACGGGCGGTCTGATCGGCGTGATGCTCGGCATCGGCGGCGGCATGCTGATCGGCTACGCAGCAAAGAATCTGCTGATGACGAACTTCATGTATGCCGATATGATCGAGGTCAGCGTGGAACCGTCGCTGAAGGCGATTCTGGTTTCGCTCGGATTCTCCATGCTGATCGGTGTGTTCTTCGGCAGCTATCCGGCATCGAAGGCGGCGAAGCTGAATCCGATCGACGCACTGCGCTACGAATAAGCAAAAATCGGATATCTTTGATCCCGTTCCTGTTCGCAGGGGCGGGATCCTTTTTGCGAAAGACTTGATTTTTCTGCGGAAATATGCTATACTGAATGCGGGTTAGCCTATGGTAACTAATGGAAGGATACTGAAAAAGGAGTGTCATATGAATCCAACTGTTATTCTGATCGAAATGCTGGTTTTTTCGGCGCTGTTTACGGCGCTGGTCTTTGCCGTCGCAAGGGATAAGGAAGCCCCCGGAAATATCCACAACTACCCGCCGGATATTCAGGAAGCATACTTCCGGACGCATCCGCGCGTCGATACGTCCTACCGTTCGGGCAAGGTGATCCTGCGCAAGCTGATCGGCATTCTGTTTTTCATCATCGTGCTGACGGTCTGTGCGGTCATTGCAGGCGCAGAGACATTTTTGCAGGGCTTTCTGCTTGCATTCGGGCTCATGGTCTGGATCGGTGCCTATGACACGTTCTTTCTGGACTGGGTGCTCTTTGCGAACATGAAATGCTTCCGCCTGCCCGGAACGGAGCACATGGACAAGGCATACCGCCAGAAATGGTTCCACCTGAAAGGCATGCTGTTTCCGGGACTGATCTTCGCGCTGATCCCGGCGGCAGTTGTCGGACTGATCGTCATGCTGATCCGATAAGGGAAAGGGGATTCGTGATGCTGAAATATACCGGAAAATACTGGGCAGTTCTTGCTCCGCTGCTGAAAAAATCGCTGAAACGGCATTACGGAAAGGCATTTGCGGTCCGCACCATGCGCGCGGCGAAGCCGTGCTACCGCGACATGCTGAACCGGATGGACGACATCGGCGCAGACAACCCGATGGCATCCAATGTTTATATGAGCTTTGTGTTCCTCTCCGCATGGAAGGTCGCGGACGGCGCGATCACGGTCGATGCGCTGCGGGAGATCTCACGGGAAGTGATCGCATTTCCGCCGCTGAAATGCATGGGGCTGTTCATGAACATGAACAAGCCTTCCGGCGTGCGGGCGATCCGGAACATGATGCAGAAAAATGCGGACTGGCTGGAGCGGCACCCGCAGTATAAGCCCTGCACATGGGATTTCAATTTCGATGCGGAGCGCCACCGCGACGGCTTCTACTACCACTTCACGAAATGCCCGCTGAACAATTTCGCGCGGCGCGAGGGCATGCTGGATGTGCTGCATGTGATGTGTGAGATGGATCATCTGACCGCAAAGCTGATGCATGCAAAGCTTTACCGCGCACAGACGCTTGCCCGCGGCGGTGCGTTCTGCGATTACTGGTATGTGGGCGACAAAAATGCGCATCCCGAATGAACAGGATATTGCAAAAGAAACCGGAATCTGCACGCGCGGACTTCGGTTTCTGCTCTGTTCGGACAGCGCTTTTTTTGCGGGATCAGCAGATTTGCGTGAAAAATGCAACAAAAAGTATAAAATTGGCGCATTTATACATATATATAATTTTGTTCGTGAAACCTCTTGAAATTTTGTGCAGAATATGATATAATAAAACTGTATTATAAAGAATTTTTTCAGCCGGAGCAAAAAGCAAAGGGAAAAGGGTAAAGGGAAAAAACAAAACAGATAGAGAAATCCGGCTTTTTTTGCAAGAGGTAAGGTGTTGTAACATGGAAATGAACGAATGCGTTACACAATGCAGTCAGAGCAGCTCCGTGCGTTACTATGTCCTGCTGGAACGGCTTTTGCAGGCGATGACCGATATGAACGGTCTGAATCTGCGCAAGCTGAACAGCATTCTCGCAGAGCTCTGTCAGATGTTCCGGCTCTCAAAGGGCGTGGTTCGGTTTTTTCAGGGGCTGAATTATGAGATGCAGGACAAGGGCGATACCTTTGTCTGCTATGACGACGGCAGAGGCGGCGATGCCGTGCTCAATGTGCGGATCGTTACGAAGGTGAATGCGGTCGTGACCTGCACCGTCCTGATGCCGCCGGAAGAAAAACGGCTGACGGATGATGAGAAGGCAAAGGTCGATCTCATCATGAAGACCGTGCTGAATTTTGTCAGCCGCGTGCGTTTGCAGAATGTGGTCGAGATGCTTGCGATGCACGATGAAAGCGGCTTCTCCAATATCCGCGCTTTCATGCGGTATCTGAATCAGCTGAATGATCTGGACGGGCTCGGCGGAAAAGTCGCGATCTACTATAATCTGCGGCATTTTTCGCTGGTCAACCAGGAGATCGGTGAGCGGGCGGGCGATGTCGTCATCCGCAATCACTATGAAGGGCTGCAAATGCTGATCGGCAATGCGGGAACGGTCTGCCGGCTGGGCGGCGATAATTTCGTTGCACTCTGCGAGCGGATGCAGCTTGAAAGCGTTCTGGGCTATCTGCACGGTACGCCTGTGCGGTACGACGCCGATTCCGGCAGCCGCGTCAAGGTCTCCGCGAGCGCGGGCGTGTTCCTGATTCCGGAAGGCTTCCGCATGCAGCAGCCCGGCGATATCATGGACAAAATCATTTCGGCATCGCAGGCGGCGCGTACCGGCGGAAAGGATCGCGTTGTCTATTATGATGATTCGCTGGTGAAGAACAAGGAACGCCTGATGCGTGTGCAGCAGCAGTTTCCGGAAGCGCTCCGGAACGAGGAGTTCCATGTGTTCTATCAGCCGAAGATCAACATTCATACCGGCGAGCTTGCCGGCGCGGAAGCGCTTTGCCGCTGGTTCCGCAACGGCAGCATCATTCCGCCGGATGCGTTCATTCCGGTGCTTGAGGAGAGCACCGAGATCTGCAAGCTTGATTTTTACATGCTGGAGCATGTCTGCCGGGATCTGCGGCGCTGGCTGGATGAAGGCAGAGAGGTCGTGCGTATTTCGGTCAATCTCTCCCGCCGGCACATGATGGATTTCGACCTGCTGCAGAATATCATCGAGATCGTGGACCGGTACAATGTGCCGCATCAGTACATTGAGATCGAACTGACCGAAACGACGACCGATGTCGAGTTCCGCGCGCTGAAGCGTGTGGTCAGGGGCTTGCAGGCAGCGGGCATCTATACCTCTGTGGATGATTTCGGCGTGGGGTATTCCTCGCTGAATCTGATCCGCGAGATCCCGTGGAATGTGCTGAAGATCGACCGCAGCTTCCTGCCGGAAAAGCTTGACGGCTCTGAGGATTCCCGCACGATCATGTTCAAATATGTCGTTGCAATGGCAAAGGAGCTCGGGCTTTCGTGCATTGCCGAGGGCGTTGAGACACAGTGTCAGCTGGATGTGCTGCGGGAGAACCGCTGTGTGCTGGCGCAGGGCTTCCTTTTCGACGAGCCGCTCCCGACGGAGATCTTTGAAAGTCGCCTCTGCGGATTCCGCTATCCGCTGAATGAGCAGGGATGATCCCTGCAATTCAACCAGCCCCTTCCGGTCTGTATCATGCCGGAAGGGGGTTTTTTTCGCGCTGCGGAAAAGTTGTCTGTTTTTGATTGGACAAAATGGAGATATTTCATTTTATTTTGGAAAATACATTGCATTTTTTGTTGATATGTGCTATAATTATAATTAGTCATTGAATTGATTATACCGCAGCATGCAGACAAATCGCGTTTTGCTACGAAGAATGGAGAATGCGTATGAGACAGAAGCAGAATCGGGCGCCTGAAAAATTATTCAGCCGCCGCAATTTCATCACAGTCCTGCTGTGCCTTGCCGGAATTGCATGCAATCTGCTGTGCGGCGCACTGTCGGGCAAGCTGCATCTCCCGCTGTATCTGGACACGGTCGGTACGGTTGCGACCGCTGCAATGGGCGGCGTGCTGCCGGGCGTGATCGTCGGTTTTTTCACGAATATCCTGAAAAGCCTGACGGATTCTTCTGCGCTGTATTACGGCGTGCTGAATGTGCTGATCGCGCTGACTGCGGCGGTATTTGCAAGGAAGGACGGCTTTTCGTTCCGTAACCCGAAGAAGATGCTGCGTGCAGTCCTCGTGTTTACGATGATCGGCGGCGGGCTCGGCGCACTGATCCCGTGGATGCTGGAGGGCATCACGCCGGATAATGCCGCCCTGACGCGCAGGCTCGTGCGGACGGGACTGTTCAATGAAGCCGCTGCACAGGTCACGACCAGTCTGGTGACGGATTTTGCCGACAAGGCAGTCACGGTGCTGATCGTGCTGCTGATCGTGACGCTGCTGCCGGAGAAGATCCGGAAGCTGTTCCGGTTCAGCGGCTGGATGCAGACGCCGCTTTCCAAAGAGGAATCTGTCGCAGCAAAAAAGCTGAGCTTTCGCGTCATGTCGCTGCGGACGAAGATCCTGCTGGTGCTGAGTATTTCGCTCGTGGCGGTTTCTGTCGGTGCAACGGGCATCAGCATGGTGATGTACCGGAAAGCGCTGATCCGCGACCGCAAAAAGCTTGCGCAGGGGGTTGCGTGTATCGCTGCACAGGCAGTGCAGCCCGATGAGGTCGAACGGTATCTCGCAGAGGGCGGGGACTCGGAAAGCTATCGCGAAACAGAGCGCCTGCTCTATACGCTGCGTGACAGCACAGCGGATATTGAATATGTTTATGTCTACCGGATCGAGCCGGACGGCTGTCATGTGGTGTTCGATCTGGATACGGATGAGCTCGAAGGCTCACCGGTCGGCGAGGTCATTCCGTTTGACGAGACCTTCCTGCCGCTGATCCCGTCGCTGCTGGACGGCGATCGGATCGAACCGCTGGAATCGAATGACCGCTACGGATGGCTGCTGACGGCGTATGAGCCGGTCTATGACGACAAAGGCGTCTGTCAGGCGTATGCTGCCGCGGATATTTCCATGGAGCAGATCGGCGAGATCCAGCGCAGCTTTTTCGCGGAGATGCTCTCTCTGTTCCTCGGCTTTTTCATTCTGATCTTCGTTTTTGTGCGCTGGCTCGTGGAATATCATATCATTCTGCCGGTCAATTCGATCGCGATGAGCACCGGTACCTTTGCCTATGACACCGAAAAAGCGCGCGAGAGCAGCATCGAGCGCATCCGCGAGCTGAAGATCCACACCGGCGACGAGGTCGAAAACCTCTACCACGCAATTGCAAAAACATCGGATGACAGCATGCGCTATGTTGCGGATGTGCAGGAAAAAAACGAGCAGATCTCGCAGATGCAGCGTGCCCTGATCATGGTGCTCGCGGACATTGTGGAGAGCCGTGACCAGAACACCGGCGCGCATGTCCGCAAAACCGCCGCCTATACGGAGATCATTCTGCATGCGCTGCGGAAAAAGGGGTATTATACCGACCAGCTGAACGATGCGTATATCTCGGACGTTGTCAATTCTGCGCCGCTGCATGATATCGGCAAGATCCATGTGCCGGACGCGATCCTGAACAAGCCGGGGCGTCTGGATGTGGATGAATATGCCGTCATGAAGACGCACACGAGCGCCGGCAAGGAGATCATCTCGCAGGCGATCGCGCTGGTGCCGGATTCCTGCTATCTGATCGAAGCGCGCAATCTGGCGGCGTATCACCACGAAAAATGGGACGGCTCCGGCTATCCGGAAGGGCTTTCCGGCGAGGAGATCCCGCTTTCGGCGCGTGTCATGGCGGTTGCGGATGTATTCGATGCACTGGTCTCGCGGCGCAGCTACAAGGAGCCGATGTCGTTTGAAGAAGCAATGGACATCATTCGCAGGGGCGCGGGCAAACACTTCGATCCGCTGGTCGTGGAAGCATTTGTCAGCGAGCAGAAGGCAGTCCGCAAAATCGAAAAGAAGTTCAGCGAAATGTCAAAATGATGCAGGCGGATGCGCCTGTATGAAAAGCCGTCCGGCAGCGTTTGCCCGCAGAGGTGCGCCGCCGGACGGTTTTGATTTGCTCCGCACCTGCACAGTCCGTCGGATTTGACAGGCAATCCGATTTATGTTATACTGGAAAGCACAGAATGAAACGGACGGGGGAACTGTATGAAGACGATCAAACGACTTGCAGCGGCATTGCTCGGCAGTCTGCTGATGCTGCGGATGCTGCCGCTGATGCCGGCTTCCGGTGCGGACGGCGCCGCTGCGGAATATACGCGTGCAGCAGCTTACCGCGCATCGACCGGCTATAACACCGCCGCCCTGACGGACGGGCGCGAGGGCACGACCTGCTCCTTTCCGGCAGGCAGCTCGCTGACGATCAGCTGCGAAGACCTGATCTGCGGCATTTCGCTGAAATTCGACCGCAAGGCAGTGCAGTGGCGCGCGGCGGTCGGACAGTTTGACGAGATGTTCGGGCAGAACGGCTTTCTGCATGATTTTGCTGATATTTCACATTATTACACGAACACCGTGACGCTGACCTTTCAGGCGGCGGCATCGGTCAGCGAGATCCGCATTTTCGGTGCGGGAACGCTGCCTGCGGATGTACAGGTCTGGGAGCCGCCCTGCACAAAAGCCGATCTGATGCTCTGCTCCACGCACAGCGATGACGAGCATCTGTTTTTTCTGGGACTGATCCCGACGATGGTCGCGAAGGGCTATCGCGTGCAGGTGGTTTATTTCGTGCAGCACAACGGCGAGCCGATGCGTCTGCATGAGCAGCTCAACGGGCTCTGGACGGCTGGGCTGCACACCTATCCGGCGCTCAGCAGATTTCCGGATCAGTATTCGACCTCGCTTGCCGGTGCGAAGAATAATTTCGCAGCAGCGGGATATTCGTATGACACGCTGGTATCCTATCAGGTGGAGATGCTGCGGCGGTTCAAGCCGGAAGTCGTTGTCGGGCATGACGTCAACGGCGAATACGGGCACGGACAGCACCGCCTGAACACGGATACACTGATGCGGGCGCTGAATGTTTCGGCGGACGCGGCGTCCTATCCGGCGAGTGCGCAGCGCTGGGGCGTCTGGGATGTGCCGAAAACCTATCTGCATCTCTGGGCGCAGAATCCGCTCGTGATGAACTATGACACGCCGCTGGAACATTACGGCGGCAGAACCGCGTATCAGGTGAGCATTGCGGCATACAGCTGCCACAATTCGCAGCAGTATACATGGTTTACGCGCTGGGCAAAGGGCAATGCGGGGCAGTTCACAAAGGCAACGCAGATCACGAGTTACAGCCCGTGCCGCTTCGGGCTTTACCGCTCGGCTGTCGGGCTGGATTCCGGCATCGGGGATATGTTCGAGCACATCGGCGGGCTGAAAGGCGATGCGGACAGGGACGGCGCGGTCACGGTCAGGGATGCGCAGATCGTGCTGCAGGATTACACGGAGCGCTTTGCGGGCAATGCGCCGCTGCTCGGAACGATCTCTGCGCGCGCCAGCGATGTGGACGGCGACGGTGCGGTGACGGCAGCAGATTCGCAGCTGATCCTGCGCTATTACACGGAAAATAAGCTTTCCGGCGGTATAGCAGACTGGGACAGTCTGCTTGCAGCCGGATCGGAAATTGCGGAAACGGGAGCATTCTGATTGCGGAATGTTCCCGTTTTTCGGTGATCCCCTCATTCCTGTCGTACAAAAAGTATTGACAAATAAATCGAATCATTGTATAATAAAATAGTATTGGGGCAGATCCCGATATCTCAATCACGGAATCCCAAATCTAAAATAAAGGCAGGATGTGGCATATGATCCGTACAGATTCGCTTTACCGGATGATCGAGCAGCTCCCGCAGCCGCTTTGGGGCAGGTGGGAGATCAAAGAGGAACTGGCATCCGCGCCGGACGGGCTGCTGTTCCGGCTGGAATCCCGACGCATGAACCGGACAGAATCGGCGGTGCTGAAAGTCGTACCGCTGACGGCATCGCGCGCATATTTCAATGAGGAGCAGAAGCAGGCGCAGATCACGAAGGCAAAGGAGCGCGCCGAGCAGGAATCCGATCTGCTTTACAGTCTGCGCGAATGCCCGAACATCGTGACCTATCAGGATGAAGAATTGCGGGAGATCGAAAGCGGCGGCAGTCTGGAAGGCTATGCCTATCTGATCCGCACGGAGCAGCTGGACTGCCTGACGGATCTGATCCGCGCGCGTTCCTATGCCTGCACGGAAGCGCAGGTCCGGCGGCTTGCAAAGGATATCTGCACGGCGCTGCAATTTGCGCATGAGCATGACACCCTGCACCGGAATCTGCAGCCGGACAAGCTTTATCTTTCCGGCAGCGGCATGGCAAAGCTCGGCGGTTTTCAGCCGGTAAAGCGTGCGGGCGTCATGCGGAATCTTTCTGATTCAGATGCCTATTCCGCGCCGGAGATCTGCTGCGGCAAGGGCGCGGCATTCACACCGCAGGCGGATATCTATTCGCTGGGCATCTGCCTGTATCAGCTGATGAATGAGATGTATCTGCCGTTTGAGAAGGAATGCGATCCGGATGAAGCGTGGGAAAAGCGCATGAACGGCGATCCGTTCCCGGCGCTGAACAATGTGTCGGATTCATTTGCGGCAGTGATCCGCAAGGCATGTGCCTACGATCCCGCCGAGCGTTATCAGACGGCGGAATGCATGCTGGAAGATCTGGTTTACCGGAAAAAACCCGCGCAGGCGGCAGATACCGGACGGGAGTCGGAAGCCGAATCGGGGCTATCTGATCCGGCAGGAGCAGAGCCGGATCCGATGCAGACAGCGGGATATCGCCGCACAGCCGCATTTTTCGCGGTGAATGTACAGGAAGATGATTTTGAGCCGGTCACAGAGCAGGAGCCCGAATTGACCGCGGAGCCGGAACCGGTCGCAGAACCGGAGCCCGAAGCGGTTGCGGAGCCGGAGCCGGTCGCTGAACCGGAACCCGAAGCAATCGCCGAGCCGGAACCGGTCGCTGAACCGGAGCCCGAACTGACCGCGGAGCCGGAACCGGCAGCAGAACCGGAACCCGAAGCGGTTGCGGAGCCGGAACCGGCAGCTGAACCGGAACCCGAAGCGGTTGCGGAGCAGGAGCCGGTCGCAGAACCGGAACCCGAAGCAATCGTCGAGCCGGAATCGGTCGCAGAACCGGAACCCGAATTGACTGCGGAGCCGGAGCCGGTCGCTGAACCGGAACCCGAATTGACCGCGGAGCAGAAGCCGGTTGCAGAACCGGAACCCGAATTGACCGTCGAGCCGGAGCAGCCGAAGATCGCGCGTGCAGTCTTTGAGATGCCGCGTTTTCCGGCATTTCCGTATGACAAGGATCTGCGCCGCAGAACGCCGGAGCCGGATGCACAGTCTTCTGTGCCGCGCACCGAATCGGACAGCCGCGCCTTTGTCATTCAGGGCACCGTGCTGATGCGATACAGCGGCAGCGATGAGCAGGTGACCGTGCCGGACGGTGTGACGCGCATCGGCAACAGCGCCTTTGAAGGCAGCCGAACCGTGCGCACGGTGTATCTGCCGGACGGGCTGCTGCGGATCGGGGAGCGCGCGTTCGCGAACTGCGTTTCGCTCGAAGCGGTGCGGATACCGGATTCTCTGCGCGTCATCAATAACGAAGCATTCCGCGGGTGTATTTCGATGAGATCGCTGCATTTCCGCGGGGCATTGTCCCAGATCGGCACCGGCGCATTTTCCGGCTGCCGGAGCGTGACGACCGTAGATTTCGACTGCCCGATCGAGAAGATCGGCTATGATGCATTCTACGACTGCTCGCACCTGACGGCATTTTCGGTCGGCGAGGGATCCTATTCGTTCCGCACAGAGGACGGCGTCCTGTTCGATTATGACGGCAAGCATCTGCTGCAATATCCTGCGGGCAGACGCGAGCGCGATTACATCGTGCCGGAGCAGGTCACCGCGATCAGCGACAGTGCATTTTTCGGCTGCGAATATCTCGAACGCATCAAATTCGGCAAGAGCGTCAAGGTGATCGGCTCGTCTGCGTTCCGGAACTGCATGAAGCTGCGGGAGATCCTGTTCCCGGAGAATCTGGAGACAGTCAAGAACTGCGCATTCCAGAACTGCGTCAGCCTTGCGCGTGTGAATCTGCCGAACTGGACTGCCTATCTCGGCGCCTATGCGTTCAGCGGATGCAAGCAGCTTTCCGAGGTGCATCTGCCGGAGAAGCTGACAGAGCTGTGCATGGGCTTGTTCGAGTACTGCGCGGGCTTGCAGCAGATCCGGCTGCCGGAAGGCATCATCAAGATCGGCGAAAAGGTGTTCCGTTCGTCGGGACTCACCGAGCTGTTTGTGCCGTATTCGGTCTCGCGGATCGAGAAGCAGGCATTTGCATTGTGCAGCGGGCTGCGGTATCTGTTCCTGTCGAACCGTGTCAATCAGATCGCAGAGGATGCGTTTGAAAAGCACAGCAGTTCTCTCGTGATCTACGGCATGCATCATTCCGAAGCTGCGGATTATGCCGAGGCGCACAATATCCGGTTTGAGCCGATGTTTGCGCTGGCAGCGGGCACGGGATTTCAGGTTTTGCATAAATATTACGGCGTGTTCCGTGAGATCAGCATTCCGCCGGATGTCAACGTCATCTCCGCGCATGCCTTTGAGGACTGCAAATCGCTGCATGTGATCGTTCTGCCGTCCGGCGTCGGGGAGATCGGTGCCGAGGCGTTCCGGAACTGCCGGAATCTCGAATCGGTCACGATGACGAATCTGGTCATGAATATCGGCGACAGCGCGTTTGCGGACTGCGATGCGCTGAAAGAGCTGAAAATCATAGATATGTCGCAGAGCTATGCGCCGAAGGTCCAGCGCAAGATCCACCGCAATTTCTACCGGATCCTGAAAGAGATCAAGCCGGATTCCGCAGAGGATTACGCGAAAAAATACAACGCCGTGACGCGCAGTCCGTTCTTTGACAATCCGTTTTCGCGGCAGGCGGAAAAGGAGATGCAGGAGCATGTGGAGCAGCTTGCGGACGAATACGAAAGCACAGTGCTGTTACAGGCTTTGCTGACGCTGATCCGCGGCGAAATGGAAAAATCCGAGCGCCGGCTGATCCAGATCGAGCTGTTCGGAGACTGCATGATCACGACCGGTGTGATGTCGGGCAAGACCGCGATCCGGCGGTTCATGTACCGCGATCTGGATGCGGGTGTGCGGACGCTGCCGAATGCGAACCATATGCAGGCATGCGCCGCCGCAATCATTCGCGAGCTGGGCGACATGTACGGTCTGGCGCCGATCCAGAACAAGGATTCGGTGCTGATCCAGCCGGTCGTCACATCGCCGCGTCCCGCGCGGAACAACGCATAAAATGTGTCTCCGACGGATCCAAGAATGAGGGCGCTGCCCTCAAACTCCCGCTTAAGGGCTATTAGCCCTTAAGAATCCCATTATATAATATAAAATTGCCCCGAAGTGATTCACAAAAACACTTCGGGGCTTTTTGTCAGCTCATGAACAGAGATCAGGATTTACTCTTTTTCATCGTCCAGTATCCGTTGTAAGCATGGCGATCGTTTGTGCCGATCAGACAGCTGTCTGATTTCGCAAAGCCGTATTTCTGCGCTGCGGCAGCGCGTTCCACCGCATAAACCGGAATCTTGGTGATGATCTCGGTGCAGTCAAACAGGTCATACGCCGCCGGAATGAACAGCGAAAAGAGTTCGTGCAGGATCTCCGCTTTTTCATAATCGCTTCGCACATCAAGGCGCAGTACGCCGGCGCCGTCAAAATCGTCATCCGCTGTCCGGTGAAACATTTCGACCGTTCCGATCGCCTTTGCAATTGTTTTGTCAATGATCGCCCATCGCACAAACCATTTTGTTTCATATGAGCGAATCCAGAAATCAATTGCCGATCGCATGTGTTCCGGATCCGGATAGTAAAAGTTATCTCCGTCGCAGTTGTCGCTGTTGAAGAAGGGCAGCGCATGTTTATCGCTGTAAACTTCCAGAAGATCATTCACATCGTCTTTTCGCACGAAGCGCAGCGTAAAATGCGCATTGTCAAACACGGGACATGTTTCGTAGACATCATGCATGACGATCACTCCTTTTTTCCGGTTCCGGCGGATGTTTTCCGCTCTGTTTGCAGATTGACGATGACAATGCCGGCACAGACGAGCAGCAGCGCGGTCAGAAAGCTCAGGTTCAGCACATTGGATTCATGCAGCACGATCGCGGAGATCACAACACCGCAGACCGGATTCATGAACCCGAACACTGCGACCTTTGAGACCGGATTGTGTTTCAGCAGCATTGCCCAGACCGAGTAAGCCGCCGCCGAGATGAACGCGAGATAGAGCAGCAGCAGGAATGCGGGCAGCGTGAAATGTCCAGGATGTCCGCCGCCGAGAAAACCGATCCCCGCGAGCACGATCCCGCCGAGCAGAAACTGCCAGCCGCTCAGCAGCACGGGATCCTCGCCGCCGGAGAGCTTTTTCATGTATGCCGAGGAGAAGCCGCTTGCGACCGTGCAGAGCAAAATCATGCCGTCGCCGAGCGGCTGAAACCGCAGACCGCCGGTCAGCCCGTTCAGATTGATGAGGATGATGCCGAGAAACCCGACCGTGCAGCCGAAAATGCTGCGCGCGGTCAGCTTTTCGAGCCGGAGCAGCAGCGAAGAAATGAGGATCGCGAGAAACACGTTCATGCCGACCAGAACGGACGCCTTGACGCCGGTCGTGTGCGCCAGCCCGATGTAATAGCAGAAATATTGCAGCACGGTCTGAAACAGGCTGATGATGCAGATCTTTTTCATCGAGCGGCGGTTCGGCAGGAGCGGCTTTTTCGCGCGGATGCTGCCGAATGCAAGCGCCATGATGCCCGCAACGGCAAAGCGGATGCCGCCAAATGCCAGCTGATCTGCCCATGCATCATTCCGGATGCCGAGCATGGAATAGCCGGTTTTGACGGCAGAAAACGCGCTGCCCCAGAGTGCACAGCTGAAAAACGCGAGCAGCGCGACAATGCGTGTATCAGCGAGAAAATCTTTGCGTTGATCCATAAATGAAACTCTTTTCTGCGGACTCACTGCATCTGCTGTGTCTGACCGGCAGCTTCCTCTGCCTGCACAGCATTGAAGTCCCTGAGATAATCCAGCTGCTGCATGAGATCCGCTTCATCGGGCATTGCATTGCCGTTTGCGCCGGAAAGCGTTTTTTCATGCTCCTGCAGCAGCATTTCCATGCCCCTGACCGCCTTTTCGAGATTCGCAAACGCCGGCTGCTGATTCGGCTGATAGGGATCCAGCTTTTTCCAGTGTACGGTCTGTGCAGCGAGATAAAACTGCTTCAAAAAGCCCTCATAGAGCCGGTCGAAGCGCCTGAAGATCTCTTTCAGCTCGCTCTGACCGGAATAGGCGGAGCGGCGGCTTTTCTGCTGTTTGTATTCGTTCATGCAGCGCTTCATCGCAGCGAACGGCTTGTCGGATGCGCCGCCCTTCATCTCATAGCGCGCGAACAGTCCTGTCCGCAGGCGGCTGTCCTTCGGCAGGTCGGCGTCGCGCAGCAGATAGCGCATGCGGATGCGGTAACGCAGCGGCGGGCACACCAGTCCGATCAGATTGCCGAGCAGATACAGCAGCACAGAGATCAGCGTTTTGACCGCAAAGCCGATGCCGATTGCGATGCCGGCGAAAATCGCAACAAAGAATGAGAGAATGCCTTCGAGCACTTCCATATGCCGCGCCCCCTGTCAGAAGATTTTCTTTATTATATCACATTACGGAAGAAAGTGCAATGGATGAGTGTGTATTTTTTCAATTGGTATATCATAGGGCGAAGTATCATAACAGAAGCCGCGGACAGCGGCGTATATTTTGCATGCGGGGACAGTCCGCGCAGCCGGTTCCCGAAGGAAAATGCCAGCGCGGGCTCCGCGCCCGCTGTTCAGAAAATCTTAACTTGACCGTGCCTGTCATTCATGTTATAATAAAACAAAGTCCTGTATGAAAGGTATTTGGAAATGAAGAAGTCAGGCAAGATGATCTTGATCGTATCCGGAATTGTGCTCACCGCGGGTGTTCTGCTGTTTACACTCGGCGGGATGCTGATTAAGCGGAACTGTGAAAAGAATTATGCGGATTCGCTTGCATTTGCTGCGGAACCGTATCCGTATGCCGCGCTGGGAGAACCGGACGACGGCGTACCCTATGAAAGGGACGGCATCCGGCTGATGATGCCCGCTGATTTGCAGGCGAAGGATGACAGCGATCCGGAGAGCATAAAGAGCCGCATTTTCACGAACAGTGCAGAAGATGTTACGGTGATGATGATGGAACCTTATGATTACGGGGAACTGATGCTTGCTGATCTGGAACAAAAGTCCAGTGCAAAAGCGCTCGCATATTTCTGCAGGTCGATCGGCTGTGAAGTGCCGCAGAACTGGTATGCATTCAATGACCTGATCTATCATTTGACGCTTGATGACTGCAATGCGCATAATGTGCTTCAGGCATATGTTTTTTCGCTGTTTGCAGAGGGCAAGGATGAACTGACAGAACCGTATGATGCCTGCTGGGATCTGATCAATTCAGACGGCGACAGGGGATTCGTGTATTTGATGAAGCCGCAGGAAGGTCAGCAGGAAGATGTCTGCCGAATCAATGTGCAGCTGTTTGACAGAGAAAACGGAAATTTATCGCATGAAGTGCTGATCCGCGCTCCCGAACCGGAAACCTGCTGGCGCATTGCAAATTCGATTCGGGGCACAGAGAATGATGGACAAGGAGAGCCGCAGTATGCAGAATAAGGAACAGGCAATCGAAAATCACAAGCAGTTCATGAGCTGTTCTGCGGCGGTGCTGCGGGCATTTCATGAGAAAGCAGGGCTTTCGGAATCGCAGGCGGCACAGATCGCAGCGCCGATGGCAGGCGGCAGAATGGGCACATGCGGCGCAGTGCTGGCTGCGCAGGAAGTGCTCCGCCGCAGATTCGGCGCAGACGATCCGCGCGCGGACGAGCTGGAACGGAAATTTGCAGAAATGAACCGTTCATCGCTTTGCCGCGAGCTGAAAGGCGGTCTGACCGGAAAGCCGCTGCGCTCCTGCCGCGGCTGCGTCACGGATGCGGCAGAGCTGCTGGAGCAGATGCTTGCGGATGCGGAAGAATGATGCGTGCCGCCGGCGTATCACGATACGCGAAAACATCGGAATCACGGCGTTTTATCATAGGATCGGTCAGGTTTGTCTAATAATTTGTAAAAATCAAGATAAAGTGTACAATCCGTAGTATCCTCTTTCGGAAAACATTGATTGAACAGTACAATTGACTTTTACCGGAGAATGTGATAAAATGATATATTATAGTATAATGATTTTCCGAAAGTGCTTATTTCGGGTTTTAGGGTGGGTAACATGAAAAGATCTTTTGCAATTTTGACGGCTGCGGTGCTGACATCGGCGTTCACTGGCTCGCTGCTCAGCGGCTGCGGCATCAAGGGTACGGATGCTTCTGCGCTCGGCATTTACGGCGAGCATATTACATCGGGAGAGTGGCTTCAGATTCTGAATGAGAAGTTCGGCTTTACGCCGGATTCAGAATCGGAGCCTTATTTCGCATCTGTGCCGCAGGATGATCCGTATTACAGTGCCGTGCAGACTGCGGTCAGCATGGAGGTGCTGCCGGAGGACTATGAGGCGCTGGATACAAAGGATCAGCTGACCAGAGAATTTTGCGCCGTGACGCTTGCGGGTGCGCTGTACTTTGCGAATCCGGATGACGCGATGCAGATCGCGGATCTCGGCGACTGCAAGTATCCGGAGCAGGTGCGCACGGTCGTCAATGACGGCATCATGGCGCTGGATGAGCAGAACAAATTCTGTCCGGCGGAGGAGATCCTCTATGTGGATGCGTCGATCTGTCTGGAGGATGCATACCGTTACTGGGCGGACATGAGCTTTGACGATGCGGTCTATGATTATACGATGCAGGAGGGCGTGGTCGATCTTGCGGGCGTTTCGACGATCGCGGAGACCGAAGACGGCAAATTCGAGCCGGATGCGTCCTATGTGCAGGAGCAGGCAAAGCTTCTGAAGGATCAGCATTTTTCGTATGATGCGGCAAGCGGAACGATGACGATGGACGATCCGGCGGCGCTGGGCTTTTCGGAGGGTACCGTCACGGTTTTTCCGGATGAGAACAGCATTACCGGCATGGAGGCAGCGCGCATCGTCACGATCACGAAGCTGCCGGACGGGACATACAGCTGCGATACAGAGGGCGTCACGCCGCTCGATATCTTCGGGGAGATGGATTACCGCGAAAATGTCGAGCCGCAGTTCAATGAGCTGACGCTGCTCGATGAAAATGACAATCCGATCCGCTTTGACAGCAGCGCAGCGGATGCGGGAGCAGGCGTTGAACCGACCGCATTCACCGGATTTGATTCACGGACAGGTCTGCCGCTTGCGGAAACACTCGGCAGCGGACGCGGCGGAGAGATCGTGCCGCTGGAGGAAATGCATGTCGAAAAGACATTCGATGACGGCTTCATCACGGATTCGTTCTCGGTGCCGATCACGGACAAGCTGACGGCAAAGGTCTCCATGACACCGCGCGGCTTCAAGATCACAGTCGAATCGAAAGTAAAGAGCGGCGGCAATAATAAGCTGGAAAAGGGTAAAGGTTCCGCGATCAAGCAGTATCTCGAACAGCTTGACAAGGAGAAAGAAAACGCTGCCAAGCTGGATAAATCCAAGATCGGCGGCATGCTGACGCGCGATTACAGTCTGAAAGATGACCTCAAGGGTTCGCTGAGCCGTGCGGGCAGTGTTACGCTGGGTGTCGAGAACATTTCGTTCCACAATGCGCTGGAAGTGAAAAAAAGCAAGCATCTGCATATCCCTTACGGCGTCAAGTATCTGAAATCGAGCGTGTCGTTCGACCAGACCGTGAAGCTCACGGGCAGCCTCGGCGCAGAGGCATCGGCGACGCTGTTCAAGGTGGTCGTGCCGACGGGCGTGCCGCTGCTGAATCTGGTGTTCAAGGTCGAAATGAAAGTCTCCCTGACCGGAGAAGTGAGCATCAACATCAAGACATCCGGCATCGAAAAGGGCATGGAGCTCCGCAACGGCAGTCTGCAAAAGGTGCATGAGGAAGGCAAGCGCACCACGGACATCAAGGGCGAACTGATCGCAGAGCTGACGCTTCCGCTTTCGCTGAAGCTTGTGGTTGTCAGCGAAAAGGTCGGCGGCGGCTATGCGGAGCTGGATCTCGGCGTCGGTCTCAATCTGGCTGGCAAGCTGAACAAGATCGAGGTCACGGCGGACGGAACGGATCAGCAGTACACGATCCCGCTGCTGTGTACCGACGTGAAGCTATACGGCATCGTCAAGATAAAAGTCGGCGCGAGTTTCTTCAAATTTGACGAGAGCAAGACATTCGATATGCTGAATAAGGACAACGGTACATTCAGCTACGGACATTTTGAGGGACTGACGTTCAAGCAGGTGAGTCAGTGTACCGCAGGCACGCAGTCTTTGCAGAAAAAGGGCATGGACGCGGGCGAGTCGCTGGAGCTGAACATGGGAAATCTGGAACTGGCGGTCGGTGAATCGGCAGAGATCCGCATTACGAAGATCCCGACGCGCTATTCTGTCTCAAAGGATGTGATCGTCGGACTGAACAAGCTCCGTCTGGAATCGCCTGTCACATTCGATAATTCCAGAATCCTCGTGCCGAATACGTGGACAAAATTCACGCAGTTTGCGTATAATCTCGGCGCAGGCGGTTCCTTCAAATCGTATCTGAGCCTTGAGGGGGACGATCCCTCTGTGGTCAAGGTGACGGCAAAGGAAGCGGGCGATATCCTCGTGACATTCCGCACAAAGGATTCGTACCAGCAGGCGACCTGCCTGATCCGCGTCACGGAGCAGAAGCCGGATGCGCCGCTCGTCACGCTGCCGGCAACCGGAAACTTCAAGCTGAACAAGGATTATCTCACCATGAAGCCCGGTACCGGATTCAAGCTGACATTCTCCGAGCTGCCGAACGGCGTCACGGAGGCGGATGTACTCTGGGATTCGGACGATACATCTATTGCGGCGGTCGATAACAACGGCAATGTCATTGCGATCGCGCAGGGTGTCGCCAACATCATCGCAAGGACTGCGGACGGCAGATATCGCTTCTCGTGTACAGTCAGCGTCAGCGAAAGCGCTTCGCCTGTTGTGACCGAAAAACCGATGATGATGTAACCGCAAAGACGGGAGGCATGTATGTTTGTAACGCTCATGACGCAGGAGGGCTGTCACACGATCAGCCTGCCGGCGTCCCGCAGCGGTCAGTACTGGCTGCGTGCGGCGTACCATCCGGAAAATGAAAAGCTGCTGAGCATTGAGGCAGCGGACGGAAACTGGTGCGTGCTCTCGACGGATACGGCAGCCGTTCTGGATGCAGACAGCGCCGTGATCCCGTCCTGCGTGCTCACCGAACAGAGCTTTCATAAAATCGCGCTGGTCGCGCTGAATCAGTATGCCTATCTGTATACGGAACCGGATACGCCCGACCGCGCAGCCTTTACGAAATACCGCCTTGCAAACGGCGCAGATACGCTGAAAATCGGCAAGGCATCAGACTGTCAGATCCGCTGCAGCAATCCGATGATCTCCGGTTCGCATGCCGTGCTCCGCAGAGAAAACGGCAGCTTTTCCGTTGCGGATACGAACAGCACGAACGGCACATTTGTCAATCATCTGCGCATCAAGGAGCAGAAATTGTCCGCCGGTGATGTGATTTCGGTCATGGGCATGAAAATCATCATCGGAACGGATTTTATCGCGCTGAACAATCCCGATCAGAGTGTCACGCCGGATCCCCGCGCGCTGCTGCCGTATCAGGCACCTGCACCGGAGAATCTGCCGGAGAAAACGGATGTGCTGCGGACATTTTCACGGTCGCCGCAGTTCCGGACACCGGTCGTTCCGTGCGAAATTCAGGTCGAGATGCCGCCGCAGAAGCAGTCGCCCGATGAGATGCCGCTCTACCTGACGCTCGGCCCGTCGCTGACAATGGGACTTGCATCCATGACGACGGCACTGTTCGCGGTCAATCATGCGGTCGGGCAGGGGAATGTCGCCGCGGCGATCCCGTCCATTGTCATGTCGTGCAGCATGCTCTGCGGCTCGGTACTGTGGCCGCTGATGGCGCGCCGGCAGCATAAAAAGGAACGCGATGCGCGTGAGCAGAAGCGTCTGGAGATCTACCGCAGCTACATTGACGGGCAGGCGCAGATCCTTGACCAGTCGCTTTTTGCGCAGAGCAAGGCGCTCAATACGAATTATATCTCGGTGCGGGCATGCATCGAACGCATTGTGAACAGTGACCGGCAGCTCTGGGAGCGGTCGGCATATGACGATGAATTTCTGCGGCTGCGGCTCGGCACAAGCGATCTGCCGATGATCGGCGAGGTGCAGATCCCGCAGGAAAAGATCTCGCTGATCGACGATCCGCTGATCGGGGAGATGAAGCGTCTGCTCGCAAAACCGCGCGTGCTGACGGATGTGCCGGTCACGCTCTCGCTGTATACGAATGATGTCATCGGCATCAACGGCAGCAGAGCGGCGCGGAATCAGCTGCTCCGCAATCTGATGATCCAGATCGTCACGCTGTACGGCTATGATTATGTGAAGCTGGTGCTGCTGCTCTCGGAGGAGGATGCAGGGGAATTTGACATGTTCCGCACACTGCCGCATCTCTGGGACAATGACCGCAGACTGCGCTATTTCGGCGTCAACGACAATGAGATCAAGGAGATCTCGATCGCGCTGGAAGCGGAATACGATGCGGCGCTGTTTGCATCGCGGGATAAATCCGCCCCGCAGCGGACGCCGTATTATGTGGTCGTCGCGACCGATCCGAAGCTGACGGTCTCCGCAGGCATTCTGCGCAAGGTGCTGGAAGGGCAGCAGAATCTCGGCTTTTCGCTGATCTTCTCGGCAGAGGAGCTGCGTGAAATCCCGAAGGAATGCAGCCGCGTGATCTATGCGGATACCGCGGATGCCTACATCCTCGAAAAAGAGAATCTGCAGGAAAAAACGCTGTTTTTCAATATGGAGCAGGACGCCGGACAGTATCCGCTTGCGGATGTCTGCGCGATTCTGTCGAATCTGCGGCTGAATACGGCAGGTACGGCGGGAACGATTCCCGACCGCGTGGATTTTCTCAGCATGTTCGATGTCCGCAAGATCGACCACCTGAACATTATGGAGCGCTGGAAGAACCACGATCCGACAATGTCGCTGGAAGCGCCGGTCGGACGGGATGCGCACGGCAATCTGTTCCTTTTGGATCTGCACCAGAACATTCATGGTCCGCACGGACTCGTTGCGGGCATGACCGGTTCGGGCAAATCCGAATTTATCATCACCTATATTCTCTCCATGGCGGTGAATTATCATCCGCATGAGGTCGCGTTCGTGCTGATCGACTACAAGGGCGGCGGCATGGCAAAGACCTTTGAGCATCTGCCGCATACGGTCGGCATCATCACGAATCTGGACGGCGCAGGCGTCAACCGCTCGCTGGTCTCGATCCGCAGTGAGCTTGCCCGCCGGCAGGAGGCATTTCTTGCGCTTTCCGCGAAGATCGGTGAGAGCAATATCGACATCTACAAATATCAGAAGCTCTACCGCAGCGGTGTTGCCGAGCATCCGATGCCGCATCTGTTCATTATTTCGGATGAGTTTGCGGAATTGAAGCAGCAGCGTCCGGAGTTCATGGAGCAGCTGGTCAGCATTGCGCGAATCGGCAGAAGCCTCGGCGTCCACATGATCCTTGCAACACAGAAGCCGGACGGCGTGGTGGACGATCAGATCTGGTCGAACAGCAAATTCAAGGTCTGCCTGAAGGTGCAGACCAAGGATGACAGCCAGCGCATGCTGAACCGTCCGGATGCGGCAAGCCTTGTGCAGACGGGCAGATTCTATTTACAGGTCGGCTACAACGAGCTGTTTGAGCTTGGGCAGTCCGCATGGGCGGGCGCGCCGTATATTGAGCAGGCGGATGCGCAGGCAAATGCGTCCGCACAGATCTCCGTGATCGACAACATCGGCAGAACCGTGATCTCCCGCGAGGTCAGACCTGCCGGCGAGAGCGAAAAGCCGCAGTACAAAAAGCAGGTCGATGCGATCACCGCATTCATCAGCCGGATCGCGGCAGAGGAGCAGATCTCCGTGCCGAAGCTCTGGCAGGATCCGGTCGATCCGGAGATGCAGTATGAGACACTGCTGCAAACCTACGGGCATACGGCAGAGCCGTTTGTGCTTGATCCGGTCGTCGGTGAGCTGGACGATCCGAAGAACCAGAGCCGGCTGCTGATGACCGCTCCGCTGACAAAAGAGGGCAACCTGATCGTCTACGGCGCAGTCGGCAGCGGCAAGGCAATGTTCCTGACCACGCTGATCTATTCGCTGCTGCGCGAGCATTCCGCGGCGGAGCTGAATCTGTACATCATGGATTTCGATGCGGAGACCATGACCGCATTTGCGGATGCACCGCAGGTCGGCGGCGTGGTGCTGATCGACGAGACCGAAAAGATCGACAAGCTGCTGCAAATGCTCAGCCGCGAGATCCAGCAGCGCCGCAAGCGCTATGTGGATGCAGGCGGCGATCATGCGGCATATAACCGCATTGCGGATGAAAAGGATCCGGCGATCGTGCTGGTCATCAACAATATCACCGCATTCGAGGAAGCCTGCGAGGACAAGATGAACACGCTGATCCGTATTGCACGAAACGGCAGCAAATACGGCGTTTTCACGGTTATCTCGCGGACGGGTTCCTTCGGCGCGCGCTATAAGCTGGTGTCCTGCTTCCCGCAGAAGCTGATCCTGCAAAGCAGCGACGAAGCGGAGTATTCCAATGTTGTCGGCAAGACCGAGGGCATGGTTCCGTCGGACTACATTGGACGCGGCATGGTGCGGACAGCCGACGGCATCCTCGAATTTCAGACGGCGCATGTCACCGCGCCGCAGAGCAATCCGACGGACGCGATGCAGCAGTTCAGCCGGCAGCTCGCAGCGGCATATCCGGCATCGCAGCCGCGGGCAAGAGCGATCCCGGTGCTGCCGGAGCATGTGACGACTGCCGTTCTGCTGGAAAGATTCCGTCCGGAGGCGGGCAGCCTGCGCGTACCGGTCGGACTGTACGAGAGCAGCACGGCGCCCTGCATACTGGATCTGTCGCGGTCGTTTATCCGGCTGACGGCATCTGCATCCGGTACGCATGCGGACTATGCGGCAAATCTGATCGCCTGCCTGACGGACGCGAATCAGATCTCCTGCATGGTCTTTGATCCGCGCGCGCAGTACAGCGCATTCCGGCAGAAAACGGCATATGCAGTCTCTGCGGAGGAGCTCGAAGCGCAGACCGTGCAGCTCTATCAGCTGACGCTGGATCGCAACAACCGCTATGTCGATGCGGTCAAAGCAGGCGAAACGCCGCCGCAGCCCGAGCCGCTTGTCATCGTGCTGGACAGCCTGTCGGAGATCTTCGGCAGATTATCGGCAGACGGCAAAGAGAAGCTGGAAAGCGTGCTGGAATTTGGAAAGCCGGAGTATCAGCTGACGGTGCTGATCTTTGACCGCGGCGCTGCGCTCAGCGATTACAACACTGCGGACTGGTACCGCAGGCAGGTCACGGAGCGCGATGCGGTCTGGATCGGCAGCGGACTGAACCGGTGCTACCGGATCCAGTGCAGCAATGTGCAGAAGGACGCGATTCCGGATGATTTTGCATTTGTGATCGCCAATTCCAAAGCCGAGCTGATGAAGATTCCGGTGCAGGATCCGGAGCAGGAACGGGGGGCTGAACAATGAGCACAGAGGAACAGATTCTGGTGCGCGTGGAGCTGCCTGCTGCAAGCCGGACGTTTGAGGTGCGCATTCCGGTGCATGCAAAGGCGGGCGAAGTCGCAGAGACCTTGTCCGGCATGCTGGAAACGCTCTCGGACGGATTGTACCGCGCGGGAAAAGAGCAGGTGCTCATCGACAAGAGCAGCGGCAGAGTGCTCGCACAGAATGCGCAGATCGCCGCGCTGCAAATCGGCAACGGCGCCCGTCTGATTCTGATCTGACGGCGCAGAACAGGATATCAACACCAGATCGGTTGATATAACACCGATTCCGGTGTGATATAAAAATCAAGGAGGATACGATTATGGCATTGAATGTCAACTATGATGACCTGATCAACGGTCAGCGCGACATCGAATCGCAGAAGGCGAAGTTTGAGCAGGCATTCCGCAAGCTTTTCAGCATGACGGAGGAGCTGACCTCAAGAGGCTATGTTTCGGATGACAGCCGCGCGTTCTCGAACAAGCTCAAGAGCTATGAGGGCGACTTCAACGAGGCAAAGACCATTCTGGAGGACTACGGCGCAGAGCTCGAAGCGATCAAGGCTGCCTTCCAGAGCGCAGAATCCGACCTTTCCGCACAGGCGCGGGACATCCATTCGATCTAAGGGGGTACCGGAACATGGCAATCAATATTTCGTACAGTGATCTGCGGAGCACCGCGGCGTCTTTCCGCACCGAGCGTCAGAATATTCTGGACAGCGTCGATGAGATCAAGCGCATCATGCAGACAATCGACAGCAACAACGAATCCGAGGCACTCTCGGAGCTCGCATCCCGTTTCGATTTCTTCCGGAACGGCAGCATGGACAACTGCCTGAAGCTGGTCGAGCGTTTTGCGGCATTTCTGGATAATGCTGCGCAGACCTATGAGAAGACCGATACCACGCTGAAGGCGAATGTCGAAAGCGGCGTCGGCAACAAGTCTGCATTCAAACAGTAATCAGAACGCATTTGCAGCGGATGGGGCAGCCCACCCGCTGCAAGTGGTATATTGAAAAGATAATTGTAATTTTTACTATTATGAGAATCCGGTGTGCCGGCGCGGAAAACTGCGGGCGGATGCATCGGAGAACCGGACGGTGTGATGTATGGATCATACAAATTTTGCGGTATATTCCGCGGCGGGGAACCGGCAGATCAATGAGGACTGCGCGCGGGCAGAGCAGCACGGCGATGTCTCGTGCTTTGTGCTGTGCGACGGTCTTGGCGGACATGGCAGAGGTGAGGTCGCATCCGGTATGGCAGTGGAAACGATCCTGTCAGAGCTGAAGGATGCATCGTCCGCAGATGCGGAATATCTTGCGGCTGCGATGGAAGCGGCACAGGCAAGGCTCCTGCAGGAGCAGGAGGCGCTGCATGCCGAATCAGAAATGAAAACAACAGCGGTCGTGCTGATGACGGATGCACGGTCGGCAGTCTGGGCGCATATCGGCGATTCCAGACTCTATCTGTTCTATAAAAATAAAATCGTTCTGCGCACGCTGGATCACAGTGTGCCGCAGATGCTTGTGCTGATGGGCGAGATCAAGGAGAAGCAGATCCGGCAGCATCCGGACAGAAACCGTCTTTTGCGGGTGCTCGGCTGCGAATGGGGCACGCAGCGCTATGCATGCAGCGAGCCGCGTCCGCTGGAGAAATGTCAGGCATTTCTGCTCTGCTCGGACGGCTTCTGGGAGTTCATCACCGAAAAAATGATGTGCAAATATCTGAAAAAAAGCAAAACCGCCGCAGAATGGCTCCGCATGATGCAGGAGGAAGTGCAGCGGAACGGCATCGGCGCAGATATGGATAATAATACAGCGGTCGCAGTGCGGCTCTGAACGGATGTGGAAAGCAATGGAACAACTTGCATATGAATCGCAGCAGTATGTCTGCGGGCAGCGCCTTGTCAATGTGCTGGTGCATACGGATATCGGCGGCAGAGCGTCGCAGGAGGATACCTTTACGGTCGCAGCGCAGCAGGACAGCGTGTTTGCGGCGGTCTGTGACGGCATGGGCGGGATGCGCGGCGGAACGGCGGCAAGCCAGACCGCTGCCAGTGCGCTGACGGCTGCCTATCAGCAGAAGGATGACCTTTCTGTGCATGCGCAGTTTTATCTGAACTGTCTTGATGCACTGGATGAGGCGGTCTATGAGCTGCGCGATGAGACCGGACGAAGGCTCGGCGCGGGTACAACGGTTGTCTCTGTGCTGATCGAGCAGGATCAGCTGACATGGTTCTCGGTCGGGGACAGCCGGCTCTATCTGATCCGCGGCAAAGAGGTCGTGCAGGCGACTGCCGATCACAATTACCGCGGCATGCTGGATGCGCTGCTTTCAGACGGCGCGATCACACAGCAGCAGTATGCGGACGAGCTCCCGAAGGCTGCCGCGCTGACGAGCTATCTCGGCATCGGCGGCGTCCGGCAGTACGATGTGAACACGGAGCCGTTTCCGCTGCAGAACGGCGATCTGCTGCTGCTCTGCTCGGACGGGCTGTATCATGCAGCCGATCCCGCAGAAGCGGTGCGCCGCAGCGGAACGGATGCAGATGCGCTGATGAAAGCGCTGCTCGATGCAGTTGCGGCGGTGCCGTCGGAACTGCGGGATAATACAACTTGGATGCTGATGCAGTATCTTGATAAAGGGGATGTCAAATTATGAAACTGGTACGCTGCAACGGAGAGATCCGGCATTATTATGACGGGGATGTATACAGTGAGTGTCCGGAATGCCTGCGCATGAAGCAGAGCGGCGTCAAGCCTTCTGTACCGCAGCATACGGTGATCCGGCGGGAGCGCACGGGCGGCGAAACGCTGTCGCTGGAGGAGATCAACCGGCGCGCCGCACAGCAGCCTGCCGTTCAGCCGCAGATACCCGCCGAACCGGAAATGCCTGTGCCGGAAGTGCCCGTGCAGGGGATCCCTGTGCCGCCGCAGCCGGTTCCCGCAGCAATGCCTGTACCGGAGCCGCCTGTGCAGTCCGCAGAGCCGCAGAAGCACGGCGGGTTGATGCACAGACTGTTCGGCAAAAAGGAGAATGCAGCGCCGGTACCGCCTGTTCCGCCCGTTCCGCCGGCACCGCCCGCTCCGCCTGCACCTGCCGCACCGGTCATGCCGGCACCGCCGCAGATGCAGCAGCCTGTCATGCCGGAGCCTGCACCGCAGCCTGCTCCGGAACCGGCTGCTCCCGCTGTACCGGAGCCGGAAGCGCCCGCAGCAGGAAGCCTTGCATCCGCAGTTGCCGCGGTACAGAAAACGAATCCCGCAGGCAGCGGCAAGACCGTTGCATTTTACCGTTTCAGCGGCAGCGAGCCGGTCGTCGGCTGGCTGGTCAGCGTGAAGGGCTGCGGAAAAGGTGAGGGCTATACGCTCAAAGCCGGACAGAATTTCATCGGCAGATCGCTTGCAATGGATATCGTGCTGAAGGACGATCCCGCAGTCTCGCGGGAGCATCATGCGGCGGTCATGTTTGAGCCGAAGCAGGGAACCTTTTATCTGATGCCCGGACAGAGCACCGGCATCACCTATCTCAATGATGCGCCGCTGCTGGCGCCGACCGCGCTTTCCGCATATGACAAGATCGGCGTCGGCGATACGCTGCTGATTTTTGTGCCGTTCTGCGGCGAACAGTTCCGCTGGGAGGATTATCCGGACAGCACGGATGCATCATAAGAAAAGCATGGAGTGAGCAGGAATATGATCGTCAAATGCTATGACTGTTTTCAGGATTACGATTCGGGCAGCGGGGTATGTCCGCACTGCGGATTTGCCGCGGGCAGCGATCACCGCGAGCCGAATCATCTGCCGGCAGGCACGCTGCTGCAGGACCGCTATCTGATCGGAAAGGTCTGCGGATTCGGCGGCTTCGGCGTCACCTATAAGGCGTATGACCGGCAGCTGGAGCACACAGTCGCGATCAAGGAATATTTCCCGAACGGCGCGGTCAACCGCGTGCCGGGAACCGAGCAGGTCGTGCTGTTCACGGGCAGCCGCCTGAAAGAATACCAGTACGGTCTGGAGCGCTTTCTCGATGAGGCGCGCATGACGGCACGCTATGTGTCGCATAAGAATATTGTCAATGTGTTCGATTATTTTGAGGCGAACAAAACCGCGTATATCGTCATGGAATATCTGGACGGCATTGATCTTGCGGGATTTCTGGAGACCGCAACAAACGGGACGGAGAAGCTTTCCGCAGATCAGGCGACGGACATTGCGCTGAATGTCTGCAATGCGCTGAAAACGATCCATGCAGACGGCATCATCCACCGCGATATCTCGCCGGATAATATCTATCTCTGTCTGAACGATTCGATCAAGGTCTATGACTTCGGTGCGGCGCGGTTTTCCGCAACGCAGGATCATCTGCTGACGGTCATCCTGAAACCGGGCTATGCGCCGGTCGAGCAGTATGTCGAGCAGGATGAAAAGATCGGCACGCAGGGACCGTGGACGGATATCTATGCGCTCGGCGCAACAATGTACAAAATGGTGACCGGCGTGAAGCCGGAGGAATCCATGAACCGCAAGATCAAGGATGAGCTGAAGGAGCCGATCGAGCTGGAACCGTCCGTGCCGCAGTATCTCAACGACGCGATCATGCGCGCAATGGCAGTGGAGCCGCATCTCCGTTTTCAGACGGTCGAGGAGCTCGAAGCCGTCCTGAAACAGGAAAAAAAGGTCGTGACCGTCAAGGAGACGATCCGCCGGAAAAAGCGGGTGCGTGCGCTCGGCATCGCGGGCGCGGCGGCGGCTGTCGTGATCGGTGCGGGCTGCGTGCTGGCGGGATTTCTGCGGCAGCACAGCAACAATACGCTGAAACCGGCATCGTTTCAGGTGTGGTACCGCAGCGGCTCGGAGGCTGAAAAGGCGCTGGAGGAGATCCGCACCGAATTTTGCAGCAATTATCCCGATGTGACCATTGAACTGCTGGCGATCCAGCCGGAGAGCTATAAATCGCAGCTTGCAGAGGCGGATGCATACGGGAATCTGCCGGCGCTGTTCCAGTCGGACGGCATCGACACGTCACTGCTGACCGCTGTGGCATCGGTCGAGCCGGTTTTGAAGCATACGGATCTGCCGCATTATCTCTATTCGGAGGATGCAGCGGCGCAGATGCGTTTACAGAATAAGGTCGCGGCGGGATTTGAGCTGCCGGTGTTCTATCTGAATACCGCAGACAACAGCTTTTCCGGCAAAGAGATCGCGCAGCTCGGAGAGGTGCTCGGCACGGACGGCAAGGCTGCTGCATCGGATGCGCAGCGCGCGCTGTTCCCGCAGTTCGATCCAGAAGGGCGTTATCCGGCGGAACCGGCAGCGCAGTTCTATGAGGGCAAAGCGGATATTCTGCTTGCGGGGATCGCGGCGTTTCCGGAAGTGCGCAGCGCACTGCCGGGACAGTATAAGCTTCTGCGCGCATCGGGTGCGAAAGGCACCTATATAAACTGCTGGAGCCTCGGCACAAGCGATGTGCCGGCAGAGGAAAAGGCGGCGCAGCGTTTTCTGGAATATCTGCTGAGCGACAACGCGCAGGATTTCTTCTACATCCGGCATATGTCGGCAGGACTGCCGGTCAACCGGACGGCACTGGATGTCTACCGCGAGGTCTATCAGAACGACATGTCGGAGATTCTGGCGGATCCGGATTCTCTGCAAATTGAACTGGAATGAGGGTAAAGAGAGCATGAGCCAATTCTGCATGGGCTGCATGGAGCAGTTTGATGACGGACTGGATGTCTGTCCGCACTGCGGATTCGTCCGCGGGACAAAGGACGGCAATGCGATCCATATGGAGCCGGGCGAGGTGCTGCATGAGCGGTACATCATCGGCAGAGCGATCGGCTGGGGCGGCTTCGGTGTGACCTATATCGGCTGGGATGCCGTGCTGGAGCATAAGGTCGCGGTCAAGGAGTATATGCCGAGCGAATTTTCAACGCGCTCGATCGGCAGCAAAGCGGTCACGGTCTTCGGCGGCAAAAAGGCGGAGCAGTTTGAGAGCGGCAAGCAGAAGTTCCATGAGGAAGCGAAAAAGCTTGCGCGGTTCAATACCGATGACGGCATTGTGCGCGTCTATGACAGCTTTGAGGAAAACGGCACGGCGTATATCGTCATGGAGCTGCTGGAAGGCGAAACGCTGGAAAGCAAGCTGAAACGCGAAAAGAAGATTCCCTATGACAAGGCGATCGAAATGATCCTGCCGGTCGCGGAGGCGCTGAAAGCTGTGCATGCGGACGGCGTCATTCACCGCGATATCGCGCCGGACAACATCTTTCTGACGACGGACGGCAAGGTGAAGCTGATCGACTTCGGTGCGGCGCGGTTCGCAACGACCTCGCACAGCCGGAGCCTTTCCGTGCTCATCAAGCCGGGCTATTCGCCGGAGGAGCAGTACCGCAGCCGCGGCGATCAGGGTGCCTATACGGATATCTACGCGCTCGGTGCTGTGCTGTATCATATGATCACGGGCGCAGTTCCGCCGGATGCACTGGAACGGCGCGCCTATTTCGAGAACAAGAAAAAGGACATTCTGACGCCGATCTCCAAGTATACAAAGGATGTCCCCGAAAGCCGGCAGAACGCGATCCTCAATGCGATGAATGTGCGCATTGAGGACAGAACGCAGACTGCCGCGGATCTGATCCGCGAGCTGACAACGGATGAACCGGTCAGACGGCGCAGCGGAAAGATCAAGCCGACAGACTTCTTCTCGTGGCCGCTCTGGGCGAAGATCGCGCTGCCGACAGCTGCCGCGGTGATCGTGACAGTCAGCGTGCTGTTCGGCTTGGGCGTGATCGGCTTCCGCAACAAGATCACAAAAGAGATCACGGTTCCGAAGGGCATGTCCCGCGTGCCGTCTGTTGTGAATACGGAGATCGACGAAGCAGGACAGCGGCTTTCGGATGCGGTTCTGCTCTATGCGATCGCGGGCAAGACCTATTCGCACAATGTCCCCGCCGAGCGGATCCTCTCGCAGAGTCTGGAAGGCGGCGCGGTCGTGCAGCAGAACTCGGTCGTGGAGCTGGTGATCAGCGGCGGCAGAGAGAAAGGGCTCCTGCCGGATGTGATCGGCACCTACCGCGACGATGCCGTCAGTCAGCTGACGGAAGCGGGATTCCTCTGCGAGATCACGGAAGCGTTCAGCGATGCGCTTGCCGCAGGCGCGGTTCTGGCACAGGATCCCGCGCCGGATACGGAGCTTGCAAAGGGTGAAACAGTCCGGCTGACGGTTTCAAAGGGTATGGATCCGCAGAAGACGACAGATTCCGCTGAAGCGACGGTGCCGGATTTCACGGGCAAGACCTATACGCAGGCGATGCAGATTGCACAGGAAAACGGCTTGCTGATCGCTGCAAAAACGAAGGAATACAGCACAAAATATGAGAAGGATATCATCATGTCGCAGAGTGTTGCGGCTGGTGAAAAGCTGATGCGCGGCGGGACAGTCGAGCTGACGGTCTCGCTCGGGATCCGGACGGTGAAGCTGCCGGATCTTCAGTATAAAGAGGAAAGCGAAGCCGTTTCAATCCTTGAAAGCAGCGGCATTACCGCGGAGATCAGCTATACGGAGAGCGACACGGTGCGCGCCGGACTGGTCATGTCGCAGGATCCGCCCGCAGGAGAGAATGCCTCGTCCGGCATGACGGTGAAGCTGGTCGTGAGCAAGGGCGCCGCGGCATTTGAGATGCCGGATGTGACCGGCAAGACCGAGGAGGAAGCGGTCTCGCTCCTGCGCGGCAGAGGGCTTTCCGCCGAGACCGCCTATGAGCACAGTTCGTCCTCTGCGGGCGTTGTGCTGCGGCAGAGCATCGCGGCAGGCACAGAGGTCTCTGCCGGCGATACGGTCACGCTGACGGTCAGCACGGGCGAGGAGCTTGTGGCTGTGCCGGATGTGACCGGACAGTCCGAGAGCAGTGCGGCATCGCAGCTCCGCAGCAGCGGCTTTACGGTCGGTTCTTCCAATCAGGTTTACAGCGACACTGTTCCGAAGGGACAGGTTATTTCGCAGGCACCGGCAGCCGGTACGCAGCGCAAAAAGGGCGATCAGGTGCTCCTGACCGTCAGCCGCGGCGCCGAGCAGATCCAGATTCCGGATGTGACCGGAAAATCGCGCAGTGTCGCGGAAAATACGCTGTCAGAGCGCGGATTTGCGGTCTCTGTGTCCGAGGATTACAGCGACAGCGTGGTATCGGGTGCAGTGATCCGGCAGAATCCCGCCGGCGGCAGACCGGCAGCGCGCGGCGCAACGGTTTCGCTGGTCATCAGCAAGGGCAAAAAGGTCACGGAGCGCACCGTGACGAACGCTGCGGTCAATTTCAAGCAGAATGGAGATCTGACGTATTTTATCGGCGAATCGCTGAATCCCGATCTGCTGGATGTGACGCTGACATTCAGCGACGGCAAGACCGAAACGACGAAAACCGGCATCAGCTACGCACCGTGGTCATTTGATACACCGGGCGATACCGAGGTCGGTGTCTATTACAAGGGCGAGCGCGTGACAAGCTTTACGGTGCATGTCCGCGAGCCTTCCATTTCGATCCGTTCGTCCAAGGAATATTTCGTGCAGGGCGATGAGATCGACTTTCTGGTAGAGGGATCCGTTATTTCAAACAGTGAAGGTCTCGGCTCGGCAACCTCCTTCAGTCTTTGGAACCGTCCGCGGTATGTGCTCGTGGAATATGAATCGGGCGGGAATGCATCGGTCACATATACTTCCTCGAATCCGGATGTTCTGCGCGTGGATGCGGATGCCGAAAAGATCTATACCGGTTACAGCGGCAGAGCAACGATCACCGCGACACTGACCGAGGGCGGCAGAACCTATTCCGCATCGGTCGAGATTCAGGTGAAGCGCCTGATCGACGCAATGATCCCGACGGTCACGGATGCGTGGAACAGCAGTACGGACTGGGAAGGCAGATCGGATTGCAGTGAGCTGGCTGTCACGACCGTTTTCCCGAATGAACGGACTGTGCACTATTATGGCTGTACTGTGGATTATCGGGGTACGAAGCAGCCGGAAGCCGTGATTCTGGAATCCGGTTTCCAGCAGCAGGTTCTCCGCTCCGGTACCGATTACGGGTGCAGAGCATTCAAGAAATCAGAAGATGACACGGCGTTCTGGTTTGAACTGAATCTGGAAACGGATATGGAGATCGAACCGTCGCCGTTCACCAACACCGTTCGTGTCCGGCTGATTTTCAGCGGCAATGAGCATTTTGACTATGAATGCACGCTGCAAAGAGCAAGTGTGACATACGGCAGCGACAGCGATTCGGATACCTGTTATCTTGCAGATCATGAGATCCATGCCTGACCGGAAGGGGGATTGTTTATGAAGCGCAGACGCATTTTCGCATCAGCGGGGGCATTGCTTCTGCTGACCTGCCCGCTGCATGCGGCGGCTGTGCCGGACGATGTGCAGCAATTGCAGAGCTTTCTGCTCCGC
Source organism: Clostridiales bacterium Firm_04 (assembly GCA_001603005.1). GTDB lineage: Bacteria > Bacillota > Clostridia > Oscillospirales > Ruminococcaceae > Firm-04. The sequence continues at coordinate 91,056 of LVAJ01000013.1, forward strand.
GGACAGTTCACCGCAGAAAAGCAGCCGGAAAACTGCGACCGCAGCGGCGACGGCATCCTGAATGCGATCGACCTGACGCTGATGAAGCGCGCACTGCTGACAGAGCAGAGCGATACGCGGCGGCTTGTCTGGCAGGATGAATTTGACGGCGATGCGCCGGATCCGGCAAAATGGGCGTATGAGCTCGGCAACTGGAAGCTCGATGCGGACGGCAATTATATCACCGGCGGCTGGGGCAACAATGAACAGCAGTTTTATACGGACAAAAACGCATCCGTGCATGACGGCATCCTGACCATTGCGGCGCGGCATGAGGCGTATACCGATGCGGTGCAGGGCAGCTACGAATATACTTCGGCGCGGCTCAGCACACAGCATTTGTTCTCGGCATGCGGCGGCAGGATCGAGGTGCGGGCGCGGTGCGATGCAGGAAAATCGCTCTGGCCGGCGATCTGGATGCTGCCGGAAGACAGTGTCTACGGCGGCTGGGCGGCATCCGGCGAGATCGACATTATGGAAGGCTGGGGCAGCCGTCCGCAGGAGATCTGCGGCACGATCCATTTCGGGGATGCGTGGCCGGATAACCGCTATCTGACCGCGGATTACAAATTCCCCGCGGGCACGACCGCGGCAGACTGGCACACCTACGCGATCGAATGGACGTCCGGCGAGATCCGCTGGTATGTTGACGATGTGCTGTACAGCACGCAGACGGAATGGGAGAGCGTCGGCTATCCGTATCCGGCGCCGTTTGACCAGAATTTCTATCTGATCCTGAATCTGGCGGTCGGCGGGCAGTTCGACGGCGTGGACGGCATCTACGGCGATCCGGCGACCTTTGCGGACGGCGAGAAGCATTTCGAGATCGACTATGTGCGGGTGTATGAACCGGAGACAGCATTTGCGCCTTCGGAATCCAAGTCGCTCCCGCTGGAGCTGTATACAGAGGGCTCTGACGCGGGCATGCGCAACCGCAGCGGCGGCACGGATATCCGTGTGAACAACTGCGGTGCGCTCGAATACGCCGTCATGGGACTGGTTCGCGGCAGGCATGTCCGCGCCGGCGAGACCTACACGCTCTCGTTCGACGCATCGGCGACCGCAGCGCGGGACATGATTGTGACAGTCGAGGATGCAGTCTATACGCGGTATCTGGATGAAACGGTCACGCTGACACCGGAGCCGAAGCATTACAGCTTCACGGTGACATTTTCTGCGGATATGCAGGCGGATCTGAAATTCCAGCTCGGAAATATCGGCAATGCCGCGGCATGCGGCGCACACAGCATCAAATTGGAAAATATTGCATGGGAAATGCAGCAGTAAAGGAGTCATTCATATGAAAAAACTGAAAGCGATCGGACTCAGCATTCTGTTCGGCGTGGGCTATATCACGCTGTTCCAGTTTATCGGCATCGGGATCGGCATGCTCAATCTGGAAGGCCGCTGGACCGGTCAGTTCCTCGTTGAGATCGCCGGTCTGATCCTCGGCATGATCCTGATTTTTATTGCAAAAAAGCAGTATGCGCTGACAGAAAAGGGCAAGCCGTTCAGCACCTACTGGGTTCCGGTGACGGGCATCCTGCTGTTCTCGCTGTTCCGCACGGCGCTCATGGCGCTGATCACGCCGAAGGGTGCGATGCATCCGGTCGGTGAGATCGTGCTGTTCCTTGTGACGATCTTGCTCGTCGGCGTGACCGAGGAGCTTGTGTTCCGCGGCATTGTCATGAACATTCTGATCGAAGGCTTCGGCACGGATACCAGATTCGGCGCGATCTTCTCGGTCTTTTTCGGCGGAACGCTGTTCGGCGCGGTGCATCTCTTTAATATGTTCTCCGGCGTGGATCCGCTTTCCGCAACGATTCAGGCGATCGGTGCATCCGGCATCGGCTGGATCCTCTGCGCGCTGTATGTGCGCTCGCGCAATCTCTGGGTGCTCGCGCTGATGCATGCGATCTTCGATATCAGCGGACTGATCATCACGGCGCTGTTCGGCGATGAAAGTCTTGTGGAGTCGATCTCCGCAGCAAGCGATCTGATCGGAAACATTACGCTGCCGGTGATCATCGGCATGATGATCGGCATCGGCATCGTGCTGACCATATTCATCACCTTTACGCTCCTGATGCTGCGCGACAGCAAGATGCATTACCGCCGGAATATTCCGGTGCAGATGCAGCCGGAGCAGCCGGTCCCGCAGATGCCGGATGATGTGCAGTAATGCGGAAAGCATTTGACAGGTAACGGACAGTATGCTATAATAGCGTTATGTAAAAACGGAAGGAGCAGCAGATATGGAAAACGGCATGTATTGTATCGCCGGAAAACGGATCGCGGTGCAGTCCATGTACCCGTCTGTGCACCGCTACTGCGCAGACTACCGCATTGCGGACGACGGAAATGCGCCGGATCTTTCGGTGCAGGTGACGCAGGCGGATATCGACTTTGAGCGCGAACGCTCCGCGCGAGAAAATCGCGTAGAGGGCAGAGCGCCGATCGCATTTCCGGACGATTATCTGGAAGAACTTGCGGTCTACCGGCAGATCGCCGAGCAGATGCCATCCTTTGATACGGTTTTGATGCACGGATCTGTGATCGCGGCAGACGGCGAAGCTTTTCTGTTCACCGCGAAATCGGGCACCGGCAAATCCACGCATACGCGCCTCTGGCGGGAGATGCTGGGGGAGCGCGCGGTCATGGTCAATGACGACAAGCCGCTTCTGCATGTCGGCGCAGAGGGCGTCACCGCATACGGCACGCCTTATAACGGCAAGCACCGGCTCGGTTGCAATATGTCGGCGCCGCTGAAAGGCATCTGCATCCTGACGCGCGCCGCAGAGAACCGCATCGTGCGGATCAGCGCAAAGGAAGCCTATCCGATGCTTTTGCAGCAGATCTACCGCCCGCAGAATGCGGCACAGATGCAGAAAACCCTGCTGCTGATCGACCGGCTTGCGGCGGAAGTCCCGTTCTACCGGCTCGGCTGCAATATGGATCCCGAAGCAGCAGAAGTTGCCTATCACGGCATGAAAGGAGATTAACATGAAACTGAACAGCGGATTTATTTCTCATTCTGACGGCGAGGATCATCTCCTTGTCTCGACCGGCGCGACTGCCTTTTCCGGACTGGTGCGCAGCAATCAGACGGCGGCATTCATCATTTCCTGTCTGGAAACCGAAACGACCGAAGATGAGATCGTGGAAAAGATGCTGGCGCAGTACGATGCACCGCGCGACATCATCGCACGCGATGTGAAGAAAATCGTGGAGCAGCTGCGCGGCATCGGTGCGATTGATGATTAACGTCAGCTACGAGGATTATCTTGCGGAGCACGGCACGCTGACCTACTCGAATGTCGGCATCAGCATGCTGCCGATGCTGAAACAGGGGCGCGATCTGTTCACCGTGCGGAAGAAGGGCACGGAGCGCTGCAAAAAATACGATGTGGTGCTGTACCGCCGTCCGCCTTCGAGCTATGTGCTGCACCGGATCATCCGCGTGCGCGCATCGGATTACGTGATCCTCGGCGACAACTGCATCAACCGCGAATACGGCATCACCGATGACGATATCATCGGAGTGCTGACGGAATTTGTACACAACGGAAAGAAATATACGGCTGATGACGTCTGTTACCGTCTGTACAGCAGGATCTGGGTGACCGCGGCGCCGCTGCGGATCGTACTGACAAAGGTGCGGCACCGGATAGGAAGGAAGCGACATGAAGCATAATGTACTCGGCTGGCTCTGGCGGGTAACAGGCAAACAGAAGATCTATGTCGGGCTGCTGATGCTGGCGCAGGCGCTGGTCGGCGCATCGGGCGTGCTGTATGCGCTGCTGCTGCGCAATATCGTGGACTGTGCAGTCGCGGGCGACAGCGCCGGATTTGTCCGGCAGACCGTGTATACCGTTCTGCTGGTGCTCGGACAGGTTCTGCTCAATTCGATCTCGCGGCGGCTGGATGAAATGTCCTGCGCGGGGCTCGAAAACATGTTCAAGGCGCGGATCTTCCACAATCTGCTGACGCGCGATTTCGGCTGCGTCAGCGCGGTGCATTCGGGCGAGTGGCTGAACCGCATCACGAACGACTGTCAGCTCGTCGCGGCAAATTTCACGGAAATTCTGCCGGGCGTTTCTGCGATGGCGGTCAAGCTGCTGAGTGCAGCGATCATGCTGATCGTACTGGATCCGCGGTTTGCGGCGATCCTGCTGCCGATCGGACTGGTCGTGCTGCTGGCGACGCATGCCTGCCGCAAGCCGCTGAAACGCATGCACCGGAGAATCCAGGAAGCGGACGGCAGACTGCGCATCTTTTTGCAGGAGCGGCTCGGCTCGCTGATGATGCTGCGGACGTTTGCGGCAGAGGAGCAGACGGAACAGTCCGCCGCGGAGAAAATGGCAGCGCACAGAACCGCGCGTCTGAAAAAGGCGAATTTTACGATGTTCTGCACTGCCGGATTCCTGACGGGCATGCACGGCATGTATCTGATCGGCATTTGCTACTGCGGCTACGGCATCCTGAAAGGGCTGATCTCATTCGGTACGCTGACTGCGGTGACGCAGCTCATCATGCAGATCCGCGCGCCGTTTTCCAATATCACGGGCTATCTGCCGAAATATTACGCGATGACCGCGAGTGCGGAGCGCTTAATGGAGATCGAGCAGTTCCCGCCTGACTGCGACCGCGCGCCGAAGACGCTGCCGGAAATCCGGACCTGTTATCGCGAATCGCTCGCGGGGATCGGGCTGTCGCATGCGGATTTCACTTATCTTGCGGCGACCGAAACAATCACGGAGCAGAGCAAGGCGGAGATGCCGCTCGTGCTGAAGGATATCTCGCTGGAGATCAAAAAGGGCGAATATACGGCGTTTACCGGTCACAGCGGATGCGGCAAATCGACCGTTCTGAAACTGCTGATGTGCGTGTACAAGCCGGATTCCGGCGAGCGCTATCTGCGGAGAACCGACGGCGGAACGGAGCTGCTGGATTCGGCATGGCACCGGCTGTTTGCGTATGTGCCGCAGGGCAATCAGCTCATGCGCGGCAGCATCCGCGAGATCGTTGCGTTTGCCGATCCCGATGCGATGCAGGACGATGTGCGGATTCAGAATGCGCTGAAAATTGCCTGTGCGGATGATTTTGTGAATGCGCTGGAGCAGGGTGCCGACACGGTGCTCGGCGAACGCGGAACAGGCTTATCCGAGGGACAGATGCAGCGGATCGCGGTGGCAAGAGCGGTCTTTTCGGAGAGCCCCGTGCTGGTGCTGGACGAAGCGACCAGTGCGCTTGATGAGGCGACCGAACGCAGGCTGCTCGACAATCTGCGCGCAATGACGGATATGACCGTGCTGATCGTGACGCACCGTCCCGCAGCGCTGGAGATCTGCGACCGGATCTATCAGTTTACGCCGGACGGCGTCGTGCTGCAAAAATCCGGAATGTAATATGAATACCGAACGGACGCTGTCCGGCAGGCTGAAAAAATGCAGCTGCCGGACAGCTTTTTATTGACGATTTGACAAATGGTGAATCTTGCTTTCTGATATACATATTGTATTTGAAATTGCATGAAAATTGCGCGAATATCGTTCTTTTTTATGGAAATCCAGTTGACAATTTATGCTGAATCATGATATAATAATAAAAATAATTCTAATAAATCCGGCATGAAACCGGCAGAAAATACGGCAGCGGAATATATTGCGTGAAATATACGAAACGTAATATTCCGCCTGCCGGCTGCTGCAAAATCAGACAATTTATGCGGGAAGGAGCGTTGCAGGATGCAGCAAACGGAACAGCAGGACATCGCAGCAAAGACGAAACCGAAAAAACAGCGCTCTCCGATGAACCCGATCCAGACCTTTCTGCTCAATGCACTGATCATTGTCACGGTCGTCTGGCTGCTGTTCGGGTATGTGTTCGGACTGATGCCGGCGCCGAATGGCGATATGGCGCCGAATATCCGGTCGGGCGATCTGCTGCTTTACTACCGCCTGAACAAGTCGGTGCAGCCGCAGGACGTCGTGGTGCTGCGCAAGAACGGCACGACCTATGTTGCGCGAGTCATCGCGGCAGGCGGCGACACGGTCGAGGTCACGGATGACGCGCGGCTGGTCATCAACGGAAACGCGGTCAGCGAGACGAATATCTATACCGCGACGCCGCGCTATGAGGGCTTTGTGGAATATCCGCTCACGGTGCCCGCAGACAGCTTCTTCGTGCTCGCGGATCACCGCAGCGGAAGCGAGGACAGCCGGTATTACGGCACGGTCAGCAAGGATGAGCTGCTCGGCAGGATCATCACGGTCGTCCGGCGCGATCAGCTTTAAGGCGGTGGCGTATGAAGACTGCATATCGCTTGGCGGCGGCGGCGAACCGTCTGCTGCTGACCGCTGCGGGACTGCTCGCAGCATTGCTTGCCGTGTACGGCATTTACGTGCTCTACGATATTTTTTATACGAATGAGAACGCGTTTGTATCCTACGATCTGCTGCAATACCGCCCCGTTCTGAACGTGACGGATGCGCCGCAGGAAAAGGAATCCTTTGCGGCACTCCGGCAGATCAATCCCGACACGGTCGGCTGGATCGAGCTGTTCGGCACGAATATCAACTATCCGGTCGTGCAGGGCAGGGACGATCTGGAATATCTGAACAAGGATATCTACGGCAATACCGCCATGACCGGTTCGATCTATCTTGCTGCGGAGAACAGCAGCGATTTCAATGACTGGTATAACCTGATCTACGGGCATCACATGGAAAACGGTGCGATGTTCGGGGATATCGACAAATTTCTCGATCAGGATTATTTTGATACGCACCGGCAGGGTGTTTTGCAGACGCCGGATGCGGTCTATGATATCAGCGTATTTGCGTGCGTTTCAACGGATTCCTACGAGGGTACGGTCTACCGGCTCGATCCCGATGCGGAACACGCCTATCCGGCACTGCGCACGTATATCGCAGAACATGCGGCGCAGCAGACCGATCTGCCGGATATGCCGGACGAAAACATGCGGCTGCTGGGACTTTCGACCTGCTCGGATGCGGTCACGAACGGCAGGATCGTGCTGTTTGCGGGCGCGGTCAGGCGGGATCCCGCAGCAGCGCCGCCGGAGCAGGCAGCGGACGGTTCTGCCGCAGAGCAGGTAACGCCTGCGCATGAAACGCCGCGTATGCTGAAAGCGGTCGGGCATCTGTCGGACAGCAGCCATTGGGCGCTGCTGAATCTGATCTGCCTGCTGCTGACATTCCTGACGCTGCTGCCGCTGTTTGCGCTCCGCCGGAAATACCGTCAGCTGCCCTATGCGCAAAAGCATGAGCGGGCACTGACCGAAAGCGGAAAGCATGATCTGCACACAAATGCAGTGCTGCACAGTCTGCGCACATTCATCCGGCGGTTCCGCATCGGTACGCTGTCAGAGGTCTTTCTGCTGACATTGTCTGCGATCGTATTTTTGCAGACGGAGAATATGACAAAGCCAATGGTGCTGCGCGACGGTACGACAGGGCTGATGATCCTGATTGAAGCCGCTGCGCTGCTGATAGATTATCTCTGCTTCCGTTATCGCGGCGAAAAACCGGATGACGCCATGCAGAGCACCGATCCCGAGGGCGCTGCCGGCTGACAGGCAGCATCTCCTGAAAGGGGGTGATACGGATATGAACAAACGAATACTTGCGCTGTTTTGCGCGATGCTGATGATGCTTGCGGTGACAGCTGGCGTACTGCCGGCGCATGCAGCATCGGAGCAGGAGCTGACGGTGCAGCGGCTTGTGATGCAGCCGGACGGCGGCAAGGTCACGCCGGAGCCGGTTCTGCCGGTGCGCAATGCGGGCAGCATCAAAAAAGGTGCTGTGAAGCAGCCGCTGAAACAGGATGCGGAAGCCGAAAAGGATGCGCAGCCCGCGCAGATCGTGGTCGAGGGTGCGCTCCCTGCGGACATCACCGCAGAGGCAGTCCATGTCGATCCTGCGGATTATCTGCGGGAGAGTCAGAACGAAATTCTCTGTGCCTACGAGATTTCACTCTATTCCGGCGAGCAGGAGTATGAACCGGAGGACACGCCGATTCAGGTCTCGATCTCCGGCGCGGAGATCGCAGCGTCCGCAGATGCGGGCGGCAATCTGATCGTTGTTCATATTCCGGATGATCCCGAAGCGCCGCTCGATCTGATCGCAGATTACACGCTGGACGGCAGTACGCTGACATTCAGCACAGAACGCTTCTCGGTCTTCATGATCGTGGATGTCGGCGAGAACGGAACAGAGGATATCCTGAAAACGCCGCGCGCATACTACTATTTCCTCGGCAATCCGACACCGGCAGGCGATGAAACTTTTACCGCGCAGCTTTACGGCATCGAAACGGATACGCAGGCGCGGACGCCGGTCTGGAAGCAGATCGTGAAAAACGGCGATGTGCTGAACAGTGTGCCGGTTCCGTCGCCGCAGGACGGCAAAAACTTCCTCGGCTGGTACTACGTGGAAAAGGTCGGGGACGACCTGCCGGAGACCGCAGAGGGCGCGCAGACAATCACATTCCGTTGGCACGAAGCGGATCAGCTGGAACGCGCCGTATTCGGCGAGCCGGTTTCGGTCGGGGACGGCGAGGACGGAAAATGCTATTATCTTGCGCCGCTCTACGAGAACTACCGCATTCTGGTGTTCCATGAGGACGACTATTCGGTGATCACGAAAAAGCTCGTGGTGCTCGGAAATACGGCAGGCACGATGCGTGCAGAGGCGCTGATCAGCGGCGTGAGCGTGACGCCGAAGACGGCAACGCATACGCATTACGGCTGGAAATTTCAGGAGCAGGGCTACGGCGAGCGGCATGTCACGATCGTCGATGAAATGGGCAATGCGATCCCCGCGACCATTGAGATCACAGAGGAGAAATTCCCGAATTTCGAGATCCATTTGCAGCCGGAATTTAAGGCATCCCACTGGCTGAATTTCAACACAATGGATTCCGACGCGACGTTTTTCGAGCCGCAGCTGATCATGCAGAATCCTGCGACCGGCAGAATGACTGTCACCTCGCAGATGCTGCAGCAGAAAATACCGGTCTGGGAGAATCACCGCTTTGACGGCTGGTATCTCGATCAGAAATGCACGCAGCAGCTGACGGATGAGACCGGCACGCTGACCGCTGCGTATCCGAACGGATTCGACCTGAACGAGGATACGATGATCTATGCGCGCTGGACGTACACCGGCGGCGATGTGGCGTACAAGTATCTGTACTGGGAGCAGCTCCCGACGGATGCGGCGGATCTGCCGGACAGCGCCAAGCATTACAGCTTTGACAAGGCGGAAACGAACACCGGTCCTGCCGGCGCGGGGCACTATACCGAGGTGCCGACGCCGGAAGCAAAGGCGGGATTCCATGTCCGCATGGATGAGCCGCAGGAGGTCATGGAAGACGGTTCGACGGTTGTCAATGTCTACTATGACCGCGATCCGAAAACGATCACATTCCATGTGTACGGCAGTCACTATGCGCCGACGACATCGAACGGAAATAATCAGTACGGTCTTGTGAACGGTGAATATGTCCCGCTAACGAGAAGCGGCAATAATTATACTTATTCGGAGTATCATTATAATAAAGTCAGCGGCGGCAGAAACGGCACCTACTATATTTACGAAGACGGAGAATATAAATCACAATATCTTTATTATCACGACGGAAGATATTATAAAGAAAGATTTTGGATCTTGGGTTATATCTATGATGATGAATATACAGGTGAACTGTTTGAACGGACAACGGAAACGATCCGATATACCGACACGCGGTATACACAAACGACTGGCTGGTACGTTTACAAAACACTCAACGGTCTTTACGGACAAACCTTTGAGCAGGCGGGTGTTGCATGGCCTTCCGAGTATAAGTGGTATGAAGGACACACCAACACCGGAACATCCGGAACGCATGTCACATTTCTGGACGGCTTTACTGAAAATGCGGTGTCCGATTATTATGCGACAACTGCAAGTTCCGGCAGCGTACCGATCCGCTTCTACAAGCAGGATCTTGATAACCCGAATAACTGGATCCTCGCAAACACGATCTACAGCAGCGGCGGTAATTTCACTTTTTCGGAGAAATATCAGGGCTTCCACCTGCAAAGTGCGCGGGCGAACAACGGTTCATGGCAGAATGTGTCAGTAGACGAAACAATGTCCTATTCGTCATCGCTGGATGTCCGTTTCACGCGCAACAAATACGATATCCTGTTTCTGGATGCAAACGACGATCCGACGCAGCCGTACAGGAAGATCGAAAATGTTCCGTTCGGGACGGATCTGTCGCAGTATGCATCGACGCCGCTTCCGGAAAATGAACCGGGCATCAAATATACCGGCTGGAACTTTACATTTGCAAATGCAACGATGCCTGCGAACGATCTTGTGATCTACGCAAATCGCGAAACCGCAAAATACAAGGTCAAGCTGGAGCTGGACGGCGGTGCATTTCCGGAGAATTTCTATCAGCATCCGCCGGATGATGAGAACTGGGAATGGACGTTCTCGACGTACTTCAATCTGACAAGCGCCCCGTACCGCATCGGCGAGTACAAGGGCGTGGAAAAGACGTTCAAGGAAAGCGCGTCCGGCGAATACGTGTACATTCTGGTGGATGAAAACACGCCGCACAATGATCCGGAGACCGGCGAGGAAATGCCGCGCTATGCAAGATATGTGCGGGCAGATGATCCGCTGGCGCAAACGTATGCAGACTGCCTCGTGAAAAACGGCGACGGTACGCCGAAGCGTTACAAAAGGCTGGATCCGCAGGACGGCGAGTATAAGCTGGAGGGCTGGTACGAGGTCGATCCCGAGACCGGCGAAGTATCCGAAACGCCGTTCAATTTCCTCTCCGAGGTCAGACATGACACGACACTGCGCGCGGTCTGGACGAACACCGGCGCAAAATATACGCTCGTCTACGATACGGTGCAGGAGTTTGATGACGGTACCGTCGTCGGCGGCTCGCTCAGCGGCAGCACGACCGAACACAATCTGCTGGAAAAAGCAGCGGTGACAGTTCCACCGGCGCCGCAGAATATTACCGCAGGCTATGTGTTCGAGCACTGGGATCTGAACGGAACGGTGCTGCATCCGGGCGACAGCTTCAAAATCGCCCGCAGTATGGCGGATGAAAACCTGACGATCCGTTTGCAGGCGGTCTACGCGAAAAAAGAGGAATCCGAGCACAACCAGAAGCTCACCGATCTGCTGCTCCATGCCAATGACGGCACGGATCCGGAGCACATCGAATCGCTGCTGAATCTGCAGCAGAATGAGCGTGTGGATCTCGGAGAATACAGCAATCTGTTCCACAGAGAGGGCTATGAACTGCTCGGCTGGGCATCGGAGCCGGATGCGGCGCTTCCGGAATTTGGCACGTTTGACCATGTCGGCGCAGACCTGATCGCAACAGCGGACGGCAGAACGAATCATCTCTATGCTGTCTGGCGGGCATATCCCGCACCGACCTCGTATCGGAATGACGCTTTGCCCTATGCGGTCATGCTGACCGTCGCCGCGGCAGCGCTCATTTTGATGATAACAGTCCGCAGGCGGAAGGGGGTGGTCGTCCATGACGATGCACCGATCTGAACGCCGGCGAAGGCGGGGGGGTTCGAGAGACAAACCGCCGTAAGCGGGATCCCCGCAAATCATGAACCGAAAACCAAAAAATCTGAAATGAAAGGAACGAGATATTATGAAGACCAGTATGATGAAAAAGACAGCTGCATTTGCAGCTTCCGTTCTGATGACAGCAGCGCTTGCCGCACAGGCATCCGCAGCGACGACCAAGACGCCGACGAGCGGTACTGCTCCGGCACAGACCATTACAGCCGCAGAAACTGCGGACTTCACGATTCCGAAGGATATTCTGCTGTTCAATGTTGACAGCGAGAACATCTACGAGCCGAATGTTGCGTATACATACACCGTCGCAGCCGCAGAGGTTGCAGCGGGTACGACCGTGACCGGCAAGACACTGGATACGACCGATGATGAAGACAAGGTCGTGAGCGTCGCAGTCCGCAGCGGTGTGGCGGGCGTCGTCACGATCAAGGGCGCTGACGGCAGCGGTCCCGCAGGTGAAGCAGGCGCTTCCGCAAAGCTGACCTTTGGCGATACGAATGCAACATTTGCATCGAATGCGGAAAGCGACGACGGCACCGCAGCGATCACGAAGGACGCGAATAAGGCGACCAGAGCGCTGACCGTCTATATCGACGCATCCAAGTTTGCAGCGACCGACACCGCGGGCATCTACCGCTATATCATCAGCGATACGACCGATGCAGCTGACCTGACCAAAGCAGGCGTGGAGCGCAGCAGCGATTACGACGCAGTGCGCTATCTCGATGTGTATACGCAGTATGATGCAGACGGCAAGCTGCAGGTTTACGGCTATGTGCTGTTCAAGGGCAATGCCGGCGCAGATACCTCTTTTGAATACGATGCGGCAGCGGAGAAGGAGACCGCAAAGGTCAGCGGCTATGATCTGCCCTCTGAAAACGGCACGGACGGCGAATATAATGCAGAAAACGGCACCAAGATCAACTCGGACGAGTATCACACCTTCAACCTTGAGATCACCAAGACGATCACCGGTGCGCTCGCGAACAAGAATCATCAGTTCCCGTTTGCGGTTGCACTCAGCAACGACACAGTGACCTCGAAGGATGAGTTTACTTATTCGGTCAGCGGCGGAACTGCAGCACCGGCTGCCCTCAGCGAGTCCGGCGCATACACCTTTGCAGATCTCAAGTTCAAGGACGGCGAAGGCATCAAGATTATCGGTCTGCCGGCAGGCACAACGGCAAATATCGCCGAAACGAATGACACCGTGGACTACTACACCGCATCGGCTGTTTGCAACAATACAGCAGATAATACCGAGCTGCTTGCAGCAACGCTGGTCAATCCGAGTGCCGACCAGACGATCAAGGACAGCTACGCAGTGAACCTGAAAACGGCAGGCGACAAGATCGACGTCACGAACACGCTGGATGCAGTTTCGCCGACCGGTTTGATCTTCCGCATCGCACCGTTTGTCATCATGCTCGCAGCGGCAGGCATCCTGATCGCGGTGTTCATGAAGAACAGAAAGCACGATGCAGCAGACAGCGTCCTCTGATCGCTGTCATGCACGGCATGCTGCATGAAGCTGCCGAAAATTGCGCTGATCGGGAGAGCCCCGCTGTCGATCCGAATGGATCCGCCGGCGGGGTTTCCCGCATCTTCCTGCCGGATTTCGGTTTTTCTCCATTGCACTTTTCGCGAATATATGGTATGATGATATTGGATATGAACATACAAAAGAAAATGATCTTGCGGAAGGAGGAATGCGCGTGCTGCGATCCAAACGCTTTTATACAGCGGTGATCCTGCTGATTTTGCTGCTGATCTGCGTGACCGTCAGAGCGCTGCGGCGCGCAGATCTGCCGCAGGATCGTCTGCCGGCACTTTCGTCGCAGACGACTGCCGAATCGCAGAGAACGGAGCATGAAACAACGGCAGAATCGCGGATTTCCGGAACAGCATCAACGGGATCGGTTCCGCTGCATTCACAGACAGAACCGCAGCAGACCGATCCGGAGCAGCCGGTCCCGCATGCGGATGAACCGGATCTGCCGGCATGGAAAGCCGCGGAGCTCCGGCAGAAAACGGACGATCTTGCGGCATCGCTGCCTGATTTTGTCGGCTGGATCTATCTTGCGGATTCGGAGATTGATTATCCGGTCGTGCAGGGAACGGACAATCTCTTTTATCTTTCGCATGCGCCGGACGGCAGGGCATTTGACCTCGGTTCGATCATGCTGGATTTCCGCAATGACCGCCGGTTTCAGGATCCGGCAAGCATCCTCTACGGGCATAACATGGTCTCCGGCATGTTCGGGGACATCCGCAGCTTCCGCGAACAGGAAAGCTTCGACCGCCACCGCTACGGCTGGCTGTATACGCCGGATGCGGTGTACCGGATCGAATTTTTCGCGCTGGCGGTCGTGAGCGGACTGGATCCGCTGTATCAGATTCCGGAGGGGCAGGGGGATTTCCTGTCGCGCATCCGTTCGCAGGCGGAATTTGACAGCGGCGCAGAAGTCCCGCCGGACGCCCGCCTGATCGCACTCTCGACCTGTACCGCCGCCGACCTGACGGAAGCCCGCGCGGTGTTTACGGGCATGCTGGAGCCGTACAGCTGAAATACAGAGAAAGAAGTCGCCCCGAAGTGCAATGCTGCTTCGGGGCGATTCTGTATGGATCTATTGATCAGGAATTGTGATTGAGGATCGGTGCGATCCGGCGCGCAATGACCAGCGCGAGCGACAGCTTGACGAGATCGGGGATGATGAACGGGAACACGCACCAGCCGAGGACGGTGCCGAGCCCGACTGCGCCGTTTGCTTTGGTATACACGAACATGAACCATGCCGTGCCGAACGCATAGCACACAGCCAGCCCGATGACGAGCGCCGCGATCACGACCGGCAGTTTTTCGCCGAACAGCTTTGTCATCAGCAGATAGACCAGACCGAGCAGCAGAAATCCGAAGATATAGCCGCCCGTGCTGCCGAGCAGTACGCCGATGCCGCCGGAGAATCCGGCAAAGACCGGCAGCCCGACCGCGCCGAGCAGGATGTAGACGAGAACCGCAGCCGTGCCGCGCTTGCCGCCGAGCGCAGCCATGAGGAAGAAGACCGCAAAGGTCTGAAGCGTGAACGGCACCGTCATCGGAATGCTGATCCATGAGCAGACGGCGATCAGTGCCGCACCGACCGCGACATAAACGAGATCGAGCGTGCGGAAACGGGGCTTTTCAAATTGAACTGCTTGTGTTGCCATGAGAGATTGCTCCTTTTTCAGATAGCGTTTTGCAGCAAAGCGCGAACCATTCGCAATTTGCGCAGACTGTCCGGAATGCGTCCGTATCGAGGATCTGTGTGCGCGCGGCGTCCGCGAGTGCAGACCATATATCCGTGCACAGCGCGTCTGCCGGTTCCTGATCTGCAAACCGGCAGACCGCCAGCACCGCGCGGTCGAGCGCCTCGACGGTCTCCTGCGATGTACACCGCCCGTCCGCGGCATGCGGACACGCAGCACAGAGGTCGTCGCAGCCCCGAACCAGCGTGACTGCGGTATGCGGATATTCAGCCAGCGCCCTGACAATCACTGTCATGTGCGCGGTAAAGCGGGCATCATAGCCATGCCCCGTGAAATTCTGGATACAAAGCAGATGATGCGGCCGCAGCAGCATGACAGCGCCTCCTTTTCAGACCGGCATTCCGTTACCGCATCCTATTATAACACAAAGCACGCAAATTGTCAACCTCCATTCTAATAAAAGGTGACAATTCGCATGCTGATTATTTCATGGATATTTGACAGTTTCAGAGCCGAATGCGGATCTCGCCGGAAGACAGCGTGCGCATTTCGCCGCCGCGGAGCTGTACGATCAGATGCCCGTCGCTGTCGAGATCGCGGATCACTGCGGGATATTCCGCTTTGTCCTGCCCGACCGGAACGACCGTGATCTCATGTTCCGGCATGAGCAGCCGTTCTCTGTACGCAGAAAAGAGCGCGTCCTGTGCAGGGGCAGGGGAGAGCAGCCGCGTGAGAATCTCAGCAGCCATGCGGTTTTTGGCATCCGGCGGCGCTGACTCCGGAAAGACCGATGCAGCAGTATCGCGCAGCTGCGGCGGGAAAGCATCCGCCGGCGTGCAGACATTCAGCCCGATGCCGAGGACGATCCAGCTCAGCCCGCCGCTCTCGAAATCGGTGACTGCTTCCGTGAGGATGCCGCAGATTTTTTTGCCGCCGAGGAAGATGTCGTTTACCCATTTGATCTGCGGGTGCAGACCGGACACCGCCTCGACCGCCTCGCAGACCGCGACCGCAGCGAATGCCGTGACTGCCGTGATCTGCGAAAAATGCAGATGTTCGGGGTGCAGAATGATGCTCATGTAAATGCCGCCGGCAGGCGAGCAAAATGCGCGCGTATAGCGCCCCCTGCCGTTTGTCTGCGCGGCAGCAATGACCGCAGTGCCGTGCGGCGCACCGGCGAGCGCAAGCTCCTTTGCGGTCTCATTGGTCGAGCCGATCTCGGAGAAAAAGCGCATTCTGTCAGCGTATTCCGAAAGCGGATCGGGAAGATGCCGCCGGATCCCGCTGACGGACAGGATATCGGTTTCAGCGGCAAGGCTGTAGCCGCGGTTTGTGCCCGCCTCGATCTGATAGCCTTCGTCCCGCAGTGCGCGGATCGCCTTCCAGACGGCATTGCGCGAGACCGAAAGCGCCTGCGCGATCGTCTCGCCGGAGACAGCACTGCCGCGGTTCTGTTCGAGCAGCGCGAGCACCTGTTCTTTTGTATTCAATTGGATCCCCCCTGTCCACATGATTATAACATATTAACCGTGAAATTTCAACCCTCACTGCGAAAACACGATGTTTTCGGGCGATTTCAGCGATGGGCATATCACTTTGGTCAACATTCGGTCAACTTTCATGACACTTCAAGATACAACAAGATAGACTTTACGAAACTTGTTGTATCCGGTCACTACGCTTCATGCTTCGGCATTTTCGGCATTGCTTTCGTGACAGCCTCACAGCAATGCAGATCGTTCTTTTTGAGTGTATATCATAGTATGGTCATACTTGGGGTGTTTCTCGGAATAGCAAGCCACAGAAAGTGGTGCATACTTTCCACGTTCAAAGTTTTTTGAACATCTGCCCCGTCAAAAATCTCGTTTTGGGAACCCTTGCCCAAAACAGTTACCCCTGCGGATCTACTCATTCAGTTACATCAATTTTATTGCGCAGTGAAGCGAAAAGTTTTCTGCATTGCGAACTAACTCTCGGAAACACTCCGTTTTCCCCGATGTAATCAGAAATAATATACCGGGCAGAACATGAAAGCTCGGTGCGTAACGGTATTAATTTCAACTGCATTTTAGATTGGGCTGAACGTGGCTTTGCGGAAACTCCGCACGAGCTTGCAATAGAGCTGACAAAGTTCACCCTGACGATGTTTGATAATTAAGCGACAGTTGTCTTTTACAAAACATGAATGCCATAAAGGAAAAAGCCCTGAGATCTGCTTGCTGATAAGCATTTCTCAGGGCTTCATTTATTCCATATTTCCTGCAAATATTCTCTCCACCACGATCTGTGTCATTTCCTGCGCCGATTCGGCATAACCGCCTTTTGCCCACTTCATAAAGATGCCGAAAAGTCCGTAGGCAAGGTAGTAGCTTTCGTAGGTGTCCGAGGACTGTCCGGTGTCGCTGTCGGTCATGATGACCTCGTATGCCGAGAGGATCGCTCCGTGATGCCCCTGCCCGATGATAAGGTCGTTCTTTTTCCGAAGTGAATAGCAAAAATTAAAGTACCGTCTGACACGGTAGGTATCGTTTAGCTGATGCTCTTTGAGCCTGTGTTCACGCTCATATTCTCGCCACTTCATGATGATGTAGGCGGTGATGATCTCGTCCTTTGATTTAAAGTTGCGAAAATAGGTCGCTCTGCCGATGCCGCCTTCCTCGCACAGCTCGTCAACGGTGATCTTTTCGATGTTCTTCTTTTTCATCAGCTTGAATAGCGCTTCACCATATGCCGAGGTCACATATTCCGACATTTTCCACTCTTCCTTTCTGCCGATGATACTATTTCGCTAAATAGTATCATTTTCCCGATTTTATTGACTTTGAAGCCAGCTTGTGATATTATAGTATCATAGAAAAACGGTTTTGTCAAGCTATGAGATTAAAGGAGGCTATGTTATGGGAAACACAAAACCGAAAAGCAGACTGAAAAAGGTGCTTATCATCATTGGCATTATCATTTTCGTGATCGCAACAGGCATTTTTATTCTTCTGAAGCTGACATTTCTCAAAACATTTCCGAAGCTCAAGGGTGAACCTGAGATCGGCAAGTGGTATGAAGTTGATGTTGACGGCGCAAAGTCCTCGGACGGCAGCGAATGGCATGGCATCTTCCGAAAGGGTACGGAAAACAAAGTCGTAGTGTATTTCTTCGGCGGCGGTGTGAGCATCACTCCTGAGACTTCCGAGGGTGGTAATAAGTTCTATGCGACAAATATGACGGCACAGGACTTTGTTGCACAGGGCGGTATCGGCAGCACAGCGGAGGATAATCCGTTTAAGGACTGGAGCTTTATCATTATTCCCTATGCGACTGGCGATTTTCACGCAGGCACGGGAACTTACGAGGGCAACAAAACTGTTTATCACACAGGATACAGCAATTACTCCGCTTATGTGGAACAGGTCAAGCAGTATATCGGAGAGCCTGACACGCTGCTTGTAACAGGCTTTTCGGCAGGCGGATTTGGAACTTCTTTGCTGGCTGACGATGTGATTGAACGTTTTCCGAGTGCGGAAAATGTGACCGTATGCGTTGACAGCTCGCTCCTGCTTTATGACGGCTGGCACGAAACGGCTGTAAATCTGTGGAATGCTCCGACTGAAATATCGGACAGGCTGACCACAAACAACCTTGTTCTTGACAGTCTGACCGCACTCCACGAAAAGCGTGGTGACAGCGTGAAAATACTATTTGACTGCTCTTATCGTGATGATACACTGATGCAGTATCAGTCCTATATAAGCAGCGGAAAAATGGATCAAACCAAAGAGCTTGGCGACAACTTTCAGCATGATCTGAAAGAAATGGTAAACGGCTTGCAGACGAATATCCCCGATGTGGGCATTTATATCTGGAGCTGCGGCGAAAATGCAGAAACCCATAATACCCAGCATACGATCATCTCTGCGAATGTGTTTGACAAGCTCGGAAACGACAGAAGTGTCGGAGAGTGGATATTTGATGCAGTGAACGACGATGTCAAGACCTATGGACTGGAACTGCTTGACAAAACCCGCTGAGGTGAACAGGACGAAAGAAGAAACAATTTGAATATGAAAAAAGCCCCTCATCATCGGAACACGGGTGTTCCTTTGGTGAGGGGCTTGTTTGTTTATAGATGATGTTTGCGTCTATGCCGCAAAATATGAAAGAGATTTACTTTTGAGCGTCGGAACTTTGAATTATATAGAGTGTCACGGAGAAAAATGTCTACTTCACGATTGACTATTTGTGCAAGTTATGGTATAATATATAACTAAGTATAACTTCGCATAATATAGACTTATCGGAAGTGGAGGTGCAATTATGACCGTACTCTCAAAAAAAGAAATGTCTGAGGAAGATATTAAACTTCAATATAATCACCCCTGCTATCCTCGCAAAATGGGATAAGAGCAGAATTACAATGGAAACAAGGATCACCGACGGTAAGATCTGTCTGAACGGTAACTTTGTTTATCGTGATAAGAAAAGTGCCAAGTTTGCCGATTATGTCCTGTATTGGAGCAGTAGTTTCCCCATAGCGATCGTTGAACCTGCCCGAACACCTTATGAACAGTTCAAAACCGCAAAATACCGATCTTGCTGTCATCTTCACAAGCCTGTTCCGTTATCATGACCGGAGCGGGCTTCATTTGTTCCTGATCAAGTGATCTATCTTTGCATAAACCTTGAAAACGTTGCTGAGTTATGCTATAATGGAACAAAAGTCCAGAGGAGGCAGGCGCATTGCTTCATATTGCAAAGACGGAACGGGATTACTTTGCCGCACTTGCCGCAGCGTATTTCATCTCGTTCATTATAAATATCCTATCGCAGTTTTCATGGGTTCCGCCGTGTATCCACACCCCGGCATCTTTCTTGTATAGTTTCATCCTGATTGCGTGGGGTGCATCTGTTGCACAGCGAATCGTTCATAAGCGAATCCGGCGGCATATTGTTGCGATCGCTGTATCTCTGCTGATGCTGTTTATCGTCCGGATCTGCCGGTGGATGCTGTTTCTGCATTCCGTTCTTGCTGACCGCTATACGTATTACTTGTTCTATATTCTGTTTAATGCTTTGCCCATGCTTTCGCTGAGCGCCGCAGAATATGTCAGCCGTGATGAACAGGTTGATATGCCCTTATACATAAAACTGTTTTGGGGCGTAACAGGACTTCTGATGCTCAGCGTTCTGACAAATGACATCCACCATTTTGTTCTTTCATTCACCAAAGCATCTGACAACAGTGATCATATCAGTTATTACTGGCTCTACTATGTCATATTTGTATGGTCATTCGCTGTTACGCTTGGTTCGTTCCTTCTGCTCATCAAAAAGTGCAAGCTGTCGCAGTGCCGCAGAAAATGGTATATCCCGATCATTCCGGCAGCTGCCGCTTTTGTGCTGATTATCATTTACTATATCTGCGGCGGAAGCGCACCGCATATACTTGGAATCAAACTCTACAATATTCAGGAGATCTATCTTGCGCTGTATATGGGACTGTGGGAAGGCTGCATCCGGATCGGGCTGATCCCCTCAAACACGGGCTACAACAGGCTGTTTGAAATTTCGCATATCAATGCGGAAATGGAAAGCGCTGACGGAAAAACAGGATACCGTTCGGGAGATTACACCGACAACGCGGGAAATGCCGACTTCATCCGCAAGACCGCAGTGATCAGAGGCGGCAGCGTGACATGGAGCGAAGATATTTCCGCCCTGAACCGGCTCAACCATGACATTGAGGATGCTACAGAACAGATAGACGGAGAAAATGATCTGATCGAGGCGGAAAACCGTTTTCTCGCAGAGAAGGTCAAATATGAAACGCAGAACAGGCTCTATGACAAGATTGCTCACCACACGCACCCGCAGCTTGTCAGGATCGACGAGATCATGAACGGCAGCGGCGGGCTTGCGCAGAAAATGAAGCGCTGTCTGCTGTACGGAACTTATGTCAAACGGTGTTCAAACCTCATGCTTGCCGCCGACCGCAGCCGCACCATGTCAACGGACGAGCTGTATTTCTCCGTCAGGGAAAGCATGGAGCAGATCGGGGCGCTCGGTATCGTCTGCGAGCTGATAGGCGGCGATGCAAGGGAGATCTCATCGGGAAAGATCATCACAGCATACGATGTGTTTGAGGCGGTGATCGAGGCTGTGACTGATTCCGTCGGCGCCCTTTCCGTGAAAATCGTGCCCGATGAAAATGTCCTGCTGTCGATCGAAACAGACAGTGAAATCATCACCGACAGCATTCAAATTCATCATCCGCAACTGAAGCTCACATCCTATACCGAGGATGATATTCAGCATATCATTCTTTCCACAGGAGGTGCAGCCAATGGATAACATACTCGGGGCTCTGACGCTCTGGCTGATCCTGTGTCTCTTTGCGTTCTTCCTGACGGTCATTTTGCATCTGCTGCTGGATGGAAAACTGCGCCGTATCGTGCTTTCTGTGGCGGAAATGCTTGTTCCGCTTCTGCTGTCACAGCTATTGATGGATCATCTGAAATATCATAACAGAGCTTATCTCGAAAAGCCTGCTTCCCTTTTGCTGATCGCCCTTGTGCTGACCGGCATTGCCGTTCTGGAGATATTAAGCTGTATCCGGACAAGAAACCGCAGCCTGACGCTGATGTCCGTCAAGGAATGCATGGACGAGCTGCCGGTCGGTATCTGCTTTTATTGGGACGGCGGGCTGACAAAGCTGACGAATCGCCGTATGAACAGCATCGCCTGCAAACTGACAGGCAGCGGCATCATGGATGCAGACGAATTTCAGAAAATCGTTTTCTCCGGCAGGGAAGCACCCATTCTCCGCACAGAGGACGGTGCAGCGCTCAGCTTTGTTCACCGTGAAGATACGCTGGACGGCAGGACGATCCACGAACTGCTCGCCTTTGATGTCACACGGGAATACCGCCTGACGGAGGAACTGCGTGAAAAGCAGAAAAAGGTACTGAACATCAACAAACGCCTGAAAGCACTGAACTCTGTGATACAGTTTGTCACCATGGACAGGGAAACCCTGCAGATCAAAATACACATTCACGACAGCTTCGGCAAAATGCTGCTGATGACAAGACATTTCCTCACCGCGCCCGATCAGACGGACACAAAGGAGATGCTCTCGCTGTGGCGGAGAAATACCGCGCTGCTGAAGGATGAAGAACGGGAAAGCTGGCAGGAGCCGTGCTTTTTCAGCCTGACACACGCAGACAGTCTCGGCATCCGCATCGAGCTGAGCGGTGAACTGCCGGAAGATGAAACGCTGATCTCTGTGGCGGATACGGCGATCACCGTTCATGTCACCAATGTCCTGCGCCATGCTGAGGGTGATACGGCGTTTGTTTCGATTGAGAAAACGCCGGAGGGCTATGTGATGCGCTTTACCAACAACGGCACACCGCCCCGCGCGCCTGTGAAAGAATCCGGCGGACTTGCAAATCTCAGGCGCTTGACAGAGAAAATCGGCGGTGCAATGACGATAAACAGCTCTCCGCAGTTTGAAATGATCCTGCATCTGCCGGAGAAAGCACAGGAGGAATACTGAAATGGCATACAGGATACTGATTGCCGATGACCAGAAAATGGTGCGGCAGATGTTTGAAACGGCAGTGAACAGCTCGCCGGATTATGAGATCGCAGGCATGGCACAGACAGCAGAGGACGCTGTCAGGATCTGCATGGAACAGAAGATCGACCTTGTGCTGATGGACGTTGTTCTCGGGCTCGGCATGGACGGGATTGATGCAGCAAAGCAGATCAAACAGGAGCGCCCCGAAGTGAAAATTCTGCTCGTGACCTCTATGCCGGAAAGCACCTATATCGGCAGGGCAAAGGAGATCGGTGTGGAGAGCTTCTGGCACAAGGAGGTGCAGGAACAGCCGCTTCTTGAGATCATGAACAGGACAATGGCAGGAGAATCTGTTTATCCCGAAGCGATGCCCGCGATTCAGTTCGGGCGTATCGTCAGCACGGAGCTGACGGATACAGAAATGGCTTTGCTGCGTGCGCTGATGTCCGGCGCATCCAATAAGGAGATCGGCGAACAGCTGTACATGTCAGAAAGCACGGTAAAACGGCACATCGCAGAGATGCTCGCAAAAACAGGATTCAAGAGCCGCTTGCAGCTTGCGATCGAGGCAAGAGGCGGCGGACTTGTCATTCATCACGAAGAAGTATAAGGGAAAAGGACTGGCGGAATGTCAGTCCTTTTGTTTATATTCCACGAATTTGTTGAAAAATATTCGGAACGAAGTTGACCTGATCGGCTCAACTTTTCCCTGCGGCATTGCTGTCAAACTGTTCTTGTAGTATAATAATTTATGGAAGCAAATGCTGACAGGATGCCGATTTCAAAGGAGTGGATTTATGAAAAGGAAAATGATGAAATGGACAGCCGCACTGGCTTTAGCGCTGACGCTGGCAGGCGGCGCGGCAGGGCTGTCTCCGTCACCGGTCAATCTGTCAGATTATTCGATCACCGCAGAGGCTGCTTCCAGTTATTTGGTCAGCAACAGCACGTTGTATCTTTGGGGCACAGAAACCTATCAGCCGAGCAAGCTGCCGAGCGGATGCAGCCCGGAAAGCATTACCGGTATTGTGCTGGGAGACGGCGCAGAAATCACATTTGAGGAAAGGCTTGTGAACTATTTTCCGAATCTGGAAGAAGCTGATTTCTCAAAAGCTACAGTAAAAGGTCTCTCCGGGCTCTTTTCAGGTATTTCGAGTCTGAAGAATGTTTCACTCTATGAGACAAACTTAAATTCGTTTAGAGAATTGTTTGCAGAATGCTATAATCTGGAAACAGTTGATTTGAGAATCGCTGCAGGACAGGAAGTTTATTTTGTCGATAAAATGTTTCATAACTGCTACAATCTGACATCAATCCGCTGGAACAGTAATTTCAACACAAGCTCTGCGAGATCAGCAGAAAAGATGTTTTGCGGCTGCGCCAGTCTTGAGTATGTCGATCTGTCTTTGCTTGATCTGAAAAGAGTCAGCAATACTGTTTCGATGTTCGAGGACTGCTACAGCCTGAAGGAGCTGGATCTGAACTGTCTGAATTCGTCAAAAATTGATTTTTGGAATGAAGATTACTGGCTCCGTATGTTCTACCACTGCAACAGCCTGAATAAGCTGTCGCTGCCGGCAGGTTTCAGAGTTCAGTGCACGATGGGTCTCCCGGATTCTGCAAACAATACTTCGGAGGATTTGAAAGGCTGGGCGGATTCGGATGATCTGTATACAGCAGTCACTTACGATGCGTCGATTTCTTACGGAAGCACCTATCGAGCGGCGCAGCAGTATTCAAATGTGAGCTTTACCGAGCCGTTTACGCTCTATCGGCGCGGCGACTGGATCGACAAGGGTTCCTGCTATTATTGTGACAGGGTAAACTATGTTCTGCACCTTTTCGGCAATGTTGACCGTGACGAGGTTTATTATATGGACGGCGCGAAGAACGTCACAGAGGTCTGGTGTGAAGAAGGCACGGTTTTCCCGTATAACTGCAACGGCTTGTTCATGTATTGCCACAAACTGAAAAAGGCTGACCTGAATAATGCGGATACAAGCGGGGTCGGGAATATGTCAAATATGTTCTGCCAATGCGACAGTCTCGAAGAAATCAACATCGGCAAAATTGACACAAGCAATGTTTACACAATGGAATATATGTTTGCATACTGCACCAGCCTGGAATACTTTTATAACAACACTTCCAGAAACCGCTGGAATACAAAGAATGTCAAGTACTTTAATCAGATGTTTGCATACTGCACTTCGCTGAGAGAAGTGAGGGCGGACTTTGAATCGAATGTAATCACCAGCGTGGAAGGTATGTTCAACAACTGCGGAAATCTGGAGATGATAATTCTGGATGAAAACGGCTTTGATCTGCGGGGTGTCGCAGATGAGAAAAAAGCCAATATGTTTGCAGACTGCCCGAACCTGACATCGCTTTATCTTTCAAGCAATTTCGGCGGGATTACGCAGAATATGAAGCTGCGGAATGACGGCGGCGGCTGGTGCGATGCGACACGGAACGGTATACAGGTCAGCGGAACGGCACAGTATGCCGAGATTGATGATAGAATCGCCGGTTTGACAATCTTTCACGCAGAAAAGTTTTCCGTGATTAACCTTGACCAGACCTTTACCGTTTCGGACGCGCCGGTTGTCGGTTTCACGAATTACGGTTTGGAGGAAGGCGTTACCTGCAACTCTACTGCATTTAAGATTGATAAAGATTTATCCGGCTGGTATGATGCATCGACCGGTAAGAAGATGAAAACCGAATTCTTCCAGCCGGGCGGAGCTTATTATCTGCGCATCCTTCTGGATCCGGAATTTCAGTACCGGTTCGACGGGATTACTGCCGAGAATATCGCCAAAATCAAGCTGAAATTCACCTATAAGGACAAACAGTTCGCGGATGTGGTCGCAGCAGGCGTCACCGTGAACGGCTTGCTTGATATTTACGCCGTAGTGGATTCCGGTTCCCAAACGAATGCTATTTCTATGACGGAAGGCAGCTTTGAGGGCGCAAAAGAACAATGCTATAGAAAAGATCTGCCGAGTTATTGTGTCTTTAAGTACAATTACAGCTCTTCACAGCAATTTCTTCACTGCTATAAATTGCCGATTTTAACCTGTACTACATTCTGTTTCACAAATTATTATGATGCGAGGTTCCTGTATCCGACATATCTGGAATATGTCGGATTGGAAATGGACGACTATGAGTACAGCATTGGCGACCGCGCATATAAGCCGTTCACGGTTTCTTCGGCATGGATTCCGACCGGTGTTCTGCCCGGTACAGAATACAAGGTCGCTTTCCGCAGAAAGAACCAGAGCAAGCCGTTCAAATATTGGTACATTGTCAGCAAAGAAATCTCAGCAGCCCCTGCTGAGGGCGAATATCTGGAGGAAAACGGTCTCATCAAACACTTTGATCTCACATTCTCCGCACACACCGTTGCACTGAACAACAATCTCGGTGCTGTCTACTATGTTCCTGTTTCCGCACTGGAAGGCTATGAAAACATCAAGCTGTATGTCCGCAAGGAAATCTTTGATCAGAACGGCGCTGTCAGCTATACCACGGAGGCGATCACAAATTATACGGTCAAGAACGAGGGCTACGGCGATGAATACATCTTTGCGTACAACAACGTTGCGGCAAAGGAAATCGCAAGCAACCTTTATGCAGTGATCTACGCAGAAAAGGACGGCAATGTTTATACCAACATGTATGACAGATACAGCGTTGTCGATTATGCAATGAAGAAGCTGAACAGCGCCAAGACGCCGCGTGCGCTGGCAGTTCTCTGCGCGGATCTGCTCAATTACGGCGCAGCAGCACAGACCTATTTCAGCTATCACACCGACTTCCTTGCGAACAGCACTATGACCGCGGCACATCAGGCGCTTGCAACGAACCCCAATACGCTGCAGCTGAAATCTGATGAAAAAGTGACACCGCTGAACGGCACCCCAAAGGCATATTTCAGCGGCAAAACGCTTGAACTCGGCAACAATGTTTCGATTGTGTTCATGATGCAGTTTGATGACAGTGTCGATCTGAATACTGTTTCGCTGAAGCTGAGCTATCAGACGATCACTGGTCAGACGGTCAATGAGACAATCCCGTTCAAGGAATTTACGAAGCGCAGCGGTGAGTATCAGGGAAAGCCGGAATACCAGTATTCCTACAATCGCGTATACGCAAAGGATTCCTCGCAGCCTGTCACGGCAACAATTCTGATCAACGGCAAGCCTGCAAGCGATTCGCTGACATACAGTGCACAGTCCTACGCAAAGAAGAAGCTGGATAATGCGAATACGCCTGCAAATGTGAAGACAATTATTAAGGCACTTATGGTTTACTGTAAATCTGCAGAAAAATTCTTTAAGTCCTGATAATACCAGCTATCCTGACAGAAAGGAGGAATACCCGATGAAAAAGTATGAAGCACCGGAAATGGAAGTCGTTGCATTTGATGCAGAGGATGTCATTACCGCAAGTGATGATCTGCTTCCTGCAGACAGAGACTGACGATTGATTCACAAAATGAAAAGCACTGCTCTGACCGGAGCAGTGCATTTTCATACAGAAAGGAAAACCATGAAAAAAACAATCATCTTTGCGCTTCTGCTTTCTGTCCTTCTGTGCGGATGCCAAAGTCAAACGGCAGATTCTTCCGGCACATCGCAGGAAGAATCCGCTGCATCTGATGCTGCTGAACCGGTTGGCAAAGCGCAGGAACGATCAGATGTACAGCAGAAGGAATCCGATACGGAACAGATACAAAAAGAAGCAGAACAGCACGAATCTGTTGCAGACACGGAGCAATCCGTAGCAGTACCGGACCGCGAAGCCGAAATCATACCGGCTGAAACTGCGCCGCAGACGGACGCAGATTCGGAAGATATCATATTGCATGAAGATTCTGACAGTGATTCTTTAGGTGATCTTCTGCCGCGTGATAATAGCTGATGCTGCCGATATGATCGGCAAGCTCCGTTCCATTGGGGCTGTTATTGATGAATAAGTCGGCGAAAGACCTCATCTAGCTGCTGAGCTTCGCGGTGAACGGCATCACGCCTGACAAAGCAAGCGTGCAGGCGATGGATCTGGAACAGCTCTATCAGCTTGCAACACTTCACGAAAAGCGCGGAAACTTCACCGTCAATTACACAAAGAAGAAATATGCGCTGCTGCCTGTCTGGTATCTGACAACCAGCTGGAACGGCAAACAGTGGAGCTTTGCCATGAACGCACAGACCGGAAAATTTACGGGCGATCTGCCGGTCGATTACGCAAAGCTCGGCATTGTGACCGCACTCGCCGCGATCATTCCGGGTATCCTGCTCTGGCTGCTGATGAAGAGCATTCCGGTCGCTGTGATCGCTGCGCTGATTCTCGCGCTGATTGTATTTTTCGGCGGAAAGGGCAGTATGCGTCCGGTTCACAATGCATCGCAGGCGAATGACTATATGGACAAGCAGGTGCGGCTGGTGTATTCGCAGGATCATTTTGTCCGTACAGAACGCAAGCCCAAGGAGCAGCGTCCGGCAGAACCGGCAAAATAAGATATTCTCTTTCATATAACTGACCGTCGTTCCGGTTTGGAGCGGCGGTCAGTTTGATTTTTATAGAAACCCTCTGTTTCTCATGCAGGATATGATTCTATAGACATCATAAGTTCAAGGAAATAAGCCTTTGCTTGTTCGTAGTCCGTCCAGACCTCGCGCCTGCTGTTGCAGACGGTCGTGACCTTGCGTGATCTCGGCATTGCCAATTCGGGTATTGCTAACATTTGAAGCACCTCCAATTTCATAGTAACTTTATTATAGCCTACGATGATCTCGGAGTCCAGCATATCAGAATAATTGTAATAATTCTTGTGCAGGGCGCAGCAAACGTAGAAAAATCCTCGGTGCAATTGTCGGTCTTTTCGGGGTTAGCGATGTATGCAAGCAAGCCTTCTACATCTTCGTGTATCGGAAATTTTTTTGTTGTCGCCATATGCAGCGTTCCTCCAATCTTTTCAGCAAAAGGAGGATATTTATCATGAAAGCGAATCTGCCCTATAATCACATCGTTACCGTCAAGAATCTGTCTTATTCTGATTTGGACAACGAATGGTCAACTGGATTACAACAAATTGCACGATATTACGCCGGACTCAATCGCCGTTAAGTGCTGTAATCTGCGATTCTGTGCGGTTTTCTCTCGGATATGCAGCGCAGCGGTGCAGTGGCTTTTTTATACCATATTATGCAGGAAAGTGCAGTGGGAGATCCTGAAATCCGAATGTTTTTATTTCAGTAGTTCAGCCCGTCAAGCAAGCCGCGGACAGTCTGCTGCGTATCGGCAGTAAACGCCTGCGCCGTTTTCCTTTGAATTGCGGGACGGGTTTCGTCCGCCTTCTCCTGCTTCGCAGCATCACAGCACGCGCCATAATCCGCAGGATCGTGCGCAGGCGGAATAAAAACGGATAGCCGTCTGTTGCGGACGGTTATCCGTTTTTGAGCTATCTATAGCCATATACAATAAACGCTTGTTCATCTTCGATATATTGATATGGGATACGATACTGTTCGAGGATTTCTAAGACCGCATCTTTTTTATCATGTGTTTCTGCTTCTGAAGGAACCAAAACGCCTATATGCTTATAGTTCGTGATAGTGTGTTTGATTTTAAGCCACTGAATCTGAGCGAAATTCATATATTTCAGTTCTTCATCGCCATAATATTCCCAATAAACATCAGGTTCAGTTTCATCAAATATCGACTTGTACTGAAACTCAATATCTGGTATTTTTTTACTGATCGCCGCAAATAATTCGCACCACTTCGTATTGTTCATATATGATACGAAACCTTCTTGCGCTGCAAACGATCTGATTTTTTCGCTCAGCGTCTTTTTTCTGTCATATTTGCCGCTTTCAATATCATCAATCATACTTTGCAAAATACAGAATAGAGAATTGTCTATTTTCGTATATGTAAAATCAGGTGAGATATACTGATTATCGCGAATTACATAATAATGTCCATAATTACGGCGGAACAATGACTCGACAACAATAAAATGAATGCGTCCTTTCCATACCACATCATAAGCAGTTCGCCAGTATTTTTCGTTTGTTGCTTTTTCCCGGATGACTCCGCTGCGAGGATCAAGTTTTTCACGCAAAACATCATAAAGCATATTATCACCAACATTATTATTTACAATTCTACCAAACAGCCCCGAAAAAGTCAATTTTTTCTCGCCGTTTCCTTTGCGATCGTTTTCAGACCGCCGTTCCAATGGTTTTCGCCCCTGCGGGAATCGTAAACGATCAGAATGTCAGCCATAATGATTCCCTCCGTGTTTGATTCGGTAACTCCATTATATCACAGCATTTCGGATAAATCAATCTGGATTTCAGTGATTATAGATCATTTTTTTATGTAAAGATGAAACAGCAGACGGCAATTCCGGAACCTGCGTTCCTGCCGAACTGCATCCGTATTCACTTTCTGCCGATCCGTTTCAGGTGAAAATCGCATTTTGTGCCGCCCTGTCCGAGCGTTTCCGACCGCTCAAACCGGATGCCGTCCAGATTGGAATAGGTATAGACGTCATTTTCGCAGAACAGCGGCGCGATCTCCGGACAGCCCAGCGCCGTCAGATACCGCACATAGGGGCAGTCGAGCACATCGAACCGCAGTTCATTGCGGTCGGCGCGGATCATTTGCTGCCGGAATCCGCCTGATTCGCCGAACATCGTCTTTGCGCCGAACGCGAAGCCCTTCATGAAAATGAGCTTGCCGCAGGGCATCCGCACCATTTTCTGAAACTTTTTTGCGGTTTCCAGTGCATAGCGCTTCATGCCCTCGGTGATGAGTGCCATTGCCTGTTCGGGGATCTGCGTTTGCAGCGCCTGATACAGCGCAGCCGCGTTGAAAATGCCTTTTGCGTGCATCTGCTCGCCTTTCGGGATATCCGGATACTGTTCCGTGATCGCGGCGAGCTTTTCGGCAGCCGTATCCCAGACGGCATCTGCCTTCGTTTTTCCGCAGCGTTCCGCAATGACATCGCGGATCATGCCGGATGCCTGCGACTGCGCGAGAATTTCTTTTGCCTGTTGAACTGTTGCCATAGGTGACTCCTTTTTAATTAGCATATGCTTACTTATGTGAAATCAGCAGCGCACCCGATGATACAGGTGCGCGCTTTGGTTTTACGCTTCCATTGCTCTGCATTTTTCCAGCAGCTCGATGATCGGGAGGTGCTGCGGACATGCGCCCTCACACTGCCCGCATGCGAGGCAGTCCGAAGCCTTGCCCTTGCCCTGTGTCGCGATCGCGTATGCCTGCCTGCCGTGATCCCAGCTTTTCTGCTTCAGCTCACGGTTCTGCACCGCGAAGATCTCCGGGATCGCGATCTGCATCGGACATCCGTCCACGCAGTAATGACATGCCGTACACTTGATCGAATGATCCGATTCGAGTTCCGCCTGCGCAGCGCGGACAGCAGCCTGTTCTTCTTCGGAGAGCGGCTGAAAATCGCGCATATACGAAAGATTATCGTCCATTTGTTCCAGATTCGACATGCCGGAAAGCACGGTAATGATGCCGTCCATGGATGCGACATAGCGGATCGCCCAAGATGCCATCGACGCGTCGGGATCGACCGCGCGGAAGATCTTCTGTACGCCGGCAGGGGGATTCGCGAGTGCGCCGCCCTTGACCGGCTCCATGACGGTGATCGACACGCCGTGTTTTCGCGCAATTTCGTAGCATTCGCGCGAGGCAACGCCGGGATTGTTCCAGTCTGCGTAATTGATCTGCAGCTGAATGAAATCGACGTCGGGATGCACGTTCAGCAGTTCTTCGAGCAGGTCGGGATCCGCATGGAACGAGAAGCCGTAATAGCGGATCAGCCCCTTTGCCTTCTGCTCCTTCACGAAATCCCAGATGTGGTATTCGTCATATTTTTTGTAGTTGTTGCGCTGCAATGCATGCAGCAGATAGTAGTCGAAATACTGTGCGCCCGTGCGCTCCAGACTGGTAAAAAACTGCTGCTGCGCGCTTTTTTCGTCATGGCACTGCATCCATGCGTTCAGCTTTGTGCAGAGCGTATAGCTTTCGCGCGGATGCCGTTCGACGAGCGCTTTGCGGATCGCTTCCTCGGAGCCGCCGTTGTCATAGACGTATGCGGTATCGAAATAGGTACCGCCTGCCGCGAGAAAGCGGTCCACCATTTCGCTTGTCTGCGCAATGTCGATCTTGCCGGACGGCAGTTTCGGCAGGCGCATCAGCCCGAAGCCGAGCTTAAAAGTTTCTTTTCCGAAATAATCAGCCATTGTGTACCCCCTGTTCATGTGTATGTTCAGATGCAGGATCCTGCACGGCGCATGCCGCGGGATCATACCTTTATCATACCATATTTTCCATACAAAAAGCAATGTCAAATCGGAAAAATTTCAAAAGAATGCGGGATCCGGCAGCGCATTCCGCCGGACGGATCAGTTTTTCTGATGCGCCCGCGCCGGACGGAAAAAGTCCCGCATTTTCACATTCCGCAGGAACAGATAGGCGGCGGTCAGGGCAGCCGCGGTGACTGCCCAGCACAGCGGATAGGCGGTCATGAGCGTGGGGAATGCCGGCGCGGGACGGAACACGAGGTATACCCACGCGATGCGCACACCGCAGATGCCCGCCGTGCAGATCAGCGCGGGGACAAAGGAGTAGCCGTAGCCGCGCATGCAGCCGGAGAGGATCTCGATGATGACGTTGATGCCCTCTGCCAGCAGGATATACCGCAGACGGATGAGCCCGATCTCAATGACCGCCGGATCGTCGTTAAAGAGATGCAGCAGCGGTTTGCCGAGCAGGAGAATGAGCAAAGAGAGCCCGACCGTGACGGCCATATCCTGCAAAAAGGAGATGCGCGTCGCTTTCAGGCAGCGCTCCGGCTGACCGGCGCCGTAATTCTGTCCGACAAAGGTCGTGCATGCCTGTCCGAACGAATTGACCATGTAATACGCGAAGATTTCGATGTTGAATGCCGCAGAGGATGCCGCCATGACGTCCGCTTCAAGCTGATTGATCGAGGTCTGAATGATGATGTTGGAGAACGCGAACACCATGCCCTGAATGCCCGCCGGCAGACCGATGCGCACCATGTCCTTCAGCAGCTTTTTGTCGATGCGCAGGCTGCTGAATGAAAAATGGATCTCGGACTGCTCCTTCATCAGAAAATAAATCAGCAGAACGGAGCTGATGAGATTTGCAAGGACAGTTGCCAGTGCCACGCCGTTGACGGTCATGTGCAGCACCGCAACAAAGAACAAATTCAGGATCACATTGATGATGCCGGACGTCAGCAGGCAGATGAGCGGCGTGCGTGTGTTGCCGTGGCTGCGGAAAACTGCCGATGCGAAATCGTAGAGCAGGATGACCGGCATGCCGGCGATGTAGACGCGGAAATAGAGCAGCGCCATGCCGAAAACCTGCTCCGGAATGGACATGCAGCGCAGGATCCGTTCGGAGAGCAGCTCGCAGATGCATGCGAAGACAATGCCGCCGGTAAATGCAAACAACAGCGCCGAATGGACAGCGCGGCTGACGTCAGCTTTCCGCTGCTGTCCGATCAGGCGGGAGATCGTCACATTCGCGCCGATCGAAATACCGGTGAACAGGCTGATAATGAGTGCGATGACCGGACTGTTGCTGCCGACCGCAGCCATTGCGTTTTTGCCGACAAATCTGCCGATCACGGCGATGTCCGCCGCATTGAACAGCTGCTGCAAAATGCCGGTTGCGGCAAGCGGCAGCGCAAACTGCATGATCCTGCTGCCGATCGGCCCGTGCAGCATGTCGATATCCCGTTTCAAATTATCATCTCCATTGTGTATGCGGGGTGCCCGCTCCGGAACGGCGGGCGATTGCGGAAGAAAGCTTTGTGTGCAGCACGGCTGTTCCGACGAGCAGCGCCGCACCGATGCAGATCTGCACTGCAAACATCGGCAGCGCAGCCGCAGGAATCAGAAATGCGAGAATTGAGAGTGCCGCAGCGGGCGGCAGCCAGAGTCCGGTTCTGCGCATCAGCAGGATCACAAGCAGAATCGTGATGCCTGCTGCCGGGAACAGCGGGAGCGTCAGCCGAAGCGCGAGCATCCGCATCAGACTGCCCGCAGCCGCGCAGGCGGTCATCAGTCCGACGGCAGCGACCGGATGCTTCTGCATACCGGAATCAGGCTTCCGGCATTCCGTGAACGCGACCAGCAGCGGCGGCGCGGCGAGATACCGGAATCCCGTGCCCATTGCAATTGCGATCAGCACCGTGCCGGCTGTCCAGCAGAGCAGCAGATCGGTCAGATCTCTGCGCTGCATCCGCGGCTGCGGCGTAAATGCAAACGGCTCCGTGACGCCCAGCCGGACGGCAGCCTTCCGCAGCAGCAGGATCGCACCGGTCAGGCAGATCGCTGCGGCAGGATACACGAGCGTTTCCGTGCCGAGCATCACCGGCAGAACGATCGCGGAGATCGCCGGTGCAAAGCCGCAGCGGGAGCCGCGCAGCATCAGCAGCGCGAGCAGAAATGCAGTGCTCATCTGCATCCAGTGCGGCAGCGGCAGAAACCGGACGATCAGCACGCCGGCGAAAGCGCCCGCAGCGATCATGCCGAGGATATGCAGCCCGTCCGTATTCCACGCAGCCTTTTTCCGCAGCAAAGCGCCGGCAGCGATCGCGGCGATCTCCGGAAAGAGGATCTCCTGATTGCCGGTCAGCTCGGCGGCGGCACACATGCAGAGCACCAGCAGAATTGTCATGAGCGGTGCGGCGAGCTGTTTGCAGGTCTGGTTCATGCGCATTCCTTTCTGCCTGAAATCAGGCAATCGTCAAATCTTTTTCACAAGGCGTATCAATATAAACGCCGGATAAGACAACAGATTTGCGCTGTTATCTTATCCGGCAATTTTTTCAGCACGGGGAGTTCCCGCTGGCAGGCAACCGACCTGCAATTTTCAGTCGAACAGGCAGTCCTGCTTACTGCTTTCCAGCGATCTTATATTCATCGCCGTCGCGGTAGTACGGGCAGTGCGCGCGGGAATCCTGCATGAAGCGCGCATATTCGTCCTCATCGAGATTCATCTCGCAGACATAGCAGTCCCAGTCCTCGTCATAGGCGTTATAGGCACAGGTGTCGCACTCGTTCATTGCAGTCTCCTTCCGGTTTCAGGCGGCGGGATTCAGCGCTTGACGAAATATTCCTCGTACCACACAAGGAAAGTATAGATCGTCCAGATCTTGCGCCAGAGGTCGGAATTTCCGCCGACATATTCATCATAGATCGCCTGAATCTCGTCCGGCTTGAAGAATTTTGCGCAGATCTCGCTTGTGAGCAGTCTGCGGACATCGCCGTTGTACTGTTCATCTGCGAGCCAAAGCCGGATCGGGACAATGAAGCCGAGCTTTTTGCGGAACGCGATTTCTTCCGGCAGCACCTTAGCGGCTGCGGTACGGAACGCGACCTTGTTCTGCTCCTCGTTGACCTTGTATTCCGACGGCATGCGCGATGCGATATCGAAGATGCGGCGGTCGGTCAGCGGCATGCGGATCTCCAGCCCTGCCGCAGTGCTCATTTTGTCCACATTGAGGTAGATATCGCCTTCCAGCCAGATCTGGATATCCACATCTGACATTTTGGTGAGCGGATCGAGCCCCTCTGTTTCCTCATAGATATGTTTGACCAGATTGATCGGCAGCACCGCGGGATCATAATGCTGCAGGATGCGCTCTTTCTCATCCTCTTTCATGATATTGGTATTGCCGACATAGAATGTTTTCAGGTTCTCGCCGTAGCGCTCGGCATTGCGGTACATATTATATCCGCCGAAAAATTCGTCCGCGCCCTCGCCGGAATAGCAGAGCTTGGTATGCTTAGCGGTCTCGATGCAGCCGATGGTGAAGACGATCGCGGAAGCATCGCCGAGCGGCTGTTCCATGTTGTACATCACATAGGGCACAATGTCAAAATACTGCTGCGGGGTGATCTTTGCGACCGAATGCTCCACGCCGAGCAGCTCCGCGGTTTTCGCAGCAATGCGGGATTCATCGAAGCGCTCCTCGTCATAGCCGCAGGAATCGGCGCGTTTTGCATCGGACATTGCGAGCACATAGGACGAATCGACGCCGCCGGAGAGGAAAGATTCCGCAGTTTCATCCGGCGTCTTGACCTCGCGCATCATCTGCGCGAGTGTCTCGTGGATCTCGTCCGCATAATCGTTCAGCGACTTGCTGCGGTCGGGATGAAATTCGGGTTTCCAGTAGCGTGTGATGCTGTAAGCGCCGTTCTGCCATTCGAGCAGGCAGCCGGGCATGAGCTTTTTGAGCCCTTTGAAGAATGTATCCTCGCCGGCGACATAGGTGAGCGTGAGGTAGATCTGCAGCATTTCGGCATTCAGCTCCTTGACGAAGCCTTCCTGCGAAAGAATGTCGCGGATCATGGTGCCATAGAGCAGTTTTCCGTCAGCGGTCGGATAATAATAGAACGGCTTTGTGCCGAACTGATCGCGGACGCAGATCAGTTTTTCTGCATCGGAATCCCAAAGTGCAAACGCGAACATGCCGTAGAGATGATCGGGGAGTGCATTGCCCCATTCGGCATAGCCTTTGCAGAGGATCTCGTGTTCTCTGTCGGCGCGGGAGAGGGATTTGTCGATGGAAAGCGCATCACAGAGGGCTTCCCAGTTGCGGATATGACCGCGGTAGGTTTTGAGTTCGATCATAGGACACCTCGAAAAAGTCCCGTTCCGGTGAGCGGGACGGAATCAGAAAGCATGCGGATTGCAGCCGTTACCGGCGCGATGCTTTTTGTGTTATCTTGTATGTACAATCCAAGGAAAGTATACCATATCCCGCCAAAAAAGTCAAGGCGGGCGCGGAGCCCGCGCTGGCATTTCCCTCCGGGAGCCGGCAGCGTGACTCTCCCAACATTCGCAGTACACGCCGCTATACGCGGCTTCTGTGGCGGAACTGCTCCCAGCGGAAAAGTGAATGGTGAATAGTGAATAGTGAAAAATAGCGGTATCGCTTCGCGATGATTTGAAAAGGTGCGCAAAAGTCCTGCACGGCGCATCCGGCGCGCATAAATAAAAAGAGCACCGCAGCAGGTGCTCTTTCCATATCATCAAAACGGGATTCCAAAGGGATGCATTCCCTTTGGTCGGGTTTGGTGAGTTTGCTTGCAAACTCATAGCGAAGCGTGCGTGAAGCCCATTCAAATTCATCGCGAAGCGATACCTTATTTCGCGCTTTTCGCGGCGATTGCCTGTTCGAGTTCCTCTGCACGCAGCAGCGCCGAATCAATGTGCACGCAGAAATTCTCCTTGCCGACGGTTTCGGTCAGTCCTGCCTTTTCCATTGCATGCATCGGCTGCTCATTGACATGCGAGAACACCGCCTGCACATGATGCCGTTCGCAGCGCCGGATGATGTCCGCGAGTGCTTCAACGCCTGCCTCGTCGATCGCCGGCACATTCCGCATACGGATCACGAGCACATCAATATCATGGTCATCGAGCATATACTTGAACTTCTCCGACGCCGCAAAGAACATCGGACCGTTGATCTCGTAAACGCGCGTGCGTGCGGGGATTTTCTTGCGGAGAATGTTGTCGGGATCGGTGTCCTCATCGTCCGCGTCGATCCATGCATGCGCCTCGGTGACATCTGCCATGCGCTTCATGAACAGCAGCGCCGTCATGACCAGACCGGCACCGATCGCGACGACCAGATCGAACACGACCGTCAGCACCAGCGTCGTCATCAGCACGGCGATATCGCTTTTCGGGGCTGTTTTCAGCATGCTGCGGATATTTTTCCAGCCGCTCATGTTATACGCAACAATGAACAAAATTGCAGCTATGGTCGGCATCGGGATCAGTGCGGCATAGGGCATCAGCAGTACGAGGATCGCCAGCACGACAACGGCATGCACCATGCCCGCAACCGGCGTTCTTCCGCCGTTTTTGACGTTAGCAGCCGTTCTCGCAATTGCGCCTGTCGCCGGAATACCGCCGAACAGTGCCGAGCCTACATTCGCGACACCCTGCGCAACAAGTTCCATATTCGGACGGTGCTTCGAGCCGATCATACCGTCCGAGACCACGCAGGAAAGCAGCGATTCGACCGCCGCCAGAATCGCGATCGTGAACGCATTCGGGACCATTGCCTTGATGCGCGCGAAGGTCACTTCCGGTAGTGTGAGCTTCGGGGGCGCATTGGAGATCGTGTAGAGATCTCCGATCGTGTTGACCTGCATGCCGGACAGCTTGACCAGCAGCGCGCAGACGATAACCGCGATCAGCGAAGCGGGGATCTTTTCCAGCTTTTTCGGCCAGAAAATGAGGATTGCCAGCGAGATCAGTCCGATCAACAGCGCCTGCCAGTTGAGTGTTCCGAGACAGCGGAAGACCTCTGCGAGCTTGTCCATCGTTTCGATCGGGGCATTCTGGAAAGTCAGACCGAGAAAATCCTTGATCTGACCGACGACGATCGTAACGGCGATGCCGAATGTGAAGCCCGCAGTGATCGTGCCGGGGATGTACTTGATGAGCGCGCCGAACCGGCAGACGCCCATGATGACGAGGATGATGCCGGCGAGGATCGTGGAAAGGATCAGCCCGTCCATGCCGTCTGTTGCGACGATGCCCGCAACGATCGTTGCGAATGCGGCGGTCGGACCGGCGATCTGCACGCGGCTGCCGCCGAGCAGCGAGACAAGAAATCCCGCGACGATCGCCGTATAGAGTCCCTGTTCCGGATTCACGCCGGACGCAAGTGCCAGCGCGATCGAAAGCGGCAGCGCGATGATCGCGACAATGACGCCCGCGACCAGATCCTTGACCAGCTGCTCTTTCGAGTAATGCTTCATCACCGAGAAAAGCTTCGGTTTGAGGCGGTCATGCGGTTTTTCAGTTCCGTTTTGTTTCAAACTATTCATCTCCGTTAAATTTATATGCCCTGTTATTATACAGCGATTTCGCGCAAGAATCAAGCGGAAAAGTACAATTTTTGAAATTTCGGAAAAATGGATATTTATTCACGCAATTGTGCGCTGAAATCTAGTCACTGCTTGCGGCGGGCGGGGCGGGGAGCCCCCGCTGGCAATTTCCTTCGGGAGCCGCAGCGTGGCTCTCCCAACATTCGCAGCACACGCCGCTGGACGCGGCTTCTGTGACGTAACTGCTCCCAGCAGATAAAGTGAATAGTGAATGGTGAAAAGCGAATAGTGAAAAACAGCGGTATCGCTTCGCGATGATTTGAAATTTTGCGCCTAAGTTACGCACAACGCAACCGGAGCGCACCAGTATTAAAGTTTTGATCGAACTTTTTCAAAAGTTCGCGGAGTCCAGAGGCAGAGCCTCTGGTCGCGATCCGCAGATCGCGAAACTCCAAAGCGTTCTGTTTCGGGAAGAAAAGGGCTTGGGAAAAGCCCCCCTTTCTAAAAGGGGCAGCTTGACCCATTCCAAATAGCATCCGCGAAGCGGATACTTCTTTGATGACATTCATACTGACATACAAATCCGACATACACAAATCAGACATGCAGAACTGATATTCACATTGACGGTCAAATGAATAATATGATTTCAGCAATCTCCCATTGCACTTTCCCGCATGATATGCTATAATGATAGTACACTATGATACAATGATAAGGAGGCATGCATCATGCCGAAAGTTCTGCTGGTCGAGGACGATGCGCAGCTTGCGCGCAATCTGGTCCGGTTTCTCAGCGCAGAGCAGTTTCAGGTCATCCATGCAGCCGGTCAGCAGGACGGTCTCGCCGCATTTCAGCAGGGCGGATTCGACTGCGCGCTGCTCGATATCTCCCTGCAGGACGGGAACGGCTTTTCGATCTGTTCCGCGATTAAATCGCAGTCCGATACGCCGGTCATTTTTCTGACCGCATCCGCCGACGAATCCATGACGGTCGCCGGATTCGACGTCGGCGCTGATGACTACATCAGCAAACCGTTCCGCCCGCGGGAGCTGGTCGCCCGCATCAAAAATGCAATGCGCCGCAGCCGGAAAACGCCGTCGCTGCTGACCTGCCAGAACATCTGTCTCGATCCGGCAAAGGGCACGGTCATGAAAGACGGCTCCGAGCTGTTTCTCTCCGCGCTGGAATACCGCCTGCTGCTGGTGTTCCTGACGAACAAGGAACAGCTGCTCACGCGCGAGCGCCTGATCGACGAGCTCTGGTCGTTTTCAAGCGAGTTTGTCTCGGATAACACGCTCAATGTGTATATGAAGCGCCTGCGCGAAAAAATCGAGGATGATCCGCAGAATCCCAGCATCATCCGCACCGTGCGCGGCATGGGCTATAAGGCGGTCGAGGGATGAATACACAGGAAAAGCTGCAGATCATTCTTTCGGCGGTGATCGGCGCGGCGGCGGTCGCGGGATGCGCGTTTTTTCATCCGGCAGCGGGCATTGTTGCGGCGGCAGCCTGCCTGATCTATGCAGCGATCGCCGCATTTTTCCGCGCAAAACGGCACGATACGATCCGGCAGCTCTGCGACGATACATCCAGGATCCTGCGCGGCGCCGAGCAGATCTCGCTGAACTCCTTTGATGAGGGCGAACTCAGCATTCTTGCGTCGGAGATCCGCAAAATGACCGTGCAGATCCGCGAGCAGAACCGCGCCTTGCAGCAGGAGAAAACCTTTCTGAAGGAAGCGATGGAGGACATGTCGCACCAGCTGCGCACGCCGCTGACATCCATGATGCTGCTCATTGAGATTATGCGCAGTCCGGAGCTTTCGCGGCAGCAGACCGCGGAGACCTTGCAGGAGATGCTCGCGCTGCTCACGCGAATGCAGTGGCTCATTGAAACGCTGCTGAATTTGTCGCGGCTGGATGCGGGCGCAGTCAGACTGCAATCCGATGACATTCCATGCAGCCGGCTGCTCCGCGATGCGCTCGAACCGCTTTCCGTTGCACTGGAGCTGAAAAATATCACCACGGAGATCCGCAATGCGGATGATCCGGTTCTGAAAGGCGATCTGCCGTATCTCACCGAAGCGATCGGCAATATCCTGAAAAACTGCATGGAGCATACGCCGGAGGGCGGCAGCATTACGATCGCGGTCTCGGACAATGCGATCTATACCGGCATCTGCATCACGGATTCGGGCGCGGGCATCGCGCAGGAGGATCTGCCGCATATTTTCGAGCGGTTCTACCGCGGCTCGGAGTTCTCGAAAAACGGCTACGGCATCGGGCTGTCCTATGCGCGAAAGATCGTCACGGCAATGCACGGCAGCCTGCAGTGCCGGAATGCGGAGCCGCACGGTGCGCAGTTTGATCTGCGTATGTATAAAACCGTCGTGTGAAGAATCCGGCACAATCCCACAGTCAAAGTGAACATTGCGTATTGCGCCGCGGCATCCTTTGTGCTAGAATAGAATTGCAGAGCATCTGCAAAATATAGAAACGGGGGATGCAATCATGCAAATACAAAAACTGACAGCGGTATGCAGCGCGGCGGTCATTCTGCTCGGCGCACTGCCGATGCTTCCGGCAGCAGCGGCAGGGACAGATCTCTATGTCGGATATTCGGACCGCGCCGACAATTTTACGTCGGTGCAGGCGGCGGTCAATGCCGCAGCAAGCCGGAAACCGTCCTCGGAAAATGACCGCGTGACCGTCCACATCGCGCCGGGAATCTACCGCGAGCAGGTCACGGTCAATACGCCCTATATCAGCTTTGTGAACGATACGCCGTCGCAGAAGGTCACACTGACATGGTATTACGGCATCGGCTACAAGTATTACAGCGTCGGCAGCAACGGCGAATACAGCGCGGATGCGGCGCGTGCGAAAAATGCGAAATATGAGCCGACACAGCGCTGGGGCTGCTCGGTGCGGCTGCGCTCCGGCTCGAAGTATTTCCGCGCGGAGCACATCACCTTTGAAAATTCATTCAACCGCTATGTGACGGACGAGGAGCTTGCGGACGGCGTTGAGGTCTCCGGCAGCCAGAGCATCACATTCCGCCGGACAAAGGGCGCCGATGTGCAGGTGAAGGCGGCGACCGAGCGTGCGGCGGCGCTTGCGATCGAAGCAGATTACTGCGAATTTCTCGGCTGCGATTTCCAGAGCAGTCAGGATACGCTGTATATCGGCGGCGGCATCGGCTATTTCAAGGACTGCATGATCGAGGGCAACACCGACTACATCTTCGGGCAGGGCGGCACCTATGTCTTTGACGGCTGCGAGCTGCGGTTCAAGGGTTACAGCTCCGGCGGCGTCGGCGGCTATATTACCGCGATGAAGGACAGCAAGCGCACCTTGTTCAGCGAATGCCGCGTGACGGCTGGTTCGCTTCCGGTCAGCGCGGGCTATTTCGGCAGACCGTGGGGCGCTTCGGCGGATGTTGCATTCGTGAATACGCAGCTGCAATATGAGAGCATCATCACAGGTGCGGGCTGGACGTCCATGAGCGGCAATCAGCCGGAAAATGCAAAATTCAAGGAGTACGGCACGACCTGTAACGGCGCGCCCGTCAATACCGGCAGCCGCGTGCGCGGAACGGTGCAGTATTCCGCGAACGGACTCGATGTGCAGACCTATCTCGGCGCATGGGTGCCGTTCTATCTCAACGGCGGCGTTCCGCGCGAGATCCCCGCGATCAACGGCACGCTGGTCAGGGAGCTGAAACCGTTCGACAGCATGTATCCGTGGAAGATCCTGCAAAATATGCCGCTGGACGCGAAGCTCTATACCGACAGAGAGTACGCGTTCCGCACACTGCCGGAGCAGTTCGCGGGCAGCGAGCAGATCGTTACGCCCTGCGATGCGAAAAATATCGGCGGCGATCTTGCGGAAATGACAGCAGCAGCAGACATTTCGGTGTATATCGTCATGGACAGGCGCAATCAGAATCTGCCTGCATGGATGTCCGGTTATACGGATACGGGCATTGCGGTCGAGAGCACGGACAATGAGACCTACGGGCTCTGGAAACAGGATTTTGCAGCAGGTACGAAGATTACGCTCGGCACAAACGGCATGACCGGCAAGGTCACGAATTACACGGTTATCGTGACAGAGCAGCAGGAAGCGCCGCCGGAGCCGACGGTTTCGGGCGATGTGACCTGCGATGACATGCTCGATGCGCGCGATCTTTCCGCATTGAAGCAGCATTTGCTTCGGCAGGTGGCACTCACCGGAACGGCGCTTGCCAATGCGGATGCCGACCGGAACGGTACGGTCGATTCGTCGGATCTTGCGATGCTGAAAGCCTATCTCTGCACGGAACAAACAGCGTTCTAAGCAAAAACCGCAGCATACCGATGTCAGATCGCGTATGCTGCGGTTTGTTATTCGTACCAGCCTTTTTCCAGCCGGTCGAGACTGTGCGGCGTCACATAGAGCGGGAATTTTCCGGTCTTCTCCGCGGTCAGCCCGTTCAGCAGACCGATGTGCGTGGAGATATGCCGGAACTGCATGAGGATCAGCTCCAGCCTTGTCATGTCGCACTGCTCCGGACATTCGTTCAGGCGCTCGTCGGTCAGCGTATCGAGGTAGTCGGCTGTTTTTTTGCGTACCTGCTCGAGATATGCAAGCAGATCCGCATCGCTCAGAACGACATTGCAGGGATTGTTCGGGTTGTCCATGCCGTCCTCATGAAACGGCGGCTCGGTATAAACATAGGGATTGAAATACCATTTGTCGGCGGAATGGATCGTGTGATAGACATACCGCCATGCGGGCGCGCCGCAGACCGGAGCCTCTCTGTCATAGGTTTTGATCGCGATGATGAGATTCAGAAAATTGGCATCCGTCTGTGCTTGGATCATCTTGCAGACTTCGTTCATTGCGATGCTCCTTTCAAAAACACAAACGCGCCCCCGACCGGAAGATCGGAGGCGCGGCTTGTTTATGATATAATTGCTGTACCGTTGTCAGAATTACTTCTTGACGTTGAATGCAGCCATGCCCGGATAGCAAGCGCTGTCGCCCAGCTCTTCCTCGATGCGGAGCAGCTGGTTGTACTTTGCAACACGCTCGGAACGGCTCGGAGCACCGGTCTTGATCTGTGCAGTGTTCAGTGCAACTGCGAGGTCAGCGATCGTGGTGTCAGCGGTCTCGCCGGAGCGGTGAGAAGAAATTGCGGTGTAACCTGCCTTGTGTGCCATCTTGATTGCCTCGAGTGTCTCGGAGACAGAACCGATCTGGTTCAGCTTGATCAGGATGGAGTTTGCAGCGCCCAGACCGATACCCTTGGAGAGGCGCTCGGTGTTGGTCACGAACAGGTCGTCGCCGACGAGCTGGCACTTGCCGCCCAGCTTTGCGGTCATCTTCTGCCAGCCTTCCCAGTCTTCCTCATCCAGACCGTCCTCGATGGAG
This sequence comes from Clostridiales bacterium Firm_04, assembly GCA_001603005.1. GTDB lineage: Bacteria > Bacillota > Clostridia > Oscillospirales > Ruminococcaceae > Firm-04. The sequence continues at coordinate 134,908 of LVAJ01000013.1, forward strand.
ATGATCGGGTACTTCTCGATCAGGGACTCCCAGTGTGCGATCAGCTCATCAGAGGTGAAGGTCTTGCCGGACTTCGGCTGCTTGTAGAAGCCGATGCCCTTCTCCTTGTCCTTCCACTCGGAGGAAGCAGCGTCCATAGCGATCATGAAGTCCTTGCCCGGCTCATAGCCGGCTGCCTTGACAGCCTCGAGAATGGTCTCGATGGTCTCCTCGTCAGAGGAAAGGTTCGGAGCGAAGCCGCCCTCGTCGCCGACGGAGGTTGCAAGGCCCTTTGCCTTCAGGATCTTTGCGAGGTTATGGAAGACCTCTGCACACCAGCGCAGTGCTTCCTTGAAGCTCGGTGCGCCGACCGGCATGATCATAAATTCCTGCGTATCAACGGTGTTGGTCGCATGTGCGCCGCCGTTCAGAATGTTCATCATCGGAACCGGCAGCTTGGTGCCCTGGATACCGCCGAGGAAACGGTAAAGCGGAATGCCGAGGGAGGTAGCAGCTGCTCTTGCTGCTGCGATGGAAACTGCGAGGATCGCGTTTGCGCCGAGGTTGGACTTGTCCTTCGTGCCGTCAGCGTCGATCATCGCCTTATCAATTGCATAGATATCGGAAGCATCCTTGCCGGTCAGAACATCATTGATGGTGCCGTTGATGTTTGCAACTGCCTTCTGGGTGCCCTTGCCGAGATAGCGGGACTTGTCGCCGTCACGGAGCTCCAGTGCCTCGAACTCACCGGTGGAAGCGCCGCTCGGTGCGGTACCTCTGCCAATCGTGCCGTCTGCGAGGTAAACCTCAGCCTCAACGGTCGGATTGCCGCGGGAGTCCAGAATTTCTCTGCCGATAACCTTTTCAATCGTCAAATTGCTCATAAGAAATCTCCTTCTGCCGCAGACTGCGTCTGCATTCTGACGGCGTGATTTTTATTATCACTGCGCACTGCGCCCTGTGCGCCCTGCCGCAGTCATAATCCGTTTTTCTGACGGATCCGGACAATTGCCTTCACCATTCCCTATAATACCATAATTTTGCATTTTTGTCAATCCCTGCGCACGGCGGATTTCCGATTTGCGGCAGGAAGCTTCGGGAACTGTTCCGGTCAGGATTCCGCAGCGGCGAAGCGAAGGTCCGGAGCGCCGTCGGGCCAGTCCGGTGTCAGTCCGGCAAAGGATTCCGTATAGAACACGAGGATACTTTGCGCGTCCATTGCGGTCAGTCTGCCGTCGCCGTCGATGTCACAGACAGCGGTCTGCATGCTGTTTGCAGCGTCGGGACGGTCTGTGTTGCCGGCAAAATTCTCGACATATTCACGCAGAACAAGCTGTGCGTCGATGACGTTGGTCGTGCCGTTGTTGTCGAAGTCGCCGCGGTGACATGCGTACATGCCGATCGTCGATTCGACCGTTTCGGTCTTGATGCTGTTCTGGTATGCCGTTTTCGGAGCGCCTGTTTTCGGCGTGACGCTGTCGGTTTCCACCAGTGTATTGCAGCCCAGATTCATGACGTAATTTGTTTTTTCATGCAGCGTCGGCGCAGCGGAATAGTCCGCATTGTCGATCGAAAAGTCATAGCTCAGCGTGAGGTTGTTGCTCTTGCTGGACATGACATACGAATAGGTAATATGGATCGTATAATCGCCGGGCTCCATGCGGTAGAGACGGGATGCGCCGAGTTCATCCGCTGCCGGCTTAAAGTCGTTCTGATAGAGCAGCAGATTTGCACGCTCCGGCGAATGCTGAAAGATCTCGACCTTCATCGGGACATCCGGAACCGAATTGAGCGTAAAGGTATCGCCGGAGAGCGGCTCAAAATCCTTGACGACCGAGGCGATCTCCTGCGGTGCGTCAGGCTTTGCGGTGTCGGCGGCGCCTGCCGGAATCATGGACGCAGAAGCGCTCAGGACAGCGGAAAGCGCTGCGGATGTCAGCCGGAAAACGGCTTGTTTCATAGTGGGATTCCTCCTTGTGGAACTGATTTTGAACCTATTATATCACATTTTTTAGGATTCTGCAATAGGCTTCATGAAATCATAAGAATGCCGCATGGAATCATAAAAATGCTGCGCTGATTTGCAGAAAAATCGTAAAAATACTGAAACATTCCGCGGCAGGGCGGGACTCTGCCCGCAATTCACAGCGCTGCCCCGAAAAATTGCCGTTTGATGCGGCAAGCGGCGGATCCTGCGCAGATTCTGCCCGTCACAGCCGAAAATCAGACTTGCTTTTTTCTGCGGAATATATTATAATAGAACTGTCTATCTGCAATTTTCAGAAAGGATCAATTCATGCTGTATCCCATTGCAATTCTGCTGCTGCTCGTGCTCTCCGCCTTGTTTTCCGCCTGCGAGACCGCGTTTTCCAGCGTCAACAAGATCCGGCTCAAAAATGACGCGATGCAGGGCAATCAGCGCGCGGAACGGGCGCTCGCGCTCGCGGAATCCTTCGACCGCGCCCTGACCGCAATTCTCATCGGAAATAATCTGGTCAATATTCTCTCCGCTTCCCTCGGCACCATTCTCTTTACAAAATGGTTCGGGCAGGGCGGTGTCGGCATCTCCACTGCCGCAATGACTGTGCTGGTGCTCATCTTCGGCGAAATTCTCCCGAAAAGCTATGCAAAAGCGCACGCTGAACAAATGGCGCTGCTCTTTGCGTCGCCGCTGCATGCGCTGATCGTCATTCTGACGCCGCTCATTTTCCTGTTCAATCAGCTCTCCAAGCTCGTGCAGAACAAAAAGGGCGAGCCGACCGTCACAGAGGATGAACTGAAGGTCATTGTCGATCAGATCGAGGAAGAAGGCGTGCTCGAAGAACAGGAGAGCGATCTGGTGCGCTCGGCGCTCGAATTTGACGAGATCTCCGTCGATGAAGTGCTCGTGCCGCGTGTCCGTGTGACCGCGATCCAGAAGAATACGCCGATCCCGGAGATCAAGGAGATCTTCCTGTCGGAGCGGTATTCCAGACTGCCGGTCTATGACGATTCCATTGACGACATCATCGGTTTTATCACCGAAAAGGACTTCTTCGGTCTGCTCGAACGGCGCGGCAAAACGATCAAGCCGATCATCAAGACCATTCTGCGCCTGCCCGAATTTGCACGCATCAGCGAGGCAATGCGGCAGATGCAGCGCGCAAAATCCCATATCGCGATCGTCGTCGATCAGTACGGCGGCACGAAGGGGATCGTTACGCTGGAAGATATCATTGAGGAGCTGGTCGGCGAGATCTATGACGAGGCGGACGAGGTCGTGCCGATGCTCACGAAGGTCGCCGAGAACAGCTGGGAAGTCTCCGGCGAGCTGTCCATTGCGGATCTCTGCGACGCGCTGGAACTGCCGGAAAGCCGCATCGAAACGGAATGCACATCGGTCGGCGGCTGGCTGACCGAGCTTGCGGGACATATCGCAGAGCCGGGCGAGACTGTCGGCGGCGACTGGTTCAAAATGACCGTTTTACAGGTGCAGGAGCAGCATGTGCAGCGGATCCTGCTGGAACTGCTGCCGGAATCCGACGATGCGGAGCATGACAGCGCAGATGATGCGGAAAGCGCGTAAATACATAGAAATACAAGAAATATGATGCAGCGGATAAAGGATGAAGGCTATGCAAAACAGTACACAATTCAATCAGCTTTTTCAGGCGGGCGTGATGAATCCCGCGAGTGAACACTATCTCTGGCTGCCCGAAATGGAGTTTTTGTCGCCCGAAGTTGCCGGATATCGCAGGCAGCTGTTCGAGGGCGTCTGCGACCTGACCGGTCTGACGGTGTTTGCCGTGACCGGCGGGGGTGACCTGTTCTGCTGGGACGCCGAGGACAGCGTGTTCCTTGTGCCGCATGACGGCGGCGATCCGGCGTATTTTGCTGCGGATCTCGGCGATGCGGTCTACCGGCGGCTCCTTGAATTTTCTGCCGATCTCTTTGAGAATTTCTGCTCCGATCAGGAGAAAGCTGCGATGCAGCCGGAAGATGCCGAATCAGTCATCTCGGAAACCGAGGCGCTCGGCATGCTGCGGGATTACGATGCCGGATTTGCCGATCTGCTCTCGCAGGAGCAGCATGATGTGCTGCGGACACTCGTGCGCGGCGGGTTCGATGACGAGGGTGTTCTGCTCACGCCGGCAGCCTGCGCGGCGCTGATTTATGCGATGAACGAATATGACCAATAATCAGCAAGATCATACCAAATATTCATAAATATGGGTATGGATCTGTATATATGATTGTTTACAAATAAATTTATCTCGGAAAGTTGCACGCAAACGTGCAACTTTTTTTGTTTTCAGCACTGTTATTAGGGAGCAGTTGTCATCCGGTCACCGGCTGTGCGGCGGAATATGCCGCAGAGGGAGCTGCCGGTGCGGTCTTTTTTCAGAAAGGAGTGTGCGGACTTTTATGGTGATTCCGGTTCAGATCCGGAACAGGCGCGCGGCGGCAGAACCGGACTGCCCCGCGATCGTCTGCGGCAACAGCGATTATGAGGTGCTGTTCGATTTTGACAGCGAATGGGACGCATTTGCGCAGAAAACAGCGCGGTTTGCGTTCCGGCGGGACGGGCATGAATATGCATATACTGTCGTGCTTTCAGGGGATCGCTGCGCGGTTCCGGTGCTCAGCGGGATAGATCTTGTGACGATCGGAGTTTCAGCCGGATCGGTCACAACGTCAGCGCCGGCACGGATCCCGTGCATGGCGGGGATCTCTGATCTGCACGGCAGGACGGTGCATCCGGAGCCGGATGTGTATGATCTGCTGATGCAGAAGCTCGCGCAGATGCGCGGCGGGTTCCGGGATTCCTGCTGCCTGATTGCGGATTCCGGCGGCGATCTGATCGCTTCGCTGGACGGCGAAATCATTGCTTGCAAGGAGTGTTGAAATGCAGGAACATGAGATTTTTTATACCCCGTATACCAAAGATGAGATCCTGACGGCGCTGCAGCGCGCGCTCGGCGACCTGACCGATGCGCAGGTGCTCGCGCTCGTCCGGAATGAGGCTGCCGAGCGCGAAACGCATGAGGAAATTTTCAGCAACGCGATCGGGAATCTGCATGTCGCGCTGTCTGAGGAGACAAATGCGCGCGTCGATGCGGACAGAATGCTGCAGAACGCGATCGTGCGGATGCTCGACAGCGGCGCGAAAAATGAGATCGACGTCAGCGCGGTGCAGGGGCAGCAGATCAACGGCATTACATGGACGGTCGATGCGGACAGCGGCACGGTCACGGCGAACGGCACCGCAACTGCCGATTCATTTTTCTTCCTCTGGCCGCGCAATACCGACAGGGTGTTTTCCGATACGACGGTGCTTTCCGGCGCGCCGGCGGGCGGCTCCATGACCACGCATGAGCTGCAGGCACAGGTCGGTTCCACTGCTTACCGCGATTTCGGCAGCACGGTCAATGTGCCTGCCGGTACGATCCGGTATATCACATGCTGCGTCCGGAACGGCTGCACGGTCGCTGACCTCACGTTCCGTCCGATGCTGTGCGAGGCGTCGAAATGGGCGGTCTCGCAGGATTATGCGCCGTTCTGCCCCAGTCTGCTGACCGTCTATCGCATGATTCGCAGCATGATGAACACGGAACAGCGTATGCAGCCTATGCGGAATGAGCATGCAGATGCCGAAAGCATGCTGCATGAAGAAACGGAGGCGGAGAATGCCTGAGATCTGCATTTGTGTCCGCAATAAATTTGCAAAACCGGTCGGAAAACCGGAGATCGTCTGCGGCAATGCGGACTATCTGCTGCGGTTCGATCTCGATGCGGAATGGACGCCGTTCCGCGAGAAAACCGCACGCTTTTTCTGGTATGATCAGCGGCGCGAGGAATATTTGCAGGCGGATGTGCTGTTTTCCGGCAATACCGTGCAGATTCCGGTCATGCGCAATACGCATGCGGTCGCAGTCGGGATCTATGCGGGCAGCCTGCACAGCACGGCGCCGGTGCGCATTCCGTGTCTGCATGCGCTGACGGAGAAACTGAATCCGGAGCGGGATCTGCCGCCCGAACGCTTGGAGCAGCTGCTTTCGTATCTGCGGGCTGTTGCGGGTGCTGCGCCGATCCGGCGTGCGGAGATGCGGTCTGCGCCTGTGCCGGCGGTGCGGATCGCCGTCTGCACGCAGGCTGAAAATGATGATGAAACAAGGGGGAACGCTTGAATGGCTGTACAGAAAATCGTGACGGGAAATCATCTCGCGGAGATCGCGCCGCTGCTCGAAAACAGCGGGCTGTTCCATGATGTGGTCTATAACAGCAGCGCCAATACCGTAACATGCTATGGCGCGGACGGAAAAACGCGATTCTACGTGAAAACAGGTGCTACGGACGGCAATGCGTATGCGGAGATGCATTTCCATGTCAGCGAAACGGATCTGTTCAAAAATACCGGAACCGTTGCCAATATGCGGGCGCTGACGGTCGAATGCGTCTACACCTGTGCAAAGGGCATCGTGCTGCAATGCCTCCGCGGTGCGGTGCTGCTGACGAAAAATAACCGCGGCGAGAATCTCTATGTCGTGACGGACTGGACTGCCGCCGACCGCGAGACGGCGCTCCGCTCCCTGCGCGTGTATTCCTACGGCGACCGCACAGTCGGCGGATTTCCTGTCAATCTGGTGACGGACTACAATCTGCGCAGCGGTGCGACGGTGTTTGTGCCGTTCGTTTCGGAGCCGGCTGACTCCGGCGAGCCGTGCTATGCGCCCGATGCATTCCTGACGCCGTTTTATCAGTTCACGGACAGCGGCGCGATGACCGCGGACGGCTGCGCCTATCTGAATTTTGCGGGCTGCTGGGCGATTGCGGACGAATGAGGCATGCGCTTAAAAAGCGCGTCTGAAACGAAAGGAGATCGCAGATGTTTCGTGCGAGACTGACAAGACCTGAACAGAATAACAAATACTATATTCCTAAAGCGTCCGGCGGGTTCGGCAGGCAGCGCAAGGGCAGTCCGGATGATGCCGGATACAGGAATGTCAGCTATGCCTGCGGCAGATTCCACGAGATCGCAGAGGATCCGTCCATGTCGCTGCTGGATCCGGTTCATGCGGGAAATCTCTATCAGAATGCGCGGGCGCACGGGCTCGCGACCGGTCAGAAGCCGAGAGCCGGTGCGCTGATCGTCTGGCAGAAGGGAACGGCGCTGCTTTCCGGCGGCAGGGGATATGCCGCGGTTGTCGAGCAGGTTCATGCGGACGGCTCGATCGTGACGTCGGAATCCTGCGGAAAGGATCTGCCGTTCCGGACGGTCGTTCGCAGAAATACCGACGGCAACTGGAACGGCGGTGACGGCTGCCTGTTCCTCGGTTTTGTCTATCAACCGGACGACAGACCAAAGCTGACGCTGCGCAAGGGGGATGACGGCGATGCGGTCATTCGCATGCAGGTGAAGCTCTGGGCGCGCGGGTATCTGCCGAAGACAGAGGTGGACGGCGTGTTCGGAAAGATCACGCTCGGCGCGCTGCTCGCGTTTCAGCTGGAATCCGGTCTGGAGCCGGACGGCATCTGCGGTCCGCTGACGACTGCCGCATTGTTCGGATAAAAATGTTCCCCCGCGTGCCGAGTGTGAACCGGTATGCGGGGGATTCTTTTTTACTTTTCGTTATTCACCATTCACTTTTGGGGTGCATGCAGGATTTGAGTATGTCTGTGTTGTGTATGTCGTGTTTGCATGTCAGATGAATGCCGCGTTTGTATGTCCGATTTGTGCATGTCAATTTGAATGTCTCCAAAGAAGTATCCACTTCGCGGATGCTATTGGGAATGGGAAAAGCTGCCCCTTTCAGAAAGGGGGGCTTTTCCCAAGCCCTTTTCTTCCCGAAACAGAACGCTGGGGTGTTCCGCTCTCTGCGGAGAGCATGTTTTGCGAAGCAAAACTGCTCAGTTTGCTTGCAAACGTGAGCGGCTTATGGCTCTGCCCTAAGAACCCGCGAACTTTTGAAAAAGTTCGATCAAAACTTTAATACTGGTGCGCGCCGGATGCGTCGTGCAGGATTTGATGCGCATGAAAAATGCCCCAAAACGAAAAATAATCGCTTCGGGGCAGTTCTTTTCTAAATGGGATTCCAAAGGGATAGATCCCTTTGGTCAGGTTTGGGCTGAAAGCCCATTACAATCATCGCGCAGCGATCCCTCTAAAACGATACCGCGATCAGATATCCGTGACGAACGGTGTCAGCAGAATGATGATCATGCAGACCGGGCACACAAAGCGGATCATGACCGAAAGCAGCAGTCTGCCGGAGAATTTCTTCTCGCTGACCAGAACCTCCTCCTCGATATACTTCGGCTTGACAACCCAGCCGATCAGGATGCAGGTCAGCAGTGCGACAATTGGCATCATGATGTTGTTGCTGATGAAGTCGAAGAAATCAAGGAACTGCATGCCGATGACCGTCACCTTGTCCCATGCGCTGTATCCGAGCACGGAAAGCATGCCGAGCAGCAGGCAGATCAGCACCGTGATCAATGCTGCCGGAAGACGCTTCATTTTTGCCTTTTCCATGATGATCGAAACGACGGTCTCCATGAGCGAGATCGACGATGTGAGCGCGGCAAGTGCGACCAGCATGAAGAATGCAGCGCCGACGATCTGTCCGCCCTTCATTGAGGCGAATACATTCGGCAGCGTGATGAACATGAGGCTCGGACCGGCTTTCAGGGCTGCCTGATCGCCGCCGGAGAACACGAACACCGCGGGAACGATGATCAGTCCGGCGAGAAATGCGATCGCCGTGTCAAAGATCTCGATCTGCCGCACGGACTGTTCCAGCGAGTCCTCTTTGCGCATGTAGGAGCCGTAGGTCACCATGATGCCCATTGCGATCGACATCGAATAGAACAGCTGTCCCATTGCGGCGGCGATCGTCTTGAGGAAGGTCGTGCCGGTGAAGCCTTTGAAATTCGGCAGCAGATAGTATTTCAGTCCGTCTGCCGCGCCGTCCAGCGTGAGCGTGTAGACCGCAATGCCGACCGTCAGCAGGATCAGCAGCGGCATGAGCAGCTTGCTGATGCGCTCGATGCCCTTTTCCACGCCGAGTACGACGACCACTGCCGTCAGCAGCAGGAAGATGATGAAGAACACCGAGGGCGATGCCGTCTGACTGATGAAGCCCGTGAAGTAGGAGCCGTCGCCGGCGGCTGCCGTGCCGTTTCCGGTGACGAATGCGGTCAGATATTTCAGTACCCAGCCGCCGATCACGCAGTAATACGGCGTGATGATGACCGGAACAAATGCTGCCAGCCAGCCAAGCGGCGAGAACTTTTTGTTGATCGAGCTGTATGCGCCGATGACGCTTTTTCCGGTGCGTCTGCCGATCGCGATTTCCGTGAGCATCAGCGCAAAGCCGAATGTCACTGCGAGGATCAGATAGATCAGCAGGAAAATGCCGCCGCCGTATTTTGCCGCGAGGTAGGGGAATCGCCAGATGTTGCCGAGACCGACCGCAGAGCCCGCTGCGGCTAGTACAAAGCCGATTTTGGAGCCGAATCCGGATTTGCCGGCGGCTTCATTCTGATGTGCCATGATAGAATCCGTCCTTTTGTCATAGTATATTGATCTGTTTACCGAAGCAAACGCATACTATATAATCATACACTATTTTTATTGTTTCGTCAAGGGATTTCCCGAATTATTTCCGGACGCGGAAAAATGCTTCGCGGTATCGCTTGGGCGTCAGACCGGTCTGCTTCCGGAATACCTGAATGAAGTGGCTCTCGGAGCTGAAACAGAGATAATCCGAGATCGCAAGGCAGGAAAATTCAGAGTAGCGCAGCATATTTTCTGCCGCTTCGATCCGCTTCTTTGTAATGTATTCCGAGATCGGCATGCCGACCTCTTTGCGGAACAGCCGCGACAGATAGGTCGGGCTGAGCCCCGCCGCCTTTGCAAGATCCGGCAGCGTCAGCTTTGTGTGCAGATTGTCATAGATATAGTCGATGCAGATCGTGACGGCGCGCGGATAGCGGTTCTGCTTTTTCAGCAGGTGCATGCGCTGGGCATAGTCCTCCACGACCTCGCGGTGCAGCATGCGCACTTCCTCCGGATCGGTGCAGCGGTCGATGCTGTGGATATAGATGTCGCTGAGGTTGTATGCCTCCTCCATTTCCATGCCGCCCTCAATGCAGGCACGGGTGAGCAAAGCGACCGTGATGATCAGATGATATTGCAGATTGCGCAGCGGCTCGGGGCTGAGCTTTCCCATTTCGCTGATCTCAAACGGCTGATACAGCCGGCGCATTTCGTCCACATCGCCGTCCTGAATCGCCTTGAAAAATGCATTCTCCCGCTCATAGGCAAGATGCGAGATGCTCTGCTCGCGGTTGAGGAATGCCTGATGCGTCAGCTTTTGTTCAATATCCATTGCCATAGGATACCTCTTTTCGACAGAACTGCTGCGGAAATATGCAGCAGAAATTTGATAAAAAAGCTTTCTGTTTGATATTTTCGCGTAAAAAACTGTGATATACTAACCTTAGTTCAGAAAAGCCACTAGGGGGATTCTTGTTAAAAGGGGGATTTCACATGAGGAAAGGTTATCGTACCGCAGCGGCGGCATCTGCGCTTCTGATTACGGCAGGGGTACTGTTCAGTGCAGTCAGCGCGGCAGTACAGGGCGACGTCAATCAGGACGGCAGCCTTGACAGAAATGATGCGCTGAAGCTCCGCGCTGTTCTGACCGCGGAAAGCAGCGACCTGAAAGCGGAAATGGACTTCAACGGCGACAGAACTGTTGATGCAAAGGATCTGTCTGCGATGAAGCACAGCATTCTCAATCCGCCGCAGCAGGATCAGCCGCAGAATCCGTGGGAGCAGCAGCAGGGCGATACGCCGAGCGGCATCAAGGATTACGGCACGCCGATGGATACCTCTGCGACCATGATCTCGGAGTTCCGCAAGGGCGATGCCGGCGACTTCTTCGCGTCCGACGGCTGGACAAACGGCAAACCGTTTGACTGCTGGTGGTATAAGCGCAATGCGGTTATCCAGAACGGCATGCTCACGCTGAGCATTGACCAGAAATGGAATCCGGGCGACTCCAATCCGGACTGGAATCCGCAGTATTCCGGCGGTGAGTTCCGCACGAACAAGTTCTATCATTACGGCTACTACGAGACCTCGATGCAGGCGATCAAGAATGACGGCGTTGTGTCCTCGTTCTTCACCTACACCGGTCCGTCCGACGATAACCCGTGGGACGAGATCGACATCGAAGTGCTCGGCAAGGATACCACAAAGGTACAGCTCAATTACTACAAGGACGGTCAGGGCGGTCATGAGTATATGTATGACCTCGGCTTTGATGCGTCCGAGGGATACCATACCTACGGCTTTGACTGGCAGCCCGATCATATCACATGGTATGTGGACGGCAAGGAAGCCTACACCATGCGCGGCGATATGCCGAAAACACCCGGCAAGATCATGATGAACGCATGGCCGGGACGTACTGTTGACGACTGGCTCAAACCCTTCAACGGCAACAAGCCGCTGACTGCGCATTATCAGTGGGTGACCTTCAAGGAAGGCGGCAAGGGCTCGCAGGGACAGGAGCAGCAGCAGAACCCGTGGGAACAGCAGAATCCGCAGAATCCGTGGGAGCAGCAGAACCCGTGGGAACAGCAGAATCCGCCGCAGGAGCAGCCGCAGAGCGGCTCCGGCATGAATGCCAATGCGACGATGGTCTCGAATTTCACGACCGGCAATGCAGGCGATTTCTTCGCTTCCGACGGCTGGACAAACGGCAAGCCGTTTGACTGCTGGTGGTACGGTCAGAATGCAAAGATCGTGAACGGTCTGCTCGAACTCAAGATCGACCAGAAATGGAATCCGGGCGACTCGAATCCCGACTGGAATCCGCAGTATTCCGGCGGCGAGTTCCGTACCAATAATTTCTATCACTACGGCTACTACGAGACTTCGATGAAGGCGATCAAGAATGACGGCGTTGTGTCCTCGTTCTTCACCTACACCGGTCCGTCCGACAACAATCCGTGGGATGAGATCGACGTCGAGATCCTCGGCAAGGATACCACAAAGGTTCAGCTCAACTACTACAAGGACGGTCAGGGCGGTCATGAATATATGTATGACCTCGGCTTTGATGCGTCGCAGGATTTCCACAGATACGGCTTCGACTGGCAGCCCGACCATATCACATGGTATGTGGACGGCAAGGAAGCCTACACCATGCGCGGCAATATGCCGAATACACCCGGAAAGATCATGATGAACGCATGGCCGGGACGTACCGTTGACGACTGGCTCAAGGCTTTCAACGGCAACAAGCCGCTGACTGCGTACTACCAGTGGGTGACGTACAACAAGCAGTGATTTCCTCCCATCTCCCGCAGTCGTTTCGCATTTTCCGGCTGCGGGGGATCCCAATATGGTTTCAGCAGACAGATTTCGTGTCTGCTGTTTTTTTTGCTCGCGATTCCCGGTCTTGCAGAAAAGCCGAGGGCATAAGCCCCCGGCTTTGTTTTTTGCCGGATGTTATTCTGCGTACTGCGTATTTCCGGTGTCCTCGCAGACGGCATAGAGATTGGTTTCCCATGCCGGAATATAGGGCAGATGCCGGATGAACAGGCGATAGCGCGGATTGATGCGCTTCACCAGCAGCGGCAGCTCAAAGATATCCTCATTGCGGTGATAGAGCGAGATCATCAGCTTCGGCGCAAAGCGGGCGATCGAACGGCTCGCGCCCCAGAGTGCCTCGCGCTCTGCACCCTCGACGTCCATTTTCAGCAGCGTGACCGGATTGCCGGCAAGCAGATTGTCCACTGCGCGCGCCGGCGTCATGATGCCGTCTGCGGCGATCGCGGACTGTCTGCCCGCCTTTGCGCCGAACGGCAGCTCCGTATCCACACACCATGCCGTACACTGATAGCACTGCACAGAGGGCGTATCGCCGACGAATTTGACCAGCTTCTTATAGTTCTTCTTATCCGGCTCGACCGCGATGATGCGGTGATATTTGCCGCGGGTGTATTCGAGCATTTCGCGGATCGTGTCGCCGTTATAGGCGCCGAGATCGACGTAGATCTCGTGGTTGGTCGGCTGGAGCACACGGTTCCAGATCTCGTCCTTCGTATCGACCTGCTCGGTCAGATAGGCGGGATTGCCGCTGATCTTGAAATTGATGATATTCGCATAGATCTGGCGGGAGCGTTCATCGGCAAGCGACTGATAAACTGCCTGAATCTCCTCCTCATGCTCCGTGCAGTATTCCGGCGTAAACAGTCCGCCGCCGACTACCGGCACATCGGGCACATAGAGCTGATAGCGCTCGCCCAGCGCACGGATGCGGTCGATCATCTGCGGCGAGCATACCGCAAATGCCAGCACGATCACAAAATCGTCAAATTCGGCTTCCAGCTCGGAGAGCTTCCGCACCGGATAACCCGCAAAATCATGTCCGCGGACAAACTCATCGCTTGCAAAGATGCCTGCAACCGGGATCTGATAGCTGCGCATTGCGGCGAGGATCCGCACGGCGCCGTCGCCCATGCCGTAGAGGAAGATCGGGCGTGTTTCGGCTTTCAGACGTTCCCAGACAGATATTTTTTCGGTTACAAATTGCAGCATGATACGTTATCTACCCCTTCGTTTCTTATTGCTCGTCGTGGCATCCGCAGTCGCAGTCTTCCTGTGCCATGTCGTCATGATGATGCGGTGCATGTCCGCCTGCCATGCCGCCGGTAATTGCGTAGAGATCGCGGCCTCTGGTGTTGTAGCGGTCGCGCTCTGCATTGATCTGCTTATCAAGCTTTTTCAGCACCTCGCGCGGATTCTTGACACAGCGGACTTCCTTTTCCGGCGTGTCGGTATCGCGCACGAAAATGACGATCGTGCCGCAGCCGACCATGCGCTGCCAGAACGGCAGCTTCAGCTTTTTATCCGTGACCTTGTAGAGGTCGAGCTCGTCTTCATCCAGACTCAGAAAGCCGGTGCGGGTGATGAATTTGGTCTCCGTCAGGAAATATCTTGTGAAGCTCCACGGCAGTCCGAGGAATGTCCGCTTGTGATCGGACCAGATGTATTCGATTTCATTTTTTTTGCTCATAGCATTAGGCTCCTTTCGCTGGATGCTGTTTTTGATCGGTATAGATGCCGGATGCGGGATCCGTTTCCGGCAGGATCAGTGTTGTGATGCCGTCTGCGCCCGCAGGGACACAGATGTCTGTGCCTGCAATACAGACTGAAAACTGCGCGTGCGTGTCGGAACAGTGCAGCGTGACCGTTCTGCCGCAGCGCGATGCGGTCAGGGTGCAGGCAAGCCCGCCCTCTGCGCGGTAAATCTCTGCTTTTGCGGTATGCCCGTCTGCAAGCGAGCAGATCAGCACTTCCGCGCCTTTGAGATAATCGTACCGGAAATCGCCCTGAAATGCGCCCAGCACGAGGATGCTGTCCGGCTTGACATAGAGCGGCATTTCCAGATAGCCGCATCTGCGCCGGATCCACCTGCCGCCCTGCACGGGCGGGGCATTCCGGCTGCCGAGCAGATCGAACCATTCGCCCGCAGGCAAATAGAAATCAACCGTACCCGATTCGTCCATGACCGGTGCGCAGAGCAGGCTCTCGCCGAGCATGTACTGCCGGTCGAGCGTCAGGCATGCGGGATCGTCTGCAAAATCCAGCACCATTGCCCGCATCATCGGGATGCCGGTCTCATGCGTGCGGTTCGCTTCCGCCCAGAGATACGGCATCAGCCGTCCCTTGAGATTTGTGAAGAAGCGCAGCACCGCGCATGCATTTTCCGGATCTGCCGGATCGTCTTCCTCATAAAGCCACGGCACGCGGTAAGAGGATGAACCGTGCAGACGGCTGTGCGTGCTCATCAGCCCGAACGCGATCCAGCGCTTGTAGACGTCCGCGGTCGCAGTCTGTTCAAAGCCGCCGATATCGTGCGAGAAAAAGCCGAAGCCCGATGCCGTGAGCGACAGTCCGCCGCGGAGTGTCTCCGCCATTGCCGGATAGTCCGATGCGCAGTCGCCGCCCCAGTGGACAGGGAACTGCTGACAGCCTGCCGTCGCGCTTCTCGCATAGAGCACGGCATGATCTTCGCCCTTGCAGCGCCGGAGCGCTTCAAAGACGGTCTTATTATAAAGGTATGCGTAATAATTATGCATCGCAGCGGGATCGGAGCCGTCGTGCCAGACAACGCCGCGCGCGGGGATGCGTTCGCCGAAATCGGTCTTGATCGCATCCGCGCCGTCCGCGCAGAGCTGCCGGATCTTATCGGCAAACCATGCTGCCGCTGCGGGATTGGTAAAATCAACGATCGCCATGCCGGACTGCCAGAGATCGGTCTGGAAGATGCTGCCGTCGGTGCGGTGCAGAAAATAGCCCTTTTCCGCGCCCTCATCAAACAGCGCGGAGTCCTGCGCGATATACGGATTGATCCACAGGCAGATGCCGATGCCGTATTCCGCTTTCAGGCGCCGGAGCATGCCCTGCGGATCGGGGAACATCTCTTTGTCCCAGACAAAGCTTGTCCATGTGCCTGTTTTCATCCAGAAGCAGTCGAAATGGAACATTTGCAGGGGGATCTGCCGCTGCCGCATGCCGTCGAGGAATGAGCAGACGGTCGCCTCGTCATAATCGGTCGTGAACGAGGTCGAGAGCCACAGCCCGAAGGATTCGGCGGGCGGGAGCGCAGGCTTTCCGGTCAGGTCGGTATAGCGGCGGAGCACATCGGCACACGATGCGCCGCCGATGATATCATATGTGAGCGATTCGCCGGCAACGGTCATGCTGACGCGTGAGACCGTTTCGGACGCTGCTTCATAGCTGACGCAGCCGGTGTGTTCGGTAAAGACGCCGTAGCCGCGGGAGCTGAGATAAAACGGAACGGATTTGTAGCTCTGGTCGGTACAGGTGCCGCCGTCCGCATTCCAGACCGTCACGCTCTGTCCGTTTTTGACAAACGGCGTGAATTTTTCACCGAAGCCGTAAATGCATTCTCCGACGCTGAGCGAGAGCTGTTCGCGGAGATAGCAGCCGTCCGGCGGCGGGGGAATGCTGAAAAACGGTTCGCTTTCTGCATCGCGGCAGCGCTGTGCGGCGCGGTCTGCCTGCTGCCGGATATAGGACGCGGCGCGCCAGCCGGAGCCCGTGAGCGCTTTGCCGTCATAGGTATAGCGGATATCCCAGCACCTGCCCTTGCGCACGGTGACTGCCGTTTTGCCGGCTTGCAGCGTCACGGCGTCGTCTGTTTCGGTGATGACGGGGCGGTATGCGGGATCGCTGTGCAGCTCGAATGCGGGGCGCTTTGTGCATGCACCCTTATGGTGCACGATCTGCACGCGGATGACATCTTCCATGACCGCGGAAAACACCACGGTCAGCATCACACCGCCGAGCGTCATGCTGCGGTGGAAAATCGTCTGTGCAGCGGCGCTGACGCGGACGGATCTGCCGTCGGTGCGGATCTCGCAGGGGTGTACCGCATAGTCGATCGTATAGCCGGTTCTGCTGAGCCAGAAGCCGTCAGCGAATTTCATGCGTCATCCGTCACCCCCCTCAGCGCAGATGCCGAAATCTGCACTTGATATAATTATACACATATATCATACCATAAATCCGCCCGAAAGTCAATCAGTCCGCAGAGAAATTGCATAAAAAATCCCGAAGCAGCGGGTGCTCCGGGATTTCATGTATGTAGTGCAACGTCTCATCGTAACCTTAATATGCGGTTCTGAAGTAATTGCGGGTTCCGTCTCCGTTGAAGTAGAGATACCCGTGATTGAACTGCGAGGGATCGGAGAGATACAAATCAACAGCAGCTTTGACGCTCTCCGTGACATACCCCGACATGCCGTCCATTTCGATCAGCGGTTCCAGACCGGAGAACTGATTTCTCTGTGTCAGGACCTCGTAGATCGTGTTCGGGAACAGCGGGGAATTGACGCGGTTCATTACAACTTCAACTACAAGCGCTTTTTCTGCTTCCGGCACCCAGTCGGATCCGTACTCATGCCCCACTACGTTACAGAGCATGCAGTACTCGCGGTCAGAGACCTGAATCGCGCGGGATGCGTTTGCAGTGACTTCGGTGACAGCTTCCGTGGAGGAGGCGGCGGTCGTTGCCTGAGTTGACGGCGCAGTCGAAGCTGCTTCAGACGTTGTGACCGTTTCCTGAACGGAGGTCTCAGAGAGCAACTGCACGGTGGTTGTTTGTGCAGCGCTTGTAGAAACCGGAGCCGCGGTCGTTGCCGCAGTCGTTTTGACTGTCGTGCGCACGGTGGTTGTCGTCATCGGCGCGGTGGTAACGGCGGCAGTGGTTGTACGGACTGCGGCCGTCGTTTTCGGACGGGCAGTCGTTCTGGTGGTAGTTGCGGTGGTTACGATAGACGTCGTTTCGATCGAAGCTGTGGTAGTAACAGACTTGGCTTCCTCGAGGTAGGGCTCGCACTGATCTGCTTTTGCAACGGAGATTCCGGTGCCGGCGATCCCGCCGTGGAGCATACCGTAAGAGAGGAGGCACAGGAAAGCTGCTGCGACCTTCACTTTTCTCATCGACTCATCCTTTCGTAAGAAAAATAGAGTGCGTCTGTACGACGCTTTTCATATCATACCATATTTTCGGAAATATTACAACGAGATTACAGAATTTTCCATTTTGTAATCAAAAACTTTGCATTTATTCATGAATGTTTTTGGAAAATTTGCATAAAGATTTTTGCGCTATTTTGCGTTTTGACGGCTCCGAAAATCGGAGCTGTCTCTGACTGCCACAGATTTTGCGCGCGTTTACGCGGATTTCGATTCATAATTGCGACACAGAATATTCATATTTGAAGCGCGCGCATTGACATTTTTCCGGATATCTATTATAATAAGAACAGTAAGATTCAGAAAGGATGGCTGACTATGGCACATAAATTTGAAGAACGGATTCACGGTCTTGTCGATACACTGCTTGAAGATTACGGCGGCGGCAGAACGATCGACGCAGAGGTCACGCTGGATCATCCGAATAAGGAAATCGTGATCGACCTGCTCCTGAAGCTGCGGCGCATCATTTTTCCGGGGTATTTCCGCAATCAGGCGTACCGCGTCTATACCGTGCGCAATCACGTTTCGATGCTGCTGGAAGACGTCATCTACAATCTGATCCGGCAGATCGCAATTGTGCTGCATTACAGTCCCGACTATCAGGAAGCGTCCGAGGAGACCATTCATGCGCGCGCAGAGGAGATCACGTTCGCGTTCATCGGCAAGATCCCCGAGATCCGCTCCTATATCGAAATGGACGTCGATGCTGCATTTGACGGCGATCCGGCTGCTTATAACAAGGACGAGATCATCTATTCCTATCCCGGTCTGTTCGCGATCCTCGTGAGCCGCATCGCGCATCAGCTGCACCTGCTCGGCGTGCCGCTGATCCCGCGTATCATGACGGAATACGCGCACAGCCAGACCGGTATCGACATTCATCCGGGCGCGTCGCTCGGCAGATATTTCTTCATCGACCACGGCACCGGCATCGTTATCGGTGAAACGACCGAGATCGGCGACAATGTCAAGGTCTATCAGGGCGTCACGCTCGGTGCGCTCTCCACGCGCGGCGGTCAGTCGCTCAAATCGAAGAAGCGTCACCCGACGATCTGCGACAACGTGACGATCTATTCCGGCGCGTCGATCCTCGGCGGCGACACCGTGATCGGAAAGGGCGCTGTCATCGGCGCGAACGCGTTTATCACGCGCTCCATTCCGGAAGGCGCTAAGGTCAGCATCAAGAATCAGGAGCTGCATTACCGTTACGACGCCAAGCAGCAGCAGGAGCTTGCCTCGCTCGATACGGACGACAGCTGGTTCTATATCATCTGAATACAGGATCCCGCATTGTTAAACGCAGTGCGGGATTTTTTATGTTTTCCGCGGTACCGCGTGCGGGATCTTGCATCCGGACTGCGCGGATTGTACAGAAGAATCGTAAAAACAGAGGACATATCGGAATCATGAAACAGCAAGATCATGATTATTTTTGAAATTGTAAAATGATGTGAACCGCTTACCGCAATTATGAAGAAAATCTGAAATTTCGTCGCAGTATACAAAAATATTGCCGAAAACAGTTGGCTTTATTCTTTTCTTGTGCTATAATAGCGATTGTCCGGACAACATAATCCATATCCACCAAAAAATATCAATCGCACTCAATTTCAATTTCTATCAAAATACATTTTTTGGAGGATCTTATCATGAAACATTTCAGCAAGAAAATTGTCTCGGCTGTCCTGTCTACTGCCATGCTCGCGTCGTCTGCTGCAGCACTCAGCTCCGGCGCACTGTCCGCATCTGCTGCGGGTGTCGGCACCTCGTTCAAGGACGGTCATGCCTACTACAAAATCACCAGCGCAAGCGGAAATAAGTATGAAGTCAGACTGACCAGCATTGATTCCGGTCTTCCTGCGATCACGATCCCGAAGCGCGTGCACTATGGCAGCGCATGGTACAGCGTCACTGCGATGGATCCGCTGATCTTTATGAATAAGCAATCGCTCGGCGAGATCAAGATTCAGGCTCCGGTCACGTCGATCCCGTTCGCCTGCTTCTCCGGCTGCCTGAACCTGCTGCGTCTGGAACTGCCGGAAACACTGACCTATCTGCCCAGCAACGCGATCTCGAACTGCATGAACCTGACCGAGCTGCATATTCCGTATGCCTGCACGGAGATTGACTCCAATGCATTCAGCGGAACGCATCTTACCAAACTGCATGTTCACAATTCGCTGACCACGTTCGCAAGCAATGCATTCACCAACAATTATTATCCGACAAATGTCTATACCTACTACGGCGGCTCCACTTGGAATTATTTCCAGACCAAGAGCTCGCTGCACGATCTGAGCCTCGGTGATGTGGACAACAGTCTGTTTGTGAACGGACGCGACATTACGAAGTATCAGAGACTTTCCAATCCGACTTCCGATCAGAAGCGCAGAATGGATATCAACCGCGACGGCTATGTCAATCAGGCGGATTATGATTACATCTACGATTTCACGGATGAATATGATTTTTATGATTGCACCTGCAATAACTTTGAGGCTTGGCTCTCTGCACTGCATCAGACCAATCTCCGGAACCGTCTGAACACACTTCGCTGATCGCAGAATGTCCGAAGCATGAGATGCAGCTTTTGATATACTATATAAATTCAGAATATAATTGTCACATTCCAATTTCATAGAATCAGGCGCCCCTTCCGCGGAAATCCCGCAGAAGGGGTGCTTTTTGCATATCCTGACGCGGTACGACACGGCATTTGTGCAGCGCGCTGCATGCCTGCGCCGTTCCGACCGCTTTCGCATCCGGTTTCTGCTATCATATCTGCAATGACACGGAAAGGATGTGTGTGTGATGAGAGGGATGCGGTTCCGGAATCTGCTGTCCGTGCTGCCGCTGCTGCTGACGGCATGTGCAGTGCCGGCGCGGACAGAGCTGCCGCTCACAGAGGGGCAGACCGCTGCGCAGGCACGGGCACAGTTACAGCAGGGGCAGACAGGGCTTATGGTCGCGGCGTGGATCCCGTATTTTACCGCAGAAGCGCTGCTCGCTGCGGAAGACGAATCCGCATGCCGCGCGGCGGTCGGGGACTATCTGCAAAAGCTCTCTGACTGCGGGGTGCAGACCGTGTTTCTGCATGTCTGTGCATTCGGTGAGAGCTGCTATCCCTCTGCCTATTATCCCGAACTGCCTGCTGCAAACGGGCATGACGGCATGCAGATCTTTACGGAGCTCTGCCGCGAAAAGCAGATCGCGCTGCATGCATGGATCAATCCGCTGCGGCTGCAGACGGCGGATGTCATGCAGCAGCAGACCGGCGATTCCGCGCTCTGCACATGGTTTCACAGCGATGCGCTCCGCAAACTCGATCTGCTGGAATGGGACGGGCGGTATTATCTGAATCCGGATGCGGAAACCGCCGGCAAATTCCTGACCGGTGCGATCACCGAGCTGATGCTGCGCTATCATCCCGCGGGCATTCATGTGGACGATTATTTTTATCCGACAACGGATCCGGCATTCGATGCGGATGCCTTTGCCGCATCCGGCGCATCTGACCTGACGGCGTGGCGGCGCGGCAGGATCACGGCATGCATGCAGATGATGTACCGCGCGGTGCACAATGCCGATCCGGACGCGGTCTTTTCGGTCAGCCCGCAGGGGAGTATGCAGAAAAATACCGAAACACTCTATGCGGATGTGCCGGTATGGCTGCTTGCGGGGAACTGCTGCGATCTGATCATTCCGCAGCTGTATTTCGGCTACCGGAATGAAAGCTGTCCGTTTGCGGAGATGCTGCGCGAATGGGTATCGCTGCCGCGTGCGGAATCCGTGCAGATGGCGGTCGGGCTCGGCGTTTACAAATACGGGCAGGACGATCCGTATGCGGGCAGCGGCGCGGATGAATGGAGCACAGGGATCGGGCTGCCTGCCGTGCAGACGGCGGATGTGCTCTCGGAGCCGACGCTCTGCGGAGTAGCCTATTACGATGCGGATTCGCTGCTTGCACTGCCGGAAACGGAGTCTGCGCAATTGCGGGAAACGATCGCCGCCGCGCAGAATGGAGCAGACAGACAAACGGTATCAAAATAGTGCTTGACAATTTCAATAATTTGTGCTATAATACAAACATATAGACAAAAAGCGTATGATACTTTTGTTTTCAGGGGAAAATACTGGTTTGGCGACAGACGCGGTATGCCCTGCGGATACAGAGTATCATCTGTTTTTTTCAGGAGCAGCTGCATGTTGGGAAGATGCGGCTGCTTTTGTTTTGGGTGAAATCCGAAGTGATCCCCAAGCGGTGAAAGGAGGAATGCCACAGGCGCTTGAACCGCACGGAGAAATGGTTTTCAGGGGGGCAAAAAAAGGGACAAAGACACAGAAGTCCCGCCTTGACGATCGGAGGATTTTTATGAAACTGAAAAGCAAATTACTGTCTGTAATGTCAGCGCTGATGCTGACGGCGACCGCGCTGCCGGGGATTCCGGCGGATGCTGCGGGCGAGAAAATCAAGATCATGCCGCTCGGCGATTCGATCA
The DNA here is from genome assembly GCA_001603005.1 of Clostridiales bacterium Firm_04. Taxonomy (GTDB): domain Bacteria; phylum Bacillota; class Clostridia; order Oscillospirales; family Ruminococcaceae; genus Firm-04. Next base: position 156,952 of record LVAJ01000013.1, read on the forward strand.
CGTTCGGCATGGCGGATACGGGCGGCTACCGCAAATATCTGTGGCAGATGCTCAAGCAGAAGGGCTACGACAACATCGACTTTGTCGGTCCGGAAGGTTCGGAAGCCGCAACCTTCAATTACAACGGTCAGTCATTTACCTATGACGACAATCATGCCGGTTACAGCGGCTATACGATCACGAATCTGCCGGGCGGCTGGATGGGACAGCTGAACGGCATTCTCGAAACGATGCAGAGCGGCGACTATATCACAAAGTATTCGCCGGATATCATCCTGCTGCAGATCGGCACGAATGATATCAACAACGGGCATCTCGACGGCTCCGAGGAGCGTCTGCACCAGCTGCTCGATTATCTGCGGGAGAAAATGCCCTCGGACGGCACGATCTTCCTGACGACGATCCCCGACCTCGGCAACATGGGCTGGGGCAATTCCGCGCAGACCAATCAGAATATTGCTGCGTATAATGTGCTTGTCAAGAAGGTCGCAGAGGATTACAGCGCAAAAAATGTGATCTATGCGGATATCCACAGTGTCATTGATGCGTCCAAGGATCTCGCGGACGGTGTGCATCCGAATGCAGGCGGATATGAGAAAATGGGTAAGTACTGGGCAGAACAGCTCGACACATTCCTCAGCAGCGGTTCGCAGGGATCGCACGGCGGGGAAACGGTCGTTACCGATTTCATTCTCGGCGATGTGAACAAGGACGGCTCCGTGAATGCATCCGACTTTGCGATGCTGAAAAAGGGCGTCATCGCCAAGAGCACAGACAGCGACTTCATCAAGCGCGCAGACGTCAATGAAAGCGGCGTCGTCAATCAGCTCGACGTCAATATGCTGCGCGACTTCCTGATCTGCAAGATCAGCAAGTTTGAAAAGGGCGAATCGGAAGTTGTGATTCCGCCGACGCCCCAGAAGGAGAACAAGTGGGATCAGTATCAGGAGACTGCGGATGCAAGAGCGCTGCAGTTCTATAAGGATTCCATTTACAGCATGGGCAATACCTACCGTCTGGTCAAGAAGCTCGAAGCTGCCGAAAACGGCGAAAAGCTGACCATGGCTTATCTCGGCGGCTCGATCACCGAAATGGGCAAATACACCACGCCGTTCTCCAGCTATGTGAAATCCACCTTTGCAAAGGGCGGCTTCACCGAGGTCAATGCCGGTCTGTCCGGTACGTCCTCTGTTGTCGGACTTGTCCGCAGTGAGCCGAATGTCATCGCGAAGAATCCGGACATCGTGTTTGTTGAGTTCTCCGTCAATGACCATGAGGATATCATGTACAAGAAGTGCTTCGAGAGCGTCATCAAGCGCTTCCTCGATCTGCCGAATGAGCCGGCGGTCATCATTCTGATCCACCGTGCAAAGAGCGGCTTCTCCAGTCAGGCGCAGATGGTGCCGGTCGGCGAGAACTTCAATATCCCGATCATCAGCATGGACAATGCCCTGACCAAGGCATTCAACAGCGGCTATCTCTCACAGGGCGACTACTTCACCGACGACTATCATCCGCATGACAAGGGCGGCAAGCTCGTTTCCGACTGCCTCAGCTACTTCTTCCGTCAGGCAATGAAGACCGAGAACCGCTCCGATTCCTACACGGTCCCGTCCAAGACGGTCTACGGTACGGAATACGAAAACTGCAAGTACATCAACCCGAAGGATATGAGCAATTTCAGCGCAGGCTCGTGGACAGCAGGCGGCGGCTACAACGGCGGTCAGATCCTGCCGTATTCCTACACGCTCAACGGCGGCAGCCCGCTGAAATTCACCGCAAACGGCAAAGGGCTCATCATCGTCTTTAAGGCGAACAGCTCCGGCATGGGCAGCATCGACGTCAACGTCAACGGCAAGACCACAAAGGTCAACGGCAACAAGCAGTATTGCTGGGGCGGTCCGGATGCAGAGCTCGGCTACTATCAGGATGCTTCCGGTGAGCTGAACGTGTCCATTACGGGCAGCGGTCAGTTTACGATCTGGGGTATCGGTCTCATCCAATAACATCCCATAAAAGAACGTCCGGAAACAACGCGTTTCCGGACGTTTTTGCATATTAACGGCGCTTTTTCTTTTTCCGCCTGCTGCCGGACGGCTTCGGGGCAGGAGAGACCGGCGCTGTGACTGCCGGTGCTTCCGGTTCTGCCGGTTTATCCGCTGCTTCGGGTGCTTCCGGTTCAGCGGACTGCGCTGCCGGTTCAGGTTCCGGCGGTTCGGGCGCGGGCGCCTGCTTTCCGGCATCCGGTGCGGGATGCCCGTGCTCGGCAAGATCGTCCATTGTCGGGCTGCGGAGCGGCTTGTCAACGATGCGCAGTCCCGTTTCCGGTTCCGGCTCCGGTACTGCGGCGCGCTCTGCCTGTTCCATGTTGTCGATCGCCTCTTTCAGCAGCTGATAGAGGATCGCGATGACCGGCACCGCAAAGATGATGCCCATGATGCCGCCGAGTCCGCCGCCGAGAATGACCGCGATCAGCACGAGCAGTCCCGGCAGACCGATCGAATTGCCGACGACACGCGGATAGATCAACTGACCTTCAACCTGCTGCAATGCGAGGATAAACACCAGAAACCAGATCACGCGTTCCGGCGCTTCTACCAGAATCAGCAGGGCGCCGATGCCGCCGCCGATCCATGCGCCGATGATCGGGAGCAGTGCCGTGATGCCGGTCAGAATGCCGATCGTTGCGGCATACGGGAACCGGAATACCCAGAGCCCCAGCGTACAGAGCGAGCCGATGATGACCGCTTCGATGACCTGACCGGTCAGGAAATTCGCAAACGAGGTGTTCGCGAGATGCAGGATGCGGAAGATCTGCTCATGATAGCGCTTCGGGGAGATCAGCTGGATGAACTTGTGCAGCACATAGAGCACGCGTTCCTTTTGCAGCAGCAGGTAGATCGCGACGATGAGTCCCAGCACGAGATTCGTGACCGTGGAGAGCACCGATGCCGTTGCGGAAAATGCGGTGCCGAGCACAGACGTGATCTCGACCTTGCCGTTCAGGAAATTGGTGATGTAGGTGAATGCGGTCTCCCAGTCTATGTCGATCGCACGCAGTTTTTTCAGGATAAATTCCGGTGTATGCCACGCAATGAGCTGCGTTTCGACGATCTCCCAGAGCTGATCCTGACTGCGGGGGACTTTTTCGATCAGCATGTTGACAGCAGTCGTCACCTGCGGGATAATGAGGAAAATGATCATTGCCAGCACGATGATGCCGACCAGCGCGGTGCAGACTGCACTGAGCACCGGCGCGAGCTTTCGTTCAAACGGATGCTTCGATGCGGACATGTTCCGGAAAATTTTGTGCTTGAACAGATTCAGAAACAGGTTGATGACAAAGGCAATGCAGATGCCGTAAGCGACCGGCTGAATGATCGCGAACAGCCAGACAAAGACCTTTTTGATCGAGCTGAAATTCTGTAAGCCGAGATACAGCAGAATGCCGTATGTGACCAGAAGAAACGATGATTTGAGGCGCGGTCTGCGTTCTTTATCCATGATTGCAGCCTCCCTCAGTCATCCGCTCCGGCGCGTTCCATTTCGTGCGCGCGTTCATAGGCGGCGCGGTGCAGCGCTTCCTGCGAATTTTCTGCGGGATTGCCGCCCTCGGGCAGATGATAGTCGCCGTCCGCCGTGCGGTAGCGTGCCTTTGCGGGATCATGGAACTGCAGCTGAAATTCGTCATAGAGCCGTTTGCGCAGGGCTGCGTCCTTGACCGGCGCGCAGATCTCCACGCGCTTGACGGTATTGCGCGGCATGAAGTCCGCCGAGCCGAGATAGACGCGCATGCGGTCGGGCGTGCCGAAGAAATAGACTCTGCCGTGTTCCAGATATCTGCCGACGATCGAGCGTACCTCAATATGCTCGGTGCGGTCGGGGATCCGCGGGATCAGGCAGCAGATGCCGCGCACCAGCAGTTCGATCTGCACGCCGGCGCACGATGCTTCGATCAGCTTTTTCATGATCGTTTTGTCGCAGAGACCGTTCATGCGCAGTCCGATGTAGGCGTCCTCTCCGTTCTGTGCATGCCGGATCTCGTCGTCGATCATTTCCAGCACCGGTTCCAGCAGACCGTATGGCGCGGCGAGCAGTTCTTTCTGCGGCTCCGGCAGCTTGTTGTCGCGCAGCGCATCGAAAATATTTGCAGCGTCCTGCGCGATCTGCTTGTCGGCGGTCATCAGGCAGTAATCGGTGTACATCGCGGCGGTTTTCTCATTGTAATTGCCCGTGCCGATCTGCGTGAAATGCTCGATCTTTCCGCGGTTTTTGCGGGCGATCAGGAGCAGCTTGGAATGCACCTTGTAATTCTCCGGACCGTAAATCACATGGACGCCGGCACGTTCGAGCGCCTTCGACCATTTGATATTGCCTTCCTCATCGAAGCGGGCGCGCAGTTCGGTCAGTGCCGTGACCTCTTTGCCTCTGCCGGCGGCTTCGCAGAGCGCCGCGATCACGCGGCTGTCGCGTGCCATGCGGTAGAGCGTGATCTGGATGCTGAGCACGGCGGGATCGTCCGCAGCTTCGTCGAGCAGCCGCAGGAACGGGCGGATGCTCTCATAGGGATAGCTCAGGAGAATATCTTTTTTGCGGATCTGCGGGAACATGGAGCCGTGCTCTGCGATCATCGCGGATTTCTGCGGCACCATGCGGGCATATTGCAGCTTCGGATCCGGCGCGAGGTTCTTGCACTCATAGGCAAAGGAGAGATCCAGCGGCGCCTTTGCAAAAAAGACCTGCTCCTGTGTGATATTCAGCTTTTTGCAGAGATAATCGAGCGCGGGCTGATAGAAGGTCTCGGAAAGCTCTGCGCGCACGACCGGCAGACGCTTGCGCTCCTGCAGCATCAGCTCCATATCGACTCTGGTATCGCCGGTACGCATCTCCCCGATGTCTTCCGGCGTGATGCTTGCCGAACGCGTGACGCGCAGGATCGTGCGGTCAATGACGCGCGAATTGCCGAACACGGTATGCGCATAGGCGAGGATGACGTCCTCTGCGAGAATGAATCTGCCGCTGCTGCCGAGCCGGATGATGCGCTGACACTGATCGGAGACCGGCAGAATGCCCATGCGGATGCCGGATTTTGATTCCAGACGCAGGACAATGTAGAGCGCACGGTCGCGCAGGAACGGGAACGGCTTGCCCTTGTCCACGATGACCGGCAGCGACAGCGGGCGGATCTCCCGCTTGAACCATTCCGACAGCATGAGCTGTTCCGCAGAGGATGCGGACTGCACGCTGACCTGCTCCAGACCTTCCTTGCGCAGTGCGCCCATGATCTCGTGATAGGCGGAATCGCGGGCGGGCGCGAGGGCGCGCACCTGCTCATAGATCGCGCGGAGCTGTGCCTTTGGCTTCATATTGCTGACCGCGTCCGGTTTTTTGGGGTTCTCCTGCTGCTTGCGGAGCAGATTGCCCACACGGACACGGAAAAATTCATCGAGATTGCTCTGGAAAATAGCGGTAAAGCAGAGGCGTTCCAGCAGGGGATTGCTCTCTGCTCTGGCTTCTTCCAGAACGCGCGCATTGAAACGCAGCCACGAGAGCTCGCGGTTTTCAAAGCATTCGTTTTTCATTGCCGACACTCCTTTTTCCGGATTTTGAGTATACACTATTATTATAACATACTTATGCAGAAAATGCAAATCATTTTGCAATGAAAATCCCCCGAACCGTGCAGTTCGGGGGAGCGTCGTTCGTTATACAGGATCTCAACCTGATCGAAGATGCCGGTGTATTCGTAGAACGAGATCCGGATCGGATGCAGATGCGGGGCTTTGTCTTCGCCGCAGGACTCGTTCCACACCCGTCGCGTGAGGTCGAGCGGGCTTTCGGCTGTCTGCACGATGAAAAAGCGCTTGCCGTACCATGTGCCTGCGCGAAGGCTCTTGAATGCGCAGCAGCAGACGGAAAACAGGATCGCGGTGATGCGAAAATACAGATCAGAATGCTTCGATTTCATGATGATTTACCTGCCTTGCCTTTCTCATACCGCAAATCAGGGGAAAGTCAACAGCATCCGCAAATTTCATTCAGGACGCATCCGCAGGGATCCAGTCATAGATCTCGTAGGTTTCGCCGTGGTCTGTCGTCTTCTGCACCTTGCCGATCCGGTAGCACACGTTCCCGTCTGCATCGGTCGCTTCGCCCTGCGAGATCCATTGATTGCGGTTGTCCATGAGGATCGCGCAGAAGCCGTTTGCATCCGGTTCCGCCTGATAGGAGCGGCTGCCTGCGATGACCGAGATCCGCCTGACCTGCGGATCGGTGACATAGAATCCGGCGGCATGGCCGATGCTGTATGTATGTCTGCCGTCATCCAGACAGCTTCCGCCCTCATTCATCAGAATGCCGGTGCGGGGCGGTTCAAATCCCCAGCCGCCGCCTGTTTCCTGCAGCATCAGGTGCAGATTAAAGCGGTCATTTCTGGCGCCGTCGCAGCATGCGAGTGTATAGAGCTCCTTATCCGGATGCTTGACATAGATATATCCTGTCGCGGCGGTTTTGTCCGCATTCCAGAGCGCGCCGAGATATTGGTATTCCGGCATCGGATACTGTTTCGGTCTCGGCTCCGAATCGTCATGCTGTTCTTCCCAGAGCGATTCGCCGATGCTGTCGCGGACAAATACTTCCGCAAGCCCTTTCATGGTAAAGCGCGAGCCGGAGCGGTAGCTGATGATGAGGACGAATGCAGCGGCGCCGAGCAGCATGCCGGCGAGGATCCAGCAGGTTTTCAGGCGGTTGTGTCTGCGCACCCGTCTGGCAGCCTGCGCAAAGGTTCCGGTATCCTCCGGCAGCGGGACAGCGGGTTCCGGTGCCGCGGCATGCTGCATCTGTGCCCATTCCGCAGCGCAGGCGGGGCATTCCGCGAGATGCTCCTCCACGATCTGTTCACTTTCCGGCGAGGCGATGCCGTCCACGCAAAGCGGCATCAGGTCGCGGATCACTTCATGGCTGTATTTCATATCCGTACCTCTCTTTCAGTTGTCTGCGCAGGTTTGCTGTCGTGCGGTTGTAGATTACCGCGGCGGTATTTGCCTTGATGCCGAGAAGCTGCGCGATCTCCGCATAGCTGATGCCCGAATACAGCCGGTACTGCATGACGGAGCGCGCCGGTTCTTCGAGCGCTGCGATCATATCGTGAAGAAGTGTCACTGCCTCTGCATTCTCGAAATGTTCATCGGGCGGCGGGAGTGTTTCCGGTTTTTGCCGCTCGGTGATGCTGCGCTGGCGGCTCTCCTTCCGGATGTGCTTGCCGTAGACATGCTTTGCGATCTGGAACAGCCATGTCCGCACCGCGCAGTCTCCGCGGTATCTGGCGAACGAGAGGAATGCCTGATAGAATGTCTCCTGCGTCAGCTCCTCTGCGCAGAGTGAGTCATAGCCGGTCAGCCGCAGCAGAAAGCGGAACACATCCTGCTGATAGGTATTGTACAGCGCCTCAAACGGTTCCACAGGCAGCACCCCCTTTTTTGATGTTCTGTATATTAGTACCCGTTTTGTGCAGAATATGACAAACGCAGAAAAAAAATCTTCCGCAGCATGAGCAGCGGAAGAAAAAGAATGGTATCGAAGGATTTTGTCAGTTTGATTTTTGTGCATCGGCATCGAGCCATGCAAGGATCGTATCGACGGTCGTGTAGCAGAGTCCCGTGCAGGTATCCGCACAGCCGTAATAAATCGCGATTCTTCCGGTATCCGCATCGGTCAGCGCGGCGCAGGGGAATGTCACATTCGGCACATCCCCGACGCATTCATAATCCCGCTGCGGACTGAGCAGATACTCGCTGCCGCGCCGGAGCACCTTCCACGGTTCCTCACGGTCGAGCAATGCTGCACCGAAGCTGTATACAAAGCCGTTGCAGGACGTCAGAACGCCGTGATAGAACAGCAGCCAGCCGCGCTCCGTTTCGATCGGGACGGGACCTGCACCGATCTTGGTGGATTCCCAGCCCTTGCGCGGTGCCATGACATGCCGGTGCTTTCCCCAGTAGACCAGATCGGGCGACTGGGAGAGGAAGATATCCCCGAACGGGGTATGTCCGCTGTCGGACGGCCGGCTGAGCATCATATAGCTGCCGCTGATTTTGCGCGGAAAGAGCACGCCGTTGCGGTTGAACGGCAGGAATGCATTTTCCGTCTGATAAAACGTCTGAAAATCGAAGGTGTACGCCATGCCGATCGTCGGCTTCCAGTCGATCGCGTTGCACCATGTCACATACCAGCGATCCTCGATGAAGCAGACGCGCGGATCATAGCCGTACTGGAAATCCGGGATATCCGGATCGGTTTTGACAAATTCGATGCGTTCCGGCGCGAGATCCCAGTGGATGCCGTCCTTTGAAAAGCCCGCATGCAGCTGCATATTGCGCGCTCTGTCATCGACTCGGAAGACGCCTGCGAAGCCGTCCCCGAACGGCACGGCAGCGCTGTTGAAGATGCTGTTTGCGCAGGGGATCTGATCGCGCAGGATGACAGGGTTCCGCGTATCGCGCCAGACCGGTTCCTGACAGTCTGCCGGTTTCTCCTGCCACGGCATGTGCGGGAGCGATGTCCCGCCTAGTACCTTTCCGTTCATAATATGTCCGCCTTTCGCCCGCAGAATGCGGGGTGTTTCTGGTCATATTATATCACAATCAGTACCAAAATTCAATAGATTATTGGTAAAGTGACAGAAAATCATTCAGCGATAAAGCTAATTCAGAGTTGTACAGGTTATACAAATCTTTACTTGAATAATTGTCATCGCAGAAGCTGCCGTCCGGATTCATCAGATAATCGCCGTACCACATGCCGAAAAATGACCAGACAGACGCATCCAGCTGCATCATGTCCGGATCGGGCAGACCGCTGCATTCGCTGAGCGCGAGCATTTTTCTGCCGTTTGTGATGCGCGCGAGGGAGATGAACTGCTCGTAGCGGCTGCCGAACTGCATGCGCTGCTGCAAATAGACATCGACCGATGCAATGTCGTAGGTGTCTTCCGGCACGAGATAAGCCGTGCTCTGACCGTTCCAGATCCAGATGAGATTGTTCAGCTTGTGGTAATCGGTCAGGCGGTGCCAGAGCAGCGACCACAGTTTCAGATAGGCTTCTCTGCCCGAAGCGCCCCACCAGTACCAGCCGCCGCCTGCTTCATGCAGCGGACGCCAGAGCACCGGAATGTCCATATATGCGAGCTTTTGCAGCGATGCCGCAGCTTCGTCGATATCCTTCAGGATCAGCAGCGCTTCCTCGGAAAGTCTGCCGCGCTGCGCTTCCTGTTCCGCTTCTTCGGGTGAGAGCATTGCAAGCTGTTCCGGTTTTTTGCCGGCGAGCGCCGAATGGAACCGGAAGTCGGTGTCCTCTGCATAGACGGAATCTGTGCCGGGGGCATTCCACTGCCAGATCATGCCGACAATGCCCTGCGTATACACATGCCAGTCCACCGCAGCGGAGATCTGCGCGCGGTCATCGTCCGTGCCGAGCGTGCCGAAGCGGATCGCGGGGAGCTGTCCGGTGAGCTGATAGATCAGCCGGAGCTCCGGATTTGCGCTGTCCGAGGCATACTGTCCGGTTAGCATCGTCTTGCCCCACTGTCTGCGCAGAAAATCGTATAAGCGGGCGGTTTCCGCGGACGCATGCGGATTGCAGGGCGATTTGCCGAGCACAAAATCCGGACGGTATTCCGTCGTATCATTTGCAATCGTGATATAATCGAGGTCGAGTCCGCCGTCGATGCCGTCGATCGTCAGCAGCGCGTCGCCTTTTTCGAGGAAAATGCCGTAGAATGTGATCTTCGTGAAGTTGCCGCTGCCGTCCAGCGAAAACTGCGAGATCAGATTGCCGTTCACGCAGATCGCGTTTGTCACAGTTTTGTCCGCAGCGGCACAGAGCGTGACCGCATAATGCTGTGTCGCCTGAATATTCAGCGGGACTGTGACCGCAGATTCTTTCTTTGCAGGGAGCGTGCCGATATAGCCGCTGCCGCTGCTGCCTGCGCGTTCATGCAGGATCGTGAGCGGCTTTTGCAGCTTCCAGTCCTCGGCTTCGGTTGTGAAGCTGACCGGAACCTGCGTGATCACCGGCAGGTCGGGGCATTTGCGGTCAGAGGGGAGTGCCTCTGCCGAAAGTGCCGCAGGATCGCTGCCGAGCGCTTTCAGATATTGCTCATATCCGAGGGTTTCATTCTGACCGGTGCGCGTGGAGCCGACCGGCGAGAACAGGAAGGTCATCGAGACCAGTGTCACCGAGAACACGATCAGCAGAAAACGGGAAAACCCGCTCACGCCGGATCCGCGGTTCAAGCGGCATTCCGGTGACTGACACCGCGCCGGATTGTCTGCATCCGCAAGACATCCGCCCCCTTTCTGACAGCTTTTCCGCGATCAAGCAGCGCGGTCTGCCTTGATTTTTTCGTAAACTGCATCCACTGCCGCAGCAAGCTGCTCATCGGTTTCCGCTTCGGGATCCGCAACGCAGAGGATATCCGGTTCGAGCCCGACTTCGTGATAGCAGGGCGTTTTGCCGGTCTGATAGGTCGCGGTCGTCAGCGTAACGCCGCCGCTGGAAAGTGAAATGGTCGATTGCATAATGCCCTTGCCGAAGGATTTTTCGCCGACCAGAACTGCGCCGGAATAGTCCCGCAGCAGGCATGCGAACAGCTCCGATGCGCTCGCAGTATTGCCGTCGATGAGCACTGCATACGGCATTTCCGCGCAGTTTGCATCCGAGCGGATGATCGTGGACGTATTGCCGTCCTTATCGGTCGAGAAAGCGAGCTCGCCCTCGGGCAGAAGCGGATCCGCAAGCTGTTCCAATGCAGCGAGCACACCGCCGCCGTTCTGCCGCACATCGAAAATGAAACCGGAAGCGCCCTCTTTCAGCAATTGCTGACGGGCATTCTCGAACTGCTGCACCGTGACGCTGCGGAATTTCGAGATGCGGATATAGCCGATGTGATGCGACAGCATTTCCGATGTGACGGTGATCTCATCAAGCTGAATGCGCTTGAGTGTCAGCTTTTTCTGCTTGCCGCTCTCATGCTCCTGAATGCGGAGCGTGACCGTTGTGCCGGGATCGCCGTTGATGAGTCCGATCGCTTCGCCGTAGCTGGTTTTGACGGAGATGCCCTCGACCTCGATCAGCAGATCGCCGGGTTTGATGCCGGCTTTTTCGGCAGAGCCGCCCTCGGTCACATCGACGATCTCAATGTCGCCGTCTGCATTCGGCGTAATGGTGATGCCGATGCCGGTGTAGATGCCGGCGTTGCTGTCCTCATAGGCAGTCAGCTCCCGCGCACTGCGATAGGCGCTGTAACGGTCGCCGAGTCCGGCAACATAGCCCGCGAGAATGCCGTCGAGGACGTCCTCCTCCGGCACATCGCGATAAAAATTCCCGCGTACCACGGCGTCCAGTTCATCGAGCCGGTCGTATTTTTCAGCGAGCCGATCGACCTCTGTGACCTTTTCATTGAATGCTTTTCTGCTCATGGAGAGCGTTATTACGAATGTCACCGCTGCGGTCAAGGTCATCAGGCTGAGGACCGTGCCGAACGAGAATCGTTTTTTCACTGCCAGTTTGCTCCCTTCCGGAAGAAATGCCGGAAACGGCAAGAAGCCCGCAAGCCTCCTGCCGTTTATCCGGATTTACACGATGTTACTTTCTTTTTGTTCTTTCCGATTTGACTGACCGTTTGGGGAATCAGAACAAATAGGCTTCCGGATCAACGCGGTTGCCGGTGGAATTGCCGCCGACGCGCACCTCAAAATGGAGATGCGGGCCGGTCGAGTGACCGGTAGAGCCGATGACGCCGATCTGCTGACCGACGGAGACCGACTGTCCTTCGGAAACGGTGGATCTTGCAAGATGCGCATAGAGCGTATACAGACCGTTGCCATGGCTGATGATGACGTAGTTGCCGTAGCCGCCGTTGCAGCCGCAGTTATAGTTTTTGCCGAAGTTGTGGCCGCAGCCGCCTCTTGTCATGATGACCGTACCGGCAGCCGCTGCACAGGCAGCCGCACCGTTGATCGGACCCTTGTCGCCGATGATGTCGATGCCGCTGTGATGCGTGCCCCAGCGCGGACCGAAGCCGCTGGAAATGCGGTAGTATCCGGGTGCCGGCCACGAGAGCTTGCCGCCGCGGTAATCGCCGCCGTTGTTGACAGTTGTCGCTGCTGTTGTCGCGGCAGTCGTTGCAACGGTTGTCGGAACAGTGGTCGCGGCAGTCGTCGGAACGGTCGGTGCAGCGGTTGCAGGTGCCTGCGTGACCGCCGGCTTTGTTGCAGTTGCAGCATTTGTCGCAGGATTCTGCTGCTGATTGACAGGTGCCTGTGTGACCGGCGCCTGTGTTGCAGGGGGCGCAGTCTTCTTGGCGGCTTCCTCGGCAGCCTTGCGCTCTGCTTCCTGCTTTGCTTTCAGCTCGGCTTCGAGCTTTGCCTTCTGCTCTGCTTCCTGTTTTGCCTTGCGCTCGGCTTCTTCCTTCGCCTTGCGCTCTGCTTCCGCCTTAGCCTTGCGTTCGGCTTCTTCCTTAGCCTTACGCTCCGCTTCTTCCTTGGCTTTGCGCTCTGCCTCTGCCTTTGCGATCGCCTCTGCGATGAGCTTTTCTTCTTCTGCATCCAGCTCATCCATTGCGACTTCCTCGGCTTTCAGCTGGATCTGCACATCAGAATGCTGATTGACGAGCAGCTGCATCGCGGTATTATTCTGCATAGATGTTGCATTGAGTTCATCATGCGAGGACTTGAACTCGTCATAGAGCACATCCATTTCGGTTTCCTTGAGGTTGAGTGCCTGCAAATTTGCGGAAAGATCCTGCTCATTTTTCGTGAGCGCCTTGATCTCATCGCGCAGTTCTTCGATCATCTCGTCATCATGCTTGGAAACGCGGCGGATGACGTCGATTTTCGAGAGGACATCATAGAAGCTGCCTGCACCGACCAGTGCGGAAAGCAGGCTGTCGTTGCCGTGGATGTAGAGTGTGCGGATACGCGTTTTGAAGGTTTCGAGATCCTGTTCGACCTGGACCTTCTGCTTTTCGATCGTGTCCTCAAGCTCCTCGATCTGCACCTCGGTATCATCCATATCCTGATGCAGATTCTGGAGCTGGCTGTCGATCAGCAGCATTTTGCCGTTGATGAGCTCGATCTGTTCATTGAGCACCTTTTCATACTCCGCTTTCTTGCTGATATCGTCAGCAAGAGTAGCAAGCTGTGCTTTTTTCGCATTGATCTGCGCCTGCTTTTCCTTCTTCTCCTTTTCGATCTGTTCGAGCGTCTTGGTTTCCGCAGAAACCGTGATCGGCTGCATCACCGATACAGAGGAAGCGGTCAGCGACACTGCGAAGATCATCGCAAGTGCCTTTTTCAGATTTGCGTTCATATCAAACTCCTTACATATTCGCGGCGCGGTATTTGAGGTGGACACGCGTAGAAAGTACGCTTCCGATCGCGCCGATCAGCGAGCCGGCGATCACGTATGCCAATGTGACAAATGTGCCGATCTTGCTGTACGGAATGACGTTGCCGAATCCGATCGTGCTGAGCACATCGAATCTGCCAAGCAAATTGACAAGGCTGTCATACGAGAACCATGTGAGCAAGGTTGCGAAACATCCTGCGAGGAATCCGGTGATCATGCCTTCGATGAAGAACGGGAACCGGATAAAGCCCTTTGTTGCACCGACGCTCTGCATAATGCTGATCTCACGGCGGCGGGAGAAGACACTCGCGCGCGTCGTATTCGAGATAATGACCATGGAAACGATCAGCAGTGCGATGATGATCGCGGATGCAACAATGGTAATGATGCGGCGGGTTTCGGTCAGCAGCTCCACAAAAGAATCGGGGGAGCTGACGTAATCGACGCCGGCGATCTGTTCGGTTGCCTTGAGCGTTTCACTCATGCGGGAGATATCCGCCACGCGGATGCGGAATGCATCGGGCAGGGGATTGTCGTCGCCGAGCGAATCGAATACTTCCGTGTAATCGCTCATATTGGCTTTGAGATCGGCAAAAGCCTCCTCGCGGGTATAAAGTGTGACGGAGCTGACATTGTTCATCGCCTTGAGCGTTTCGCCGATTTCGCCGATCCGCTCGTCAGAGGTATCATCCAGCAGATAGATAATGACCTCATTCTTGTCTTCAATTCCGCCGATAATTGCATTGATATTGACGTAGAACAGGACTGAAATACCGACCAGCAGCAGGCTGACCAGCAGCACGCAGAAGGATGCAAACGCCATAACGCGGTTCTTCCATACATTGTCGAAGCCCTGTCCGACGAGATAACGGAAACTACTGAGCTTCAACTTCTGCGCCTCCAATCACTTCATCAAATACGACTTCACCCTCGCTGATATTGATGATTCTGCCGCCGAAGTGGCGAACCATTTCATGCGCATGGGTGACCATGAGGATCGTCGTGCCGCAGGCGTTGATGCCCTGAAGCAGCTCGACGAGTTCATATGCAAGCTCCGGATCGACATTTCCGGTCGGCTCATCGGCAATGAGCAGTGCCGGATCGTTGACCAGTGCGCGGGCAAGTGCGCAGCGCTGCTGCTCACCGCCGGACAGCTCGCTCGGATAGCAGTCTGCTTTATCCTGCAAGCCGACAAGCGACATGACATACGGCACGCGCTTGCGGATCTGCTTCCGCGGTGCGTCGATCACGCGCAGCACGAAAGCGATGTTTTCGTAGACCGTCATGTTTTCGATCAGGCGGTAATCCTGAAAGACGACACCGATCGTTCGCCGAAATTCCGGCACCTTCCGCTTTTTCAGCTTGATGAGGTCATAGCCGTTGACATAGACCTCGCCTTTGTTTGCGTCCAGTTCCTTCATCAGCAGCTTGATGAGCGTACTTTTTCCGGATCCGGAGCGACCGATGACGAAAGCAAACTCGCCGTCCTCAACCTTCAGGCTGACATCGGAGAGCGCCTCGACGCCGGTGCTTTCATAGGTGACGGAAACATTTTTGAGTTCTACCAAGCAGAATCCTCCTTTTGGACGTTTGGGAGCGCAGCACGGGGAATACAAAACAGAGGGGGTGTGCTGCTTCTTGACATCGTACTAAGGCTGAATGTCAATTGTTTGAACATGGAAAATGCCAAACGAAGCAACTTCGTTCGGCACTCCCCAGTAACCTTTTTTTCAGTAAAATCAGAATTTTACAGGACTTGCAGACAGGTATTTCTTCACCATCAGAGCAATCTTGAAGACGATCGCGTGATCAAACTCACGCAGATCGAGACCGGTCAGCTTCTTGATCTTTTCGAGACGGTACACAAGCGTATTTCTATGCACGAACAGCTTGCGGGATGTTTCGGAAACATTCAGGTTGTTCTCGAAGAAGCGCTGAATGGTAAAGAGAGTTTCATGATCGAGACTTTCGATGCTGCCGCGCTTGAAGACCTCATGCAGGAAGGTCTCGCAGAGCGTGGTCGGCAGATGATAGATCAGACGGGCAATACCGAGGTTATCGTAGCTGACGATGACCTTATCCGTATCGAAGACCTTGCCGACTTCGAGAGCCATCTGTGCTTCCTTGAAGGAACGTGCGAGCTCCTTCACACCGACGACGCTCGTGCCGATGCCGACATTGACGCGGGTATAGAACTCGCTGGAAAGCGTATCCGCAATGGAGCGGGCAAGCTTTTCGAGGTCCTTGCTCTCGACGGTGGATTTGATCTCCTTGACCAGAACGATGTCAGTCTCGGTGATGTTGAATACGAAATCCTTGCTCTTGTCAGGGAACAGGTTCTGGATGACATCATAAGCGGAGATGTCATTTGCAGAAACGATGCGGATGAGGAACACAACGCGGCTGATCTCTGCATTGAAATGCAGCTCGCGCGCCTTGATGACAATATCACCGGGCAGAACATTGTCGAGCACAACGTTCTTGATGAAATTGTTGCGGTCGTACTTCTCATCGTAATACTGCTTGATGTTCGCCATTGCAATTGCAAGGATATCCGCGAACTTCGCAGCATTTTCATCGGTTCCCTCAACGAACACCGCGTAATCGGGTGTTGTGCGGACGCCGAACGGCTTATAGGTGTAGCCGTCCCGGATGAACAGGTCACCCGATTCGTTCAGCTCCATGGAAACGAACTCATTCGTGGTATCGACCTTGCTCGGATCACTGCAGGCGATGATGGTTGCAGTTTCATCGACCACGCCGATGGTTGCGTGAATGGTATCGTGCATCTGCACGACAAGTGCCTGAAACGGTCTGTTAGACATAATCTCGATCCCTTCGCTTTCTTCATGATTATTTCAGAGTGGGAGTGCCATGATACAAAGCGGAAAGGAAATGCCTTTGATTGCAGCTTTCACTACAAGGAACGTATCCCGATCTGAAACTATTACAAATTGTAACACATTTCCTCCGCTCAATTGTTACCAAACTATGAACAAAGTGTTAATATTTCGTGAGGAGGGGTATTATTCACTGTTTTGATTGTGAAAAATACCGAATCTCACCACGATAAAACCGGAAAATCGCAATCGAATGATTACAAATTGGTTACATCTTTTCCGGCGCTGTCACTTTCAGGAGTGCCAGTACATTGCCGAGCACCTGACAGGTCGCTGAACAGAGCAGCAGTCTTGCATCGCGCAGCGCCGGCGTTTCAGCGTCGCGCACTTTGCATGCATCGTAGAACTTATGGAACTGTGCCGCAAGATCGACCGAATACTTGGTCAGTCTGGAAGGATCCAGCTGCTTTGCCGCGGTCTCGATCTCGGCAGGCATCAGCGCCAGCTGACGGATCAGCTCACGTTCTGCCGGCGTATTGAGCAGATCTGCCTGCGCGTTGTCCGCATCCGGAACCGGAACGCCCGCGTCCGCGAGATTGCGGATCAGGCTGCAGATTCTGGCATGCGCATACTGCACGTAATAGACCGGATTCGACGAGGATTTTTCCACCGCGAGATCCAGATCAAATTCAAAGTGCGAGTTGGCTTCGCGCAGATTGAAGAAAAATCTTGCCGCATCGACCGGAATATCTTCCAGCAGCGTCACGAGCGTCAGCGCCTTGCCGCTCCGCTTGGACTGCTTGACCGGCTGACCGTCCCGCATGACCGCGACCATCTGCATGAGCACGACTGTCAGGCGGGAAGCGTCCACGCCGAGCGCGGTCAGCGCCGCTTTCAGGCGGGGGACATAGCCGTGATGATCGGCGCCGAGAATGTCGATCGCACGGTCGAAGTTTCTTGTCACAAGTTTATTATAATGGTATGCGATATCCGGCACGACATAGGTCGGAATGCCGTTGGAACGGACGATGACGAAATCCTTGTCCGCGCCGAGTTCCTCTGCCTTGAACCAGAGCGCGCCCTCTTTTTCATAGGTATAGCCGCTGTCCTTCAGCTGCTGGATGATCTTTGCAACGCTGCCGTTCTGATGCAGCGTGCTCTCCGCGAACCATGTATCGTAGTGGATGCGGTACTGCGCAAGATCGTCCTGAAGTCCCTGAATATTCTTGGGGAGCGCGTATTCGACGAGTGCCTTGCGGCGATCCTCCTCCGGCAGAATTTCGAGCATTTTGCCGTGGAGATCGTAATAATGCTTCGCATGTGCGATGATATCCTGACCGAGGTAAACATCCTCCGGCATCGGGAAATCCTCGGTATTGCCGTTGTCGCCGTAGACCGCCTTGCAGAACGCCTCGGTGCTGTCGGTCTGCTGCATCGCAGCCTGTCCCTTTTCGCCGCAGAGCTGCATATAACGCAGCGAGAGCGATTTGCCGAATTTCTCGATCTGATTGCCGGCGTCATTGATGTAGAACTCGCGCTCGGTCTCATAGCCTGCCGCCTGAAGCACGGATGCGAGGCTGTCGCCGATCGCGCCGCCGCGGGCATTGCCGACGTGCATCGGGCCGGTCGGGTTTGCGGAGACAAACTCCACAAGCACGCGCTGTCCGGCGCCGAGGTCGGATCTGCCGTAGTCATTGCCCTCGCCGATCACATTCCGGACAACGCCGGAATACCATTTCTGTGCGAGATAGAAGTTCATGAAGCCCGGACCTGCGATCTCGACCTTATCGAACGAGGAGCCTTCGAGCTCCAGCGCATCTGCGATCGCTTCTGCGATCTTGCGCGGCGCCATGTGCAGCGCCTTTGCGGATACCATTGCGACATTGGCGGCGAAATCGCCGTGTGCGCGGTCTGCAGGGATCTCGATATTGAAAGCAGGCAGCGGCTCCGGCGGGAATACCCCTTCCGAGACCAGTCTCCCCAATGCCCCCATGATCAGACTTTTTGCTTCTGCAGAGGAAGCGGATATATGATTCAAGTGCAGCACTCCTTTCATAGCTGTTATTTCTATGCGTCAGCGGGTTCAGCGTCTGCTGCGCAGGCTGATCCGCAGATCAATCGTATTCTGGGCGGTATAGCTTTCGCCGATATCAATGAGATACCGCATCAGCAGTCTGCCGCCGTTTGCTCCGAGCACCGAATTGATTTCGAGCGCGCAGAGCAGCATTTCCATTGTGCCGAGCATCGTGCTGTACTTGACGGGATGCGTTTTTCCGCGCTCCAGTATCATCACAGCTTCGGCAAAGCCGGTTTTCTGAATCGTCACGAGATCATTTTTCAGCACGGTGATGATCGTTTCGCCGTTTTCATTGCCGGCTTCATCGAGCTCCGTGTAAATGATCTTCGTTTCATCTGCCGCATACTGATAGGACGCGGTGGTGTTCAGCTCCGAGCGATCCGTTTCACCGTCGGCAGTCTGCGTGCTCAGGATCGTGAGCACGGCATTTTCGCCGCGGTGAAAATCTTCATTTGTTTTTGGCAAGATCAGGTCCTCCGTCAGCGTATTAGCGGTCAGCATGCTCGACAGCCTGTTCGATCAGCTTTTCGAGCAGATAGCGGTACCGCATGCCGAGGTCTGCCATCAGCTGCGGATAGACCGACAGTTCAGTCAGCTCCGGCAGGGTATTGACTTCCCCGAACAGGATATCGCCGCGCTCGGTGCAAAAGAGGTCAAAGAGCGCCAGCGAGCGGCATTCGAGCGTCTGATAAGCGGTGATCGCAAGCTCGCGGATCGTCTGTGCGGTGGTATCGTCGAGATCCGCAGGGACAGTGACCGCGCCGTCTTTCATCTCCCCGACAAAGGATGCAAAGGGCAGATCGTAGCCGAACACGCCGATGCGGAACTCTCTGCCGTGGACGAGCTCCTCGACGAGCACGGTGCTGTCCTGCGTAAAGGCACGCTTGACATGCGCCGCAAGCTCTGCGCGGTTCGCGGCAATGCCAGACGCGATCGAGGAATTGCTGCTTGCCGGCTTGACATAGACCGGATATTCAAACTGCTCCTCAATGCGTTCATATTCGCGTTCGAGGCGGTTGAGGTTGCGCTGGGAGACTGCGATCCAGTGCGGCATCGGGATGCCGGCAGCCGTCAGCAGCGCATGGGTGATCGCTTTGTTGCGGCAGACCGCCGAGCCGAGAATGCCGTTGCCGACATACGGAATGTGCGAGAGCTCGCAGAGTCCCTGAATCGCGCCGTCCTCGCCGTATTTTCCCTGTAAAACGGAGAACACGACGTCAATGCGCTTGAGCGTATAGCTGCCGTCCTCCATGATCAGGATGCCGCGGTGTGCGGGATCCGGAGAGAGAATGGCAGGGGAGCAGTCCGGATTTTCCGTCCATTTCCCGCTCTCGATCTCCTCGGTCTCGCCGGGGAAAAAGAGCCATCTTCCTTTTTTGGTAATGCCGACCGGAACGATCTCATACTGATCGTCTTCCAGTGTCCGCAGAACGGAAACAGCGGTCTTGCAGGAAGTTTCGTATTCATTGGATGCGCCGCCGAACAGAATCAGCAGCCGGAGTTTTGCCATAGCCTTGCAGCCCCTTTCAAGATGATGCGATCATGCGTCTGATGTTGGATTCTCTCGTCTTTTGGGCATTTTGCCATTTGTGCATAATTCTGATACGATGCGCAGAAACCAATGAGAAACGCTGAGATCACGAAAAAAAGTGCGTGGACACGCAAAAGTGACAGGATGCGGCACAATTTTTTCGTACACTCCTATTTTAGCATACTTCACAAAAAATTGCAAGTACTTTTTTGCAATATCACAGATTTTTTTTGGAATCATCGCGAAAAAATTACGGAATCGCATCGAAGCGGGGAAACTTCTTGCTTTTTTTCACAAATATGCACGTTCCGGACGGTATCATTGATTTAATCCCGCGGGCAGTGCATGCCGCCGTGATCGCGTCCGTGCAGCAAACGGAAATATTTATGTGCACTCTCGAATGGCAATATTTATGCGCACGAACGGTAAAAATTATGCGCACTCTCCCATTGCACTTTTTCAATAATATGTTATAGCGGGCAGTGCCCGCCGCCGTGATAACTCCCATGCAGCGAACGGTAAAATTTATGCGCACTCTCCCATTGCACTTTTTTCAATAATATGTTATAATAGAATCAATATGTCCGGACGCCCGTACAAAATGAAACGTACGGGTGATTCTGCTGCAATCGCGCAGATGCGCCGGAATCCTTGAGAAAGCTATGGTTTTGATATGAAAAGACTCGGACTGGATATCGGTTCCACAACAATCAAATGCGTCGTGCTCGGCGAGCAGAATGAGATCCTGTTTTCGTCGTATGAGCGGCATTTATCCAAGATCGCAGAGATGACCGCCGCACTGCTGCGCAGAGTCGCGGATCAGACCGGTGAGCAGGACATGCAGATCACGGTCTCCGGATCGGCAGGCATGGGCATTGCCGAGGCGCTGGATGTGCCCTTTGTACAGGAGGTGTTCTCGACGCGCACGGCGGTCACACGGCTGAATCCGGAAACGGACGTTGTCATTGAGCTCGGCGGCGAGGACGCAAAGATCCTGTTCCTGACCGGCGGCTTTGAGGCGCGCATGAACGGCAGCTGCGCAGGCGGCACCGGCGCATTCATCGACCAGATGGCAACGCTGATTGGCGTTTCTCCCGACGAAATGAACCGTCTTGCTGCACAGGCGGACAAGATCTATACGATCGCATCGCGCTGCGGCGTGTTCGCGAAATCCGATGTGCAGCCGCTGCTCAATCAGGGCGCAGGCTTTCCGAATATCGCGGCGAGCATCCTGAAAGCGGTCGTCAACCAGACGGTCGGCGGTCTGGCACAGGGACGCGAGATCGCAGGCAATGTGCTCTATCTCGGCGGCCCGCTGACCTATCTCGACATGCTGCGCAAAAGCTTTGACGAAACGCTGCATCTGACCGGTACATGTCCGGAGCATGCGCTGTTTTATGTCGCTTACGGCGCGGCGATGCAATGCGACGGCAGAAGCTTTCCGCTGATCGAACTTGCCGAAAAAACCGAAGCCTATACCGCGTCCGGTACCTATATGACTGCACAGCCGCTCTTTGCATCGCAGGCGGATTATGACGCTTTCTGTGCGCGGCATGCGGCAAATTCTGCGCATATCCGCTATATTGATGCGCCGCACGGCGAGATGTTCCTCGGCATCGACGCAGGTTCCACGACGATCAAGGCGGCGATCACCGATTCCGACGGCAATCTGCTGGATACGATGTACCAGTCGAACAAGGGCAATCCGGTTCCGGCGATCCGCGATTATCTCACGCAGATCTACGAAAAATATCCGGATCTGGTTTTTGCCGGCTCTGCGGTCACCGGATACGGCGAGGATATCATCCGCGAAGCATTCGGCATCGACTGCGGCATTGTGGAGACCATTGCGCATTATACCGCTGCGCAGAAATTCAAGCCCGATGTGGATTTCATCATCGACATCGGCGGGCAGGATATCAAGTGCTTCCGCATCCACAATCACGCGATCGACAATATCTTCCTGAACGAAGCATGTTCATCCGGCTGCGGCTCGTTCCTGCAAACCTTTGCAGAGGCGATGCATTACAGCATTGCGGATTTTGCAAAGCTGGGACTGTTCGCCGATCAGCCGGTCGATCTCGGCTCGCGCTGTACGGTGTTCATGAACAGCTCGGTCAAGCAGGCGCAGAAGGACGGCGCATCTGTGGAAAATATCTCCGCGGGGCTTTCGATGAGCGTCGTGAAAAATGCGCTTTATAAGGTGATCCGCTGTGCAAGCGCTGCCGAACTGGGGCAGCATATCGTCGTGCAGGGCGGCACATTCCTGAACGATGCCGTGCTGCGCGCATTTGAACTCGAATTGAAACAGGAAGTCGTGCGCCCGTCCATTTCCGGCATCATGGGTGCTTACGGCGCCGCGCTCTATGCGCAGAAAAAGGCAAAGGGAAAAAGCACCGTGCTCCGCCCCGAACAGCTGCGCGATTTTACGCATACCGTCCGCACGGTCACCTGCAAGGGCTGCAGCAATCACTGTCAGCTGACCGTCAATTCCTTCGGCGGCGGACAGACCTATATCGCGGGCAACCGCTGCGACCGACCGCTCAAACTGAAAACGCAGCCCGTCACCTACAATCTCTATGAGGAAAAGCGGCAGCTGCTCATGAAATACCGCAAAAATGAAGTGCAGCAGGGCAAGCCGACCGCCGGCATCCCGCTGGCGCTGAATATCTATGAGCTGCTTCCGTTCTGGCATACGCTGCTGACGGCGCTCGGCTTCAATGTCATTGTCTCGCCGGATTCCACGCGCAAGCTCTATCTTTCCGGTCAGCACACGATCCCTTCTGACACGATCTGTTTTCCGGCGAAGCTGCTGCACGGACATATCGAGGCGCTGCTCGCGCAGGAGCCTGACCTGATCTTCTATCCGTGCATGAGCTATAATGTCGATGAGGGTGCGGGCGATAACCATTATAATTGTCCGGTCGTTGCGTATTATCCGGAAGTTGCGAACATCAATATCAAGGCGCTGAAAAATGTCAGGTATCTGCATGATTTTGTCGGCATCCATAACCGGAAGAAGTTTCCGGCAAAATTCCGCGAGATCATGCGGAATTACGGCTACAGCTTCTCGGCAAAGGAGATGAAAGCCGCTGCCGATGCTGCATACCGCGAATACGAATCGTACATGAATGCCGTCCGCGCAAAGGCAGAGGAATTTCTTGCGGCGGCAAAGGCGCAGAATCTGCCGGTCATTGTGCTGGCGGGCAGACCGTATCACATTGATCCGGAAGTCAATCACGGACTGGACAAGCTGATCTGCGGGCTCGGCGCTGTCGTCATTACGGAAGACAGCATTGCCTGCCGCGTCGATCCGTTCCGGACGACCGTGCTCAATCAGTGGACGTATCACGCGAGACTCTATCTCGCGGCGCGCTATGTCGCGGACGCACTGCCGGAAGAACACATCAATCTCGTGCAGTTTGTCTCATTCGGCTGCGGCGTCGATGCCGTCACGACCGATGAGGTGCGCGCGATCCTTGAGAAATCCGGAAAGATCTACACACAACTGAAAATCGACGAGGTCACGAATGCGGGCGCGGCAAAGATCCGCCTGCGCAGCCTGTTTGCGGCTGCCGGACTCGACGATCTGCGGGGGGAGAACGAAAACATTGGCAACCAATGAACTCTATCCGGAATTTACGCCGGAAATGAAAAAAACGCATACCATTCTGATTCCGAATGCGCTGCCGGTGCATTTCAGCCTCATGGGCTCGGTGTTCCGCGATGCGGGCTACAAGGTCGCATTCCTCGATTATTCCGGTCAGAAGGTCATCGACACCGGACTGAAATATGTCCACAATGATGCGTGCTATCCCGCGATCGTTGTCATCGGACAGCTGATCTATGCGATCGAATCCGGCGACTATGATCCGAAAACGACCGCGCTGATGCTCTATCAGACCGGCGGCGGCTGCCGCGCCTCGAACTATGTGCATATGCTGCGGAAAGCGCTGAAAAAAGCGGGGCTGGAATATGTGCCGGTCGTGTCGGTCAATTTCGGCGGCATTGAGAAAAACAGCGGCTTCGATATCTCCCCGCTGATGTTCCTGAAAGGTCTGATCACATGGCTTTACGGCGATTTTATCATGCTGCTGCGCAATCAGATCGTTCCCTACGAAAACAATGCGGGCGATGCGGCTGCCGTCATGGAGAAATGGCGCGTCATCCTCACGGATCAGATCCGCGAGAACAAGGGCTTGTCCATGCACAAAATCCGGCAGAATTTCCGTGCGATCGCGGATGATTTTGCCGCTGTACCGATCACGAAAACCGTCAAGCCGCGCGTCGGCATTGTCGGCGAGCTGTACGTCAAATACGCCGATTTCGGCAACGATCATCTGCCGGATTTCCTCGTGGAGCAGGGCGCAGAGGTCATGGTGCCGGGGATTCTGGGATTTGCGTTATACAGCCTGAACATCGGCATGGAAAATCACCGGCTCTACGGCGACCGCAAGGGCGTGATGTTCAGCAGAGCCGCCGTGTGGTATGTGCGGCAGCTCGAAAACACGATGCTGCGCGTTTTGAAGGATTATCCGCAGTTTGAGAAGCCGATCCCGTTTCCGGAGCTGAAAGCGCTCGGCGAGGAAACAATCAGCTGCGGCGTCTGCATGGGCGAGGGCTGGCTGCTGACTGCCGAAATGGCAGAGCTGATCGAAAAGGGCTACGGCAATATCGTCTGTGTGCAGCCGTTCGGATGCCTGCCGAATCACATTGTCGGCAAGGGCATGATCCGCGGCATGAACGAGAAGTATCAGGACGCCAATATCTGCGCGATCGACTACGATCCGGGTGCCACGCGCGTCAACCAGCAGAACCGCATCAAGCTGATGCTCTCCCTCGCAAAGGAAAAGCTCGAACAGCAGGCAACATGAAAAAGAAAGGAAGTCTCCGAGAAACGGGACTTCCTTTTGCTTTATCAGAAACAAAGGTGTATCCATTCGGAATCCCATTGCATGTCAGGACTGTAAGTGCGTTTTTTTTATTCACCCAAAATGTGAGATTCTTTTTTGTGTAGCAAAACGGTGCCGGATGTTGTCATAATAGACAGAGGACAACAAAAAAGGAGTGTGATCCAATGGATGACAAGGAAATTCTGGAACTGTATGCACAGAGAAGCGAGCGCGCGATCGCGGAGACCGAACAGAAATACGGCAGAACATGCAGACAGTTCGCAGAACGGATCCTCGGTTCCGCAGAGGATGCCGGCGAATGCCTGAATGATGCATTGTTTCAGGCGTGGAACACCATTCCGCCGCAGGAGCCGCACAGTCTGGCAGCCTATTTGTTTGTCCTGACGCGGAATGCCGCATTGAACCGGAGAAAAAGCAGCAGCAGACAATGCCGCGGCGGCGGTGCAGTACCGGTTGTCCTCGATGAGCTTGCCGACTGTGTCCCCTCTGCCGATACAGTGGAAGCGGCATATGACGAACGCTGCTTTCTGCGGAAGCTGGAACAGTTCCTCGATACGCTTTCACCCGACGCAAGACGCATTTTTGTCCGTCGGTACTGGTATCTGGAAAGCGGCAGAGAGATCGCGGAACGGTTTCATATGACCGAAAGCAAGGTGCGTGTGTCCCTGACGCGCACGCGCCGCAGGCTGAAAGCTTTTCTCGAAAAGGAGGATGCATGATGAAAAATACAGAGATGCTGGAATGGATGAGCGGACTGGATCCGCGCTATCTGGAAGAATCGGAGCAGCCCGTGATCCGGCAGCACAAGATCAGACGGCGGATCCCTGCGCTCATCGCGGCGGCAGCGGCAGTGCTTTGCCTGACAGCCGGCGTCAGCGCCTATATCCGCTATAACAAGCCAATGGTACAGTTCGGGTTCGGCACGATCGGCGAGGCGCGCATGGCGGAGCTTGCCGCACCGCAGCCCGTGACCTACGATAACGGAAGAATGTCCATTACCGTGGAAAATGTGCTGAGCGACGGGATTCAGGGCATGCTGCTGCTGACGCTGGAGCCGGTTGACAAATCGCAGCCCTATGACTGGACAGATTTCGATGACGATATCCACACATACATGTGGAATGAATTTGTGTGCGGCGATACGCGGCGGAGCACCCGAATCGCGATCGACACAATGGACGAGTGCAGAGAGCAGCAAAATGCAGCAGGACAGCGCTGGTTCACGCTCTATATCAAGCTGCCGGAGGGTGCAGCAGCAGAGGAGCTTGCAAATGCGTCGCTGAACTGCATCAGACACACGGTCGAGGGCAACGGTTCTTCCTACACCTATGGCGAGCTGTTCAGCGGCATCACGATCCCGCTGGATCTGCGGCAGAATGTCGATTCTGTGCAGATGCGCGCAGAGGACGGCACAGAGCTGACGCTTTCCGCATTTGAGCTGTATCAGTACGGCGTGCAGGCGGGCAACAACGAATGGTGGAACATGTATGTCACATGGAAAAACGGCAAGGAACAGCGCATCACCTACGGCAGCATGGCGGGCAGCGATTCCGGTGCTGTCGGAACAGAATCGTGGGGCGGATTCGATATCCCGACCGACGCGGAGATCAGCAACGCGACCGGCAGCTATCAGCGGAGCAGCCCCGAGGACTGGTACGGTTTTCTGGATGTAAACGATGTTGCCGCATTCCGGTTCGGCGACAGAACCTATTATCCGGTCGAATCCTGACAAAAAGATCCCTCTGCAAAATGCAGGGGGATCCGTTTTTGTAATGCGTGAAAAGTGAATCGTGAATGATGAAAAGTGAATAGTGAAATAGTTTTGCATCCCATAATGGGATTCCAAAGGGGCAAATGTCCCTTTGGTCAGGTTTGGGCTGAAAGCCCATTCCAAATCATCGCGCAGCGATACCTTATTCCCCCTGCTCGCGGATCTGCCGGCGCAGTTTGCGGGAGATCGTGCGCCAGAGCGGTGCAAATTCGCCGTCCATTTCGAGAAATGCATCGAGCATGCCGGCGCGCTTTGCACATTCCGTCAGCGCCGCCATGAGATACGCTTCTTCGAGCGGCTTGCGCGAATTGACATAATCGAGGATATCCGCAGTATCCTGCATGCTGAAAAATTCCGCCGCGCGCTCCTCATAGGTCGTGATCTGAAACGGCGTGTGATACGCGATCACCTTGTTCTGCTCGCGCCACTCGTCAATGAGCTGATCTGTAATTTTCACATCTGCACGCCCTTTCCTTCATTTTATTTAAGCTTTGTGCACATCCAGCTGCGGATACGGGATCTCAATGCCGGATGCATCCAGCGCCGCCTTGATGATCTCGCGCAGAAGCGGCTGCACCGAGAAATAATCCGATTTGCCAACCCACACATTCAGAGACAGTTCAATTCCGTGATCCCCAAGCTCGGATACCGTCACGCTCGGCGCGGGCGTTTTCAGCACTACGACCAGCTGCGTCACGGCATCCAGAAGCGCCTCGCGCGCGGCTTCGATCTCGGTATCATACGCGACCGTCACCGGAATGCTCACGCGGAGCTTGCCTTTCTGCGAAAGATTCACGACAGAACCGGACGAGACAATGCTGTTCGGCAGAAATACACTGCGGTTGTCCCGCGTGGTCAGCTGCGTATATAGGATCGTGACTGCCTCGACATAGCCTTCTGTATTGCCGACGAGGATATAATCGCCCGCCTGAAAGGGCTTTGCGAGCATCAGCACGAATCCGCCTGCGAGATTCGACAGGCTGTTCTGCAACGCCAGACCGACCGTTACGCCGGCAGCACCGAGCAGCGTCACGACCGATGCCGCAGGAACACCGAGCAGCGACAGACAGATCATGAGCAGCACCATCGTCAGCACGATGCGCGCAAACGACTGCCCGAAGCTGATCGCCGCCGCATTGACGCCGGCACGCTTCATTGTGTGCCGCAGCAGCCAGACGAACACCCGCGCCAGCAGCATGCCTGCCAGAAACACGACAAGCGCGACCAGCAGCGTCGGCAGAAACGCAATGATCTTTTCGCCGAGCTCTGTCAGGATTCCGGTGGTATGCTGTATCGCTTCCTGACCGGCTTCCAGCTGTTCCTGCATATCCATGTTATTCCTCCTCCGGCAGCATGTCCGGCAGATCCTCCGGCACAGGCGCCGCTGCGGTCGGATCGTATTCCGCAGAGAGCGCCTTGCCCTGCGTATCTTTCAGCGGATAGATCTCATCGAACACCGCGTAATACTTGACCGGCACATAGCGGTTCAGGTGACATTTGCCGAAATACCACTGCCGGAAATTGCAGATCTGCGTCAGATCCTCGAAAAATGCATGCACCTCAAGGCGCTGCATCATGTCCACGCGCAGGCAGTCTTTCAGCGATGCAGGCGGCTCATGCGTGATGATGTAATCGACGGTGTTGTCATGCGCTTTCAGGTTTTCCGCCGCATGAATGATCTCCTCATAGGTCGGCTGCTCGCGCTCCCACCAGTTTTCGGCAGTGCGGTATTCAAAATCCTGACTGTGTCCGCCGCCGAATGTGAAAAAGCGTTTGCCGCAGATCGTGTAGATCTCGCCGCGCAGCAGATGCACCAGATTCGGTGCGATGACGCGCGCCGTGCCGCCGTTCCATTCCGTTGTCGGATAGCGCTCCAGCATGTCATAGTTCTCGTGGCAGCCGTCCACAAATGCAACGGTATATTTCAGCTCGGTGAGCTTCTGCCGGAATTTCTGCTCCTTTTTGGAATCGTCCCAGAAAAAGCCGAAATCGCCGCAGACGATCAGAATATCATTTGCATCCGCTTTTTTCAGCATCGAATTGCGGAAACGGGTAAAATCGCCGTGCGTATCACCGGTCACATAAACCATGATCGGATGTCCCCTTTCGATAAGTTATATGATATATAATAGTATGCGTGATATCATCCGTGCGGTCTTACGATTCCAGATCCGCCTGCGAAACGCCTTTCATCGTCAGGCTGATGCGCTTGCGCTTTGCATCGACTTCCATGACGCGGACGCGGACGATCTGTCCGACCTTGACCACATCCAGCGGATGCTTGACGAATTTGTTTGCAAGCTGCGAAACATGCACCAGACCGTCCTCATGCACGCCGATATCGACGAATGCGCCGAAATCAATGATGTTGCGCACTGTGCCGACCAGTTCCATGCCGGGCTTCAGATCCTCTGCGGTCATGATGTCGCCGCTGCGCATGAGCGGCTTCGGCAGCTCATCGCGGGGATCGCGCCCCGGTTTTTGCAGTTCCTTGACGATATCGCGGAGTGTCGGCTCACCGATGCCGAGACTAGCAGCAAGCGCCGCCGCGCCTTTTTTCGTGACCGCTTCGCTCAGTTTGCCGAGATCGCCGCCGACATCGGAGAGCGAATAGCCGCATTCTTTCAGCAGTGCCTCTGCTGCGGCATAGCTTTCCGGATGCACGCCAGTATTGTCCAGCGGATTTTTGCCGTCCCGCACGCGCAGGAAGCCCGCGCAGAGTTCATATGCCTTTGCACCGAGCTTCGGCACTTTCAAAAGCGCCTTTCTGGACGTAAATGCGCCGTTTTCCTCGCGGTATGCGACAATGTTGTGCGCAATGCCGCTGTGGATGCCGGAGATGTACGAGAGCAGCGAGCCCGACGCCGTGTTCAGATCCACGCCGACCGCATTCACGCAGTCCTCGACCACGCCGGTCAGGGATTCGTTCAGTCTTGCGGGCGGCATGTCATGCTGATACTCGCCGACGCCGATCGCTTTCGGCTCGATCTTGACCAGCTCAGCCAGCGGATCCTGCAATCTTCTTGCAATGGAGACCGCGCTGCGCAGTGCAACGTCATAATCCGGAAACTCCTCTGCGGCAAGCTTCGATGCGGAATAGACCGATGCGCCTGCCTCGCTGACGACCATATATGCCGCCTTGCAGGACGGGATCTCGTGCAGGATCTCCGCGACGATCTGCTCCGATTCGCGGGACGCCGTG
The DNA here is from genome assembly GCA_001603005.1 of Clostridiales bacterium Firm_04. GTDB lineage: Bacteria > Bacillota > Clostridia > Oscillospirales > Ruminococcaceae > Firm-04. Next base: position 186,693 of record LVAJ01000013.1, read on the forward strand.
CCGTTGCCGATCGCGATCGCCTCGACATGATGCTGTTCGATCAGGCGTTTCAGCTTCTGCTTGTCGCGCTCGATCGCCTGCTTGGAATTGGCAGTGATATGCACCACGTCGGTCGCGAGCACCTTGCCGGTCGGATCGACGATCGCGACCTTGCAGCCCGTCCGGAAGCCCGGATCGAGACCGAGCGTGATCATGCCTTTCATCGGCGGCTGCAGCAGCAATTGCCGCAGATTCGACGAAAACACGGTGATCGCCTGTTCTGCCGCTTCTTCGGTCAGCGTCGCGCGCACTTCGCGCTGGACTGCCGGCAGCAGCGATTTTTTGTATGCTTCGAGCGCCGATGCCTCGACAAGCTGTCCGGCAGGGCTCTGGTTTTTGACATATGCCTTTGTGACAAGCTGCTCGCCGAGACCGTCCGGCATGGTCACGCTGACCTTGAGATAGCCTTCCTTTTCGCCGCGGTTGATCGCGAGAATGCGGTGCTTTGCCGCCTTTTCGACCAGCTCTGTATAGTCATAATAATTGCGGTAGACGCTGTCCTCATCGGGATCGGTCGCCTTGACCGTCAGGCTGCCGCGCAGTCCGAGCACATTGCGCAGCCGCTTGCGCACATCCGCATCATCGGAGACAGTCTCCGCAATGATATCGCATGCGCCGGCAAGTGCTGCTTCAACGTCCGGTACTTCCTTTTCGGGATCGACAAAAGCAGCCGCTTCCGTTTCCGGATCGGTGTTCATCTTCTGTTCGAGCAGCAGCAGCGCGAGCGGTTCGAGTCCGCGCGCCTTTGCAACGGAAGCCTTTGTCTTGCGCTTCTGCTTGTAGGGACGGTAGAGGTCTTCGACTTCCACGAGCGTTTTTGCCGCAGAGATCGCCTCTGCGAGTTCGGGTGTCATTTTATCGAGCGCGGTGATCGCGTCTGTGATCTCCTGCTTGCGTTCTTCGAGCTTGCGCAGATAGTTCAGGCGGTCGCTCAGCGCATGGAGCGTCTGGTCGTCGAGCGAGCCGGTCTGCTCCTTGCGGTACCGCGCGATAAACGGGACGGTCTTGCCGTCATCCAGCAGCGCGACAGCGTGCTCGACCTGTTCCTGCCGCAGTTTCAGTTCTTCTGCAATTTGTTTGAGAATATCCATTTTGTGCCTCCGTGTCAGCATATATAATTGCTTCTATATTATACCATATATTCCGGAAAAGTGCAATGGGAGAGAAAGCGCAAATTTTGCAGTTTCGCTCTCTGGGCGTTGTTATGGCGGCGGGCACTGCCCGCTTATACCATATATTCCGGAAAAGTGCAATGGGAGAGAAAGCGCAAATTTTGCAGTTTCGCTCTCTGGGCATTGTCATGGCGGCGGGCACTGCCCGCTTATACCATATATTCCGGAAAAGTGCAATGGGAGAGAAAGCGCAAATTTTGCAGTTTCGCTTTCTGGGTGTTGTCATGGCGGCGGGCACTGCCCGCTTATACCATATTAAACAGAAAAGTGCAATGGGAGAGCACACAGAAATATTCACGCTTCGAGAGAACATCAATTATATCGTTTTGAGCTGACAGATATTACGCTGTTTGCTTCATGCGCTATATCGGAAACGGGCACTGCACACAGCATATCTGCAAAAATCCACATATTTCCCGAAAAAACAGTGCTGCATTTATTCTTTCCGCGAAATTTTCATATTTTCGGTTGCTGTTGCTATCAATTTTTGCTATAATAAAGATGTATGATGAAAACAGAAACGAAAGGAGTGCTGAACATGCTTGATCTGAACCATATTTCCTTTCAGGCGGAATCTGAAAACGGGGAAATCACGATCATCAATGACATCAGCCTGCACTTGGATTCCAATAAATTTATCGTGATCACCGGTCCGAACGGCGGCGGCAAATCGACGCTCGCAAAGCTGATCGCGGGCATTGAGCCGATCACTGACGGTCAGATCGTCTTTGACGGCACCGATATCACAAACATGAATATCACCGAGCGCGCACGCCTCGGCATCGGCTTTGCGTTCCAGCAGCCGGTGCGGTTCAAAGGTCTGACCGTGCTCGATCTGCTCCGCATTGCCGCTGGCAAGAACATTTCCGTCAGCGAGGCATGCGAATATCTCTCCGAGGTCGGTCTCTGCGCCAAGGATTATATCCGCCGCGAGGTGAACGCATCGCTTTCCGGCGGCGAATTGAAGCGCATTGAGATCGCAACGATCCTTGCAAGAGATGTCCGCCTTGCGATCTTCGATGAACCGGAAGCCGGCATCGACCTGTGGAGCTTCCAGAATCTGATCCGCATTTTCGAGAAGATGCAGCAGTCCGAAAACGGCAGAACGATCCTTGTCATTTCGCATCAGGAGCGCATTCTCAACATCGCGGATGAGATCATCGTTCTGAGCGAGGGCAAGATCCTGCGGCAGGGCAGCCGTGACGAGATCCTGCCGGATATCATCGGTACAAAATATGCTTCGGATGTATGCCGCAAGCTGTCGGAGGAGGCGTGATCATGGCAAAAATGGATGCAATTCAGATGCAGCTGCTGCAGGAGGTCGCAGGGCTCCATGAAATTCCGGAGGGCGCATATAATCTCCGCGCAAACGGCGAGACCGCCGGCAGACAGTCCACTGCCAACATTACGATCACCCCGAAAGAAGCGGGCAGCGGCATTGATATTCATATCAAGGAAGGCACGAAGCATGAGAGCGTGCACATTCCGGTCGTTCTGAGCGAAAGCGGTCTGAAAGAGACCGTGTACAACGATTTCTACGTCGGTGACGATGCAGATGTGCTGATCGTGGCAGGCTGCGGCATTGACAACTGCGGCACACAGGATTCCGAGCACGACGGCATTCACCGTTTCTTCGTCGGCAAGCATGCGAAGATCAAGTATGTCGAAAAGCATTACGGCTCCGGAAACGGCGACGGCAAGCGCATCCTGAACCCCGTCACTGAGGTCTATCTTGACGAGGGCAGCACGATGGAAATGGAAATGGTGCAGATCAAGGGTGTCGATTCCACGGAGCGCACTACGATCGCCGAGCTGAAAGCGGATGCTAAGCTGATCGTCCGCGAGCGCCTGATGACGCACGGGCAGCAGTCCGCACTGAGCGCCTACAAGGTCACGCTGGACGGCGACGGCTCCAGCGCGGATGTGGTGTCCCGTTCCGTCGCGCGGGATCGTTCCTACCAGAAGCTTGATCTGTGCATTCTCGGCAATGCAGCGTGCAGCGGACATACCGAGTGCGATTCGATCATCATGGACGAGGGCAGGATCCTTGCAGTGCCGTCGCTTGAAGCAAACAGCGTGGATGCAGAGCTTGTGCATGAGGCTGCGATCGGCAAGATCGCGGGTGAGCAGCTCATAAAGCTGATGACGCTCGGTCTGACCGAGGCGGAAGCCGAGGAGCAGATCATCAACGGATTCCTGAAATAATCAAACAAAACGCCATATGCCATAGCGCCGCTGCCACAGGACAGGGCTGCTGTGCGTATGGCGTTTCTGCTGCGGATGGACGTGAATCATTCTGTGCTGATTCACCGGACATTTTTCGTCCCGCGCATCGGATGTGGACGACCTGATTCTCAATACGCTCGGTGTCATCATCGGATACGGCATATACAGATTGTTCCGGAAATGCGTGCAGAATCGCAAAAAATCAGCATGTAAGGGGTAACGCATGAATATTGTTCAGAATTTCTATGATAACATGGCAGAGCAGTATGACAAGCTCTATGAGAACTGGGATGCCGCCGTGCAGGAGCATGCGCAGATTCTGCACCGGATTTTTCGGGATGCGGGATTTGACCGTTCCGCGCAGATCCTTGACTGTGCATGCGGCATCGGCACGCAGGCAATCGGGCTTGCGGCGCTCGGCTATCCGGTGACGGCATCGGATATCAGCGATGCGGAGCTTGCCGAAGCGCAGATGCGGGCTGCAAAGCACCGTGCGGAGATCCGCTTTGCGCATGCGGATTTCTGCGCATTATCGGATGTTTTTCGCGAACCGTTTGACATTGTGATTGTAATGGACAATGCGCTGCCGCATATGCTGACCGCAGAAGCGCTGAAAACAGCAGTTGGCAGCATGGTCGGACAGCTGCGGGAAAACGGCATATTCGTTGCCAGCATCCGCGATTATGACAGCATTCTGCGGGAGCAGCCACCGTATTCGCCGCCCTATATTCATCAGACGGCAGCCGGACAGCGTGTCGCGTTCCAGACATGGCACTGGGAACAGGAATGCTACCGGCTTGTGCAGTACATCATCGAGGACGAGGAATCGTTGCGCATCAGCAAATTTGAATGCGCGTACCGCGCCGTCCGCAGATCGGAACTGACCGGATTGCTGCATGAATGCGGCTGCCGGGAAGTCGTCTGGAAAATGCCCGAAGAAACCGGATTTTATCAGCCGGTTGTGATCGCAAGAAAAGCGCCCGAATGCAGTTGAATGCGTTCGGGCGTTTTATGGTTCAGGATGCGCGGCTGCGGGCGATCATTTCCTCAGCCATGCCCTTTTTCAGCTCACAGATACGGTGCAGTTCCGGCTTGATATCCGAATGCATGCCGGTGCGGAGCCATTCCGAGGTCAGCCCGAAGCACACACATTTATAATAGCGGATAATGAGCTCGCGGTCGTCCGGACGGAGCTGCTCGCTGCCGGCGAGAGAATCGGTATAGGTCGTGACGATTTCCTCGCAGACCTGCCAGAGATACTGCTCATAGATCGTGCGGTTCACAGAGTTGTAGATATGCAGGATTGCGCGCTTATTCTGATGCGCAAATTCGACGACAGCCAGCAGACAGGTCTCGATCGAATCCACATTCGGGTACTGCGAGATGATGTCGCGCGCATTTTCCATGATGATCTCTTCCAGCAAGGTCGGGATATCGGAGAAATGGTAGTAAAAGGAATTTCGGTTGATGCCGCATTCCTCGACGATATCGCGGACTGTGATCTGCTTGAGCGGACGTTCATTGAGCAGTTTGAGAAACGCCTGTTTGATCGCTGTTTTGGTAAAATTCGGCATGCGTGCACCTTCCTTCTATATTAAATTATACCACATTAACCGTGAAATTTCAACCCTTACAGCGAAAATACGATGTTTTCGAGCGATTTCAGCGATGGGCATATCACTTTGGTCAATATTCGGTCAACTTTCATGACACTTCAAGATACAACAAGATAGACTTTACGCAACCTGTTGTATCCGGTCACACCGATGTATGCCTGAACATATGAGGATGTATCCTCGGAGACACCGAGGATCTTTGCAGCTTCCGCAAGCCGGTTATTGTTCATAAAGATTATCCTTTCTGTATTAAGCCATATAATTGACTTTTCAGCGGTCGTTTGGTATAATATGGGTAAGTAAAGGGCGGGGTGACTGCCCACAAATCGGGATTAACATTCGTAACGGGAAACGGGAGGTTCATTATGAAAGTAGATTACAGTAAATTTGAACTCGGAGTACATTTACATGGAAAAGTAGTAATAGATGAGGGCGGTCACAATAAAGAGATAACAGCACAGCTTGAACCAGATGATAATGGTGAAATACCTGATGCAGAGAAGAAAACACTGGAATTCTTTTTGGACAACTACTCAGAATATAAACAGTTCTTATTAGATCATATTTTTGAATACTATAAAGAATGCAGAGATGAGTGGGGAGCTACTGAACCGGATGACAAATTGTTTCCGGAAGTCAAGGATATGAATAAAATGTATGAGATGGCATCATTACATGGGTTCTTAGTTCGTGATGAAGCATATTCCGGAAAACGAACAATAAGTCTTTTTTATAACTGCACCTGGAATGAAGAAGAAGGAATGGGTATAGATATATCTTTAGGAAATACTGTTTCAGAGACTAAAGTTGTTACGATAGGTACAATCGGTGACGTATATTGAATCATCTTCTTTGCCGCAGATTTGTAAAGCAAGCCCCAAACAGCAAGGACACCCTTGCTGTTTTTATTTTCCCCTCTCAGTTTTCCACTGATAGTACGTCTTGCCATTGTACGGATTCTCCACGATCTCAGGGCGGACGATCGTCTTTTTGTCCTTAGATGTGTAGCTTGTTGACTTGCCGTCAAGCAGCCCCTTGACCTGGGTATTCCGAGCAATTTATCGGTGCTTACAATTCGTATCATGAAAAATACAGACTCTCTGCATAAGAGCCTGTTTAGTCTCAAAAAATTACAGCCGTATGTCTGTAACAGAAACAGAGCTGTCGCAGTAACTTAGCAACAGCTCTGTTTTGTTTCAGCTGCCATTTCAAACAGACTTCTGAAATTCTTTTTGGAGAATGAGGTCAGCCGTCCATTGCTCACGCATTCTATAAACAGATTGTTTAGATTATCAATGTATAAAATCGTGGCAATGCTGCGATTCGTTTCGGAACGGGTAATGTCTGCTTCTTTGTGCCGAGCAGTTCATCCCATGAGATGTCCTTTCCGGCGACCTTGCTCTCTGTGTAGAAGATCAGAATATTCTGCGCATCGTCCACACTGAGCACGCCGTCGCCATTGACGTCGGCAGCCTTTCGCTGGCTGTCGGTCAGGTCTACCGGATTGCCGGCGAACTGTTCCGTATAGGCGATCAGCGTCATCTGGGCGTCATCCACGCCGATCCGCTTGTCGAGGTTCACGTCGCCGCGCAGAACAGCCGGCGCAGATGTTGTGACCGGAGCGGTTGTTTCGTTCGGGATCGTCGTGGTCGCCGGTTTTACAGTCGTGGTCGCCGGTTTTACGGTCGTGGTCGCCGGTTTCACGGTCGTAGTCGCGGGTTTTGCAGTCGTGGTAGTCGGTTTTACAGTCGTGGTCGCCGGTTTCACGGTCGTAGTCGCCGGTTTTGCAGTCGTGGTCGCCGGTTTTACAGTCGTAGTCGCCGGTTTCACGGTCGTGGTCGCCGGTTTTACGGTCGTGGTCGCCGGCTTCACGGTTGTGGTCGCCGGTTTCACAGTCGTGGTCGCCGGTTTTGCAGTCGTGGTCGCCGGTTTCACAGTCGTAGTCGCCGGTTTTGCAGTCGTAGTCGCCGGTTTTACGGTCGTGGTCGCCGGTTTTGCAGTCGTAGTCGCCGGTTTCACGGTCGTAGTCGCCGGTTTTACGGTTGTGGTTGCCGGCTTCACGGTCGTGGTCGCCGGTTTTACGGTCGTTGTAGTCGGTTTTGCGGTCGTGGTCGCCGGAGCATCCCCGACCTGAATCCAGCCGTCAATGATCTGCACCGGAACCGGTCTGTTGCGCTGGTCAAGAATCAGGTCGGCATGGACAGACAGCCGATAAATATCACCGTTCTTCGCCGTTTCCGGTACCTTGAATGCGACCGAAGCGAACAAGCCGTCCTCGGAATTGCTGCTCTTGGAAAGCGCTGCAAATTTCATGTATCCGGTTGTGTCGGTCGTATTCTGCGTGAAAAGCGGCCATTTTCCTTCACCGGTGATGCCGGCGGCGCCAATCTCATATTGCGGATCGCCTGCCTCGTCCTTCCGGATCGCGAGTTTGCTGTCATAGTTCAGGAAAAGGCTGACGGCGCTGTATCCGGGATTGTACCGGAACTGGACTTTGTACAGAACGGTATCACCTGCATGCGCATAATACCGGTCGCAGATGATGTTCAGTTTTTCTGCGTCGATTTCTTCTTCCGGCACGGGCTCGCTTTTCTCATTCAGTGTTCCGGTCTCATCCGTCGTAACCGGAATGCCGCCAATCGGACGGAAGACAAACTGATGCTTGTGCGCGAATTTTTCGGCGGCGGAATTGGTATAGCCGTTGATGATGAGATCGCTCGGGCACAATTCAAACGCATTCTCGCTGATCGAAGTGACGCTTGCCGGAATTGTGACCACTTTCAGCGCGAAGCAATGGGAAAATGTTTTCTCCTCAATGATTTCGATCTGCTCCGGAATGAAAATGGTGTTCAGCGCGCTGCAATCGGCAAAGGCGCCCTTTGCGATATGCTTTACGCTGTCCGGAATGACTGCCGCTTCTGCGGTAGGCGTGCATCTGACCAGCTCATCCTTGACGATTTTCAGCGGATGCAGGTCGATCCATGCGGTTCCGGCACTGCGGTCGAACACGCCGTCTTTGAATGCTGCGGGGACGGTGATCTTTTCCATTTTGCTGCATCCGGAAAATGTCTGATCGCCGAGCTCTGTTACGCTGTCCGGAATTGTGATTTCCGTCAGACCGGCGCAGTTGCAGAACGCGGAATCTCCGATGCTCGTGACGCTGTCAGGGATCGTGACGGATGTCAGACCGCTGCATGCGGAGAATGCGCTGCTGCCGATGCTTTTGACGCCTGCCGGAATGGTGACGTTTTTCAGTCCGGTGCAGCCGGAAAATGCTGCCTCGCCGATGCCGGTGACGCTCTTGGGGATCGTGATATCGGTCAGACCGGTGAATCCGGCGAAGCAATTGTCACTGATTTGCTCCGTGCCGTCCGGAATCGTGATCTTCGTGGGGCAGGGGCAGCCTGAAAAGATTTTTTCACCGAGGAGATATACACCGGACGGGACCGTGAGGACGGTTTGATCGCTGCAGCCGGAGAAAACGGCTTCTCCGATGCTTGTCACGCTCTCCGGAATTGTGAGGCGTTCCAGACTGATACAGCCGGAAAATGCCTCGGAACCGATCTGCGTGACGCTGTCCGGAATGTTGATCTCCGTCAGACCGGTGCAATTGCTGAAAGCATTGTCTCCGATGCTTGTGATGCTCTCCGGAACGGTGATTTTTGCGAGGTCATAGCATCTGCTGAATGTGCTGTCCGCAATTCCGGTGACGCCGTCCGGAATGTGGATCTCCTGCATAGCGGAGCAGCCGGAAAATGCAGCTTTTCCGATGCTTTTGACACTGTCCGGAATGACTGCTTCTGACAGGCTGCGGCACTGGGAAAATGCCTCGTCCCCGATTTCTGTCAGGGTTTTCGGCAGTCCGGCGGATTTCAGCTTCGTACAGCCGGAAAAAGCGGAATTGCTGATGCATGTCACCTTTTCCGGAACGGTAATGCCGGTCAGCTCCTCGCATCTGCTGAATGCACATTCGCCGATCGCTGTAACGCTGTCCGGCAGCGTGATCTCTTTCAGACCGGTGCAGCCGGAAAATGCCTGCTGTCCGATTGTTGTGACAGTGTTCGGGAGTTTGACGGTATTCAGTCTGCTGCAATTGAAGAATGCGCGGTCTCCGATTTCGGTTATGCCGTCGGAGAACGTAACTGTTTCCAGCTTCCGGCATTTTGCAAATACGCCTTCGCCGATGCCGGTCACATTTTTCGGGATCGTGACCGCTGCCGCATTTGCATCGCATTCCCTGACAATGCCGTCCACGATCAGCAGCGGGTTGCTCTGAAACCACGCGGTATCCCCGCACGCGTGATAAACGGCTTCTGCAAGCGCGGCAGGGTACTTGACCGTTTTCAGATTCGTGCAGCCCTGAAACGCATTTGCGCCGATCTCGGTCACGGTATCGGGGATCGTAACGGCGGTCAGCGCGGTGCAGCCGGAAAATGCGTCATTGCCGATGCTTTTGACATGATTTCCGATCGTAACATTTTCCAGTTTTTCGCATCCGCTGAATGCAGCCGGTGCGATGACCTCCACGTCATCCGGCGTCTGGAATGCGCCTGTTCTGGCAGCCGGATACCGGATGAGCTTTGTCTGCTTTTTATTGTACAGCACGCCGTCAATTGCGGTACAATCGGGATTATCCGGCAAAATGGTGATCGTTTCCAGTGCAGGCGAGGATAGCGGCAGATCCTCCAGTTCGTACAGCGGGATGCCGCTGCCGACCGTGATCGTTTTCAGATCATTGCAGTTTGCAAAGCTTTCCTCATTCACGGCGGTGACGCTGTCCGGAATCGTCAGGGATGTCATTTCGCAGTAGAAAAACGCATCCTCGTCAATTCTGGTGACCGGAACGCCCTTGATCTCCGAAAGGATCACGGCATCTCCTTTGAATTTGCTGTCGCAGCCGACAACAACCGCGCGGTCTGCATACACATCATAACTGATGACCTTTTCTGCATCCCACACATTTTCGCAGTCCGATGCATACACATTGACCGCTGCGATGTCCGGAGGCATGGCGGCGAACATTTCCGCGGATGCAATGCACACGGCGCAGGTGAACGCCAGTTTCCGAAATTGTTTCATGATAGATTCCCTTTCTCAATTTGTTTCAGCAACGCATGCTGTTTAGAGTATATCATATATCATTCTGAATTGCAATAGAATGATGGAAAAGAATATGAAAATCATACTTTTTGCGTATCAATCCGGACAAAAAAGCAGAAAACAGTCACAACGGAAGAAATAAATCGAGAATGGTGAAAGGGGAAAAGCCAATAGCCGCATGCGCCCGCACCTTCTAAACTGGGATTCCAAAGGAATGCAATCTTTTCGGACGGAGTCCATTCAAACTCATCGCGAAGCGATACCGCTCCCGACCGGTATGGCTTCCGTGCGGCTGCTGTGCCCTGCGGTCAGTGCGGCGCAGAGCGGTACGGCGGTGCTGCATGCGAGCGCAGTCAGCATTTCCCGCAGCGTGAGCGGCACCGTGGAGAAAACAGCCTGCAATGCCGGTACTGTCAGCGCGGCGGCGGTCACAGCGGCGGACGTCAGCACAGCAAGGATCAGCTTGCCGTTTGAGAAATACGGGACAGAGAACAGCGTGCCGTCCTCGCGTTTGCATTCAAATACATGAAGCAGCTGCGAGCAGATCAGCGTGACCAGCGACGCAGTCCGCGCCGCATCAACAGAACCGCTCATGCGCAGGACGGTCGTGAACGAGCCGAGCGTCGAAAGCGCAATGAAAATGCCGCGGAATACGATGCGCGAGAGCAGTCCCCCTGCGAAAAAGCTGTCCGCTGCACTGCGCGGCGGATGCTGCATGATATCCGGCGCGGGCGGTTCGAGTCCGAGCGCGACTGCCGGCAGACCGTCCGTCATCAGGTTGACCAGCAGAATCTGTGTCGGCAGCAGCACCATCGGCAGCCCCATGAGAATGCCGAGAAACATGGTCAGCACCTCGCCGATGTTGCATGCAAGCAGATAACGCACGAATTTGCGGATGTTTGCATAGACCGTCCGTCCCTGTCTGACCGCTGCGGCAAGCGTATCGAACCGGTCGTCGAGCAGAATGATGTCCGCAGCCTGCCGTGTCACATCCGTTCCGTTTTTGCCCATTGCTACGCCGATATCCGCTTCCTTGACCGCCGGCGCATCGTTGACGCCGTCGCCGGTCATCGCTGCGATCATGCCTTTCTTCCGGAATGCGCGCACCAGCCGCAGCTTATGCGCAGGCGTTACCCTTGCAAAAACGGCGCAGCGGTCAAGGACGGCAGGCAGTTCCGCGTCGGAGATCCGGTCGAGCTCTGCGCCTGTCATGGCATGCTCTGCATGGGGGATTCCCGCCTGTTTTGCGATCGCAGCAGCCGTTTTGATGTGGTCGCCGGTCAGCATGACAACGCGGATGCCGGCGCGGGTGCACTCTGCGATCGCGCGCTTTGCCTGCTCCCGCGGCGGATCCATCATGCCCATGATGCCGAGAAAGACCATTTGCGCGGGCGCCGCATCCGGACTGCTGACAGACTGCTCCGCAAACGCCAGTACCCGCAGCGCATCGGATGCGAGCGCATCTGCATCGTGCATGATCTCGGCGCGTTTCTGCGGGGAGAGCGGCAGATCGGTTCCGTGGGCGCGATAATACGTGCAGCTCTGCAAAATGACGTCGATTGCGCCTTTCCGCAGTGCAAGCAGACCGCTTTCCGTGCGGCAGAAAACGGTCATGGCGCGCGAATCGCTGTCAAACGGGATCTCTCCGACCAGCGGGCTGCGCGTGAAGCTGTCGGCTGTGACCTGACATTTTGCCGCAGCAATCAGCAGTGCCGCTTCGGTCGGATCGCCGCTGACCTGCCATTCGTCCTGCTTCGGATCCGGCTTGACCGCGGCATGATTGCAGAGCACCGCGCAGCGCAGCAGCGGCATCAGCACGGAAAGCCGGTGCCGAGCGCAGGGGATCCCGTTTTCGGAGACCGTCCCGCTGCGCTGCCAGCCCGTTCCGCTGATCTGAAACTGCGCGTCCGGTGTGCGGATCTGCAAAACGGTCATCTTGTTTTCGGTGATCGTGCCGGTTTTGTCCGAGCAGATGACCGATGCACAGCCGAGTGTTTCGACGGCATGCAGCCGGTTGACCAGCGCATTCCGGTTCAGCATCCGGCGCACGGCAATCGCAAGCGCGATCGTGACGGTCGCGGGCAGACCTTCCGGAATCGCCGCGATCGCAATGGTAATGCCGGTCATCAGCATTGCAAAGACCGGTTCGCCGCGCAGAACGCCTGCCGCAAAGACCAGCACACAGATCACCAGACAGAGCACCGCAACGGTTCTGCCGAGTTCGCCGAGCCGTTTTTGCAGCGGCGTTTCGGTCTGCCCGATGTCCGAGAGCATCTGTGAGATCTGTCCCATCTGCGTTGCGGTGCCGGTCGCGAGCACCCTTGCCGCCGCAGAGCCTTTGAGCACCGCAGTTCCCGCATAGAGCAGATCGCCGCGGTTCAGCGCATTGTCCGGCACGCCGTCTGCATCGGTATGCGCGTGTTTTTCGACAGCGGTTGATTCGCCGGTCAGCACGGATTCCTCTGCCGAAAGCTGCGTGCAGTGCAGAATGACCGCGTCCGCCGGCACACAGTCTCCGGCTTCGGTCAGAATGATGTCGTCCGGCACAAGCTCTGCCGCCGGAACCGTCTGCTCTCTGCCGTCCCGCATGACACGCGCAGTCGGCGCAGTCATGCTCCGCAGTGCAAGGAGCGTCTGCTCTGTGCGGTATTCCTGCACGAAGCCGAGCACCGCATTCAGCACGACAATCACCGCGATCGTGCCGGCATCCGCATATTCTCCGAGTAACCATGAAACTGCCGCAGCTGCGAGCAGAATCAGCACCATGACGTCGCGAAACTGCGCGATCAGGATGCGGAGCGGATGTGCCCGCGGTGCCTCTGCCAGTGTGTTTGTGCCGTATTCTGCCTGCCGCTTCCGAACCTCGTCTGCTGTGAGTCCCTGCATGTTCTGCACACTCCCTTCTCTTTTGAAACGATATGCAGCAGCATGCGAAAACATGCGGAAATGCGTCCGGATAAAAAAATCCCGAAGCAGTTTTCTGACCGTTTCGGGATTGTTTTATATAGTATCGGATCATCACGTCATCACGCATCGTGATGCTTGCAGCAGCAATCGGAATGTGCATGCGCTGCATGGTCATGCCCGCCGGTTTCTTCGCCGTGGCAGTCTTCGCAGATGCCGTAGAAAACCGTGCGCGAGGGATCAATGAAAAAGCCGTGATCCTCTGCGACATGATGCGCGATCTCATGCAGATGATCGCAGTCAAGGTGGATCAGCTTGCCGCATTCCGTGCATTTCAGATGAAAATGCGAATGACAGGTGCCGGCTTTCGCCTCAGCGCCGCCGTACTGCCAGCATGCGCTGCCGCGGTCATCGAGCGAATACCGCCGCACCAGCCCTTCCTGTTCCAGCTTTTCGAGCTGCCGGTAGATCGTCGCAGCACCCATCGGCGTGCCGTTTTCGGTCAGGGCATGGAGCAGATCGGCAGCGGTGATGTGCTGTTCCGGATGCGATTCGAGATAGGAAAGGATCAGCGTTTTCTGTTTGGTCTGATAGCCGCCCCTGCGCTGCATGTGCTTCACCTCCGGTTTTTTGTCCCATTCTGTTGAAATCAACCTGATTATAACACAAATACGTGGAATTGTCAAGTAATGCATGAAAAATGAAAAGTTGAAAAATGTTTGGCGCAGGGGTTGCAAAATCGGATAAAATAGAGTATAATAAAATAATACGGACAGGATGCGGAAAGGGGGCGGCTTGCATGGAAATTGACCGCAGTCAGCTGCCGCTGTTTTTCAGTGACTATCTGACCTATCTGGACGTCATCCGCGGAAAGGCGAAGCGGACGGTCAATGAGTATTATCATGACAATGAGCTGTTTCTGCGCTGGCTGCACTGTACGATGCAGAAGAAACCGGTTTCGGAATGCGCAGATGTGGTTCTTGCAGAGATCACTGTCTCCGAACTGGAGCAGGTCACGGTCTCGGTGCTCTATGACTATATCCGGTATCTGCGCGATGTGCGCGGAAATACGCCGCGTTCTGTATCCCGCAGACTGAGCGCTGTGCGCAGTCTGTTCAAGTATCTCACAAAAACAAAGGGCATGCTTGCGAATGATCCCTGCCAGAACCTCGAACTGCCGACGGTGAAAAAAGCGCTGCCGCGGTTCCTGACACTGGAGGAGAGCCAGCGCATGCTGCAAAGCGCTGAGGAAGCGCCCTCGCATGACACGCTGCGCGATTACTGCATTGTGACGCTGTTCCTGAACTGCGGATTCCGTCTTGCGGAGCTGGTCGGCATGAATGTCGGCGACGTCGATTTCTATAACCGGCAGGTACGCGTGCTCGGAAAGGGCAGCAAGGAACGCATTGTCTATCTGAATGACGCATGCCTTGCGGCACTGCATGATTATATCCATGCGCGGGAGAATCCGCCGGAGGAGCCGAATGCGCTTTTTCTGAGCCGCAATCACCGCAGGATCAGCCGCCGCAGAGTGCAGCAGATCGTCGAAAATACGCTTGCTGCGGCAGGGCTTGCCGGACGCGGACTTTCCACGCATAAGCTGCGGCATACCGCTGCAACGCTGATGTATCAGCACGGGCATGTCGATACGCTGACGCTGAAAGAGATCCTCGGGCACCAGTCGATCGCGACAACAGAGATCTATACGCATCTTTCCAGCGAGCAGCGGCAGAATGCGATCGACAGCAATCCGCTTGCGGGCGAACGCAGGCATGAACCCAAACACGGGACATGATAGAGCAAAGAGGAAATTGATATGGAAATGAAAGAGATTCTCGCACTGATCTGCACGATTGGAGTCGTGTTTCTGCTGATTTTCATTGTCTCTGCCGTGCGCGGCGGCAATGCAGAGGATCCGGATGCGCCGGTACTCGAACCAACCGGTATGGAGTACGAGCAGCCGGCGGAGACCGATATCTGGGATGTGCTGCACGAAATGCAGGCGACGACCGCGCCGCCCGTGACGACCGATGCGCCGGAGCAGCCGGCAACGCAGATCGTCACCGAGATCAATGCGTTCGGGGATGCCGTGATCGTGACGGATGAGGCAGGCAACCCCGTGACCGAAGTGGTCACCGATCCCGCACAGGAGCAGGGCGATGCACAGAATCAGGGCGATGCACAAAATCCGGACGGTCAGAACGATCCGGAGGGAGCGCAGGGCGATGCGCCCGCACTGGAAATCACGATCAATCCGGATGAACTCGAATCGCAGCAACAGCAGGAAAATCCGATGTTCATTGTCGCTGATCCGGCGGATGAATGACGGAGGCGCACTGCATGAGGGTTTTGATGTTCGGTGATGTGGTCGGAGAAGCGGGCTCGGCATGCTTTTGCAGGCATGCACCGGAGCTGAAACGGCAGTACGGCGCCGATCTGATCATCGTCAACGGCGAAAATTCCGCGAAGGGCAACGGCATTACGCCGCAGTCAGCAGAGCAGCTTTTTTCCGGCGGCGCGGATGTGATCACGACCGGCAACCACTGTTTTCGCCGTAAATGCGACCATATCTTCGAGAACGAGCGCATTCTGCGTCCGGCGAATTATCCGGACGGTGCGCCGGGCAGCGGCGTCTGCGTGCTCGACTGCGGTTCCTATTCGCTCGCGGTCATCAATCTGATGGGCACGGCGTTCATGGATGCGCTTGACAATCCGTTTTTCGCGATCGACCGGATCCTTTCGGAGATCGGCGCGAAATGCATTCTGCTGGATTTCCATGCAGAAGCGACTTCGGAAAAGCGCGCGATGGGCTGGTATCTCGCCGGAAAGGTTTCGGCGGTCATCGGCACGCATACGCATGTGCAGACTGCGGATGAGGAGATCCTTGACGGCAAAACCGGCTATCTCACCGATGTGGGCATGGTCGGCGGGGCACGTTCGGTGCTCGGTGTCCGGACGGAACTTGCGATCGAAAAACAGCGTTTCCGGCGTCCGGTGCAGTTTGAAGAAGCACCCGCCCCCTGTATTTTGAACGCGGTTTGCATTGAAATTGATAGCAAATCCGGCATATGTACTAAAATTGAACGCGTTTTTATGAGGGATTCTACAAACTATTCCTGAATGTCTTGACATTTCTAGTGAAATGTATTATAATATAGACAGTGAAACTATGCAGCACAGCATAAGATTTCCTGATTACTATATAAACAATGATTCAACAATTTTTGTAGGAGGTAAACCGATGGAAGTATTGAAAGTATCTTCGCATTCTACGCCGAATTCCGTAGCCGGTGCAATTGCCGGTGTGATTCGGGAACAGCATGTCGTTGAGGTTCAGGCTGTCGGCGCAGGCGCTGCCAATCAGGCGATCAAGTCGATCGCGATTGCGCGCGGCTATCTTGCACCGATCGGCATTGATCTGGTATGTATTCCGGCATTTGCCAGCATCGAAATCGACGGCGAAGAACGCACAGCCATGAAACTGATCTGCGAACCCCGCTGAATCTGTTTCCGGCTGAATGTGCATTTTGGGATTGGGGAAAAAGCGGCTTCCGACCATGTGTCGGGAGCCGCTTTTGCATTATTCTGACGGATGCTGCTTGGATTCCCGCAGCCGATTCAGAATGCCGCGTCTGATCTCTGCACGGGCAGCCTCGGCGGCGTCCTTTGAGACAGGCGGCGTATCGGCAAGCGGATAGGGGATGCCGAGCGCTTCGTATTTCGGCTTGCCGAGATCGTGATAAGGGAGCACATCCAGCCCGCGGAGCGTTTGCAGCCCGCCGATGAAATAGCCGAGCTGCTGCTGTTCTTC
Source organism: Clostridiales bacterium Firm_04 (assembly GCA_001603005.1). Taxonomy (GTDB): domain Bacteria; phylum Bacillota; class Clostridia; order Oscillospirales; family Ruminococcaceae; genus Firm-04. Next base: position 203,561 of record LVAJ01000013.1, read on the forward strand.
CGGCGAATCCGTCCAGTCCGGCACGATCACATGCCGGATCCAGAGCGGGACGCCGCACTCGCTGATTTTCTGCGCAAATGCGAGGATATTGGCGTTGCTGTGACCGGTCAGCCGGCGGTGCGCAGAATCGTCGATGTGCTTGATATCGAGCATGACCAGATCCGTGACGGCAAGGAGCTGTTCTGCGGATTCCGGCGCATCGGGATCGTAGCAGATGCCGGATGTGTCGAGGCAGGTGTGGATGCTCTGCGCCTTTGCCTTCGTGAACAGCTCGGTGAGAAACGGCAGCTGGAGCATCGGTTCGCCGCCGGTCGCCGTGATGCCGCCGTTTTTGTAAAATGCGCGGTTATGCGCAAATTGCGCGAGCAGCGCGTCCGCGGTTTCGGTATGCCCCGTGCGCGGCGTCCATGTATCCGGATTGTGACAGTAAAGACAGCGCATCGGGCAGCCCTGAAAGAAGATCACAAAGCGGATGCCGGGGCCGTCTACCGTGCCGAAGGATTCCGTCGAGTGAATATACCCTTCCATATCCCATCTCCTTTGGACGGAACAGCCCGCTGAATGATGCAGATGCAGGTTCAGCGGGCTGATTTGTTCAGATCTTGTCGTGGAACGTGCGGGAGATCACGTCGTCCTGCTGTTCCTTTGTGAGCTTGATGAAGTTGACCGCATAGCCGGACACGCGGACGGTCAGCTGCGGATACTTCTCGGGATGCGCCTGCGCATCGAGCAGGGTTTCACGCGTAAAGACGTTGACATTGAGGTGATGACCGCCTTTCTCGACGTAGCCGTCAAGCAGCTCCACGAGGTTGTCGATCTGCTGTTCATTTGCCATTGTGGATTCCTCCGTTCTGTTCATCCTCATCGAAAAGCATATTGGGGATCGCGCAGGCACCGGGCTTGCTGCATTCCGTGCTGTTGACGGTCTGCACGCGGGTTTCTGCGCCGATCTCCAGATTGATATGCTGCGTGCCGGCGGAAACGAGACTGTCGAGCAGCGCAGCGAGTTCGTCCGGATCGGGATCATGCATCCGCATTGTCCGCCTCCTGCTTCAGTGCATCGAGATCCAGATCGCCGGAGAAGATTCTGGTATCCTTGCCGAGCGCATCCGGAATGATCGAAAACGTGTTGGAGATGCCGTCCTGCGCATGACGGAACGGGATCTTCGAGACCGACGAGAGCGATGCGACTGCACCGTGCGTATCTCTGCCGTGCATCGGATTTGCACCCGGCGCGAGCGGAACGCCGTGCTTTCTGCCGTCCGGCGTATTGCCGGTCTTTTTGCCGTAGACGACATTCGAGGTGATCGTCAGGATGCTCATGGTCGGAACACCGCCGCGGTAGGTATGATGCTTGCGGATCTTGTCCATGAAGGTCTTGACGATCTCGACGGCGATGCGGTCTACGCGGTCGTCGTCGTTGCCGTATTTCGGGAAATCGCCCTCGACCTCGTAGTCGGTGACGATGCCGTTTTCATCGCGGATGCACTTGACCTTTGCGTATTTGATCGCGCTGAGCGAATCCGCCACAACGGAAAGTCCGGCGATACCGGTCGCGAAATAGCGCTTGACGTCACGGTCATGCAGCGCCATCTGCAATTTTTCGTAGGAATATTTGTCATGCATATAATGGATGACATTCAGCGTGTTGACATACAGTCCCGCGAGCCATTCCATCATCTGATCGTACTTGTCCATGACGTCGTCATAGTCGAGATAATCGCCGGTGACCGGACGGTATTTCGGGCCGACCTGCACCTTCATGACCTCGTCCACGCCGCCGTTGATCGCATAGAGCAGGCATTTTGCAAGGTTCGCGCGCGCGCCGAAGAACTGCATCTCCTTGCCGACGACCATCGACGACACGCAGCATGCGATCGCATAGTCATCGCCGTGCGTCACGCGCATCAGATCGTCATTCTCATACTGGATCGACGAGGTCTGGATCGACATTTTTGCGCAGAAACGCTTGAAATTCTGCGGCAGTCTGGTGGACCAGAGCACGGTCATATTCGGTTCCGGCGCTGTGCCGAGATTGTTCAGCGTATTGAGATAGCGGAAGGAATTTTTCGTGACCATGTGCTGTCCCTCGACGGAAACGCCGCCGATCGACTCGGTCACCCATGTCGGATCGCCGGAGAACAGCGCATTGTATTCCGGCGTGCGGGCGAATTTGACGAGACGCAGCTTCATGATGAAGTGGTCGATGAGCTCCTGCGCCTGCTCCTCGGTGATGATGCCGCGGTCGAGATCACGCTGCATATAAATATCGAGGAAGGTCGAGGTTCTGCCGAGGCTCATTGCCGCGCCGTTCTGCTCCTTGACCGCAGCGAGATAGCCGAAGTAGAGCCACTGCACCGCTTCCTGTGCGGTACCGGCGGGGCGGGAAATATCGAAGCCGTAGATTCTGCCGAGCTCCTTGAGTTCACCGAGCGCACGGATCTGTTCGGAGAGCTCCTCGCGCAGCTGGATATTTTCCGAGGTCATGCGGACAAAGTGCGTTGCCTTCTGGTGCTCCTTGTCCTCAATGAGTCTGTCCACGCCGTAGAGCGCGATGCGGCGGTAGTCGCCGATGATGCGTCCTCTGCCGTAGGCATCGGGCAGACCGGTGAGGATCGCCGATTTTCTGGCAAGGCGCATTTCAGGCGTATAGGCATCGAAAACGCCCTGATTATGTGTTTTGCGGTACTTGGTAAAGATTTCCACGACCTCGGGATCGACCTCATAGCCGTATTCTCTGCAAGCCTGCTGTGCCATGCGGATGCCGCCGAACGGCTGCAAAGCACGCTTGAAGGGCTTGTCGGTCTGGAATCCGACGATCTTTTCGAGATCCTTGTTCAGATAGCCGGGACCGTGGGACGTGATCGTGGAGATGATCTTGGTGTCCATGTCCAGCACGCCGCCTGCCTCACGCTCCTGACGGGACAGATCTAAGACCTGCTCCCAGAGCTTTTTCGTCGCGTCGGTCGGACCGGCGAGAAAGCTGTCGTCCCCGTCATACGGCGTGTAGTTTTTGTGGATAAAATCGCGGACATTGATCGAGTCGCTCCATCTTCCGAAGCGAAAACCTTCCCATTCTGACGGATATTCCTTGAACACTTGGCATCATCCTTTCTGCGGGCATTCCCGCACAAAACACATCTTTCCTTCGGCATCTATTATACCACAATTGCGAAAAAAATGCAATACGCTGAACGTATCGCATTTTGTTCAAAACTCTGTTGAATGTGTTTATAATATCTATGCAGACCAGAGAAAGTTTAATCCATGCCGCACAGAACGATCACAAAATCGGTGATTATGACAGAAAGGATGCAGCCTGCGGCGACTGCGGATTTTGTCGCATTTCCGCGCTTTACGGCAGATGTCAGCTTCGGCAGGATCCCCTTTGCAAAGAGGACGGCGAGCAGCCCGAAAATCAGACTGCTGACGAGTGAGATCCGGTCGTGCACAGAGAGCGGCCACCCGCTGTACGTCCAGTAGGAACGGTGCAGAAAGTGTTCGAGCAGCAGTGCGCAGCCGTATTCAAATGCGCTTGCGATCGCCGTGCTCAGCAGAAAGAAAAGGACGCTGTTCCGCACCTTATGCAGCAGCAGATACAGGATCCACGCGCCGAATCCGTAGATCGGGCAGAGCGTCAGGTGCAGCATCCCGCGGTTATAGATCTTGTGATAGATCAGATAAACGCAGGCTTCCTCATAGAGCCAGCCGCCGAACGCCGCGATGACAAAACCGAAGATCAGGACAGCGAACAGCTGCCGCTTGCTGCATGTTTGTTCCATGATGATTCCCCCCTGCTTTTTCATCCATGATAGCATATTACAGCATGAAATACAAGCTGTTTCTGCAAATTGTTCCGGCTTTGTAAGCAAATCGTAAAGAGAAAAGACCTTCCGGCGCGTGTGTCAGCCGGAAGGTCTGTATGAAAAGGATGATGCGAAATCGCGTTCGGCGGAATCGCATCCAAAAATGTCGTTTTTACGAAAAAATCTCGCGGAATGCCTTGCTGTTTTTGCTGTCCGGCGAACCGTAGACCGCAAAGCAGACATGGTCGAACAGCGCGCCGGTGTTCTGCTCGGTCAGCGCGGTACGGAAGCAGCCGGCGACAAGCTTCGGATCGTTGCCGAACGCCCCGCAGCCCCATGCGCCGAGAATGAGATCGCGGTAGCCGTATTTCGCGGCGACGCGCAGAACGATCCGGATGCGGCGCAGGAAGGTCTCCTCGATCGTTTTTGCCGATGCAAACACGGCGGCACCGCGGCGGTTCGGGGCAGGCGCGGTGATGACGCCGACCGGAAACGGCTTCGGCAGCAGCTCGCAGCGGTCATCGCGGAAGACGGCAACATTCTGCGAAAGCAGCATATAGTCCGATTCGGTGCTGCTCAGATGCGTGTTGTTATAGCGGTACATTTCCGCGGCTGCATCGGATTTGATCGACGCATAGAGCGTGCTGCACCGGCAGAGCGCTTCTTCCTGCGCATTTGCACCGAGCATGAAGCCGCCGCCCACATGATGCGCATTTGCATAGTTCATGACGAGCGGATTCGGAAAGCGAGCGGCAGCCCCGAACGAGGACTCATTCGTGACTTCGATCGCGCACATCTGTCCGTCCGATGCGGGCAAAGGCGCCTGCAGCAGTGCTGCGCCGTCCGCGGGAGAGATGACTGTCACCGCTGAAAAATCGCAGTCCGGCAGCGCAATGCTTTGTCCCTGATAGTTGTATTTCCGTTCCGCGGTAATGCGGATCGTATCCTTTGCAACAGCAATTTGATTCATCTGATCCTCCTTTTTCATTTGAAAAGGGAGCCGCAGCTTGTACGGCGGCTCCCTGAAATGCGGGGTTATTTCTTCTTCCGGAATGCATTTTCCGCGCGGATCGCGAGCGGACGAATGCACAGATAGGTGAACAGGCTGACGACAATATAATCCACAATCAGGATCAGCAGCCGCAGAATGAACGCATGCACGACCTTGCGCAGCAGCAGGTAGATGCCGATGAACAGCACCAGAAAGCAGATCAGTTGGATGACGGATGACACCTTGCCGATGCCGTCCTGTTCGGGGAGATTCGGTAATTTCAGATTCATATGGAACACCTCGTTACACAGGGATCGTGTGGGTTTTGAGCCAGTCAGCCCATGTGAGATAATGCTTTGCGTAGGGATGCGTGCCGTCGCTGGTATAATCCGCGGCAAGGCTGCCGGTTTCATCGTCAAAGAGCGGATTTGCGTCGAGATAGTAGATCTTTCTGCTGTCCGCCATACCGGCAAGCTCATTGTTGAAGTTGTTGATGACGGTATTGTTGACGACCGCGTCGGTCGAGGAGCGGCTGTATGCGACATGCAGATTTGCCTGCAGCACAACGATCGCATTCGGATGCGCCTGCTGCACACGCTGGATCAGCGCACGGTAATGCTCCATTGTGTAGTTGAAATCGTTGCCGAGCTCATTGATGCCGAGCATAATGTAGATCTTGCCGTAGGTTTTCGCGCCGAGCACCTGTGCGAAGGTCTGTCCCTTTGTGCCGGGGACTTCGCTGGTCACCGCGTCGATCTTGTAGGTGCTCAGACCGACCGTTGCAAAATAGGTCGCGCCGTCGATCGGTGCATAGAGCGCCATGCCGACCGTTCTGGAATCGCCGATGAACAGCGCATCGCTGAAGTAATCGGATGCGGCAGCGGAATCGCTGCTTTCTGCTGCCGGCGCGGTGGTCTCTGCTTCGGAAACGGTCGTGGTGACGGTCTGCGTTTCCGAGGAAGTTGTCTGCGAGAGTGCGGTCTCTGTCAGCGAGGAGACGGTGCCGGCAGCGTCGGAAGATTCCGGCGTGCTGTCCTCGACATGCGGCTCGATCGGAACGAGCACGGTCGGGGATGTTTCGGTCACGGATTCGGGCGGAGCGGTCTCCGCGGGCGGTTCTGTCGTGACCGCAGGCAGATCGGATTCCTGCGTGACCGGCGGTTCACTCTGCTGCGGGATCACCGGCGGTTCCGCCGGCTTTTTCCAGACAAACAGCTTTCCGGTAATGAGAAAGAGCCCGACCATGACCAGCGCGAGCACAGAACGCTGCATCTGTGTCAGTTGAATATGCATACTGTCAGTCTCCTTTCAGAATCGGAAATACAGGAACGGATCGTTCATGCCGCGGTAGATGCAGTAAACGGAGAGGCTGAAAATCAGGATCAGCTCCGGCATCCAGAATACCTTTCCGACGGCAGCCTTCCTGTTTTTCGGAAGCTGCACATAGAAATATTCGCGGAACAGCACCGGCGCGATCAGCAGGATCAGCCACCATTTTTTCAGCGTGACCGCAAGGATCGCGAGCAGCAGGGTTTCTGCCAGCCAGAAGAACTGTCCGAGCTGATATTTCTGCCGGTTCTGCATCATTTTGTAGATGTTCTCCGGCAGTGCCGTGGAAAAGAGCAGTCCGAGGATGAGCCATTTTCCGTAGGTGCTGAAATAGTTGACATAGTCGGTCGGGAACAGCGCTTCTCCGCCGAAGCCCCAGAGCTTTGCGAAGTAGATGCCGAGCTGCTTCATGTCGGAGATCGCAAAGAGCAGCCACGACATCGGGATCCAGAACAGCATGTACAGATGACCGACCGCTTTATGCCGATTGAGGAATTTGCCGTACCATGTTTTTTCGGCAGCGAGCAGCCCGAACAGGAGCAGTCCCCAGAGGATGAAGTTCCAGTCGGCGCCGTGCCAGAATCCGGTCAGCGCCCAGACCACGAGCATATTGCGGTACATGCGCTTCTGCCCCTTGCGGTTGCCGCCGAGCGGGATGTAGACGTATTCGCGGAACCATGTGCCGAGCGTCATGTGCCAGCGGCGCCAGAACTCGGTCATGGTGACGGAGAGATACGGATGATTGAAGTTCTGCGGGAAATGGAAACCGAACATCTTGCCCATGCCGATCGCCATTTGCGAGTAACCGGAGAAGTCGAAGTAGAGCTGGAAGCTGTAAGCAAAAATGCCCATCCACGCGGCTTTTGTCGAGATCGCGTCATAGCCGACCGCCTGCAGATCGCTCCAGAGTCCGCCGAGACGGTTCGCGAGCAGTACCTTTTTGCCGAGACCGATCAGAAAGATCTGCAAGCCGTCGAGAAATTCATCCCGCTGCACGGTTCTGTCATGCAGCTCCTTCTGCACATCGGAGAACCGGACGATCGGGCCTGCGATCAGCTGCGGGAACAGCAGGATATAGGTGCCGAGATCAACGAGATTGTATTCGACCTTGACGTCGCCGCGGTAGACGTCGATCAGATAGGACGCGATCTGGAATGTGAAAAAGCTGATGCCGAGCGGCAGCACGAGATTGGTCAGCGGCAGATCGACAAACGGCAGCACATTCAGATTTTTGAGGAAGAAATCGGCGTATTTGAAGATGAACAGATTGCCGAAATCCCAGACCAGACCGATCGTAAGATAGAGCTTTTTGTATCTGTCGTTCCTGCCGATGAACATGCCTGCGATCCAGTTGATGACAACGGATATGAGGATCAGGTAGAGGTATGCCGGCGTTTCGATCGCACCGTATGCATAGAATACGATGCTGAAGAACAGCAGTACCAGATTCTTGCTGCGTTTGCTGACTAGCATATACACGATCAGGCAAAACGGCAAAAACCAGAATAAAAACGCAAAACTGCTGAAAACCATGTGCTTCTCCTATTCTGAAATTTTGATACAGTCACTCGCTGAAATCGCGGTCGATATTGATGAAGAACTGATAATCCGGAAAACGCTCCGTGAGCTGCTGCCGGATCGCATCGGTGATCGGCTCCGCCTGTTCCGTTTCATAGTCGAGCATGATGTCGAAGGATACAGCGCGTACTGCTTCCTCGGTGTAGAACCCGTGCATCTGCAAGATTTCCGGATACTGGCTGACAATATGCCGGACAGCCTCGCGGATCTGCTGTGCGGTTTCGCTGTGCGTATTGGTGGCGTAAATGCCGATCGTGAGCAGTACGCCGAAATCCTGATAGATCTGCGGGACGATCTGGCGGGACAGCGCGTCGATCTCGCGCGCAGTCAGATGATCGTCGATCTCGATGTGCACCGAGCCGAAGTACTTGTCCGGACCGTAATTGTGCAGGATCAGGTCATAGGCGCCGTGGACTTCGGGGTATTCGCAGATGCGGCTGCGGATCTGCGCGGTCATTTCGTCGTCCGCGCGGATGCCGATGATATGATTGAGCGTTTCGGTGATGATCTCGATGCCGGCTTTCAGGATGAATCCGGAGATCGCGATGCCGAGGATGCCTTCCAGATTCCAGCCGAGCGACATGCTCGCGGCAGCGCCGATCAGCGTTGCAAGACCGATGACGGCATCGAACATCGCGTCCGTTCCGGAAGCGGTCAGCGAGCCGGAGTTGAGATCGCTGCCCTTCTTTTTATAGTATCTGCCGAGGAGCAGCTTTGCAGCGATACCGGCTGACAGGATTACGAGCGAGATCACGCTGTAATCCGACTGCACCGGATGGATCAGCTTGACGACGGATTCCTTCAGCGAGGTCAGTCCCGCGACCAGCACGAGCACCGCGATCAGCGATGCGGAGATGTATTCGATTCTGCCGTGCCCGTAAGGATGCTTGCGGTCGGCGGCTTTTCCGGCGAGCTTTGCGCCGATAATGGTGATCAGCGAGGAAAGTGCATCGCTGAGGTTATTGACGGCATCGAGAATGACGGCGATCGAATGCGCATGCAGACCGACTGCCGCCTTTGCGATCACAAGCATCAGATTGACACCGATGCCGCGGTAACTGACGCGGACGATTTCTTCTGTCCGGCTGGCTTCCTGTTGCATAAAATGCCTCCGTGAGCGGTTCCGATTCGTTCGGATCAACTGGATTACATAACAAACCACCATACATTATAGCACACAGCCTGCAAAATGTCAAGAAACAGGCGCTTTTGTCACGATCCGGCACAGATGAGACTGCCGCAATTGTCTGAACAGTTTTACCTTTTCAATTATTTTACCAGAAATCATTTGATTTTTCTGAAATGATGTGTTATAATATAATAGCGTAAATGTATCCGCTGATCGGTATAAGACGGCATCGCCGGATTATATACTATCATAATAAAGGAGGAACAGACAGTCTGCTTTGCATGTACGTGCATTGCGGCAGGGCGCGGACCCCGCAGTCAGAGGGCGCTGCGGCGGAAACGGCTGCTGTATACATGCCTTTGCAGGATCACAAAAACGGAATTTGCTCTGATCGGGTTCCGATTCAGAATGCGGATACATGGATCTGTGCCGGAACGGTACAGATCCGCTGCGTCATCAAGTCCGGCATCGCCGCAGTGGTGCCGGCAGTCCGGCAGATTTGCCGCGCAGAAAATCCAAATGCACCGGCGGACAGGCGGCAGTCCTGCGGGTGCAGACAGAAAGGAGTTTGTTGTCATGAATAAACTGATGTGCGCAGTTTCATCCGCTGCCCTCGCAGCTGCGTCCATGCTCGGAAGTTCCGTCATGCCTGTGGGCGCTGTCGTGAACGGGAATGTCAGCGAATCTGTTTTTTCGCTCATGTCTGACGGAAAGCATGAGATCACAGTGGAACCGGGCGATACGGTTCCGGTCGCGCTGTATTTCCCGCAGTCAAACGGTGTTCAGCAAATACTGCTTCATTTTGCGATCGGTCTGGACGGAAATCTGAACGATACGCTCGGAAAGGGTTCTGTCATGGACAGGGAGGGCAATGTCATCGAGAATTTTGAAAGCGCCTTTGGCTACTACGGGATCCAGATGGTCCCGCACAGTCAGTCATCCGCCGCTGAGAGCCCCTTTTATCCCGATCCGGCTTGTCTGGACAGCGGCATTATGATGAAAGATCCGGCGGCTGCAGGCTATGTCGATTCCGGTTCATATGCGTTCTTCACTCCGAATGCGTGGAATATGCTATATATTGCGAGAGAGGCGCTTATGAACGGCGTGAATCAGGACTCCTACGATGCATGGAAGGCTGCGGGCGGAGATCGGGGGAAGGACTTCGATTACGAGAATTATGTCCCTGTCACGAAATGGACAAAGGATGAAGCATGGGCGTATGATACGCCGCTGGCAGAGTTTGATCTCGTACTTCCGGAGGATCTGCCGCACGGTACCTATGTGCTGGATGTTTACCGTGAGCCGTTATACAATAATCATCCGTCATCGCTTTTCAATGATGACAATGAACTGCGTGACAAAAGCGAATGGGGGATCCTCAATTCCGAGGTTTTCGGAATTGATGACGACGCTCTCGAAAATCTGAAACGGCCATTTAGCGTGGAGCATCTGACGATCCATGTCGGACAGCCGGGGAAACCGCGGCTGCAGGATCTGAAGCCGACGCGTCTGCCTGTCATGACAACGCCGCTGACAGGCGAGGAAAAGTTCGGCGATATCGACTGCAGCGGCGAGATCGGCGTCAATGACGTTGTGCTGCTGAACCGGTATCTTTGCAGATCCGTGGAGCTTACAAAACTTGGCATGCTCAATTCTGACTGTGAACGCGACGGTAGAATTGATGCGAATGACAGCACCAAGATGAAGCAGTTTGTGACCAGTCAGATCACAGAGGATGCGCTTGGAAAGCTGTCCGAATAATCGGGCTCTGGCATCGGAAGCCTGAAAAATGATATGGGGATGTGCGCGGTGCAGGCGTACCGCGTGCATCATCCGGAAAGGGAATTAAGATGAAGAAACTCATTTCTGCTCTTTCCGCTTTGTGCCTTGCATCGTCATCACTGGCGGGTGCATTTCCTGCTGCGGTATCGCCTGTGCAGATCATCACGGCGAGCGCAGCGGATCAGATTGTTTATAACCTGATCCCGCATGATAAGGAGTACGAATCGGCGGAACAGACAGGCAAGAAGAACAATGTCTACAAGGCAGAAGGCGGCGAGGAGCTGGTCATTGACTGGACGATCAAGAATGATCAGGGTACTGCGGGTATCCAGATGAACCTTGACTTTACGCAGGTCGAGTATGTGAGCAGCAAGGCAGGCAAGGCATACAGAATCACGCCGACGCTCAGCGACTACAAGAACGGCAAGGATCTGAAACAGGGCGAAGTGACCTATGCATGGGCACAGGACAATGCGGTCACCGCGAATGACAACGCGGTTGTCTGTTCGTTCACAGTCAATGTGCCGGATGCAAAGGGAACCTATACCGTCAAGCTCGACGAAAGAAACGGTCTGACGAACAAGGCGATCCCGAAGGATCAGACGCAGCAGCATGACTTTGTGTTCCACGGTCTGGATATCGAAGTCGGCGGCGGCGGTCAGCAGAGCACGCAGAACCATTCCGACGGCGACAAGATCATCTACAACCTGATCCCGAGCGGCAAGGACTACGAATCGGCGGAACAGACAGGCAAGAAGAACAATGTTTACAAGGCAGAAGGCGGCGAGGAGCTGGTCATCGACTGGACGATCAAGAATGATCAGGGTACTGCCGGTATCCAGATGAACCTTGACTTCACGCAGGTCGAGTACGTCAGCAGCAAGGCCGGCAAGGCATACAGAATCACGCCGACGCTCAGCGACTACAAGAACGGCAAGGATCTGAAACAGGGCGAAGTGACCTATGCATGGGCACAGGACAACGCGGTCACCGCGAATGACAACGCAGTTGTCTGCTCGTTCACAGTCAATGTGCCGGATGCAAAGGGAACCTATACCGTCAAGCTCGACGAAAGAAACGGTCTGACGAACAAGGCGATCCCGAAGGATCAGACACAGCAGCATGACTTTGTGTTCCACGGTCTGGATATCGAAGTCGGCGGCGGCGGTCAGCAGAGCACGCAGAACCATTCCGACGGCGACAAGATCATCTATAACCTGATCCCGAGCGGCAAGGATTACGAGTCCGCAGAGGATACGGGCAAGAAGAACAATGTCTACAACGCAACTGCCGGCGAGGAGCTGGTCATTGACTGGACGATCAAGAATGATCAGGGTACTGCGGGTATGCAGATGTATTTCTCCTTCAGTGAGCTTGAACTGGTCAGCGCGAAGGCGGGCAGAGCATACCGTATCACGCCGACATTCAATGATTACACGAAGACCAACCGTCTGAAGCAGGGCGAAGCGGTTTACGACTGGGCACAGGATACCGAATTGACAGCAGATGACAACGCGGTTCTTTATTCGTTTACTGTCAAAGTCCCGGACGAAAAAGGTACTTATCCGATCGGCTTGAACAATTCGGAAAAGAACAAGGTTGTGCCGAAGAATCAGGATGATCCGTATAATTTTGATTTCTACGGACTGGATATCATTGTGGCTAACGGCGGCACAGGCACTGTCAAGCAGCCGGATGCAGACACGATCATCTACAACCTGATCCCGCATGACGGCGATTATGAATCCGCAGAGGAATCGGGCAAGCAGAACAATGTTTACAATGCAACTGCCGGCGAGGAACTGGTCATCGACTGGACGATCAAGAATGATCAGGGTACCGCAGGCATCCAGATGAACCTTGACTTTACACAGGTCGAGTATGTGAGCAGCAAGGCAGGCAAGGCGTACCGAATCACGCCGACGCTCAGCGACTACAAGAACGGCAAGGATCTGAAACAGGGCGAAGTGACCTATGCATGGGCACAGGACAACGCAGTTACCGCAAATGATAATGCAGTTGTGTGCTCGTTCACGGTCAATGTGCCGGATGAAAAGGGTACCTACACCGTCAAGCTCGACAAGAGAAACGGTCTGACAAACAAGGCGATCCCGAAGGATCAGACGCAGCAGCATGACTTTGTGTTCTACGGTCTGGATATCGTGGTCGGCGGCGGTCAGCTGAGCTCGCAGGGCACTGTGAAGCAGCCGGATGCAGACACGATCATCTACAACCTGATCCCGAGCGGCAAGGATTACGAGTCCGCAGAGGAAACCGGCAAGCAGAACAATGTTTACAATGCAACTGCCGGCGAGGAACTGGTCATCGACTGGACGATCAAGAACGATCAGGGTACTGCGGGTATCCAGATGAACCTTGACTTTACGCAGGTCGAATACGTGAGCAGCAAGGCAGGCAAGGCATACCGAATCACGCCGACACTCAGTGATTACAAGAACGGCAAGGATCTGAAACAGGGTGAAGTGACCTATGCATGGGCACAGGACAATGCGGTCACCGCAAATGATAATGCAGTTGTGTGCTCGTTCACGGTCAATGTGCCGGATGAAAAGGGCACCTACACCGTCAAGCTCGACAAGCGAAACGGTCTGACAAACAAGGCGATCCCGAAGGATCAGACGCAGCAGCATGACTTTGTGTTCTACGGTCTGGATATCGTGGTCGGCGGCGGCGGTCAGCAGAGCTCGCAGGGCACTGTGAAGCAGCCGGATGCAGATACGATCATCTACAACCTGATCCCGAGCGGCAAGGATTATGAATCCGCAGAGGAATCGGGCAAGCAGAACAATGTTTACAATGCAACTGCCGGCGAGGAACTGGTCATCGACTGGACGATCAAGAACGATCAGGGTACTGCGGGTATCCAGATGAATCTTGACTTTACACAGGTCGAGTACGTGAGCAGCAAGGCAGGCAAGGCATACAGAATCACGCCGACACTCAGCGACTACAAGAACGGCAAGGATCTGAAACAGGGCGAAGTGACCTATGCATGGGCACAGGACAATGCGGTTACCGCAAACGACAACGCAGTTGTCTGTTCGTTCACGGTCAATGTGCCGGATGAAAAGGGCACTTACACCGTCAAGCTCGACAAGCGAAATGGTCTGACGAACAAGGCAATCCCGAAGGATCAGACGCAGCAGCATGACTTTGTGTTCTACGGTCTGGATATCGTGGTCGGCGGCGGCGGTCAGCAGAGCTCGCAGGGCACTGTGAAGCAGCCGGATGCAGATACGATCATCTACAACCTGATCCCGAGCGGCAAGGATTATGAATCCGCAGAGGAATCCGGCAAGCAGAACAATGTTTACAATGCGACTGCCGGCGAGGAACTGGTCATCGACTGGACGATCAAGAATGATCAGGGTACCGCGGGTATCCAGATGAACCTTGACTTCACGCAGGTCGAGTACGTGAGCAGCAAGGCAGGCAAGGCATACAGAATCACGCCGACACTCAGCGACTACAAGAACGGCAAGGATCTGAAACAGGGCGAAGTGACCTATGCATGGGCGCAGGACAACGCAGTTACCGCAAATGATAATGCAGTTGTGTGCTCGTTCACGGTCAATGTGCCGGATGAAAAGGGCACTTACACCGTCAAGCTCGACAAGAGAAACGGTCTGACGAACAAGGCGATCCCGAAGGATCAGACGCAGCAGCATGACTTTGTGTTCTACGGTCTGGATATCGTGGTCGGCGAACCTACCACAACATCTTCCGGTACGACGCCGACACAGCCGACGGAAACCACGACAACGCAGACTGTCACCAATCCGCCGGAAAGTGCAGGCTCTGTGAGCTGGACGATCGGCGAGCGCACTGCTGCGAAGGGCGGCGCAGTCAAGATTCCGGTCATCGTCAGCAAGGACGACGGCACCGCAGGCTTTGTTGCAAAGTTTGAATTTGATGACAGTCTGAAATTCGACTGCATCGAATGGGCAAACGGCTACTCCGGCGATGCGGTCCTCAATCAGGATCAGCAGGTCGTTGTCTGGGCAAGCCCGTCCGGCAGCGATGAAAACGCTGATGACACGATCCTCTACCTGAACTTTATCGCACCGGAAAATGAAGGCAGTTATCCGGTCAGATTCAGCAGCCTTGAAGTGACAAACACGATGGGCGAGACGCTTGATGCAAAGACGACGGACGGCGCAGTCAAGGTCGATCCGAACCTTGTTGCAGCAGGCGAAGCAAGCTGGACGATCGGCAAGGGCACGGCAAAATCCGGCGATACGGCAATCGTTCCGGTTATCGTCAAGGATCCGAACGGTACAGCGGGCATCACGGCGCGCTTTGATTACGATCCGCGCCTGACATTCCTCGGATTTGAGTGGGGCGATCAGTATTCTGATGCAGCGGAGCTCAATCCGGATAAGTGCTCGGTTGTCTGGGCAAACGGCAACGGCTCGGATGAAACGGCAGACGGCGAAGTGCTGTATCTGAAGTTCACCGCACCTGAGGAAGAAGGCGAATATCCTGTTTCGTTCGCACTTCTGGATGTGACCAACACTGACGATCAGCAGCTTCTTGTTACCCGTACAAGCGGCGCAGTTGTGACGGACAATACTGAAATTGATCCGCCGAAGCCGAATCTGTCCATCGTGACAAATTATGAGCTGAAATACACGCCGCCGACACGGAAGAACTACTGGTCGCATGATACGCGTACCTTCAAGGAAAACGGCGGCTTTGACGGCATGACTGCGGAGCTGACGGTCTACAAGTACTATGTCAACGAAAAGAACGAGTTCACCGACGCAAAGGGCAATACCATGAACGACGGCGCCGGCAACCCGATCCTCTATAATCCGAACGGCGAGTTCCCGCTCGGCAAGGCACAGGCATTTGAAACGCGTTCCAAGGACGTTTCCGCACTGGTCGAGGCAACGGCGGGCAATACGCCGAAGGAGGTCTGGGATCAGTCCAGAAATGCAGGCTCCAAGGATCACAAGTTCACGCTGGATCTGATGTATCATGCAGAACGCGAAACGGATGCGGATTACAAGATCAGCGACGAAGCGATCCGGCTCGGCACGCACGATATCTTCATCGGCGTCAAGGGCGACTACAATCTGGACGACCGCGTCAGCGTTGACGACGCACAGAACGCACTGAAGTTCTATACGGAGTACTATGTTGCAGGCAATACGGATACCAAGCTGAATGAGAATCCGGAGCTTGACGGAACAGACGGACTGGTGTTCTATCTGGTGAACGTCGTATTCCGGAAGGGCGACGCATCCTCTGCAATGGCAGATCCGCAGAGAATCGGCGCAGATGACGCACAGTCGATCCTGATCTACTACACAGAGAATAATGTTGCGGGCAATGACACCACTTGGGAGGATGTTGTCGGCTACGATCTTCTCGATTCGTTCTATCAGGGTAAGGCATAAGCGCATAAACGAAAAGAGATGCTCGATGTAAATCGGGCATCTCTTTTTTGCGAATGTCTTCCTTTAGCTGAGTTTGATCTGATTGAAGAATTCAGCCGCGGTCATGTCAGTGCGTTTTACCATTTTTTCAGGCGTAAAAATCATGGTCAGGCCGCAATTTGCCTTGTTCCCCTGATTGTCTGTGTCCAGAGAGCTTGTCCATGAACCGTCAGAGAAATTCACATAAACATAATCCTGTTCTGAATGCGTGGTTCTGTTGACATCGTAGATCATCAGTCTGGCATCCCAGCCGTTCCAGTAAGAATTGTTCCGGTCAGCGGCTTCTGCACGCTGCTCCATGCCAAAGCATACGGTTGCATGTGGTATGCCGCTGTTATGGTGATTACTGACAAGCATAACGGCGGCATCTGCACCGTAGTTCATATACTCAGCATAGCGCATCATTTCCTTGGAGAAAACGCCGTTGCTGTACGTATCTGAGTATTCGGTCGCATAATCGTAATCTAATACAGGAGAAGTTTGAAAATTTGAAAATACGGTTGTAACATAGGAACGTGTAGGCATCGGAATGGATTTCACTTTATTCAGGCATGTATAGCCGGGCATATAATCCGAAATCGGCAGATAACCGTTAGCGGTCAGAACGCTGACGGCAGCCATTCCGGAACAGATTCCCTCAAAATACTGATTGTTTTTATCAGAATAAGCTTTGTGCTCAGGAGCAATATAATAATTGTGGGATTTGTTTCCCCAAGAAGTGCCCCGATTTGTCTGAGCCCATTCATACTGACAGTATCGTGTTGCGGCTGCTTTCGCTGCGCCGGCGATGCTGCGGAATGTAAAGCCCTGACTGTTTGCAAAGTTCTGCACATTGCCGGAACCTGTGCTCCAGACTGTAAAATCATTATTTCTGAGCAGATGATTATTTTCCAGATGCCAGCCGAATGCCCAGTCGCCGATATAGGCATTCTTGTTTTTGCAGACAATAAACTCCATGGACGGGCAGTCAAAGAATGCATGATCGGCAATGGATGCAATGTTTTCGGACATCATAACGATCTCCAGTGCATCGCATCGCATAAATGCGGCAGAACCGATTGTCATGACATTGTCCGGAATGTAGATGCGCTGAAGAGAGCGGCAGCAGCTAAACGCCTGATTCTCAAAGCATGTCAGTGTCTCCGGAAGAAGGACTTTCGTTGCATTGGAATTGTTGTGAAATGCAAATTCCGGAATGACTGTCAGTGAAGATTTGGAAAGATCAATTGTATTAACACCGGTGCAGTCGTAAAATGCAGCAAAGCCCATTGAATTGACACTATCCAGGCGAACCGCAATTAATCCGGTGCAGCCCCAGAATGCATGTGAGCCGATGCTGGATGTGTTCAATGCAAAACCGCAGCTATGCAGGGATGTGCAGCCGTGAAATGCACTGCTTCCGATTGTGGGAGTCGTGCCGTAAACATATTCCAGATTCGTACAGTCATAAAAAGCAGCACCGCCGATCGGCAGCGTGTTCGTATATACAGAGTTGAGATTTGTCTGCCTTTGAAATGCATGGTGGGCAATTGCAGTAACAGGATAATTCACGCCGCCGACCGGAACCGTTTGCGGGATTTCAACGGAAGCATTCTCTGCGGAAATCCTGCTGCCGCAGACTTCAAGATGATGATCCGATGCATTCTGCGTAAAATACAGCGTTATATTTGCATTGCACTGATACGAGATATTGCTGGTGATTCCGGAAGTGATTGTTTGTACCGAATCGGAACCCGATCCTGCTTCTGCGACAATGGAAGCGGGGAACAGTGCAGTTCCGTCCGGATGCTCCGGCAATGCGCAGAACGCGCCGGAGAGCAGTACGAGGGAAGTGAGAAATGAGATTGCTTTTTTGGTTGTCATGTGAGACACGCTCCTTTCAAAAATGATACTTTAATTATATAATGCGGATCGAGGAAAAGTCAACAGACTTTCGGTAAGTTGCGTTTTTTTGGGGGTAAGTTGCATTTTTTGGGGGGTAAGTTGCAAACTGACCGGAAAAAGAGGGCAGTGTATGAAATTTAGATTTCCGAATCTTAATCTCACAGTCATGGGATTCTTATAGGCGGAGCCCTCAATTGGGATCCGTCGGAGACACCGAAACCCCGCATTTCCGGAAGGGGAACGGAAATGCGGGGTTGTGTTCAGATTTGAGAGAAAGTTCGGATATTACGCTGAATTACCATCTGCCGCCGGACGAACTGCCGGAGCCTTCGGACTTGGTACCGCCGGAGAGCGTGCCGCCGTAAGCTGCAAGCTGACCGTCATAGATCGTCTGGAAGTAGGTCGTATCCGCGGAGAGCGTGCCGCCGGTGTAGAACGATGCGCCGGAAACGCTGCCGCCTGCGCGCAAAGTAGAGACCGCCTTGCCCGCGATGAACGAGACGATCACCTTGCCGTCGCTGCCGACGAGTGTGATGCGCTCGCCCGCATTGACCGCGCCGCCGTTGACCGAGTAGGCCGGCTGGGTATCCATATAGCTTCTGCATGTGGAATTTTCGATCCAGACGCCGTTCGTGACGCTCAGTGCGCCGTTGCAGTCGAACGGTTCATTGCCGTTTGTGATGACGATGCCGCCGGAGACTGTCAGCGAGCCGTTCGAGTCGATGCCGTCGTGGTCGCCGTTCGTGACATTCACGAGTGCGAAGCCGCCCTTGATTTCAAGCGAGCAGTTCGAGGCGCTGCCGAAGCCGCCCTGTCCCCAGCCGCCGCCGGGACCGCCGAAGCCGCCTGCACCGGAGCCGTCCGCGCCGCCGCCCGCATTGAAGCCGTCGTCGGTGACGCTGGTGATGACCGTGCCGCTGTTCTGCAGGATATTCTGCGCCTCGATGCCTTCATAGCCCTTTGTGACGATCACGGTTACATCGTCATAGGTATTCGCAGTGCCCTGACCGATCGTCAGCTTGTGGTCGGAATGCGCGCCGTCATCGGCAGTCGCGAGCACCATTGTGCCGCCGAGCAGGTTCATATCGCCGCCGCAGTGCAGTGCATCGTCCGAGGCGTCGATCTGCAGCGTACCGCCGGTAATTGTAATATTGCCGCCGCTCTGCCAAGTCGTGCCGGCTTCATCGTAGATGCCGACCGCCTTGATACCCTTTGCAGAGACATCGGTTTTATTGGAATTGCCGTCCATGCCGCCTCTGCCGCCCCACATGCCGCCGCCTGCGCCTGTGGAACCGGAGCCGGTATATGCAGAGCCTTCATAGGTGCTGATCGTGACATCACCGCCGCTCATCTCGAACGCCTGCTTTGCCTGAATGCCGTCCGCGTAGGCGTCGATCTTGACGGTACCGCCGGAGATTCGGACGAACCCCTTGCCGGAATCGGCAGTATCATTCGTCGAGGTGATGCCGTCGCCGGCAGTCGTTTTGACCGTGACCTTCAGGGACTCATAGCCGTCCGTCGCATCCGGATCGCCGATGCGGACAGAATCCTTGCCGCGAATGCCGTCATCGACAGCATTCACCTGCACATCGCCGTTCCAGATCTTGAGGTCGTCCTTGCACACGATGCCGTCCTCGCAGTTGCCGTTGACGACGAGCGTGCCCTTGCCCTTGATCTTCATATCGTCGAGCGAGTAGACCGCGCCGGCACTGCCGTCCGCATTCGTGTATTCCTTGCCGTCGCTGATCGTGTTGACGGTATCCTTTTTCACGGCGATGACAAATTCATCGCTGACGGAATTGACATAGATCGGGGAATCCGTGCTGTTCGAGAGTGTCAGCCCGCGGAGATTGACTGTGACCTGCGCCGCGTCATAGGCGGTTTCGTCCACATCAATTCTGAGCTGACCGTTTTCGCAGCTGCCGTCAATATCAAATTCGCCGGGCTGTGTAATGGTAACATAGGTGCCGTTTTCGACCTTGACATTTGCTGCATTTTCCGCTGAAACGGTCTCGCCGGCAGCATTCAGCAGCGTGACGGACGATGCGTTGAACGTGATCGCGGTGACAGCCGTATCGCTGACGGGATCCTGTCCGCCGGACTGTCCGCCGGTCAGCACCGCGCGTTTGATGAGTGTGAGGTCGATCGCGTTGAGGGCGCCGTCGCCGTTGTAATCGGCGGCTTCGGCATCGGAGACTTCGGCGGTTCCGGTGAGATACTTTGTGAACGCAACCGCATCCGCGGGATTCACAGAACCGTCGCCGTTGACGTCGCCTTTGACCGCCGCAAACGCGGTCGCCGTCAGGGCAAGCGTCATGGCAGAGCAGACGACCGCCGCTGTGCCGAGGACTTTCGCATTTTTCTTCTTCATGGTAACCTTCCTTTCGGTTTTGGAGCCGATTTCTTTCTGTTGGGGTACGGGCAAATTTCCTTTTGCTGGTTATATGATAGCATGACTATCTTAAACAAAGCTGAAACGCCCGTGAAAATTTAGTGAAAAAGACGAAGCATATTTTTATAAATCGAACACAATTTTCACGGCGAAATCAGACTTTCTTCATGCGTTAAGTGAGATCTGGCTTATATTTCGCAATCTCTGCAAAACAATCGCAAATTTTGAGCGATATGTATTGTGCAGAATGCTGAAATTCCAAAATGCGAAAAAATGTGCTTGACTTTTTGCAGGAGAATGCAGTATAATGAAGTTAATCAAACGCTTTTGCTGATAAAAAGCAGAGGATATGTCGCAAAGGAGCGCTCATCTGACAGAGAGGATGCTGACCCGCTGAAAGGCATCCGATGATCTCTTTTCCGGTACCACCGCTGCTGTGAAAGCCGCTGGGAATGAGAAAACGCTCGGGTGGAACCGTGTGTGTCTGATCCTATGAACAGGAACCGATACGCACCCCGGACAGGTCAGACTGTTCGGGGTGCGTTTTATTTTTCGTATTCCGAACCAAACAGAACGGAGGAATCTCAGATGAAAATTCAATTTGCAAACGGCAGCTATGAGAGTGCTGCCCCGATCACGGTTTATGACGCCGCTAAGGAAGCGGGCGTCCTGACGCGCGAAGTCATCGCGGCAGCGGTCAACGGCACGCCGGCAGACATGACATGTCAGCTGACGGAGGATGCCGAGGTGCAGCTCTACACCTTTGAGGATGCAGAGGGCAGACATGTGTTCAATCACACGGCAGCGCATATTCTGGCGCAGGCAGTCAAGCGTCTGTATCCGGAAACGAAGCTGACGATCGGTCCGGCGATCGACCGCGGCTTCTATTATGATTTCGATACGGAAAAGCCGTTCAATGCCGACACGCTGACGGCACTCGAAGCCGAGATGAAGAAGATCGTCAAGGAAAATCTGCGGATCGAGCGCTTCACGCTGCCGAAGGATGAGGCGATCAAGCTGATGCAGGAGCGCGGCGAGAGCTACAAGGTCGAGCTGATCGAAGAACTGCCCGAAGGCGAAACGATCAGCTTCTACAAGCAGGGCGAGTACACGGATCTCTGCGTCGGCCCGCATCTGTTCGCAACGGGACTGGTCAAGGCATTCAAGCTGACGTCCTGCACGGGCGCATACTGGCGCGGCGATCAGAACAATAAGCAGCTCACGAGAATCTACGGCGTTGCATTCCCGAAGAAGGAACAGCTGAAAGAGCATCTCGATCTGCTCGAAGAAGCAAAGAAGCGCGACCACAACAAGATCGGCAGAGAGCTCGGCTACTTCACGACGGTCGATTACATCGGTCAGGGCTTGCCGATCATGCTGCCGAAGGGCGCAAGAGTGCTTCAGGTGCTTCAGCGCTGGGTTGAGGACTATGAGCAGTCCAAGGGCTGCCAGCTGACGAAGACGCCGCTCTTTGCAAAGCGCGATCTCTACAAGATCTCCGGTCACTGGGATCATTACCGTGACGGCATGTTCATCATGGGCGATCCGGACGACGAGGAAAAGGAATGCTTCGCGCTCCGTCCGATGACCTGCCCGTTCCAGTATCAGGTGTTCCTGAACAAGCAGCGTTCCTACAAGGAACTGCCGATGCGCCTGACGGAGACCTCTACGCTGTTCCGCAACGAGGACAGCGGCGAGATGCACGGTCTGATCCGTGTGCGTCAGTTCACGATCTCCGAGGGTCATTTCATCATCCGTCCGGATCAGCTGGAGGATGAGTTCAAGTTCTGTCTGGAAATGGCAAAGTACATGCTGGATACGGTCGGTCTGCTCGATGACTGCACATTCCGCTTCTCCCAGTGGGATCCGGCAAACCCGAAGAACAAGTATGAGGGCACGGCAGAGCAGTGGGCACTTGCGCAGGATGCAATGGGCAACATTCTCGATCATCTCGGACTGAAATATGAGATCGGTATTGACGAGGCTGCATTCTACGGTCCGAAGCTGGATATCCAGTATAAGAACGTGTTCGGCAAGGAAGATACGCTTGTCACGATCCAGATCGACATGCTGCTTGCACAGCGCTACGGCATGTACTATATTGACAAGGACGGTCAGAAGAAGCTGCCGTACATCATTCACAGAACATCGCTCGGCTGCTACGAGCGCACGCTTGCATATATGCTGGAGAAGTATTCCGGCGTTCTGCCGCTCTGGCTTGCACCGGAGCAGGTGCGTCTGCTGCCGATCGGCGAGGAGCATGTCGCATATGCACAGGCATTTGCAGACCGCCTGACGGAAGCCGGCATGCGTGTTACGGTCGATTCCGAGGACAGAAACATCGGCACGAAGATCAAGAATGCGCGTCTCGAACGCATTCCGTATATGCTCATCATCGGCGACAACGAGGTGAAGGACAACGGTGTGACGGTGCGTTCCCGCAAGGAAGGCGAACTCGGCTGCATGCCGCTGGACGAAGTGTTCAGCAAGCTGATGACGGAGATCGTCACGAAGGCAAAATAAGCTTTCGCAATCAGAATGATAGAAACAAAGCCCCGAAACGGTTTATTCAGATCGTTTCGGGGCTTTTCTTCTGCTGTGTTGTTGTTTATACGCTGCGGAATTGTCCTGCGGAAGTTCTGGCTCGGAATTTCCGCATATATTCGACAGTTTTATGCAGAACCTCATAGTGATAGATCTTCTCCAGATTCGCGGCAAAATCGAGGCCGTAGCGCTCCTGAAGCCGGTCGAGCAGTTCCTTGCGCGCTTTTTCATCATGATCGGGCTGATCTGCAAACTGATCGTCAAAGGAGAGCTGCCGTTCTTCGGGACTGCCGGAGAGATTGTAAAGCCCCGCGCCGATCAGCCGCACCGGACGGTGTTCGATCTGCGCGAGCATGTTTGCGGTTTCGCGCCAGATGACAACAGGGGAGTCGGTCTGCGCGATCAGATGCGAGCGCGAGATCTGCTTCATGTCGGCGTAGGTCAGTTTCAGCGTGACGCCCTTTCCCTGTAAGCCGACGCGTTTCGCGCGGTGTTCAATGCAAAAAGCGAGCAGGATCAGAATATCCTGCAAGACCTCAAAATCGGCGGTATCCTGCTGAAAGGTCACCTCACGCCCGATCGACTTCGCATCTTCCGGACGGTACGGCTTGACCTTGCGGTCGTCCCTGCCGAACGCGAGCTCCGTGAGCCAGCGCCCGTGCTTGCCGAGCATCCGGATGACCTGATCCGCATTGGTCTGCATGTCCCGCACGGTATGGATGCCGGCAGCGTGGAGCTTTTCGGCGGTTTTCGCGCCGACCGTGTACAGCACGCGCACATCGCGGTCAAGGATCAGGCTGACAAAATCCTCTGCCGTCGGGATCTCAAAGTAGCCGTTCGGCTTTTTCTCCTCGCTGGCGGTTTTGGCAGCGGTTTTGGAGTAGGCGAGCCCGACCGAGCAGGTCAGTCCGAGCTCATCCCATGTCCGCTGCTTGATCGTCTGCGCGATTTGTCTGGCGCCTGCCCAGTCTTTTGCGGTTTCGGTCACATCGAGATACGCTTCATCGAGCGCGATCGTCTGGGACGCAGAAGCGTAGGTGTTCCAGATTTCGTGCAGCTGATCGGAAACCGCCTTGTACTTGTAGAAATCGGGGTGCATGTAGATCCCATGCGGACAGCGCCGGTACGCCTCTTTGATGTTCATTGCGGAGTGCACGCCGAATTTGCGCGCCTCGTAGCTGCATGTTGCGACGACACCGCGCTCATGCGGCAGCGAGCCGATGATGAGCGGCTTTCCGCGCAGTTCGGGATGATCGCGCATTTCAACAGAAGCAAAGAACGCGTCCATATCCACATGAATGATGATCTGATCCATTCTGCGCCGCTCCTTTCCGCATCTGAATAAAAACAAATGTTCCTTTTTGATTATACCACATCTCAGCAGAAAAAGCAATAGTTTTTGCGGAAAAGATTGCGCATTTTGCAGATGCAGCTCAAATGAAATGCCGGCAGCCTGACAATAGGAATGCCCCGAAGCATTCATGCATCGCTTCGGGGCGTGTTCAGAGCATTCAGAAATTGCGGGCAGTGTCCGCTGTATGTTTGTTTTGCCGCAGTTTTTTCTCGGTCAGATTCCGGAAGCTGTCCGCATCAGCCACGGAACCGCAAGCGCCATGACCTGATCGAGTTCACCGGCATGCAGGAACAGATGATCCGCGCCGTGAATGATTTCGCGTGTGATCTTCGGATTGCGGGCGCAGAATGCCGCGGTATCGTCCGGCAGCACAACGGTATCGCAGTCGCCGTGGATCAGCAGCATTTGCCTGTCGAAATTCCGCTGAAATACGTCATTCTCGATAAGCTCCCGATAAAACGGATACGGCACATTGAGTTTGCGTGCATCGCCGAGCGTGACCTTCCCTTCCTGCTGATAGCGCGCCATGCCGCCGCCCTCATCTTCTACGATACGTGCGAACACATCCGCCATATTCACCGCCGGTGCGCGCAGAACGATGTTGACCGACGCGGGAATTTCCCCGCACAGGTTCAGCGTGAGAAAGCCGCCGAAGCTTGTCGCAAATACGCCGCACCATTCCGCATCCGGATAGCGGTTCTGTGCAAAGGCGATCGCGCTGCGGTAATCCGCGAGGCAGTTTTCGACCGAAAACAGCTCATCCTGCGTATCCGTTCCGTGCCCCGCGTAATTGAACGCGAGCACAGCCGTCCGCTGCGCAGTCAGCCGTTCGGCAAGCGCGGTGATCGCCCAGCTCTCCATGCTGCCGGCAAATCCGTGCAGCGCGAGCACGAAGCGTTCGGTGATGCCGTCATCCGGCTCCGCAATTTTCATGCAGAGGTTCCGGTTTTTGCGGTATTGATTCGTCAGATAGGTGATCTTCATGCAATGATCCTTTCAGTTTCGTGTTCAGGTCGTCCGCACTTCTGCGAGCGAGACAGCTTCGGGTTCGCGCTTGCCGGATGCGTCCGAGCAGGAATACAGATCCAGCGCAACATTGACCGCATCCGGCGGCAGTTTGACGGTGATCTCCGCGAAGCCGTTTTCATCGGTCTGGATCGGATCAAGCGAAAATTGCAGCCATTTTCCCTTTTTATCAGCCGCCGGATCTTCATAGTTGGGATCCCAGTATCCCCAGCCCATGTTCAGCTTCATGCCGCTTTCCGCCGCGGCCTTGAACGTGACCGTTTTCTCGCCAAGCCCGTTGGACATGCGCCATTTTCCGGTGTCTTCCTTTTTGAAATTCACATAGATCTGTGCTTTTTCATCAGTATCGTTTTGCAGCAGCTTTCGTTTCAGCAATGTGAGGTCAGCCGCATCGAGCATATCGCTCCCGTCCGGATCCGCATTTTCCGGCGAAATGTGCGGGACTTTCTTTGTCAGCAGCACATCGCGCAGAAATGCCGGATCCGTCCGGTCGAGCAGACCGTCCTCGTTTGCATCGCCTGCAAGGCGGTATCCAAGCACCTGCAAAATGCGGTTGCCGTAGAAATCGCAGTCTGCGGGTTCCGCGGTGTTCCGGCAGGATTCGCCGTAGCAGCTCCAGCCTTTGAGAATATTGACCTCGGCATTATCGAGAAAGAGCGTATTATCGTAGAATTTGTTGTTCTGTCCCCAGCCCTCGACCAGCACCGCCATGTCAAAGCCGTAGCGCTGTTTTTCGCAGCCGTTGCGGTGTCCGGTGTTGTAGCGCACGATCGCGTCATTGCCCTTGACCTCGACAAAGCTGTCGCCGCCGTTTTCGCCCATGATGCCGGTGCCGTCGAATGTGCAGTATTCAACGAGATTGCCGCGCGTATACTCTTTGATATCGACATGATCCGCCGTGATGTTCGGACCGAACCGGCAATTGCGCACCGTATTGTAGTGACATTCAAATCCGTATTCCGTCGCATTTTTCGAGCTGCCGATGTACACGCCCTCGCCGTATTTCGCATTGTACAGACCGGTGTCATGGATGAAGCAGTTTTCGACAAGATTATAGCTGCTGTCGTCGATAATATGGATCGCTTCGTCGCCGATTTCCGAGACTTCGCAGCCGGAAATGACACTGTGTTCGGATTTTGCAAGGAAAATGCCCTTGCCCGCCGTGCTGACCTTGAGGTCGCGGATTTCCCAGTACGAGCCGGTGATATAGAGTGCGCATTTGCTGTCGGTCGCTGTCGTGCAAAGCGTTGCCGGATCGTCGGGATCCTCGCTGCGCAGGATGATATGCTGATCGGGTTTGCCGCTTGCGATGGCTTCAAACACGCGCCAATGTCCGTTTTTCGGATCGGGCAGATACTTGCCGGGCTTCAGGATGATCTCATCGCCGGCTTTTGCGGATTTGAGTGCCGCGGTCAGTTCGGTGCTGTCCGAGACAATGATCTGTGTGCTGTCCGCATGGACGGCAGGGGAGCCGGTGTAGACAGAGAGCAGGCTGCCAGTCAGGAACGCGGTCAGAATCGCAGCAGAAAGATTTTTCATATGCGCACCTCCAATGTCAGATCGTTGATTTTATTATACATCTTTTATCGGGATATTGCAAGAGAGTATCTTGTCCTGCGGGATATGATTCTATGGAAGTGAATAGTGAATGGTGAAAAGTGAACAATGAAAAGTGAATTGCTGCGACGGGCGACGAGAGCACTTGCACGCTTCGCTATGAGTTTGCAAGCAAACTCATAGCGAAGCGTGCGTGCAGCCCATTCAAAATCATCGCGCAGCGATACCAAAACAGCGGCGAGGAATCATCCCCGCCGCCGTTTTTGTGTTTGATCTTGCGCGAATAATGCTTTTTGTCTGTCTCCGCGATGCGCGTGACAGGGGAGCATGTCCATGTGCCGCGCTGTCTGCGGTCATGCTCGCGCTTTTGCTTTTTGCTCATTTTGTCGTATGGAACAAATTGCTTCATGCTTCGTCACCTGCCTTGAAATTGTAGATCGGGCGAATGATCTCGCTGATCTCGACGGTATCGCCGATGCAGCCGATGATCGCTTCCGCCGGCTTATACGCCATCGGGCATTCATCCAGCGTCCCGCGGCAGACCGATGTCGTATAGATGCCGGACATCTGCTTTTTGTATTCCGACACCGTGAACGATGCCTTTGCTTCTGCGCGGGACATCAGCCGTCCGGCGCCGTGCGGTGCGGACTGGTTCCAGTCGTCGTTTCCCTTGCCGATGCAGATGAGACTGCCGTCGCGCATATTCATCGGGATCAGCAGCTTTTCGCCAAGCCTTGCCGAGACCGCGCCCTTGCGCAGGATCATGTGCTCGGTGTCGATGTAATTGTGGATCGTCGTGAACTGCTCTGCGGCATGCAGTCCCATGCCGCGGATGATCTCATCCATCATCGCTTTGCGGTTCAGCATCGCAAATTCTTGCGTCAGCTTCATGTCGTGCAGATACTGCCGGAACAGCTCGCCTTCGGTATAGGCAAGATGCTTCGGGACATCCGTGCGCTTGACCGATTTCAGCTTTTTCAGCTCTTTCTGGATCTGATGCGCTTTGCCCTGTGCTTTCAGGTCAGCGATCAATGCGTCAGCTTCCTGTCTGGATGCGCGGTTCAGCCGGCGGTAAGCCTCTTCCTGATAATATTTTGCAACCTCTACGCCGAGATGCCGCGATCCGGAATGAATGACGATGTAAATGCTGCCGTCCTCGCCCTGATCGGCTTCGATGAAATGATTTCCGCCGCCGAGAGAGCCGATGCTCAGCACGGCGCGCGGCACATGGATCTGATCCGCACAATAGAGCGCTGACAGATCGAATTTTGCTGCAAAGCGATGCGGCGTTTCGCGCACGGAAAATCCGGACGGAATGCTGCGGTAGATCAGCTTGTCAAGCTTTTGCAGCTCAATGTGTGTTTCTTTGAGCCGGACGGTCTCCATGCCGCAGCCGATATCGACGCCGACAAGATTCGGGATCGCCGTATCCTGCACGGTCATGGTCGTGCCGACGGTACAGCCGGCGCCCGCATGGACATCCGGCATGATGCGGATTTTTGCGCCCGCACTCACGGGCTGATTGCAGAGCGACAGGATCTGCGCGATCGCGCTTTCCTCTGCAATCTCTGCAAAGATCTTCGCAGATGCGTATTTTCCCTGTAATTCAAACATATGTGTCCTTTCCGGAGCTGCCGCAAAAAAGGCACCCCTGCAAACGCAGAGATGCCTTGTCATTTCTGAAAAATGCACATGCAGCGGTTATCGCGCATGCGTGCGGGCAAACTCCATGTTCCCTGATTTGATTGTTCGTATGCTGTTGTAATATGCAATTGCTGTATGCTTCATGGTGTTCACCGCCTTTCTTTGAATTTGAGTCCATTATAGGCGCTTTGGTGTGATTTGTCAAGCGTATTCTGAATATTGTAACCGATTTGTAGCGGGTTCGTGATGATTTTGGAGATATGCCCGCATTTGTGGGATTGGTCGAAACAGGGAGTCATAAAAAAGAGGAATCCGCTTCGCGGATGCTATTTGGAATGGGAAAAGCTGCCCCTTTCAGAAAGGGGGGCTTTTCCCAAGCCCTTTTCTTCCCGAAACAGAACGCTGGGGTGTTCCGCTCTCTGCGGAGAGCATGTTTTGCGAAGCAAAACTGCTCAGTTTGCTTGCAAACGTGAGCGGCTTATGGCTCTGCCCTAAGAACCCGCGAACTTTTGAAAAAGTTCGATCAAAACTTTAATACTGGTGCGCGTCGGATGCGTAATAATAAATCCCTGAACAGCCACTCCCATGATCCCGCTGCAATACAAAGCCCCGAAGCGTTAATTGTTCAACGCTTCGGGGCTTGTTTTGTATTGCTGTTTCAGGAATTTGAGACTGCCTGCAATTGCCTGATGACTTCCTTTTGCACCGGAAGCCGCTCCCATTTGCGGTAGGTCTTGCAGTATTCCTTGCAGAGCGCCGCCGCATCCTGTTTGTTCAGGCAGGGGATCAGCTCTTTGCTCAGTCCGTGCACCGCGATCAGCATCCAGAATGCGCTCTGCGGTTCACGGTGCAGCACCGGAATCTGATAGATGTAGGAGAGCACGCCGGTCACCGCTTCGGAATCCGGTTTCTGCGCTGCAAACTGGTGCAGCACCGATTCCAGCTGCGCCGGAAATGCCGTATGACACGGATCGTCCGAAGCCTTTTTGCCGATGCCGAACATGCCGTCCGTGACACGGCGTTCCTGCTCTGCGCGGATCGCAGCGTCAAGATATTGCAGATAAAGCTCCTGAATATCGGTCAGACAGATCATGCTTCATCACCCTTTTCCTGCTCTGTATCCGACGGTTCTGCCGGCTTTTGCGCAGCGGTAAGATCCGTTTTCAGCCGGTACAGCACATAGCCTGCAAACAGCAGCGCCGCCAGTATCATGATGCTGCCGAGCAGCCTTGCGGTCGTGACCGGCATCGTCGTATCCTGATTTGTCATGATCTGAAATCCAAGATAGATCAGATAGCCGGATACCAGCGCACGCAGCGCGGCTGCCGTATAGGCTTTGTTCTTCTTCTGCGGATCGGTATTCTGATTCTGCATGATCCTGTGCTCCTTTCGGATGCTGCTGATTTGTTCGGAAAATCAGCCTGCCTTGCCGGTTTTGTGGTTGGAAACGACATCGAAGATAACAGCGACGAGCAGAACTGCGCCCTTGACGACATACTGCCAGTTGTTGTCCAGACCGATGATCGACATGCCCTGATTGATGACGCCCAGCAGGATCGCGCCGACCATGATGCCCGGAACCGTACCGCTGCCGCCGTATGCGGATGCGCCGCCGATGAAGCAGGAACCGATCGCGTCCATTTCAAAGGAGTTACCGGTATCGCCGTTGACGGAGCCGATACGCGCTGCCATGAGCAGACCGGAAAGACCTGCCAGCAGAGACATCGAGGTATATGCCATGAAGTACACCTTTTCGGTGTTGATACCGGAAAGCTTGGTTGCCTTCTCGTTGCCGCCGACTGCATAGAAATATCTGCCGAATGCGGTCTTCGAGGTGATGAATGCGTAGATCAGGACAACTGCCAGCACCCACAGTGCCATGACCGGAATGCCCTTGTAATGCGCAAGCTTCCATGTGTAGAACAGTACAAGCGCGTCGATGACAGCGATCTTGCCGAATTCGGACGCAGCAGATGCCTGCTTATAGCCCTTCTTTTCCTTTTGCAGTCTGCTCCGGTAGGTGTTGAAAAGCAGGAATGCTGCGATTGCGATGCCGACGATGAATGCCGACCATTTGGTATCGTTATCAATTCCGGGGACATTGATATACGATGCGAAAATGTTCAGGAAGGTCTGGTTTGCGATCGGAACGGTCTTGGAACCGAGGATCGCACGGCCGAGACCGCGGAACAGGAACATGCCTGCCAGCGTACAGATAAACGGGGGAATGTGGATGTTGCCGATCCAGAAGCCCTGCCAGATGCCGATGAGCACGGACAGTGCCAGACAGAGGAAGATGACAACGATCGGATGCATGCCGGTGTTCGCGAGCAGCTGCGCGGCGATCGCGCCGACCAGACAGACCGTCGAGCCGACAGAAAGGTCGATGTTGCCGCCCGTCAGAATGCAGAGCAGCATGCCGCATGCCATGACAAGCACATATGCGTTTTGCAGCAGCAGATTCGAGAGGTTCTGCGGATAGAGCAGACGTCCGCCCGTCAGGAC
Organism: Clostridiales bacterium Firm_04; assembly: GCA_001603005.1. Taxonomy (GTDB): domain Bacteria; phylum Bacillota; class Clostridia; order Oscillospirales; family Ruminococcaceae; genus Firm-04. The sequence continues at coordinate 234,544 of LVAJ01000013.1, forward strand.
TGCAAACAGGATGAAAACAACACCAAGCGCAATGACCATGGTGTATTTCTTGATAAAGGTCTTTGTGTTCATATTGCATTCCTCACTTATTGTTTATCGGATTGGAGAATCGCCGCCATGATCTTTTCCTGCGTCGCTTCGGAAGCAGGCATCTCTGCGACCATTTTTCCTTCGTTCATGACATAGATGCGGTCACACATGCCGAGCAGTTCGGGCATTTCCGATGAGATCATGATGACGGATTTGCCCTGCGCAACGAGATCGTTCATGATGCAGTAGATCTCGTATTTCGCGCCGACATCAATGCCGCGCGTCGGTTCATCGAGGATCAGCACCTCCGGATCGGCAAACATCCATTTTGCCAGCAGCACCTTCTGCTGATTGCCGCCCGAAAGATTGCCGACCTCCTGCTGAACGGAAGGCGTCTTGGTGCGGAGCTTTTCCTTGTATTCCTCGGCGACGGCGTTTTCCTTGTCCGTGTCGATGATGCCCTTGCTGCAAACCTTGTCCAGACGGGACATCGTGGTGTTTTTCGCGATGCTCTCGGTCAGGATCAGTCCGTTGCCCTTGCGGTCTTCTGTGACATAGGCAAGACCGGCTTCGATCGCTTCGCGGACAGTTTTGAGTGTCTGCGGCTTGCCGTCGATTTTCAGGCTGCCGGAAATATTCGTGCCGTATGAGCCGCCGAAAATGGACATTGCCAGCTCGGTTCTGCCTGCACCCTGCAAGCCGGAGAATCCGACGATCTCGCCGCGGTGTACATTGAACGAAACGCCGTCCACGACCTTTTTCTCCGTATAGAGCGGATGATGCACCGTCCAGTTTTTGACTTCCATGCCGATCTTCTCGCTGACATGATGCTCACGGGCAGGGTAGCGGTCGCTGAGCTCTCGTCCGACCATGCCCTGAATGATGCGGTCTTCATTGATATTGTGATCGGCATTGTCGATCGTTTCGATCGTGGTGCCGTCGCGGATGACGGTGATCTTATCTGCGACATAAGAGATCTCGTTCAGCTTATGCGAGATGATGATGGACGTCATGCCTTCTTCTTTGAAGTGCAGCAGCAGATCCAGCAGCATTTTTGCATCTTCCTCATTCAGCGAGGACGTCGGTTCATCGAGGATCAGCAGCTTGACCTTTTTGCTGAGTGCCTTTGCAATTTCGACGAGCTGCTGCTTGCCGGTACCGATATCTTTGATGAGGGTGGTGGGTTCCTCTTTCAGACCGACCTGCCGCATGTGTTCGCTGGCTTCATGATAGGTGCGGTCCCAGTCGATGCCGAAGCGTCCCTTGCGCTCGTTGCCGAGGAACATGTTCTCGCCGATCGAGAGTTCCGGAATCAGCGCGAGCTCCTGATGAATGATGACGATGCCGACTTCTTCGCTGTCATGCAGTGTTTTGAACTGACAGACCTTGCCGTTGTAGACGATATCGCCGGTGTAGGAGCCGAAGGGATAGGTTCCGCTGAGTACATTCATCAGCGTGGATTTTCCGGCACCGTTTTCGCCGACCAGTGCGTGGATCTCACCGCGTTCGACCTTGAGATTGACCTGATCGAGTGCCTTGACGCCCGGAAATTCCTTTGTGATATTTTTCATTTCAAGGATGTAATCAGCCAAGTGGATTCCTCCTTTTTTCATATTTCGGATCGTTTTTCCGGATGCATACGGCAAACGATCCGTAAAAAAGCAGGGCAGGCATTGCCCGCCCTGCTGCTGAGATGTTCGGTTTCAAATCGAAATCATCAGGTTGTCGAAGCAGTGGATTCGAGATATTTATTGCTGCTGTCCCACTTGTAGAGACCGGTGTCAACGAGCTTCTGGAGCGAGTCCTTGGTGATGACATACGGTACAAGCAGATAAGAAGGAACTGTCTTAACACCGTTGTTGTAGGATTCAGTGTCATATGTTGCTTCGGCAGAAAGCGAGCTGATCAGAGAGCCGTCAGGCGAATTGCCTTCGAGGATCTGTTTGGAGACTTCCAGTGTCACGCCGGCTTCATCGCTGACGTTCTTGTAAACGGTCATCGTCTGGACGCCGTCCACGATGTTGCGCAGGTTTGCGATATCGCCGTCCTGACCGGTGACGATCGGGGTGTTGTCGCCTGCGTAGTCAGACTTGATTGCCTGTGCGACGCCAAGTGCGGTGGAGTCATTGGAGCAGAGTGCAACATCCAGCACAGTACCGTCAGAGTAGTAGGATGCGAGGGTGTTCTGCATGTTTTCCAGTGCGGTATCGGTAGACCAGCCCGGTGTCGCGACCTGCTCGAAAACCTTCTTGCCGGACGGGATCACGAGCTTGCCGGAATCAATGTAGGACTTCAGAGCATCGTATGCGCCGTTGAAGAAGTAGCCTGCGTTGTTGTCGGCGGGATCGCCCGCGGTAAATTCGATATTGAACGAACCGTCAGCGTTATCGAGGTCAAGCTGATCTCTGACAAATTCGCCCTGCAGCTTGCCGACGGTGTAGTTGTCGAAGGAAACGTAGTAGCTGACCGCATCGGTGTTCATGATGAGTCGGTCATATGCGACGACCGGAATATTCGCTTTCTTTGCATCGTCGAGCGTCTGGGAAAGGGTGTTGCCGTCGATCGCGGCGATCAGAAGCAGGTTGACGCCGTCTGCGATCATGCCCTGGATGTCATTGTTCTGCTGGTTTGTGTCATTATCGGAGTACTTCAGTTCAACCTTATAGCCTGCATTTTCAAACTGACCTTTCAGGTATTCGCCGTCACGGTTCCAGCGCTCGAGCGCTTTGGTCGGCATTGCGATACCGACTGTCTTGGAGCCGCCCTTATTGGAAGAAGCGGGCTTGTTTTCAGACGATGTGCCGGAAGGTGCAGCATTCGTTCCGCATGCGGCAAGGGATGCAGCCATGGACGCGCAGAGAATTGCTGCTGTGATCTTTTGGGCTGTTTTTTTCATAGGATTTCCTCCAGTCAATGATTATTAAGAAGCGGATTTCGGCTTCCCGTACATCTATTTTACTCTTATTTTTGTACAATGTCAATACAAAACGTTGATTTTCGGCTGTAATATACAAGAAAAAATCTGATTCATTGTGCAACTTGACCGAGCAAATCTCAAAATATTCCACATACATGTGCGTACATCCTATATCAAGTTGTATGTATCTGTCAAAACGGCAAAAATGCGGTTCCCCAGTTGTTACCGAAAGAATGTGCCGGATTCGTGACTGAACGGAATCTGCAAGATGTACGTATATACGACAAAAGCGACCGTAATTTCTTGCGGTCGCTTTTGTCTCACTCAATTATGAAAAGGATTGCTGATTGGTATTGGGGATTTGTTAGCAGTTCTGATGATTCCGCAGTGATCAGCTGACGGTAATGCCGCAGAACTGACTGAATCTGCCGTCTGTAGATTCCACCTTCAGGATCGTGCTGCCAGCAGAAACACCTGTAATCGTTCCGCCGGAGTTTGTCGCAATGCTGGTGTCCTCAATGCTCCATCTGAACTTGGATGCATCGTAGCCGGTCGGATAGCTGGAGATATTGACGGTGGCGCTTTCACCGACACCGACGCTTACATAAACCGTATCAAGACTGATGGAACCGGTCACTTCAATCTGGTTCTCAGAACCGGATTCCAGCTCATCCTCAACAGCTTCTTCGATCATATAGCTGCTGTTTCCGTAAATATACGGGCTTGCTTTGTACTTTCCTCTGGGGCGATCTTCATATCCATCCGTTTCACCGTGATCTTTTTTCGCCTGCTTAAGTGCTTCGCTAAGGGTACGGTGACCGATCTTGAACCACAGGAACTTCTTTTCCTCTGCCAGATATTTTGCCGTACTGCGGATCATTTCAAGATTATAGATTGTGAGGATCGAGTGATCGTTTACAACGACAGCGTTACAGTTCTTTTCAAGGAATGTTGAAGCAAGCCAACCGTCATAGCCGCTCTCACAGCATCCAAGATACAGCAGCGTATTTGTCATATCACCGCAGTATGCCTGCACGTATTTGTAGGTGAATCCGATACAACCGTCACTGCCGGGGAGTAATCTGTCTTCAATATAATCCTTGCTTGTCCCGACAGAGGAAGTATTGAAATAATATGTCTTGATAAATGAGTGCAACACTCTGTCATATTCGCCGTGACCGTGCCACAGAATGATCTGATTCGATCCAAAGTTTTTCACCACCTCGGGTGAAACAGTAGTGTCATCCGAGTTTACATCAAAATTGACATTGCTAAACTCATTTGCAATGGCAGTTGCACCGTCATCCGGACAGCTTTGGTAAGAACTTGTGGAACCGGTATAGTGGCTTTTGAAAGGCTGATAAGTGGCAATAGAGATATCATTGACCGCGCTGCCGCTGTCCAAACCTTCGACCGGTACACTATAAAAGTATGAAATACCGCTGCTCAGCTTTGCGACAACATTCTGATGCTCATTGACGCGGTATTCAATAACCTCTCCGTTCTGTTCCATTTCCTCGAACAGCATCCGGACTTCTTCCAGAGCATCATCACGCTTGTCATCAGGAATATTGCCGCCTGTATCTTTGAACCGTTCCGTAATGACATCGCAGCGGTCCCGTAAGGTATCAACCGTCTTAAAATCTTCTTCCGTAAGCGGATCAAAGAACCGCACAGATTTCGGCTCGGTTTCATAGTCACCGATCTTAATGGAATATTCCTTCTGTGTTTCTTCCGTCACATCCGGAACATACCGGCAGGCATAAATGCCGTCGCCTGCGATTCTGTCGCCGTGCGAGCCGTCATCATACAGATCCGATACCTTGTTGTGAGAATCGTCATATAGTCCGACCTCTGCATTTCCTGCAATGTCGTCCTCATTCAGTGCTGTTTCAAACAGCACACCTTCTTCGTCACCGATTGTCTTGTACGGTGTATCAGTTTTGATGCTGTGTTCTTCAACGGCGTTAATGGGAACCGCCTGCTGAGCCTGTTCGGTATTATTTGCGGAAGAAGACGATGTGCCGTTGAAAAAGCTTTCTGCATTGCAACCAGTCAAAGCCAGCAAGGTGATCAAAGACAGACCGACCGATAATTTGCGTGTCTTCATTTTTATACGTAACCTCTCTTTTTGAATGATACGAAATCTGCTTCAGCGTCGTGCAGACCACGGATGCGTCCGGCTTAACGGGCACTCCGGAAGCGAAGGAGGAGGCTCCGGAGTGCCATGTGCAGCGCAGGGCTGAACGAACGATTCGATTGCATCATACTGCACCGCTGCAGCAAAGTGAAGCGGTGCAGATTCACGCAGCGTATTGAAGCGGCAAGCGAATTACTGAGGCTTCTTGATCGCAGCGACGTTCTGGATCGCGACCTGCTCGACGATCTCCATCGGCTCTGCGACGTTCTGCTCCAGATAGTTCGCGACCTTCAGCAGGTAAGCTTCGTACTTTTCGAGCTCCGGCTTCAGAGCTTCAAACTTGTCGCGCATCTCGGTAGCACTCTCTGCAACATAGATGCTCTCGGTGCTCTTGATCTTGAGAGCGACATCGTTGATGTTGTTCTTCATCTGACCTGAAATCTGTCTGATCTGCTGTGCAAGTGCACGGATCATATCGGAATTTACATAAAGCTGCTGGGGATTCGGCATAATAATCTCTCCTTTATTCTTATTTCAATTAAAATGTGACCTGATTGGAAGCGCTGCGGCTGTCCTGCATACGTGCTTCATGTGCATTTGCGGTTTGGCGGAGGAAGGTTGCATACTCACCGATGACTTCGCGCATGGACTCGAAAACCGGTCTCTGGTTTTCTGCGACATTGCGGAATGCATCTGCGTCCTCGCCCTTCCAGTTCTGTGCGAGATCAGACTCGATCAGGGTGTAGAGCGAAGTGTAGATTCTTGCAAATTCATCGCCCAGACCGTCGAGCTGTGTAGCAGTGGTCAGTACAGCGTCTGTACCTTCTCGGAAATCAATAACGTTAGGCATTTGGATTCCTCCTGAAATAGTATTTTATTTCAAAGCACCGTCGCTTTGATGATCTTATTATACCACATCGCGATTTTCGTGCCGGCAAAAAAGTGCGCGCTTAATATTTTAGGTATTTTAGGAAAAAGGTATTTTCCAAACGCACGAAAATACGCGGTTTCTGATGCGCAAAAAAATTTTTTGCTGTTTTTTGCCACTATTTTTGCTGTCAGATACCATTCCGTTTGCTGTTTTTTAGCCCCGATTTCGGGCGGATTTTTACCCGAATCTGCGGAAAACGGTCTCCGCGATCCGATTGCGGATCACGACGCCGTCGCGTTCTGTCATGACCGGAGCAGGGCGGTCCAGCGCAAAGAAATCGGATTCGGCAAGCTGCTCACCGAGCCAGATGCCGGACGCATCGAACCAGTCGCGGTGCTTTTCGGTATCGAACTGACTCAGATCGGTGATGTCATCCAGATCCTTGATGAGATGGAAGTAGGCGCCGCGTGTGCCGTTCATCATCTCCGGCGTATCCAGTATAATATAATGGTAGTGGATCTCCGGCAGCTGCGTGACGATGCTCTTGAGGTTGACGATCGTCAGATTTGTTTTGTCGGCAGCGCAGAGATTCTGGAAGTATGGAATGATGACATAGACCGGCGGTTCATCCGTCTGCATCGAATAGGTGCCGTCCGGATTCTTTTTCAGGAGTCCGCAGCGGCGCTCCGCTTCCTCTTTATAGATGCGGTTCCACTCATAGATCTCCTCGGCGGTGGTGAAGCAGGTATAGCTGCTGTTCTCCTGTTTGAGCGCACCGGTCGGATCCAGCACATAGACCTGCGCATCCGGATCCTGCGCGAGCATATTGGCAAGATGCTGCGCAAACGGGATCAGCGTCGCGGGATCTGCTGCAGAAACGAATGTCAGATACTTGTCGCTGAAATCATAGCAGTAGTTCCGATTGTTTGCAATGCCGATCGGGATGCCGGTTTTGCCGTCAGAGACAGCAGGGAGCGGCGCGGCAACATCGGGCGCTGATGCGGCGGGCTTGTGCGCAGCGGGCTTCTGCGGCGCCGGAGCGGCTGTTTCAGGCTGTTCGGGTTCCGATACCGCATCGAGATAGGAGACCGCACGGAACGCGTCTCCGCGCGCGCAGACGTCCTGACAGAGCTGTCGGATCTCCTTGCCGGCATCCTGATCTGCAAGGCTGTCGTCGTCCTCATCGCGCGGCACGATATCGAAGATATCCGCGACCTGAAATTTATAGGTGATGTCTTCCTCTTTGATGATACCGCTGCCCGGACACTCCGAGGGCGTGATGCCGCCGGTTCTGCCGAGAATGCTTGCATAGTCCGTGGCATCGTTCATGCGGAACATGAGCGTCTGCTGGATATACTGCCGCAGGCGGTAGTTTATGTTGATCGCAGCGGTACCGATGACCAGATACACACCGCGCTTGATGCCCTCACGCGCAATATACATCAGCGAATTGGTCACGTTATCGCCGCATTTCTCGGCAAATTCGGTATAGTTATTGATCAGAAGCACGATGCGCGGGAGCGGTTCTGCGCCGCTGTGTTTGCAGTATTCGGTATATTCGCCGCGGTATGCAGAGAACAGCTTGCTGCGGCGTGCGATCTCCTTGCGGAGCGCTTCCACGATCGTGACGGCATCGCTGTCCTGCTCATTCGTCACGACGTCGCCGACATGCGGTGCATCCTGAAACGCCTTCAGAAATCCCGCATCGAAATCAATGATATAGAGATTGACCTGATCGGCGCGGTAGCCGTAGATCAGCGAATAGATCAGCGAAATGAAGAACATATCGAGACCGCTGCCGGCTGCACCGAATGCGAGCACATTGCCGTTTTCCGAGAACGAAATGCGCATGATCTCCTGAATGCGGTTGTAGAGGTCGTCGCGCTTGCCGATGACCGGCTCCAGCGGCTCCGGCACGCTGACCGGCTTTGCGCCTGCTTCATCGTAGAGCGCGCGCAGCGAGAGCTTTGCGGGGATCGGCTCCAGCCAGAGCGGACGGACTTCCATGTCCTTTGCCGCTTCGATCAGGTACTCTCTGACCGCGACAAGCTGCGAGACAACATGCTGTCCGGCATCCGCATGGATCACGGGTTTGCGGCTCTTTTCATAGACCGCCGTACCGGTGTTGCCGATGACCTCGACCGTGCCGATATCATTGCGCACAAAGCCGTCCGATTCGATGTAGTCAGCGCCGCACCATGCGGACTGTGCCATGCTGAATACCTCGTTATAGCCGACCTGAAAATAGAAGCGTCCCGTGGTGTTGATCTCCGCCGCGTCCGGACAGTGGATGACCGCGCGGCTGTCCTCTTTCTCCTGCACCTTCAGGCAGATCTTGAAACGGGAATTACTCCAGATCTGCGGGCTGACAACGGAATCCGGCTTCTGTGTCGCGAGGATCAGATGAATGCCGAGGCTTCGTCCGATACGCGCCGCACTGACCAGCAGGTCCATGAAATCGGTGCGGTCGGCTTTCAGCTCTGCAAACTCGTCGCAGACGATGAACAGATGCGGCAGGCTTTCGAGGTCGGCGCCCTGACGGCGAAGCTGCTGATATTTGTAGATATCCATTGTGCCTTCATCGGAGAGCCGGCGCGCCTTTTTGAACAGACGCTGCCGCCGTTTCAGCTCGGTCTCGATCGAAATGCACGCGCGCTCGATCGTTGCGCCGTCGAGGTTTGTGACGGTGCCGACGATATGCGGCAGCTTATGCTGCACCTCGACGGTCTTGCCGTTGACAGTCTCCTCGCGGACATCGTTGAACGCGTCGGCAAGTCCGCCGCCCTTGTAGTCCACGATGACGAATGCGACTTCCTCCGGGCTGTAATTGACCGCGAGCGACAGAATGACCGTGATGATGCTCTCACTCTTACCGGAACCGGTGGTGCCGGCGATCAGACCGTGCGGGCCGTGATATTTTTCGTGCATGTCGATGCAGAAAATGTCGCCGGACGGTGCAATACCGATCTCGGTTTTCAGCGATTTGATCGGATTGTTCTCCTGCCAGCGCATCGGGCTGTTGAGATGCTGCACATTGGACACATGGAACATGTCGAGGAAGGTCAGCATCTTCGGGAGCTGGTTCTTCTCCGTGCTGATATCCAGCCGGATATTGGAAATTGCCTGCAAATACGGATCAAAGTCCTTTGTGACCTGATACGGCACAAAATCCGTGACGCGGCTCTGCACGCGGTCATAGAGCTTGCAGCTGCCGTCCGCGAGCTCCACGATCAGATCCGAATTGCTGTAATTGTACATGCCGAAAGCGGTCAGCAGGCTGATGCCGAGCAGCTCGCGCTCGCGCAGCAGAACCGGCAGAATGTCAATGCTTTCGAGCTTTTTCTTATCGATCGCGATGATGAGGATTTTCGGGAATGCGTCGTCCTTGCGGTTCGTGCGGTTGTCGAGCTCCTTTTCCAGCTCATGCGTCAGTTCCTTGATATCGTCCTCGGTGCAGGCGATATAGCGGAAGGTGTTGTCCGCATTCCATGTATGCGGCAGCCAGCGCACATAATCCCACTGTTCCGCATCGTCTTCATCGTAAATGAAGATCAGCTTCAGCTCGTCATAGGAATACAGGGCGGTCAGCTGCACGACCATGCTCCGGAGCAGCTCAAAGGCGCTCTCTTTGGAGCCGTTGATGCCGCAGATGCAGCCGCCGTTCAGCGAAAGCGTGATCGGGACATTCTCGACAACGCGTTCCTCGCTGACAAACTGCATCATGTCATAGCGCAGATTGTCCTTGAAAAAAGCATCGGTGTTCTCTGCATATTTGACCTGCACCTCGGATTCGAGATCGCCGATGCCGAGCACCACGCGCATGAAATCCTCGTCCCCGATGCTCTTGCTCCAGAGCAGGCGGTCGCGGGAGATCACGCGGGACATGCAGGCATCCAGCCCCAGATATTTTTTGCAGAGATATTCCTTCTCCTGATCCTTCATGACGCTGACGGCATCCCGCAGCTGCATGATATATTCCTGATAATCCTTGATGCGCGTTTCTTCCTCGGCATTCAGGTGCTTGGCATTGTTCCGCTTGATGATCGCAGGCCAGATGAGCGAGGACAGCACCATGCTGCCCGCCATGATGAACGACGGCACGACATACGAAAAATTCGTGTGACGGTAATGCGCAGCGACAGCGGAATATGCCGCGATCAGAACGGTCGCGGTGCTCATGCTGATCGACGAGCCCATCGACAGCAAAATCGACGGCTCATCCTTTTTCATCGTGCGCTCCGGCGGAAGCAGCGAGATCTCATGCAGATCCGGCTTGCTCTCGCCGAGGTCGATCGTGCGGTAGAAATACTGCACCGGCTCGGCGTTTTTGCTCTCGACCGGACGGACAAATTCCGGAAACTGTACCGGAATCAGCCAGTCGGCACGGACAGCGCGGTCAAACTGAATGTTCGCGGCAATGAAATCCGCACAGATCACGAATTTATAGCCGACCAGAAAGACCACGTCGCCGACTGCAAGTGCCGTGCGCGTATGCGGCGCGATCTTGCGGTTATTGAGATAGGTGCCGTTGCGGCTCTTGCAGTCCTCGGCATACCAGACGCCGTTTTCGCGGGAGATGACGGCATGGTCGCCGGAAATGTACAGATCGTCCAGAACAATGTCGTTATCCGGCTGGCTGCCGATGTGGATCGCATAATCCTGTCCGGCTTTGGAAGCGGCACAGAACTTGATAAAGCAGTTTTTCTCATCGCGGATCGGCTCGATGATGAGCGTACACTTCATCCCGTTGACGCGCAGCGAAAGCACATCCTCATCGCCGATCTCGGCGCGGGGGAGCGCATTGCCTTCGTCGTCAATGATCTGATACTGCTCGCCGCCGGAGATGATCCAGCGCTGATTGATGCCGTCGATGATGATATCTTCCGTCAGATCCGGAATGCTGTGGCGGATCTTATAGTGACCGGTTTTCTTATCGGGCAGAACGGTCGTGTTGACATACGCGTTCTGCAAAAATGTAACTAACAGCATAGTTTGCACCTCAGCATGCAGATTATATAAACATCAGACGGGAGCGGTTGCAGATGCCCAGCTCCCGCAGGGTGCGGTCCTGCGGCAGGCTTTCGCCCTGATCCCGGAAGCAGAGCACATTGTTTGTGCTGCTGCTGTAAAAGCCCTTTGCGATCTCCGCAAACAGCTCCGAGAGCACATCTGTCACATCGCGGACATACATATTATCCGGCAGGCGGATCTCGTATGTCATGCCGTTCACAGGAAGATAGACCTGAACAATGATCTTATTCATTTGCTTGACTTCCTTTTCTTCTTTTTCAGTTCGGGGTAGTCGATCCAGCGGATGCGCACGAGCAGTCCGCTGAACACATGATAATTGAAATTGGCAAGGTCGGCGTCCGTGAGCGGCGTGCCGCTGGTATGGCAGTATTCCCAGTCCAGCACATCGGAGAGCTCGTTCATGTCGCGTTCAAACGGCTCAATGATGCGTCTGGTGAGGGCGCGGTCTGTCTCCATGACCTCGTCATAGGTCGGCAGCTCCGGCGTACTGCCGAGCAGTGTCTTGACGCTGATCGTATCCGCATTCTTCTTAAAATAGTTCATCTTCTTGTGCTCGGAGAGCTTTTTCAGGAAATAATAGCTGTTCGGATTGCGCTTTAGGTTGATGCGGAACAGCTTTTCCGGATAGGGCATGACCGGCATGGACTTCATGATCGCGAAAAATTCCTCGGTGAATGTAAAGAAGATGAAATTGTTGCGGATCTTGGTTTCGCTGCAGAGCCGGATGTCCTGCATGCTCTGCTCGCGGTTCGAGGATTTCTGAAAATCCAGATGCATATTCAGCAGCGTTTTCAGGTCGGAGCCGATCTGCTTTTTGACCTCTGTGCTGTTTTTCAGCTCGCAGAGGCGCATGTATTCCTCAACGGAAAGCATGACCGTCCGCTCCTTGGAGCCGCTCTCGGTGAACTTGATCATCAGTGCATCCGCAAGCCGGTGCGTGGTGGTTTTCAGTCCGCCGCCGAGCGTCGAGAAATTCTCGAACAGAATGCGCAGATTGTCCTTTTCGATGCACAGGGTATCGTCATCATCCGGCGCTGCGGGCAGCTTGGTCGTTTTGAGCGTCGCAAGCTTGTTCATCGCAGAGGACTGCCGCATGACGCGGAACAGATTTCCGGAGACACCGTGCACCTGCAGATCCGGCGCAAGAACCTGACCGACGGCAGCAGAATTGCCGTCTATTCCCTTCTTGTACTCCATCTGCTCACCCTTCTTCGAGCAGCATCAGCGCAGGATCCGCCGATGTCCGGAAGATGCTGAGATCCTGCAGGGACGCGCGCAGTCTGCTGACGGACTGCTCCGAAAATGCCGCGTCATGCAGGTCGATCGGACGGAACACCGTGCGCAGGATCTCCTCCTTGCGCTCCAGCGCGGCGCCCTCTCCGGTCAGCTCCTCCTGCAGATCCGCCTGCTGTGCATTGAACTCGTCGATCTGCACCGTGATGCCGGAAATATCCGTGCAGAATACGGTGAACGCTTCCATGTCAAGCCGCTCTGCGAGCAGCTCGAACAGCTTGTTGTATGCCGACTGCCGCCGGAGCCCCTCCCGCAGCAGATCATTCCGGAAATATTCCAGCTTATCTGCCATTTCTGCGGCATGCTCCAGACTCATCATCTCCTGAAAACAATCGAGATCCGGTTCCACAAAATAGTCATTTGCATCGAGGCATTTCGGGCGGCAGGGGAAGCAGTCCGCAACGATCGCGACACCGCGCCGTCTAGCGATCCTGCCGGGGGGCGGCATCTCGCTGAACTGGCGCTCCGTCATGATCATCGGCAGCATTTCCAGCGTATAGCGCGCATGCTCGACCTGCTGCGCCTGCGTCATGTACATCAGTAGTCTGCAAAAGCCGTTCTGCGCCTGCTGGTTGTAGGCATAGGAGATCGCCTGTGCATAGCGGATGTAGCTGCGGAGCGCCAGATAGCATTCCAGCGTTTCCGCATCCTCGACGGTGCTGATCTTTTCCGTGAGCGCATCCAGTGCCGTCTGCCCGACGGGTGCGCTCTCTGTGTCGTCCGGCATGCCGAGCTGCTGTCTGTAATGTCTGATATCATTTTCCAGAATCAGTCTGCCGAGTATGTCGCCGGATATGGTTTCCGCCTGCAATAAACGTTCGAGTTCTTCCGACTGCATAGATATCCTCCTGTGTTTTGATCCCCGAAAAGAGCGGAAACAGCTTAAAGCGATCCGCCGTTTCCGCACCCTTTCGTATCTGACATGGACTTCTGATTAGAAGCCGTTCTTTTTTCTTCTGACATTGCGGATGCCGAGGAATGCGCCGATACCGCCGACGCCGGCAAGTCCGCCGGTTCCGACCTTCCGCACCCATGTTTTATGGAGCATATAGAGCGCCATATTTTCGGTGACGAGCAGGTTTTCAAATTCTTTTTTTGTGGTATTGCCCGCGAGATCCTGCAGTTCGACGGTGATCATGCGCGAGTTGTTCGATGCCGGCACCGAGAAGCTGAAGCTTGTGTCGGAAAGTCCGAGCAGGCTGTCGTCTTCTTCGTCCAGCAGCACCTCATTGTCGCTTGTGGTCACGCGGATCGAGCGCAGCGGCTCATTGACATTCAGCCGGAACTCCTTCTCGGATTCGCGGTATTCCGCGCGGTCAAAGAGGTCATCGCAGATGAACTCCGGCACATGCGTATCGACCGTGAAGTCCAGCTCTGCGCCGCGGTTCGTGCTGACATTCGCATTGCCCGCCGCATCGGTCGTGCTGATCGTGATCTTATAATCGAGATCCTGCGAGAAATTCTCCGCCTTGATGATGTAGGTGTATTCGTAGCCGGACTTGTCATCGAGCAGCACCGGCTCCGAAACGGTATAGTCATCGTCCTTCAGCTGCACGGTCGCGGAGCCCTTGTCCACAACGACAATGATCTCGCTGTCATCTGCATGCAGATCGACATTCCGCTCGACGATCTCGATATCCTGTGCCTGCGGGAGATGCTTCCTGTTGATCTCCTCGTAATCGGTCACGGTGAAGACCGAACCGAAGCGGTTGACGGTAAATTCGCCGGTTTCCGATGTCTTTCTGCCGGACTGATCCGTGACAGTGAGCGTCAGCTTGTAGGCGCCGTCAAATGCTTCCTCATGCGGGAAATCATCGAATGTGAAGCGGCGCGTCTTGCCGGAATCGAGCGTTTCCCAGTGTCCGGAGATCGTCTTGCCGGTGCCGGGAACTGCGAATGTGAACGTGCCTGCGCCGTCATCCGTTTTGAGCGTGCATTCCTCGCCGTTTCTGGTCAGCCTGAGTTCCCATTCGGAATAGTTTTCATCGGAAGATTTGATGACCGGCGCCACGCGATCCTTGTTTGCCGCAGTAAAGCCGGAGATCTCGATTTCCGGATCGACCGTATCCACAACAAATTCCGCGGTCATGGTACCGGAAGAATTGCCTGCCAGATCGGTCGCGGATGCCGCAACGGTATAGCGCTGGTTATCGGTGAATTTCGCCGCCGGGATCGTCAGGATATGCACATTGTTCTGCTCGGTCTTCCAGTCCTTTGCATCCGGCACATAGTTCTGCCCGTTGATCGAGACAACTGCGCGTGCCGGATCGAAGTTCAGCTCGGTGACCGTAAACGTCGCGCTGACCGCCTCGCTGATATACGGATTCTTCTTCGGATCGACGGCACCGCCGCTCTGTCTGCGGAAGGTGAGTGCTGCCTGCGGGGCAGTCTTGTCGATGACAAAGTCGCCGGAGCGGTATGCCGAGTCGGTCGCATTGCCTGCAAGGTCAACGTCGTCCACCGTCAGCGAGTAGGTGCCGTCGGTGTTGTAGACATACTGCTTTGCATGGATATACTGATCGGTATTTTCAGGGGAATTGGGATCCGCAGCATAGCCGCCGTCATTGCCGCCGTTGACTGTCGGTGCAGCAAAATTGCGCTCTGCGATCGCGACATTTGCAGTGATATCGTGGTTGTAGTAGGCAGTCTGCTGCGAGGGGTTCAGTCCGCCGACTGTGATGTGCGGCGCCTGCTTGTCAATGCTGAAGCTGACAGAATCCTCGGAGGTGTTGCCGGAATTGTCAGTGATGCGCAGCCGGATGAAATCGGCATTTGCGTCTTTGATGACGGTCAGATCCGCCTCTGCTTTGACGGCAAGGTTCCGGTCCTTCTGCGTGACCGTCCAGCCTTCGCCGATGACATCGCCGTTCTGGTTGATATCAACGCGCTGCCAGTCCTCAAAATCGGAGGTGCTCCATTCGATGAACCGGATGCCGGAGAAGCTGTCCTCTGCGGTCAGCTTTGCAGTCACATTCTGGTTATAGAGCGGCAGACCGCTGACATCGCGCTTGTCCGTCTGCGGAAGCGTGATCGTCAGATGTGAGGTCGCCTGATGGCGCGTGTCATCCTCTGCTGCAAAGCCGTCTGTATAGAACGTATCGGAATTGTTCTCCACGTTATCGACCGCCCATGCAGCGATATCGCCCTTGAAGCCTTCCGGCAGTTCAAAGCTGACAATCCTGCTGCCGTCCGGTTCAATCGGATTCTGATCCGTTAGGGTGACGGTCACCGGTTCGTGATAGAGCGTTCCGTCCGGCAGATAGAGTGCGCATGTGACAGATTTGATGCCGGAGCTTGCACCGCGGTCATCGCGGACAGTCACACGCAAAGTGGTGGTATTTTTGGAAAAGTGCCCGTAACGGTCGCCGATCCGTGCGACGATCTGATCCGGATGCTCGGATGCAAACGATCTGGTATCCACAAATTGAAATCCTGCGACATACGGCTTCTGGATATCCTTGTAGACAGTCAGCGTGTTTTCTGAGAGATTGCCCGCATTGTCCCTGACACGGATCCTGAAATCCGCCTGACCGTCAACGCCTTCCTGTGTTTCAAGCGTATATTCGCCTGTGGTCGTCTTCTTATCGAGCTCGCTGTAAGGTTTCTGGATCCGGTCGGTGTGGTTGCCGTTCTGGTGGATGCGCTCAAAATTGACGTCTGCCAGACCGGACTGCTCGTCCGTGACAGAATAGGTCACCTTGACATCGCCGCTGTACCAGACCTTATCATCACTGCCGTCGCAGCGGTTCGGTCCCTCGACCGTCGGATCGGGAAGCTCCGGCTTGTTGGTTTCAAGCATGATCAGCGTGCTTTCCTTTTCGGAGAGCAGTGCCTCGCTTGTAAAGCTGCGTCCGACATGATCCTTGACCGTGATCGTCGCAGTGCCGGCAATATAGGATTCGACCGGAATGCGGAAATCCGCAATGGTCTGGTGCTTCGCATAATCTTCGCTGATCTCTCCGGTGTAGTCTTTTTCTGCAAAGTGCAGGGTTGCTTCTTCAATACCGGAAGACGGTGCATTGTCATCGGTATCGGAGATCGCGACGCGGATGTGGATCGTATCGGAGGAGAACACGCCGAACTTTGTCTGCGCGATCGGATGCTCCGTATGGTGGGTGATCGCATCGAAATGCGTGTCCGCAGAGGGATCCGTGTTGTCGATGAAGATCGTCTGTTTCGCAGTCGGGCTTTCGTTGCCGGCGTAGTCAACAGACTTTGTTTCGACGGTCAGGTCGCCGGAATCCTTCAGCCGGAACAGATCTTCGGAGATCGGGATCTTGATATCCGTATAGCCGGCGCAATAAAGATAAGCATGGAATGCCCTGTTATTTTTCGTATCTGCTTCAAAATGCAGATAGAACTTGTTGTTTTTCAGCAGATCCGCAATTTCCGGATCGGTCAGCACATCTGCTGCAATGTAATCGCGCAGAATGAGATCGAACCAGCTGCCGTCATTGATCCTGCATTTCAGCGTGCGGATCTCGGAGCAGATATCGCCCTCGTCCGCTGCGGAGAACGGCATATCCAGATAGTCCTTGTACCACTTTCGGGACTGATCGTCAGGTGTATAATCCGGTGTGCGCAGCTCGGAAAATTCCGGCTCGGACGGCTTCTGGAAGTCTGTGACGACATTCGTAGCCGCACTGCTGCTCGCAGCGGGAAGATCCGCATCTTCAGCAGGATCATGTGCATAATAATAGGTGCTGCGGTTGCCGGCGTAGTCCTCGACCGTGACGGCAACAAGCCCTCTGCGGCTGGTGTCGTCGTGATTGAATTTCATCTCACTGTTCCAGTTTTTCTGATTGACATTATCAGCTTTCAGCGGATCGCGGCCTGCATACTGCATCTCTACTGTGCGGATATTCGAGGACTGCGTACCGTCTGTAACATCTGCATGCACAACAAGACCGTTTGTGTCTCCTGCTTTGAGGACGCGTTCGCCGCCTTTTCCGTCGAGCAGATTGTCGATCGTGATGCTGCTGACGGTCGGTGCAGCGGTGTCGATGCGGACGTCGATGTTCTGGGAATTGCTGTTAAGTCCGCAGAAATCGGATGCGGAAATCGGCAGCGTTTTCTCAAAATAGGTCTGTGCCGTATCATTCAGGGTGAGCACTGCCTTGAACGAGCCGCTGAATACGCCCTCCGCGTTCTTTTCCGGCGACAGCTTGATGCTGTACGGAACAGTTTTGGCAATCATTTCTATTTTGCTGACTGTCTCATTTGTTTCCGGATCAATCTCCTCGCTGGTGACCGATTCCAGGACGGGCATACCGGTCACATCACCGCTGCCCCAGCCGTCTTCCGGCTTTGCAAAGACCAGATCGCCGATGCGCAGTTCCTTGACGGATGCAAGATCCGTGTTCTGATTGATCTGCTCCAGCGCGTGCTGATCGTCGTCCGTTTTTGCCAGATTATCCGGATTCTCGTCATCGCTGACGCTGAACCTGAACGCAAAGCTTTTTGTCTTTGACCAGCCGTATTTGTACTCGTGGCGGGCAGAATTGACGACAGGCGCCTGATGATCAACATAGATATAGAACGGATCAAAGCCCTCGATCGCGATCGGGTTTTCCGATGACGAGCTGTCAAAAATGGACTGCACGCGCAGATAGCGCAGATTCGGAACGGATTCCCTCGGGACATTCAATGTCAGACGGTATCTTACCGGTTCATCCGCATCACTGCTGCTGATCTTCGTGAAGGTAGGTTGATAAATCTGCTGGTCGCTGCCGATCATAATGATATTGATATTGTTCACGTCAGTTATAAACGTGAATGATTGATCGAAGTCCCATGTCATGACATGTTCATTCCGGTTGACCTGTGATGCACCGAAAAATGCCGCTTTCAGATCTCTGACAGCAATACTGTTCTCGGTGCTGTCGATTCTTGTGTAGACCGCATTCACCTTTTTTGCGGACCAATGCCGCTGATCGCTGTATATGGCTTCGCAATAAGACTGCTGACTGTTCAGTGCAGAACGAACCTGCTCCCATGTCAGATCGACCGGAGCGTCCGTTGTATTGCGATGACGTTCGACAGTATAGGAGGAGAGATAATAGTCACAGCCATCCTGCTTGACCAGCAGCGGGAGCCGGATTATTCCGTTGTCCTGCTGTACGGTTATTGTTTTGGTTTGCTCGCTGTCATTGAATGAGACATTCACAGAGAACAGACTCGGCAGTGTTGAGATTCTGAGCGTGACCGAAGTTTCTTTTGCTTTGCCGAGATCCTCAAGCTTATAGTTGAGGCCTTGCAGAACAGTTTTCAGTTTGTATATGACTTCCGACTTGCTCGGGACTGTATAGGTCTTCTTATTGCTGTTATTACTCTGAATGACGACCTTTTTGTCATCCGTTGCGGTCTGGAATTTCAGCTCCGGCGTGTCAGCATTCAGTTCTGCCCATGAAAAGCTGTCCGGTGCATAGTTTTTCTGTACGGATTCATCGGTATTGACCGTGAGCTTGATGATGCAGTCTTTCCGCTCAAAGATCTGCTTGCCGCCGACATAGATGCCGCTGTTTTTCAGCTCGACCTGATCCGAAACGGTAATGCCTGTCGGCGGAGTCTGATCCTCATTGCTGTTTGTATCTGTTTTCGGTGTCAGATAATATCCTGTATCCGGTTTGAATTTGGTCAGATCCAGCTGCTTGCCGTACTTCACATACAGCTCCTGCTGCTTGTTATTTGGGACAGTGACCGATTCACCGGCTGCCCATGTATAATCCAGAGAGAATTTGCAGTCATTTTCAGTGATCCAGCGGCAGAAAACCTGATCGCAGCTGATTTTATGCGCGCTCTGATCGGCGGTGAAAGAGAAGTAATATTTTTGATCCCGGATCAGAGTAAAGGCAGAGCCCAGCACTTCGTCAACGATTGCTTCTGCGGCAGCTGTATCATAGGTTTTGTATGAAACGGTGATCTGCTTGACCAGATCGCCCTCTTTTTCCGTTTCTACTTTGAGCTCTTTCAGGACATTTCCTGCATTCTTGGCGTTCAGATCATTCCGGATCCGGTTTTTGAGATCTTCCGCAATGTTATTTTTGCTTCCATTATCCGTAATGACCTTGTCGATATTTCCGTAAGAAATATCGAGGTGAAAGCTGCCGTTCTGCAGAACCGGAGCCGGTGTGGTCGTGGTTGCCACGGTCGTTGTGGTTTGAACGGTTGTCGTCGTGACCGCGGGTACAGTGGTTGCGGCAGGTCTTGTTGTGACTGCTGCATCCTGCTGATCCTGCTGATCCTGTCCGTCCTGCTGTGCAGCGACGGATACCTTTTTCGCGGATGCATCCGCGATTTCTGCTGCCAGAACACCGACCGGTGTCAGATTCGCCGCTGCAAAAAATGAAAGCGCCGCGGCAAAGGCTGCCGTTTTTCTCAGGTAGCTGCTTTTTTTGCTCATGATCCTTCCCTCATTCCTGTTGTTTCCTCTGCTTGCTTTTCCAGACCGCTGCACCGGCTCCGGCGCCGATTCCGGCGATCCCGAGCAAAATCAGCGGCAATGCGCTGTGCTTTTCCGGCGGCTGTGACTCTGTCTTTGCTGCGGGAGCAGCTTCGGTGCCGGATGTTGTCAGTTGTGCTGTCGTGGTTTCTGTCGTCAGATCAGCAGTTGTCTCCGTGACCGGAGCAGCCGTTGCCGTGGATTCTGCTGCGGTTGTTGTCAGTGCTGCCGATGTGGTCGCAGCGGTTGTCGTGACGGCTGCGGTTGTTGCAGCGGGCGGGGACGTTGTGTCCGGCGTATCCGGTTCCGGATCTTCGTTCTGCTGCGGTGCGGGATCCGCCTGCTGCTGTTGCTGCTGCGGCTGTTCCGGCTGCTGAACGGGCGGAGCGGGTGCCGCCGGAACAATCCGGATGCCGCCGGATGTCAGCTCCGTAAAATAGGATTCGCCGTAATATGCTTCATCCGTTTCCACGTACACTTCTGCATGATTGGTCTTATCATAGGTGCGCAAAAGACGGACGCTGTAAAAATCGCCCGGCTGCGCATCGTCCGGCAGAGAGATATGCAGCGTCATGATCTCTCCGCTGATGGAGAACAGATCCGGTTCTACATTATCTATCATGCATGAAAGGTAATTCGTATTCGGATCGTTTTCGGATGAACAGCTGATGCCGCCGACACGGGCAAGTGCATCACAGGGATCCGGTAAGTGTCCGGGGAACGGGTATGTCAGCGCTGCATCCTTTTCCAGCATGATCCGCAGGGTGCGGAATGCGGGCAGATTCTCAACAGAGACCTTGAGATCCACCAGACGGTTTGCAGGGATCTCCTCGGGCAGCAATTCTTTTGTCTCGACTGAAATATGGATGTCCTGCGGGGCTTCCTCGGCTGCGGCATGCATCGGTGCGGCAGCTGTCAGGATCAGCAGCGCAGCGAACGCCGCCGAAATGCGTTTCTTCATGTTAAAATCCTCTCTGGGTTGTATTTCTGCATTGTGATACTGCGGCGGGATCCCCGCCCATGACAATGATCTGATCTGTGATCACAAATTCCGGCTCCTGCGCGGCATTTCTGCGCCGTGCGGAAACGACCAGTGTGCCGGAACCGGTATGATCCTGCCGGCGTTTTCCCTGTCCGGCAAGGACGGTTCCGGTTCGTTCGGAGCGTCTGGTATCAGCCGGCTTGCTGTGTTTCAGTACGGTCTCCGCAGCATGCGGCGGTTCCGGCTCCGGCTGCTGTCTTTTTGCAGGAACAGTCCTGCCGGAAACGGGAGCGGGCTGCTCCTCCGCCGGAATGCTTTCGATCTCCTTTTTCCGGACAGATTCAAAATAATCCTGCTGTTCCGTCTGATTCGCCGTCTTTCTGCTGTTCAGTTCTGTCCGCAACAGGGAGATCAGCCCGAACCGGACGGAAAAGACGATCGCCGCAATGAGGATCAGGATGCCAGCGACCAGAAGGATCACGGCGAGCTTATGCAGTTGTTCCGGTGTCATCCGTGTCCCTCCTTAGTCGGCATACGCCATGGAAAGCTTCAGCCGCACGGCATCGACGTCGATCTGCTCAGCGATGCCGACGGAATATGTATTTGTATAGCTGATCGCGCCGTTTTTGTAAAGCTTTGCGCTGATCTTGTCAAGGATCGCTTCCTGCTCGGACTGCTTCGTGCCGACCAGCCGGAATTTCGGGGAATAGCGCGAGATCAGCGTGCAGAGTGTCTGACAGACTCTCGCGCTGATGACCTCATTCGGATCATCCGCATAGGCGGACAATTTCTGAATGCTGTCCCACATGTTCAGATAGAACTGCCGGTCATCGGTGCCCTCGCGCTCCTTGCGGTCGATCTCGATGTAGAATTGTCCGATGTTGTAGAAGATGACGGCGCGGGCATATGCATCCGGCTCTGCGGCGGCAAAGGTCTCGTTCCCGACCGCCTTCTCAAACCATTCATAGGAGACCGTGATCCGGTTCTTTTCGAGTTCATTTTCATTGAGCGCTGCGCCCTCTGTGTGCGGATCGTAATAGAGCCAGTAGGCATTGCCGATCTCATACATGATCCTGCCGTAGTCGCTGTCGGTCGGGGCAAGATCGCTGCGCGCCTTGATCTCATTGATGATTAAATTGTCTTCCTCGGTATCGAGCTTTTCGTCCTCGGTAAAGCTGTTGATGAGCTTGGTGTAGATCCCGTCGCGGTTTGTGTGGTCGATGCGGAGCGCATCGGCATACTGTCCCGCATTGAAATACTGTGCATAGCGCTCGCTGTCCGCATTGTCCTGCATGGAATTGGAAAGGAGCGCGCAGATTCCGGCGCCTGCAAAGCAGATGATTGCCGCGCCGTAAAGCGCCGTGAGCAGTCGGAAGTGAAAATGCTTTTCAATATGCATCAGATCCCTGTAGATCGCGTCGCAGGTTTTGTAGCGCGCATCGGGATCGTCCTGCACACATTTCAGAATGATCTTTCTGATCTCTGCATTGATATTTTTATCGAACCGGAACCGCTCTGCCGCGGTCATAACGCGGTGTTCATTCGCGACGCGCGCCGGTCGTCTGCCGGTGATCATGTGGTAGAATGTAGCGCCGATATTGAAGATATCCGTCCGCTCATCGAGCCGCGCCTCGCGGTACTGCTCCGGAGCGGCGTATTCGGGCGTATAGCCGCGCGTGGTGCCCGCTTCATTCCGGACAGCCGTGCCGAAGTCAATGAATTTCAGCTTGACGGTATGCTCTTTACGGTTGTCCCAGCGCGTGTCCGGACGGATCACCATGATGTTTTCGGGCTTCATGTCGCTGTGAACGCGTCCCGTGCTGTGGAAAAAGGTCATGAACTGGCAGATCTGCTGGGCGCTTTCGATGAACTGCTCATAGGGCATCGGTCCGGCCTCAAGCATTTTGTCCATTGTTTCGCCGTCCAGATAGTCCTGCACGATATAGAACTTATCGCCGATCTCGAACCGGTGGATGATGTTCGGGAGAAAGCCGTAGGAAGTGTCCTTTTCGTAGAGCTCGCGCATCAGCTGGGATTCCAGCTTTGCCATATCGTAGACATCGGGATTGGATTTGCTGATCTCCTTGATCGCGCGCATCGCGCGTTCCGCCTGCAGATCATATGCCTTGTACACGACAGATGTGCCGCCGGTTCCGGCGACTTTTTCGATCTCGTAACGGTTTGCGAGTAATCTCATCCGACACCGTTCTCCTTTGTGAATTTGATCGCAGCTGCTGTGATATTATCACTTTCCTGCCGGCTCAGATTCAGGTCGGTGAGGTAGGTCAGACTGCGTTTCAGTGTCTCCGTATCGGGATTTGCGGACGGCGCGAGTGCCTGCCGGATCTCGTCCGCGGAGATCAGCTTGCGGAAGCCGTCGGTGCAGAGCAGATAGATGCAGCCGTCCTCTGGCTCCAGAATGCTGAAGTCATAGGCGCGTCCGGTCTCGCCGGCGCCGATGCAGTTTGTGATCTGATTCTGGCGGCTGTCCGTGCGCGCGGATTCCTCTGTCAGGATGCCGCGGTGCAGCTCCTCTGCGATCACGGAATGATCGGTCGTCAGCGCTTCTGCCTCGCTGTCGGTGATCCGGTAAAGACGGGTATCGCCGACATGTGCGGCAAGCAGAATATTTTTCTCCGGATCCAGCAGCATCGAGGTATAGGTCGTGCCCATGTCTCCGAGCCGTTCGCCGGCAAGATTGATCTCATCGTTGATGCGGTGCAGCATGTCGTCCAGACTGCTCCGGATCTCCAGCACATCCGCATTTGCTTCGGTCATGCGCGCGAACTGTCCGGAAAACCATGCTGCTGCTTCGGAAACGGTATAGGAACTGGCATGCTCTCCGCAGGACAGTCCGCCCATGCCGTCGCAGACAGCGGCAAACAGGATCTCGCGTCCCTGAAAGCGTGCGGTCTGGATCAGCAGCGCATCCTGATTGGTCTCGCGCAGACCTTTTTTGGTCACATATGTATATTGAAACATCGCATTCTCCCGAATCAGTTCTCGATCTGGAAGCGGAAGCGTTCGCCGTTCACGACCAGCACGCAGCCGGAGAAGATCTTCATTTTCGTGCCGCCTGCGATCTCAACAGACTGGAAGCAGAGCGATTCGCAGGAGCGGTTCTCCGCATAGATATCCTGCCGGTTCCATGAGCGCTCGCTGGAGAGCACGAGTCCGGGCATCTCATCGCACTCGAACGGGAAACGGAAAATGCTGATCTCGCTGCCGTCGGATACCCGTTTCAGATAGGCGAGCGGACGCTCGGAGCGGCGCTTCTGCGAGACCGTATAGGTCGGCGCGGTGCGGTTTGCGGATTCGGCGCGCCCGTTCTCGTCCTTCTTTTCCTCAATGCGGAAGGTATAGCGGAAATCGTCGAACAGCACAACGTCGCCGTCCTTGAGCTGTGCGCGGGTGATCCTGTGCGCGTCGTCGTTGACGTAGGTGCCGTTTGTGGAAAGATCGCGGATGAAATAAGCATCGTCCTCGCAGGTGATCTCTGCATGGAAGCCGGAGACCGTTGCCTCATTGACAACAAGGTCATTGTCCACATTTCTGCCGATGCGGAACACCGGACCAGTGATGTGGAAAATGTTGCCGCGGCTGTCGGTCAGGCTGGCGCGCGTGCGCTTGCGGATGACCGTTTCGCTGACGGTCTGCTTCGGCGCAGGCTCCGGTTCTGCAAAGCTCTGCACCGCTGCGGTCACGGGTGCCGCGGACTGCACAGGCGGTGCAGACGGCGCCGGTTCGGAGAGCTGCCCCATGATCGGGAAGCTTTCCGCAGGCTGACCGGCAGTATCCGGATGCATTTTTTCGATCGCGAAATCCGGATCCATGCCGCCGGCGTTCATGCGGTTCTCATTGAAAAAGTGCAGCAGCGAATCCGGCGAGAAGGTCAGCGGGGGCTTTTTTCTGTTCCGTCTGCCTCTGGCGGGCATATAGCGCTCCAGAAAATGCTCATATTTCTGCATATAGTTGCCGTCGGTGATGATGATATGCCGCGCCTTTTTGTGCATGCGGATCAGACAGGCGCCGATCCCGTCTCCGACATAGTGCGGATTCTTCACGGGGACATATGCCATGAGCACCTTTTTCTGCACATTATGATAGTACATGTATTTCAGGGAGCAGACGAGATTGTCTGTCGAGAGATAGGATTTTTTGCAGAACGATGCGATCCGCTGGATCCCTGCGATGATCTCGAAATATTTCTCCTGCGTGAGCTCGGTTTTCAGGTACTCCGAGAGTGCGGTCAGTCCGCTGATATCGAAGCAGATCTTGTTGACGGAAGCGGTCTTTGTACACTGAAACGGCACGAAGTATTCGCGGAACGCAGGCTTTTCGAGCATCTGCACCTGCGTATAGTTGATCTCCTCTTTTTTGCCGATCTTGTAATTGACATATGTTTTGTTTTCGGAATACACGGTTTTGAATGCGAATAGGTTTCTGAACGGTTTCAACATCCGCAGCCTCCTCTTTTACGCGCGCAGAACCGGATTTTTCGCGCGCTTTCCTGAAATAATTCTTAATATTTGCAGAGCAGTCTGCAAAACACATAATTATGTTTATTATAACACAGTTCACAATAAAAAACAAGTCTTTTTGGTACGAAATTGCGAAAAACAAAATTGTTTCGGAAGATGTAATTCCGCAGCAAAAAGATCCCGCGGCAGAAAATCCCGTATATACGCGTATTCCTGTATCATGCAGCCGGAGCCGGCATAGAAAATGCATGAAAAATGATAGTTTTCCTCTCATCCGTCATGACAGAAAAACGGGGTGAAAACCGTCTTGGCTTTCACCCCGCTTCGGATTCAGTTCTGCAATTCCGCTTTTTCTTTTGTGATGTTTTTCACCCATTTGTACTGCATGTAATGCCGGTAGACCGCGGGGATCTTCACAAATTCATCGAGCGTGAGGATGAACGCGACTGCCAGAACCGGAAGCTTCAGCACAAATGCGCCGACCATGCCGAGCGGCACGACCACTGCCCAGAGCGTGATCAGATCGCACCACATGCCGAAGCGCGTATCGCCGCCGGACGGGAAAATGCCGGAGATGATCGTCGAATTGAGCGAGTTTCCGATGATGTAATACGATGCCATGAGCATCATGTATTTCAGGTAATGCTGTGCCTGCGGTGCCAGATGAATGACGCGCAGGATCAGCGGTGTGAGCGCGAGGATCACGCAGCCAGAACCGATGCCGACGAGGATCGAGAACCGCACGAAGCTGCCGCCGGCTTTTTTTGCCCTGTCAAATTCATTGCGTCCCAGCATGCCGCCGAGGATGATGCCGACGCCCGATGCAATGCCCCAGCAGAAGCTTGCGATGATGCTCCGGACGATGCTTGCAATGGAATTTGCCGCGACCGCATCCGTGCCGAGATGCCCCATGATGACCGAATACATCGTCACGCCGCCGCCCCAGCCGATCTGGTTGATGAGCAGCGGAACCGTGTATTTCCAGTAGTCGCGGTGCAGCGTGTTGTTTGTAACATGCAGCATATGCCGCACACGCAGCGGGGGACACAGCTGCGTGCGGATCGCGATGACCACGAACACAGCCTCGAATACCCTTGCAAGCACAGTCGCAAGCGCTGCGCCGCGGATGCCCATTTTCGGGAAACATCCGATGCCGAAGATCAGGCATGCATTGAGAATGATGTTCAGCACCACTGAGAGCGAACCGATCAGCGAGCTGAGCTTTGCCCTGTCGCAGACCTTCATCATGCCGAAATATGCCTGCGTAAAGCCCGTCAGCAGGTAGGACAGCGAGACCGTCCGCAGATAGCTCGCGCCCGCGGAGATCAGCTTCGGATCCGACGTGAACACATGCATGATCTGCTGCGGGAACAATGCCGTGCCGAGCGTGAAGATCAGTCCGACCAGCAGCGAATAGCGCATTGTGACGGCGAGGACTTCCTCGGTCGTGGTACGGTCGCCCTTGCCCCAGTACTGTGATGCGAGCACCGTCAGTCCGAATACGAATGCGCCGTAGAAGATGCTGAACACAAAGGCGATCTGTCCGGCAAGCGAGGACGCGGAAAGCGAATCCTGATCGAGAAAGCCGAGCATAAAGGCATCGCTTGCCGTAACAAGCGATGCCATGAGATATTGCAGTGCAATGGGCGTGACGATCCCGAACAGGTTTTTGTAGAGTCTTTTGTCGATCGACATAGAGAACCTTTCGTTTGTTTTATTTCAGTTTGCCGTAGTCCGCATCCGAAACGGCTTCACACCATTCCGTGGACGCTTCCTCTCCGGCTATTTCGACTGCAAGATGCGAGAACCAGCTGTCCGGCGCAGCGCCGTGCCAGTGCTTGACATTTGCGGGGATATTGATGACAGAACCAGGTGTCAGCTCCACAGCATCCTTGCCCCATTCCTGATAATAGCCTCTGCCGCCGACGCAGATCAGCATTTGTCCGCCGCTGCTTTTTGCATGATGGATATGCCAGTTATTGCGGCATGCCGGCTCGAAAGTGACATTGAAGATCGGGATCTGCTCGGTCGAGACCGGCGCCAGATAGCTCTGTCCGACAAAATAGGCACCGTAGGGATTCGGCTCGCCGATCGGGAAAAAGATCGTGTTCTGATAGCGGTCCTTGTCGGTCTCCGCGGGTGCGTTCTCATTCCAGACCTCTTTTGCGAGCCGGAACACCGCCCAGCCCTTCGGCCAGCCGACATACATCGTGGCATGGGTGATGATCGCGGCGATCTCCTCTTTTGTGACGCCGTGCGCCTTTGCATTCTGCAAATGATAGGCAAGCGAGCTGTCGGTGATGCCGGATGCCATGAGGGATACGACCGTGATGATGCACTTGGTCTTGACGCTGATCGCTTCGTCGTTCCATACCTCGCCGAACAGCACATCGTCATTCAGATGTGCAAACATCGGTGCGAATGTGCCGAGCTGCTCTCTGCCGGCTGTCTGTACGATTTTTTCACGCATGATAATAACTCCTTTTCCGTTGAATTTCAGATCTTCTGACTGCCTGTTGACCAGACATGCTGTTCATTTTTCGCTGCGGGCTTATTCTGCGCCATGACGCCTGCAAGCGCATGGGGGATATACGGTTCTTCGAGATAGGCGCATTCCTCTGCGGAAAGCGTCAGTTCGACTGCCTTTGCCGCGCCCTCGATGTGGTGCAGCTTGGTCGCGCCGACGACCGGTGCGGTCACCTTTGTCAGCAGCCACGCGAGCGAAACTTCCGTCATGGAAACGCCGTGCTTTTCGGCAAGTTCCGCGACACGCGCAATGATCAGGGCATCCTGCTCTCTGGTCGCATCATATTTGAATTTGGCATAGCTGTCTTCCTCGGCGCGCTTCGAGCTTTCGCCGGGGAGCCTTGCGAGTCTGCCGCTGGCAAGTGCGCTGTACGGCGTCATCGCGATGCCGTCCTCTGCGCAGAGCATTGCCATTTCGCGTTCTTCCTCGCGGAAGATCAGATTGTAATGCCCCTGCACGCTGACAAACTGCGCAAAGCCTTCCTTTTCCGCAATCGCATTTGCCTTTGCAAGCTGCCATGCATAGCAGTTGGAAATGCCGATGTACCGCGCTTTTCCTGCTTTGACCACGCGGTTTAATCCGTCCAGAATGTCGTAGAGCGGCGTGTTCCAGTCCCACATATGATAGATATAGAGATCAACATAGTCCATGCCGAGATTTTCAAGGCTTCGGTTGATCATGCGCGCAATATGCTGCTGACCGGTGATGCCGGCTTCGAGATCCGCAGGGGTGCGCGGCAGGAATTTTGTCGCGACAACGACCTCATCGCGCTTTGCAAAATCGCGCAGCGCTCTGCCGACATACTGCTCGCTCGTGCCGGACTGATAGGCGATCGCGGTGTCGAAAAAGTTGACGCCGAGCTCCAGTCCGCGTTTGATGATCTCGCGGGAATGCGCTTCATCGAGCGTCCACGAATGCTGCCCGTTTGCTGCATCGCCGAAGCCCATGCAGCCCATGCAGATCCGTGAGACATTCAGGTCGGTTTTGCCGAGTTTTGTGTATTTCATATTACGCTGCACCTCCAAGCAATCGCATCACGCAGGAATAGACGATCTCATAGATGCTGTGCATTTTGAAGTCGAGCTTTGCATCGCGCATCGCATTGAGCTGCTTCTGCGTCGCAACGGAATACGGATAAACGCCGAACAAAAACGGGAAGAACACAAAAATAAACTGCTCTGTATCGGTTTGCGGGAAGAACTTCCGGATGCATGTGCGCACCGCATCAAGCGAGGCGCCGTAGGCGACCTTGAATTCTGTCAGCCGCTCCGGACGGGAATTGGATTCCATATCATAATGATTCATCGCAAGCAGCTTCAAAAGCTGTTCGTGCTGTTCCAGCGAATGCGCGAGTGCCGACGCAAATGCATCCGCGGACAGCGTTTCATGTGTTTCTGCAAGCGCACGGAGCTCCGCTGCCCAGTGTTCATACTCCCGCTGCATCAGCGCAAGAAAGATCTCCTCTTTCGTCTGAAAATAGTTATAGATCGAAGTCCTTGTGAACGAAGTGACAGCACCGATCTCCTTGATCGTGATTTCCTTGAAGCTCATGGTCTGATAGAGCGTTTCGCAGGCATTGACGATCTCCTCTTTGCGCGATGCTGTCAGTTCGGGCGAACCCTTCGGCATGCCTTTTCCCCCTTTTCCGTATTCTGACATGATGTCACTGTTCATATTATAACAGCATTCTGACACGATGTCAATGTATTTCGCCGCGATTCCGGATTTTCAGCAGTTTGCACGGATTCCGCGCACCGGAATTGTGGGATTCAACCAAGTGACCGGCGCACTGCGATCACAGTGCAGCGTGGGAATTTGCATTTTCCGGCGGAATGTGCTATACTGAATGCGCACTGCTGCTGCTGTGACAGTTTTCTGACATTTTCCTGACAGATTTTCGGGGAATCATCCTGCCGGATATGGTAAGATAGGATCAGACCGAACGAAACGGTCAAATCAAATTCTCAGGAGGATTTATCATGAAAAAGCAGTTTATGTTCACAGCAGCACTGGCAGCACTGGCGATCTGCATTCCGGTCGGCGCGCGTGCCGTATCGGCAGACGCGGACGGCGCGGAACCCGAAGCAGTCACCGGGATCAGCGGGGACGCGGACAGCGCGGAATCCGCCGCTGAAACCGTTCACGACTCCACTTCGTATTCGGTCAGCTGCGATGTCAATGAGGATGCCGGAGAAGGCATTTCCGTGACAAAGATTTCCGTCAGCGACGAAAACGGTCAGACGATCTGCATGTCGGGCGAAAGCGATGCGGATCTGACGGAGGCGGACACCGAGGAGCTGACGAATCTGCTCCGGCAGCATCAGAATATGACGGATGCTTTGCAGGACGGTGCGGAGCCGGATGAAGCGCAGCAGACGGAGCTCGATGCGATTGAAGCGCGCATTGACGAACTGATGAAGCAGTACGGTCTGACGGCGTTCTTTTTTTCCGGCGAGGATGATACCGAATATTCCTACGCATACAGCGGAGATGAAAACGGCGTCCGCGTGTTTGTCTATGATACGGACGGCGCAGAGCTGACAGCAGCTGATGCGGATGCAGAAACGGTCATCGAAGACGGCTGCGTGACCAAGACAATTACTGTTATAAAAGAAGACTGATCGAAACAAAATACACCGCGGAACCTGCCTGCTGCAAACGGGCGGGTGTTCCGCGTCCGGAGGTACATATGGAAAAACTGATCTATGCTGCGGATGATGAGCAGGATATTCTGGATGTGATGCAGGAATTTCTGCAGAATGCGGGATTTGCCGTGCAGACATTCCCGACGGGCGATGCGCTCTATGCCGCGTTCCGGAAGAAGCCCTGCGATCTGGTCGTGCTCGATATCATGATGCCCGGAACGGACGGTCTGACCGTTTGCAGACAGCTGCGTGAAATTTCCAATGTACCGATCATCATTCTCACCGCAAAGGAGAGCGAGGCAGATCACATGCGCGGCTTTCTGCTCGGCGGCGACGATTATCTCATCAAGCCGTTTTCGGCATCTCTGCTCGTCGTGCGCATCAAGGCGCTGCTCCGCAGAATGGAGATGATGCAGCCCGCCGCAGCGGTGCGCTGCTTCGGGGATCTGACCTACTCCGAAGCGAATCATACCGTGACATGCGGCGGCGATCCGGTTGCGCTTTCCATGACGGAATTTGCGCTGCTGGGATGCCTCATGGAGCATACCGGCATTGCGGTCTCGCGCGATACGCTTCTGAACCGTGTCTGGGGCATTGAGAATGAGGATATCGAAACGCGCGTGACCGATGAGACCGTGCGGCGGCTCCGGCAGAAGCTCAGAGCGGCGGGCAGTACGGTGAAGATCACCGCTGTCTGGGGCTACGGATACAAACTGGAGGAAAAACATGCGTAAACTGCGCTGGAATATCGCGCTGCTGGTCGGCGGCTCCGTGCTTCTGCTGCTGCTGATTATCTTAGGCGGATACAATCTGATCATGCGGCGCTGGATCGCGACAAATGCGAACAGCTCTTTGCAGGCATCTCTGCTTTCGGAATCTGCGGATGATGACAGTTCGTTTTTCTATTCGCCGGAGATGATCACGGTTTTTGCGGAGCAGCCGGATACGGAAAACGATCCGCCCCTGCAGTTCTACACGCCGAAGATGCGCTCCGTTCTGGAATGGAGCGAGGGACAAGCAGCCGGTACGACACTGAAAGCCGACATCGGCGGCAGCAGCTATTATGTTTTGATCGCTGACGAAGATATGCTCGGTACAGACGACACCTCCGGCGGCGAATATGAGAACGGCGGGTATGTTTCCATGGTCACCGTTGATACGGGTAAGGACAACGGAAAGGCGGAAATCTCTGTGCATACCGGGCCGCTGCCTGAGATCAGCCGGCTGATCGGCTATGTGGATATCACCGGTGAGCTGGAAGTGATCCGGACGATCAATCTGGTGTTTCTGCTCGCGGCGGTCGTGATCGGCATGCTCGGCAGCACCATG
This sequence comes from Clostridiales bacterium Firm_04, assembly GCA_001603005.1. GTDB lineage: Bacteria > Bacillota > Clostridia > Oscillospirales > Ruminococcaceae > Firm-04. Next base: position 266,231 of record LVAJ01000013.1, read on the forward strand.
GGCTATTTCATCGGCAGAAAACTGGAACAGAATCAGCTTGCGCAGAAGCAGTTTTTCGAGAATACCTCGCATGAACTGAAAACGCCGCTGACATCCATTTACGGCTATGCAGAGGGCATCGAAAAGGGCATCATCACAAATTATCCGCGCACCGGCAGGATCATTGCAAATCAAACCGAGAAAATGAGCCGGCTGGTCGAGGAGATCCTGTGCATGGCAAAACTGGAAAGCGGTACAGTGCGGCTGGAACGGGAGTCCGTCAGCATGCCGGAGCTGCTGCAGAACTGTCTGATGCCGTTTGAAGGCACAGTGCTCAGCCGCGGACTTGATGTTTCGCTGGATCTGAAGCCGATGACGGTATCCGCGGATCCGGATAAGCTGGAGCATGCCGTCACGAATCTGCTGACAAATGCGCTGAAATACGCGAAAACGAAGATAACGGTCTCCAGCGGGGACGGCAAGGTCTGCATCGCCAATGACTGCGAAGCGATTTCGGACGACACGCTTTCGCATTTGTTCGAGCGGTTTTATACCGGCAGGGCGGGCAACACCGGCATCGGGCTTTCGCTTGCAAAGGAGCTGATCGAGCTGCACGGCTGGCGTCTTTCCGCATACCGTACAGATGCCGGCATCTGCTTTGAGATCTGCTGTGCAAATCAGAAGGCGTCCTGCGGAAAACGGCGGAAATAAACGGATGCACGGAGATTGCAGTGCAGGAGCATGCAGAGAACAATGCGCAGCATTCCTGACGAAGGATACTGTAAAATGAAAATCCCCCGACCGGAACAGATTGTTCTGATCGGGGGATTCTGCATGGGAACGGGGGATCAGCCTTCCGGCTGGAGAGCGCTGATGCGGTATGCGCCGTCCACGGCTTTGAGCGTGACCTGTGCCGTGGCGACCGTATCGCCCGGCAGCGGATAGCTGACCTCTGCTTTGAAGCCGTCTTCCGTGAGATCCGAGAGCCTGATCGAATCCTTGTCGAAGTCAAAGCCTGCGCCGCGTCCGCCCTGCATCACGTAGAGTTTGCCGTCCTTTTCCAGATAGGTCGGATGCTCGTCATTGAACATTTCATCTGCAAATGCCTTTTCTGCATCGCCGGTTACGGTCTGCGCGAGGAAATCCTTGAGATCTGCAACAGACCGGAATCTGTCATCAGTGACATGCTGATAGGTGATCTCCGCGTTTTCCGGCTGAAAGACGTCTGCGCTGTCCGAATTGACTCCGCATGCTGCAATGCCGTCGATCTCGCTGTACTTTTCCAGCAGCGCAAAGGTCTGGTCAATGAGTGCTGCCTCGTCTGCTGCGGGTGCTTCTGCATCGGATTCGGCTTCCGCAGCCTCGGTTTCGGTTTCTTCGGATTCTGCCGGATCGTCTGCGGCAGTGGTCTCTGCTTCCGCATCCGCGGTGGTTTCAGCCGCTTCTTCGGTCATGACAGCGACGGTCGTTTCCGCTGCGGAACCGGTATCCGGTGCTGCGGTTCCGGCTGTACCGCATGCGGTCAGGGACAGAACGAGTGTGAGCGCAGTCAGCGCAATGATTGTTTTTTTCATAGTATCTTCTCCTTTTTGATGAATCGAACGGTTTTCGCAAATCCTGTATTTGCGGCGTTTTCCGTTGACTGCCTGATTATAGCACAGCCGGACGCAAATGTACAGCGGTTTTCTCAAATTGTAATCCGGATGATCCGGCTTTTCATGATTCTGTAACCGGTTCGTTTATGATTGATCCGGATCCTCACGGGAATTGCAACCGTATTTGTCACCGTTCAGTAACCGGATTTTGTCCGATGCGGCATGCATGCTTGACAAAATCCGGAATTTGTGCTATAATCTCAACAGACGCAAAACAGTGCGTCCGGGGTGTACCACCGTCGGTGCAGACTCCGGGCGCACTGTCTTTTTTTGCGGATTTTTGAAAGGAGTGCTTCATATGGTTACGATCAACGGAGAACAGAAGGACTGCGCAGGCATGACAGTTGCAGAATTGCTGCAAAGCATGAAGCTGGATCCCGCCCGTACCGCGGTCATGATCGGCGGCGACATTGTGCCGAAAGCGGATTACGGCAGAGCATTGGCGGAAGGCGACGAGGCGGATATCATCGGATTTGTGGGGGGCGGCTGATATGGTGACGGAAGCAGAATTTGCTGCGGCAGTCGATTCCCGCAGCGACAGACCGATCTACGCGAACATGCATGCAGCCCGCATCGGGATCGCGGGACTCGGCGGGCTCGGCTCCAATATCGCGGCGGCACTCGTCCGCAGCGGCGTCGGGCAGCTGGTGCTTGCGGATTTTGACACCGTGGAGCTGTCCAATATCAACCGGCAGCTGTATACCCTTTCGCACATCGGAAGGCGGAAAGCCGATGCGCTGCCGGAGATCCTGCGCGAGATCAATCCGTTCTGCGCGGTTACCTCTCATGCGCTGCGGATCACTGCGGAGAACTGCGCGGAGATTTTCGCGGGCTGCGATATCATGATCGAAGCGTTTGACGATCCGGTGCAGAAAGCGATGCTCGTCAACACAGTGATGACGCAGATGCCGGAAACGCCGCTGATCTGCGGGAGCGGCATGGCTGGCTTCGGCAATGCAAACGCGATCACCACGCGCCGCATTACGCCGAAGCTGACGCTTTGCGGGGACGGTGTGACCGATGTTGCGGACGGTGTCGGGCTGACCGCCTCACGCGTGATGATCTGTGCCGGACACATGGCTGCGCGTGCAGTCGAACTCATATTAGAAGAAAACAGGAGTGAATCAACATGAATGATGAACTGATGATCGGGGGACATGCGTTCTCCTCGCGTTTTATACTGGGATCGGGCAAATTTGATCTTGACCTGATCCGTGCGGCAGTGGAGCATGCCGGCGCGCAGATTGTGACGCTTGCGCTGCGCAGAGTCAACAGCTTCAGCGGCAATATTCTGGAGCATATCCCGTCCGGCGTGACGCTGCTGCCGAATACATCCGGCGCGCGGAATGCAGAGGAAGCCGTGAAGATCGCAAGGCTTGCGCGGGAAGCGGGCTGCGGTGAATTTATCAAGATCGAAGTGATCCATGATTCCAAATATCTGCTGCCGGATAACTATGAAACGGCAAAGGCATGCGAAATGCTGGCGAAGGACGGCTTCATTCCGATGCCGTATATGTATCCGGATCTGTATGCGGCGCGTGACATGGTCAATGCCGGTGCTGCCGCGATCATGCCGCTTGCTGCGCCGATCGGCTCCAATCAGGGGCTTTCGACAAAACAGTTCATCCGCATTCTGATCGAGGAGATCGACCTGCCGGTGATCGTGGATGCGGGCATCGGCAAGCCCTCGCAGGCGTGTGAAGCAATGGAAATGGGCGCTGCTGCGATCATGGCAAACACCGCGATCGCGACCGCAGGCAATATCGTGGAAATGGCAAAGGCATTCCGGCATGCGATCATCGCAGGCAGAACCGCGTATCTCGCCGGAACGGGACGGGTGCTCGACCGTGCATCCGCATCCTCGCCGCTGACCGGATTCATTCAGGATTGAGGTGCAAAAATGGAACAGATTGACCATATGCAGTATCTTCCGGATATGGAGATCCTCGAAGATTCTGAGCTCGGTGCGCAGGTCGTCCGCGCCATGCAGAATTATGATCCGCAGCGCTATACGGCGGTCGATGTGAAGCGCGCGCTTGCTGCGGACTATCTGACGCAGGACGATTTCGGGGCATTGCTTTCGCCGGCTGCGGAGCCGTTTCTTGAAGCGATGGCGCGCCGTGCGGCGATCGAAACGCAGAAGCATTTCGGCAATTCCGTTTTGCTGTTTACGCCGCTCTATATCTCGAATTACTGCGAAAACCACTGCATTTACTGCGGATTCAACTGCAAGAACCGCATCCGCCGCGCAAAGCTCGATGAGGACGGCATCCGGCGCGAAATGGAAGCAATCGCGAAGACCGGCATGGAAGAAGTGCTGATCCTGACCGGTGAAAGCCGGAAGATGAGCGATGTCCGGTACATCGGACGCGCCTGCGAGATCGCACATGAATACTTCAAAAATGTCGGCATTGAGGTCTACCCGATGAATACCGATGAATACGCGTATCTGCACGCATGCGGCGCGGATTATGTGACGGTATTTCAGGAGACCTACGACAGCGACCGCTATGCCGAGCTGCATCTCGCCGGACACAAGCGGATCTTCCCGTACCGGCTGAATGCGCAGGAGCGTGCAGTGCGCGGCGGGATGCGCGGCGTTGCGTTTGCGGCACTGCTCGGACTGTCCGATTTCCGGAAGGATGCCTTTGCCGTCGGAACGCATGCATATCTGATCCAGCGGAACTATCCGCATGCGGAGATCTCGTTCAGCTGTCCGCGGCTGCGCCCGATCATCAACAATGACAAGATCAATCCAAAGGATGTGCACGAGCGGCAGCTTTTGCAGGTGATGTGTGCCTACCGCATCTTCATGCCGTTTGCGGGGCTGACCATTTCCACGCGGGAGCGCGCCGGATTCCGCGACCATGTGATCGGCATGTGCGCGACAAAGATCTCCGCGGGTGTCAGCACGGGCATCGGCAGTCATACGGAAGAAGCATCCGAGGGCGTCGGCGATTCGCAGTTTGAGATCAGCGACAGCCGTTCGCTCGATGAAGTCATCGCCGCGATCAAAAGCCGCGGCTTGCAGCCGGTCCTGAATGATTATGTTTACATTTGAGAAAACGGAGACCATCGCCGTGACCGCAAGGAATCTGTGCCCGCGCCCGCTCTGGGAGCAGATCCCGCGCATCCGGCAGGCGGGCATCCGGCGGGTGATCCTGCGCGAAAAAGACCTCTCCGCCGATGCGTATACCGATCTTGCAGAGCGCGTGCTGCGGGCATGCGAAGCAAACGGCGTGACGCTTGTGATCCACAATTTTCCGGAGACTGCGCGTCAGCTCGGCGTGACGGCGCTGCATATGCCGCTGCCGCTGCTGACGGCGGCGCTCTGCGCGGAATTTGAAACGGTCGGCACATCCGTACACAGCTTAGAGCAGCTGAAACAGGCAGAGCAGTGCGGTGCGGATTATGTGACGGCGGGGCATGTGTATGCAACGGACTGCAAAAAAGGTCTGCCGCCGCGCGGTACCGCTTTTCTGCGGGAGATCTGCAGCGGGACGGCGCTGCCGGTCTATGCGATCGGGGGCATCTCTGCGGAGAAGCTGCCGGAGATCGCGCAGACCGGTGCGGCAGGCGCGTGCATCATGTCCGGTGCAATGCGGCTCTGACTGTGTTTGCTGTTTGAACAAGAAGCTGCGAGGTGCTTGACTTTCCCTCTGACATCTGATAGAATAGCTGTAAAGATTGCATGACAGGGGATGAAAACGAATGGAGCGATTGCTTGCCCGTATCAATGAAATTCTGCGGCTCGATATTGATGAGAATACCGTGACCTGCGATTTTTATCATCTTGACTACTGCAATGCATCCTATCATGTATTCAGAGATGAGAAGATGCTCCGCATTCGGCGGGAATACGGTCTTGTCGAATGAATCGCGCAGAAAGGAGAACAGGAACAGCATGTTTTTTCAACGGAAACCGTTCGGATCGCTCCGCGCGCAAAGCATGATCGCGCGCTATCGGCAGGAAGTGCAGAAGGATGCGCAGAACCGCAGCAGACATTTTTTCTGGCTGTTTTCCGCGCTGACGGAGCATCCGTCCCCGAAGCAGATCCGGTATATCGGGGATGAGGCTGCCGGTCTGATCCGCGGGAAGGATGCGTTTTTTGCTGCCGGTATCATGCGCGGCAATTATGAGGACACCCGCAGGATCGACTTGGATGCGTGGAAGCAGCACTGTTCGCCGGAGGGGTACCGTGCGCTGCTGGCGATCGGCTCGGCGCATGCAAACGGCTATCTGCGGCAAGCCTGTCTGAAGCGGCTCGCAGATATGCCGGATGTGCTGGATTTTGTGCTGCTGCGCCTCAATGACTGGGTGCCGCAGATCCGGCAGACCGCATGGGAACTTCTGCCGGAGCAACTGGCAAATGTCACATCCTGCGGCGGGATCATCCGCGTGATGCCGTATGTGGAATTTGTCCGGCGCGGCAAACGGGCGCAGCGCAATGCCGCATTTTCAATGGAAAAGCTCGATGCGATCCTGCTTGATGCATTCATGAAGGAGCCGGATGCGGTGCTTGGCAGTCCGGTTACGCTGCGGCGGCTCTGCTACCGCGTGTTCCTGCTGCATCCGGCGCCTGCATACCGTGAAATGCTGCTGCATTATATTGAACACGAACCGGACGGCGCGCAGCGGAGCGCACTGGTGCGCTGCTGTTTGCAGCATGCAGAGGAGCCGGTTCCTGCTGCGCTTCTGGAACGGTTCATGCAGGACAAATACTGGCGCGTGCGCATGGATGCGTATGAATACCGCGTGAAAGCGCAGGGCGTCTGGGACGGCATGGAGAAGCTGCTGACGTCCCCGTATTATCCGATCCGCGAATTTGCAGCTTTTTATCTGGCAAAAAACGGCTTCGATGTGCGCGGATACTGTCAGGCGCATCTGCCGGAAACACTCATGGCGCTCGGCGAGTGCGGGACTGCGGATGACCTTTCGCTTGTGCTGAAATATCAGCAGAGCGATCCCTGTGAAGCGCTGACGGCGCGTATCAGGCTGGGGGATCCCGACAGCAACGATCTTGCACTCGAAGCGATGCGCAGCAGTAATGCAAGGCTTGCAAAAACGGCATACCGCCTTGCAAAGAACAGATTGTTTTTCAAGAGTGGTGAGCTTGTTCCGCTGATCCGGACGGAGACAGATCCGGCGCTCTGCTGGCGGATGATCCGGCTGATGCGGAACCGGATCGGCGCGGAACTGCTGCCGGTGCTGATCCGGCTGACGCGGGATTACGCACATGTCGGCTGCGATATCCGCCGCACGATCGAAGACTGCACCCTATTCCATGTGTATCACGGATATTACAGGCTCGCCGTGACGCAGGCGCAGCATGACGCGATTCTTGCGGCACTCGATTATGCCGGACAACATGTTCCGGAGCGGCTTGCAGAGCATATCCGCGGCTTCATGCGGATCGAATCCTGAATCACTGAATCAGAATATTTGACATTTTGCCGCATCTGTGATATAATTGAAATCGCTTTTTATAAAATCAATGCGGTGGGGGTATCACATGAAAAAATATCTGAAAGTCTGTTCGATCATTGTCATTGCGATCCTGTTATTTGTGATCGGATTTTTCCTGTACTGCTTTATCAGCCTGCGCATGACACAGAAATCGACGCGGGAGCAGCTTGCGGCAGACGGTCTGTACAATCCGGTCAGTGCCGGTGATGTGGAACTGAATATGCCGGTGTTCGGCAGCTCCGATGCGCCGTATACGGTCGTTGCGCTGCCGGGCAGCCATGACGCGCTGTTCGCCGCGCAGATCAAGGCATTTTCCGAATCTGCCGGCGATGACTGCCGCTTTGTGATCGCGGATCGTCCGGGCTACGGCGTCAGCGAGGTGAGCAAGCAGGAGATCACGCCGGAATACGCAGTTGAATGTGCGCGCACGGCGCTGCAGAATGCGGGCATTCAGAAGCCCTATGTGCTGATGCCGCATTCGCTCGGCGGTCTGTATGCGACCTACTGGGAGAGCACCTATCCGGATGAGATCGCGGGCGTTCTGTTCCTCGATACCGTGACACCGGCGGATGCGGATGTGCTTCAAAATACGGCGCAGTCTGATGATGACAAGCAAATGGCTTGGATGTGCAAAACCGGTCTGATGCGGATTTTCGTCGGCAACTACAAAAGCGTAGATGCCAGACTGCTGCCGGAGCAGCTTCAGGAAGATGCTGCGCTCCTTCAGAATTACAATTTCTGCAATGACTCGCTGGCATCCGAAGACGCGCATCTCGGCGATTCTGCAAAGACTGTCATGAACGCGGTCAAAACGAATGAGATCCCGAAAATCTATATCAGCACAGACTGCTCGACCGATGCGGAGTACGAGGAAGCAGTCCGGTTCCGCTTCGGTGTTCCGGAAGGCGAGGAGCCGGAAGAACTGACGGAATGGATCGCCGATATGAAGGCTGCTGCGTATGACGATGCAGCAAAGCAGGAACGCACCGCGTTTCTGGAGCAGCTCGGCAACTGCGAGCAGGTCAACATTCCGGGCATCCATGCGATTTACATGCAGAAGCCGGAAGCAGTCGCGGAACAGCTGCACCGCCTGTTCGGTCAGATCGGATGACCGATTGACTGAAAAAGTATTATGCTGCGATGATCGCAGTGAAAGCGCGCTCTGCCCCTGATACGGGACGGCAGGGCGCTTTTTTCTTGTCCGGATGCCGGAATTTGTTATGGATCACTGCGGATTCGTCATAATTACAACAGCAGAGAATTTTGTACCGGATGATCGCAGATGCGAAGAAAATGCGCTGCCGGAACGCTCATTTGCGGAACCTGTCATGACCTTTTCTGCCAAAAGATGGGCTGAAACGGTACAACTTGCCGTCAGAATCGCCAAACGAAAAGTTTATAAAGCGGCGGATTTGCATTGGATCTATGATTTTGATAAGATTATCTTGACATTTTTTAGCAATTGTGTTAGGATAGGGATGATCGGGGTACCTTTGAACGGGGACTGACAACAAGATGCAGAGGAGGATGATTCTATGACGCAATTGAAACGCGTTGCTGCATTTTTTACCGCGATCGCAGCAACAGGCACACTCGCTTCTGTTCCGGCATTTGCGCTGTCGGACGGAATGACTGTTCCGGCAGGAGAACCTTCCGAGATCGCACTATCGGAAACGGATCCCGAGGAAATTTTCAGCACAACGATTTTCGGCGACGTCAACTATGACAAGCTGATCGGCATTGCGGATGCAGTTCAGCTGCAGCGCTATCTGCTCGGTCAGACCGAAGAACTCGGACACTGGTGGAACGCTGACCTCAATCAGGACGGCGTGATCAATGCCTATGACTTTACGCTGCTGAAACAGCAGATCACCGGACTGGGCACAAAGGGCGGTTCCGCGATCATCAACGTCGTTGACACGATGACCGGCGCACCGGTCGAGGGCGCACATGTGACGCTTTACAGCATATGCAATGACCAGTACTGCTACATGCTCGGTGAATGGGATTCCGATGCGGATGCGGTCATGTACTTCTCGGGACTGCCGACGGGAGCGGAGTATACCTATTTCATGGACTGCACGGCAGGACCGGAAGCCTATGACACGGAATGGGGCTTCGGCTGGGTACAGAGCGATTTTAAGTTTGATGAAGGTCAGACGAACAAGGCGGTCAATCTGTATCTGACAGCGGCGAATGCGAAACCGAATGTCATCATCGGGCAGTATGACTGGGCAATGGAAACGGATGTTGTCCGTGAGCTCAATTACGGCTACGGACGCGTTGCGGTCTATGATGAAAACGGTTCGATGATCTACCGGAATGTGAACAGTCTCGGCTGCGCACTGCCGGACGGCAAATATCATGCAGAGATCACGATGTATGAGAGCGAAGGCAACAGGGTTCCGGCAAGAGTGCTGGAACCGGACAGCGACTTTGCAAAGCATATCAAAGAGCTGCATCCGGACGCTGTGCTGACGGATACGACCGGCGGCATCGACTTCACCGTGAAGGACGGCAAGCCGGATCGCGAGTTGTTCTTTGAAATGGAGCCGCTGCCCGACAGAAGCAACTCCATTACCGTGCACTGCGTGGACGGCGAGACCGGCGAACCGGTCGAGGGCGTTGCGCTTTCGCTGATCGAAGCACCGGGTTCCTATGCGAAAAAGGTCGCTGAATGGGTTTCCGATGAGACCGGCACACATGTGTTTGACGGTCTGCTCCATACCGGCTATGCACGCACCAATGCATATGAGATTGCTTTGGATGCGCTGCCGGAAGGCTATACCGGCGGATTCAGCGAGAAAGTGAATTACGGTTATGTCAACTTTGACAACCGCGATGTCACGATGACCTTCTACAAAACGGATGCACCGAAGAACTTCTCCTTTGACATTCTCAATGTCAGCGACGGTTCTGCTGCGGAGATCCCTGTGTCTTGCGAGGTCTGGCGTATCACTTCCGATGACGGCGACAGCATTTGCATCTATGACAATGCAAAGCAGGGTGAAACGCTTGCACTCGCAGACGGCTCCTATTTTGCAGCGCTCAACGGCAGACAGCTTCTGGATGCGGGCTACGGCAATGCGGTTGATGCACCCGATGCAGATTATCTCAGTTCTTTCGGCATGATCGAGTTCAAGGTCAAAGACGGCGCACTCAGCAAGGATCTGCATTTCTATGTGGAGAAATATTTAAGCAGCGCAGATCTTGATTAAAAACAAAGGCTGACCGCCTGAACTGCGGCAGTCAGAACAATGAAAAAAGCAGACCGTCACGGGCTTTCCGGACGGTCTGTTTTTCTGCGGTGTGATGAAAGATGCCTGAATGTGAGGCTGATCGCGCTGCAAGAACTGCAAACGTCATACCGTTCCGGCGTTCAGTCGTTTCTCCTGTAGTCCTCGGGCATGACGATCGTATAGTCATCGGTCAGCAGCTTTTCATATGTGGCTGTCATCCAGAGGGTATCCATTTCCAGTGCGGCAAAGCAGAAGCCCTCGCCCTGATCGCTGTCGCTGATGCATTCATAGGTCGGGCGTGTGTTTCGATACCTTACATATGCCTTTTTGCCGATTACAAGATCAGCTTCTTTTTTTGTCATTCTCATTCCCTCCTGACAGACGGACTGTTTTTTGTGATGTTACAGATGCTCGCTGAGCTGCTCGAATGTGATGCCGTACTGCTGCGCGATCGCGCGGGCATAGCTTTTGCCGTCCGGTTTTCTGCGCGTGACCTTGTACTGATTGTCCGCGCCGTTTTCCATGACGATGCTGACCGCGCCGCAATCCGATCCCGCCTGACCGGAAAAGCTGCCGCAGTGCTCTGCAAGCTCATGCATATGCGTATTGAACACGGTGCGCGCACCGAGCCGGCAGAGATATTTCAGCACATCCTCTGCAATATACAGCGATTCGGTGTGACTGGTCGTCGCGAAGGATTCGTTAAAGAGCAGCAGGCTATCGGCGGTTGCGGTTTTGCAGATCTCCCTGCACCGTTCGGCTTCCTCACCGAGTCTGCCGAGCGAAACGGTGCGTTCCTCCTCGACCGGAAAATGCGTATAGATGCCGTCGCAAAGGCGGATCTTTGCCGAGGCTGCCGGAACAAAAACGCCGCTCTGAAAGAGCAGGAAGGCAAGCCCGACGCCCTGTGTCAGGATCGTTTTGCCGCCGCGGTTCGGTCCGGTCAGAATCTGCACAGTCTGCTCTTTTGTGAATGCAAGATCGTTGCAGACGATTTTCTCCGCAAGATTGCCTTCCATGGAGATCAGCGCGAGCTTGACGTTGTAAAAATCGTGCAGCTCGGTATCGTCCTGCGATTCCGCGGCTTCACAGCAGGGGAATCCGTGCTCCGTCAGCTTCTGCGCAAAGCCGATGAAGCGCTGATAAAACAGCAGCTGATCCGCAAGATCGGCAAGCGCTCTGCCGCTGATATGCACGTATTTATCGAGCACCTTTTTGAGTTTGGCGGTCAGCGAGGGCAGCATCCGCTCTACAATTGTGGTCAGATTGTTCCGCAGTGCGGTATCGGACGGGCGGGGCGGTGTCTGGATGCCGTAGAAATGCTTCTCGAACCAGTCCCAGCCGTCAAAATGCATTTCCATGTCAAACGGGTAGAGGTCACGGTCGGAGACATGATCCTTCCGGTGAAACGCCATGAAGTTCTGGAGCGCGCTCTGTTCGCCGTAAAAGAACCGGTTCAGCGAAACGATGCCGACCTCCTGTAAGGAATAATCGGGCGCGAGGTTGACGCCGATCGTCAGGCTGTGGACGCTGTTCACATCATCGCCCAGCGCGGCGATATCTTTCAGCAGTTCATCGAATCCGCTGTTTTCGCTGACTGTCTGCACAAAATCCGCAAAGCGCTGCATGCCCTCTGACCGGAACTGCCGTCCGGCGAACAGATCGCGCAGCTTTGTCACGGAGCGGATATAATGCTCCACAGAACGGAACCGCTGGATCAGCTCCCAGATCGTCGATTGTCCGCCGATTGCAACAGGCTTGTCATTGAACGAAAACCGCAGCGAATCGCAGATGCGGAACAATTCCGTGCAGAGTTCCGGATCATGCCGGAGCTCATTGCAGATCTGCCGGCGGTACCGGATGATCTCCGGATCTGCGGGCATCTGCATCAGGATCTTCTGAACAATGCTTTGTTCTGCGGCATTTTCCGTGATGTGCTTTGTCAGAAACGGCAGTCCGAGGTCATTTGCCGTGCGGTCACTGACCGGAAAATAATGCGCGGCATCATCCGGCGCAAGCAGACTGATCTGCTGCATGAAATCACCCCTCATCCAATTTGAAATATCACAAAATTGTACGCTTATTATAGCATGCGGCGGCGCGGGGTGTCAAGTCATGATTTGCGCTGCATTGTTCATTTTTTTGTGCATGGAACGGCATTTCATGCTGACCGGCACATGGGACGAAATTGCGATTGACATTTCCATGAAAATGCAGTATAATGAGAAAAATACGTTTTCAGACATCCGTGATCCGAACGGCAGTGCGCAGACGATCGGCGAGGTCTGGGCGATGTTTGCGGCATCGGATTTTGCGAATCTGTCCTCTTACGGCGATCACGGCGATGTTTCAGAGCTGCTCGCAGCATATCCCGTGCGCGAAAAGGTCATGCAGCGCGAACTGAAAGAAACAAAAACATGAGGGAGCCGGAATGACTTCCTCATGTTTCTTTCAGAGAATGTGTCTCAGACAGGGATGCGATCCCTTTGGCGGGTTTGGTGCGTTTGCTTGCAAACGCATAGCGAAGCGTGCGAGAGCCCATTACAAATCATCGCGCGGCGATACCTCATCCATTTCCGCGTTGATCGTATCCTCGCAGGCAGCCATTGCCCGCAGCGTCATGTCGAGCAGCTTGTCGAGCTCCCAGCCGAGCTGCTGTGCGCCGCGCTCGATCACTTCTCTGGAACATCCCGCCGCAAAGCCTTTGCTCTTGTACTTCTTTTTCAGCGATTTCAGTTCCATGTCCTTTGTGCTCCTGGAAGGACGCATCAGCGCCGCCGCCCAGATCAGTCCGGTCAGTTCATCGGCAGCAAACAGCACCTTTTCCATTTCATGCACCGGCTCGACGTCGATCGTCACGCCGCAGCCGACCGTGATGCCGTAGCCGTGCGAGCAGACCGAATGGATGATGTCATCGCTGACGCCGCCCGCTTTCAGAAGCTCCGGCGCTTTGAGGCAGTGTTCCTCCGGATACAGCTCGAAGTCAATGTCATGCAGCAGCCCGACAATGCCCCAGTGCTCCGCATCATCCGCGTAACCGAGCTCCTGCGCATACCACTTCATGACCGCTTCCACGGTCAGTGCATGCTGGATGTGGAACGGATCCTGATTGTACTGTTTCAGCAAAGCAAATGCTTCATCTCTCGTAATCATCGTATGACCTCCGGTTCAGATTGTTTTCTGATGCCCGCAGATGCCTGCGGAACTATCTGCATTATAGCACGGAGCAGCGGACTTGTCAATCACATATAGAAAAATTTGATACAAAATACTTGACAGATCGCTGCATTTGTGTTATAATATCTTTTTCGGTGGCAGCACCGGAAATCAAATATCTGGGGGGTTACCGCTATGAAGAATATGCTCAATTTCAAAAACTTCTCGTCCGAGGAGCTTTCTCAGATACTCGAGATCGCACTCGACATGAAGAAAAATCCGGAGAAGTATGCAGACAGCCTGAAAGGGAAAAAGCTGTATACGCTCTTTGAAAAGACCTCGACGAGAACCTATCTCTCGTTCTCGACTGCCATGACAGAGCTCGGCGGCACTGCCTATAACCAGCTCTGGCGCGATTCCAATTTTGTGCTGGGCGAACCGGTCTCCGAGATCCGGTATGTCGGCAGAAACGTCGATATCATTATGGCGCGGCTCATTAAAAATGAGACCGTCGAGCTGTTCGGCGCCAATACGATCGTGCCGTTCATCAACGGCTGCGACAGCTCCTATCATCCCTGTCAGATCCTTGCCGATGCGCTCACGGTCATCGAAAAATTCGGCAGTCTGGACATCAATCTGATGTATGTCGGCGCGAAGAACAATGTGTTCAACTCACTGGTCGAGCTGTTTGCGAAGATGAAAAAGGGCAGACTCTACGGTCTGACACCGCTCGTGAACAAGACCGTCTGCGGCGCTGATTTCTACGAGGCTGCAAAGGCGACCGGACACTACATCGAGCTGGATCCCGCTATGCCGATGGATGAAGCGCAGTCCTATGCGAAAAAGATGCAGGTCATCTATACTGACACTTGGGTTGACATGGAGTTCTTCAACAATCCTGCCTATCAGAAGCAGAAAGAGGAAACGCTCGCGAAGATGATGCCGTATCAGATCAGTGATGCATTTCTGGAAGGCTCTGATGCGCTCGTGTTCCATGATATGCCGATCCATGCGGGATTTGAGATCTCGCAGAGTGTCCTTGACAAGCACATGGAAACGATCCTCGATCAGGCAGAGAACAGACGGCATGCCGAAAAAGCCGTGCTGTACTATCTGCTGACGAAGTGCTGATCTCAGGTTCCGCGATATACAGATCACAAGATCCGCCTGTGGAGTGATATTGCTCCGCAGGCGGTTTATTTTGCGAATTTGTATTGCTGATTTACATTGATATCGCGCAAAGCTGTCTGTTTTATGTGCGCTGATTTGCAAATATGATAGGATAAATCAGTATCAGAGGACAATTATATATTGGAATATGTATTGTAATATTCTATAATAGATGTATAGAATACCGGAATCATATCCGGAAAAAAGGGGAAATAGAAATGACAGTCAGAAAAATGAAGGCGGCATTGCTTTCTGCGGTGCTGTTTGCGGGGACGCTCCCGCTGACAGCATTCGGCGGTACGGCATATGCGGCAGGCACAGCGGACATCGAAAGCTTCCCGATGGAAGACGTCACGATGACCGATGCCTACACGACCAACGCATTCTCAAAGGAGATCGCCTATCTGCTCTCGTTCGATACCGAGCGGCTTCTGGCGGGCTTCCGCGACAATGCAGGGCTCAGCACGAACGGTGCCAAGCGCTATGACGGCTGGGAAAATTCGCTGATCGGCGGGCATACCGTCGGGCATTATCTGTCTGCGGCTGCGCAGGCATACAGCAACCCGCTGTCCGATGAAAAGCAGAAGCAGCAGCTCCTTGACAAGATCAGAACGCTGATCGACGGCATGAAGATCTGTCAGCAAAATTCCAAAGGCAAGCCGGGATTCCTCTGGGCTGCGAGCATCAAGGACCGGAACAATGTCGAGCTCCAGTTTGACAATGTGCAGAACGGCAAGACCAACATCATCACCGAATCGTGGGTGCCGTGGTACACGATGCACAAGCTGATCGCCGGACTGAATGACGTCTACGACCACACCGGATATGAACCGGCAAAGGATGTCGGCTCTGCGCTGGGTGACTGGGTGTACAACCGCTGCTCCGGCTGGAACGATGCAACGCATAACCGCGTGCTCTCGATCGAATACGGCGGCATGAACGACTGCCTGTACGACCTCTACCGCATCACCGGAAAGGATACGCATGCGATCGCGGCGCATTATTTCGACGAGACTGCGCTGCATGAGCGGGTGCTCTCCGGCGGTGCCAATGTGCTGAACGGTAAGCATGCGAATACCACGATCCCGAAATTCCTCGGCGCACTGAAACGCTATATCGTGCTGAACGGCAAAACCGTCAACGGCGAGAAGATCGACGCGTCCAGATATCTTGCGTATGCAGAGGCGTTCTGGGACATGGTCAGTACGCATCATACATACATCACCGGCGGCAACAGCGAGTGGGAACACTTCGGCATGGACGATGTGCTTGACGGCGAGCGCACGAACTGCAACTGCGAGACCTGCAACTCCTACAATATGCTCAAGCTGAGCCGCGAGCTGTTCAAGATCACCGGCGACAAGAAATACATGGACTTCTACGAGAATACCTATTACAACTCGATCCTGTCCTCGCAGAATCCGGAAAGCGGCATGACGACCTATTTCCAGCCGATGGCAACGGGCTATTTCAAGGTGTACAGCTCGCCCTATAACCACTTCTGGTGCTGTACCGGCAGCGGCATGGAGAGCTTCACAAAGCTGGGCGATACGATGTACATGCACAGCGGGAATACGCTCTATGTCAACTACTATCAGAGCAGCGTGCTCGAATGGGAAGATCAGCATGTCACCGTGACGCAGGAGAGCAATATCCCGCAGGGCGATACCGTGACCTTTACCGTGGACGGCAGCGGCGATCTCGCGTTCCGGTTCCGCATTCCGGACTGGAAGGCTGACAATCTGACGGTCACGGTCAACGGCAGCAAATATGCATACCAGACAGTCGGCGGCTATGCGGCGGTCTCCGGTTCATTCCGTTCCGGCGATGTGATCGCGCTGACGATCCCGATGGAAGTCAAGGCATACAGCCTGCCGGACAATGTCAATTCCTACGCATTCAAATACGGTCCGGTCGTCCTGAGCGCGGAGCTCGGTACATCGAATATGAAGCAGGGTACGACCGGCATGAATGTTTCGATCCCTGCCGAGGCAGCCGCGCCGAACCAGAAGATCACGCTGAATGCTTCGAGCGGTACGCTGTCTGCGTTCATGTTCAATATCAACCGCTATCTGAAAAAAGATGCAGACGCGCTGCGCTTCACGCTGACCGGTACGGATGCGAACCTGACCTTTACGCCGCATTATCTGCAATATCAGCAGCGCTACGGCATCTACTGGTATTTCTATCAGAACGGCAATGCGGTCGAGGAGGAGATCCCGCGCGCAAAGGTCACGGTCACGGATACCGTGCAGCCGGGTTACGGGCAGTATGAAAATGATGAGCTGCACGCGATGCAGGAGCAGAACACCGTCAGCGTGACCGACGACAGCACCTACCGCTACGCCAAGAGCGGCGGCTCGTTCCGGTACAACATGGCTGTCGATCCGGATGCAGAGATGACCGTGCTGCAAATCACGCTGCGCAAATCCGACAACGGCAAACCGCTCGTGATCACAGCGAGCAGCCGCATCCTTTACAGCGCGGTGCTCGGTTACAGCGGCACAGCGGATACCTATGAACTGAGACTGCCGATCCCGAAATCCGTGCTGGATGAATCTGTGCGGACGGTCGCGGCAAACGGCACGACCTATGACGTCATCAGCATCGGGTTCTCCGGCAAAGACGGCAGGGAATCCGCGAAGGTCTGCGATTTCATCTATATGACCGCGGTGAAGCCGTATTATGCTTATGATGCAGCGACCGCATATTTCGTGGACTGCGGCGACCATGATGCCAAGACGCTTTCCGGCAGCGATCAGCTCGGACTGTACAACAGCGTCACGGAGCAGCTTTTCGGTGCGGACAGCGTGACCGGCATGGAATGGGGACTGATCGACGATCCGACAGACCAGTACAACGGCAGCTCCAAGAGCAAGGGGCTCTATACCGCGAATACATGGTGCGATGAAGCGCATCCGACGGACGGCGCTGCAAGCAGCTCCTCGTTCCGGTATACGAAAAATCAGTATGAGCATGACATTGCGCGGCATCTCGATTACAGCTTTGCGCTGCCGAACGGCACATACACCGTGCAGGTCGGCTTTGCGAATCCGTGGAACTGCTCGGATCATCCGTCGCTGTATGCGAACTACGGCACATCCGCGCAGCAGACGGTCGTTGAGGGGCTTTCGCTTGCATCGGCAAAGACCGCATCCGGAAAGGTCAAGGTCACGGACGGCAGACTGACGCTCAATTTCCGTTCCGAGGACAAGGCGATCAACGTGACTTACATCCGGATCCTGTTCGATCAGCCTGATCCGCTGCCGGCAGCATCTCTGACCGGTGATGTGAACGCAGACGGCAGTGTCACGGCGTCAGATGCGGTGCTGCTGCAAAAATGGCTGCTGCATCTGCCGGACACCGCGCTTGCAGATCCGCAGGCGGCAGACGTCACCGGCGACGGCAGACTGACCGCTGCCGACCTGACCGGTCTGAAACGCATTTTGCTGAAATAAACGATTCTGAACACAGAGGGGGCGGTATGCAGTCGCTCCCTCTGTTTTTCTGTTGAAAGCATGCGCATTCCGGTTCTTTGACCTGCCCCTTTCTGCAAAACAGCAGTTTTTTTCAGAAACCGCTTGCTTTTTTGGTCAAAACGATGTATAATAGAACTGTGTACAGTCGTGGGGGGACTGAGCGGCTGTTGCAATTTATGTGGTATAAGGAGGGTTTATTTATGAAACATCATTCCAGAAAGTATATTGCAGCGATTCTGGCAGTGACAATGGCTGTACCGGCAGCCGTCAGCACTGCTGCACCGCTGCATGTATCTGCGGGCGAGATCCTTGAAGAAACAGCGTTCGAGCACAAGATGATCCCCTGGAGACTGGCTGAATCGTCGCCGGCAAAGCAGAATTTCCGCATCGAGGACGGCGCTGTTCATGTGACCATTTTGCAGCCGGAGGGCTATCAGAAATCCAAATGGGATCTGCAGTTCCGGAACAGAGGGCTGACGTTCAAGGCTGGTCATACCTACCAGATCAGCTGTGACATCAAGTCAAGCAGAGACGGCATGGAGATCTGCTCTGAGATCGGTCATCTCTCCGGCGAACTCGTATGGTGCTCCATGCGGGACGGCGAGTTTGTTCAGGGACCGCACTTTCAGCAGGATCTTCGGGGTTCCGATGATTATATCGTCGCTGAGAATCCTGAGGGCTGGGGCAATGCTGCAAAGCTGACGACCGAGTATCAGACCTTTTACGGTGAATGGACGCCGAAGAAAGACTACCAGAACGCAGAGTGGAGATTTGAATACGCAAAGGATTCCAACGGCTACGGCGGAAACGCGCAGCGAGGCGACGAGATCTGGTTCAAAAATATGTCCATTTTGGATACGACGGCTGACTACAGCGATCTGGGTCGTGGGAAGACATACGGCTATACAGGACGTAAATGGTCGATGTCCGAACTCAGTGACCTCTATATCTCCGTGAATCAGCTCGGTTATTATCCGGGACTTGCCAAGTATGCAACACTGGGCGACGATCAGGGCGACCTCACATTCTATGACTTTAGATACGTTCACGAAGATCAAGCGATCACGCTGGAAGGCAGTTATGACTTTGAGCTTGTGAATGCGAAGGACGATACCGTCGTTTACACCGGCAAAACAAGCGAGGCTGCGCCGGATCCGGATTCCGGCGACAAGGTCTGCAGGATCGACTTCTCGGCATACAATCAGACCGGTGAATATTATCTCCGGATCAAGGGCGAGAAATGGCGTTCCCTGCCTTTCCGGATCGGCACCGACATCTATCAGGAAGAAGGACATGATCTGCTGACAAATGCGATCAACTATTTCTATCAGAACCGCGCTGGCTCTGATATTGAAAAGGATTACATCACATCCGGTGAGGATAAAAATCTTCTTGCACATGCAAAAGATTTCAGGAGGATGATATATGAAGATACCGGTTATGTGCAGCCGGACTGGAGCAAAGAGTGGCGCTTTGCAACGAAGAAGGACGTGAAAGAAAGCAGCTCCTCTGAGATCGACATCAGCGGCGGCTGGTATACCGGCTTCGACTATCAAAAGAGCATGACCGACGGCGGTTTTGCGGTCTGGATGCTGCAGAATATGTATGAGCGCGCTGCAAAGGATGATGCAGGCAAACAGAAGTTTGCGGACGGCTCCGGTACGGCGGTCGTTCCGGAAACGGACAACAATGTGCCGGATATCCTCGATGAATGCCGCTATGAGCTTGACTTTATGTCGCGCATGAAGGTGCAGTCCGATGAGCCGACATGGAGCGAATATGCCGGCTTGTATTACGACAACGCGCTCGGATTCGGCATGTTCAGCCGCAATAATCTGAATAGCTGTTTCCGGTCGTATGGCGAGAACGGCGAGTACGATGATGATGGCATCTTCTCGGTGCAGCCGCCTACCTTTGCAGCAACGCTGTACTATGCAGGATGCGCCGCACAGGCGGCAAGACTCTGGGCGCCCTATGATGCCGCGTATGCCGCAGAGCTCTGGAACGGCGCGAAGGAAGCCTATCAGGCATACACGGAGCACTGGTATGAGGCGGGAGATGAACGGAATAACCCGACGTCGCAATACTATTCGCTGAACCGCTATGACGTCACCGATGAAGTCCGCGATGAAGCGTACTGGGCAGCCTGCGAGCTTTACATCTCCGCGAACGAGATGGATGATCCCGCTGCGGATACCTATCTGAAAGCGCTTTCGGCGTATGACCATGCGTTTGAGGTGACGCCGCAGATCAGTTCGGATGACAGCTTTTATCATTCCTACGACGCTTATAATGCGTTCACGCCGGACAATATGGCGGCGGCAGGCTCTCTTGCGCTGCTGCAGCATCAGGATCTTCTTGATGAGACACAGCTTGCAAAGCTGCAGGAAAGCCTCATCAGAACCGCAGACAATTATCTGGAGAACGAGCAGAAACAGGGCTACGCCACGCCGTTCCGGAATGACTTCCCGATCTATGAAAATTTCGGTCCGGAAATCAGGGTGAGCGGCTATGAGTACGGCTCCAATTACCGCGCGCTGTTCGATATGGTCACCGCTGCAATTGCCTATGACCTGACCGGCAATGCGAAATACCTGAGCTGCGTCACCTGCGGCATGGATTATCTGCTCGGCAATAACCCGATGTCGTTCTCGTTCATCACGGGTTACGGCGATTACTGCGTCAAGAATCCCTGCAACAGAGTGTGGCAGCATGAGCTGGAGCGTGAACTGCCGGAAGCCCCCGACGGCGTGATCGTCAGCGGACCGAATGCGCATTTCTACTACGACGGCTATATGCTGGCGCTCGGCTTTGTCAACGGGGACGAGGACAATTATTCGCAGCGCTGCTATGCAGATTCGGTTGAATCCCTTGCGACGAATGATTCGATCCTGAGCGGCAATGCAGCACTTGCATGGGTTGTCTCGTTCATTCAGGATGAGGCACCGGATGCGTATGCGGAATCCGATGTGCCGGGCGATGCAAACGGAAACGGCGCAGCAGATGTTGCCGATGCTGTTGCAATGGTCAAATATCTGGGCGGTACGGGCACGCTCCGTGCGCCGGAAGCTGCCGATCTGAATAAGGATCACACGGTCAATGCGGTTGACCTGACGCTGCTCAAGCGGATCCTGCTCAAATAAACCGCAATTCCCGCACATAATCAAAGCGCTGACACGGATCGCTGTGTCAGCGCTTTTTGTCTGTCCGCCGGCGGGTGCATGCCTGCTGATCCGCTGCGGGATGTGATACCGGAGACCGCTTTATGATTGCAGCGCGGAGAGGATCTCTGCGGTCAGCTTTTCTGCGGAGATGCCGTGCGCATCCAGCAGTTCATCCGCCTGAAATTCCGTGTGGAACGCTTTGGAAATGCCGCGGCAGCGCACGCGCATGTCACTGTCGCCGTAGAATGCCGCGATATTCTGCCCGTAGCCGCCCATGACCTCGCCGTCCTCGATCGTGATGACAAGGCTGTGACCGGCTTTCAGGTCGTTCAGCAGTTCTGCGTCCACGCCGCTGACAAACCGCGGATTGATGACCGTGATCTCTGTGCCGGTCTGCGCTTTGACATTGTCAGCCGCTTCCAGTGCCATCGGGACAAGTCCGCCCACTGCAAAGAGCGCGACCTTGCTGCCCTTGCGCTCGATCTTATTTTTCAGCACGGCATAGTCCGTATCGTCTGCAATGCCCGTTGATTTCAGATTGTCCACTACGCGGATCGCGACCGGATGCTGCTTCTGCGTTGTCGCATAGCGAAACATCTGCACAAATTCCTCATTGCTTGCAGGCGCAAGATAAATGAGATTCGGGATATGCGCAAACATCTGGATATCACAGAGCGCGATGTGCGTATTCGAGTTCATGCCGTATGCGCCGGGGCTGAGGATCAGGAATGTCGCCGGACTGTCATTCAGGCAGACGTCATGGGACATCTGGTCGTAGGTTCTCTGGAAGAACGGCGCAAATGTGCCGAATACTGCTGTGCCGCCGTTTCGCGCGATGCCGCCCGCCATTGCGACTGCATGTTCTTCTGCAATGCCGACGTCAATGAACTGCCCGCGCTTGACATACGCCTCACGGACACCCTGCACAAAGCCCAGTCCCATCGGCGTTGCAGCGTTCAGAACGACCGCGTTTTCGTTTGTATCGAGCAGATCTTTCAGGCAGTTGAACACGACGCTTTCACCGCCCGCATCCGGGTACAGCGGGGAACCGTCCTCGACATGGAACGGGCCGCCTGCGTGCCAGCGCTCACGGTTTTGTTCCGCATAGGGCAGACCTTTTCCCTTGACCGTGTGGATATGCAGGACGACGGGGTGGTCGATATCCTTCACGCTTTCAAACAGCGCCACCAGCTTTGCGGTGTCGTGACCGTCATCGAGATAGCGGTAATCCAGCCCCATTGCGCGGAACAGATTGTCTTCGGCAGTGCCGTTTGATTCACGGAGTTTTTTCAGCGTTTTGTAAAGTCCGCCGTGATTTTCGGCGATGCTCTGGTCGTTGTCATTGACGATGATGATGAGGTTCTTATCATACTCGCCGGCATAATCGAGCGCTTCGAGTGCTTCGCCGCCGGACAGCGAACCGTCCCCGATCAGGGCAATGATATTCTCGCTGCGTCCGTTCAGATCGCGTCCCTTTGCAAGTCCGAGCGCAAGCGAAACAGACGTCGAGGTGTGACCGACAATGAACATGTCGTGCTCGCTCTCGTTCGGGTTGGTATAGCCCGTTACATCGCCGAAATGCGCTTCATCGAGAAACGCTTCCTTTCTGCCGGTCAGGATCTTGTGCGGATAGCACTGGTGCGATACGTCAAAGACGATCTTGTCCTTCGGCGAATCGAACACATAATGAAATGCGACGGTCAGCTCCACAACGCCGAGGTTCGGTCCCTGATGACCGCCCGCCTTGCTGATCTTGTTGATGAGCGCGGCTCTTGTCTCATCGCTGAGTGTCTTTAGCTGGGAGACCTCCAGCTTTTTGATGTCGGCAGGGGAGTTGATATGTTCTAAGTACATGGTTTCAGTTCCTCCTTGTATGATAGGTTCAGCCATTCTCTTTATAGGTTCAGCCATTCTCTGACGGCAGCTTCTGTCAGATGATTTCCGTCAATGCTTTTGTGGACGGTCCCGCTGCACAGCTTTTTGATATCGTCCGTGCCGACAGAACCGCTTCCGCCGTGTGTGTTGAACAGATACACGTTCCTGCCGGTCAGGTCGTACTGTTCCAGAAAGCTGAGCACGATCATCGGGCAGGTATACCACCATGCCGGATAGCCGATCACAATGTCGGTATACTGCGACAGATCCGCGATGCCGCCCGCAAAGGCAGGGCGCAGATTTTTGTCGCGCTCCTTCTTTGCCTGTGCCGCACAGATCGGATAGATCTTCGAGTATGCTTTTTCCGGTTTCAGCTCAAACAGATCGCCGCCTGTTGTGTCTGCGATCAGTCCGGCGGCTTTTTTGGTGTGTCCGCCCCATGAAAAGAATACGGTCAGGAATTTCCGCTCCGGCATATGATCCCTCTTTTCTGCTGTTGATTTTGATACTGGTTTGTGTTATAATAGAAACAGATTTCCTGTTACAACCGTATTATAGCACAGAATTTCGCATTTGTACAATACCAAAACAGGATACTGCTATCAATCAAAATCATACTGAGGTGATCCCGATGCTCGAATTATATCTGCTGCGGCAGCTTGCTGCATTCAAAGAATACGGCACGCTTTCCGAAGCCGCCGAACGGCTGTATCTCTCGCAGCCTGCACTGAGCCGGAATATGCGAAAGCTGGAGGATGAGATCGGCGTCCCGCTGTTTGTGCGCAGCCGCAACAAGCTGGAGCTGAACGAAAACGGCAGACTGACCGCCGCGCTTGCAGAGAAAGCCCTCTCGGAGATCGACAGCATTGCAAAGCAGGTGCGGGACTTTGACCGCAGCCGCAGGACGATCTCGCTCGGTGTCTGTGCGCCTGCGCCGACATGGAAGCTGACGCCGCTGCTCTCGCAGCTGTACCCGACCATGACGATCCGGACGGAGATCGCAGAGGAACCGGAGCTGCTCGATGGGCTGCACAGCGGACAGTATCAGCTCATTGTGCTGCATTTTCAGCCGGAGGATCCGCATTATATCAGCAGCGCATGCGGAACGGAAAAGCTGTTCTTCTCGCTGCCGCCGACGCACAGGCTTGCAAAATCAGCGTCGCTTTCGTTTTCCGATCTGGACGGCGAGAGCTTTCTGCTGATGTCGGAGATCGGATTCTGGCATGACATGACGGTCAGAAAAAAGCCGCATTCCAGATTCCTGATCCAGAATGACCGCCTGACGTTCGATGAGATCGTCAACGCCTCTGTTCTGCCGTCGTTCACCACGGATACCGCGAATGCGTTTTTCGCAAGCAGCTCTGACCGTGCGGAGATCCCGATCTCGGATGAAGAAGCAGAGGTGCGGTACTTTCTTGTCTGCCTGAAAAAGCATGAACAGCAGTTCAGGCAGCTGTTTGAAGCATGTAACTGAAATTTGAAAGACGCGGGTGATTGTATGAAAATTGTCATTGCAATGGATTCCTTCAAAGGGAGTTTATCGTCAGCAGATGCCGGACATGCAGCGGCAGCCGGTATCCTGCGCGCGGTTCCGGATGCGGAAATCAGAGTGTTTCCGGTCGCGGACGGCGGAGAGGGGACGGTCGATGCACTGGTGTCCGGTCTGAACGGCTCCTGCCGGACGGTCACTGTTTCGGATCCGCTCGACAGACCGATCGCCGCGCAGTACGGTATCCTTCCCGACCGAACCGCGGTCATAGAAATGGCTGCTGCATCGGGCTTGCCGCTGCTGACGCAAGCAGAGCGCGATCCGATGCACACAACGACCTTCGGATTCGGCGAACTGATCGCAGATGCGATCCGTCAGGGCTGCCGCAGCTTCATCCTCGGGATCGGCGGCAGTGCGACCAATGACTGCGGGATCGGCTGCATGCAGGCACTCGGCTTCGGATTCTGTGACAAAGTCGGCAAACCGGCTGCGCACGGTGCAGAGGGGCTTGCGCAGGTGCATCATATCACAACGGATCATGTGCTGCCGGAACTTTGTGCGTGTCAGTTTCATGTCGCCTGCGATGTGACCAATCCGCTGTGCGGGGAGAACGGATGCAGCAAAGTCTTTGCGCCGCAAAAGGGCGCTGACGCTGCGATGATCGCGGAAATGGAGCGTTCCATGCAGCGCTTTTCCGCTCTGGTAACGGCATATGATCCGGATGCTGACGCTGCGCGCGCCGGATCGGGTGCAGCAGGCGGACTCGGCTTTGCGCTGCGCACCTTCCTGCATGCGGATCTGCAAGCGGGAATTGATGCTGTCATCCGTCAGACCGGCATGGAAGAAGCGATCCGCAAGGCGGACGTCGTTGTGACCGGAGAGGGCAGGCTGGATGCGCAGACGGTCATGGGGAAAGCGCCGGTCGGGATCGCCAAAACCGCAAAGAAATACGGGCTGCCGGTCATTGCATTCTGCGGGTGCGCAGGGGACGGGGCAGAACGCTGCAATCAGCACGGGATCGACGCATTTTTCCCGATCCTGCGTACCGTTACAACGGCGGATGCAGCGATGGAGCCGGAGCATGCAAAGAACAATCTTTCTGAGACTGCGGAGCAGGTATTCCGGCTGTTCCATACGAAATAAGACGCGGGCTGCGGTCACGCAGAACAGGCAGATGCTTTCGGTGTGCAGATCCGTGTGAAATGGCAGGCAGGGCGCAGCATTTCGATCTGCTTGACAGCGTTATGGAATACTGCTATAATAAAGACATGATGTCCGACCGTCCGCCCGACAACCACAAAAAGGAGGAAGAACCATGCGATATCTTTCCAAACAGATCTTCGGCTTCACTGCGGCGGCTGTCCTGCTGTTCCGTTCGGTGCCGCTGAACACCCCGCTCCCGATGCATCCTGTATTCCCCCCTGCGCTGACCGCAAGTGCGGCAGAAGCAAGCGGGAAATGCGGCGATCAGGTCAGCTGGAGCTTTGACGCTTCGACGAATACCCTGACGATTTCCGGCAGCGGTCCGATGTACGATTTTGAACCGACTTTTGAGCCGATCGTTCCGATTCCGTGGGGCGGATTCAGTAAAAACATAAACAAGATCGTAATCGGCAGCGGTATCACCACGATTGGTAAAAGTGCTTTCGAGAATTGCAGTTCAGTGACAGAAGTCTATATCCCTGACGGTGTTACAAGTATTGGCTGGAATTCGTTCACTTTTTGTTACGCCCTGACTTCGGTGCGTCTTCCGCAGACTTTGACATCAATCAACAACAATGCGTTCACTTACTGCAGAAACCTGACGGAGATCGTCATTCCGGACAGCGTGACAAATATCGGTCCCAATGCCTTCGATGAGTGCACAAGCCTGAGAAGCGTCAAGCTTCCGGCATCGCTTCAGTACATCTTTGCTGAATGCTTTCGGAAATGTCCGATCACGCAAATTTCGATTCCGTCCAATGTCCGCAGCATCGGTGAAAAAGCGTTTGACGGCTGTCAGCTGACCGCCGTGACCGTTCCGGCGAGTGTGGAACAGATCTACAAAACGGCGATCCCGTGTGAAACGCTGCGGGAAGTCAGGATCCTGAATCCGAGATGTGAGATCGCGGACGATGCATCCACCTTCAACAGTCAGGCGACGATTTACGGCATTGCCGGTTCGACCGCAGAAGCGTATGCGAGAAAATACAGCCGCAGCTTCGTTGCGATCCCGCCGCCCCAGACAACCACGACCACAACTACAACCACTACCACAACTACCACGACTACTACCACGACTACAACCACAACCACAACTACTACCACGACTACTACCACGACTACTACCACAACAACGACCACGACGACTACCACAACGACCACGACCACAGCGCCTGCACCGGTCATTCTGCGCGGGGATGTGTCCGGTGACGGTCAGATCGGCATTGCGGATGCACAGCTCGCTCTCATTGCTTATACAGAGCGGATCGCAGGCAATGACATGAAGCTGACTGCCGGTCAGATCAGGGCGGCGGATGTGGACGGAAACGGCGAGATCCGTGCGGAAGATGCGCAGTGGCTTCTGATCTATTACACGGAACGGATCGTTGCCGGCAAAACGGTCACATGGGAAGATCTCATCGGGAAATGATCCTGCCGGCTCTGTCACGGAGTGCGGCGAAGCGGCGATCCTCTCCCTGTACCTGAAAGGTCG
Organism: Clostridiales bacterium Firm_04; assembly: GCA_001603005.1. Taxonomy (GTDB): domain Bacteria; phylum Bacillota; class Clostridia; order Oscillospirales; family Ruminococcaceae; genus Firm-04. The sequence goes on from LVAJ01000013.1 coordinate 293,599, forward strand.
TGAGGCGCTCGAACAGTCTGCTGACGATGCGCTTCATTGCGAGGTCTTTCGGCGCAGAAAAATCATTCATCGTGAGGTTTGTCGTGAGGACGCAGGGCTTTCCGCTGCGCAGTCTGCCGTCGATCAGATTGAATTTGATCTCGTCCATGTATTCCGTTTTGCGCTCGCAGCCGAAATCGTCGATGACGAGCAGCCCGACCGACTGCATCTCGTCATAGACCGCAGCCTTGTCGCGCTCCCGCCAGAGCATCTGCTCGACCTCCGGCACGGTGACGAACCGCGCTGTCATGTCCGCGCAGAGCGCCGCATTCGCAATGCATGCCGCCATATAGGACTTGCCCGTGCCGCAGCCGCCCCAGAGCAGCAGCCAGTCATTGCCCTTTGCCGTGATGCGTTCCGCGAAGGATCTGCAGCATGCGGTCAGTTCGGGATTCCTGCCGTCATCGGCTGCAAAGGACGCGCCGCTGAGGTCGGAGCCGCCGAAGCAGAAGGTGCGCCGCTGTGCGATCTGCTCCTGATGCCGCCGCTCCGCCATTTCGTTGTCCGCATCCGCCATGCACTTGCAGAGACAGAAAACCGCTGCATCGCAGTCGGGGAACGGTCTGCACTGCTTCGGCGTGCGGCATTTCCCGCAGATGAGCAGTCCGCTCTCATCGGTGTAATCGTCCTCCGAGACCGGCACCGCAGAAGCAGCACGAATTGCAATTGCCTTGAAAACATTCGTAAATTCGTCCGTTTCGATCACATCCTTTCAGAACATCCCGTCAGAAGATCCCCGATAGATCATAGACAGGCTGTGCAGTCTGCGCAGGATCCGTTTCCGGTGCGGCGCGCTGCCTGTCTGTTTTTGCCCATGCACGGATCACCGCGAGGAAGTTCTTGTAGCGCTTGCCGCTGCCCGCGATATACTCCGAGAGCCGTTCGATGCGCTGCTGCCAGTCCTGCGGAAATTCGCGCTGCAATGCGGTCAGTTCATCGTCCGTCAGCAGAACATTCTGATACTGCCCGTGCCTATGACGGGGGAGCGGGGCATCGCGCTTCTGCGCGTGCTTCTCCTGACCTGAACTCTCCTGACCTAACCTATCCTTACCTATACTGGGTTGACAGTTGGTTGTCAGCTGGTTGTCATTTGGTTGACAGACGGGTGCGGACTGGTTGTCATCCGGTTGACATGCGTGTGCAGACTGGTTGTCATTTGGTTGACAGACGGGTGATGCTTGGTTGTCATTTGGTTGACAGTTGTGTGCGGACTGGTTGTCATTTGGTTGACAGTCGTGTGCAGTCTGGTTGTCATCCGGTTGACATGCGTGTGCTGTCTGGTCGTCATCATCTGCACAGACTGCGGACATTGCGCTTTCGGCACAGAGATACGGGAGCAGATCGCCGCTGCGGAACTGTCCGAGCAGCTTTGCATACATGCTCGGCTGACGGCGGTCGCTGCGGATCATGTTGTTCTTCTTCCAGTCGCAGATATAGGTCACGAGCTCTGCATTGAGGATGATGATGAAGCCCTTTGCCGCGAGCAGCTTCAGATCGTCCTCGGAAGCGCCCGTCATGCGCATGACGGTGAATGCCTCGACAATGCCCTCATCGTCCGCGTACATGCCCAGATCGTAGTAGAGCAGCCGTGCGGACTGTCCCATTTGCAGGAAGCGCGCCGATCCGATGACCGCGCCGGAAAACATGCGTCTGTTTGCCATAGTGATCCTCCTTCTCCGATGCGGGGAATATCCCCCTTCACTAACAGTGCAGAAACGGCAGAAAGTTGCACGTTTGCGTGAAACTAAGCGAGATCTTCTATATATCTAACAAATCTATGTGCAGAAATCTGCATACCGGAGCGGCTCTGCGGCGAAAAAGAAGCAGCCGGCGCTTGCGGTCTGACGGCATGCGGGCTGCTGAAATGATTAAAGCAGGGAATCAGCGAACATGAAACGGGGATGGTGCGGGGGCGCGCCGGTCAGTGGCAGCACAGTCATTCCGAAAGATACCGGGTTTTATTCTGGTTCAAAACTGATTGGCTGACATGAGCATCCGTTTCAGCAGAGTCAGGTCAGCAGCGTTCAGCCGTGCATTGTCATCCATATCGCCGGACTTCCAGCGTTTTCGTTCCGTATCCGGCACAGCAAGCAGCCATTTTTGCAGCAGAACCGCATCTGCAATGCTGCATGTTCCGTCTGCATTGACATCCCCTTTGACCGGTTCCGTTTCAACAAGCAGCAGCCTGTTTGTGGGAAGCGTGTTCTTGTTATCGAACCGCACGGTCGGATCTTTGCCCTGACAGAGCGGATTGCCGCTGTCATACATCGCAAGGCAAATGTTTGCATCCGCAGGCAGACTGCCGTCATATTCAAACACGAATGTTTTTTCCGTATCATCGCGGAAAGAGCCGCTTTCGATGCGAACCGGCTTGCCGAAGGATCGCAGCTTGTTTCCGTTTGCATCCGTGATCTCCGCGCAGAGATCAATATCGAAAAATGCCGGTGCAAGGCCTGTATTTTTGATCTTCACGGCAAGCTTGTTCCCGCTGCGGGCGGCAGCTGTGACCGTGAAATTGTACCCGATCCGGTTGCACATCTCGTCGATCACATCTTTCTGCTCCTGATAAAATTCATAGCTGCAATGGCTGTCCTGATCGAGCGCAAAGATCGACATATGCGGGATTTCGATTGTCTCGCGGAAGCGCGCCGGCGTCCAGTTGACATAGGAATATTCATTTTCTCTGACGGCATCGCGCATCCACGCATACGGCCAGTAATTCTCACCGACAACCGGCAGATTCGCCCTGTATGCCGGTTTCAGGCTCCACTCCGCATTCGGAATCGAGATCAGACCGTCATCGCGCTTGGTGATGCCGACGGAAAGCGCATACTGATAGATTTCTCCGTATGCATTCGACGGCAGGGCGAGCAGCGTCTTTTTGAATGCCGCAGCATAGCAGTCCAGCATGTCCTTTTCGATTTCCAGATCAGGCATATATTGCTGATCGCCGACCGCAAACGAATTGTGCCATTCGCCGAAATCGCCGAACGGTCTGACGTCTATAAATTCGACGCGCGGATCGCCGTCATATTTCTTCGCCAGCGCCCTGACGAAGTCCTTGTGCGCCTGCAAATAGACCGGATTATCCCATTTCGGGAATACGATCTCTTTGGAAGGATCGTCGCTGGACTGCGCTTTGCTTTTCTTTGCGCCTGCATCATAAACCCACTGCGGCACAAAATCTTCCGCAAGATACGACGAAAACGGCATGATGCGGATGCCGTATGTCAGACCGTGCTGTTCGCAGGCGTCGAGCATCTCATCAATTTCATCCCATTTGTAAACGCCGCGCTCCGGATTCAGGTCATTCCAGTGCGGCGATCCGCTCACGATCGTCACCACATCCCATGCGTGATTATCCGCTGCGCCGCCGATGCCGTACTGATAGCCCTGCGTCGAGTCAATCATATACGGATCGTATGCAGTCATGACAAAGCCCTTGTGAGGATTGGCGACCGCCTTGCCGGAAGCTTCCGCCTGATAGAATATTGCCGGCGCGGCGCCGAAATCAAAGCCGGGATCTTCCGGCACAGCGGGGACAGCGCGCGGGAAAAGCTGTTCGCTGACCATTTCCGCCATTTTGTCTGCACCGAGCGCATTCAGATGCAGCCCGTCCGCAGTATAATAATCCTTCTGCTCAAAATACCGGTTCTCCAGACAGAGCTCCAGCCACGGGCGAAACAGGTCGATCACGCCGGTCTGCTCGTCCTTCGCGATCTGCTCCAGTTCAGCACCAAACCATTTGGATTCCGGCAGAGGATACTTTGACAAATCGCTTTCCTGACCATGCTGCCTGACAAGATAAACGGTCATGCCTTTTTCTTTTGCACGGTGAATCATATCGGTGAGATTCGCAATATAATCCGACGGATCGGGCGCATCCGGATGCAGTCTGTACTCTTTCGTATAGTCATTGATACCGACCGCCAGCAGCAGAATATCGCCGGATTTGCCGTAGGATTCCGCAGTGCCGAATAATGACCGCCGCAGGTCATACGATGTGATGCCGCTTGCGGAGATGTTTCTGACATCATATTTTTCCGCGTCCACATAATTGCCGAGATACTGTCCCCAGCCGCGCATGGCATCATCCGGCACATTGTAATAGCTTGCGGCAGTCGAATCGCCGCCCACCCAGATCGTCGGTTTTGTTTCCGTACCGGTCGAAGTCTGCTCAATTTCCAGCGCGCTGATCGAAAACTCCGTACCCACACCGGAACCCGCATAAATGTTGAGCTGACCGTCTGTCACCGGTATCGTAAAGGAGTCCGTTGCATTGCTGCCGGTCAGGAAGAACAGCTGCGGGATGCGCTCTGCCGTGATCGTTGCGGACTGCACATCTCCGGTTGTGACCGTGATCTTGTATACGCCTTTGGGCAGATCCACACTGAAAATATGATTCGGCATATCCGATTTGAAGCGCACGGCATCCGACAAAGCGCCGCTGCCGCTTGCCGGAACATTTTCAACCGCATCGGTATTTTCAAAGCCGCAGCCTTTTGCGGAATCATAGCCGTCCGCTGCGGATACGCCGGTATAGCCGTCAGCGGTGCCGCGTCCGCCGAAGTCAAAGCGCATTGTGCGCAAATTGTCTGCATGCACATCGTTCTGCACAGGAACGGAAAGCACGGTCAGTGCGGATGCGAGGATCACAGCGATCAATCGTTTCATATCAGTCAGCTCCTTTTCATAAAAACAGATGCATTTTGAACGGGGTTGCCGGTTTCTGTCTATATTATAACATTACAAAATCACGGCTGTCAATGCAGCTTACACCCCGAAAAATGCAACTTACAATCATATAGCCCGAAAAATATCTCATTCGCACCGCATCATTCTCCCATACAGGGATTTTCTCTTGAATTTACCGCCAAATTATGCTATAATAGGAATAACCAAGTGAACAGGCGGTGAACCCATTGAAGCGAAAGACCACAAAAGAAATTCTCGCAGAATCCTTTCAGGAGCTTGCAGCACAGAAGCGCATTGACAAGATCACGATCACGGAGATCACAAATAATTGCGGTATGTCGCAGCCGACCTTCTATAATCATTTCAAGGACAAATATGACCTGATCGTGTGGATCTACATACACGAGTCGGGTGAGATCATGTCGAAGATCGGCGATCGCGGTTATTCGTGGAGGGATACTCTGTTTGACGGCGCACATTATTTCGCCGGGAAACGTGAATATTTCCTCAATGCGCTCAAACGCACAAGCGGACAGGATTCTTTTATACAATATATGCAGAAGGTCAACAGCGAGCTGATGCTGACCGAAGTGCATCGACCGTATCCTTGATCTCGGCGGTGAGGTAAAGAACGGCGCAAAGAAGGAAGCACCCGTTTACACCGATGTCATCGAGTGGATCAAGTATGATCTTCAGGTGTCGAAGGACGGTCTTGCGTGGCTGAAAACACTGGTCGAGGAAGCCCGTGACGATTACACCACCTTTGATATGCTCAAGGAATATTATCAGGACGAGGAAGAAGATATGTACTGGGCAGAGCAGCAGCTTGAACTCATTGAGAAGATCGGCTTGCAGAACTGGCTGAACAGACAGGTGTGAAGCGGTCATGCTTCCCGATCACGTAAAAAAGCTGTTTCAGGCGCATCTGTGGTATATCGCCACATACGGTGATGAGCCGAATGTTGTTCCGGTAGGATTTAAGTGCGTGTGCGATGACGGCAGGCTTGCGATCGGTGCTGTTCTGCTTGAAACTACGCTTGAAAATATCAGAGCAAACGGCAGGATCGCTGTTTCCTGTGCCGATCCGCTGACGGGTGAAGCGTATCAGATAAAAGGGACTGCCGAACTGGTCAGCGAGGGCGAAGCATATGACCACTATCAGAAACTTACGGAAGAAACATTCAAGGGTGCAATGTCGCTGAAATGTGCGGTCATCATCATGCCCGAAAAGCTGATAAACTGCTCACCGAACGCGCAAAACAAAGAAGAAATACCACTCTGAGGAGGTCATACGAATGGCAGAGAAAGAACAGATCTTAGAAGCAATGAAAAAAGCAGGCGAGCCGCTGAATGCAGGCAAGATCGCAGAGCTGACAGGTCTTGACCGCAAGGTCGTTGATAAAACAATGACCGCAATGAAAAAAGACGGCTCAATCGTTTCACCCGTCAGGTGCAAGTGGGAGCCTGCCGAAAAGTAAGTATAAAAACAGGGCTGTCGGTGGACATCGGCAGCCTGTTCTTTCAGGGAGGTTATCATGAAAGCGGAAATCAGGTATTTCAGCAAGACCGGAAACGCAAAAAGTTCGCCGGTTCAGTAAAAAGGTGTGATGAATGATGCGTGATGATTTTGATTTACAAAACTATCTGACAGAAGGCGTTGAGCGAGTGGTTTCCGAGGCAGTCAAGGCAACTTTGAAAAATCCGAGGGAGAGTGCCTTTATGCTGAAATTCGCAAAAGCCAGCCGGATAGCATCAAAAAAGCGACGTGCTGCAGAGGATAACGGGGAGCACATACCGCCATTTCTGATCGCGAGCATTACAAGCAAGTGCAATCTGCATTGTGCCGGGTGCTATTCACGGTGCAATCATGCTACTACCGATTCCGAGCCTGTCAGGCAGCTCACAAGCGAGGAATGGCTGAAAATATTTGACGAAGCGGACGAGTTGGGGATCAGTTTTATACTGCTTGCAGGCGGCGAGCCGATGATCAGGCGCGATATCATTGAAGCAGCAGGAAAAAAACAGAATATCCTTTTTCCCATATTCACAAACGAAACGTTCGTTGACAATCTTTATTTTTCATTGTTTGACAAATGCCGCAATCTTGTGCCGATCATGAGCATTGAGGGCAATCAGGAGATAACCGATAACAGGCGCGGTGCGGGCATTTACGATAAACTGATCGCCAATATGGAGGAGTTCAAAAAGCGCGGTCTGATCTTCGGTGCATCGGTAACTGTGACCACGCAGAATTATGAGGAAGTTACATCAGATGCGTTCCTGAAAAGTCTGTCTGACAGAGGGTGCAAGGCGGTCATTTTTGTGGAGTATGTACCCGTGACTGAGGAAAGTCAGGAGCTTGCACCGTCTGATGCTGAACGTGAATATCTTATGACAGAGATACAGCGGCTTCGCAGAGAATGCCCCGAAATGGTCTACATCGCATTTCCGGGCGATGAGAAAAGCTCCGGCGGCTGTGTGGCGGCAGGGCGTGGATTTTTCCATATCAATTCCCACGGCGGTGCAGAGCCTTGTCCGTTCTCGCCCTACTCCGATGTGAATATACGGGACAGCTCGCTTCATGAAGCCATGCACTCGCCGCTTTTTACGGCGCTTCAAAATGGTGATGTCCTGCTTGACGACCATACGGGCGGCTGTGTGCTGTATGAAAAACGAGAGCTTGTTGAAGCGATACTTGCGCAACAATCGAACTGAAAGGGAGGACTTTGTATGAAAGGTTTCAGAACAGCGATAGACATTTGCGCCATTATGCTTGGCGTATTTCTTATCGTTCACAGGCGTGTTATTTCAGCAGCTCTGACAGGCGCGCCGATGCCCGAAGCTCCCGAATGGCACAAGAAATGCTGTCCGTGCAAAAATAAGAAAGAGGTATAACTATGGAAATCAAAGCAGTCAAATTCAGAAAAGACGGGTTCTACGGTCAGCCCTTTGCCATGGGCGGCGAGGACGGTGCGGAGAAGTTCGACAAGAATATCCGCTATCGCGGCAGCCTGCAAAACTATCTGATCGACACCGGTGATGAGGTCATTCTCGTTGATACGGGTTTGCCAGCAGGCACGCCCGAAGAAGCCCCCGATGAGAACAGTCCAGCCTACACAGGAAAAGATATTTGCAGTTATATGGAGGCTTTTGCAGCGCTTGGCTACAAGCCCGAACAGGTGACGAAAATCCTGCTCACGCACAAGCACTCCGACCATTCGGGCGAATTAAAGTCATTCCCCAATGCGAAGATCTATGTAAATGCTGATGAAACTTCCGCCGACGAATTGCAGGGACTCCAGAACATCGTTCCCGTGACATTCACAGACGGTGCATATCACAATTTCCCCGAAAGCCAGAAGATCGCCGAGGGCATCTACTTCATCAAGGCAAAAGGTCACACCAACGGCAACAGCATTATTATCGTTGAAAATGGAGGGCTTTTCTTCATGCTTCACGGCGACATCACCTATGTTGATGAGGCACTCTATGAAAACAAGCTGTCGGTGGTTTTTGAGGATATTGCCGCCGCAAGGGAAACGATCGACCGTGTGCGTGCATTTGTCCGCAGCAATCCTACTGTTTACTGCGGAACTCATACGCCGCAGGGCTATGAGAACCTCGAAGCAAAGCGTGTGATGGACTTGGATAATCCGGTTCCGACCATTCTTGCAGAAGTGGACTTCTCACAAATGCAGGCAAGCGGAAAGTATGTCTGTTCGATCTGTGGCTATGTGTACGATCCGGCAGAGCATGACGGCGTCGCTTTCGAGGACTTGCCCGATGACTGGAAATGTCCCAGATGCAAGCAGGGTAAGGAGAAGTTCAATCAGGCGTAAGGTGAAACAGTCTGAAAAGACAGTATAGACGCAAACATCATCGAAATATAAAGATCCCCTCACCAAAGGAACCCGCGTTCCAATGATGAGGGGATCGTTTTTCATATTCAAATTGTTTCTTCTGAATGATCCAACATCTTAGGCGAGTTCAGATACAATAATGATATCAGACTGCATATGATTCAGTCACGCGGAAAACTGACCGGAATTGACGAAAACGATCTGGCGGTCAAGCAGATGATTTTTGATATTGCGTCTGTATATGATCTGTGGTTTGCAGGAGATTGCAATCTCATCCAAAATATGCTATACTATACTTGGATAATTATATAATTTTCACGTAGGTATCCCATGATAACAGGCGAGATCAAGAATAAAGTCGATAAAATCTGGACGGACATCTGGGCGGGCGGCATCACGAACCCCCTGACCGTCATTGAACAGCTGACCTATGCGCCGGGATCGGGACAATGGCCGTTTACTTACACCAGACGGTCTGCGGCTCATCTGTGCGGCGTACGAAAATGATCCTGAGAAGATCGGCATCCACATGTTAGAAATGCTGGCGAAGTTCAGGAATGAAGGTATAATTGACTAAATCGAAATATTTAGAGGTGAAGATTATGCGCATAGATTTCAATGAGATAGATTCTGTAACATTTCCGGGTATGGATAACGGCACCGGTATGATGAGTGCTCGTATGTATAACGATGATTCCTATCGGATCGTTCCGACAGCGATCCATCCGGGGGGGAGCATTGGAACTCACACTCAGAATTCCGGAGATGATATGAACTATGTCATCAGCGGAACAGGCAAAGCATTCTGTGACGGTGTGGAGGAAACTCTGAGACCGGGAGTCATGCATATCTGTCCGAAAGGGTCGGAACACTCTATCATCAACACGGGAGAAGAAGATCTGGTTATGCTGACCATTGTGGTGAAGAAATGAGCACTTATTTATTTGAGAAGCCTCTGATTAGAGGAACAATGCTAAAAAGGAAAAGTCAGTTCACTGCTTTGGTGGATATAGACGGAGAAGAATTGATCGCTCATATCCCGACGACAAACCGCATTGGAGACGTGGAGAATAAAAATCTACCCTGTCTCTTGTCATATCACGATGATCCGAAACGCAAGCTGAAATATGATATCGAGGCGGTGCTGCTTTCCGATGATGAGAACTGGGTAGGGATCAATCAGATCCTTTCCAACAGGCTGGTAGAGTATTTTTCAATGAACATGAGCTGGACGAGATTGTCTCTGATTTCGACAGCGTTCAGCGTGAGGTAAATCTGGGAATATCCAAGCTGGATTTCAAAGTTGGAGATACATATCTGGAAGTAAAGACTCCGCTGACAACGATCAATGTAAAATACGGAAAGAGCATCAAAACGCTTCCGCCTAAGCCGTTTTCATCAACAGACAGGATGGTAAAACACCTTAAGGAGCTTGCGGGATCGCTTAAGGATCATGAGAAGGCTGTTTTCCTGCAGGTGTTTCAGTATCGTATTACAGAGAAAAAGGAACGGCTGAGATCAACGCACTATGAGGAAGTGTCACAAACCTTCAAAGAAGCATCAGAAGCAGGTGTCGATTTTTGGGAGATTCAGATGGACTTCCGACCTGAAGGGGTGACGCTTTACAGCGTAACGAGAAGCGCAGACTTATAAATTCCGGTTTGCAGAGATGCCGTTGGTAAGAGAGGTATGCCATGATACTTGAAACGAAAAGATTGATCCTCCGACCGTGGGAAGAAAGCGATGCGGAGAATTTATTTAAATATGCAAGTCATCCTGATGTGGGACCAATCGCAGGATGGGCGGTTCATACAAGTGTAGAGAATAGCCGTGAAATAATCCGGAGGGTTCTTTCAGCGCCGGAGACCTATGCTGTAGTATTAAAAGAATCAGGCCAGCCTGTTGGCAGCATTGGACTTATGCTTTGGAAAGCCAGCAATATTGGCCTTCCTGATTCAGAAGGTGAAATCGGCTACTGGATCGGAGTTCCGTATTGGGGACGAGGGCTGATACCGGAAGCAGTCAGGGAATTGATGCGCTACGGTTTTGAAAACCTGAAACTTAATAAAATATGGTGTGGTTACTTTGATGGGAATGAAAAGTCAAAGCGTGTTCAGGAGAAGTGCGGTTTTCATTATCATCATACGGCCTATAATGTGCCCTGTGCCATAGAGGGCGTTCTCCGAACGGAACACATAACATGCCTTTCCAAAGAGAAATGGCAGTCTGTCAGATCGCCGCATGCAGCGCAAAGACCTCAATGCCGTTGAGATTGACGATAAAATCACCGACCGCTATTATCAGAAAGAGGCGATCCGCGCTGTATGCAGCAATGTCGCGCAGGGACACCGGCGCAGTCTGCTTGTCATGGCGACCGGCACGGGCAAAACGCGCACCGCGTCCAGCCTTGCCGATGTGCTGAGCCGCGGGCGGTATGTCACGAATATTCTGTTTCTCGCGGACCGCACCGCGCTGGTCAAGCAGGCAAAGGATGATTTCCACAACTATCTGCCGGAGATGTCGCTGTGCAATCTGTGCAGCAACAAGGATGACAAAAATGCGCGCATTGTCTTCTCGACCTATCCGACCATGCTCAACGCGATCGACAGCGTGAAAACAGAGGACGGTCTGCCGCTGTTCACGCCGGCGCATTTTGACCTGATTATCATTGATGAGGCACACCGCAGCATCTTCAAGAAATACCGCGCGATTTTCGATTATTTCGACGCGCTGCTAGTGGGCTTAACCGCAACGCCGAAAACCGATGTTGACCGGAATACATACGATTTCTTTGAGATGCAGCACAATGTGCCGACCTATGCTTATGACTATGAAACGGCAGTCGAGCAGGATCATGTGCTCGTGCCGTACTATAATATCGAGATTCAGTCGCTCTTCCTGAATGAGGGTATTACCTACGACAAACTCTCAGATGCAGACAAGGAGCGCTATGAGGATGATTTCGGTGATGAGGAGACAGGCGAGCTGCCGTCCTTTATCTCCGCATCCAAGCTGAATCAGAGCATTTTCAATCAGAATACGGTTGACCGCGTCCTGCAGGATCTGATGACCAAGGGCATCAAGATCAACGGCGGCGACCGTATCGGCAAGACGATCATCTTTGCGCAGAACAAGGCTCATGCGCAGTATATTGTCGAGCGCTTTGATGCACTGTACCCGCAGTACCGCGGCGGATTCTGTGCGCGCATCTTCTGCGACGATACCTATGCGCAGTCGCTGATTGACGACTTCAAGCTGCCTGCATCACCTGATCCGTATTCGCCGGACAAGGAGAAGATGCCGCATATTGCTGTTTCCGTAGATATGATGGATACCGGTATTGATGTGCGCCATGTCGTCAATCTGGTGTTCTTCAAAAAGGTCTGCTCCCGTACCAAATTCTGGCAGATGATCGGCAGAGGAACGCGGCTCTGTCCGGGACTGGAATGCGTCGATTCGATTGACGGCACATATACAGATAAGCGCCGTTTTCTGATTTTCGATTACTGCGGCAATTTCGAGTTCTTCCGTCAGAAGGTCAACGGCATCGAGGGCAGAGAGACGAAAACGCTTTCTGAGTCGATTTTCTGCAAACGTGTCCGCATCATGCAGGATCTGGAAGACGCTGCGTATAAAGATGCGGCATATCAGGACTGGCGCACCGGGCTCGGTGATACTGTTTTTCAGCAGATTCAGGCGTTGAATCCGGAGCTGACTGCGGTTCGGTTGCAGCGCGGTCAGAAAAAGTACCGGAATGATTTGCAAAAGGTACTCGGCAGTCTGGAATCGCACAGCACCATTCCGCAGATTCAGGCAAAGCTGACGCTGATCCAGCGTGCTCAGACAGAGGATTATCAGAAGAATTGTACGATTCTCGATCTGGAGCAGCTTCGTGCCGAATTGCGTGATCTGATCCAGTTTATTATAGGCGAGAGTACGAAAAAGCTGATCTATACCGATCTGGAGGACAAGTTCGGCGAGCCGAAAGCCGGTGAAACGATTGATGACGGGTATGACTACGAAGACTACAAACTGAAAGTCAACCGCTATATTGAAGAACACAAGGACGAAACCGCGATCTTCAAGCTGCGGAACAATCTGCCGCTTACATCGGACGATTATCAGGCGCTGACTGCGATTCTGATGAAGGATCTCGGCAATCCGGAGGACTATCAGCGCGAATTTGGCGACACGCCGCTCGGGCTGCTTGTCCGCAAGGCTGCGAAAATGGAGCGCGATGCTGCAATGCAGGCGTTTTCGTCGTTTATCAATGAGCAGAACCTCAATCAGCAGCAGATCGTTTTTGTGCATAAGATCGTTGATTATGTCGTAGAGAACGGCTATATCGAGAGCATCAAGGTATTGATGCTGCCTCCTTTTGACAAACCGCAGAACTTCCTGCGGCTGTTCAGCGATGCAGAGCGGAAACGGCTCATGCAGATCGTAGATTCCATTCGGGATAATGCAGTGTTGGTACGTTCGGAATCATCAGGACGATAATGAGGTGAATAATAATGTTTGATCAATCAAAACTCAATGATGTACTTGCACATTACAAGCGAGATTTTACTCGATTCATATGGAAAAATGAACAGTATAAATGGAAGGCTATAAAGTGGTTTCAGGATCACTGGAAAACAGATGCAGAAGATTTCCATAGCATGCTAAAAATATCTCTGAATCAAACAGCAAACTTACTTGCTTCTAATAATTTTTATCCCAGAGAAGTAATCATTCGGCTTGCAAAATCAGCACCGGAAGAAGTGCGTGGTATGTTTATAGCGCTGTTTGATGAAAGCCGTGATGTATATGACAGAATTAAAGACTTTAAGCAAAACGCGATCAGGCTTTATGGACAATATGGGGAAGTAGGAAAAAATCATTGTCAAGATGAAAGAGCCATCACTACTTATTTGTGGCTAAAATATCCGGATAAGTATTACATCTACAAATTCAGCGAAGTCCAAAAAGTTGCAGAGGAACTGAAAGCAGATTTTCAGTTTAGAAAAGGCGAGTATGCAGAGAATATTCGTAACTGCTTTAGTTTGTATAATGAGATTAGTAATGCTTTGAGCTCAGCATCAGAGTTGGTTGGTTTGTTTCATTCGCAATTAAACGATATGTGTTATTCTGATCCAAGGCTAAAGACATTAACGATTGATGTTGGGTTTTATATCAGCAGATTTTATGCGGACAAGCATTATTTAAAGCAACTGGAGGAAGAACCGGAACAGGATGAAAAAAATGAGTCACCCACCATTCAGGTTACGCCGTCAATACCAGATAAAACGATAGATCCATACACCAAAGACAACTTCCTCTCCGAAGTCTACATGACCGAAGAACGCTACGATGCGCTTTCCGGCGTCCTGCTCAACAAGCAGAACATCATCCTGCAAGGCGCGCCGGGTGTCGGCAAGACCTTTGCTGCCAGACGGCTTGCGTGGTCGATCATGGGCGAAAAGGACGACAGCCGCATCGAGTTTGTGCAGTTCCATCAGAACTATTCCTATGAGGATTTCATGATGGGCTATAAGCCGGCAGGAGACAGCTTTGAACTGAAATACGGCATCTTTTACCGCTTCTGTCAGAAGGCAGCGAATCAGCCTGACAAGCCGTTTTTCTTCATCATCGACGAGATCAACCGCGGCAACATGAGCAAAATCTTCGGCGAGCTGCTCATGCTGATCGAAAAGGATTACCGCGGCACCAAGGCAACACTTGCATACAACGGAATGCCGTTTTGCGTGCCGAAGAATCTTTACATCATCGGCATGATGAACACCGCCGACCGCAGTCTCGCCATGATCGACTACGCGCTGCGCCGCCGGTTCAGCTTCTTTGACATCGAACCGGGCTTCGATTCGCAGGGCTTTCTCGCGTATCAGAACAGCCTGAACAATGACACGCTCAATGCGCTGATTGCGAAGGTGAAAGATCTGAACAACGAAATCGCGCTGGATAAATCACTCGGCAAAGGCTTCTGCATCGGGCACAGCTATTTCTGCGGCAGAACAAACTGCACCGAGGAATGGCTGCGCGCTGTCGTGGATTACGATATTCTGCCGATGCTCCGCGAATACTGGTTTGATGAAACGAACAAATTGCAGCGCTGGGAGAACATTTTGCAGGGTGTGTTTCAGTCATGAGGGATAAAAGCATCTTCATCAAAAACATCTACTATATGCTTTCGTATGCGTTCACCGCGCTTGATCAGGGCGGGTATGAGGACATCGAAAAGGAATCCTTTGACCATATCCACAATCTGTTTGCGGCGATTCTCGCAAAAGGCATCGGCAGGCTGCTGAAACAGGGGCTTTACCGCGAATACATCAGCCGTACTGAGGAGATTCCCGTTGTTCGCGGCAAGATCAATATGCCTGGTACGATTCAGAACCGTCTGGCCCGAAAGCGCGTGCTGACATGTGAATATGATGAGCTGTCTGAAAATAATCTGCTGAATCAGATCCTGAAAACAACGGTCATGCTTCTGCTTCGTCATGCGGATGTGGAGCAGAAATACAAGGACGATCTGAAAAAGGAGATGCTGTTCTTCTCCAATGTGGACACGGTCGATCCGGCAGCGGTGCGGTGGTCTGCGATCCGGTTTCAGCGAAATAACAATACCTACCGGATGCTCATCAGCCTGTGTCAGCTTATCATTGAGGGAATGCTCCTGACCGAAGAAACAGGGGAATACAGGCTTGCATCCTTCATTGATCCGCAGCGCATGAACCGGCTATATGAGAAGTTTATTCTCGAATACTACACGAAGGAATGTCCGCAGGTCAAAGCGACCGCTTCACAGATCCCGTGGGCGGTGGATGACGGTATTCGCACGATGCTGCCGGTCATGCAGAGCGATATTATGCTGACAAGGGGCAGCGATGTGCTGATTATTGATGCGAAATACTATACGCGCACAACACAGAGCGTATTTGATGCACATACGCTGCACTCCGGCAATCTGTACCAGATTTTTACATATGTCAAGAATAAGGATACGGAGTTCGGCGAGAAACCGCATAAGGTTTCCGGAATGCTGCTCTATGCTGCAACGGACGAAGAAATCCAGCCGGATAACAGCTATCAGATGAGCGGCAATCAGATCAGTGTGAAAACACTTGACCTGAATCGGGCGTTTCCGGAGATTGCTGCGCAATTGAATGCGATTGTGACAGAGCATTTCCCATGAGCCGAATGAAAGTATATAAACAGAAACCAGTGCCTCAATATGGGGCACTGGTTTTGATAGAACAGACTCATTTCAATGTAGATAGAATCATACTCAATTCATAAAGAAAGCAGGCACTGTTCAGATTAATGTCATTAAGCTAAGAGCAGCCACATGATTTGAAAAGATCAGGTGGCTGCTTATTTGT
>LVAJ01000014.1 GCA_001603005.1 Clostridiales bacterium Firm_04
GAAAAAACTTTCAATCGCAGCCTGAATCTGAAACGCAAGAAGTGCCTCCTTTCTCACGACTATCTCCTGAAAGTCTTTTTGGGGACTGCTTCGTAAGCGATTGCCGTGCGGGCACTGCCCGCCCGTCTTGACAGGCGGGGGAAAATGTGGTATGATATAAAAGTATATCTATGCAAATAATTCTTTTTCAGGAGGCTTCTATGAGCATTTTCGACGCAATCATTCAGGCAATTATTCAGGGACTGACCGAGTTCCTGCCCGTTTCCAGTTCCGGTCACCTCAAACTCTATCAGGCGATCACCGGTCAGTCCGTCGAGGAAGGCACGTTCCTGCTCGTCATTCTCCACCTCGGTACGCTCGTTGCCGTGTGCATCGCGTTCTGGGATACGATCTGGGCGCTCATCAAGGAATTTTTCGTCCTCGTCAAGGATATCTTCACCGGCAAATTCAAATGGAAATCCATGAACCCCGACCGCCGCATGATCTTCATGCTGCTGATCTCGCTGGTGCTGCTCGTCCCGTTCTACCTCATTAAAGATGTGTTCGAGAATGTCTCGCTGCCCGTGCTGGCGCTCTGCTTCCTGTTTACATCCGTGGAGCTGTTCTTCGCCAGCCGTATCCGCAATACCAAGAAAACTGCCGGCGATATGACCGTCAAGGACGCTGTCGTCATCGGTCTGTTCCAGTGCGCGGCGCTGTTCCCCGGCGTGTCCCGCTCCGGCTCCACCATCTCCGGCGGTCTGTTCTCCGGTCTCGAAAAGGAAACCGCTGTGCGCTATTCCTTCGTGCTCGGCATCCCTGCGATCCTCGGCGGATGTCTCGTGGAGCTGAAGGATCTGCTCGAAGGCACGATCGAGGTCAATCTCGGCGCGGCTGCGATCGGCTTTGTCGTTGCTGCGATCGTCGGCGTCCTCGCGATCAAGCTCGTGCAGTGGCTCATCCGCTCGGATAATTTCATTGTCTTCTCGATCTACACATTCCTTGTCGCCTGCGGCACATTCATCTACTGGCTCGTCGCGGGCAGAGCATAATTGCGATCGGTATATCAGATAACAAGAGAAAAGAGACATTTCCGGCGGGATGACCGCCGCAGCAAGATCCTCATAGACTGAAGAAAGGGCACATCATGGCAGAGAAAAAGAACGCCGGAAAGACCGGCGCAAAGAAAAAGTCCGCACCGGCTCCTGCAAGAGCCAAGGCGCCTGCCAAGCGCGTCAACAGCGGTGCGGCAAGTCCTGCCCCGAAAAAAGCAGATGCCAAGCCCCCGCGCCTGCCCAATAATCAGGTGCGGTCGGTGCTGCTGATCGCGGCGGGCTTCATGGTGCTGATGTTCGCATTCGTTCCCGGAAAACGCGGCTGGCTCCTGATCCAGAACGCTCTGCGCGGACTGTTCGGCATCGGCGTGGTGTTTGTTGCGGCGTTTCTCATCGCGGCAGGCTGGCTGATCGGCAGGGAACGCCGTGCGCAGGCTTCCGCGACCGGCTTCTTCGGTATGGTCTGCGCGCTGTGCGTCAGTGCGCTCGTGCAGGTGTTTTTCGGCGATCCGCTGATCGGCGTCAATCCCGAAACCGGTGAGATGAACCATATCGGGGACGCGATCCGGCTGCTCTGGGAAAACGGCAAATCGCTGCACGGCGGCGGACTGATCTCCGGCGTGATCGTCGGGCCGCTCGTCGCTGCATTCGACGTCATCGGCGCGAAGATCGTCATTACGCTGCTGGTCGTCGTGTTCATCATGCTGCTGACAAACCGCGGCATCATGGAGATTTTACAGATCCTCGCAAGACCGTTTGTCTGGACATGGCAGGGGATCGTCCGGCTGGCAACGACCGGCATGGACTTCATTGACGGGTATGATCCCGAATTTGACGACGATGACGAGGAACCCGAACCGCTCCCTGAAATGCCGCCGGAATCCGGCGAGGCGCCTCGGAAATATATGCGCGGGAGCAAGCGTGCCCTGCTGCCGCCCGATGAACTGCAGGCGGAGATCCCGAAAACCGAGCGCCGCCGCAGACGTCAGGAGATGCAGGAGCTCGCGTTTATCTTTGACCGCAGTGAGACCGGCGATCCCGACGAAGTGCGCGGGGCGCTGCGCAATCTCGATATGGATGTGCCGATCTACGACCACAAGGACGAGCCGGTGCCTGATACCGAGATGAACAGGCTCACATCCGAAAAGCAGAGCGGTACGGACGGCTTCAAAATGTCCGCAGAGGAAGAATTGCAGCTCGAAGCGCTCGCGGAGCAGGCTTCTATGGAAGCGGACGAGCAGGCAAACCGTCTGCCGTGGCTGACCGATGACGAGACGCAGGAAGATGCGCCGCAGGACGAGAGCATCTACGAGGAAGAACCTGAGATCCCCTATACGGCGCCGCGGCTCGACCTGCTGCACCGCGCGGACAACTCGGCGAACGATGCGGACAAATCCGCGGAGCTGCGTGAAAAAGGCAAGCTGCTCGTTGATACGCTGGCAAGCTTCGGCGTCAATGTGCGCATCACCGGCATCCGCCGCGGCCCGACCGTCACGCGCTATGAGATCCAGCCTGCTGCCGGCGTCAAGATCGCGAAGATCACCTCGCTCGCAGACGATATCGGTCTGAATCTCGGCGGCAAATCCGTGCGTATCGAAGCGCCGATCCCCGGCAAGCCTGCCGTCGGCGTTGAGGTGCCGAATAACACGAAGGACACGGTCTCACTCCGCGAAATCCTCGAATCTCCGGAGTTTCAGGAGTCGCAGAGCAAGCTGACATTTGCAGTCGGCAAGGATATCGACGGGCATGTGATCCTCGGCGATATCGCAAAAATGCCGCACATGATCATTGCCGGAACGACCGGCTCGGGTAAATCCGTCTGCACCAATTCCATTATCATGAGCATCCTGTTCCACGCCTCGCCGGACGAGGTGCGGCTGATCCTCGTGGATCCGAAGGTGGTCGAGTTCCAGCCGTATGACGGCATCCCGCACCTGCTGATCCCGGTCGTGACGCAGCCGCAGAAGGCTGCCGGTGCGCTGAACTGGGCAGTGCTCGAAATGGAACGCAGATACATGCTTTGCGCGACCTACGGCGTGCGTGATCTGAAAGGCTACAACGCGATCGCGGAGAAGAATCCCGACCTGAAAAAGCTCCCGCAGATCGTCATTATCATTGACGAGTTCGCGGATCTGATGATGAGCAGCGGCAAGGAAGTCGAGGCGGCGGTCATCCGCATTGCGCAGAAGGCGCGTGCTGCCGGCATTCACCTCATCATTGCGACGCAGCGCCCGACCGTGGACGTCATCACCGGTCTGATCAAATCGAACGTCCCGAGCAGAATCGGCATGAGCGTGAAATCGGCTGTCGATTCGCGCACGATCCTCGATGCGACCGGCGCGGAAACGCTGCTCGGAAACGGCGACCTGCTGTTCTATCCGAACGGCTGGCGCGAGCCGAAGCGCGTGCAGGGCTGCTTTGTCTCCGATCAGGAGGTCGAGGCAGTCGCGACCTTCCTCAAGAGCAACGGCACGATGGAATACGACGCCGAGATCATTGAGGCGGTCGAGCAGGCAAGCCCCGCGCAGAAGGGCGAAAAGACGTCCGATGACGATTACGGCGAACTGAGCAGCGAGGAAGCACTCGTGCTGAAAGCGGCAGAGCTCGCGGTCGATGCCGGACAGCTCTCCACGACGGCGCTGCAGCGGCGATTGAAGCTCGGCTACGCAAAGGCTGCGCGCATCGTCGATACGCTCGAAGAACGCGGCATTGTCGGGCCTTCTGAGGGCGCGAAGCCGCGAAAGGTCATCATGACGCCGCAGGAATTGACGGAATGGAAATTACAGGTTGCCTCTCGCGGCAGCAAGGTTGAATAACGAAAAAGGAGTAAATACGATGAAAACGAAGAAGAAGAATGATCTGCTGGCAGGCATCATCCTGCTGCTGCTCGGCATGACATGCATCATGCTGACGCGGAGCGCGATCTCGCAGGCGAAAAGCGTGGATCTTTTGCTGATCGCAGCGGGCTCGCCGCTGTTTCTGGTCGGCGCTTACCGGCTGCTGCGCGGCATGGTGAAGCAGGACGACGAACCGGCGCTGCATGCAAAGAAGAAATAATTGTGCAGGATGCATAAAATTCTGCCGGAAATGAAAGCGACTTTTCAAAGGTTTCATTTTCACAATATGAAAAAGTGAGAAACTGAAACCTTTCAAAATATTGCTTTTGTATAATTATATTGCTGAGATGAGCGGCGCACTGCGTCAGAAAGGGTGGTACACATGTCTTTGCTTGGAAGAATCAGATGGACATTTGCGACATGGTGGGAGTGCAGAGAGTTCCTGTCGCTGGGGTTTATGATCTTGTATCCGGTTTTTAGCATGCGTAATAAGCTGAGCGGTCTGCACGATGAGAAAAAGCAGGAGCAGGTCTGTCAGAAGCTTGGATTTTCGTCGATTGACGAGGTGAAGGCGCATGCTGAGGATCTGACGCCGCTCCTTGACAGCGGCAAGCTCTGGCTGTGCCAGTCGCATATTATGGACGACTGCGGCATGGAATGCTGTCATCTCACGCAGATCGAGGGCATCCGGCTCGGAAATGACAGGGAATGGCGCACAAAGCTGATCCCGAATGACCGCGTGTTCATCAAGGTGAGCGGCATGCGCCGTCCGCTCTGCATTTATGATCCGTACGATGCTGAGGCGCTTGCAGACAAACTGCTGAAAGCGTGCGCGGACTGCGGAAATGTCCTCGACCGCTCCTATGCGCCGTTCCGGAAGTCTGCCGCGCAGCCTGCCTGACCGCAGCGAAAGAGGTGCAGCATGGACAGGCTGACACAATACAGCAAATTTCTGAGCCTTGTGCTGCGGCATCAGCCCGAAGCGGCAGGCATTACGCTTGACCGTCACGGCTGGGCGGATGTGCCTGCGCTGCTCGAAGGCTTGCAGAAAACCGGCAGACCGGTGCGCATGGAGATGCTGGAGGAGATCGTGCGCACCGACGAAAAGCAGCGCTATGCGTTCAATGCAGAACACACGAAAATACGTGCAAATCAGGGACATTCGATTCCTGTGGAGCTTGATCTTGTGCCCCTCACGCCGCCGGAGGTTCTCTGGCACGGCACCGCGGAGCGCTTCCTCGGCATGATCTTTGCGGACGGTCTGCGCCCGATGTCGCGGCAGTATGTGCATCTGTCGGCGGATCCGGAGACCGCGCAGAAGGTCGGGCAGCGCCACGGCAAGCCGGTCATCCTGCGCGTTGCGGCAGGGGAGATGTTCCGCGCCGGGATGCAGTTCTATCAGGCGGAGAACGGCGTCTGGCTGACCGAGGCAGTCCCGCCTGCCTATCTCGAACGCAACGATTGAGAATCGCAGGATATGCTTCGCAATTTTTGCGGAAATTCTGCGGTTTCTGCTGATCATCCGGACAATCTTGCAAAAGTCTGTCCGGTGTTTCAGTTTATACAGATAACATGGAGAATCTGACGGCAATCCCTGCACAGTCTGTGTTATGATTCGCAATATCCGAGAAAATGCGCTGCTTTTGATACGGATACCGGAGAAAGTGCAGATTTGCCGGATATTTGTTCAAATATCTGTTTACAAAAACAAACAGGCGTTTTGTCGGAAAAAAGTGGACGATCTGAAACCGAGATCTGCACAGTCCGGCTGTTCTGATGCTGCGGCATGCGGTGCGCCGGATCATGACAGAATTTGTTCAGTATCAGCATGGATTTGATGCGATTTGTGCAGAACAGCGAAAACGCGCGATGCTTTCAGGGTATCTATGTGCAGAATCACGTTTCAACATTTCACTTTTTCATTGCCTGAAAGTGAAACCTTTGCAAAACATGCTGTGGAATCTACTTGAATTTGTACAGAATCGACAAAAACACAGGAAAGGAGCATCGCATGACAAAGACTGGATTTCTTCCGGTGACAATGGATGAACTGCGCGAAACCGGCGTTGAACAGCCGGATTTTGTCTATGTGAACGGCGATGCCTATGTCGATCACCCGAGCTTCGGCGCGGCGATCATCACGCGCATCCTCGAACACGCGGGCTATTCCGTCGCGATGCTCGCCCAGCCGGACTGGAAAACCGACCGCGATTTCATGCGCTTCGGCAGACCGAAACTCGCGTTTCTGGTCAGCGCCGGCAATATCGACAGCATGGTCGCGCATTACACATCCGCGAAGAAAAAGCGCTCCGATGACGCCTATTCCGCCGGCAACAAAGCGGGCAAGCGCCCCGACCGCGCAGTGATCGTATACTGCCAAAAAATACGTAAGATCTACGGAAACGATGTGCCGATCCTGATCGGCGGACTGGAAGCATCGCTCCGCCGCTTCGCCCATTACGACTACTGGGACGACAGCGTGCACCCCTCGGTGCTGCTCGAAAGCGGCGCGGATATCCTGAGCTTCGGCATGGGCGAGCACAGCATGCTCGAACTTGCGGCGCTGCTCCGCGACGGCGTGCCGGTCAGCGAGATCCGCGACGTCCGCGGCACCTGCTACCTCTGCGATCCCGCGGAGACACCGTTCGGCGCGGCGGAATGCCCGTCCTTCGAGCAGGTGCGCGACAGCAAGCCCGCCTACGCGAAAGCCTGCCGCATCCAGTACGACCAGCAGGACGAGGTCTACGGCAAGCGCATCATCCAGCGCCACGGCAGCCGCATGCTCGTGCAGAATCCGCCCGCGACCTCGCTGACGCAGCAGGAGTTCGACGACCTCTACAAGCTGCCGTTCCAGCGCATGTACCACCCGATGTACGAGGCGGAAGGCGGCGTGCCGGCGATCAAAGAGGTGCGTTTTTCGATCACGCATAACCGCGGCTGCTTCGGCTTCTGCAACTTCTGCTCGATTGCGCTGCATCAGGGCAGACGCATGACGATGCGCTCCGAGCAGTCGGTGATTGATGAGGCAAAATATTTAACAACACTGCCCGATTTCAAGGGCTATCTGCATGACGTCGGCGGCCCGACCGCGAACTTCCGGCATCCGTCCTGCGAGAAGCAGCTCAAGTTCGGGCTCTGCAAAGGCAAAAAATGTCTCGCGCCGGAGCCCTGCAAAAATATGACAGTCGATCACAAGGACTATCTGCATCTGCTGCGAAAACTGCGTAATATCCCGAAAATCAAGCGCGTGTTTATTCGTTCGGGCATTCGTTACGACTATCTGCTCGCAGACAAAGACGATGAATTTTTCCGCGAACTCGTGCGCTATCATGTTTCCGGTCAGCTGAAAGTCGCGCCGGAGCATTGCTCGAACCGCGTGCTCGACAAGATGGGCAAGCCGCATATTGAGTACTACAAAGCGTTTCAAAAGCGGTTTTATGAATTAACAAAGTCAATGAACATGGAGCAGTATCTCGTGCCGTATCTGATGAGCAGCCACCCCGGCAGCACGATGCAGGACGCGATCGCGCTCGCCGTGTTCCTCAAGGAAGAAGGCATCCGGCCGGAGCAGGTGCAGGATTTCTACCCGACGCCCGGCACGATCTCGACCTGCATGTTCCACACGGGACTCGATCCCTACACGATGGAGCCGGTCTACGTCCCGCGCACGCCGAAGGAAAAGGCGGAGCAGCGCGCGATGCTGCAATATTTCAAGCCGGAGAACCACGCGCTCATCCGGCAGGCGCTCATCAAGGCGGGGCGCCGCGACCTCATCGGCAGCGGGCCGCACTGCCTTGTCCCCGCGGATCCGCATGCCGCGCAGGGTACGCATGCGCAGAAGGGCGGCAGACCGCAGAAGCCCGGGAACCGTCCCGCGCACGGCAAGCCGAACGGACGCACGCAGAACGGTCAGCGCCCGCAGAAGCACGGCGGCGCACAGCAGCGACAGCGCAGGAAATGACCTGATTTTAGTATGATCTTGCTGACGGACGGGATCCCGCTCCGCAGCCTGACCGCAGAAAGGAGTCTGCATATGACGATGATACTGGATCGCTTCGAGGACGACTTCGCCGTTGCGGAGCTTTATGATGATGCGACCGGCGAGGTGTTCTATAAGAATATCCCGCTGAGCTGGCTGCCGGAAGACGCAGCCGAGGGCGATGTGATCGTGAAAACAGACGGTAAATATGCAATAGATACGAAAGAAACAGAGAAGCGCAGAGCAAAGGCAGCTGCCCGATTGCAGGATGCGCTTTCGGGGGAATGATATGCCGCATGTACTGATCGCCGGGTGCGGTGCAGCAGGAATGTATGCGGCTGTGCATGCCGCGCGCATGGGCTGCAAGGTGACGGTTTTCGACGCCAATGACCGCGCCGGACACAAGCTTTCGATCACGGGAAAGGGCAGGTGCAATGTCACGAATGCCTGCGATCGCGACACATTTTTGCAGTATGTTGCGCGGAATCCGCGGTTCCTGTATTCGGCATTGTCGCGCTGCGCACCGGCAGATGTCTGCGCCTTTTTCGAGGGCGAGGGCGTCCCGCTGAAAACCGAGCGCGGCAGACGGGTGTTCCCGCAGAGCGACCGCGCGCAGGATATCGTGCAGGCGCTTTGGCAGGCGATGCAGCGCGCAGGCGTGACCGTGCATCTCGATACGCGTGTGAAAAAGCTCGTATTATCTGATGAAACATGCACCGGCGTTCTGCTTGCGGACGGCACACAGATGCAGGCGGACGCGGTGCTTCTGGCGACCGGCGGCATGAGCTATCCGCGCACCGGTTCGCGCGGCGACGGCTACCGGCTTGCGGAGCAGGCTGGACATACAGTCATCGCTCCGCAGCCCTCGCTGATCCCTCTGGAGACTGCCGAGCACGATCCGCAGGAGATGCAGGGGCTCTCGCTGAAGAATGTGACGCTGACGGTCACGCGCGGCAAAAAAGTCATATTTTCGGAGCTCGGCGAGATGCTGTTCACGCATTTCGGGATCTCCGGCCCGCTGGTGCTCTCCGCGAGCTGCCGCATGGAGCCGGAGAAGCTATCCGACTATCTGCTGACGATCGACATGAAACCGGCGCTCACTGCCGAGCAGCTTGACCTGCGCATCCAGCGCGATTTTGCCGCACAAAAAAACAAGGATCTTGCGAATGCGATGCGCGGACTGCTGCCGTCTTCGATGATCCCTGTGATGCTGAAACGCGCCGGCATTGCACAAACACAAAAGGTGCATGATATAACAAAAGAACAGCGCAGAGCCCTCGGCACGGCGATCAAGGGCTTCACGCTGCATGCATCCGCGATGCGCCCGATTGCAGAAGCGATCGTCACGCGCGGCGGCGTTTCGGTGAAAGAAGTCAACCCGAATACGATGGAATCCAAGAAGATACGCGGATTATACTTTGCGGGTGAATTGCTTGACGTAGACGCATACACCGGCGGCTATAACCTGCAAATTGCATTCGCGACCGGTTTTGCTGCGGCGGCAGCGATTGCAGAGCGCCTGCATGAATCCGCAGATCAGCCTGACGGAAAGGAGTGACATCATGGAACAGCTTGGTGCCGGCATCTTATCGCTGCTGCTCAGTTTCATTGTGCTCTATCTGGCACTTGTTGTGATCTTGCGATTTGTCACCACAGTCGCCGGGGCTGTCATTGCGCATCTTTCCGAACGGAAACAGCGGCGGCTGCTGCAAATCAAAACAATGGACAGCATTTGCGTGAACGGCAGAATCGCGGACGCAGAGATCGTCACGCTGCATCTGCCGGAAGGAACGCAATATCATCATAAATACGCGTTTTTGTATGAAGACGACAACCATGTGACACGCCGCGCATTCCTCGGCATTTCGGCGACGACCACGCTGCCGTATCAGATCGGCGAAACGGTGCCGCTGCGGGTATTCCGTCAGCCGGTGGTGCGTCCGGAGGCGGATGCATTCGATCCCGCGCGCGGCGCAGACGGCAGACTGCCCGGACTGATCGCGTTCCGGCGCTGGCTCGGCAGACCGGTCGATGAGACCGGCACGGTCATGCGTGAGGAGGATTTTGTCCCGCTGAGCCGCGAGCTGGACGAGCTGCGCGAGCTCGACAGGAAGCGCGTCTGGTTCTGGGGCATCGCCGGCGCCGTGATTCTGATGATCCTGATTCTGTTTTTCAGGAACACATTCACAGCGATCTGGGAAAATGTCGCATCTTCGTAAATATCACGATGCAGACTGACGGCTCTGATTTGACATACTATACTATAAAACCTTTGTAAACGCGGCTTCACATGAGCTGCGTTTCATGCTCTGATCTGGAAAGGAAGGATCCTGTTTATGCTCGATAAAATCATCATCCGCGGCGCGCGGGAGCATAATTTGAAGAATATTGACCTTGAAATTCCGCGGGACAAGCTGGTCGTTTTCACCGGATTATCCGGCTCCGGCAAGTCCTCGCTCGCATTCGATACGATCTATGCAGACGGACAGCGGCGCTATATGGAGTCGCTGTCCTCTTATGCGCGGATGTTTCTGGGGCAGATGGAAAAGCCGGATGTGGACAGCATCGACGGGCTTTCTCCGGCAATCTCGATCGACCAGAAAACGACCTCGAAGAACCCGCGCTCGACGGTCGGTACGGTGACCGAAATCTACGATTATCTGCGCCTTTTGTATGCGCGCATCGGCATTCCGCACTGTCCGGTCTGCGGCAGAGAGATCCTGCAGCAGACGGTCGATCAGATCGCGGACAGCATCCTTTCGCTCCCCGAGGGCACGAAGCTGCAATTGCTTGCGCCGATCGTCCGCGGCAGAAAGGGCGAATATACGAAGGAACTGGAGCAGGCGAAGAAGTCCGGCTATGTCCGCGTGCGCGTGGACGGCATCATTTACGATCTTTCCGAAAAGATCAAAATGAACAAGAATCAAAAGCATAATATCGAGATCATCGTGGACAGACTCGTGGTCAAGGACGGCATCCGCTCGCGCCTTTCCGACAGCATCGAGACCACGACCGCGCTGACGGACGGGCTTGTGCTGGTCGATGTGATCGGCGGCGAGGAACAGCTCTTTTCGCTGTCCTATGCGTGTCCGGAGCACGGCATTTCGGTCGAGGAGCTGACGCCGCGCATGTTCTCGTTCAACAATCCGTTCGGCGCGTGCGAGACCTGTACGGGACTCGGCATCTTCACGGAATTTGATCCGGAGCTGCTCATGCCGAACAAGGATCTTTCGGTGCATGAGGGTGGCTTCAAGGTCGTCGGCTGGAACTGGAAGGATCCGAAATCCGTTGCGAATATGTACGCAAATGCGCTGCATGAGACCTACGGTGTGCCGCTCGATATCCCGATCGGAAAGATGACGCAGGAGCAGCGCGACCTGTTCCTTTACGGCACCGGCGAGGAAGATCTCGTGCTGCATCAGGCGCCGGAATACGGCGGCGCAACCTATGTGCATCCGTTCGAGGGACTGATCCCGAACCTCAAGCGCCGCTATCAGACGGCAGGGCAGTGGGCAAAGGACGAGCTGGAACAGTATATGAGCGAAGCGCCGTGCCCAGCCTGCAAGGGCAGACGCCTGAAACCGGTGTCGCTCTCCGTGACGGTCGGCGGCTTGGACATTGACACGCTCTGCCACAAGAGCGTGCGCGAGCTGGTCGAGCTGTTCAACACGATCCGGCTGACCGAGCGCGAAATGATGATCGCGCGTCTGATTATCAAGGAGATCCGCGCAAGACTGGGCTTTCTGGAAAGCGTCGGTCTTGGCTATCTGACGCTTGCGCGCGCGGCGAGTTCGCTCTCCGGCGGTGAAAGTCAGCGCATCCGGCTTGCGACGCAGATCGGCTCGTCCCTCATGGGCGTGCTGTATATCCTCGATGAGCCGAGCATCGGTCTGCATCAGCGGGACAATGAAAAGCTGATCGCAACATTGAAGCGTCTGCGCGACTGCGGCAATACGCTGATCGTCGTGGAGCATGACGATGACACGATGCGCGCTGCGGATTATATCGTGGATATCGGGCCGGGCGCGGGCGTACACGGCGGCGAGATCGTCTGTGCGGGTACGCTGGAAGAAGTGCTGCGCTGCCCGAAATCCGAGACCGGCGCCTATCTCAGCGGCAGAAAGAAGATCCCTGTTCCGGCAGAGCGGCGGCAGGGCAGCGGCGGGGAGCTGGTCATTTACGGCGCTGCGGTCAACAATCTGAAAAAGATCGACGTGCATTTTCCGCTCGGCAAATTCATCTGCGTGACGGGCGTATCCGGTTCGGGAAAATCCTCGCTCGTCAATGAGATCCTTTATAAATATCTTGCATCGCATCTGAACCGTGCGAAGGTGCGTTCGTCCGGCTATGACAAGATCACCGGCGCGGAACTGCTTGACAAGGTGATCTGCATTGACCAGTCGCCGATCGGCAGGACACCGCGCTCGAATCCCGCGACCTATACAGGCGTGTTCGGGGATATCCGCGAGCTGTTCGCGCAGACGCAGGATGCGAAAACCCGCGGCTATACTGCCGGACGCTTCTCGTTCAATGTCAAGGGCGGACGCTGCGAGGCATGCGAGGGCGACGGCATTGTGAAGATCGAAATGCACTTCCTGCCGGATGTCTATGTGCCCTGCGAGGTCTGCAAGGGCGCGCGGTATAACCACGAAACGCTGGAAGTCAAATACAAAGGCAAGTCGATCTACGATGTGCTGGAAATGACGGTCGAGGAAGGCTGCGAGTTCTTCTCCGCGATCCCGAAGATCGCGCGCAAGCTGAATACGCTGCGGGATGTGGGGCTTGGCTATATCAAGATCGGACAGCCCGCGACAACGCTCTCCGGCGGCGAGGCGCAGCGCGTCAAGCTTTCGACCGAGCTGCAAAGACGCGCGACCGGAAAGACGATCTACATTCTCGATGAGCCGACGACCGGTCTGCACAATGCGGATGTCCACCGCCTGATCGAAGTGCTGCAGCAGCTCGCGGACACGGGCAATACGCTTGTCGTGATCGAGCATAACATGGACGTCATCAAGGTTGCCGACCACATCATCGACCTCGGACCGGAGGGCGGCGACGGCGGCGGCATGATCGTTGCAGAGGGCACACCGGAGCAGATCGCTGCCTGCGATGCATCGTATACGGGACAATTCCTGCGCGATTATCTGTAATCATGCGCAATGAACGATGGAGCGCATTTGACAAGATGATCGGAAAGAGATTCGCGATCCTGCTGCTTGCGGCTTTGCTGCTGACCGGATGCGGCACCGATGCGCAGCCGGCTGTACAGGCAGATACGACCGCGCCCGCTGAAACGACTGCATTGACCGAAACGACTGCATTGACCGAAACGACCGCAGCGGCAGAAACGACCGCGCCGGCAGCGGATACCGCGATGCCGCAGGAAGCAGAGGATGCGCTTTATGCCTATCTGCGCTGCGAATCCTATGAGACACTTGCGGACTGCACGCTGCCTGACATTGCCGCAGAGGAGCTGAAAACCGGCAAACTCATGCTGACGAACACGTTTTTTGCCGGGTTTCCCTGTCCGGACTGTTCGGATGTGCAGATGCTTTCCTGCGCGCAATTGTCCGCGGAAACTGCGCAGAACGCAGCGGATTTTCTGGCGGCCGGCATTGCCTTGCAGGGTTCATCGGCAGGGGAATTGTCAGCAGATGACGGCTTTGATGCCAATGTCGCTGCGGTATGCCGGCTGGATGAAGACAATATTATGCGCGTATCACGGCATCTGACGCTGCTGCATCTGACCGCAGAAAAATGGATCGTCATGCCGCAGACAGGTTCGGATGACGATATCTGGGAATTTGTTGACGATCCGGCAGAACCGGATCCGCAATGAGAACAGGGATGCATGTTTTTGCTCCGTGCATCATAGTATGAGGCAGGTGAACACCATGATCGAACTGCACGGCTGGCTGACGGTGCAGGAGACCGCAGGCGACGAGGATCTGCTCACGCCGCAGGAGCGGGACAGCATCAACCGGCAGATCGAAGATGTGCTCCGGCAGGCGGACTGCGGGCTCGGACTGCTCTGCCGGAACGGGCAGCGCTTTCTCAGCACGCTCTATTGCGGCAATCACCGCACGCCGCAGGTCGAGGCGATCATTGCTGTGTACCGCCGTATCGCGGAGATCGCGGCGGGCAGCTACGGCATGCTCTGCATCCGCGATGATGAGGACAGCTTGTCCGGCAATGCGTTTCAGGTCATGATTCTCAGGCGCGGGCAGGCTTACTGGCGGCAGGATACCGATTTTTCGCCGTGTATTCCGGTGATCGAGGATGACCTGCAAGCGGCAGAGGAAGGCGCGGCACATGCAGTATAAAGAGTACGGCGCAGGCAATCGCAGAACCGTTGTCCTGCTGCACGGCGGGGGACTGTCGTGGTGGAATTTCCGCGCGGAAGCGGAGCTGCTTCAGGATACGTTCCGCGTGATCCTGCCGGTTCTGGACGGTCATGCGGGCAGCGACCGGCATTTCACGACGATCGAGGACAATGCTGCGGCGCTCGTTTCGTTTATCCATGAGCATCTGGGCGGGCATGCCGATCTGATCGGCGGGGTATCGCTCGGCGCGCAGGTGCTGCTGGAGATGCTCGCGCAGCAGGGCGATATCTGTTCGCATGCGTTTGCGGAAAGCGCAATGGTCATACCGTCCCGCCTGACTGCGGCGATGATCCTGCCGGCATTCGGCGCGTGTTATCCGCTGATCCGGCAGAAATGGTTTGCGCGGCTGCAATTCCGTTCGCTGCACATGCAGGAAGCGCTCTTTGCGGATTACTACCGCGACACCTGCCGGATCGAAAAGGCGGATATGATCGCATTTCTCCGCGCAAATGCGTCCTATTCCATGAAAAATACCCTGCGGGACTGCGGGGCGGATGTACATATTTATTACGGTGAAAAGGAAATCAGGGGGATCCGCAGATCGGCAGCGCTGATCCGGCAGCAGGTCCCTGCGGGCACGGTGCATGTCCTTTCCGGCATGCATCACGGCTCGTTTTCGGTCAATCATGCCGCGGAATATGTACAGGCAGTCCGTTCGGTGCTCGATGCCTGAACGGCTGGACCGGTCTTCCGCACAGCGAGGGGAGAAGCATGGGCACAATGCATACGGCAATACTCGAAAACCGCGAAAAACTGCAATTATCCGGCGTCACAGCGATCGACAGCTTTGATGAGCGCGCTGTGATCCTGTATACAAGCTGCGGACAGCTGACGATCATCGGCAGACATCTGCACATGGAACAGCTCAGCACGGAGACCGGCGACGTCACCGTTGAGGGCGAGGTGCAGGCAATGCGTTACAGCGACCGCGACCGCACGGCGCCTGCCGGCATCATGGGACGGCTGCTGCGATGATCGCGCCGCATACGACAGTGCCGGAGGAACTGCGCCGCTTTTTCGGGAGCATGCTGCTCGGCATTCCGGCAGGGCTGCTGTTTGATCTGCTGCGGACGCTGCGGGCGTTTCTGCCGCATCCGTCGCCCGTTGTGTTTCTGGAAGATGCGTTATACGCGTTTCTGCTGTGCTTTCTGCTGCAATGCTATGCGTGGGTTTGGGCGGACGGCGTTCTGCGTTTGCAGTATGCCTGCGGCGGTCTGATCGGGCTTGCGGTCTACCTGCTGACATTCGGCACACTCTGGGCACGGCTTCTGGCGGCGGTGCGGCATGTTCTGTATCTGATCCGGCAAAAAACGGCACGCGCTTTTGTCAAAAATACTGAAAAAGTGCAAAACGATTGAAAAATCGCAGAAAGCACTTGACGGATTTCCGACTTTGCGGTATAATAAATACTGTATCCGATCGGATACATGAGAGAGAGAACGGATCCGCGGGGAGCCGTGTGTCAGAACGGAGAAACAGATCATGGAACGCAATAAGGGCATACGCCGGCAGAATGCGCGGACGAAACGGCGCGCAGTGCTGAGCTGGCTCGTCACAAGGCTCGTTGCCGTCATTCTGCTGATCGCCTGTATCATTTCCTTTGTATCCACGCAGGCGACGCTCAATGAAAAGCGGCAGGAGCAGGCGGAGCTGGAAGCAGCGATCGAGCAGGCGAGAGATGAATATATTGAGCTGGAAAAGTTTGTCGATGCGGACGACCTTGAGGGGTATATGGAGAAGGCAGCGATCGAGAATCTGAATTATGCCTATCCGAATGAGCGCCGCTTCTATGACACGTCCAGAAATTGAGAAAGGCACAGAAAGGATCTATATGCAGCTGGAAATCGGGCAAATCTATGAGGGACATGTGCGGAGCATCACGCAGTACGGGGCATTTGTTGAAGTCGCAGGCGCAGAGCCGTCGGAGAGTGTCACCGGAATGGTACATATCTCCGAGGTCGCGAATACCTTTGTGAAGGATATTCACGATTTTCTGCACGAGAATGACGCCGTGCAGGTCAAGGTCATCGGCGTGAATCCGCAGGGCAAGATCAGCATGTCCGTGAAGCAGGCAGTACCGCAGCAGGAAGCACCGCGTCCGCCGAAGAAGCCGCGCGAGCCGAAGCCGCGGATCTATGAGCCGAAGCGCTCCGTGCCGCAGTCAGAGATGAGCTTTGAGGATAAGCTGCTGCATTTCAAGCAGACCAGCGAGGAGAAGATCTGTGACTTAAAGCGCGGCAGCGAGCGGAGAGGCGGCTCCCGCAGCAGAAGAAGCTGAAACGATTTGCAGAGAGGTATCCGGCGCGGATGCCTCTTTTGTTTTACGGGAAAGGATCATAGAACATGAAGGACGATTTTTTGCGGAAGCGTCTGCTGGATCTCGCGAATCAGGCGGATCGGAACGGATGCTATACGTTCACGGATTTTCTGAATGAAGCGGAGTATGCGGAATACTGTGCGGTGCAGCGGGAGCTGCCGAACTGCGGCTGTACCGTCTGGGGCGGGCATGAAGACGCCGACCGCGTGATGCTTCGCTTCGGGAGCGAGGAGCAGCTCGGGTATGCCGAGGATTTTCCGATCGTCTGCGTCGCGGTCGAACCGGCGCAGGAGAAATTTGCCGAGGCGCTCTCGCACCGCGATATTCTGGGTGCGGTGATGCATCTGGGCATTGAGCGGACAGAGACCGGCGATATCCTGACGGACGGCAAGCAGGGCTGGCTGTTCTGTACGCCTGCGATCGGGGATTACATCTGCCGCGAGCTGACGCGCATCCGGCATACGACGGTGCATTGCAGGATCACGGAGCAGCTGCCGGAAGCCGCGGAGCCGCATTTCGAGCGCGTGACCGTTCAGGCGGCATCCGAGCGCCTTGACGGCATCATCGCAAAGCTGTACCGCATTTCCCGCGGGGACTGCCTTGCGCTGTTCCGTGCAGGAAAGATCGCGCTCGGAGGCGCAGTGACGGAGAACAGCAGCTATCAGCTGAAAGCAGGGGAGCGCGTTTCTGTGCGCGGATACGGCAAGTTCCGCTATGTCGGGATCGTCGGCAGCACGCGCAAGGGCAACAGCATCATTGCGCTGGATCGGTATGTGTGAGCGGTGCGGAGAAATGAATCATGGGGAGAAATAGATTCTGCTTGTTGATAACGCAAAAAGGATGATCGGATATAAGAAACAATGATTGTTCTGTATATGCAGGATCCTTTTTTGATGCTGCTGTCATGCGCGGCAGCATCATTTCTATAAAAAACAAAACCCGACAGAAGAATCTGTCGGGCTTTTCTTGGTTGGGGTGGAAGGATTTGAACCCTCGAAATAACGGAGTCAGAGTCCGCTGCCTTACCGCTTGGCGACACCCCAGTGTTTTGATTTGTTGTCGTCCTCTCGCTGACGACTTGTATATTATAGCACAAAAGAAGCGATTTGTAAAGCCCTTTTTTCGATTTTTCTGAAATTTTTTGCTTTTCACAAAAAACGCTTGCTTTTTTCGTATAAATTTGCTATAATGTCATTATGGAAGCGAATGCGAATCGCTTCCGGATGCAAGGATGTCTCTGAAGGCAGATGTTCCGGCTCAGCGTGGAGCCGCCGCACCTGCCCCCAGCATCCAGAAGATCGGCATAAAGGAAATGAGAGAGACAATGAAGAAACTTTATTTTATTACAAATCTTCGTTCCGGAAAAAATGCCATGCGCGGGAAGCTTGCTTCTGTCATTGATATCTTCACGGCAGCAGGCTATGAGGTGACGGTTCGCACGACGCAGCAGCGGCGTGATGCAACCGCAGCGGCGGAATATGCCTGTCTGGTCGGCGGATACGATCTGATCGTTTGCTCCGGCGGCGACGGCACACTGAACGAGGTCGTGCAGGGACTGATGCACAGCCAGAAACCGCTCCCGCTTGGCTATATCCCATGCGGCTCGACCAATGATTTCGGCAGATCCCTCAAAATCTCAACGGATATTGAGGAGGCTGCACGGCAGATCGTGAACGGGCACCCGTTCCGCTGCGACATCGGAAAATTCAATTCGAGCAACTTCCTTTATGTTGCCGCCTTCGGCGCATTCACGGAGTCGGTCTATGAGACGCCGCAGAATGTCAAGAATGTTATCGGGCATATGGCATATCTGCTGCACGGACTGACGCTGATCCCGTCCATTCATCCGCTTCACATGAAGGTCGAATATGACGGAAAGGTCGCGGAGGACGATTACCTGTTCGGCATGGTCAGCAATACCGCATCTGTCGGCGGTATGCTCAAGCTCAACAATTTCCGTCTGGATGACGGCATGTTTGAGGTCATGCTGATCCGCAAACCGCCGAATGTCATTCAGCTGAACAAGATCATCACGCAGCTGATGGACATTAACATGGACATTGACGAGGAATACGTTTCCTATTTCCGCGCGAGCCGGCTGCGGTTCATCTCCAATGAGGAGATCCCGTGGACGCTCGACGGCGAATACGGCGGCGCTTCCTGTGATACGGAGATCGGGATCTGCAACCGCGCCGTCACATTCTGGGTGAGTGACGACGCACCGTATAACGATGATGAGATCAGAAGGCTCTTTACACTGGAGCAGGAGGAGGCACCTCACTTTTGAAAAGGAGGAATGTGCACTGCGCCGCAGTGTGCATAACACTATGCGACTCTTTCTAATTGATTACGAAAATGTCAACTCGGCAGGTCTGCACGGGATCGGGCAGGCGGAGCAGGATGACCGGTTCATCCTGTTTTACAGCCGGGAGGCGAACACGCTCTCCTTCGAGATCATGGATGAGATGCTCGCGGCAAACATCATGCCGGAGCGTGTGTGTCTGGAGCACAGCGGAAAAAATGCGCTGGACTTTCAGCTTGTGACATTTCTCGGCTATCTGATCGCAAAGGAAAAGGCGGACAGCTATTATATCATCAGCCGCGATACCGGCTTCCAGTCCGCCGTCCTGTTCTGTCAGTCTTATCTCGGCATCAAGGTACATCTCAAGCCGTCGATCAAGACTGCGATCGGATATAAGCCGAAAAAGGACAAGAAAAAAGATGTGCCGCAGGAACCTGCGGTCACCGTGAAGAAGCCGGCAAAGGCGCAGCCTGTGCTGAAAAAGGCAAAGAAGGCGGAAGTCAAGCCGGAGAAGAAAAAGGGCAAAGCTGCATCGGTCAGCCTGCGGAAAAAGGCGACGGTCATTCAGGTGCAGCCTGTCAGCGGTCCGGTTTATGCGGAACCGCATGAGGAATCGGTGCCGATTGATCTGGAGACTGTTCTCACGCTTGTGCAGCCTGCGGTCAATGTCGATACCGCAACCGAGATCCTGCACTGCCTGCAGGCAAGCCACAGCAAGACAGAGTTTCATAATGCACTTCAGCAGCATTTTGACAATGACAATGTCAAGCAGTATTATCACTGCATGAAGCCCTGCTTCATCACCTTTGTGGAATAAACAGAAAACGGAGCCGTGTCAGTCCGCACGGCTCTGTTTTTTTCATGATTTCTTAATGAATGGGCAGCCGAAAACGATTGAATCTGCGGAAAAATTATGCTATAATGGAATTGGTTCCGGACAGCGCGGATCCACGATTGTCGGCTGCTTTTGACACCCTCTCAAAGCAGAATGCTCCAAAACGGGTACGGAGTACCGGCAGCAGCACACATGGATCTGCGGTGTTCCGGCTGATTGTAAAAAAGGAGGGTGATTTATGACACATATAAAACTTCGATCCGGCATCATATTATGCAGCGCATTGCTTGCAGGCACGATGCTGTCAGGCACAGCAGTTGCGGCGGAGACACCGGATGCGGCATCCGTGCGCGCATTGCAAAGCTATCTGCTGAAAGAGACCGCGCCGCCGGACAGTGCGGATGCAGACGGGAACGGGATCCTGAATGCATCTGACCTGACGCTGCTCAAACGGCAGATCCTTTCGGGGAGCCGTCCGCATTCCGGCGATGCTTCCGCCCTGCGGATCAATGAGATCTGCGCGTCCAACAAGCAGTCGTTCCGCGCACCGGACGGCAGCTCGCCGGACTGGATCGAGCTGTATAACAGCAGCAGCGAACCGGTCTCACTGGGCGGCATCGGGCTTTCGGACAGCAAAAAGAACCGTTACAGCTTTGTATTTCCGGCGGGGACTGTCCTTGCGGGAAAGGCGTATCTGCTCATTCCGTGCGGCGGTGAGCTGCATGATTCAGAGCCGTACTGTGCGCCGTTCAAGCTCAGCGCATCGGGCGAAACGATCTATCTGACAGCGCCGGCTGCGGCGGACGGCTCCGACGGCGAAACGCTCGATCAGGTCAAATATCCGGTGCTGGAGACCGACGAGACCTACGGCAGAGAAACGGACGGCGGGGCAGTCTGGCGGCTGCTCGCACCGACTGCCGGAACGCCGAATACCGATACCGCGCAGGTGCGGCTCTCTGCGCCGGAATTTTCGCAGAAAGCCGGCTTTTACGAGGATGCATTTCAGCTGACGCTGACTGCGGATGACGGCTGCACGATCCTGTACACGACTGACGGCTCGGATCCGCAGACATCCGAAACAGCACAGGTGTATTCCGGCAGCATCCGGATTCAGGACAGAACCGGCGAAAGAGCATCGCTCAGCCGTGCTGCTTTATCAGAAGATATCATGCATTATTACGATGATTATGATGCGTCAGACAGCATGGATCAGGCAACGGTCGTGCGCGCCGTCTGCAAAGGTGCGGACGGTACATTCAGCCGGACAGTCACGAACAGCTATTTTATCAGCAGAACGGCGACCTTCTATCAGGATATGAAGGTCATTTCGATCTCGACGGACCGGGACAATCTGCTGGATCCGGAGCATGGAATCTTCATGCAGGCGAACTGTATGGAGAAAGGCAGGGAGTGGGAGAGACCGGTCAATATGCAGGTGTTTTCCGGTCAGAAGCCGGTGTATTCCGCAGATCTCGGCATGCGGGTTTCCGGCAATTACTCGCGGATCTATCCGCAGAAAAGCATGACCTTCTATGCGCGGAGCGAATACGGCCCGACGAAAATGCATTACGACTTTTTCGACGGTGCAGCAAAGGACTGCGGCGGCGGGGAGATCGGGGAATTTGATGCGGTCACGCTGCGCAACGGCGGCAGCGGCTTTGACGAGCTCCGGTTCCGCGACGACATCAATGCAGAGCTTGCGACCGGACTGGACATCGGCACACAGGCGAAAAATTACTGCGTTGCCTTCATCAACGGCGAGTTCTGGGGCTTGTACACGATTCAGGAGCGGCTGAATGAAGATTACATCGAATCGCATTATCATGTGGATGATGACAATGTGACGATTCTGAAAAACAATGAGGGCAGCGGCTCTGACGCGGCACTGGACGAGTTCTACGAGCTCTATAAATGGGCGCTCACTGCCGATCTGAAGGATCCGGAAAATTATGCGCGGATCTGCGAAGCGATGGATGTGCAGAGCTTCATTGACTATGTTGCGGTGCAGTCTTATATCTGCAACTGGGATTCTCTGCAGGCAAATAACAATATTATGCTCTGGCGCGCATCTGAAACGGACAGCGCGAACCCTTATGCAGACGGCAAATGGCGCTTCATGCTGTTTGATACAGAATGGTCTGCGGGCTTTCTGGACAGCAGCTTTCCGGAAAACGATTATCTCGGCGATCTGATCCGCAACGGCATCGGCTTCTACGGCATGAGTGAGGAGGACTATGAGGAAGCGGGCTTGTACTACATCATCTATGCTGATCTGTTCCGCAGCCTGATGCGGAACCGCGATTTTGCGGAGCAGTTCCGCGCATCGCATGAAAAGGTTGCGAACGAGTATTTTGCGTGGGAGCGCGTCAAACCGCTGATTGATGCGTATAATGCGCGGATCAGCGATGCTTTCATCCTGACTGCGAAGCGATTTGTCTTTGATGACATGCGTGAGAGAGCTTTGCCGAGTTACCGCGCGTTTTTTGAACAGCGCGGGGAATATGCGCTGCGCTACTGCGATGAAGTGATCGATTTGTACTTTTGAATCCAGAATGACCTGTCCGGCTGCGGAAACAGTCGGGCAGGTTTTCTTTTTGCATAGGAATTGACAATTGTCCGCCGGTATGCTATAATGAAATCAGTTCGTTTGCGGAACGAGCATATCGTGAACGAATCCAAAGGA
The DNA here is from genome assembly GCA_001603005.1 of Clostridiales bacterium Firm_04. Taxonomy (GTDB): domain Bacteria; phylum Bacillota; class Clostridia; order Oscillospirales; family Ruminococcaceae; genus Firm-04. The sequence goes on from LVAJ01000014.1 coordinate 22,374, forward strand.
AATGAGGCATGAAAATGAGTCAGATGAAACAAAATCAGGCTGAGGATTACGATGTGCTGATCGTCGGCGCAGGACCGGGCGGCATCTTTACGGCATATGAATTGTGTCAGGCGAACCGCGGGCTGAAAATCGCTGTGTTTGAATGCGGCAATCCGCTCAGCGCGCGCAAATGTCCGATCGACGGCAAAAAGGTCAAGAGCTGCATCGGCTGCAAGACCTGCGCGATCATGAACGGATTCGGCGGCGCAGGCGCGTTTTCCGACGGCAAATACAATATCACGAATCAGTTCGGCGGCACGCTGTATGAGTACATCGGCAAGCAGGAAGCGCTCTCGCTGATGCGCTATGTCGATGAGATCAATCTCTCGCACGGCGGCGCGGGGACAAAGCTCTATTCAACCGCGAATACCGCGATCAAGAAAAAATGCTTTGAGAATGATCTGCATCTGCTGGACGCGCAGGTGCGGCATCTCGGAACGGATAAAAACTACATTGTGCTCCAGAATCTCTATGAGGAATTGCAGGACAAAGTGGACTTTTTCTTCCGCATGGAGATCGACGCCGTGGAGCGGACAGACGACGGCGGCTATGCCGTCACGGCAGGGGAGCAGCGCTTTACCGGAAGACGCTGCGTGATCTCCGTCGGCAGAAGCGGTAGCAAGTGGATGGAAGGCATTTGTGCGGCGCTGGATATCCCGACGCGCTCGAACCGTGTGGATATCGGCGTGCGTGTGGAACTGCCGGCAGCGGTATTCTCGCATCTGACCGATGAGCTCTACGAGAGCAAGATCGTCTACCGCACAAAGCAGTTCGAGGATCTGGTGCGGACATTCTGCATGAATCCGCGCGGCGTGGTCGTCAACGAGAACACGAACGGCATTGTGACGGTCAACGGTCACAGCTACGAGGATCCCGCGCTGCATACGGAGAACACGAATTTCGCGCTGCTGGTCAGCAAGCATTTTTCCGAGCCGTTCCGCGACAGCAACGGCTACGGCGAGAGCATCGCGCGGCTGTCGAATATGCTCGGGGGCGGCGTCATGGTGCAGCGCTTCGGCGACCTGATCCGCGGACGGCGCAGCAATGCACAGCGCATCGCGGAAAGCTTTGTCGTGCCGACTTTGGCGGCGCAGCCCGGCGACCTCAGCCTCGTGATCCCGAAGCGGATCCTCGACGGCATCATTGAAATGATCTATGCGCTGGACAAGATCGCGCCCGGAACGGCAAATGACGATACGCTGCTCTACGGCGTCGAGGTCAAGTTCTACAACATGGAGGTCGAGATCGACCATGATCTCCAGACAAAATACAAAGGGCTGTATGTGATCGGAGACTGCTCCGGTGTCACACATTCGCTGTCCCATGCATCCGCATCCGGCGTGTATGTCGCAAGGCACATGCTCGGACTGACGGAGCAGAACGGTTGACGCAGAAGTACAAAGGGAGGTATACAATATGAAAAAGATCGGTATGCAAATGGGGATCCTGATGGGCGTATCTTTGAGCCTGTGCCTGTCCCTGTTCGGGACGCTGCATTCCGGACACTTCACGCTGCCGGGATTTCTGGTGAGCTTTCTCATTAGCACGGTCATCAGTTTGGTGATCGGCTTTCTGGTGCCGATGCCGAAGCTGGAGGCTGCGGTCTGCGGAAAATGCGGTGTGGAGCAGCGCTCGCTTGGGGGCAATCTGCTGACGGCACTGCTCTCCGATCTGATCTACACGCCGCTGATCTCGCTTGCAATGAGCGTGCTGGCATACCGTCAGACGGTGCAGCACGGCGGTTCGATCTCGTTCGGCGGGGTATTTCTGGTCACACTGCTGACCTCGCTGCTGATCGGCTATGTGCTGATCTTCCTGCTGAAGCCGCTGTTCCTGAAAATGCTGCTGAAGAAAAACGGGATTGATCCCGGACAGAAACCGGAATAACAGAAAGCCGCTCCGAATACGCGATTCGGGGCGGCTGTTTTGCTTTATTGCATTTCCAGATTGCTTGTGCGGATATCCTGCTTGAACTCCTCGTTCATATCGGGATAGGCGGAGAGCATCGGTTCGATGTCCGCGCCCTTTTTGCGGTCAAAATAGTTTTTCGTGATCTTTGCGACCAGTCCGCTCAGCGCGACGAGACAGATCAGGTTCGGGACTGCCATGAGTCCGTTGAACGTGTCGTCGATCGCCCAGATCAGCTCGCTGTGAATGACGGCGGATGCCGCGATCAGAATGACGTAAACGACCTTGAAGATGCGGACGGGGAGCACGCGCTTTTCTTCCGGCAGCTTCCGGAAGCAGAACTCGACTGCCTTTTCGCCGTAGTACGACCATGCGATGATCGTAGTGAACGCGAACAGCGGCAGGATGACAGAGAAGACAGCCGTGCCGAATCCGCCGAAATTGGTCGAGAACAGGGACATAGACATTGCGGTATCTTCCATATCCGCGGAGAGCTTGTCGGCGTCAAATGTGGTCAGGAATGTCAGTGAGGTCAGCGTGCAGATGATGAACGTATCGAAGAAAACCTCGAACACGCCCCAGAGCCCCTGCTTGACCGGCTCGCGTGTTTCGGAAGCCGAGTGCGCAATGACGGACGAGCCGAGACCGGCTTCATTCGAGAAGACGCCGCGTGCCATACCCTTTTTGATGACCGTTGCGAAGGAATAGCCGAGGACGCCGCCGCCCGCTGCCCTGAAATTGAATGCCTTGCTGAAAATCAGCGCGAATGCATGCGGGATCGCGGTGAAATGCTTGCCGAGCGTGATGAGCGACATGATGATGAACAGCAGCGACATGAACGGCACGAGCATGGACGCGACCTTGCCGATGCGCTGGATTCCGCCGATGATGATGAGTGCGGTGATCGCCGCGACGATGATGCCGATGACAAGGCGCATAGACGAGGTATCGCTGACCGATGTGAATTTCGCGATTGCCTCGCTCAGTGTGCCGGAGATCTTATTGGTCTGCACGCCGCTCATGCCGATCGCCGCGAATATGCAGAACACCGCCGCGCACATACCGAGCCATTTCTGCTTCATGCCGTTTGCGATGTAGTAGAATGAGCCGCCGGAGAGATTGCCGTGCGCATCCTTTTTCCGGAAGTAGAGACCGAGCACGTTTTCGGAATAGTTTGTTACCATGCCGAAGAATGCGGAGATCCACATCCAGAATACCGCGCCCGGCCCGCCGGTCAGGATCGCCGAGACAACGCCGATGATGTTGCCCGTGCCGACCGTGCCGGAGATCGCCGTCGAGAATGCCTCGAACTGCGAGACAGAGCGGACGCGGGAATCGGTTTTCTTCGATTTTCCGAGGCTTTTCAGCGCGGGGATGATCGTGCTGTTCAGCGATTCGCGGAAGTGCGTGACCTGTAAAAATCCGGTGCGCACCGAGAGCAGGATGCCCGTGCCGAGGATCAGGATGATAACCGGCCAGCCCCAGACGATCCCGTTCAGGAAATCGTTGATGCGTTCGATCTGATCGAGTATTGGTTGCAGCATAATGCAGCAGCTCCTCTTTCTGGAAGATTTCCGCGCAGGCATAAAAAAAGCCGGCAGCGGATGTCGGGTTTCATTGTTTCGCATACTATTATAACAGATATTGCGCGAAATTGCAAGCGGTTCCGCAAAAAAGTCCTTTGATCTGCCGGTTCCGCGGCAAAGCTGACGCTTCGGGGCAGCTGCTCTTTTGTGATTTTGTGCAGGATGCATAAATCTGAACGGGAATCCCAGATTATTTCGCTGAAATGCCGTCTTGCATTTTCGGTCGAATTGGAATATAATAAAATTGTAGCATTAGCGCCGGATTCAGACCTTTGAGCATTTGTTTTCAATTGTCTGATTTTTTATTTTCCGGCGGATAAAGGAGTGTGATCCCCGTGAAGGCGTTGGAAGACAAGATCCGTGCAGAGGGTAAGATCCTGCCCGGTCCCGTTCTCAAGGTATCGTCCTTTCTGAATCATCAGATGGATGCAGATTTCATCATGGAGCTCGGAAAGGAGATCGCGGAACGCTTCCGGAATGACGGTGTGACGAAGATCCTCACGATCGAGTCATCCGGCATTGCGATCGCAGTCGCCGCGGGTGCAGCGCTGCATGTGCCGGTGCTGTTCGCCAAAAAGCACCGGACGAGCAATGTTTCGGGCGTGCTGTATCAGACGCTTGTGCATTCCTATACGCACGGCACGGATTATACCGTGGTCGTGGAGCGGGAATATCTGAAAGCAGAGGACCGCGTGCTGATCGTGGACGATTTCCTTGCAAACGGCAAGGCGGTCGAAGGACTGCTTGATCTGATCGGACAGGCAGGCGCACAGGCAGTCGGCGCGGGCATCGCGATCGAAAAGGGCTTTCAGGAGGGCGGAGAGAAGCTCCGTGCATCCGGACTGCGCGTGGAATCGCTTGCGATCGTCGAGCAGATGGACGACAGCGGCATTGTATTCCGCAGCTGATCCGTGATGAAGAAACGGTTTTATGCCTGCATTGCCGGAGCAGCCGCAATGATCCTGTTCTGGATCGTGCTGCTGATCTTGATGATGCGGCAGGACGGCGGATTTGATGCAAGGGAACCGCTTTATTATGCTGGATTCGGCTGCATTGCGGGCTGCATCGCCGCGGTTGTCATTTTTTGCAGACGGCTCCGGATGCTCAACGATGCAGCGGACGTTTCGGAACCGGACTTCTGGTTTCTGCGGGATCGCCAAGAACACCCGCTGCGGTACCGCGGTTGGATCGCGGCTGTGCTGCTGCTGACCGCGCTCTGCATCGTGCTGACCGTCAGCATTCTGCGGAACCGTTCGTGCTGCGGCGCGGATGAACCGCTGTATTATGCGCTGTTTAGCTGCATAGCAATGTGTGCGCTGACAGTGGTCATCGGGCTGAACAAGCGCCGGTGATGCGCATGGAAACGATCATTTTGTATGGCGCAGCTTTGCTGTGAATATCTTTTGAAAATGCAAAGGAGTAGGAACATGAAAAAGAATCTGATTCGTTTGACATCTCTGGTTCTGGCAGGGGCAATGTGCATCGGGCTCTCTGCCTGCGGCGAGGAAGGCACCGGCGGCACTGCCGGCAAGGACGATCTCAAGGTCGGACTGATCTGTCTGCATGACGAGAACTCGACCTATGACCTCAATTTCCTCAATGCAATGGATGAGGCAAAAAAGGAGCTCGGACTCCGCGACGATCAGATCATTATTAAGAAGAATATTCCGGAGACAAATGAGTGCAAGGAAGCGGCTTCTGACCTTGCCGACCGCGGATGCAATATCATCTTTGCGGATTCCTTCGGACATGAGCCGTATCTGCTGGAGGCTGCGGATGCGTTTCCGGAGGTGCAGTTCTGCCACGCGACCGGTACGATGGCGCATACCGAGAAAAAGGAGAACTTCCACGATGCATTCGCGTCGATCTATCAGGGCAGATATCTTGCCGGTATCGCAGCCGGTCTGAAGCTGAACGAAATGATCGACAAGGGCGATATCAAGCCGGAAGAAGCCATCATGGGCTATGTCGGCGCATACACCTACGCAGAGGTGATCTCGGGTTATACCTCGTTCTATCTCGGTGCAAAATCGGTCTGCCCGAGCACGACCATGAAGGTGCAGTTCACCGGTTCGTGGTATGACGAGACAGCGGAAAAAGAAGCCGCGACCAAGCTGCTCAGCCAGAACTGTGTGCTGATCTCGCAGCATGCGGACTCTATGGGCGCACCGACTGCCTGCGAAAACGCCGGTGTTCCGAATGTTTCCTATAACGGCTCGACGAAGGATGCCTGCCCGAATACGTTCATCGTATCGTCGCGCATCGACTGGAAGCCGTACTATGTATATGCGATCAACTGCGTGCTGAACGGCGAGCAGATCAAGACCGACTGGACAGGCGATCTTTCCACCGGTTCTGTCGTGCTGACCGAAGTGAACGAGCAGGCAGCGGCAGCCGGTACGCAGGCTGCGATCGACGAGGCAGCCGCGAAGCTCAAGAGCGGCGAGCTCCATGTGTTTGATACGGCAAACTTCACGGTGGAGGGCAAGCAGCTGGAATCCTATCTCGCGGATGTTGACACCGATCCCGAATACACGCCCGATACCGAGGCGATCAAGGACGGTTACTTCCACGAATCCGAATACCGTTCCGCGCCGTATTTCGATTTGAAGATCGACGGCATCGAGGAGCTGAACACCATGTTCTGATGAGAAACCATTCCAGGCGGGGCATCCGAAACGTCCCGCCTGCGGTGTTTTCAATGGTATCAAAATCCAACCGGTCCGGCAGATCCTGCCGCCCTGAAAGGAACGCATATGAGCAAAGCAGTCAAACAGAAAGACGCGGTTCCGGCGATCCGGCTGCAAAATATCACGAAGCGGTTCGGCAGCGTTGTCGCGAATGACAATGTCAGCCTGAGCGTGCAGCACGGACAGATCCTTTCGATCCTCGGCGAGAACGGCAGCGGCAAAACGACGCTGATGAACATGATCGCCGGCATCTATTATCCCGATCACGGACAGATTTTTGTGGACGGCAAAGAGGTCGTCATCCGTTCGCCGAAGGATGCGTTTCAGTACGGCATCGGCATGATTCACCAGCATTTCAAGCTGGTGGATGTGTTCTCCGCAACGGAAAATATCGTGCTCGGACTGGACGAGAAGGAGGGCTTCAGTCTGAAACGCTCCGCCAAGCGCATCATGCAGATCAGCCTGCAATACGGCTTTGACCTCGATCCGGATAAGAAGATCTATGAGATGTCGGTCTCGGAAAAGCAGACCGTTGAGATCCTCAAAGTGCTCTACCGCGGCGCCGATATCCTGATTCTGGATGAGCCGACCGCCGTCCTGACGCCGCAGGAAACGGAAAAGCTCTTTGCCGTTCTGCGCCGGATGCGGGACAGCGGCAAAGCGATCATCATTATCACGCACAAGCTGCATGAGGTGCTGTCGCTGTCCGATCAGGTCGCCGTGCTCTGCAAGGGCAGATACATCGGCACGGTGAATACCGCGGAAACCAATGAGAGCGAGCTCACCGAGATGATGGTCGGCAAGAAGGTTTCGCTGAACATTGCGCGTTCCGAGCCGAAGGATCCGGTTGACCGCCTTGTGGTCGAGGGCATCACATGCAGAAACCGCGAGGGCGCGGAAATGCTGCATGATGTCAGCTTTACCGCGCGTTCCGGCGAGATCCTCGGCATCGCGGGCATTGCCGGCAGCGGACAGCGCGAGCTGCTCGAAGCGATCGCCGGCTTGCAGCATGTGGACGGCAGGATCCTCTATCACAATCCGAAAACCGGTCAGACGGACGATCTCCGCGACAAAACGCCGCTGCAGATCCGTGAGCTGGGCGTGCGGCTGTCCTTTGTGCCGGAAGACCGTCTCGGCATGGGACTGGTCGGCAATATGGACATTGTGGACAATATCATGCTCCGCAGCTACCGAAAGGGCAAGGGCATGTTTCTGGAGCGGAAAAATCCGAAATCGCTTGCCGAGAAGATCATTCACGATCTCGAAGTCGTGACGCCGAGCGCGAATACGCCGGTGCGCCGGCTCTCCGGCGGCAATGTGCAGAAGGTTCTGGTCGGACGCGAGATCGCAGCATCGCCGACCGTGCTCATGGCGGCATATCCGGTGCGCGGACTCGATATCAACGCATCGTTCACGATCTACAATCTGCTGAATCAGCAGAAGGAAAACGGCGTCGCTGTGATCTTTGTCGGCGAGGATCTGGACGTTCTGCTGGAGCTCTGTGACCGCATCATGGTCATCAGCTCCGGAAAGATTGCCGGTACCGTCGATGCGCGAACCGCAACAAAAGAGGAGATCGGTCTGATGATGACGAAAAATTCCGCAGACCATGACCGTGCGCAGGAGGGAGGTGCGGAGCATGCCGCAGAAACCGCATAAAGCAAAGGAACCGCTGTTTCACATTGCCAAGCGCGATGCGATCGTCTGGTGGAAGGCATGGGGCATCCGTATCGCTGCTATTCTGATCGCGCTGGTATTCAGCGGAGTTGTGTCCTATCTGCTGACCGGCGAAAATCCGCTGCGCATCTACGCGAAGATGCTGGAGGGCGCATTCGGCACGCAGCGGCGTGTCTGGGGCTTGCTGCAAAATCTGGCGATGCTGCTCTGCGTATCGGTCGCCGTGACGCCGGCATTCAAAATGCGCTTCTGGAATATCGGCGCAGAGGGACAGGTTCTGGTCGGCGGACTCGCTTCCGCTGCCTGCATGATCCTGCTGGGCGACAAGCTGCCGAATGCGGTGCTGCTGATCGTGATTCTCGCAGCGAGTATTCTGGCAGGCGCGGTCTGGGCGGTGATCCCTGCCGTATTCCGCGCAAAATGGATGACAAATGAAACGCTGTTCACGCTGATGATGAACTATATTGCGATTCAGTTGGTTTCCTTTTTCGTGTATAAATGGTCGGTGCCGAAGGGTTCCGGACAGGTCGGCGTCATCAACCGCGCGACGCATGCGGGCTGGCTGCCGGTCATCGGCAGATACGACTATCTGCTGAATATTCTCATCGTTGCGGCGATCACGTTCATCATGTACGTCTATCTGAAATACAGCAAGCAGGGCTATGAGATCGCGGTCGTCGGCGAGAGCGAAAACACCGCGCGCTACATCGGCATTCCGGTGCAGAAGGTCATCATCCGCACCATGCTGATCTCCGGCGCGATCTGCGGCATTGCCGGTATGCTGCTGGTTTCCGGCACAGACCATACCATTTCCCGCGATACTGCCGCGGGCAGAGGCTTCACGGCGATCATGGTCTCGTGGCTGGCAAAGTTCAATCCGATCTTCATGGTGCTGACCTCGTTCCTGATCGCGTTCCTCGAAAAGGGCGCGACCGAGATCTCGACCGCATTCGGGCTGAACGAGTCCTTTTCGGATATCATCACGGGCATCATCATTTTCTTCATTATCGGCTGTGAATTTTTCATTCAGTATACAGTCAAATTTCGGGAAAAGGAGGCGGCGAAATGATTTGGGCTGGATTTTTGCAGCGCGCGATCATGCAGGGCATTCCGCTGCTGTATGGCTCGACCGGTGAGATCATCACCGAAAAATCGGGCAATCTGAATCTCGGCATTCCGGGCATCATGTATGTCGGCGGCATCAGCGGTGTCATCGGCGCATTCCTCTACGAGCAGAATACGGCATCGGTGAATCCGGTTCTTGCGGTGCTGATCCCGCTGGTCTGTTCGATGCTCGGTTCGCTGCTCATGGGACTGATCTACAGCTTCCTGACTGTTTCGCTGCGCGCGAATCAGAACGTGACCGGTCTTGCGCTGACGACCTTCGGCGTCGGCTTCGGCAATTTCTTCGGCGGCTCGCTCTCCAAGCTGACCGGCAGCGATATCCCGTCGATCAGCCTGACCGCGACGAGCAACTGTTTCCGCACCTCGCTGCCATTTGCAGAGAAATGCGGATGGTTCGGGCAGGTGTTTCTTTCGCACAGCTTTCTTGCCTATGCGGCGGTCATCATCGCCGTTGTGACCTCGCTGATCCTGTCCCGCACCCGCGTCGGACTGCATCTGCGTGCGGTCGGCGAGAACCCCGCAACAGCGGATGCAGCGGGCATCAATGTCGGCAGATACAAATATTTTGCGACCTGTATCGGCAGCGTGATCGCCGGACTCGGCGGACTCTATTACGTCATGGATTACGCGAACGGTGTCTGGTCAAATGACGGCTTCGGCGACCGCGGCTGGCTTGCGATCGCGCTGGTCATTTTTGCAGTCTGGCGCCCGAATATCAGCATTTTCGGCTCGATCCTGTTCGGCGGACTGTATATCGTGCACAATTATATCCCCGGACTGGACGTCAGCGGACAGGAGCTGTTCAAGATGCTGCCGTATGTTGTGACGATCCTGTTCCTCGTGTTCATCAGCATGCGCCGCAAGCGCGAGGCACAGCCGCCTGCGCATCTCGGACTGCCGTATTTCCGCGAGGAGCGCTGATGCCGGAGGTGCAGCCATGAGAAAACTGTTCTGGGGACTGACCGGCGCATTCGGCGGCTATGTCGCCGCGGGGCTGGCGATTCAGGCGCTGCGCAGATTTACGCCTGCGGAGATCACCGACAGTGCCGCACTGATCGCACAGATCGTCTGTGCAGCGATCGGTCTGCTGGCCGCGCTGGTCGCAGCGGGCAATCATGATCTGGAGCGGCAGCGTTTGCAGGGCTATGCAAAGCAGGCATGCGCGCCGGAATCGGATCGCACCCGCCTGAAAAAGCAGCTTGCAGTTGAAATCGTCTGGATCATCCTACTGAATCTGCTGTTCGGATTCCTGTTTATCCGGTTTATTCGATAAACTGAAAACCCGCCGTTCTCCTGCACGGGAGCACGGCGGTTTTTGTTTGATATAGAGGGATAGGGCATTGTCCATTCCCAATCATCGCGAAGCGATACATTATTTCTTCGCAGGATCTGCGGATTCGAGGTACTTGTAGCAGACCGCTGCGAGCGCTGCGCCTGCGAGCGGACCGACGATGAATACCCACAGCGCAGCGATCGGCGCGGTGTTGCCGGAGAATGCAGCGATCAGTGCCGGACCGATGCTTCTTGCCGGATTGACCGAGGTGCCGGTCAGACCGATGCCGAGGATGTGCACCAGCACGAGCGTAAAGCCGATGACGATGCCGCCGAAGGAGCCGTGATTTGCCTTTTTCGAGGTGACGCCGAGAATGGTCAGCACGAAAATGAACGTCAGCAGGATCTCAACCAGCAGACCGGCAATGCCGCTGCTGTTGACGCCTGCAAGACCGTTTGCGCCGTAGCCGCCGGTCATATCCTTGACGCCGCCGAGTCCCCAGATCAGTGCGAGCACGCCGGAGCCTGCGAATGCGCCGAGACATTGTGCGAGCACATAGCCGACGAAATCAGAAACGGTCATGCCGCCGGTCATCAGGACGCCGAGCGAGACAGCCGGATTGATATGGCAGCCGGAGATGTTGCCGACGCAGTATGCCATACCGACAATGGTGAGTCCGAATGCGAATGCGGTGAGGAGATAGCCGCAGCCGCTCGCAGCATCACAGCCGACGAGCATTGCCGTGCCGCATCCGATGAGGACGAGTGTGAAGGTGCCGATGAACTCGGCGATGTACTTTTTCATGGTAATGCTTCCTTTCTGTTTGTCTTGGCAGATTGTCTGACACACAGCCGCATCTGCCCTGCGGCTGCATGTGTGCGGGCGGGGCGCGCCGCATCTGATAAAACTATTATAGCATATCTATTTTCACAGAGCAAGTCTTTTTTTGCTTTTTAATCCTTTTAAGCAATATTATGGCAACAGAGGAAAGTGCCGGAACGGGCTCCGCACGATACGGGATTTTGTATAGTTAGCATAATGCAATCCGAGTTTGCATTGTCTAATCTTACGATTCTTTGTCCGTTCGGAGCGGAAAAAGCTGCCGGAATCTGGTATAACAGTATCAGAAGCAGACAGCAATTTGTTTACGGTCTGCCGTAAATATTATAAGGAGGAGATTGACCATGTTCAAACTGAATTGGGGAAAGCTCGGACTGTTTGCCGGCGGTGTGCTGTTCGGTACAGCCGGCGTGAAGATTCTGAGCAGCTCGGATGCAAAGAAGGTCTATACGCAGACGACCGCTGCGGCGCTGCGCGCAAAGGATCAGGTCATGACGACCGTCACGAATGTCCGTGAAAATGCGGGTGATATTCTTGCAGATGCAAAGGCGATCAATGAGCAGCGCGCTGCGGATGCCGAGGCAAAGGAAATTGCCGATGCAGCGGAAGCAGCCGCAGAGATCATTGAGGATGCGGCGGAAAACGCTGCGGAAGCTGTCACGGAATAATTGCGAGAGACCGCACGCGGATGCGGTCTTTTTCGCGTTTTGAGGGTGATTGAATGAAATGTCAGATTTTACATGAATCCGCCGGCAGAATGCGCGTGCATATCGTACGGCAGCGCATGACGCTGAAACAGGCGGATCAGCTGGAATATTACCTTGCGAATCTGCCGTATGTATCGGGCGTCAAGGTGTTTGACCGGACGGGCGACGCCGTGATCCGTTATACCGGCGGACAGGCGCGCGGACGGCTGATCCGTGCGCTGGCGGTTTTTGCGTATGATACGCCGCAGGTGCAGGCGCTTGTGCCGGAGCAGACCGGCAGGGCGCTTTCGCGTACCTATGAAAACAGGCTTGCCGGCGTCGTTATCCGCAGATATCTGCGCAGACTGCTTCTGCCGGCGCCGGTACGGCATGTCCTTGCCGTTTTCCGCGCGCTGAAATATGTGAAGGAAGGGCTGAAATGCCTGCTGAAAGGCAAGATCGAGGTGCCGGTGCTGGACGCGACTGCGATCACGTTCTCGATCCTGCGCGGCGATTTTGAAACGGCATCCTCGGTCATGTTTCTGCTGCGGATCGGCGAGATCCTCGAAGAATGGACGCATAAGAAATCGGTGGACGATCTTGCGCGGACGATGTCGCTCGGCGTCGATCAGGTCTGGAAGCAGATCGGCGGGCAGGAGATCCTTGTCCCGCTGCATGATGTGCAGGTCGGCGACTGCCTTATCGTGCGGACGGGCAGCATGATCCCGCTGGACGGCAGAGTGACGGACGGCGAGGCAATGGTCAATCAGGCATCCATGACCGGCGAATCCGAGCCGGTGCGCAAAACTGCGGGCAGTCTGGTCTATGCCGGAACCGTTGTCGAGGAAGGCACCTGCACGGTGGTTGTCGAGAAGGCGGCGGGCAGCGGCAGATATGACCGCATCGTGAAGATGATCGAGGAGTCGGAAAAGCTGAAATCCGCCGCAGAGGATCAGGCGTCGCACCTTGCCGACCGCCTTGTTCCGTACAGTCTCGGCGCGACGGTGCTGACGTATCTGCTGACCGGCAATGCTACAAAGGCGATCGCGATTCTCATGGTGGATTTCTCCTGCGCGCTCAAACTCGCGATGCCGGTGACTGTGCTCTCCGCGATGCGCGAATGCAGCAATTACGGCATTTCCGTCAAGGGCGGCAGGTTCATGGAAGCGGTCTCCGAGGCGTCCGCAATCGTCTTTGACAAGACCGGTACGCTGACGCATGCTTCGCCGCATGTTGTGCGGGTGATCCCGTTCGGCGGCAAGGATGCAGACGAGATGCTCCGGCTTGCGGCATGCCTTGAGGAGCACTATCCGCATTCCATGGCGAACGCGGTCGTGGCGGGCGCTGCCGAACGCGGTCTGCTGCACGAGGAGCGGCATTCCGAGGTGGAATATGTTGTTGCGCACGGCATTTCCAGCAGCGTAGACGGCGAAAAGGTCGTGATCGGCAGCTATCACTTTGTATTTGAGGATGAGCAGTGCGTGATCCCGGAAGGGGAGCAGGCAGCATTTGATGCACTGCCGCGGGAATATTCGCTGCTGTTTCTGGCGATCTCCGGAACGCTCGCGGCGGTGATCTGCATTGAGGATCCGCTGCGCGACGAGGCGCCGGATGTGATCCGTCAGCTGCATGACTGCGGCTTTTCGCGCATTGTCATGATGACCGGCGACAACAAGCGCACGGCAAAGACCGTTGCAGCAAAGGTCGGCGTTGATGAGTGCTATTATGAGGTACTCCCAGAGGATAAGGCTGCGTTCATCCGCGCAGAGCATGAAGCGGGCAGAACGGTCATCATGATCGGGGACGGCGTGAACGATTCGCCGGCGCTTTCCGAAGCGGATGCCGGCATCGCGATCAGCACGGGCGCCGCAATTGCCCGCGAGATCGCAGATATCACGATCTCTGCCGATGATCTCTATGCGCTTGTGACGCTCCGGCAGATCAGCTGCGCGATGATGCAGCGGATCCATAGGAATTACCGCACGATCATCGGGTTCAATTTCGGGCTGATCGTGCTCGGTGTTGCGGGGATTCTCCCGCCGGCGACATCAGCGTTCCTGCACAATACCTCGACGCTTGCGATCACGATGCGCAGCATGAAAAATCTGCTGTAAAAATCCGGCTGCAGAAACAAAAATGCCCCGAAGTGAACGGCTCACTTCGGGGCATCATCATGTGCAGCAGAATGAACAAAACCCCCGATGAAAAAGCATCGAGGGTGTTCTGGTGGGAGAGGGTGGATTCGAACCACCGAAGTTAAAGAACAACAGATTTACAGTCTGCCCCCTTTGGCCACTCGGGAACTCTCCCATATGAAATTTTTTTGGAAATGCTGAAGCTGGTGGACGGACTCGAACCCCCGACCTGCTGATTACAAATCAGCTGCTCTACCAACTGAGCTACACCAGCATTTGGTTTCGTTCGCGTTTCCCGCGGTCAGCTTGTTTATTATAGCACAGAGACATGCGAAAGTCAAGCGTTTTTTGAAAAAAAGTCAAAAACTGTCGGAATGAACAAATATCCGCAACATTTTTGGACAATCACAATATAATCCGGAGCAAAATGCAAAAGAACGCATCTGCTCTGGATTCCGTTTATGCGGGATCGCAGGCATGGAGCTCCAGTCCGGAGAAAGCGGAACTGCTGCGCGGCTGCTGATGCCGGAAGACACGTTCGCAGCGGATCTGTTCGGCAGCAAGCAGAGTCGGCAGGACATAGACCGCCGTGAACGGGCAGAGCAGGAACGGCGCTGCACAGAGCCGCATGCGAAGGATCCCGATGCTCTGCCCGCGCGTCAGCCGGAATGCCCCGCGGAGCATGCTGCTGACGGCGGTATGCGGCGCTTTCAGGCAGCAGTAGGGCAGGGCAGAGGCGGCAGCGTAGATACGCAGCGGCAGACAGACCGCCGCCGCAGAGAGCATGCCGAGATGCAGAACCGTCAGGATGAGCCGGATGCTTTCGGTATTCGCAGGCGCGGCGATCCAGATGCTTTTTGCTGCTGCATAGAGCAGAAACGCGGGCAGCGCGGAAACGATCAGCAGCAGATCCGCTGCCAGCCGCAGAAGTGCTGCACGGCTCCAGAGCCAAAGACTGCTGCTGCATGCGAGAAATCCGAGATCGTTTTCATCGAGCGTACCGGTCAGCCTGCCGATCTGCCAACTGCACTGCATGCGAAGCGGGGCGCATGCAAGCAGCGCTGTCAGCAATGCACCCGCGAGATGCCAGCTTTGCAGCGCACGCGGCAGAATGTGCTGCGTGACGCTTCCGGCGAGCAGACAGAGCATCGAAACAACAGTCAGCGCCGCGCCGATGACCGCCGCACTTCTGCGGTGCGGTTTCAGCCTTCTGCCGGCTTCGTGCCAGAGCCGCTTCATGAGAGATAGTCCTCGATCAGCCGCCGCAGCTCATCCTCGCTGCCGACGCGCATCCCGTATTCGAGCAGAATGCGGTCGTAGTCCGGCAGCCAGCCCGCCGGCAGTTCGTATTCCGCAGCAGGCGTGCGGCTGCCCTCTGCATAGACCTGCAAAATATCGCCGTCCAGTTTCAGCAGATAGCCGTTCTCCGGCAGCGCTTCTGCCGCAGAGAGCAGATCGTCCGGCGATTCCGCCGCCTGCACATGCATTGGCTCGCCTGCGGAAATCTCCGCATTCTGTTTCAGCGGGAGAATCGGCTCCGGCATGCACCGGATCCCCACTGCGACTGCCGTTGCAACAGCGATCACCGCCGCGATCCCGCTCCAGATCCATCTTGATCCTGTCATAAATGTGTACCTTCCTTTCGTGGAATGCTCCGGAACTATCGTCATTATGCTGTGTTTTTTCCGGATTTATTCCGAAAGGATAAAAAAAAGATGAAAAAATTATGAAAGTGCTTAACATGACGGAAATTTTGTGCTATAATATACTTTGTATTGTTATGGTATATTCGCATTGCTGCAATTTTGCACAGTGCGCTGATGCACGGCGGCTTGTCCGTTCCGCCGTATCCGAAAGGAGTTCTGTTCATGAGTGCAACCAACCGATCAAAGCATTCTTCTGCAAAAACGAACCAGAAGAAACGCAAGTCCGGCAGAAAACCGCTGATCCTGCGGTTTCTCAGCAGTGCCGGTACTGTGATTCTGACCACGATCCTGTCCTTCGTACTGCTGTTCGCAGTGACCGGAACGATCTGTGCCATTGCAGCCGCGATCTATATGACCGACTACATGGAAAAGACACAGAAGGTCAGTATTCAGGAAATGATGACAAGCTTCGCGACAAATATCTACGAAAAGGATGAAAACGGCGAATGGATTGTGACATACACCGTTTCTCCGGAGATCAAGCGCATCCCGATCAAGCTTTCGGAGCTTAAACAGTACACCCGCGATGCGTTTGTCTGCGCGGAAGATGAGCGCTTCTATTCGCATGAGGGTATTGATTACAAGCGTACCGTCGCATCCTTTGCGAATATGATCCTCAACTTCTGGGACACCGATCAGGGCGGTTCGACGATCACCCAGCAGCTCGTCAAGAACCTGACCGGCGATAACGACGTGAGCCCGCAGCGTAAGATCCGCGAGATCAAGCGCGCGATGCAGATGGAAAAGGACTATTCCAAGGACGAGATCCTCGAAGCCTATATGAACTATGTCGGCTTCGGCGGTGCTGCGAACGGCATTGAATATGCAGCAAACAAGTATTTCGGCAAGAAGGCATCGGAGCTGACGATCGCCGAAAGCGCATGTCTGGCGGCGATCCCGCAGAATCCGGAGAAGATCAATCCGTTTGCAGGTCATAACGAGCAGGCGCATAATGATGTTACGGGCACCGATTACTACACCGATACCAAGATCAACACCGGACGCGAAGAAAACCGCAAGCGTATGGAGTATATTCTGATGCAGATGTACGACAACGGTGCGATCACCTTCGACGAGTATCAGGAAGCGCTGAACGAGCATCTGGTCTTTACAGATACCGATGAGTACCTGCTCGCACATCCGGAGCGCAGCCAGGTCAACGAGGACGGTTCCATGTCGCTCAAGGACGAGGACGAGGATAAACCGAACTCGTGGGCAGTCGATGAGGCGCTCAATGAATTTGCAAACCAGCTCATGGAGGAGAACGGCATCTCCCATGAGCGTGCCATGACGATCATCAACACCGGCGGCTATCAGATCTACACGACGGTTGACCGCGAGATGCAGAACTATATCGAGGAGAAATTCTCGGATCTGGACAATCTGCTCGCAGGCATGACCAATACAAAGGCAACGACCTTCTACCGCGACCTGAACGGCGACGGTCAGTATACCGATGAAGAAAACATGACGCTGCAGTCCGGCTTCACCGCGATCGACTACCGCGGCAGAGTGCTCTGCACGGTCGGCGGCATCGGCCCGAAGATCGGCTCCCTCGGTACGAGCTATGCGTCCAATGAGCCGCAGCAGCCGGGTTCCGCGATCAAGCCGGTCACTTCCTACGGTTTTGCGCTTGAGAACAACTATATCCAGTGGGGTACCCATGTGCTGGACTATCCGCCGCTCCAGGTCAAGGATGAAAAGCATCCCGGTCAGATGAAGCTCTGGCCGACGAACTATGCGGATACCAATGACGTCACGGTTTATACGAACCAGAAGATCGACATTTACTATGCACTGCAGGTTTCCAAGAACACCATTCCGGCTCTGATCTGCAAGACCTACGGTACGCAGAAGGTCTTTGACTTTGCAACCCAGACGCTCGGTCTGCAGCTCTATCCGAAGGACAACGACTACGCACCGCTCGCCGTCGGCGCTCTGACGCACGGCGTTACGGTCAAGAACCTTGCCAATGCTTATATGGTCTACGGCAGCGGCGGCAAGTATTCTCCGGCGCATATCATCGAGAAGATCACCGATGCAGAGGGCAGAGCACTTGTTCTGCCGGGCGATTCCTACAATCAGGTCATCGGTGAGGACACCGCTTATATCATGAACAAGCTGCTGCAGAACGTCGTCCAGAACGGTACCGGTACCGCAGCACAGATGATGCGGAACGGCAGATTCCTGCCGATCGCCGGCAAAACCGGTACGACTTCTGACTGGTACGATCTGACGTTTGTCGGTCTGAACCCGCAGTTTGTCAGCGCGATCTGGATCGGCTACCCGAAGAACAAGCGCATTCAGAACCACTTTGCGATCAAGTCTCCGCAGGTCTGGAAGAACGCGATCGGCGAATGGATCCAGCAGCATTATGACGATGAGGACTTCAACAAGGATTTTCCGGAGCCGCCGGAAGGTTCGGTCGTTTCCGGTCAGGTCTGTGCGTATACCGGAAAGCTCGCCGGCATGGGCTGCCCGAAAGAGAACGGCATCGGCTACTGGAAGACCTCTGTGAATCCGTACTGCGATAACCGCGAGCTCGGACTCGGCTACAACGCCTTTGAAGATTATTCCGATGACGAGTAATACTGCCGGCAAAAGCCGGATCCTTTCCAAAAAATGGTATCTGTATCTCACCGAGTTCTTCTCCGGCATGGCAGTCATGGCGGTGGAGCTCGGTGCGAGCAGATTGCTGGCGCCCTATTTCAGTTCCTCGCAGATCGTCTGGACGATCATCATCGGCACGATCATGATCGCAATGGCACTGGGTAATCTCTGGGGCGGGCGCTCCGCCGACAGGCATCCGGATCCGGATCGGCTGTACGGCAGACTGCTCCTTGCGGCGGTCTGGATCGCAGCGATCCCGTTTGTCGGAAAAATGGTGATCGTCGGCATTTCGGCATTGCTTGTCGTGACGATCAGCACGAATTTCCTGATCTGGGCAGCATTCCTGTCCTGCATGATCGTGTTTGTGTATCCGCTGTTCCTGCTCGGCACCGTGACGCCCTCGCTGGTGAAGTACACGGTCAGCAGCCTCGATGACAGCGGCAGGACGGTCGGTGCGCTCGGTGCTGCGAATACGATCGGCAGCATTATCGGTACGTTTGTACCGACCTTCCTCTCGATTCCGGCAGTCGGAACCGCGGCGACATTTGTGATTTTCTCCGCGATCCTGCTGCTGCTCGGCGTGATCTATTTCATTGCAGAGCGGCGCGGCGCGGTCAAAACAGTGATCGCTGTGATCCTGTTTGCGGCGGCATCTGCTGCGGCACTTTCGCTGGGATTTGCGTTCTGGGAGAAGAACCTGACGCTTGAGGATGAATCTGTTTACAATTACCTGCAGGTCAGAGAGGATGACCGCCGGACGGTGCTTTCGACAAATGTGCTGTTCGGCGTGCAGTCCGTCTATATCCGTGACGGCTCCCTGACCGGCATGTATTATGATTATGCGCTTGCGGCACCGATGATGACGGAACAGCCGGATGCCCCGAAGGATCTGCTGATCCTCGGCATGGGTACCGGAACCTACGCCACACAGTGCCGGCACTATTATCCGGCGGTTTCTGCCGAGGGCGTCGAGATCGACGAGAAGATCACTGATCTTGCGCACCGGTATTTCTCGCTGGATCCGGCAGTTCCCGTCACGACCTATGACGGCAGGGCGTATCTCGCCGGAACAGACCGGAAATATGATATCATCATGGTCGATGCCTATCAGGATATCACGATCCCGTTTCAGATGTCCTCGCAGGAGTTTTTCTCCGCGGTCAGGGCGCATCTGAAAGAGAACGGTGTGATGATCGTCAACATGAATATGACTTCGGCAGCGGAAGACAGCATCAATGTCTGGCTTCAGGATACGATCGCATCGGTCTTCGGGACGGTGTATACCGCGGATGTGCGCGGCTCCTCGAACCGCGAGCTGTTTGCATCGGAGAATCCCGAAATTGCGTCGCTGCTGACGGAAAACACTGCCGCCTGTGAAAATGCTGCGCTCCGTGAGATGCTGGAAAAGGTCTGCGAAGCGCTGAAGCTGTATCAGGGCGGCGAACGCATCCTGACGGATGACAAAGCACCGGTGGAACTGCTCGGCATGAAGACGATCGACGGCATGATCTCCGGTGAACTTGCCTATTATAAGCAGCGTTTTGAGGAAGACGGCATTGCCGGACTGATCGGATGACGCTGCACGACCTGCAAAGGAATCAACATGTTTCGTATTTGCTGCCCGTGTCATTTCGGGCTTGAAAGTGTATTGAAATTTGAGCTGGTGCGGCTCGGTGTTCCGGACATCACCGCATCGGACGGCAGAGTGACGTTTTCCGGCGGCTGGGACGAGATCGCCGCGGCGAATGTCTGCCTGACAGTCGCGGAGCGCGTTCTGATCGAACTGGGCAGTTTTTCTGTCCGGTCGCAGCGCGGAAAAACCGCTTTCGATCCGCTGTTTGAGGGCGTGCTTGCGGCACCGCTCGAAGATTTCATCGGGCGCGACGACGCCGTGATCGTCAAGGGTAGCTCGCTCAATTCCGTGCTGTCGAGCGTACCGGCGTGTCAGAAAATCGTCAAGAAAGCGGCAGTCACAAGGCTGCAGCGGGCATACCACACGCAGATCCTGCCGGAGACCGGCGAGCCGCACACGATCCAGTTCCAGATCCGCAATGACAATTGCACGCTGTATCTGGACACATCGGGCATGCCGCTCTATAAACGCGGCTGGCGGCAGCAGTCGGTCATCGCGCCGATCCGTGAAACGCTGGCGGCGGGCATTCTGGATCTGTCGCATGTGCGGTCGGATACGCAGCTTTGCGATCCGTTCTGCGGCAGCGGCACATTTCTGATCGAGGGCGCCAGACGCGCCATGCGGATCGCGCCGGGACTGCACCGGAAATATCTCTGCGAACGCTGGCAGCAGACGCCGCCGGAAGCATTCCGGAAAGCGCGGACTGCCGCGACCGAGCAGATCAATCATCAGGCGGCGTTCCATGCATTCGGCTTTGACAAGGATCCGGAAGCGGTTGCGCTGACGATGGAAAATGCGCGGAAAGCAGGCGTTGCCGACCGTATTACAGTGATGCAGCGCGATATCCGCGATTTTGAGGCGGTTGCCGGACAGAACATCGTCTGCAACCCGCCCTACGGCGAACGCATGCTGGATGTGGAGCAGGCGCGGGAGATCTACCGCACGATGCGCAAGGTCATCCCGCAGGACATTCCGTGCAGCATCATCACGCCGGATACTGAATTTGAGAAATGTTTTGACAGAAAAGCACGGAAACGCCGGAAGCTTTATAATGGTATGATGCAGTGTCAGTTGTATCAGTACTGGCAGGACGCGCCGCGCGACAAATGACGCCGTGCAATGGCACAACGATGAAAACAGAAGCTAATACATGATTATGAAAGCGAAAGGATGATTTAAATGCTGACTCCCAATCTGACGGTCAACGAAGCCGGACATCTCTGCATCGGCGGCGCCGATACGGTGACGCTTGCGAAAACGCACGGTACGCCGCTCTATGTCATGGACGAAAATATGATCCGCGAAAACTGCCGCGGATTTGAAAAGGTCATCTCGGAAGAATATCAGGGCAGAGGACTGATCTGCTACGCGAGCAAGGCGCTCTCCTGCATGGAAATGTACCGGATCGTCGATTCCGAAGGGCTTGGCGCGGACGTGGTCTCCGGCGGCGAGCTCTATACCGCACTGAAAGCCGGTATGCCCGCGGAAAAGATCGTCATGCACGGCAACAGCAAGACCAATTCCGAGCTGCAAATGGCTGTGACGCACGGTGTCGGCAGAATCGTCTGCGATAATCTGCCCGAACTGGAGCGCCTTGACAAGATCGCTGCGGCATCCGGAAAGACCGTCCGCATCATGCTCCGCATCAAGCCGGGCATCGACGCGCATACGCATGATTTCGTCAAGACCGGTCAGATCGACAGCAAGTTCGGCTTTGCGCTCGAAACCGGCGAGGCGCTTGCAGCGGTCAAGGCGGCAAGCCTTTATCCGAATCTGCTGCTGGTCGGTCTGCACTGCCACATCGGTTCGCAGATCCTCGACACCGAGCCGTTCGCGGAAGCCGGCAGAGTCATGATCGACTTCATGAACCGGATCCGCTCGGAGTTCGGCATCACGCTGACCGAGCTGAATCTCGGCGGCGGTCCCGGCATCCGCTATACGGAGTCGGACGATCCGAAGCCGTTCAGCGAGATCGTTCGCGCGATTCTTTCGGCTGTCAAGGAAAGCTGCGCATCTGCTGCATTTCCGGAGCCGTTTGTACTGTTTGAGCCGGGACGTTCGATCGTCGGCGGTGCCGGTCTGACGCTCTATACCGTCATGGCAAAAAAGGAGATTCCGGACATTCGTACCTATGTGCTGGTGGACGGCGGCATGTGCGACAACCCGCGCTATGCGCTTTATCAGTCGCGCTATGAGGCGCTGATCGCGAACAAGGCGGATGCGCCGCGCAGCACAACTGTCACGATCGGCGGCAAATGCTGCGAGAGCGGCGATCTGATCGGCGAGGACATGCCGCTGCAGGATGCGGAAAATGATGACATTCTTGCGGTACTCGCGACCGGCGCGTATAACTACTCAATGGCATCGAACTACAACCGCAATCCGCGCGCCGAGATCGTCATGGTGCGCGACGGCGAAGCGCGGACGGTCGTGAAGCGTGAGACCTATGTGGACATCATCCGCAGCGACATCTGATTTCTTGTCGGATATTGCTTCTGATCGTTCGGAGGGAGCAGCATGAAAAAGTATGGTCAAATCGCTGTAATAGCGATTCTTGTGCTGATCGGTGCATTTTTTCTGATCGGCGTTTTGATCGCGCCGCGCTATGAAATGTACCGGAAGCTGCATCTGTCGCGTCCGGTTTCCGTGACCGGCGAGGTCGTCAAGCTGGAGCAGCATACAATGAAACGGAACGGCGAGCAGGTCATCACGGTCTATCCGATCGTGCAGTATACGACCGAGGACGGCGAGGAGCGAAAGTTCAAATCCGAGGTGACTGCGCGGCAGGATATGCAGATCGGCGATGCGGTCGATGTGCTGTTCAGCGGCAAAAAGGCTGTGCTGAAAGAGGAGTATCTTGCTGCGAGGAATGCATTGATCGTGCGGCTGATTTTTGCCGTTTTGCTGACCGCTGCCATTCTTGCCGGAACACTCTATGCATTTTTCCGGAAACCGAAAACGAAGAAGCCGGAACCGACATGGTATGACATTCCGGGCATTGACCGCGAATAACATTGTACGATATTGCACATTCTCCGGATGCCCGTCGGTATCCGGAGAAGCTGTATTTGGGGGTGCACATGCATACTTTTACGATCGGCGCGAATGATGCGGGACAGCGCGCGGACAAATTTCTGCTGAAAGCCTGCCCGAAGCTGCCGAAATCGCTGCTCTATAAAACATTCCGGAAAAAGGACGTCAAATGCAACGGCAAACGCATTCCGGCGGAGCATTTTTTGCAGGCGGGGGACTGTCTGCAGGTTTATCTGCCGGAAGAATTGTTCGTATCTGCGCCGAAAAAGCAGGCAGCGGCGATTCGTCTGCCTGCGCCGGAGGTCGTGTATGAGGATGCGCAGATCGTGCTGCTGAAAAAGCCGGTGAATCTGCCGGTGCATGCGGATGACAAGGGCAGTACGGACACGCTGGTCGGCA
Organism: Clostridiales bacterium Firm_04; assembly: GCA_001603005.1. GTDB lineage: Bacteria > Bacillota > Clostridia > Oscillospirales > Ruminococcaceae > Firm-04. The sequence continues at coordinate 45,714 of LVAJ01000014.1, forward strand.
GATTTTTGCAGTATCTTGCGGAATTCGGCGCGTATCACGCAGAGGCAGAACAGAGCTTTACACCGGCGCTATGCAACCGGCTCGACCGCAATACCGAAGGCTTTGTGATCGGTGCAAAGACCGCAGAAGCGCTGCGGGAAGTCAATGCGCTGATCCGCGAAAACCGCGTGATCAAGCAATATCTCTGCATTACGACAGGCACGCTCCCGAAGCAGCATGACACGGTGCATGCGTATCACAGACGCAAAGACGGGCAGAAAGCCGAGATCTCCGATGTGCCGCGTGAGGGTTTTCGGGAGATCGTGACAGAGTATGAACAGCTGCAAAAGCATGACGATCTTGCGCTGGTGCTCGTGACGCTGCATACCGGCAGAACGCATCAGATCCGTGCGCAAATGGCGGCGCTCGGCTGTCCGCTGCTCGGCGACACGCGCTACGGCAATCGTGCTGCAAACCGCAGATACGGCGAATCGCACCAGATGCTTGCGGCATGTATGCTGCGGTTCGATGTGCCGGACGAGGGGCATCCGCTCTCGGCGCTGCACGGGAAATCGTTTTCGTATCTGCCGGAATTTTGCCGCAGATACGGTTTTTCCATATGACTCATTGCGAAGCCGGTGCAATTGCTGTGCCGGCTGTTTTTCTGTTTGGATCTTCCGCCGGAAACATGAAATGCACGCGAATAATATGTGATACGTTTATGAAAACGCCGAAATCCATTGCAAAATCTGCGATAATGTGTTATAATGAATGTAAATATGCCGAGAGGAGATGTTCTGCGCAATGAGTATGCTGAGCATGCTGAAGCGGCTGTTCCGTGCAGCTGAGGAAATGTATCAGGATGAGCAGGTGCCGAAGCCGAAGAAACCGGCTGCCAAAAAGCCTGCCGCCAAAAAGCCCGCATCTGCTGCAAAGAAACCTGCCGCCGCCGCGAAGAAGCCGGCTGCTGCGAAGCGTAAAAAGCCTGCTTCCGTGTCGCATTCCGCGCAGATCTACGGCGAGCAGTCGATTTTTGCGAATCCGACTGCAATGTTCTATCCGGTGCCGGAGCAGATCCGGCAGATGCGGACGCTCTCCGGCTACAACAATCTCAACGGTCAGCGCTCCATGGAGAGCCTGTTCTATCAGCAGGGCAAATACATGGAGCAGTACACGGACGATTTTCCGGACATGGTGCAGTGCGGGCGCTCCGTGCCGATGTACTATAACCTGAAAGACAATGAGCTGCGTGCCTATTTCACATGGCGCACGCGCTATCGCATGGGCGCGCTGCCGCCTGCGCAGAACGCGTTTCTGCTGCTTTATGCATACGAGATCCTGAATCTGATCGGCTTTTCGTCGGCGGAGCTTGCGTATGATGCGCTCGGCAATCTGCTGCGTGATTACGGCGGGCAGTTCCCGTCCGTGAAAAAATCGCTGATGCGCTGGATTCCGGATTTTGCTGCGTATTATCAGGTGCCGTACCGCCTCGAAGATGAAAAAGAGGCCGCTGCGATCACTGTGCTGCGGCACAGCTCGCATTCGGCGAATGAACTGCTGCTGGCACTCGATACGCTTTCCAAGTATCACATCAAAAATTCCAAGCTGTATCTTGCCGAGCCGGAGCAGGTCTCCGAGATCGTCAAGGCGGTTTACAAGGCGCTGCTGACATATTACGCAGAACAGAAAAATCAGTCTTTTTCAGCGTATCTGCTCGGCGGACAGCAGCGGGAAGAACGGATCATGTTCGAGGGCGCTGTGTTCTATCAGCATTCGCCTGTCGCGAATCGCGAATACCGGCTGTCGCCGCTCTGCGTGTACCACTGCTATCAGGGCAAATGGGCGCGCGAGACCTTCGGCGGCACGCCGAATGCCGAACGGATCGGCGCACTGCTGCGGACAGTCGATTCGATGCTCCGCGAGCAGCTGAAATTCAAGAGTAAGCTGAAAGCAGGCGAGCTGCCGGACGGCGATGCGGATGTTATCCGGAAGGCGATCGCGGATTACTTTGAGGAGCAGAAGCGCAGGAATGCGCCGGTCATTACCCTGAATGAGGACGAGCTTGCACAGATCCGGCAGGCGGCAGAACATACCACAGATATGCTGACGCTCCCGGAGGATCAGCAGGAACCGGAAGCGGCACCGGCTGCGGAGATGCCGGAAGCTGCGGTCGAGGACGAGGACGACGGCGAGCTGCCGGATCTGCCGCTGAGTGCGCCTGCAATGGCGCTGCTGATCTGTCTGGTGACGGGCGAATCCTATCAGCCGCTTGTTGATGCGGGGCAGATGCTCTCGGTGCTGGCGGATGAGATCAATGAAAATCTGTATGACACATTCGGCGACACCGTCATCGAAATGGAAGATGACGACACGCCGGTTCTGATTGAGGACTATCTCGACGATTTGAAAGGAATGCTGGAGACATGAATATTCCGAAGCGAATGGCAGGCGCGGTGATCCACGCTTTGCAGGGCGGCGTCGTGCCGCGGATCGGTTTGCAGTATATTGCGGTCGGCAGAGAGCGGGAGATCGAAGCGCTGCTCCATGATATTGATGTCATGGCGGACGGCGGCGCATCGTTCCGGTTCATCAGCGGCAAATACGGCAGCGGCAAAAGCTTCCTGCTGCAAACTGTGCGGAATTATGCAATGGACAGAGGTTTTGCGGTCTGCGACGCGGATCTTTCTCCGGAGCGCAGATTGCAGGGCGCAAACGGGCAGGGACTTGCGACATATAAAGAACTGATGCAGAATCTTTCGACCAAGACCAAACCCGACGGCGGCGCGCTGACACTGATTCTTGACCGCTGGATCAACGGCATCCGCACGAATGTTGCGGCGGAAAGCGGTCTGGAGCTGACCGATCCGGCATTTCACAAGCTGGTCGAAAAGCAGATCTATACGGTCGTGGATTCGCTGAGCTCGCTGGTGCACGGCTTCGATTTTGCAAACTTATTGCGCATCTATTATCAGTCCTTTGTCAATGACGACATGGAGACAAAGGCGAAGGTCATCAAGTGGTTCCGCGGCGAGTATCAGACCAAAACCGAGGCGAAAAATGACCTCGGCGTAAGCATCTGTATTCGTGACGACGATTGGTACGAGTACATCAAGCTGTTCGCGATGTTTTTGAAGCAGGCTGGCTATCAGGGCTTGATCGTGCTGGTGGATGAGCTCGTGAATCTCTATAAGATCCCGCAGAGCATCTCGCGCGAGAAAAACTACGAGAAGATCCTGACCATGTATAATGACACGATGCAGGGCAAGGCACAGTATCTCGGCATTGTCATGTGCGGTACGCCGCAGTGCATGGAAGATCCGCGCCGCGGCATTTACAGCTATGAAGCGCTGAAATCGCGGCTTGTGGACGGCAAATACTGCGACGGACAGAACAATCTCCATGCGCCGATCATCCGGCTGGAGCCGCTGAGCTATGCGGAAATGCGCATCCTCGTGGAAAAGCTCGCGGAGATCCATGCGGTGCTCTATGACTATCAGCAGATCGTCACGGCAGCGGATATGGATGCCTTCATCAAGATCGAGTACGGGCGCATCGGCGCGGACAGCAATCTGACGCCGCGCGAGGTCATCCGCGATTTCATCGAGGTGCTCGACATTATGCAGCAGCATCCCGGCAGCACGGTCGCCGGACTGCTCGGCGGGGAAGCAGGCTTTACCTATGCGCCGACAACGCTTGAGGAGCAGGAGCCGGTCGGGGACGAGTACGCGGAATTTACCGTATAACACAATCGGAAGGATCGCGGGAGACCGCGTATCTATAAATGCAAACAACCAAAAGGAGAGGTTTAAACCATGAACATGAAAAAAACAGCGATCTGTGCAGCCGCAATGATGCTGCTGACATGTGTATCCGGCTGCGGTCAGAAAGCCGGCAGCGCAGGCACGACCGAGGACAGCGGCGCGAATGAATCGCAGGTCGCAGCAGAGCTGAACGATGCAGTTGTCGGAGAAAATGCGTTTATCATCACGCTGTATCCGGACGTTGCACCGATCACCTGCGAAAACTTTGAAAAGCTGGTCAAGGACGGCTTCTATGACGGACTGACCTTCCACCGCGTCATCGACGACTTTATGGCGCAGGGCGGTGATCCGCAGGGCACCGGCATGGGTGGCAGCGACCAGAACATCAAGGGCGAGTTCTCGTCCAACGGCGTTGAGAACAATCTGTCGCATCAGCGCGGCGTTGTTTCCATGGCGCGCAGTCAGGATCCGGACAGCGCATCGAGCCAGTTCTTCATCTGCTACGGCGATGAGTCCTTCCTCGACGGTCAGTATGCTGCATTCGGCGAGGTCAAAGAGGGCATGGAAGTCGTGGACAGCTTCCTGACGGTCGAGCGCGCAATGGGCAGCGACGGTTCTCCGTCTTCGCCGCTGACGCCGATCGTAATGGATAAGGTCGTGATGATCGACAATGATTCGGAAGGTCATCCGCGCGTTGAGGTCAAGATGCAGCCGATCACGGCAGCTCCCGCTGAAAACTGATTTTACATTGCATTTTCATTGTCACAGGAATTTCCTGCGCTGAGAACGAGCAAAAAAGACCGCGGCAGGAATCCGGTATCAGATTCTGCCGCGGTTTTTCATATCAGATGCCGCCGTCATCTTCTTCAAATTCCAGAATATCGCCGGGCTGACAGTGCAGCGCCGTGCAGATCGCATTGAGCGTGGAAAAACGGATCGCACTGACCTTTCCGGTTTTCAGCTTGGAGAGATTGACATTGCTGACGCCGACCTTTTCGCTTAATTCATTGAGGCTCATTTTCCGGTCTGCCATGACACGGTCAAGCCGCAGGATAATTGCCATATCGCACCTCACAGTGTATCGTTTTCATTCAGAAATCTGCGGATTTCTGTGCTGACCGTTTCCGGCTCCTCAACATGCACATAGTGTCCGCACCGGAGCTGTACCAGCCTGCCTTCCGACAGCGCTGCCTGATAGTTTTCGTGGATCTGCTGCCATGTTTGCAGACCGTTTTCGCCGAACATCACGGAGAACATGCTGTCGTCCGCGGAGAGGATCTGCAAGGTCGGCACATCCGGAACCGGATGCGCCCGCAGCGCAAGATAATCGCTGCGCTGTGATTCGGTCAGAATGCCCTCGCGGAACATTGCGGTCTGCGGAAAGATGCTGTACCAGCGATACGTGATCGCCTTGTACTCTGCGCGTTCCGCTTTCGTCAGATCGGGGCTTGCCGATGCCGGAAAGACGCTTTGTATCCGGTACAGGCGGTATCCGCCCATGCTGTACAGCCAGAAATCGAAAAATGCCGATTCGCGGAGACTCTGTTCACAGGTCTGCATTTTCGCTGTATCCGTAGCCGAATTTCTCGATCACCGCGATTCTGTATGTGTCGGAGAGCCGGCTGAACAGCGGCTTGAAATCGCAGATGACCGCTGGCGTATTCGCACCAGCCATGAAGACGAGCGTTTTGTCGCCGCTGCCTTCGGTATAGATGTTCATGTTTCCGCCGTCGATCTGCACGAACTGCCCCTGATGCCGGATCAGCGCTGCCTCTTTTTGCAGCATGTGCCGATGATAGCCGTACAGCCCCGCGATGAATACACCCGCGAGCAGCAGAACGGTCAGCAGCAGCAAGCCGATGATTTTCAGCGGTTTATGCTTGCGTTTTGTCATTGCAGTTCCTTCTGTGTCAGAGCGTTTCGTCGGATTCCTGCTGGAGCATTGCGCCGTAGCGGATGATATGCGCAATGAACAGAAACAGCAGTCCCTCGACCAGCGCGGACGGATTGACCATTCCGCCGACGCCCTTTGCCGTGCCGATGAAGCCGGCTGCGGTCACAGAGGGGATCACCGCATTCAGCAGAAACAGAATGCCGATGATGCGCACGCTGCGGACATTTTTCGCGGTGAACGGGATGCCGTCCTTCGAGATGCGGAAGAACATGACCGCCGCGATCACCATGATGACGACGCTGATGACAAAGGAGATGCAGCTCCGGTAGACCATGTACCGGTTGATTGTATCGGCAATGTCATGCGCGGCTGTGATCAGCCGTGCGACTGCGAAAGCCGCATTGCATCCTGCCGCGATCAGGCAGAGCACTGCGATTCCGAGGCTTCCGCTTTTCAGCTTTTCGATCGCCGTGTTTTTTGTCATGATTTGTTTGCTCATCTGGATTCCCTCGTTTCCCATTCAAAGTGTTTCGTCGGATTCCTGCTGCAATACGCTGCCATAGCGGAAGGTTCTTGCAAGAAAGAGCAGCAGGATGCAGAATCCGACTGCCGGATACGACAGCGTGCGGTGATCGAACACATCAAGAAAAATGTGCGGTTCTGAAACGCCATTGCAGCGGAACAGCGAGAAACAATAAATCAGCGCGGGAACCGCTGCGCGGAGTCCCTGCAAAATACCTGCCGCTTTCAGAAGCTTTGCGTTCCGCTCCGTGAAGGGCTGACCGTCCTTTCTGAGATTCCTGAACAGCATGATTAGCGGAATCAGTGTGGCTGACGAAAAAACAAATTTCGCAATCGTCTCCGGAAGTTCGGCGTAGGCAAGGGCTGCGAAAGCGCTGTCGAGCGTACCGTTAAAAGTATGCGGCTGACTGAGCGTGACGATCAGATTGTATCCGCTGCGGATGCACTGCGCCGCGAGGAACAGCACCGTCAAAATCAGTGCAGGCTTTGCCAGCCTGCGGGTGCGTTCGATGTTATTCAGCTTGACAGTATCAAAATTGTTTTCCATAGGGAAACCTCCTTGTTTGCTGTGTTCCTGATGTCCGGAGCGCTGTTGCTCCGTTGTTTGCAGTATAGCACAAAGATATTCGTTTGTCAACTAAAAATTAACGATAAACGATAAATATTATATGTCTGCACAATCCGGCATGACGGATTGACGGGCACCTTTATGCATTTTGACGATAAAAATTTATCGTTTATCATTAAATTGACAGAGGTGTATGCGTATGGACGCATTTGAACGCTATGCCCCGTTCATACAGGAATATATTTTCCGCGCGGGCTGGGAGAAGCTGCGTGCGGTACAGGTTGCGGCTGCGGATGCGATCTTCAATTCCGAGGACAATGTGCTGATCTCTGCATCGACGGCATCGGGCAAGACGGAAGCCGCATTTTTTCCCGTGCTGACGCTGCTGGAAGAAAATCCGCCCGCATCGGTCGGCGCGATCTACATTGCACCGCTGAAAGCGCTCATCAACGACCAGTTCACCCGCATGACCGATCTCTGCGAACCCGCAGGCATCAAGGTCTGGCGCTGGCACGGGGATGTCGGACAGTCGCAGAAGGCAAAGCTGCTGAAGCATCCGTCCGGCATTCTGCAAATCACGCCGGAATCGCTCGAAGCGCTGATGCTGCATAAGCATGCGATGATCCCTGCGCTGTTCCGCGATCTGCGATTTGTCATCATCGACGAGGTGCATTCGCTGCTGCGCGGAGACCGCGGCGGGCAGACGCTCTGTCTGATCGAACGGCTGTCGGATCTTTCCGGTGCAAAACCGCGCAGGATCGGACTTTCCGCGACGATCGGCGACATTGAGCAGACCGCTGCCTATCTCGGTACCGGTTCGGGACGCAATACGGTCATTCCGCAGATCGCGCCGCAGAAAAGTACATGGCGGCTTTCCATGGAGCATTTTTATGCGATGGATACGCAGGCGGCGGAAGGCAAAGAGGTCGATGCGCCGGAGCCGCTGGAACGCGAAACGGATCCCGCACCGCCTGCATCGGATCCCGCATACGGCTATATTTTCTCGCATACGCGCGGAAAGAAATGTCTGGTTTTTGTCAATTCCCGCGAGGAATGCGAAGCCGTGACGACCTCGCTGCGGCAGTATTGCGAAAACAAGCATGAACCGGACAGATTCCTGATCCACCACGGCAATCTCTCCGCATCCTTCCGCGAAACGGCAGAGGCGGTCATGAAGGACGAGGAACAGGTCATGACGACGGTCACGACGGCGACGCTGGAGCTCGGCATCGACATCGGCAAGCTGGAGCGTGCATTTCAGCTTGATGCGCCGTTCACGGTATCCTCATTTTTGCAGCGCATGGGCAGAACCGGCAGGCGCGGACTGCCGCCGGAAATGTGGTTTGTCATACGCGAGGAGGAACCGGAAGCGCGGGCAATGCTGCCGTCCACCGTGCCGTGGAAGCTTTTGCAGGGCATTGCGCTGGTGCAGCTCTATGCAGAGGAGCACTGGGTCGAACCGCCGAAGCTCGACCGCCTGCCGTTCAGTCTGCTCTATCATCAGACCATGAGCACGCTTGCGGCAAACGGCGAGATGACGCCCGCGCAGCTTGCGGGACGGGTGCTGAAACTGCAGCCGTTTCACCGTATCACGCAGGATGATTACCGCATTCTGCTTCGGCATCTGATCGACAAGGATCATATCCAGCGCACCGAACGCGGCGGACTGATCGCCGGACTGGCAGGGGAGCGCGTCATCAACAATTACAAGTTCTATGCGGTTTTTCAGGACAGCGAGGAATTTACCGTCCGGTCGGAATCGCAGGAGATCGGCACAATTGTCCAGCCGCCGCCTGCGGGCGAAAAAATCGCGATCGCGGGGCATGTCTGGGTAGTGGACGAGGTGGACTATGACCGCCATGTGGTCTACTGCACAATGGTCAAGGGCAAGGTGCCGGCATATTTCGGCGACTGCCCCGGCGATATTCAGACGAAGATTCTCGAACGCATGCGCGGGGTACTGCAAGAGGAGAAACAGTATCCGTATGTCATGAAAAACGGCGTGGCAAGACTTGCGCTTGCGCGGAATACGGCGGCGCATTCGGGGCTGCTGACCGAACCGCTGATCTGTCTGGGCGGCGATATGTATGCGCTGTTCCCGTGGCTCGGAAGCTACGCATTTCTTGCACTGGAACGCCTGCTCAAGATCAAATGCGCGCAGCAGCTGCATTTATCGGGGCTTGCGCCGTCCCGTCCGTATTTCATGACATTCAAAATGAAAGCGGATAAGGAGACTTTTTTCCGTGTGCTGCGTGAGCAGGCGGAAGCGGAGTTTGATCCGATGGAGCTGGTGTATCCGGACGAGATCCCGCTCTTTGAAAAGTACGATGAATATGTGCCGGCGGAGCTGGTGCGGAAAGGCTTTGCCTACGGCATCTTAGCGGCAGACGAAATGAAGGCGCGGATCCGGAACTGGAACGGCAGCATTGTGGAAACGGATTTTTCTGCGCCGATGCTGCCTGCGGAGACTTCGGACGCGCCGGACAGATAACGGCTGCATGCGCGATTGCAAGGGGAAACGCAGCGGCAGTCAGATCTTGTGTATTGCGTTTTTTGCAAATTCTGCGGCGGTTCTGTACGGGAGAGCTGCCGCAATCGGGGAATACCATGAAAAAGAGGGCATTGGAATATGAAAATGAAAAAAATCGGCTGTGTAATGACGGCGGCTGTCATGGGGATGCAGCTGTCGGCTTACATGCCTGTCACGGCGGTTACGGCGCCGTCAGTCAGCGGGAAGGGCGTTTGTTCGCTGTCGGAATTTGCCGACGGGATCCGCGCGGTGACGGAGCGGGATGCGGACAGGCAGTTCTATGATACGGTGACCTACGGCACCGGCAGCGATGTTCTGACTGCAGACGGAAACGCGGAGACCGGATACGGCGACCTGACCGTCCGGAACGGGGAACTCATGATCTGCGCTGCGGCGCCCGAACAGAATGTGCAGTCCGCCGGCACGATCCGCCGGTTTGCGGATGCTGCGTCCGAGTTCGGCTATGAGACCGAGCAGGACGGCGATACGCTGACGATCACGAATGAATTTCAGACTGCCCGCCTGATCGTCAAGGCGGCAGGCGAGATTGATGCGCACGGTGCGCAGAGTGTGACATCAGGCTACCGCGATCTGCACATTCTGCAATATGCAACAACCGCGCAGGCATATGCTGCATATCAGGCATATCAGGATGATCCTGCGGTGCAGTATGTGCAGCCGTCGCACATTGTCTCGCTGGATCCGGTCGAACCGGACACGGATGCGGCGGTCAGCGGGCTTGATTCGCAGAGCTACATGACATGGGGTGCGGATCTGATCGGCACCGAGGCATTCTATCAGAAATATCTTGCGGACAAAAACCTGCCGGAAGTCCGCATCGCCGTGATCGACACCGGCATCAACGATGCGCCGGAGCTGTTCAAAGGGCGCATTCTGCCGGGCGGCGTCAACTATTCGAGTTCCGGCGATGACAGCGTTTCGGACGATCTCTATCACGGAACGCATGTGGCTGGCACGATCTGCGAGCTGACGCCGGACAATGTGAAGATCCTGCCGATCAAATCATTTGACAAAAGCGGACATGCGTCCGATGAGCAGATCTATGCAGGCATCATGTATGCGCTGGAAAACAATGCGGATGTGCTGAATATGAGCTTCGGCGGTCTGGGCGTCAATCCGCTGGAAGTCGAAGCCATGATGATCGCAGAAAAAAGCGGCATGATCTGCTGCGCGGCTGCGGGCAATAATGCAGACGATGCGCGGTTTTACTATCCGAGCAGCATCAAGAGCTGCATTACGGTCGCGGCGGTCAGCAATGCGATGAAGCGCGCGGATTTTTCCAATTTCGGTGAAATGATCGACGTTTCGGCGCCGGGTGTCGGGATTGTCAGCTACGGCATTGAGGGCGCGGATCAGAAGATCTCGAAGGACGGCACCAGCATGGCGACGCCGCATGTGACGGCTTGCTGTGCGCTGCTGCGGAGCTATGACAAGGAGATGAGCGCGGATCGCGCAGAGCGGCTGCTCACCCTGAACGCGACCGATCTCGGCGAACCGGGATTTGACAAGGATACCGGCTGGGGACTGGTCTGCATGAAGGATTTCCGCTGGAGTGAGGGCATCTGCAAGGCGCCGGTCTTTTCCGAGGATCCGGGCAATTACGGCACGGCGCAGACCGTCGAGCTGACTGCCGAGGACGATTCCATGCAGATCTATTACACGACTGACGGCACGGTGCCTTCCGCGGAAAACGGTACGCTGTATACCGAGCCGCTGGAGATCGCGGCATCGGCGCGGATCCTTGCAGTTGCGGTGAAAAAGGGCTATCAGAACAGTGTGCCCGCCGAGGCAATCTATACGATCGGCGGAAAGGACATTGCCGGTGCATGGGAGTACGCTGACGGCTTTGTGACGAAATACCGCGGCGTGCGCAAAGAGGTGCGTGTGCCGGAAACGCTGGAAGACGGCATGCAGATCGTCGGCATCGGACCGGAAGCATTTGCAGGCAACCGCTCTGTCGAAAAGGTCGTTCTGCCGGAGACCGTTACGGAAATCGGCGAACGGGCTTTTGCGGGCTGCACCTCGCTGACGGAGATCTCAGCAGGGAATGTGGAAAGCATCGGTGCGGGTGCGTTTGCAGATGACAGTCTGCTGGAAAAGGCGGAATTTGGTACGCATCTGACCGAGATCGGCAAGGGCGCATTCCGGCTCTGTACGACATTGCCGGAGATCTCGCTCGACACGGTTCGGCAGATTCCGGATGAGTGCTTTGACGGCTGCTACAAACTGCAAAAGCTGTCGGTTCAGGCTGCGGAATCGTTCGGTGACCGGGCATGTCTGAACTGCGTCACATTGGAAACGATCCTGACGGACTGGCGGCAGGTGACGGCGATCGGTGCGCGGGCATTTTCCGCATGCAATTCGCTGACAGCAGATGTCTATGCAGAAAAACTGGAAACACTCGGCGATCATGCCTTTGAGGATGCGTGTTCCGTGGTGCGGATCGTGCTGCCGGAAGGCATCCGCGTGATTCCGGAGGGCGCTTTCTCCGGATGCAGCGGACTGCGGCTGCTGGAGCTGCGCGGTGCAGAGGTATTCCGGAATGAGGCAGCCGCGATCGGCAGCTCCCGCGAAGATTTCCGGGCGATCCTGCCGTATGACCGGATCACGGAGCTTGGCATGAATGCGCTGCAGGGCATGCGGCTCGGCAACGGATTTGACACAGTGACATTCTCCGCATTGGAGCAGCTCTCGATCCGCTCGTTTGCGGGCGTGACGGTCGGCGTACTGGATCTGCCGAACGTGAAAACGGTTCCGCACAGTGCATTTCAGTCCGCGAATGTTTACTGTCTGCGGCTGGATGCAGCGGAGACGCTGGAAACCGGAGCCCTGCTGGGCGTGCGTTCGGTGCAGCTGACGGATTCTGTCAAGGAGATCGACGCGGGTGCGATCCCTGACGAAACATGGGTTGTGACGGCGAAAGACACCGTTCTTCCGGATACCGGAGCAGCGCTGCAGCTTTGTCAGGAGCCGCTTGTCATGCGCCTGAATCAGCGCTCCATGACGGTGCATCTGCATGAACATGACGCATTCCGGATCACGGCGCTCGGCGTCGGTCTGAAATATCAGTGGTATCATGTGGACGGCGATTCCGCGGAACCCGTTCCGCAGGCAGATTCTGCGGAATTTGCGCCGCCGACCGATACTGCCGGCACAGAGATCTATCGCTGTATCCTGACGGATGCGGCAGGCAGAATGGAGCGCGTGGAAGTCGAAGCGGTCGTGACGGAGGAAGCGAAAAACACGGATCTTTCCGGTTCGGGATACGACGATCAGATTGATGTGAGCGGAACATACCGCTATCTCATACCGGTTCCGCAGACCGGCAGCTATGAAATTGAAGCAGCAGGCGCGGCGGCGGTTTCCGGTGTGCTGACCGACACGGCAGGCAATGTGCTCGGCAGTTTTCCGGCAGAGGCAGCGGATGCGCAGATGTTCCGCGTGATGCTCGAAGAAGGGCAGAACTGTCTGCTGACGGTGAACACGCTCTGGGACGGTCCGGTTCTGATTCAGGTCAGAAAGGATCCCGCCGAGCGGAAATCCCTCGCAGGCTGCAAGGTGCAGGTGCTTCCGGCACTGTTCGGTTTGTACGGCAACAACTGGCATCCGGATCTGATCGTGACGGCACCGGACGGCCATACGCTGACGGAATCTGTAGACTACACAGTGCTTGTCAGCAAGCAGAACGGACATATGCAGCTTGTCATCGTCGGCATCGGCGGCTATGTGGGCAGCTGCACCGCGGAAGCGGACGTCATCGACCGCATCCCCGCAGATACGCCGGTTCCGGTCACGCTGAACGGAAAAAAGGACAGCAGCACCTTCCTGTTTATCCCGTCGAAAACGGAGACCTACTACTACTACGCCGGAACGGATTCGCATTACCAGAGGGAGTGGGAGACAAAACAGACGACCGGCAGCTACGGCGGCAGACAGATGTATACCGGCATTTCGGCAAGATGTGTCGTTTCCAGTCAGCCGGACGGAAAGGGCACGGTCTTTGCGGAAAGCAGCTATTCGACGTTCAATGACAATCAGTTCTGCGGTTCGGTCAAGCTGAATGCCGGACAGATGTACTATCTGACCTGCACGATCCGCGAGGAACGCACCGTGAAGTTTACGCTTGTGGTATCGGATCAGCTGCGGGATATCCGCAAGGCGGATCTGGAAGGCGATCTGTTCGCGGTCTACCGTGAGGGCGAATGCTATGAGCCGGAGATCCGTCTGAACTACGGCGGCGAGACACTGAAACAGCGCAGAGACTATTTTGTGCTGAATGCGCGGAATGATGCGCCGGGTACTGCGACCGTCACGCTGGTCGGCACCGGACTGTTTATCGGCAAAATTTCGCGCGATTATGAGATCATTGCGCCGTACAAAAAGGCACCGGAGACACTGACGCCGCTCGGTGAGACAACGCTGCTGAACTGCGAGGACACGCATCTTGCAACGCTCTGGTTCCGTGCAGATCAGGCGAAGGAAGGCTCCGGCGAGGCGCGCTACCGCGTCCTGAACGAGCAGGTTTCCGGCGGTACGCTGATCTACCGCGTCTACCGTCTGGATGAGCAGCTGAAAGCGATGTCGCTGGTGCGCGCGATGCCGGACGATAAGAATGATTATCTGCTGCGGAACGGCATTTATTGTGTCGCGGTTTCGCGCACATACGAAGAACGCGGCGGAAAGACGAATCTGACGGTCGTGACGCCCTATTCCCTGCAGGATGCAGAACTGACGACCGGCGAAACGGCGTATACCGGCAGTGAAGTGCAGGCGCCGGTCACGCTGACCATGCCGGACGGTACCGTTTTGCAGCAGGGACGCGATTTCGTCGTTGCCTATGCAGAGGATTATGCCAATGTGATGTTCGGCGAGGTGCCGTTCACGCTGCGTTCGACAAAATATTCCTACGGCTCCGGCGCGGGCAGCTACAAGATCGTTGTGAAGCTGCCGGAAACGGCGGAGCAGCTGACAGAAGGCGAATACGCGGCACCGCTGACGCTGACAGACCGGCTTGCATGGTACCGGCTGACGCCGGAGCAGGATACGGATTATCTGCTTGCGAGCGATGATGTGACGGATATCGTGCTGCGTGTGTTCTCGGATGAAGCAGAGATGCTGGAGGAGACCGCCGGCACCGGCACCAAGGCGCTGACATTCTCTGTGCCTGCCGGTGAAACGCGCTATATCATGGTGAAGTACAACGGTCTGAACCGTGAGGGTACGCTGCATTTCCGACTGGAAACCGATCAGAAGGCGCTTGCGTCCTGCGCGGTCGAGGCAAAGCCGGTCTATTGGACGGGCGATCACGTCACGCCGGACATTACGCTGACGGACGGCGATTATGAGCTGGTCGAAGGCGAGGACTATGTGCAGCGCTATATCATCAATGATGTGGATGTCGGCACGGCTTCCGTCAATTATATCGGCAGGGGAAGATATGTCGGCATGCTCGATGTGGATTTTCCGGTCGTGTTCAATCGCGATGATTTTCAGGAACAGATGGACGACATGATGCTGACGCCGCTGATGCTGGATTACGAGTATACGATCCGCAACACTGAGGAGCAGCGCTACCGCCTGTTCAGCTATTATTCCCCGCTGGATGCGCAGATCCGGATGTCGGTGTACAATGCGCGCTGCAAGCTGGCGATCCAGATGTATAACACGGTAGGTGATTATCTCAAAACGCTGGATGTCAGCCGTGCGGGAGATCTCGATTTTGAGTATTACGGCGGCACACCGTTTCTGTATCTGTTCTCCGCAAGCGATATTTCGAGCTCCAATCAGTACTGGAACATGCAGCTCACAGACCTGACCAATACCGATCTGGAGATCTTTGAGGATCCGGATACGGGCATGTTCTACCGAATCTTTCCGGACGGAAGAACTGCCGAGCTTTACCGCGTGGATCCGACGCGTTCGGAGCTGATCTATCACGATTTGCCGGATTCAAGCAGAGACATCCGTGTCGAATCCGTTCAGCCGGGCATTTTCCCGGTGATCCCGAAATCGACCGTGATCTACGGCTCATCGCCGGTCCATCTGATCCGGTATCTGGACTATTATCATCTGCTGTTTCTGCCGCTGCCGTACAGTGTGCGGTATTCGGATATTCAGGGTGATCTGAACGGTGACGGATATTTGTCGCCGTCAGATGCGGTGCTGTTTTCCGCAATACTGAACGAAAACGCGATGATCGACAAGGAATGGATCAACCTGAACACGGAAATTGCCGATCTCAATGGGGACGGCTATACGGATATGCTGGATCTGATGCAGCTGATGAATCTCGTTTATAAGGATTCCTATTTTACGGATATGCCGGTTCCGCTCTATTGATTTTCCGGAATTTTTCACGCAAATCCCACATTCCCCGCGTATAATATTCCCAGAAACACAGAGGGAAACGTCGGGAAACGGGTATACGAAAGGATCCGCTCTGTGCTGAATGTGCAGGGCGGATCTTTTTGAGAAAGGCTGGTTTTATCATGCTGAAACTGAAACAAACACTGGCACTTCTGACTGCGGTCACATGTCTGCTGACGGCAGCCGGATGCGCAGGACAGCAGACCGGAAACAGCAGCGCAGCGGAGTCCTCTGCTGCGGAAACAACAGTGCCGGAAGGAACGGATCCTGCCGCGGAGACAACGGCACAGGCGGCGGAAACAACTGCCCGTGCCGATGAAAAATCAAGTGTCAGCGCGAAATCCGGCGCGGAGCTCAAAAAAGCGGATCTGAATACGGAATGGGGCAGCGATGCGGTGACATTGCAGCTCAGCGGCGATACGGTGAAGGCATCCCCGTCTGACGGCGTGACCGTCAAGGGCGGGCTGATCACGATTACAAAGGGCGGCGACTATGTGCTCTCCGGTACGCTGAATGACGGCAGAATCGTCATCAATCTGACCGATAAAACCGAAAAGGTACATCTGATCCTGAACGGCGCATCGGTCACAAGCAGGACGAGCGCCGCAATTTCCGTGGTGCAGGCGGATAAAACCGTCATCACCGCTGCGGCGGGTACTGATAATGCCCTGACCGATGCGAAGACCTATACCGAATTTGATCTCGAAGAAGCGGACAGTCAGTTCCCGCAGGCATGCATTGCGTCTAAGGACGATCTGACGATCAACGGAACCGGTACGCTGACCGTCAGCGGCAATTACAACAACGGCATTCACTGCTCGGACGATCTGAAACTCGTCGGCGGCACGATTCAGGTCACGGCAGCCAATCACGGTATTCGCGGCAATGATTCCGTGCTGCTGCATGACGGTACACTGACCGTCACAGCCGGCGGCGACGGCATCAAATCCACGACCGCCGATCAGGACGGCAAGGGCGATATCCTGATCGAGGGCGGTACGGCGAAGATCACGGCGGAACAGGACGGCATCGACGCTGCTGCCTCTCTGACCGTGACGGACGGCACGCTCGATATCACATCAGGCGGCGGTTCTGCCAATGCGCCTGCGCATGCAAATGATGATTTCGGCGGCTTTGGCGGCGGCTTCGGCAGAGGCGGCAGGCAGGGCGGTTTCGGCAGAGAACAGGGCGATTTCAGCATGGATCCGCTTGCGAATTTCGCGCAGACCGCAGATCCTGCATCGGATGACACCGCCGTCAGCACAAAGGGCATCAAGGCGGAACGCACGCTGACTCTTTCCGGCGGAACGCTGACGATCGACGCGGCGGACGATGCCGTGCATGCAAATGATTCGGTGACGATCTCCGGCGATACAGTTCTGAAAGCGTCTGCCGGCGATGACGGTATCCATGCGGAAACTGCTGTCACGATCGAGGGCGGCGAAACGGAGATCGCCAAATCCTATGAGGGCATTGAATCAGCGGAAATCAGTATCAAGGGCGGCACGGTGCATGTGAAGGCGGACGATGACGGGCTGAACGCTTCTGACGGCAGCGGCGGCGGCATGGGCTTCAACCGGAACGGCTCCGGCGAGCTGAATATCAGCGGCGGCTATCTCTATGTCAATGCGGACGGTGACGGGCTCGATTCCAACGGCAATATCACGATGACAGGCGGGACGGTGATCGTCTGCGGCCCGACGAACAGCGGAAACGGTCCGCTCGATTCCGGCGATAACAATAACAAAATCACCGTAACAGGCGGCACGCTGATCGCAGTCGGCGCGACCGGCATGATGGAAACACCGGAAAGCAATTATCTTGCATCGGCATCGCTGAATGCGGCTGCCGGCACGCTCATTGCCGTGACAGACGATGACGGCAGGGTGCTCGCCGCGCTCAAAACGCCGAAGCAGGCGCAGGGCATTGTCGTCAGCGCGGACGGCATGTCTGACGGCTATCATATCTACACCGGCGGAACCTATGACGGCACGCTCAATTCCGATGGCTTCGGCACCGGCGGCAGCTGGTCAGGCGGCACAGAGGTCGCAACCGGCAGCGGCGGCGGATTCGGCGGTATGGGCGGTCATGGCGGATTCGGCGGATTTGGCGGATTTGGCGGATTTGGCGGATTTGGCGGCATGATGCCCCCTGACGGCATGGAACCGCCCGAAGGTATAACACCGCCCGAAGGATTTGAGAACATGACGCCCCCTGACGGTATGACGCCCCCTGACGGTTTCGGCAGAAAGGGCGGCAGAGACAGAACCGAAAGCAGCACAGATTCCTGAAAATGCGATGCAGGCGGCATCACAAAACAGTCGCCGTCTGCATCTTCTGAAAAAAATTTGCAAAAGGGCTTGACAAGCGAAAAAAACTGTGCTATAATAAACAGGCTTGAATGAAACAGACGAATCCCGTATTCCACAGACAGCCGGCAGCGAGCGGAAACGATCGCGGAAGTCCAGCCGAGGAGTGCCGGTCGTTCCGATTCGCATTGCGATGATAATGGAACTCCGCCTCTCCGCTTTTCGGGAGAGGCTTTTTTATCGGCAGTCAATCTGCCGGAATGCCTCCGTTCGCTGCGTTCCTTTGAGTGATTACACATGCGGAGGTGAAAATTTTATGCCAAGTGAAAAGGTTTTGCAGGCAAAGCAGGCGAAGGTCGCTGCTCTGACCGAACAGCTCAAGAATGCTGCTGCTTGCGTGCTCGTGGACTACAAGGGCATCACCGTTGAGGATGATACCAAGCTGCGCCGTGAGCTGCGTGAGGCAGGCGTTTCCTACTCTGTTCAGAAGAACACCCTGATCCGCCTTGCAATGCACGAACTCGGTTATGAGCAGTTCGACAGTGTGCTTGAGGGTACAACCGCAATCGCTACCTGTGAGAACGATCAGACCGCAGCTGCCAGAATCCTCGGTGATTTCGCTGAGAAGTCCGGCGGTAACTTCAGCCTGAAGGCAGGCTTCGTCGAAGGTCAGTTCTACGATGAGGCAGGCGTCAAGGCTCTGTCCAAGATCCCGTCCAAGGATATCCTGCTTGCACAGCTCGTCGGTTCCCTTCAGGGTCCGATGCAGAAGCTCGCTGCAACGCTGCAGGCTCTCGTGGACAAGAAGAACGAGGAGGCTGCCTGATTTTACGGCTGCCTGAACCCCAAATCATTTTTATTTTTGTAAAGGAGAATTATCATGGCTTCCGAAAAGACACTGAAGTTTATCGAAGATATCAAGACTCTCTCCGTTCTCGAGCTGGCTGAGCTGGTCGAGGCAATCCAGGAAGAGTTCGGCGTTACCGCTGTTGTCGCTGCTGCAGGTGCAGGCGCAGGTGCTGCTGCAGGCGCAGGCGAGGCAGAGAAGACCGAGTTCGATGTCGTTATGACATCCTTCGGCGATGCAAAGATGAATGTTATCAAGGCTGCAAAGGACATCCTCGGTCTTGGTCTGAAAGAGGCAAAGGCTGCTGTTGAGGGCCTTGGCACTCTGAAAGAGGCTGTGCCGAAGGCAGAAGCTGAGGAGATCAAGAAGAAGTTTGAAGAGGCTGGCGCTACCATCGAGCTGAAGTAATTCATCTTCATCCTTATGAAACAAAAAGGCTGCTTCCGTTTCGGAGGCAGCTTTTTTTGATTTTTATGCAACCGGAGAGCAGGATTCGGGTAGTAGTATAACAGAAGCTTCTGTACCAACAGGAAAGGGGGAGACACATGGATGACCGTCAGATCATCTCGCTGTTTTTTCAGCGGGATGAGCAGGCATTGACCGAAACTGACCGGAAATATCACCGCTATTGCAGAAAGATTGCCGTGCAGATTTTGCAGGATCAGGAAGATGCCGATGAAGCGCTCAATGACACATGGTTTGCGGCATGGAATAGCATTCCGCCGCATGAACCGGCGCATTTGCAGACATTTCTCGGCAGACTGACGCGCAATGTCTCGCTGAAAAAGCTGCGTGCGCATCATGCCAAAAAGCGCGGGGACGGCACGGCACAGGTCGTGCTGGACGAGGTCGCGGACTGGCTGCGCACGGAGCAGGATGTCGAGGCGGATGCGGATGTGCATATGCTTGCGGAAGCGATCAATGCATTTCTGGATCGGATTCCGGAGACGGAACGGCAGGTTTTTGTGCGCCGGTACTGGTATTTTCAGTCGGTTGCAGAGATCGCGGCGTGCTTCGGATTCTCTGAAAGCAAGGTCAAATCCATGCTCTGCCGCATTCGGAAAAAGCTGTACGCAGCATTGAAAAAGGAGCATTTGTTATGAAAACGGATACATTTTTACAGGCGGTCGGGATGATCGACGACCGGTTTCTGGAGCTTTCTGCGCCGAAGCAGAAGATCCGGCATCGCAGGCGGATTGTTATGGTGATTGCAGCCGCAGCCGCGGCGGTCATGCTGCCGCTGCCGGTTCTGACCGCATTCGGCGTCGAGCCTGCATATGAATGCCTTTACCGGATCGCGCCGCCGATCGCGCAGGGTTTTCATCCGGTACAGAGATCCTGCACGGATCAGGGCATTGAGATGACCGTGATCTCGGCGAACCGCGACGGCAGTTCAGCGGATTTTTACATTGCCATGCGCGATATAGAAGGGAAATATCCGGCAGGGGACTGGGATCTGTTCGACAGCGACCGTATCAACATCTGCAGGGATATGGTCGGGACATGCTCGTTTTCGTCGTATGACAGCGAAACGCATACAGCGTATTTTGTCACGCATCTGGAGACAATGGACGGCAGCCCAATGCCGAAACGCAAGGTCACATTTTCCGTCAGTTCACTGCTGGTCGGCAAAAACAAAACGGAACGCGTACTCGATGAGATCAGCCTGAACGATGTGCCCTATGAGCCGGAGACCATGCAGCGAACAGAACGACGCGGCGCGAGCAGCTGTGAACCGGACGATTCCCCGGATCCGGCGCAGTACCGGTTTCTGATTCCTGCGGAAGAACCGCTCTGCACGCCTGCGCCCGGTGTCCGTGTCCGCGGGATCGGTTATCTGGACGGTGCGCTGCATATTCTGACGGAGTATGAGGATATTTCCAATACGGACAATCACGGCTGGATCACACTGCGCGGCGGTTCGGATGAACGCAGCGTAATCAGTTTTTCGTTCTGGGATGATGCGCACAAAAATAACTTAGACGAGCAGATCATTCCGGTCGCATACGATGCGCTGGAAGATTGCAGTCTGTACGGCGAATTTGTGACCGCGGAGCCCTGTCTGCACGGCGACTGGCAGGTGACATTTCCGCTGGAATAATACAGAAAACGGGCTGTTTCCATTCCGGATTCAGCCCGTTTTTTCAGTCGGTTACGGCAGCTTTTCGCCGACGGTCAGGTGTGCGATCCCGTCCGGCGACGAATCTGCGAGCGCGGCAAGCTGTGCAACATCGTAGGTGAAAATGCCGTCCTTGCAGCGGATCGTTTCGGTGCTGCCGTCTACGAGCGGCGAGCCGCAGCTGCTGCGTGCCCAAAGGCTGCGATGCAGACTGTTCGGCAGGAACGTCGCGTAAAATGCATGCACTTTGAGCATGGCGCGATTATCAGGCGCATCCGTCTGCCGCGCATAGAACGTGTTGAAGCCGTCTGTGCGCCATGCAAGGCAGTCGCCATGATAGACGATCATCACAAATTCCTGCAAATCCCTGCCTCTGTCTTCTGTCATTGCCGCTTCTGCCTCTGCAAGCGTATCCGTCCGGCGCAGACCGCCGTCATGCGTGTAATACTGCCACATGGTACTGATTTCCATATGGATCCGGTCGGAGCGCAGCAGAAAGCCGTGTCCGCAGAAGATATAAAACAGGCAGATGAACCATGCGGAGACCGCTGCTGCCAACAGCGCATGCATTCTGCTGCGGCGCCGCATTGCCTTCATCGGATCAATGGTTTCCGGAACTGCAATCGGATCTGCCGCATGCTGATTTGCAGTCCGGTACAGTCCGGCGCAGTGTTCGCAATGTGCCAGATGCGCCTGAACATCCGCTGCGGTCTCCGCAGAGATCAGCTGCTCGGCATACAGCGGGAGCAGATCCTGCACAACATGACATTTCATTTGTTGTCATCCCCCTTTTTCAGCTTTTGCTTGGCGCGGTAGCAGTTGACGCGTGCCCAGTTTTCCGACCGCCCGAAGATCTTGCCGATCGTGCGGAAGGAAAGTCCCGCCGCATCCCGCAGAAGAATCAGCTCTTTGTCCTGCTCCGGCAAATGATGCAGCCTTTGCAGGACTTCCACGGCAATCGCACGGGATTCCGATGCTTCATCGGGCGGGCGCGCCGGATCCGGCATCTGCGGATCGGCTTCTGCGGAAGGATGCAGCTTCCGGCGGCGCAGCTCCGCATGCCAGAGGTTTTTTGCGATCGCGCAGAGCCATGCATATACCGTGCAGTCACCGCGGAATCTGCCGAGCGAACGCATTGCCTGCAAAAAGGTTTCCTGCATCAGTTCTTCTGCGGTATCCGGCTCATTGCAGAGCGTCATCAGATACAGATAAACATTGTGTGCATGTTCGGTATAGAACTGTTCCGGATCAGCTTGCATGCGGCAGTCTCCTTTCTGCGTGATATCTGTTAGTAGCATTGCAAGGCGTTTTGTTACAGCAAACCGGAAGATCCTGTATATCCGTTTTGTGGAGTTTAGTGTTTCAGTCTGTAGATAAAGCGATATCTCCGATGAATCAAAAATGAGGCACTGCGCCACCCCCGCTTAACGATCACTTGCGCTTTAGAGATCCTTTTTTATGACATAATAAAACGATACATACTTTTAACAATTTTACAAAAGCGGGATTCCAAAGGGATACAATCCCTTTGGCAGGTTTGGGCGGAGCCCATTATAAATAATCGCGAAGCGATCCCTTTTTCGGCAAGATGAAACGCCTGCATATCCGTTTTGGGGTATGCAGGCGTCTGGTTATGATGCAGATTTCCGGTCTTTCAGATAGGACAGCAGCGCAAACATTGCGAGCAATGCACCGGCGACCGGATAGCAGAGCAGAAGATCGCTTGTGCGTCCGCTGATGCGCAGGATGCCTGCCGTGATGCAGCCGACAGAACATGCAGCGACGCATGCATGGAGCAGGAATCGGGTTCGCTGCTGCGGCGGATGCGTGCCGGAGACTGAAAACAGCAGCAGCAGTCCGGCGATCAGCGGGGGCAGAAAGGCATAGAGCATGTAGTTGGAATAGACGCCGAAGCTGAAATGCTCATAGATCGCACCGAAGACAGCGAGAAACAGCGCTGCGCAGAAGCTGCCCGCCGCATGCCGCAGCAGGAGGGCGCGTTCGGGATCAGTAACCGATGTAAACAATGTCGCTCACGCTCCTTTCCTTGATCGAGTTGCCGCTGGTTGTGGGGTTATTGAGGATGCTGCCCTGAAAATACATGGTCGAGGAGCCGCCGCCGTCGAGGTTGTAGGCGGTCTGACAGCCGAGACTCTGCATGAAGTTCGCCAGCTCATTGAGCGACAGACCGTCACTTTCCGAGGTTCTGCCGTCCGATACGACAAACAGATAGTGTCCCGGTTCGATCATGCCGATCGCGGTGCGCGGATTGCTCGCCATTGCACGGGCGACCTCGGAGTTCTCATCGACTGCGATGCCGCCGTTTTCGATCAGACGCGGCCCGAACATGAAGCACTGCCATGCGCCCATGTCAAGCAGCTCCTGCGCGGAATACTCCGCACTGGTTGTGATGAAGAAGCTGCCGTCCGCCATGATGCAGAGAAAATCCGTTCCGTCGCGCGCCACATCGCGGTAGAGAATGCCGTTGCGGATGACATAGCCGCGGTTGTGTGCGCCGTAGAAGTCGCCGTTGACCGCGAAGATTGCGCCGTTTGCCGCTGCGGTCTCGGACGTCTTTGCGGTGATATTCTTGCCGTAGGTATCATTCGCGAAGGCGGTTTTCAGATATTGCGGAGAGGAAAGCGTCACATCCGCGACATAGACCGCGGTATCCAGAACATTGTATTCGCTGATCGCAATGGTGATGTTTTCGTCCTGATAATTGCGGTCATCGTTCAGATATTCCGGCTGCGGCGGTTCTGTCTCCGGCGGAACGGTTTCCGTTGGCGGGGGAGCGGTCGATGCAGACGCGGAAGACTGCGTGGATTTTGCGGTCTGCGAATTTTTTGCGGACTGCGTGTTCTGCGCATTTGCCTGCGTATTCGCAGCGGCATTGCCGTCGTTGTCCTGCGCAGAAGCGGTGCCGGCAGCGGCTGCGGTTTTTGCGCCGGAAACGCTCGTTGTGCCGGAGGCAGGTGCAGCGGTTTCAGACTGCTTCGCATCCGTGGTCTGCGCGGGGGACGATCCGTCTGCGGCAGATTCGCCGGTGACCGTTGTTTGCAGCGGGATGCCGGAGCCGACTGGTTCTTCTGCGGTCTGCTCCGCAAACAGTGAGAGGTTCATTCCGGATGCATTGCTCTGCTCGGCTTTTCCGAGGACAAAGGCATCCAGCACCACATACGCGGAAAAGGCAGTCAGCAGCGTACCGTAGACTGCGGCAAGAATTTTGTATTTCATAGGATATGCACCGTCCTTTCATTGATCTTTTCTATGATTATACTGTCATGATATCAAATGAAGCTTAAAAAAACCGCCGGAATGTGATCGTCTGGAAAAAACGGGATGATAACTGTGAAAAAAACGGACGGTTCAGCCGCCGATCTTCCGGTATTCGCCGGGCGGCATGCCGGTGCAGCTGCGGAACTGCCGTGCAAAATGCTCGTAATTGCGGTAGCCGCACTGCTCTGCGATGTCCTGAATGGTCATGTTGGTCGTCGTCAGGAGCATCTTTGCACGGGCGACACGGCTCGCGATGAGATCCTGAATGAACGTGACGCCGAACTGCTCCTTGTAATGATGCTGGAATGCCGAGCGGCTCATGCTCATCTCATGCGATGCCCAGTCCACCGACCAGCCGAGATACGGCATGCTGTAGATCTTGTTGCGTATCACAAGCAATTGCTCATAATGCGTGCTTTTTGCGAGATAGGCGTCCTCATGCAGCTGCTCGCTGACCTTGTTGCACATCAGCCAGAAATAATGCCCGATCGAATCCGCCTTGTGCAGGTGATCCGTGCCGTTTTCATCCGCAATGGATTTGATGCAGAAGCTGAAAAATTCGATGTGCCGGAGCGGGATCGGCGTTGCAAAGGGGATATCCTTGCAGCGGAACCATTCGGGCTCCTCATGCTCAAACAGAAAATGGATCCAGTCGTTCGCAAAGGTTTTCTGCGGAACAGTGCGGTATTTCTGCGGCATATCCTTCGGGTACAGGAAGAAGGTGTTTGCCGGCACGAGGATCTCCTCGCCGCCCAGCGTAAAGAGTGCTTCCGTCCGCAGGATCAGGAGCAGGTTGTCTCCGCTGCCTTCCGGACGGTCGATATAAAAATCGGCGTCATGCTGATGATTATACCCTACGTTATGCAAAATCATAATAATACCCCATTCAATCATAATTTGCACAAAATATCATGTAACTTGTATTATATCCTATTCCATTTTTTTTGTCAATACTTTATAATGGAGATGCAGGATTTTGTATACCTGCGTCTGTACGGCTGCGGCACGCCTGAATGCCCTGCGGATCCATGCTGTCAAATATCGGAATTTACAGCAGATGCGCGGGAACAGACAGGAAACGGTCAGGAGGGGATCGGCGGCAGCTGACAGCAAACGTACCTTACAGGTAAATTTTTTGGAGGGTGAATGCTATGAAAAAAAGTATCCGCAGCAGAATGCTGTCCATTCTGGCAGCATGCGCGATGCTGACCGCAGCTGCACCGACAGCTGTTCCGACCGTCAGCTTCGCAGCAGAGAACCTGATCAGCAATTCCACGTTTGAAACAGGAACGGCTGACTGGGGCACCTACAAGGAGAGCGGCGGCGCCTGCAAGCTGACCACCGAGGACGGCAAGCTCGCGCTTCAGATCACGAACCGCGGCACGAAGAACTACGCCGTGCAGCTGTTCTATGATATCATTCCGCTGTATCAGGGTGCGACCTACAAGTTCTCCTATGAGATCTCCTGCGATCAGGAGCGCTATGTCGAAGCGATGATCCAGCAGAACGGCGGTACCTACCAGTCCTACACATGGAAGGGCATTGAAGTCGGACCGGAGCCGGTCAAGGTGGATTATCAGTTCACCATGGCAAAGGAAACCGATATCATGGCAAAGCTGTGCATCAACTGCGGTCTTGAGGAGCGCGATGCTGACCGCGAGCTCGGCGATCACACGGTCTATCTGGACAATGTTGTGCTTGAGATCGTGGATGACAGCCAGGTGGATTACAGCTCGATCGGTCCGTATCAGGCACCGATCCTTGCGAACCAGATCGGCTACCGCACCAACGACAAGAAGACGGCTGTTGTCCGTGAAGACGGCGGCGATGAGTTCAAGGTCGTGAATGCGGATACTGAGGAAGTCGTCTACACCGGTACGCTCGGCGCGGCGACCGACAATACCTCTGCAAAGGAATCCGACCGCATTGCAGATTTCTCCTCTGTCAAGACTGCCGGCAAGTACTACATTACCTGCGGCGATCTGGACAAGTCCTACACCTTCGTCATTGCAGACGATCCTTATAAGGAGCTTGCAAAAGAAGCTGTGAGAATGTTCTATCTCCAGCGCTGCGGCTGCGAGATCGACGATGAGAAATTCGGTCACAAGGCGTGCCACACCGATCTGGCGACCGTTTACGGCACCAGCGACAAGATCGACGTCAGCGGCGGCTGGCACGATGCCGGCGACTACGGCAGATACACCGTTGCGGCTGCAAAGGCTGTCGCGGATCTGCTCTATGCATATGACGCAAATCCGGAGATGTTCACCGATGATATCGGCATTCCGGAGAGCGGCAACAAGATTCCGGATATCCTTGACGAGACCAGATATGAGCTTGAATGGATGCTGAAGATGCAGGCTGCTGACGGCGGCGTGTACCACAAGGTCTCCTGCGCAACATTCCCGGGCTATGTCATGCCGGAAAAGGAGATCGGCGAGCTGATCGTGACACCGGTTTCTTCCACTGCGACGGCTGATTTCGTTGCATCTATGGCAATGGCATATCAGTTCTACAAGGAATATGATGAGGCATTTGCAAAGAAGTGCCTTGCGGCTGCGGAAAAGTCGTGGGCATATCTCGAAGCAAATCCGGACTTCAACTTCAAGAATCCGAAGGATATCGTGACCGGTGAATACGGTGACCGCACTGATCTGGACGAGCGTTACTGGGCAGCATGCCAGATGTATACTGCAACCGGCGATCTGAAGTACATCGAAGGCATCAGCAGCGTCAAGACCGGTCTGGACTGGTCCACAGTCGGTGATTACGGCAACATCGCGATCACCACGCTGGCTTCCGGCGGCGATAACGACGGCATGACCGAGACACTCTCGAACCTCAAGCAGCTGGCAGCAGCAAGCCTTGAGAAGACCGCGAACAGCGCAGAGAAGACTGTGAACGCAAGCCCGTACGGCTCTCCGATCACCTCTTATAACTGGGGCTCCAACATGACGATCGCAAACGCGGGCGTTGTGCTCGGACTTGAGGGCAAGACGGAAGCTGCAAATGAAGTGCTGAACTATCTGCTCGGCAAGAACCCGCTGGGTGCCTGCTTCGTGACCGGCTTCGGTACGGTCTCTCCGGAAGCACCGCATCACCGTCCGTCCATGGCGGCAAATGCTGCACAGCCGGGCATGCTGGTCGGCGGCGTCAACTCCAATCTGGAGGACAGCGCGGCAAAGGCATACTGCAAGACCAATCCGCCTGCAAAGTGCTGGGTTGACAACGCAGAAAGCTATTCCACCAACGAGATCACGATCTACTGGAACTCTCCGCTGATCTATCTGCTTGCTGTGACCGAGAAGGCACAGGGCAGCGAGCCGCAGACCACTGAACCGGAAAAGACCGAGACGACCGGTCCGAAGCTGCTTGACAAGACGATCAACGGCGATGTGGACGGCAGCGAGCGCGTGGATGTTTCTGACGCGGTTCTGCTTGCAAGATTCCTTGTCAGCGATAAGAACGCAGTTGTGACCGATCAGGGCCTTGCAAATGCGGATTGCGACAGCAATAATCAGGTCAATCAGGACGACCTCACCTATCTGCTCCGCATGATCGCAAGACAGATCTGATCGCGGAAATCGCAATAATTGAACAGAAAGAAGCAGCAGGCGCCCGAACGGTGCCTGCTGCTTTTGATTTGGGGTGAAAAATGAGCGGGGATCATCGCAACAAACAGGCAGTCAAATTCCTGATTTGTTGCTGAAAATACACCTGAAAAATCCTTTAATATGCAAAACAGGGCACTGAAAGTCTGTTTCAGTGCCCTGAAATCGCAATATCTGATTACTTGTCGCCGAGCGGTTCTTCACCGGTCGAACAGTAGAAGCGCTGGAAGCTGGACGGTGTGCAGTGCTTGATTTCCTTGAAAATACGGTTAAAAGTCGAAAGACTGGAGAATCCGGCGCGCATTGCGACCTCTGTGATCGGAATGGACGGATCCAGCAGCAGCATCTCCGCGGCGCGCGTCCTGCGGATGTTGATGTACTGCAAATAGGACATCGAATTGTACTGCTTGAAGATGCGCGAGAAGTGGAATTTGCTGTAACCCGCAATTTCTGCCAGCGTATCAAGCGAGATATCGTACATGTAGTTCTGGTCGATATATTTCAGCACCAGCTTGAATTTCTCGTTGTACTGGAACATCTTGTCCTTTGCGAGCGCCAGATTCTGACGCGTCTGCTCCAGCTGAAATTCGCGGACAGACACCAGCATACTGATGAGATTCAGATAGATGCGGATGTCGGAGATCTCGGAATTGATATAGTATTCGGAATAGATATCCAGAATGCATTTTTTCGCGCGCAGATAGAGATCGCGGTCGGTTTCCTGCGTGATAACGGTCGGTGCATGGAACACCGCCATGAGCGCATTGAGCGCAGGTACGTCGTTCAGGACGCTGTTGTCGCACTGGAAAATGATGCGTCTGCCTTCCTGCGGCGAAAGCGAATGCAGCTCGCCGGGCGGGATAATGATGATCTCGCGCTCCTGCAGGACATACTCCTTGCCGCCTGCCGTGACCTGAAAGCTGTTTTCGATTGGCATAATGATCTCCACCGCATTGTGCCAGTGCGCCGGATAAAATTCGATCTCGTTGTTGTCATACAGCATGACAAACCGCTTGTCCTCATACTCAATGGTCTCACACTCACCAGAAATATTCTTAATCATACGATCGCCCCCCCTTAAATTTTGCGATTCATGCACGGTTATCAAATCTTGCTCTGGCTTGCTGCGGGTAATAGTTTTGCTTCCACCTTTATTATAATGCAATTTCACTGATTTGTAAAGAACTTTTCTGAAAATCTGTGACCTTTGCGCAAAAATCAATGAGAAGCCCGCAATTTTTGAGTAGCTGTTTGTATATTTTTACGATATAATACAAATAGAACGGAGGGGAGAGCAATTTATGACAATCCAATGCTATGAGACCGAATATCAGAATTTCGGCAGGTGCGTTTGCCTGGAAAACGGCTTTATCAAGCTCATGGCGACGGTCGATGTCGGGCCGCGGATTATCTATTTCAGCACCCGCGGGAACCGCAATATTCTGTTCGAGGACATCAATCGGGATTTCTATGTGATGAACAAAGGCTACGGTATCTGGTATGCCTACGGCGGGCACAGACTCTGGTCTGCACCTGAGATCATGCCGGAGACCTATTATCCTGATAATCACCGCGTCAGCTTCACGTATGAAAACGGGATCCTGACGCTGGAACCGCGTGAAACAATTTCCGGCAAGCAGTTTCGCCTGACGGTCGAATTTGTTTCCGATCACGCTGTTCGTATCCGGAATACTATTACAAATGTATCAGAAGTGCCGCAGCGGTTCGCGCCGTGGTCGGTGACCGGATTTGCATCCGGCGGTACGGAGTTCATCCCGCTGAACAGAGCGGAGACCGGATTCCTGCCGAACCGTACAATGGCACTCTGGAGCTATTCTGATGTGCGCGATGAGCGCTTCCGCCTGACCGATTCCTATGCGACACTGACGCATGACGAAAATGCAGGCAAGGCGTTCAAGGCTGGATTCAACGTAACAGACGGTTACGTGATCTATGCGGCAGGCAATCAGCGGTTCAAGAAAACCTTTTCACCCTATGTGAAACAGGAGTATCCTGATTTTTGCTGTAATTTTGAAACATATACAAATAAGCACTTCCTGGAGTGCGAGCTGCTCGGAGAAGAACGGGTTTATCAGCCCGGTGAAACAGCCGAGATCAACGAAACATGGGAAATTACTGAAACATCACAGACTCCGGAGCAGGAGATCGCTTCCTGCATAGCGGCATGTGATGCCTGAGGAGGAGTTTGTATTGGAGAAGTTCAGAGACAAGTCACTTTCTGTGCAGGAGCGTGCGGAAGCGCTGGCCGATATTCTGACAACAGAGGAGCAGGCTTCGCAGCTGCTCTACGACGCACCCGCGATCCCGCGGCTCGGCATTCCGGCATATAACTGGTGGAATGAGTGCCTGCACGGTCTGGCAAGAGCCGGCATCGCAACGATGTTCCCGCAGGCGATCGCGCTAGCAGCAATGTTTGATGCGGACGCACATCAGAAAACCGGCGAGATCATCGCACTGGAAGCGCGTGCGAAGTATAATGAATCTTCCAAGCACGGCGACCGCGATATCTATAAAGGTCTGACGCTCTGGACGCCGAATATCAATATCTTCCGCGATCCCAGATGGGGCAGAGGACAGGAAACCTACGGCGAGGATCCGTTCCTGACCGGCGCGCTCGGCAAGGCTTTTGCCAAGGGCTTGCAGGGCGACGGCGAGATCATGAAGACTGCAGCCTGTGCAAAGCATTTTGCAGTGCACAGCGGTCCGGAGGCGATCCGGCATGCATTTGATGCGCCGGCATCCGCAAAGGACATGGAGGAAACCTATCTCCCTGCATTCCATGAACTGGTCGATGCAAAAGTCGAGATCGTCATGGGCGCGTACAACCGTCTGAACGGCGAGGGCGCCTGCGCAAGCGATTTCCTGCACGGCAAGCTGAAAGAGTGGGGCTTCAACGGACATTTCGTTTCCGATTTCCGTGCGCTGGAGGATTTCCACACGAATCACGGTCTGACGGAATCCGAGGAGGATACGGCAGCGCTTGCGATCAAAAAAGGCTGCGACCTCAATGCGGGATTTGTCTACGAAAAGCTCATGGATGCACTGGCAGCAGGCAAGTGCACCAAGGAGGATATCCGCAGAGCATTCATCAATGTGATGCGGACAAGAATCCGGCTCGGACTGTTCGACGATCATACGGATCTCGACGATGTGCCGTATTCTGTTGTGGCATGTGAGGAGCACAAGGCACATTCGCTGATGTGCGCAGAGAAGTCGATGGTACTGCTGAAGAACAACGGCATTCTGCCGCTGGATGCTTCCAAGTACAAGACGATCGGCGTGATCGGCCCGAATGCAAACAGCCGTGCGGCGCTCGAAGGAAACTACTGCGGTACCGCTGACCGGTACATCACGTTCCTTGAGGGCATTCAGGATGCATTTTCCGGCAGAGTCCTCACAGCAGAGGGCTGCCACCTTTATAAAGACCGCGTGAGCGGACTTGCAAGAGCGAATGACCGCCTTGCAGAAGCAGAAACCGTAGCGGAGCAGTCCGATCTCGTGATCCTCTGCGTCGGTCTGGATGCTTACATCGAAGGCGAGGAAGGCGATGCGGGCAATGAGTTCGCTTCCGGCGACAAGATCGACCTGCGGCTTCCGGAGCCCCAGCGTCTGCTCGTTTCCAAAGTCATGGAAAAGGGCAAGCCGGTGATCATCGTCACCGCGGCGGGCAGCGCGATCAATGTCGAAGCGGACTGCGATGCTGTGATTCATGCATGGTATCCCGGTCAGTTCGGCGGCAGAGCACTTGCGAATATCCTGTTCGGCAAGGTCTCACCGTCCGGCAAGCTGCCTGTTACATTCTATGAGAGTGCGGAGAAGCTTCCGGCATTTGAGGATTACCGCATGCAGAACCGCACATACCGCTATGTACGCGACAATGTGCTGTATCCGTTCGGCTTCGGTCTGACCTATTCCAAAACGGAATGCAGTGATCTGCGCGTCAGGGATCATGTTGCCGAGCTGAAAATCAAAAATATCGGCAGCGTCGATACTGACGATGTTGTGCAGTGCTATATCAAGGGCGACAGCGCAGCTGATACGCCGAATCCGAAGCTCTGCGGCTTTGCGAGAGTGTCCCTGAAAGCGGGCGAGACGAAAACGGTCTCGATCGCGATTCCGGACAGCGCTTTTGAGACTGTCGATGACGACGGCGTCAGAGCGGTTCGCAGCAAAGCGTTCACGCTTTATGCCGGCACCTGTCAGCCGGATGCTCTGAGCGAATCTCTGACAGGAACCAAAACACTCAGTACAGAAATTCTTCTGTAAATTCAATCACGGAGGATTATATCTATGAAGGAATATTTCAGCAATATCGGTAAGATCCCGTACGAGGGCAAGGACAGCACGAATCCGCTTGCTTTCAAGTACTACAACCCCGATCAGATCATTGACGGCAAGCCGATGCGTGAGCATCTGAAGTTTGCGCTTTCCTGGTGGCACACCATGGGCGGCGACGGCACCGACATGTTCGGCGTCGGAACGGCTGACAAGACATGGGGTGAGACCGCCCCCGAAGCACGCGCGATCGCAAAGGTTGACGCTGCATTTGAGATCATGGATAAACTCTCCATTGATTACTACTGCTTCCATGACCGCGATCTTTCGCCGGAATATGCAAATCTCGGCGAATCCAACGCGAAGCTGAAGGAAGTCGTTGACTACCTCGAAAAGAAGCAGAAGGAAACCGGCAAGAAGCTCCTGTGGGGCACCGCAAAGTGCTTCGATCATCCGCGCTACATGCACGGTGCAGGCACTTCTCCGTCCGCTGACGTGTTCGCATATGCAGCAGCACAGATCAAGTCCGCAATTGATGCGACGGTTCAGCTCGGCGGTAAGGGCTATGTGTTCTGGGGCGGCAGAGAAGGCTATGAGACGCTGCTCAACACCGATATGGGACTTGAGCTCGACAACATGGCGCGCCTGATGCATATGGCGGTTGACTATGCAAGAAGCATCGGCTACACCGGCGATTTCTACATCGAGCCGAAGCCGAAGGAGCCGACCAAGCATCAGTATGATTTCGATACCGCTACCGTTCTGGGCTTCCTCAGAAAGTACGGTCTCGAAAAGGACTTCAAGATGAACATTGAAGCAAACCATGCTACCCTTGCACAGCATACCTTCCAGCATGAGCTGAATGTTGCAAGAGTCAACGGTTTCTTCGGTTCCATCGACGCAAACCAGGGCGATCCGCTGCTGGGCTGGGATACCGACCAGTTCCCGACCAATATCTATGACACCACAATGTGCATGTACGAAGTCATCAAGGCAGGCGGCTTCACCAACGGCGGTCTGAACTTCGATGCAAAGGCACGCAGAGGCTCCTTCACACCGGAGGACATCTTCTATTCCTATATCGCAGGCATGGACGCATTCGCACTCGGCTTCCTTGCAGCACGCAAGCTCATCGAGGACGGCAGAATCGACAAGTTCATCGAGGACAGATATGCTTCGTGGAAGACCGGTATCGGTGCTGACATCATCGCCGGCAAGGCAGATTTCCGCAGCCTCGAAAAGTATGCACTGGAAAAGGGCGAGGTCACTGACTCCCTCACCAGCGGCAGACAGGAAATGCTTGAGTCTATCGTGAACAACGTTCTGTTCAGCCTGTAAGGCACTTTTACATTCGGTTTCGTTCGCTGACCTGACACAGCGAAGGGGATATAAATCAAACGATTTTTTAGTAGGAGGATTTTGTTATGAAAAAGGCACTTTCTTTGCTCGCAGCACTGAGCCTGATGGTATCCTTCACCGCTTGCGGTGATGATACGTCCAGCAGTGTTGCGGACACCAGCAGCAGCAAGGCTGATTCTTCCAGCAGCGAAGAGTCTTCCGAGCCGGCAGCAGAAGGCACCAAGGAACTGAAGATTTGGGCATTCACCACTGAGGTTCCGGGCATGGTTGACAAGTACATGGAGCAGAACCCTGACTTCGCAAAGCAGTACACTGTCAAGCCGAGCATCATCGCTACCACCAACGGCGAATATCAGCCGGCTCTCGACGCAGCACTCGCTGGCGACGAGGTCGATATGTTCGCAGCTGAGGCAGCATTCGTCCTGAAGTATACGCAGGGTGAAGGCTCCCGCTATGCAGCTCCGTACGAGGATCTGGGCATTGATGTTGATGCAAAGATCAAGGAAGCTGAGATCGCACAGTACACCGTTGATATCGGTACCAATCCGGACGGCAAGGTCGTTGGTCTGGGCTACCAGGCAACCGGCGGTGCGTTCATCTATCGTCGTTCCATCGCGAAGGACACCTTCGGCACCGATGATCCGAACACCGTGAAGTCCGAGATCGGACCGGGCTGGGATAAGTTCTTTGAGGCAGCTGAGAAGCTGAAGGCAAAGGGCTACGGCATCGTTTCCGGCGACGGCGATATCTGGCATGCTGTTGAGAACAGCTCCGATACGGGCTGGATCGTGGATGACAAGCTCCACATTGATCCGAAGCGCGAGGAGTTCCTCGATCTCTCTATGAAGCTCATGGAGAACGGCTACCACAATGATACCCAGGACTGGCAGGAAGGCTGGTTTGCTGATATGGCAGGTACCGGCGAGAAGCAGGTTCTCGGTTTCTTCGGTCCGGCATGGCTGATCAACTACACCATGGCTGGCAACTGCGGCCGTCAGGTCGATGAGGATACCGGCGAGGTCGTGAAGGACGAAGACGGCAATGAGATCCTCGGTACTTGGGGTGACTGGGCTGTCTGCGAGCCGCCGATCGGCTTCTTCTGGGGCGGCACATGGGTTCTCGGAACCAACGCTTCTCAGAACAAGGACGCAATCGGCAAGATCATCGAGTGGATCACCCTCGATACTTCCGAGACCGGCCTCCAGTACATGTGGGCAAACGGCACCTATGCACCGAACGAGGACGGTACTCCTGGCACGAAGGACGCTGTTGCATCCAACGTCGTCATGAAGAAGTCCAACGGTGAGGTTGACTTCCTCGGCGGTCAGAACATGTTTGATGTCTTCGTTCCGGCGAACGACTTCGCAAACGGTAAGAACCTGACTCCGTACGATGAGACCATCAACCAGCAATGGCGTGATCAGGTCCGTCAGTACACCTCCAAGCAGAAGTCCAAGGAAGAGGCTATTGAGGCATTCAAGCAGGCTGTTTCCGATACCCTGAACATTGATGCAGAGTAATATTCTGCTGACCTTATGAAATCTGCTGCGTAGGGAGCAGACAGAACGATTGCTGTCTGCTCCCGAACAGCAAATGAAAGGAGGCGTTTTCTTTGAAATCAGCACAGAGTCGGATCAAAAGCATCTCAAACGCGAAGTACGGATATCTGTTTGCTCTGCCGTTTGTGATCGTGTATCTGATTTTCCATTTCTATCCGACACTCTATACAACAGTACTCGGATTCACGGATTGTCAAGGTCTGAACAACACGGAGTGGAACCTGCTGAAGGGTAATATCTTCGCAAATTACAGCGCCATTCTCTCCAATAAAACCTTCCAGACCGCTGTGAAGAACACGATTATCATCTGGATCATGAACTTCATCCCGCAGATCTCGCTTGCGATGCTGCTGACTGCTTGGTTCACTGCAAGACGCATCACAGTAAAGGGACAGGGTATCTTTAAGGTAATTTTCTACATGCCGAACATTATTACGGCAGCTACGATTGCAATTCTGTTCCGCGCACTTTTCAGTTACCCGACCGGTCCTGTCAACGATTTGCTTGTCAGCTCCGGTATCCGTGAAGCTTCCTATAACTTCGCAATTGATAAAATGGCTGCAAAGATCATTGTTGCCTTCATCCAGTTCTGGACTTGGTACGGCTATACAATGATCATCCTGATTTCGGGCGTGTTGGGCATTAGCCCGGATATCTACGAAGCAGCTGATATCGACGGTGCGAACGGTATGCAGATCTTCTTCCAGATCACCATTCCGAATCTGAAGACGGTTCTGCTCTATACCCTCGTTACCAGCCTGATCGGTGGTCTGAATATGTTCGATATTCCGAAGCTCTTCTTGCAGGGCGGCCCCGATAACGCGACCAAAACGGCGAGTGTCTTCATATATGAACAGGCATTCTCCGGTAAATACCTGTATAACCGTGCCTCAGCCGCAAGTATGCTGATGTTTGTCGTCATCGCGATCTGCTCCGCAATTCTGTTCTATCTCATGAGAGATAAGGATGCGGCTGCACTTGCGAAGATGAAGAAGCAGGAGCGTAAAGCTGCCAAGCGTGCGCAGCAGGCTCAGGGATGGAGATAAGGGGGAACATGATGAGTAAGCCGAAAAATTTTGAAGAAGCAAAGTCATTTAAGGGACCCCTTTATTACAGTTATAAGGTATTTCAGTA
Source organism: Clostridiales bacterium Firm_04 (assembly GCA_001603005.1). GTDB lineage: Bacteria > Bacillota > Clostridia > Oscillospirales > Ruminococcaceae > Firm-04. The sequence goes on from LVAJ01000014.1 coordinate 81,868, forward strand.
TGTTTTCCTGATTTTCCTCGTGTGTCTCAGCTTGTTCCCGTTTGTGGTCATGATCATCAACGCGACAAGAAGCACACACGACATCGAGGCCCATGCAGTTTCGCTGATTCCGGGCTCGAACCTCGCATATAACTTCAAGGTTTTTGCGGGTAAGTCTTTCAAACCGGCAACCGGTTTTATCAACTCTGCAATCGTGTCAACCGGAGCAACGATCCTGACGGTTTATTTCTCCACGATGACCGCATTTGCAATTGTTGCATATGACTGGAAGTTCAAAAAAGCATTCTTTACGTTTATCATGTGCGTTCTGATGATTCCGGCACAGGTCACTTCGATCGGTATGTACCAGTTCATGTACAGCGTCGGTCTGACGAACAAGCTGATCGCCCTGATTATTCCGGCGGTTGCTGCGCCTTCCACGGTGTTCTTCATGCGGCAATACATGTATTCGTCGCTGCCGATGGAGATTCTGCAGTCTGCGCGAATTGACGGAGCAGGCGAGTTCCGGATCTTCAACCAGATCGCACTTCCGATGATGAAGCCGGCTATGGCGACACAGGCAATTTTCGCTTTCGTCAGTAAGTGGAATGAACTCTTCCTGCCGATGATCCTGATCACCGACAAGGAGAAGTATACAATGCCTGTCATGGTTGCTCAGCTGAACGGCGACATCTACAGAACAGAGCACGGTGCCATTTATCTTGGCCTGACGCTGACTGTTCTTCCGTTATTCATTGTTTATTTCCTGTTGTCAAAATACATCATCGCCGGTGTTGCACTTGGCGGTGTCAAGGAGTAATCCTCCTTCACTCCTTTTTTTGACAATCGGAGCAATCGGATTTCCCGATCGTACCTCTGACCGGAAGCTGCGCCGGTCAGAGGTATGCTTTTATGCAGAAAAATCCCCTGTCGATCCGATGACAGGGGATTGCTGTTTATTTGCCGAAATCCCAGTGCGTCACGACTTTGATTCCGGTTCCGTCGGTTACAAATGCGATCGTGCCGTCGAGATCTGTGCGGTAGATCGTGCAGGGAACCGCCGCGAGCCGGTTCAGGAGTTTCTGTGTCGGATGCCCGTAGTCATTCATGCTTGCGACAGAAATCGCTGCATACTGCGGCTTGACCGCATCGAGAAACGCCTGCGAGGAGGAGGTGCTGCTGCCGTGATGCGAGACCTTGAGCACAGTGACCGGTTCGAGCAGTCCGGCTTGCAGCATTGCGTTTTCGCCGTCTTCTTCGAGGTCGCCCGCAAAGAAGAAGCTTGCCGTGCCGCAGGTGATCCGGCAGCCCAGCGAGCAGTTGTTCAGCGCCTCGAATGCATTGTTATCGGTCGAAAGAAAGGTCAGCTCCGTATCACCGAGCGCGAGCGTATCGCGGCATGCCGGCGTTCTGACTGTGGTGTGCTTTGCCTGAGCGGTATCCAGCATCCGCGAAAAGGAAATCGTGGTCGGTACAAGTTCGTCCGGAATCTGCGGCAGATAGAGTGTCGCTGTCGGGATGCACTGCAAAACGGTTTCCATGCCGCCCATGTGATCCTCATGCGGATGCGAACAGATCGCCGCGTCCAGTTTTCGCACGCCGAGCGATTTGAGCTTGTGTACCAGCGGATAGCCCTGATCGGCTTCACCCGCATCAATGAGAACCGCATGCTCCGGCGTTTGGATCAGCGCGGCATCGCCCTGTCCGACATCGAAAATGAACACGCGGAGCCTGTCCGGCAGATCTTTGACCGGTTTCGGCTGCGTGGCAAACCATACCGCGACCGCAGCGGCAGCAGCGAGCACCAGCAGCCCGATCCGCAGCGGAAGATTGCCGAAGCGCTGTCTGGCACGCTCTTTGCGCCGTTGTCTGCCGTATTTCCGGCGCACCTGCCGCAGTGCAGCGTCATAGCTGTTCTGCTGCGGCGATTTCTCCTGATCGGACATGCGAACGCCTCCTTTCCCGGTCATTTTCGCGTCAGATCCTGCCGCTTTTTATGCATCTATCATAGCATATTATGCAGGAAATTGCAATATCAATCTGCGCAATCGGTGTGCGTTTTCGCTGTATTGCGCAATTTTTGGGCAGAAAACTGTCACAATGCATAAATTTTGCAAAGAACATTGACAATAACACATCGAAATGGTATAATATGAGATAGTACAGGCATGCCTGTATATGGAAACGAGAGGGAGTTTTTTATGGGAAAGATCAATCAAATTCGTTCAAGAGCAGTCAGCGCATTGCTGACAGCTGTTTTTTGTGCGGGCATGCTGCTGCTGTTTCCGATGCATCCGATGCAGGTATCTGCAGCAGGCGGAAACTGCGGCAGCGCTGCGCAGTGGGATGTGTCCGGCGATACGCTGACGATCAGCGGCTCCGGTTCTGTTACGAGCACCGGCTGGAAATCCTATCTGTCGTCCCTGAAAAAAGTTGTCATTCAGAACGGCATTACGAGCATGCCTGCCAATTCCTTTGACGGATGCGAAACGCTTCAGTCACTTGTCATGGCGGATACGGTGACAACGCTCGGAACCTATTTCTGTTCCAACTGCACTGCGCTGACTTCGGTGCGGTTTTCGTCTTCCCTGACGAAGATCCCGAATTACGGCTTTTATAATTGCAGCAGTCTTCCCGAACTGGATCTTCCGGACAGTCTGGAATCCATTGGTACCAGCGCATTTTACGGCGCATTGAGCCTGCATGAGCTGACGATTCCGGATCGCGTGACGACTGTTATGGGCGGTGCATTTTTCGGTACGAATATTGAATCTCTGACACTTGGTTCATCCCTCAAAACGATCGGCAAGAAGGCGTTTGCGCCCGCATGCTTTTCTTCTGTTGTGATTCCGGATTCTGTGGAATCCATCGGCGAGGGTGCGATCGGCATGTGCTATGACTCTGTCCGCGCCAGCGGAACCAGCTATATCGGACGGTCTGAATCAACCCCGATCGTGACAACGCTCTACGGGAAATCCGGCAGCGTTGCGCAGAGCTATGCAAAATCCGCAAAGCTGAAATTTGTTGCGACGGATGTTACGGTGCATGTGCATACATGGTCGGCATGGGAAACGCAGAAGGAAGCCGGCTGCGAGACAGACGGCGTGATGATCCGCAGATGCAGCTGCGGCGAATCCGAAACAAAGACGATTGCGGCGACCGGTCACAGCTGGGGCAGCTGGACCACGCGGAAGGATGCGACCTGTACCGAGGACGGGATCAGTGTGCGCAGCTGCCGGAATTGTCAGGAAGAAGAAACCAGAACGATCTCGGCGACCGGTCACAGCTGGAGCACATGGACGACGCGCAGGGCTGCTTCCTGCACCGAAGACGGCGAGAGCGTGCGTACCTGCAAAAACTGTCAGGAGGAAGAGACCAAAGCGATCGCTGCAACCGGTCATCACTTCGGCGCGCCGATCTACAGATGGTCGAGCGATAACAATGACTGCACTGCCGAGCGCATCTGCTCGCACGACGGCTATGAGGAATCGGAATCCGTGCGTACAGATTACCGTGTGACGAAGCAGCCGGGTGTCGGCACGCCGGGCGAGGGCGTTTACACTGCCTCTTTCGATAACAAAGCATTTGATGACCAGAAAAAGGTCGTGGAGATCCCGGCGGTGGACGCGAAATGGAGCGCGCCGGAATACAGCTGGTCGAACGATCACAAGAGCTGCACGGCAACCCGCCGCGAGGCGAACTCCGGCAAGACCGAATCCGAAACGGCAAAGGCTGTTTATTCCGTCGCGGCAGAGGCATCCTGTCTGCATGCGGGTAAGGGTGTCTATACGGCAGCATTCCGGAACACGGCGTTTTCGGAGCAGTCTGTCACGGTGGAGATCCCTGCGACCGGTCACGACTGGGGCGCATGGACAGAGGATATCCCCGCGGGCTGCGAATCCGACGGCAGAAGCATCCGCACCTGCAAGAACTGCGGTGAATCGGAATATCAGCTGACGGATCCGACCGGTCATCATTTCGGTGACTGGAAAACGGAACATGAGCCGGGCTGCGATAAGGCGGGCGAGCGTGTCCGTGTTTGCAGCGGATGCGGAAAAACGGAGTCGGAGCCCATTCCGGCAAAGGGACATGCATGGGGCGAATGGTCTGTGACCAAGGCGCCGACGATCGACAGAGAAGGCGAGGAGACGCGTGTCTGCGCGAACTGCGGTCAGAAGCAGACGCAGTCCGTTGCGGTCCTGACGAGCTTTGTGATCTCGGTTTCTGCGAATGCCGGCGGATCGGTCTCGCCGGAGGGCGAATACCGCGTCGCGGAGGGCGAGAGCGCACGCATCAGCTTTACGCCGGCGAACGGCTATCGCACCGCATCGGTGCTGGTGGACGGCAATGCGGTGTCATTCGGCAGCAGCATCTCGATTCCGGATGTGCACGCAAATCATACCGTTTCCGTGGTGTTTCAGGAGATTGCCCCGCAGGTCACACGCAGCTGCATCGCAATTTCGGCAGCGCCGAAGCGGACGGTCTGGCTGCGGGACGAAAAATCGTTCTCGATGAATGATTTTACCGTAAAAGCGATCATTTCGGAGAACGGTCAGACGAAGGAAGCCGATATCACGAACGACTGCTATACCTATACGACGCCTGCCGGTTCCGCGGATAACGCAGACCGTTACGGACTGGGAAATGTGGTCTTCTTCTATCGCGGCAGCGACAAGGAGATCGTGGATTATATCAGCAGACACAGAGTCAACTGTCAGATTCCGGTTTATCTGCGCGGCGATGCGGACATGAACGGCAAGGTCGATGCGGTCGATGCGATGCTCGCGCTGAAAAATTACGTGGAGCACATGGCCGGCAATGATGTGGAAGTCCTGAATGAGATGCAGAAATATATCACGGATGTGGACAGCAGCGGCAATGCGGAGCTGTTTGATGCGACGTATATTCTGCGGTTTTATACCAAATCCTTTGCCGGACTTGATCCGGAGTGGAAGGATGTATTTGACTGATCTGCATATTCAAAACAGCCCGAAGGCATATGTTGCTTTCGGGCTGTTGTTTGTTTCATGATTCGCGCAGACCGCCGGCTTCCGGCGCGGTGAAATGCTGCGCGGCAAAATACAGTATGATCTGCGGGAGCATTGCGACGCAGCAGACCGCGGGGATGCTCCGGAAAAACTGCATCAGCATGATGACCGGAACGGTATCGCAGGCACATGCCGCCATGAGTGAGCCGGATGTTTCGGTGTAATTATCCGCAGCATTATATCGGAAAACACGCGCTTTGCCTATGCCGCCGCAATCGCAATATCTGAACGGATCACGCCGAAAATCCGCATTCAGATGCTTGACAAAAATGCAGTATTATGGTATACTGTTTAAGGAATGCAGTGAGGCGCCTTATCAGTGGACTGATAGGGCTGTTTTTGTGTTCGGGATCCGTTTGGGCAAGGGACGGTTTTTGTCCGAAAACCGGATGATTCTTTCGGTTTGCCCATTGCTTTTTTTGCGATTTTATGGTATACTGTGAGAGAATCCGGAAGAAGGGGGCGTTTCTATGCCGTCAGATCCGATACGGCAGGAGCTGACGATGCTTCTGAAGCGTGCCGTTTTCCTGAATATTGCCGCATATCTCATCAGTGTGATCGTGCTGGGCGCGACACTGCGCTTTGCGCTCGGTCTGCTGATCGGGACGGCTGTGCTGTTCTGTTCGCTGCTGCTTCTGCGGCAGAGCGTGCTGCATATGGAAGATGATGCAAAGCGTTACGGCACGACCAGTCAGCGGCGGTATCTGCTGTTTTATGCAGGCAGGCTGCTCGTATTTGCAGCGGCATTCGGCGCAGCGGTGAAGTTCCGCACAAGGATCTCACCGGTCGCGGTCGCCGTGCCGATGCTGTACCCGCGCCTGATCTATACAGCCGGCGCAGTATTTTCCCGATCCGGTTCCGATTCCCGCGGCAAAAGAGGTGAGAATGAACTTTTATGACGACAATGGCAGCGATGTATTTACCGAAATTTTTAGAAGGCTCCACGGAGCTGAGCGTCACCGGTCCGAAGGTACTCAAAACCTTTCACATTTTCGGTCTGGAGATCAATTTTACCGAAACGGTGATCCTCGAATGGATCGTCATGGCGGTCATCATCGGGCTGTGCATCTTCCTGACGCGCAACCTGAAGGTGAAAGCGGTCTCCAAACGGCAGGTGATCGCGGAAATGGCAGTCGAGGCGATCACGAATCTCGTGCGCGATACCATGGGAAAGCGCTGGCTTTCCTTTACACCGTATATCGCGACGGTTTTCTGCTTCTCGATCTTCGGAAGCCTCATCAGCCTGTTCGGCGTCCGTTCCGTGACGTCTGACTTCTCGGTGCTGCTGACATGGGCGGCAATGACATTTATCCTGATCACCGCGACCAAGATCAAGTACGGCGGTGTCGGCGGTTACTTAAAGGGCTTTGCGGATCCGATTCCGGTGATGCTCCCGATCAACATTCTGAGCGAGGTCGCAACGCCGACTGCTATGGCACTGCGTCACTTCGGCAACATTGCCGGCGGCTCGATCATTATGGGACTGATCTACTTCGGTCTGACCAGCCTCAGCCATATGATCCACCTGCAGGTGCCGGTTCTGACGATCGGTATTCCCGCGGTGCTCTCCCTGTATTTTGATCTGTTCTCGGATTTTATGCAGGCGTTTATTTTCATTATGCTGACAATGGTGTTTATCAGCAATGCCGGACCTTCTGACGACGAAGCAGTCTCAGAGGCGGCTTAATCCAAAGGAAACCCAAAGAATTACAAATACGGAGGTTTATTACTATGGACATGGGTGAAGCAATTATTCTCGCAGGCTCTGCGATCGGCGCAGGTCTCGCAATGATCGCCGGTATCGGCCCTGGTATCGGTGAAGGCTACGCAGTCGGTAAGGCATGCGAAGCGATCGCAAGACAGCCGGAAGCATCCGGTGCTGTCACCAGAACGATGTTCGTCGGATGTGCCGTTGCGGAATCGACCGGTATCTATGGCTTGATTATCGCGCTGCTGCTGATCTTCCTGAAGCCGTTTACCTGATTTGCAGCAAATACGATAAGAGAGGCTGATACGGAATGAAGCTTGGATTTTTATCCATTGATATCGGAACGATCCTGTTTTCATGGATCAACCTGATGATCCTCTTTTTCGCACTGAAGCATTTTCTGTTCAAGCCCGTTCAGAAGATCCTGTCCGAGCGGCAGGCTGCGGTCGATCAGACCTTGCAGGATGCAGAGGACGCACGCGAGCGCGCCGAAGCTGCGGAATCGGAATATACCGAAAAGCTGACGAAGGCGAAAGAGGAATCTGCGGAGATGCTCCGCAGCGCGACCAGAAAGGCGCAGCAGCGTTCGGATGAGATCGTTGCGCAGGCGCGTGCGGAAGCTGCGGGCATCATGCAGCAGAACCGCGATGAACTGGAACGTGAAAAGCGCAGAGCAGAAAGCGCGCTGCGCTCCGAGGTCTCCGGACTTGCTGTGCTCGTGGCGGAAAAGGTCGTCGAGCGTGAGATCAATCCGGAAGATCATGCAAGACTGATTGATGAATTTATTGATTCGGTGGGTGATGTGCAGTGAGTTCAGAGGTTTCTGCGGTTTACGCAAATGCGCTGTTCTCGCTGGCAAATGAGCAGGGCGATGCGGTCATGCAGGAAACGCGTGCCGATCTGCGGCAGACGGCTGTGCTGTTTTCGCTGAATCCTGACCTGACCAGACTGCTCTCGCTCCCGACGCTCTCCGTTTCCGAGCGGATCGGGATCGCAAAGAAGATCTTCGGCGATCAGGGGCTTGCCTGCCGGCTGCTCTTTCTGCTGATCGACCACGGCAGACTGCCGTATCTCGGCGAGATCGCAGATACATTCGATGCGCGGATGCTCGATTATCAGAATACCGAGAATGTGACGGTCACAACGGCGGTCGCACTCACGCCGGAGCAGAAGGAACGTCTGCGGACGGCGCTTTCTGAAAAGCTGCACAAGGTCATCCGGATCACGGAGCGCATTGACCGCAGCATTCTGGGCGGCGTCATCGTGCAGTACGGCGACACGCGGATCGACAACAGCGTGAAGCTCCGGCTGGATGCGCTGAAAGAACAGCTTTCCTGACCGATCCTGTGCGCGCTGCGATGCAGTGCGGGCGGTGTGCAGCGTTTTGCGAATAAGTTTACAGAGGTTATAAAGAATGAATTTAAGACCAGATGAGATTACCGGTATCATCAAGGAGCAGCTGAAAAATTATGAGGCGAAGCTCAATCTTGCAGATGTCGGTACGGTAATCACTGTCGGAGACGGCATTGCCAATGTGCACGGTCTGGAGCAGTGTATGTCCGGTGAGCTGCTGGAATTTGAAGGCGGCATCTTCGGCATGGCGCTGAATCTGGAGCATGATTTTGTCGGTGCGGTTCTGCTCGGCTCCGATCATAATATCAAAGAGGGTACGGCAGTCCGCCGGACGAAGGAGATCGTTTCGGTACCGGTCGGTGAGGAACTGCTCGGCAGAGTCGTCAATGCGCTCGGCGAGCCGATCGACGGCAAAGGCCCGATCCTGACCAATCAGACCAAACCGATCGAAAAGATCGCGCCCGGCATCATCACGAGAAAATCCGTGCATGAGCCGCTGCAGACCGGTATCAAGGCGATCGACTCCATGATCCCGATCGGCAGAGGACAGCGTGAGCTCATCATCGGCGACCGTCAGACCGGCAAGACCACGATCGCCCTTGACACGATCATGAACCAGAAGGGCAAGGACGTCATCTGCATTTATGTTGCGATCGGACAGAAGCGTTCGACCGTTGCAAATGTTGTGGAGACACTGACAAAGGCGGATGCAATGGCGTATACGATCGTTGTTTCGGCTACGGCATCCGAGCTGGCGCCGCTGCAGTACATCGCGCCGTATTCCGGCTGCACAATGGGTGAGTACTTCACCGATCAGGGCAAGGATGTCCTCATTGTGTACGATGATCTTTCCAAGCACGCGGTCGCATACAGAACGCTTTCGCTGCTGCTGAAACGTCCGCCGGGACGTGAAGCATATCCGGGCGATGTGTTCTATCTGCATTCCCGACTGCTGGAGCGTGCATGCTGCCTGAATGAAAATTACGGCGGCGGTTCTCTAACCGCACTGCCGATCATCGAAACACAGGCGGGCGACGTTTCTGCATATATCCCGACCAATGTCATCTCGATCACCGACGGACAGATCTTCCTTGAAACGGATCTGTTCAATGCGGGCGTCCGTCCGGCAGTCAATCCGGGTATCTCGGTTTCCCGTGTCGGTTCCGCGGCGCAGATCCCTGCGATGAAAAAGGTTTCCGGCTCGTTGAAGCTGACCTATTCGCAGTACCGCGAATTGCAGGCGTTCTCGCAGTTCGGCTCCGACCTCGACAAGGACACGAAGGAGCGCCTTGCAAAGGGCGAACGCGTGGTCGAAGTGCTCAAACAGGGCAAGAGCCAGCCGCTCTCTGCGCCCGATCAGGTCTGCATTCTGTACGCAGTTACGAACAATCTGCTGAAGGATGTGCCGGTCAGCCGCATCGCGGAATTTGAGCAGTCTTTCCTGCAGGAGATCCATGAGACACACAGCGAGATCACAGATGCGATCGAGGAGACCGGCAAGCTTGCGCCGGAGACTGCGGAAACGCTCAAGAATGCGATTTCTGACTTCCTGCTGCGCTTTATCTGATCGGAGGGGTGAATCATGGCTGCTTCCAATATGAAAGCAATCAAGCGCCGGATCAAAAGCGTGGAAAGCACGATGCAGATCACAAAGGCGATGGAGCTTGTTTCCTCCTCGAAGCTTCGCAAGGCAAAGGAACGCTCCGAGCAGGCAGTCCCGTTCTTCAATCTGCTCTATCAGACCATGAGCGAGGTCGCATCCGAAGCAGTCGGCTTCCATTCGGCTTATACCGAGCTGCGCGAGGACGGCGCGGCACTGCTGGTCGTAATGGCAGGTGACCGCGGACTTGCAGGCGGCTTCAATCTCAATGTTTTCCGTCTTGCAGATGCGCGCATCCGTGAGCTGGAACAGCAGGGCAGAGAGGTCATCCTGATGACGGTCGGCAAGAAAGCATCCGAGCATTATGCGAAAGCAACGAATCGCGTGCTCGGTACCTTCGATAATGTCGGCGAGACGATCACGACCTATACGGCGCTGCATATGGCACAGCATATCGTGCATCTGTTCGATCAGGGACATCTGGCAATGGTCGAGGTGTTCTTTACCAATATGGTCTCCCCGCTCACGCAGGAGGCACGGCAGATGCAGGTGATTCCGGTGCCGAATCTGGAACGGAATCCCGGCGTGCAGAGCCTGACGGAATATGAACCGAGTCCGGAAGCGGTGTTCAATTCACTGATTCCGCAGTATCTTGCGGGTATCCTGTACTGTACGGTCGTGGATACCTATGCTTCCGAACAGGCGGCACGGCGCATTGCAATGGAGAACGCTTCCGACAATGCGCAGGAAATGATCGACGATCTTTCTCTGAAATATAACCGGGCGCGTCAGGCGTCCATTACACAGGAGCTGACAGAAATCGTCTCCGGTGCAAATGCGCAGGGCTGATGCGCTTCTGCGGCAGACGGAGCTGCAATGCGGTTCCGCTGAATCTAACAGAAAGTAGTGAGCTACCGAAATGGCAAACGAAGAAATCAAGCGCGGCGGTATCGGCAAGATCGTCCAGATCATCGGTGCAGTCGTGGACGTGCGCTTCCAAAAGCATGAGCTGCCCAGACTGCTGAACGCGATCGAATGCGACAACAACGGTCAGAAGCTTGTGCTGGAGGTTGCACAGCATATTGGTGATGATATCGTCCGATGCATCGCAATGAGCAGCACGGACGGTCTGGTGCGCGGACTGGATGCGGTCGATACCGGCAGCCCGATCCGTGTGCCGGTCGGCAGAGAAACGCTCGGCAGAGTGTTCAATTTGCTCGGCGATCCGGTCGATGAGCAGCCCGCTCCCGAAACACAGGAGCGCTGGCCGATCCACCGCGATGCGCCTTCCTATGAGGAGCAGGCAGCCAGCAGCGAGGTGCTCGAAACCGGCATCAAGGTCATCGACCTGATCGCGCCGTACCTGAAAGGCGGCAAGATCGGTCTGTTCGGCGGCGCAGGTGTCGGCAAGACCGTTCTGATTCAGGAGCTGATCAACAACGTCGCGAACCAGCACGGCGGCATCTCGGTCTTTACCGGTGTCGGCGAGCGTACCCGTGAGGGCAACGACCTCTACCACGAGATGAAGGACAGCGGCGTTCTGGAAAAGACCTGCCTCGTCTACGGACAGATGAATGAGCCGCCCGGCGCGAGAATGCGCGTGGCGCTTTCCGGTCTGACGATGGCGGAGTATTTCCGCGATACCGAGGGACAGGACGTTCTGCTCTTTATCGACAATATTTTCCGCTTTACGCAGGCAGGCTCCGAGGTGTCCGCATTGCTCGGCAGAATGCCGTCCGCCGTTGGCTATCAGCCGACGCTTGCGACGGAAATGGGCGCACTGCAAGAGCGTATCACCTCGACCGGCAAGGGCTCGATCACATCCGTTCAGGCGGTTTACGTCCCTGCGGATGACCTGACGGATCCGGCGCCGGCAACGACCTTCGCGCATCTGGATGCAACGACGGTTCTTTCCCGTCAGATCGCTTCGCTCGGTATCTATCCGGCAGTTGATCCGCTGGAATCCAGCTCGCGCATTCTTTCGCCGGAGATCGTCGGGCAGGAGCATTACCGTGTCGCGCGGCAGGTGCAGACCATTCTGCAGCGCTATACCGAATTGCAGGATATCATTGCAATTATGGGTATGGACGAGCTGTCCGATGAGGATAAGCTGACGGTCAGCCGCGCCAGAAAGGTGCAGCGCTTCCTGAGCCAGCCGTTCTTTGTTGCGGAGCAGTTTACCGGTATGGAAGGCAAATATGTTCCGATCTCCGAGACGATCCGCGGCTTCCGCGAGATCATTGACGGTGAGCATGACGATCTGCCGGAATCGGCATTCCTGTTCGCCGGCACGATCGACGATGTCGTGGAGAAGGCAAAGGCTATGGAGGGGGATGCTGAATGAGCGCATTTCCGCTGCAAATTATTACACCGGAGAAGATCTTCTTCGAGGGCGAAGTGCAGCGCCTGATCGTCCGCACAACAGAGGGCGATGTGGGTATTCTTGCAAAGCATGAAAAATATGTCGCGGCGCTGCCGTCCGGTCCTGTGAAGATTACAATGGCAGACGGCACGGAGCGCATCGCGGCACTTTCCGGCGGCGCTGTCAAGGTCTCGCCGGAACGGACAGCAATTCTTGCGAATGCAGTTGAATGGGCAGAAGATATTGATGTGGACTGGGCAAAGCGCTCGGAGGAGGATGCCCGCCGGCGTGTGGAGAACAGTCAGAATCAGCAGGATCTTCAGTTCGCCGAGATGAAGCTTCAGCGTGCACTGAACCGTCTGCGTGTTTCGTCCATGCAGGATAAGAAATGAGCTGAAATGTACTGACGGATAAAGGGTAGTGTATATGAAGAAATCGAAATTCCTGGGCGTGCTGGCACTGGTGCTCGGATGCTTTGCCGTTGTATTCCTGATGGATACGCCGCTGTTTCTGAAATACAGGAACGGCGAGATCAAGGATTATAATTCCGTGCAGTTCGGCGAGCTGAAAAAGGGCGATCTTGTGCAGGGCACGATCGACGATACGGACGGTCAGGTCGCGGAGATGGAGGAGACCAACACCATGTTCGGCATCCCGACGTCCAAGCGCACGACCAGCCGCTATTATGCGCTGTACACTTATGATGACATCTATGTGTTGTATGAGACCGCGAAGGAATCCGAATTAAAGCAGCTCGATAAAATTGCTGAGGAAAGTACTGCATATTATACCGCGCTGCAGGAAGCCTATGAGCAGGACGGCGAGGATGCGGATTATTCTGCGATCGAACCGCCGACTGCAACAATGGAATTTACCGGCGAGGTCAAGGAGATGCCGGATGACCTCAAGGAGATTTTCCGGCAATGGTACGGCGATGGCTTTGATGAGGACTGCGAAACGGATATTATCATTTCCTATTCCAATTATGACCGGTTCTCATGGGTCATCTATGCAGGTGCAGGATGCGCCGTGCTCGCGATTGTGATGCTCGTGCTCGCAATTGCCGCGCTGCGCAAGGAAAAGCGGGATCAGCAGTTCGGCTACTGATCTCATAAAAATTCATGCAAAAAGAGGGGTTTGCGATGAAAAGGATGAAACGATTTACGGCTTGTCTGACAGCAGCAGTGATGCTTGCGATGCAGAGCGTTTCGCTCCCGTCGCCGAAGGTTCTGGCTGCGCCGGACGAATACCACGATGACTGGCTCCATGTCGAGGGCGACAAGATCGTGGACATGGACGGTAATGAGGTCTGGATGACCGGCGTTAACTGGTTCGGCTACAATGTCGGCTCACAGGTGTTTGACGGCGTGTGGTCTGTGAACATGCACCATTGTCTCGAACTGATCGCGGATCACGGCTTCAATCTGCTCCGTGTGCCGATGTCCACAGAGATCCTGCTGCAGTGGAAAAAGCACGGTCCGGATCCGATGGTCAAGGTCAATACCTATGAAAATCCGGAGCTGACCGAGGAAGGCGTTGAGGGCGGTACGATCAAGTACAGCTTCGATATCTGGAATCAGGCGGTGGAATGGTGCAGAGAGCTCGGCATCAAGATCATGATCGACATTCACTGCGCGACGACCAATGCTGCCGGACATAATGTCCCACTCTGGTACGACGACAAGTATTCCACAAAGGACTGGCTCGACGCTCTCGCATGGGTGACCGAGTATTACAAGGATGACGACACGATCATTGCGATCGACCTGAAAAATGAGCCGCACGGCAAGACCGATGAGGGCAAATTTGCAAAATGGGACGGCTCGACCGATGAGAATAACTGGCGCTATGCCGCAGAACGCGGTGCAAAGGCTGTGCTCGATGTCAACCCGAACATGCTGATTATGGTCGAGGGCATTGAGGTCTATCCGAAGTTTGAGGACGGCGAAAGCTGGAGCTCTCCTTCGACGGACTATGCGCGCTATCCTTACAGCCCGTATCACGGTGCATGGTGGGGCGCAAACTTCCGCGGTCTGCGGGAATTTCCGATCGACCTCGGCGAGCATCAGAGTCAGCTTGTGTATTCGCCGCATGATTACGGTCCTGAGGTCTGGAAGCAGGCGTGGTTCTATCTCGAAGATGACAGCAAGACCTTCACCCGCGAGACACTGCTGGATGACTACTGGCGCGATACATGGGCATTCATCGCAGAGGAAAAGATCGGACCGCTGCTCATGGGCGAGTGGGGCGGCTGGGTCGATGACGCTCACGACAAGACCGGCGAAAACCGCCACTGGCTCAAGGAAATCCGCGATTACATGATCGACATGCACATTCACCACACGTTCTGGTGCTTCAACGAGAACTCGTCGGATACCGGCGGTCTGGTGTATGACAATTTCGGCAAGTGGGATGATGAGAAGTACGAGTTCGTCAAGCCGGCACTCTGGGCGGACGAAAACGGCGTGTTCATTAGTCTTGACCACAAGATCCCGATCGGTGCAAACGGTCAGTCGCTGAGCGAATATTACGGCGGCGGAAATGTGCCGAAAGTCACGACGCCGAAGACGACCGAGCCGACGTCGGTGACCACGGGTACGACAACGACGCAGAGTACCACAACGGAGACCACGACGACAAGGGAAACAACGACTGTGACCACGCAAGTGACAACGGAACCGGTTGTGACCACGGAGCCCGTGTCTTCCGAGGAAAGCTCGAAGAAGTCTGAGCTGAAAGCAACGCTGCTCGGCGATGCGAACTGTGACGGCATTGTCGCGGTCGATGATGCAGTCATGCTCTGCCGGATGGTTTCCGAGGACAAGACCGTGATCATCACGGATCTCGGTATGATCAATGCGGACTGCGACGGTGTCAGAGGTGTATCCTCGGATGACGTCACGATGATGCTGAAGCTGATCGCGAGAATCATCTCGAAGGATGAAATGAAAGCACCGGCATAACACAAGCAAATTGTCATGTTGACAGGCGGCAGGAAATTGCCGCCTGCAGCTGTATCTGGGAGAAGATTATGAGTTTGGAACAGGTTCCCGCTTCCGAGCGGATTCATATTGGATTTTTCGGCGCGCGCAATGCGGGCAAATCGAGTCTGGTCAATGCGCTGACCGGACAGGAAGTCTCCATTGTCTCCGATGTTGCCGGCACGACGACGGATGCCGTCAGCAAAAGCATGGAGCTGCTGCCGCTTGGTGCGGTGCTGATTACGGACACCGCGGGCTATGACGATGACGATGCCGCGCTCGGTGCGCAGCGCATTGAAAAAACGAGGCGTGAGCTTTACCGCACGGACATTGCCGTTCTTGTGACGGATGCGACAAAGCCGTTTTCGGATACGGAGCGCGAACTGCTCGCATTGTTCCGGCAGCAGAAAACGCCTTATCTGATCGCGCTGAATCAGTGTGACCGGCTGACGGCGCCGCCGACGGATGTGCCGGAGCATGCACTGCCTGTGAGTGCGAAAACCGGCGAGGGCATTGCGCAGCTCAAGGAAATGCTCGGCGCACTTGCAAAGGATTCGGCAGAGGAGCGGTTCATCATCCGCGATCTGATCGCGGCGGGGGACACGGTGATTCTGGTCACGCCGATCGACGAATCCGCGCCGAAAGGCAGGCTGATCCTGCCGCAGCAGCAGACGCTCCGCGAGGTGCTCGATGCGCATGCGAATGCCTTGCTGACGCAGCCGGAAGAACTCACCGGACTGCTCGCGTCCTTGAAAACACCGCCGCGCATGGTCGTGACGGACAGTCAGGCATTTGCGGCAGTCGCGCAGGTCGTGCCGGAGTCGGTTCCGCTGACGTCGTTCTCGATCCTCATGGCGCGGTACAAGGGCTTCCTGAAAACTGCGGTTGCAGGCGTTCGGGCATTGCGCGGGCTGCCGGACAGCGCACGGATCCTGATTGCCGAGGGATGCACGCATCACCGGCAGTGCAACGATATCGGCACGGTCAAGCTGCCGCGCGCGGTTCAGAAGTTCACCGGAAAGACGTTCGATTTGCAGTATTGCTCCGGCGGCACATTCCCCGAAGATCTGACCGGATTCTCGCTGGTGATCCACTGCGGCGGATGTATGCGCACCGAGCGCGAATTGCAGTGGCGGATGCGGACTGCGCTTGCGCAGGGCGTGCCGTTCACGAATTACGGCGTGACGCTCGCAGCATGCACCGGCATTCTGGAGCGGACGCTCATGCAGGATATGCTGCTTGCCGAACCGTGAATCCAACGTAAATGCAGAAAAAAGCTGCCGTCCCTGTTGCGGGGACGGCAGCTTTTGTTTGTCTTGCTGTTATTCCGTGCGCTTCAGCTTGATGCACACATCAGCCGAACCGTTGTCATATTCTGTCATTGTCAGATAGTCTTTCGGCAGCGAATAACCGTCAGGGAGACTGTATTCACTGATTCCCAATGAGAAGACATCTGCATTGAGAAACTTTGCGAGATCGGTTACGGTCGGATTTTCAGTCAGAAGATAGATCGGACCGGTTTGCATCGGCGGTCCTTCCGGCCGGTTATATTCAATGTGCGTTGTGAGCATCAGCACTTTTTCCGCATCCGCACCGTTCAGCGTGATCAGCTCATTGGTATCCGCATCCACGACGGTGAAGCGCATCTCGCCGGGGTTCAGCTCCGGAAGTGCCTGTTGTTCCGGATTCTGCGTTTCTTCGCTCTGCTCTGTGTTTTCTGCTTCATTCGGGCTCTTGACACAGCCGATAAAGATCGGGAGCTGCGTGTTGTTATCGAGGATCATGAAAATGAACGGGCGGTCAAGAATGACAGAATATGCGTCGATGACAGCATTTTTTCGCATCTCCACGACCGTTGCAGCAGCCGCTTTCGTGCCCTTTTCATCGACTTCGATATGCGTTTTGTGAATGACGCGGGAGATGTAGAGTGATTTTTTCGGATCCATTCCGGAGAAATCTGCGCGGCCACCGAATGCGGTCGGCATGCCCATATCAGAAAGCATATCCTTCATGTTGTTGATCTTGTAATCGAACGTGAATTTCGGGATCGCCGCGGTCACTTCCGCTTCTTTTCTCGTATCGAGCAGATTTTTCAGCGTCTTGGTATCCAGCATGCCGATGTAATCACCGACCGTCACGGATTCGGATTCCTTCGGCAGGATCGCCGCAAAGCTGTAACCCTCTGCATACGGCTTGATGAAACCGGTCGCATATTTGTCTTCGAGATAGCAGTTTTCCTTCGACTGCATCATCGTGACGTTTTTGCTGCTGCCGTCGTAGCTGCGGAACGGCTTCACGGAGACAGCGGAATCCGCATAGGTCGTTTCCCATTCCGCTTCAAACGCAAGTGCATTGATGAGATACATCATCGCATTTGGGGAGATCTCATCGAGAATTTCGGGGATCATTTCCTTGGTATGCGTATTCACCCAGCCGTTGATATCATTCAGCGTGGTGTCATTGAACGGCGCCTCGAATGCCTCTGCTTTGTAGTAATCGGCAGTCGTTTGCAGGAATGCCGGCTCGACCTCGAACCCGTTCCGGATCCAGATAGAATTTGCCTGCTGCAAGGATGCCTTTTCGGTGTCCGTCAGCTTGCTGTACCAGTCATAGTAGTATTTGTTCAGCTGTTCGATGGTGAGCGTATCGCCGAGCACCTTTTCCATTTCCGTCAGGGTTTCATTTTTCGCGCCGTTTGCGGTCATGGCGAGCGCTGCGGAAATCGAAAGCGGGGAGACCAGCAGATTTTCCGCTTCGGTCTCGCTCTGTGCGGCATGCTTGAGCAGATCGACTGCAAGCTTCAGCTGACTGTCGGTGAATACCTCGTCTGCTGCCATGCCTTCCGGCTGGATATGTTCGATGCCCTCGGTGAGGTTGACTGATTTGAAGTTCTGATTTGCTTCTGCGGGATCGACAAATTCCGAGCGGATTCTGGCGATATATTCGAGCAGGACGGTGAGGTCGTCGCCGTTCAGATTGCCGTCAAAATTGACATCGCCGTTCAGAACGCCCTGATCGGTAATGACCGCCTTTTTATCCTGCGTGCAGAATCGTGCGATCAGAACCGCGTCCGAAACATCAACATGGCTGTCGGTGTTCGCATCGCCGCGGAGTTCCGACACGGCTGCCGGCGTTTCTTCCGCAAAAGCTGCCTGCGGTGTGATACAGCTGCCGGTCAGCAGGCTTGCTGCCAGAACTGCGGATAAAGTTTTCTTGTATTTCATGGAAATCGCTCCTCTCGTGATTGTGTGTACATGAACCGTTCGCGTGCCGGACGGCTTCATGCATGGTGTGTTTATGGTCAGGCTTCGGTCGGATGCTGCACGGTACCGATAAAGACCGGCAGATTTGTCTCACGGTCAATGATCGCGTAGATGAACGGACGATCCAGCGTGACATACTTGGGTTCCGGTTCGAGTGCTGCCCCTTGCGCCATAGCGACCAGGGTTGCAGCGCCGGCTTTTGTACCGCGCTCATCGACCTGAATGAAGGTCTTGTGCAGCACAAGCCCGATGTGCGTCAGTGCTTCCTCGACCGTGTTCAGTTTGGTGAAATCAGCCGTGCCCGGAACGAATGCATCCTTCACGCCGAGTGCTTTCAGCATTTCATTCATATTGATCTTGTACTCGTACTTGAACTTCGGCATTTCCGTTTTGACCTTGGTGTGCTGTACATTGGTGAGCATCTTTTGCAGGGATTCGCCGGTCATGCTGTCGATATACTCATTCACGGAAATGGATTCGTTCGGCAGGATCGCTGCAAATGCAAAGTTCGTATCCTTGTAATATTTCAGGAATCCGGTAGCATTTTCATCTTCCAGATAGGAATATTCCGATCCATACATCATCTCGACTTTCATATTTCCGTCATATGCATGGAAGGTATCCTCATCCACATCCCAATTATAATAGGGTTTCGCCCATTCTGCTTCAAACGCCAGTGCGTTGACCAGCATCATGATCCAGCTGTCTTCGATTATATCGACCAGCTGCGGAATCATCTTGTGTGTATGGACGTTCACCCAGTTGTTGACATCCTCGACGGTTGTGTCATCGAACGGAGCTTTGAACGCGCCTGCGTGATAGTAGTCATTGGTCGTTTGCAGGAAGGATTCCGGCACGTCGATCCGCGATTTGTCATCGCGGATCCAGAGGGAATTTGCAATATGCAGCACATCGTCATTGACCGTGAGTTTGTCGGTGTAGCTGCGATAATAGGCGTTCAGCGTTTCAAGATCAATCTGACCGCCGAGCAGCTTTTCCATCTGTTCTTTGGTGGTGCCGACTGCGCCGTTCGCGGTCATGGCAAGCGCCTGCGAAACTGAAAGCGGGGAGACAAGCATATTGTCCTTTGTCTGTTCATCCTTTGCAGCGCCCTTGAACAGATCCACAGTCAGCTGCATCTGGCTGCTGATGAACGCTTCATCCGCGTCCTTTTTCACGGCTTCCTTGTCGCTGATGTCTGCCATCAGGTTTGTCGCGCGATAGGTCTGTACGGTCTCGCTCTCCCTGACGCCGAGTTCTTTGCGGATGCGCGCGATGTATTCGAGGATCATATTCAGATCATCACCTGTCAATTCTTCGTCCAGATCAACGTCTGCATTGAGCAGACCGAGATCGGACACCTTTGCCGTGCGGTCTTCCATGAAATAGCGTGCGAGCAGCACGGCGTCTGAAACGTCAACATGATTGTCGTCATTGACATCGCCGTAGATCCATGCCTCTGAGGGGAGTGCTTTTGCGGGGATTGCCTGCGGTGCGATGCAGCTGGCAGTCAGGATGCAGGCTGACAGCATAGCGGAAATTGTTCTGAAATGTTTCATATTTTCCTCCTTTTTCGTGATAAGCGGGCGGTTTTGGGGTTGCCGACTATATTTTTATCTTATCACGAACAGCAACATGATTCAATTCGCAGAATACATGAAAAATATTTTTATTTTTGGTGTAACCGTTATAACGTATGCTTTAAACAGGATTGAACAATCATAATTGTGCATGTTATCTAAATTTCCTGCGTGTAACAGAAAACCGCATCACAGAACATGATGCGGCAGAATGCTTGGTTTATGCTTGATTTTTGGGTTGTATGCGGCGTTTTTTCTCTCTCGCGGCACGGATGCGACGGGCAGTCAGATCATATCCGCCCTGTATCACCAGACCGGAAAAAATCGAAAGTGCAAAAACCTTCAGCACGATCAGCGGGACATGCAGAAAACGCTCCGGCACCGTCTGGTAATCGTTATTGAGCTTCTTGTAGTAGATGCAGTCGAAGATGTACGAGATCAGGTAGCCGGCGAATGTCGCATTGCTGAGCTTAGCAAGGATCGCGGAGCAAAGCCCACTGCGGATCCGGATATCAAACAGCAGCAAAAACAGCGAAACGGTCATGAGCGCGACCGGCCATGACGCATAGTCATCATTGTGCCACGAGCGCCAGACGCAGTTGTTGTCGGTGTTTTTGAGACACTGATAGAACGTGACAAGTGATACCCAGACGAGCGCCAGCAGATAGGTGACCAGAAATTTCAGTTTGTTCCGCGGCGTCCGTTTCGGCGGAAAATCGCGGATATACGCGCCGATCAGGTAGTACGCGATCGGATAGCCGCGCGTGAAATAGCTCGGAAAAATCTTGATCTGCGAATCCGGATTTGTCCCGATGAAAAAGCTCTGCGCGAACAGAAACAGCAGACAGACTGTCATGAGCATATAACGCTTGTTTCGGCGCGTTTTCATGCCGTGATATGCCTGATTGAGAAACGGGATCAGCAGGAACATGCAGAGGTAATATTCCACATACCAGCTGTACTGCGCATCCGTGAACATGAACAGCCCGCGGATCGCGTACCAGACTGTATATGTATATCCGTTGTATTTGATATTGAACAGCACGCAGATCAGACTGACAATGACGTAGATGACGAGCACGCGCACCACGCCGGCGTAATACTTCCGGCTCAGTGTTTTCCGGCTCATCAGATAGCCGGTGACCGTCATGAACAGCGGCACGCAGCAGAATGACACCCAGCGGAAATAGATCTGCACTGCACCGAATGTGAACGAGATCGGCGTGCCGTAAAATCCGGTATTCAGAAAGGCATGCACGGTCACGACAAGGAACAGCGCCGTGATCTTGACAATGTCGATGCCGGCAAACCGGATCTTTGCGCCGGATCCCGCAGGCTGCCGCACGGTACGCTGTAATGCGCCGTCTGAAACAGATTGCATAGGCGGCTTCTCCTTTCGGCTTGTTATGCGGTGCCGGCAGCATCGAGCGCTGCCTCTGCGGTGCGCAGCAGCAGGTCAGAGCGGTCATCGCCGCCCATGATGCGGGCAATTTCCTCGATGCGCGCCTGCCGGTCGAGCACCGTGACCTCTGTGCTGGTCGCAGTCTCGGTGCTGTGCTTTTCGATGAGCAGATGATGATTTGCCTGCGTCGCAAGCTGTGCAAGGTGCGTCACGCAGATGACCTGATGATGTGCGGAAAGCTCCCGCAGTTTTTTGCCGATCTTCTGCGCTGCTTTTCCGCTGACGCCGGTATCAATCTCATCGAAGATCAGCGTCGGGATCGCGTCGCGTTCTGCAAGGACGGCTTTCAGCGCGAGCATCATGCGGGAGAGCTCACCGCCGGATGCGATCTGTGCGATCGGCTTGGGCGGTTCTCCGGGGTTCGCAGAGATCAGAAATTCGGCACGGTCCATGCCGTTCGGCGTCAGCTTGCCCTGCGTCAGATCGACAGAAAGCTGCACGCGCGGCATGTTCAGATAGGCGAGTTCTTCGCCGACTCTGCGGGAGAACTCCGCCGCAAGCGTCTGCCGGTGCGCGGTTAGCTGCTTTGCCAGCGCCGTGACACGGTGGAGCCGTTCCGTGCGTTCATCGGTCAGGCGGCGCAGATTGTCCGAATCCGTTTCGATCGCTTCGATTTCTTTCAGCGCATCATTGTAGATCTGCCGCAGACCGTCTGCATCGGTATGATAGCGCAGCGCCGTGCTGTTGACGGCATTGCGGCGGTCGGAAAGCTTTTGAAATTCGGCAGGGGAGAGGATGCCGCCGGTATATGCCCCGACTTCATCTGCAATATCCCGCAGCTCAATATTCAGCGCTTTGAGCCGTTCCAGCAGCGGTTCTGCATCCTGCTCCGCAGAAGCCAGTCTGCCGAGCTGCTCGCAGGCAAGCGCGATCGCGTCCGAGATATTCTCCTCGCCGTCGGTTAGGATGCGCGCGACGGCAGCCGCAAGCTCTGCGGTATCCTCTGCGCGCGACGCCGCCTGAAACTGTTCATCGAGCAGCCGGTCTTCCTGCGGCTGGGGATCGAGTTCGCCGATCTCGGAGATCGTTTCCTGCAGCGTTTTCAGGCGCTGTATTTTTTCCTGTTCATCTTTTTTCAGCTGATTCAGGGTGCGGGCACATGCCTGCAAATCATGAAACTCTTTCTGATAGGCTGTCAGCAGCGAGAGGTCGTCGCCGAACCGGTCGAGTACATCGAGATGCCGTTCGGGACGCAGCAGGATCTGATTGTCATGCTGTCCGTGGATCGTGACGAGGGTTTCGCCGAGCGCGCGGAGCAATGCAGCCGGCGCAGATTTTCCGTTGACTCTGCCGATGCTGCCGCCGTCCGAGGAGATCTCGCGGCTCAGCAGCAGCTCATCATCTTCCGGATCCAGCCCGTATTCAGCCAGAACCGCCCTCGTATCGTCCGAGAGCGGTGAAAACTGTGCCGTGATAACAGCCTTTTTGCAGCCTGTGCGAACCAGATCCTTGCTGGTGCGCTGACCGAGCACCGCCTGAATGCCGTGGATCAGAATGGACTTTCCGGCACCGGTTTCGCCGGTAAAGGCGTTGAATCCGGTTTCAAGCGGGATCTGCGCCGAAGCGATGACTGCAAGATTTTCGATAGAGAGTTCCTTTAACATGTTTTACCCCCAGATATGGGACTCCAGCAAGTGAATGAGATATTTCGCGCTGGTCTCTGAACGCGTCAGAATGAAGATCGTGTCGTCACCGGCAATGGTACCGACGATCTCCGGCAGCTGCATTCTGTCGAGCACGGCACAGGCTGCCTGTGCGGAGCCCGCATGGCAGCTCACGACGACTGTATTCATTGCATAATCAATTTTCACGACAACGTCCGTGAGCAGACCGTTCGGCGCAGTCGGTGCAGCCGGAGCCTTGACATAGCAGCTCTGACCGGATGCCGTGCGTTTTTTGCGCAGTTTAAGCTGACGGATATCGCGGGAGATCGTAGCCTGCGTGACGGAAAAACCGTTTTCCTCAAGCAGATCGCGCAGGGCTTCCTGCGTGCTGATGTCCTGCGATTCGATCAGCTGTAAAATCATTTCCTGTCTGGCGTTGAGCATAATACTGCCCTCCATTTTTTGTCTGAAATCAATGAAGTTCTTGTTTTGCGCTGTATTATTCCTGCATCTCCTTCAACGGGCGCATCAGCTTCCCGTTCAGCGCATCGTAGAATGCAGAGCCCTTGCAGTCCACAAAGGGCATGTACCGTTCGGAGCATGTGACGGTAAAGGACTGCGCATTGTGCAGAACCGCCGCATGAACGCCGTCTGCATGCACATTGAGTCCGCCGTCGCCGGCGCCGCGGTATGTGACGCGGATGCTGCGCTGCGGCGCAAACAGCATCGGTCTTGCAAAAAGCGAATGCGGACAGATGAGGTTCATCTCGATCAGCGAGAGATCGGGCTCCATGACCGGTCCGCCCGCGGAGAGTGCATAGGCAGAGGAGCCGGTCGGCGTGGAGAAAATGATGCCGTCCGCGCGGTAGACGCCGATCTGCCTGCCGTCCACAGAGACCGCAAAATCGCAGATCCTGCCGTTCAGCCGCGAAGCATAGATATCGTTGAGCACATGCTTCACCGCGCCGTCCTGTGTGCCGCCGCAGATCTCAGTTTTGAGCATCATTCTGCGGGTGATCGCGTAATCTCCGCTGCTGAGCCTGTCCAGCATATTGAGCTCGGAAGCTTCAAATGCCGCCAGAAAACCAAGCGTACCGGTATTGATGCCGACCAGCTTCACCGGCTCGCATTTTCTTGTGGCTGCATCGTCGAGGATCCAGCCGGCACTGCGCAGAATGGTGCCGTCACCGCCAATCGCGATGACAAAATCTGCGCCTTCGAGCACTTCCTCTGCCGGCAGAAACCGGACATTTTCCAGATCGGCATATTCCGATTCCAGCTCTCTGCTCATGCGGATCTCTGCATGCAGATCATGCAGCCGCTTACAGACGAGCCTTGCGGTCTGTCCGGCAGATTTTTTCGAGAGATTCGGATCAATCACACATTTCATTGCGATACTCTTTTCACATATAACAAATATTCGGTATTGCCGCTGCCACCCTTGATCGGGGATTCGCAGCTGCCGAGGGGGAGCAGTCCGTGCTGTGCGCAGCAGTCGGAGATCTCCCGCAGAACCTGCTGCCGGATCTTTTCATCGCGGACAATGCCATGCTTATTGAGTGCGGCGCGTCCGGCTTCAAACTGCGGCTTGACGAGCAGCACCGCGCAGCCGGAACCGGTCATGAGCGCGGGCAGACACGGGATGATCTGTTTCAGCGAGATGAAGGATACATCGCATGTCACAAAATCCGCCGGCAGACCGGCAGTATCCGCAGCTAACTGCCGCAGATCCGTGCCTTCCATGACGGTCACACGGGGATCGCTGCGCAGTTCGGGCGCCAGCTGATCGTGCCCGACATCGACGGCGAGCACATGCGCCGCGCCGTGCTGGAGCATGCAGTCGGTAAATCCGCCGGTCGATGCGCCGATATCGAGGCATTGCATGCCGGCGGGTGAGATCTGAAATTCCGCGAGCGCAAACCGCAGCTTATAGCCGCCGCGTCCGACAAACGGAAGCGCTTCCGTTACCTGTATTGTATCTTCCGGCGCGACCTTGCGCGAAGCCTTCAGGCAGACAACGCCGTTGACCGTGACATGTCCGTCCTGAATGAGCGTCTGCGCACGGTTCCGGCTGCTGCACAGTCCGCGCGCCGTCAGTTCTGTATCGAGCCGTTCAGTCATGGTGCAGCTCCCGGACCGCCTGCATCATCGCATCCTCGGTCAGACCGAGCTTTTTCAGACATGCATTGACGGATGCCTGCTGCACAAAGCCCTCGATCGCATGACATCGGAAGGTTCCGTGCCAGTTCGCGCGCATCAGCTTTGCAGCGATTTTTTCGCCGATGCCGCCCGATGCGCTGCTTTCCTCGAATATGACAACATTCTGATACTGCGAGGCGATTTCGGTGACTTCATCGGGGATCGGATAGATCCTTGTCAGGCGGAGCAGTCCGCAGGGAATGCCGGATGTCCGCAGCTGTTCAACAGCCCTGTCTGCCTGCTCGGAAATTCTGCCGTATGTCATGAGCAGCGTTTCACTTCCGGCATCATGTGTCAGCACGGCACAGGGTTTCAGGCGGGAGTGCTCGGCTTCCTTTCCGCGCGGATAGCGCACGGCAACGAGTCCGTTCTCGTGGTAGATCGCCTGTCCGAGACAGTAGATCAGCTCGGCGTAATTGGCAGGGGAATAGACCGTCGCGCCGGGGATCGCGGTCAGCATCGGGATATCGAAGATGCCCTGATGCGTTTCGCCGTCCTCGCCGACGATACCGGCGCGGTCCACGCCGAGCACGACATGATAGCCGGCGATTGCCGTATCATGCAGCAGCTGGTCGAATCCGCGCTGCAAAAATGTTGAATACACAGCAAATACGGGGATTTTTCCCATAGATGCCAGTGCTGCGCAGAATGTGACGGCATGCTGTTCCGCGATGCCGACATCATAGAACCGCTGCGGGTGATCCGCATAGAAAAATTGCAGACCTGTCCCGTATTTCATCGCCGCAGTCACGGCGCAGATCTTTTCGTCCTGTCTTGCAAGCTCTGTCAGGTGTTTGCCGAATACAGTCGAATAGCATTCGTCGATCGAGAGTTCGGGATCCTTGGCATCGAGATCGACGCGAGCAATGTCCGCATGAATATGGTCGCAGCGGGGAACGCCGTGATATTCGCCGGGGTTCTCCTCTGCGGGCTTATAGCCCTTGCCCTTGACCGTTTTGACATGCACGAGCACCGGTCTGCGGTAGCTTTTCGCGACTTCCAGCGCCTCGTCCAGCGCCTCGATATCATGCCCGTCCACCGGACCGAGATAGACGAATCCCAGCTCCTCAAAAATCGTGGACTGCACGATATTGTGGCGCATTTTGTCCTTGGTATTTTTCAGCTTGACCGCGAGCATATCGCCGATCGCAGGCGTTTTGCGGATGACGCTTTCGACCTTCCATTTCGCCTTGACATAGTCCGAGCTGCTGCGGATGCGTGTGAGATATTTTGCGATCGCGCCGACATTTTTGGAGATCGCCTGATTGTTGTCATTGAGAATGACGATCAGGTTCGATTTCGTTTTGCCGGCATTGTTGAGTCCTTCGTAGACCATGCCGCCGGTCATTGCGCCGTCGCCGACAATTGCGACCGCATAATGCTCCGTATCGCCGGACATCCGCATTGCCTCTGCCATGCCGAATGCCGCGGAAACAGCGGTCGAGCTGTGACCGGTGATAAAGGTATCATGCTCGGATTCCGAAGGCTTGGGGAATCCGGCAAGACCGTTTTCCTTGCGGAGCTGCGGCAGTTTGTCCGCGCGTCCGGTCAGGATCTTGTGTACATATGCCTGATGTCCGACATCCCACACAAGCTTGTCCTGCGGGGAATGAAAATGACGGTGCAGTGCAAGCGTCAGCTCCACCACACCCAGATTGGACGAAAGGTGACCGCCGGTCTGCAGCACTGTGCCGATCAGCAATTTGCGGATCTTCCTGCAAAGCTCCTCGCACTGCGGGAGCGACAGGTTTTGCAGATCATCCGGCAGCTGCATCCCTTGCAGCGCGCGCACGAACTGCTCCGCATTTTGACGTTCTTTATTCATGTTTCTCTCCGTTCGGCAGATGTAGTGTCTGCCGTTCCGTTATCCGATCGCCGGATCTCCGGCAGTTTTCCCGAATTCAGATACAGTCAGCTTTGCCTGCTCCAGTTCCTTGCGGCAGGCGTCAGCAAGTTTTGCGCCTTCTCCGTAGAGCCGGACGGCTTCTTCCAGCGGCAGGCCGCCTTCTTCCAGTTTCGCGGTGATTTCAGCAAGCTGCTGCATGCCTTCTTCAAATTTCATATTTCCGTATCTCCTTTGCGGATCTCTGTCACATCGGCAAGCACGGTGCCGTTTGCGAGCCGGATCCGCAGGGTATCGCCGGTCTGCAGATCCTCTGCATGCCGGACGAGTGTATCTTCATGATAAACGAGCGCATATCCGCGCTGCAGAATGGAAACCGGACTGACCATTTCCAGCTGATTGAGCAGCAGCGCAAACTGCTGTGTCTTCGCATTCAGCGCCGAGTCGATCGCATGCGAAAGCCGCGCGGAAAGACCGGCGAGCTGTTCCTGCTTCATCTCAATGGAAAAGGCAGGATTCTGCTGTTTCAGCCGCGTCTGCAAGGCACGGAGCGCTTCTGCTTTTTCATCTGTCAGCGCAGAAAAAGCACGCTGCAAACGCTCTGTCTGCAAGCGGACTGCATCGAACAGTGCGCCGATTTCCGGAACCGCAAGCTCTGCCGCGGCAGAGGGTGTCGGTGCGCGGAGATCGGCAACCTCGTCTGCGATGCAGTGGTCTGTTTCATGGCCGACCGCGCTGATGACCGGCACCGGCGACTGAAAGACTGCCTCTGCGACTTCCTCGGACTGGAATGCGGAGAGATCCTCGTTTGATCCGCCGCCGCGTCCCATAAGAATGATGTCGCAGCCGTCCTTTCCGGCATTCCGGAGCGATTCCGCAATGGAGCGCGGGGCATCCTCGCCCTGTACGAGCGCCGGATAAATGCAGACCGCGCCGATCGGATAGCGACGCTCCAGAATTTGCAGCATATCGTGCAGCGCCGCACCGCTGCGGGAAGTCACAATGCCGATCTTCTGCGGCATCGGCGGGACCGGACGCTTGCGCTCCGCTTCAAAATAGCCGAGCTTTGCAAGCTTTTCGCGGCGCTGCTGCAAGGCGAGTGCCTGTGCGCCGACGCCGTCCGGCTGAATATCCGTGACATTGATCTGATAGGCACCGTCACGTTCATAGAGCGTCACTGTGCCCTGCAGGATCACATGCATGCCGTTTTCCGGCGCAAACCGCAGCCGGTCGGCATTGGAGCGGAACATCACCGCTTTGACGGAAGCTTCCTCGTCGCGGACGCTGAAATAGCAGTGTCCGGAGCGGAAATTCCGCGTAAAATTGGCAATTTCGCCGCGCAGCAGGATTCCGCGCAGTCTGGTGTCTTCCTGCAGCCGGAAAGCGACATAGCGGTTCAGCTGACTGACTGTTAAAATAGACATGTCTGCTTCTCCTTCCATGCTGCATAAACTGCGATGCCGGCTGCATTGTCACAGGAAAAGGCTGGCTCCGCGAATGCAGTTTGCAGCGGGAGACAGCGCAGCTGATCCTGAATAAGCCGGTCGGAGAGCACGCCGCCTGCATACAAAACAGCAGGATTGCCGTGCTTTTCCGCAGCATCCTTTGTCATCGCCGCGAGCACGGCGGCAATGGAGTTGAGACAGTATTTTGCAATATCCTGCGGCGGGGTACCCTTTTTCAGCATTTGTTCGCACTGATTTTGCAATCCGGAAAGCGAGCAGCAGCCGTCTTTCAGATGCACCTGCATATGCTTGGTACTGCTGCTTTCTGCGGCAAGCTGTTCGAGCGCTGCCCCGCACGGAAACTGCAGTCCGAGCATCAGTCCGACGCGGTCAACTGCCTGTCCCGCCTTGAGATCAAGCGATTCGGCGACCGGTTCGATGCGCAGAACGGCATTCGCATCCGGAATACAGCGCACACAGTCCGTCGTGCCGCCGCTGACATGGAATGCAAGGAACGGCTTGCCGTCCGGTCTGATCCACGAGAGACAGTCGGCAGAAAACAGTGCCGCAAGGATATGTCCCATCTGGTGCGAGGTCTCATGCAGCGGAACATGCTTTGCCGCCGCAAGGATCCGTGCCGCGCCCCGACCTGCCAGAAAGCAGGGCATATAGGAGCCCTCTGCGGATCGCGGCGAGACCGAAACGCCGATCGCGTCCGCCGGCAGTCCGCCGCCTGCATCTTCCGCGAGCTGCTCGATCAGGTCGGGCAGCTGTCTGGTGTGATGAAAGACCGCATCGCTCTGCCGGAGCCCAGCCTGTCCTTCCGGAACGGGCAGCAGCTGTTTGCGCTGACGCATCTCGCCGGATTCCGTATCGAACCACGCGCAGGATGTTGTATAATTGCTGGTGTCGATGCCGAGCAGCTTCATGAGGCAGTGCCGTCCGTTTCCGGCTGCGGGTTTGCTCTGGCATAGGCGCCGAGCAGACCGTTGATGAACCGGACATCCTCTATGTTGCTCGTATAGTTCTCCGCAAGCAGGATCGCTTCGGAGATCGCAGCATTCACCGGTGTCAGATCGTCATAGAGGATCTCATACATCGCAAGCCGCAGGATCGCGAGCGGGAGCTTTGCGATTCTGCTGACAGCGCGCTTCGGGCTGAGCTGCTGGATTTTTTCGTCGATCTCGGACTGATGTGCGAGTGTGCCGTCCACGAGTGCGCGCACATCATCATTGACGATGATCTCGTCGATCTCCTCTGCGATCTCGTAGAGTGTTTCGATCGGATCATCGCGCAGGGTTGTTTCAAACAGCAGCTTCATTGCGCTGTCTCGGATTTCACGTCTGGTAATTTTCGGCATGTTCGGGATCCTTTCCGCTGAATCAGTCATCAAAAGCAATGTCCGATGCAATGACATGCACCTTGGAGACAATGACGCCGGTCATGCTCTGGACATTATCCTTGATATTCTTCTGCACCTGCTCCGAAACGGTGGTCAGGCGGCAGCCGCTTGTCAGCACGAGCCGGACGGTGATCTCAACCATATCATTGACGACCGAAACGCTGACCGGAGCCTGTGCCGGCTTCAGCAGCGAGCCCTTGCTTTCAGTGAGCTCTGCGACGCCTTCGACCTCTGCGGCGGCAACGCCTGCGATCGAGCGGATGACGTTTTCGGAAATCTTCACTTCGCCGCTGACGACAGCTTTCTTCGGATAATCGTTGCTCATTCTGGATTCCTCCTCAATTCGACAATGGAAATCAGACGGACAGCAGGGGACAATGCACCTGCTGTCAGCCTGCAATCATACATCTTATATTATAACAGATTTTTTTCGTTCGTACAACCTTTTTTTGAAAAAATCCGGACTTTTGGCAAATATTTTTTTATTCCTGCACGTTTTCCGGCAATTCTGCCCCCGTAGCTACCTCAAAAATCCGGATTCCCTCCGGTGCAACGTCCGATTCCGTGAGGATGATCTCCTTGATCGCGGCAGCCTGCTCCGGTTTCAGACCGCTGCTTTCGACCACGACCTTTGCGCTCTGTCCGTCGAGATAGACCACGCAGTCCGAAAATCCCTGCGAGAGGATCAGGTTTTCGATGACGCTTTCGCTTTCCATTTGCCGCGACAGATTGACCGCGTCGATCGCGTTTGTGACCATTTCGTCCTGACTCAGATCGCCGCCGCCGATGATGCTCTGGAGCGTCTGCACGGCATAATCGCGGCTGCTCTGCCGGTCGAGCCGCGCCTGCGCAAAATAGTCCGCTTTTGTCGGCGATGCGCTGACCATTTCCGCATTGCCGTAGCTTGCGAGATCATCTGCTTCGGCAGTTTCGGTGTCCGCGTCTGTGCGCAGCAGCTCTGCGGAGAGCAGTCCGTTTCCGTCCGCGAGCACATAGTTCAGATAGACCGCACCGCCGAGCAGCAGCGTCAGCGCGCTCAGAACGATCTGCTTCTTTCCGATGATGACAGTAGGCTTTTTCATAGTAAACAGGCTCCTTTCAGGTTTCGGAAGATTGTCCGACAAAGATCCTTGCCGGAGAAATGCCGAGCAATGCAGCGGCGGCACGGCTGACACGCTCCTGCACTGCGGCATGCCCGCCGCCGGTACAGAGGATCGCAGCGCCCTGCACGGCGGGATAGCGCGTTTTTTCGATCAGTGCCGATTCATTGCCGCCGCTGCGGGTGATGATGTATTCTGTTTCTTGTTGGATATTGCGGTCGCTCTGCGCCGATTTTACCGCTTCTGCATAGACCTGCTCCGCCGAACAGCTGCATGTGATCATGACCTGTACATGTCCCACGCCGTCGAGGTCTTCGAGCAGATCGGTCAGCCTTTTTTCGAGCTGTTCGCGGTAGGTTTCCGCGCTGAATCCGGCATCCTGCGGCTCTGCACGCGGCTGCGGGGACTTCTCCGGCAGCAGATTCGGCAGCAGAAGCAGGCATACGCCGCAGAGCCCCAGCAGGATCAGAAATGATGATTTCTGCTTATCTGCGAGCTTTTCGCGCAATTCACTGTACCATTGCGGCATATCATCCTTCCTCCTCTGTGATCGTGACATCGCTGCCGAGCCATTCCCTCAGACAGACAGCGCCCGTGAGCAGATTGCCGTTCACCCGAACCTCATTGATAACTATGCTGCCGGATTCGGAAATATGCGCAGAAATGCCGGTGACGCGGCAGGGGATCGCCCGCGCTTCCAATTGCTGATTGAGCGCATGGAGAATGCTTTCGCTGACCGCCTGTGCCTGTGCATCTGCCGCAAGATCGGTGATCTCGCTGCGATAATCTTCTGTCTGCTGCGATTCCGTATGCAGTGATGTGAAATGCAATGCGGTCAGCGGCTTCAGCAGAACCGTCATCATCAGAGCCGCAAACATCAGCCGGATCTGCCGCGAAAAACGCTCGACCGGCAGTACGCCCTCTGCGAGCGTCAGTCCGAGTGCTGCCATGCAAGCGCAGAGGACAGCGGTACGAAGTGCATCCATGTCGTCCCTCCCTATGAAGCACCGGTCAGCAGAATCATGATCGCGCTGGAAAAAATCAGCATGACGGCGCAGCAGACCAGCATTGCAAATGCTGCCGAAAGCACCGCCTGCATATTGCGGTAAAGCTTCGCGAGCGATTCCGCGCCTGCCATATCCGCGAACACCTGCATCAGCCAGAAGACCGCGCGGTGCAGCAGCAGCGACAGCAGCGGCGGAACAGTCAGCAGAATGATGACGATGATGCCGACCGCGCCGGTTCCGTTCCGCAGCAGCCGGATGCTGCCCTGCACCGTGCCGTATGCGTCCGAGACCGCGCTGCCGACAATCGGGATCATGCCGGCTGTCAGCAGCCGCACGGATTTGGCAGCAAGGGAGTCCGCGGCGGATGCGACGAATGTCCGCACCGAGAGCAGCGCCGAGAACAGTGCCATCATCGTGCCGAGGATCCATGTTACAGCAGTTCGCAGACCGCCGGCAAGCTTTTCCAGCCGCAATTGCGGATTGACCGCATCCGCAATGCCGAGCGCCGTGCTCATTTGCAGCAGCGGCAGCAACATCCCGTTTGTCAGCTGCATGATGATCTCGGTCAGAAACAGCACGAATGCCTGATAGGATGCGCTGCCGGCAATTGAGCCGCCCGCCGCGAGAAATGCAGCAAATACGGGCACAAAGCTTGCCATGAACAGCTGCGAGCGGTCGAGTGCGGCAGCCGTCCGGAGCAGACAGCCGCAGAGCGGTTTTGCAGCGACTGTCACGCAGATCACAGTGCAGAGCGCATCATAGATCCGCCGCAGCGCAGATTCCGCAGCCGCATCGGTCAGCCCGCCGAGCAATGTTGCCAGAACGGTCAGCGCGAGCAGCGAGCCGCAGAGCCGGAGCGGGGCAGCTGCTTCATCCGCTGCCGTCTGCCGGAGCTTCCGGAATACCGATTCCGGCGAGAGCGAAAGCATGCCCTGCGGATCTGTGGCATCTATCGCAAGATCGTCCAGTGCATCCTCTGCCTCCTGCGGAATATCGAGGTCTGCTGCGGCTTGCTGCATCTCCTGCATCGGCTCGTCCGCAATTGCCGCGCAGTGGATTGATACACATGAAAACAGTGTAAATACGAGCAGAACGATCGTTGCTATCCGAATAACCCTGTGCAATGGAGCACCTCCTCCAGCAGCTTTGTCAGCGGCGCGATCATGGGCAGCGCGATCAGCAGCAGCGCAATTTTTCCGGTCAGCAGAACCGCCGTTGTCAGCGCGGATTCGCCCGCGTCCCTGCAAACATCCGCGGCGAGCTGCGTGATGCAGCAGATGCCGATTGCCTTTGTGATGCAGGCGGTCTGCTGCGGATCGAGCCCGCCCGCGGACAGCAGCATGTCTATCTGCGTGAGCACCGGCGTCATCGCAACGATCGCGGCAGCCGTCAGCATTGTGCCGAGCAGCAGTGTCAGGAGCATTGCCTGTTCCGCCGCATAGCGCTGCAGCATTTTCGCCAGCAGAACCGCAGTGATGCTGATGCCCGCGACCTGCAATGCCGTCACCATAGCCCGAACACCGTTTTCACCGTGTCGAACAGCTCCTGAATCTCCGCAATAATCAGCATCAGCACGACGATCAGTCCGGCAAGCGTGGTCAGCATTGCCTGTTCCTCGCGTTCCGCGCGCTTGAGGACGAGGTTCAGCACCGCGACAATAATGCCGATGCCGGCGACCTTGAAAATCAGGTCGATATTCATTCAAACCGCTCCGTTTCTTCAGGATTACAGCAGCAAAATCACGCAGAACAGCCCGCCGAACAGACCGAGACTGCGGTAGAGACCGCCCTTTTCTTTTGCATATTGCTCCGCATCGGTCTGCATTTGCGCGAGCCGTTCCAGACAGAGCCCGATCGTGCTGATCTGCCCGTCCAGCGCGGTACTGCCGAGCGTGCTGCCGAATGTTTCGAGAACGGCTTTTTCGTCCGGCATGAGCCGGCTGTCCGCCTGCAATGCAGTATGCCAGCTTTCGGGAAATGATTCCGCATGTGCCGCAGCGTCCTGCAAAAATGTCAGCTCTCGATAGACTGCCTGTCCTACGAGCTGATGCAGCAGTTCCCCGACCGGCAGCAGCGTAAATTGCAGCGCGGATTCCGCATCTGTCAGCAGCTGCCGCAGCAGCCGGATGCGTCCGGCGCGGCGCGTCAGCTTTGCGGCAGACGTCATGCCGCAGCGGATACAGACACCGAGCACCAGCATGGCACCGAACAGTTTCATGGATGATCGCCCCCGAATTTCTGAAATGTGGTCATATTGCCGCAGTTTTTGCCTGTCCCGAGCAGATATGCCTGCCGGAAAACGCCCGCATCTGTCAGCCGCCGGATCTGCGGGCGCATGCGCAGTGCCTGCAAAGATCCCGCATGTGCCGAGGCGATCAGCGTGACGCCGGTATGCATCGAACGCAGCAGCGCATCGGCTTCTTCCTCTGTACCGATCTCGTCGCAGATCAGCAGCTCCGGCGACATGACGCGCACTGCAATCGCGATCGCTTCCGCTTTCGGATAACCGTCGAACACATCGGTCTGCATGCCGAGTGCAAACTGCGGCATCCCGTTCCGGACAGCAGCGATCTCTCCGCGCTCGTCCAGTACGCAGACGCGCATCCTTTCGCCGTAGATTCTTGCGAGATCACGTAAAATCGTTGTTTTGCCGGATGCCGGTGCGCCTGCGAGCAATACGCCGCCGGTCTGCCGCGGATCGCCGATCCGCTCTGCAAGCGCTTCGGCACAGCCGCGGCGTTCCGATGCAATGCGGAGATTGAGTCCGCTGATGCTCCGGACGGTGTCAAGCTGATTCGATTTGATGACCGCCGTGCCGCAGATCCCGACGCGGCTGCCGCCTGCGATCGTGACAAAGCCCTGCCGGATCGCGTCCTGAAAGCTATGGACGGAGTGTGCGCAGACATTCCGGAAAACGGCTTCGATTGCCTGTCCGGTGACGGGAATGCCGCCGGACGCGCCGATACAAAGTCCCTGCGCGGTGACGGTAAATCCGATCCCGCCGCGGACTGCCTGCATCGGTCTGCCGCAGCGCAGCCGGATCTCCTGCACGCTGTCCTGCTCCGGAAGATGCCGCAGCGGGGCTTGCAGCTCCGGCGTGAGGTAGGGGAGCATCTGCTGAAAGCTGCTCCGGATGCTCATACGGAGCACCCCCTTTCGTTGCTTCTGGTGTATCATATGCGGGACGGGCTGCGGATAGAATCACGCATGTACAAAAAAGATGCCCTGCACAATGGCAGAGCATCCGTTTTGATTTTTGATTGTTTTTTGCAGATCAGATGCCGATATTGCCGGTGCTGTCTGCATTGAAGAACTGATTGCTGGTCTCGGTGTAGTAATCGTTTTCTTCCAGAGAGGAGAAATCTTCGTCCTCCGGATCGGGAAGCCGTGCACCGCAGACACCGCAGAAGATGTTCTTCTCGCTGTTTTCTGCATCGCACTTCGGGCACATTTTGTAGCCGCGGAGCGTGTTCAGCTCAAACTTCATTTTCTTGATGCGGCGGCGGCGCGCGTCAATGTCGTCGCACAGCGCACGGAAAACAGCCGGATCCTCATCCGGATTCTTGTAGTACTTCTTGCCGAGATCGGCGAAGATCTCTACGATTCTTTCCTCCTCGTAGAGAATTTTGCGTTTGAGGTTGCTGACTTCAGAGACATTGGAAGCCTTTTCGCTGATGCCTCTGCTCATGTCACTGACCTTGTCAAAGATACTCATGAAACACACTCCATTCCGCACCGCAGATATGCTGCCGCTGCGCTGTATTATTCGGGATAATCAGGTTCAGCCTGTCTGTTCCCTGCTGTATTTATTATACATGTTTTCAGCGGAAAAGTCAATAGCCTGACAGCGATTTGTGGTGAAAATGTGAAAATCGACATTTTGATGATACAATTCACATCAGATGTCGTATGCTTCCTCTGCTGTGAGGATCTCGATATTTTTGCTGCGCAGTGCAGAAAGTGCCGCCTGCTCATCGTCCACGCAGACGACTGTATCGGCTCTGCCGGGCGTCCGGTTGACGAATGCATACATATACTCTACGTTGACATTTGCATCATTCAGCGTTTCCAGAACCGTCGCGACACCGCCGGGGCAGTCCGGAACCTTGATGCCGATGACGGATGTAACCTTGAATGTCCAGCCGTTCTCCAGCAGGAGGTCTTCCGCCTTTTCCGGCTGATCGACGATGATGCGCAGGATGCCGAAATCGCGGGTATCGGCGAGGCTCAGCGTGCGCAGGTCGATGCCGGCATCGGCAAGCAGACGCGTCAGTTCAGCCATTTTGCCCTGTTTATTCTCAACGAAAACAGAAAACTGTTTGATCGTATCCATAGTGTGATCCTCCTTTTTTCAGGAATTTATCCTTTTCTGATAAATCCGGGATAATAGATCCGGTCATTGTCAATGTAAAGGAACAGCGGATAATAGTCGTTTGCGATCTCATTTTCCGCGGGATCCTCATACATGGTCAGAAAACCGGAATGCTTTTTGCTTTCCGCATAGCTGCCGCTGCTGATGAGTTTGCCGTCTGCGGTGCTGTGCATCTCCCATTTTCCGTCAGAGAATGTCAGATGAAACCGGAGATCGTCCGGATTTTCCATGCCGTACCGGTTTGCAAGCATTTGCAGCTGGAAATTCATCGTTTCCGCATTCGGCTGTGCAGAATAGGATGCATCCGCTTCATTGTAATATGCGAGAGAATACCGGTCGCTCCGGAGTGTATCCGCCGGTACATACTCCATTTCAAATCTGCTGCCCTGCTGATAATTGCCGGAAACGGTCAGTCCGTACATTGGCACACAGAGAAAATCTCCGTGCTGTTCGGCAGAGAACGGCGCTTCCGGACTGCGCATCACCGCAATCGGGAGTTTCGAGTTTGTCCGCGCGATATCTGAAAGGTAAACCAGCGGTATGATCTGATCCGGAAAGCTGCCGCTTTCGTTCAGCGACGGGATCCGGTTCCGGAACGTCTGCCCGTTCAGACTTCCGCTGACCTCTGCACCGGAATAATTGAATTTCAGCGCATTGTTATCGCTGCTGTACGTGCCGCTCCAGATGACGGTATCATTTGCATTCAGATGCTGCCTGATCGTAAAGCTGCCGTCATTCAGTGTCACAATGTCCGACGGTTCGGGATCGTTTTCTGCGATGACAGCATCCAGTGCCGCATCCGGCTGCACGCGGAAATCTTCGATTTTATTCTGTACACCGTAGATGTCAACATATGTGCAGTTCCCGGAGCCGCCGGCAGCGCCGCATCCGGTCAGGATCGCAGCAGCTGCAAAGGCGCTCAGGATAGCGCGAATAGTCTTGCTCAAGTTAGAAATACTCCTTTATGTCAATATGATATGCTGATGATGCAGAGATCAGTCATGCAGCTTGCGCCTGTCGATGACACGGACAGCCTTGCCTTCGCTTCTGGTGATCGTCTTCGGAGAGACCAGATGCACCTTCGGGTTGATGCCGAGCATGGTCTTGATCGCCGCTGCAAGGCTGCGCTCCTTTTCCTGCACATCCTTCATCTTGTCGGAGAACTGCTCCGGCGTCATCTCCACGCTGATATCCAGCGTATCGGTATTGTTTTTGCGATCGACTTCGATGAGATAATTCGGGGAATACCCCTGCTCGATCAGAACGGTCTCGATCTGGGACGGGAACACATTGACGCCGCGAATGATCATCATGTCATCGCTTCTGCCCATCGGCTTTGCCATTTTGATGAGCGTTCTGCCGCAGGAGCACTTCTTGCGGGAGAGCACGCAGAGATCGCGGGTGCGGTAGCGCAGCAGCGGGAAGGCTTCCTTGGTGATGCTGGTGAAGACCAGCTCGCCGACGGTACCTTCCGGCAGGACTTCGCCGGTCTCCGGATCAATGATCTCCGGAATGAAGTGATCCTCATTGATATGCATGCCGGTCTGCTCGGCGCACTCGAATGCTACGCCCGGACCGGAAATTTCGGTCAGACCGAAGATATCGTAAGCCTTGATGCCGAGGGATTTCTCGATCGAGCGGCGCATTTCCTCTGTCCACGGCTCTGCACCGAAGATACCCGCTTTCAGCTTGATATCATCCGGCGTCAGTCCCATGTCATGCAGGGTTTCGCCGATGTATGCCGCATAGGACGGCGTGCAGCAGAGGATCGTTGCGCCGAGATCGCGCATGAACTGGATCTGCCGCTCGGTATTGCCGGAAGACATCGGGAGCGTCAGGCTGCCGACCTTATGGGAGCCGCCGTGCAGACCTGCACCGCCCGTGAACAGTCCGTAGCCGTATGCGACCTGACAGACATCGTCTTCTGTTCCGCCGGCTGCTGTAATCGCACGCGCGCAGCAGTCTTCCCAGAGATCAATGTCATGCTGCGTATAGAACGCAACAACGCGCTTTCCGGTCGTGCCGCTTGTCGAGTGGATGCGCACGCAGTCGGAGAGCGGAGTCGCAAGCAATCCGTAGGGATATGCTTCGCGCAGATCTGCCTTTGAGAGAAACGGCAGCTTGTGCAGATCGTCAACAGACTGGATGTCGTCCGGCTTGACGCCTTTTTTGTCCATCAGATCTCTGTAATAGGGGACATGCTCGTAGACATGCTTCACCTGTGCGACAAGACGTTCGCTCTGGAGCTTTCGCATGTCTTCGCGGGGCATTGTCTCAATGTCCTCGTGCCAATACTTTGCCATTGGGGTTCATTCCTTTCAAAAATAAAATCAGGAGTCGTGTCATGCGGCTGGAAGGTCGGTTCACAGCTGAAAAAACAACATGTCCCGTAAATTATGCCTCTCTGCCAAGTGCGAATGCCTTGCGGTTCATCTCAATGAACTTTTCCGGCACGCACTGATTGAGCGCTTCCTGCCAGACAGACTCGTCAAACTCCATTTTCTTGGAAACGACGCCCATCAGCACGACATTGGATGCCTTTGCGCTGCCTGCCTGCTCCGCGAGGGAGAGTGCATCGACAGCCGTGACATCAATGCCCATTCCGTTGAGTTTTTCGATGATGCCTTCCGGATACGTTGCCGCACCGGTGATGACAGGCATCGGATCGAGTGTCTGTGTCGAGGTGACGATCTTGCCGCCCTTTTTCAGACATGCAGCCCATCTTGCGGCTTCGAGCAGCTCGAACGAGATGATGACGTCTGCTTCGCCCTTTTCCACGACAGGGGAATAGACGGCATCGCCGTATTTGACATAGGTGACGACAGAGCCGCCGCGCTGGCTCATGCCGTGGACTTCGCTGACCTTAACGGCAAAGCCCTGCTGCAGCAGCACATTGCCGAGGATGCGGCTGGCGAGCAGAGAACCCTGTCCGCCGACGCCGACGATCATGACTGATTTCGTTTCCATTTACAGAACTCCTTTTCGTTCGTAATTCTCATTTTTGGTATGCAGGATCAATCCGGTTTCTGAAATGCCGGATCGCCGCATGCGTTCCGGCGGATTATTTGCCGATCGCGTCAAATTTGCAGAGCTCCTCGCAGATGCCGCAGCCGACGCACTGGGTATGGTCGATGCAAGCCTTGCCGTTCTTCATGGAGATCGCAGGGCAGCCGAGTTTCAGGCACATCTTGCAGCTTCTGCACTTGTCGGAATCAACATGCAGCGGCGGATTGTGCTTGACATATTTCAGCAGCGCGCAGGGACGGCGGCTGATGATGACAGACGGCTCATCGACAGCGAGCTCCTCTGTGATCGCCTGCTCCATTTCAGAGAGCTTGTACGGATCTGCAACGCGGACGCGCTTGATGCCGATCGCATGGCAGAGTGCTTCGAGATCGACCGCAGCAGCCGGATCGCCCTTGAGGTTCTTGCCTGTGGTCGGGTTCTGCTGGTGACCGGTCATGCCGGTGATCGAGTTATCGAGGATGATGACCGTGGAGTTGGATGCGTTATACGCGACATTGACAAGGCTGTTCAGACCGGTGTGCATGAAGGTCGAATCGCCGATGACGGCAACAGTCTTGTTCTGGGACTTTTCGCCGAGCACCTTGTTGAAGCCGTGCAGGCAGGAGACAGAGGAGCCCATGCAGATCGTCCAGTCAATGGATTCGAGCGGCTTTGCAGCGCCGAGCGTATAGCAGCCGATATCGCCGGAAACGGTGATCTTGTGCTTTGCGAGGGTGTAGAAGACGCCGCGGTGCGGACATCCGGCACACATGACAGGCGGACGGACCGGCAGCTGCTCCGGATATGCAGTGACTTCCGGCTTCTGACCGAGCAGCTTCTCCGCGATGATGACCTGATTCAGCTCACCGATGTTGCCGAAGATCTCCTTGCCCTTGCAGGCGATGCCGAGTGCCTTTGCATGCTGTTCGAGGATGCCGTCGAGCTCCTCGATGATATAGACGGTCTTGCATTTTGCAGCAAAATCGAGGAAAAGCTGATCCGGCAGCGGGTTGGTCATGCCGAGCTTGAGGTAGTTGACCTTGTCGCCGAGTGCTTCCTTTGCATACTGATAGGATGCGCCGCAGGTGATGACGCCGATCTCGGAGCCGTTGTCCTCGACCTTGTTGATCGCGGCGGTCTCTGCATAAGCGATCAGCTTTCTGGTGCGTTCTTCCACGACAACATGGCGCAGCTTTGCATTTGCCGGCACCATGACATACTTCTGCGGTGTCTTGACATAGGGCTTCAGCTCTTTTTCCTGACGGGGGAGCTGCTCGACAGCGCTCTGCGAATGTGCCACTCTGGTTGCGGTGCGCACGAGCACCGGCGTATCAAATTCTTCGGAGATCTCATAGCCGAGCATCGCAAAATCCTTGCATTCCTGCGAATCGGACGGCTCCAGCATCGGCACCTTGGATGCGATCGCATGGTGACGGGAATCCTGCTCATTCTGCGAGGAATGCATGCCCGGATCGTCCGCGACCGCGATGACCAGACCGCCGTTGACACCGGTATAAGCTGCGGTGTAGAGCGGATCTGCAGCGACGTTCAGACCGACATGCTTCATGGCTGCGAATGCTCTTGCACCTGCAAAGCTGGCGCCGAGTGCAGATTCCACAGCGACCTTTTCATTCGGTGCCCATTCTGCATAGACTTCGTCGTATTTTGCAATCGTTTCGGTGATCTCCGTGGACGGCGTACCCGGATAGCTGGATGCAAACCGGCAGCCTGCCTCGTAAAGACCTCTTGCGAATGCTTCGTTTCCAAGCATCAGTTTTTTCATGTCTATTCTCCTTTTTTCAGCCCTTTTCGGGGCTGTTGTTTCTGGTATTATGAAGCCGGAGCGCATGTGACGCGCCAGCATTCCAGTCCGTATTCGTCATCGGTCGGCTCACGGAAATCCGTAACGTGAATATGCCGTAAAATCAGTGCGGAATCCTGCACAGATCCGTCGCTTGTGTATTCCGACGGCGGCAGCTCCGCATCCTGTTCCCCGATGATGAAAGTATAGGTCGTATCTTCCTGCAATTGCGCGCAGATCTGTTCATCGAGCTGCAGCACAAAGGGACCGTCCTGAAACAGCGTGACCACAGCTGCCCGCGGCGTATCGGGATCCGACACATAATCCGGGATCAGCTTCCGGACGGTCGCGGTGAAATCACCGGAGACATGCATCATCTGCGGCGTTCCGGTTTCCGGATCCGGCGTGCCTTGCTCATGCACCTGCACAACAACGGCATCGTTCGCGCTGTCCGATTCTTCCGCTTCGGACGATTCCG
This sequence comes from Clostridiales bacterium Firm_04, assembly GCA_001603005.1. GTDB lineage: Bacteria > Bacillota > Clostridia > Oscillospirales > Ruminococcaceae > Firm-04. The sequence goes on from LVAJ01000014.1 coordinate 123,460, forward strand.
CGGGTTCCGGCTCCGACAGAGGGATTGTTGTTAGTATCTGTATCTCTGAACTCTGTTCAGGCGCTTCGGATTCCGGCGGTGTTTTCGTACCGCATGCCGTGCAGCAGAGCAGCGCCGCAGTGAGTGCGGGAATCAGAATGAGCTTTTTCATGTTGATTTTCCCCCGTGAAATGACTTGCGCAGATATTCCGCGACGGCATCTTCTGTATTGCTGCCGATGACCAGATCGGCACGTTCTTTCAGTAAATCGGCTGCATTGCCGACTGCGATCTTCGTGTCACATGCGTCGAACAGCGGGAAATCGTTGCGGTTGTCGCCGAAGCCTGTCACATGACGGGCGCCGGTCAATGCCTGCACCTTGCGGACGCCGTGGAATTTGGACGCTTCCGGCGCGGAGACCTCCAGATACCAGATCTCCGGTTCGTACACATCCTGATAGTAGGCGACCGAGATGCCGCTCAGCTGCCGCAGTGCTTCGCGAATGGGATCAAGCTGCGGTTTCGGCGCATTCAGCGAAAGATAGACCGGACACTGATCTGCAAGATCGGTCAGCGCGGCAACCTGATAAAACGGTTTCCGGAATCTGTCCTGCCGCGCCTGATAATAATTCTGCATATGCGGGGTGGAAAGCTCCGTGTAGCAGCAGCGGAGCGTGTCGTCCGGCACGCAGAAGACAAAGCCGTTGAAGCCGAACTGCCGGTAGAGCGCAACAACATCGCGGAACGCATCCGGCGCAATGCCGGCGGCATCCGTAATGCGGTCGTGCACGGGATCGTGCAGCACCGAGCCGTTTTGCAGGATCAGCGGCAGCGTGAACGGCAGTCCCGCAAGCAGCGGCATGACGGTAAAAGAGGTTCTTGCGGTCGCGACGGTCAGCGGGAGACCTTCGGCGAGCAGTTCCGCGAGCATGCTGCGGGAACGCGCCGACACGGAAACATCCGGCTGCAGCAGCGTGCCGTCAAGGTCGGTTACATAAAGTGTATCTGTATCAGTCACGGCTCTCCTCCACAGGGGCATAGGCGATGCGGATTTCCGGCAGTCTGCGGACGACCGTATAGCTGTTCAGCAGCCCGTCCGGCGCCGCGGTATCAGCGTTTCTGCCGGAAGCAGGCGGTGCAAAGAGCCGCAAGGTCAGATCGCAGGGTGCCTGCAGCGGTTCTGCATAGAATGCCGGCATCAGATCGACAAACCGTGTGCGCGGCGCCTTATAAAACCAGCGTCCGTTCAGCTCCAGCATATAGTTTCCGTCATCTGCAAACTGCAATTCACAGAAATGCGGATTGCCGTCAAAATGCAGCGGGATCGCAAGCCCCTCGGCATCCTCTGCGCCGCCCCAGCGCAGCTTCACAGGGAGTGTCTGTGCACCGCAGTCGGAAAACTGCGGCTGAAAGAGCGGATCGCGGATCCATTTCCGGAAGGTATCCATGACAGGCTGCGGCACGCCGATCTCGGCATTCGAGGGATCCTCGGTTTCAAGTCCGAGCCTGCCGCGGTCGCGGAACTGATAGAAATTCAGCGCCGAGAGCCACGGTTCCGGATCTTCTTTCAGCAGCCGGAAGAACGCATCGACCGTGCTGCACTGTTCATACGGTCCGGTCACATCGCCGTCCGCATTGAACTCTGTCAGGTACATCGGCTTAGCGGTGCCGCCGTTGAGTTCGGTGAACCGCCGGAACGAGCGCTTGGTCAGTGCATAGGTATACGCGGCGCTGTCCCGTCTGTGGGAATGCCCGTCCGGCAGTGCCACATCGTAGGGCCAGCCCCAGTGCAGTGCAATGTACTGATCGACCGCCCAGATATCGGCAGCGGGAATCGTCGGGGCAAATTCCTGTTCCCGCATCATTTCTTCCGCATCGGGATGCGCAGCACCGCCGATACAGATGACCGTCCGGACATTCGGTGCATGCGCGCGGATGACGTCGCCTGCATGCACGAAGAAGTCCGCGACTTCCTTGTAGGATGCGCGTTTATTGAAGGAGAACCAGTTTCCGGTCGCCTCATGATTGAGCCGCAGCATGATCCTGCCGTAGGGCTTCAGATCCTCTGCGATCGCGATGAGATGTTCGTCCGTCACATGCGGATCGCAGGTGAGCGTCAGCATCACATCCTGACCGTGCCGCCGGATATCCTGCATTTGCCGGAAGACCTCGCCGCTGCGGGAGCCGTTCAGTCCGCCGGTATACGGGAAATAGTCGTCATAGGGATAATCCCACTGGAACGAAACGGTCTGATCCGCAAACGCATATCTTGCGCGGGCGGGGAAGGTCTTGTCCAGCGGATAGTAGCAGTACATGAGATTGACAGCCCGCATCGGTCTGCCGAGCGTCCGCAGGATATAGTCCTGCGGGACATATTCGCCGCGTTCGCTGCCGTCCGTCAGGTCGATCGCGATCGGAGCGTGTGACATGCGGATGCGGTGCAAAGGGTGATCCATTGGTAATTCCTTTCTAAAAGGAGCGGTTCAGTCTGCGAAATATTTGTCGAGCATCTCGCGTTTGAGCTTCCAGAGCGGCTCGGACAGATCGACATAATAGGCATGCGGATTCTCGAAGCGCTTGACCTCATCCCAGATCGTATCGAGCTGCTCTGCGCAGTAGGCGCGGATCTCGCCGATCGACGGGGATTCATACACGCATTTTCCTTTTTCAAACACAGGAACCTGCAGCTTTACCGCACGGAAATCGGTCAGCGTTTTGCGCTTGTACGTGAACTCCGGATCGAAGATGACATAGGGCTTGCTGTCGTCGATGACCTCGTCCGCGAGGGTGATGACGTCTGCAATCGCCATGCCGGTCTCACCGTCAAACAGTCTCCACGGCGTCTTGAACGCGGGATTTGTGATCTTTGCGGCGTTTTCGGAGATCTTGATCTTCGGGACAAGCACATCCGGCTGCGCGGTCGTTCCGGCAGCAGCAAGCTTATAGACGCCGCCGAAGACCGGCTCGGAACGCGATGTGACAAGGCGCTCGCCGACGCCGAAGCTGTCGATCTGCGCACCCTGCACGAGCAGGTCGCGGATGATGTATTCGTCAAGCGAATTAGATGCCACGATCTTGACTTCCGGCAGCCCTGCTTCATCGAGCATGATGCGGGCTTTTTTGGAGAGATACGCGATGTCGCCGCTGTCGATGCGGATGCCCTGCGGGACGTGTCCGGCAGCCTTCAGCTCCTGAAAGACGGTGATCGCATTCGGAACGCCGGATTTCAGCACATGGTAGGTATCGACCAGCAGCGTGCAGGCATCCGGATAGACCTTTGCATAGGCGCGGAACGCGTCCAACTCGGTCGGGAACATCTGCACCCAGCTGTGTGCCATCGTGCCGAGCGCCGGAACGCCGAACTCTCTGTCGCAGATCGCACAAGCCGTACCGGCTGCACCCGCGATATAGGCGGCTCTTGCGCCATAGAGGGCACCGTCGCTGCCCTGCGCTCTGCGGGAGCCGAACTCCATGACCGGTCTGCCGTCAGCGGCGCGGACGATGCGGTTTGCCTTTGTCGCGATCAAAGACTGGTGATTGATCGAGAGCAGCAGCATCGTTTCGATGAACTGCGCCTGCATCGCCGGACCGCGCACGGTCAGCAGCGGTTCATTCGGGAAGATCGGTGTGCCTTCCGGAATCGCCCAGACATCGCAGGAAAATGTAAAGTCAGCAAGATACTGCAGGAATGCCTCGGAAAAAATATGCTTTTCGCGCAGATATTCGATATCCGCATCGGTAAAGCGCAGATTTTTCAGGTATTCGATTGCCTGCTCAAGTCCTGCCATGATCGCATATCCGCCCTGATCGGGCACCTTGCGGAAGAACAGATCGAAGCATGCGGTGACATTCCCAAGGCCGTTTTCGAGAAAGCCGTTCGCCATTGTCAGCTCATAGAAATCGACCAGCATGGTCAGGTTTCTGGCTGCAAACAGGGACGCGGACTCCTTTTGCTCTGTGCACATAGTATGCAAACCCTCATTTCGTTGAAAAGCATCGGACGGCGCTGCATAACTGTGCAGTGCCGCACGCATCCGGCAGAAAGCGCCGGTACTCTTGTATATTGTACTACAAAATGACGATTTCGTCAAGTATTTCTTGCTGCCGTTGTGCCGGATTCGGAAATTCGGCGCAGAACACTTGCAATTCCGCGCAAAATATGGTAAAATGATAGCGCAGGGTAACTGCAAGATCAAGGAGGTACAGTGTCTATGAACAACACAAGTGAAATCCGTGACATCAATCTCTGGGAATCCGGAGAGCAGAAGATCGCATGGGTAAAGAATAACATGCCGCTTCTGCGGGGGATCGAAGCAGACTTTTCAGAAACAAAGCCGTTCGCAGGCAAGCGCATTGCGCTTTCGATCCATCTGGAGGCGAAAACCGCGTATCTCTGCCGCGTGCTGGCAGCCGGCGGTGCGGAAATGTACATCACCGGTTCCAACCCGCTCTCCACACAGGACGATATTGCTGCAGCACTGGTACACGGCGGTCTGAATGTTTATGCGTGGCATGGCACGACACCTGAGGAATATGACAGACATACGCGCCGCGTCATCGAAGCAAAGCCGCATTTTATCATTGACGACGGCGGCGATCTTGTCACGCTGATCCACAATGAATATCCGGAGCTGCTCGAAAATGTCATCGGCGGCTGCGAGGAAACAACGACCGGTATCCTGCGGCTCAAGGCGATGAATGCTGCGGGTACGCTGAAATTCCCGATGATGCTGGTCAATGATGCGGACTGCAAGCATCTGTTCGATAACCGCTACGGCACCGGTCAGTCGGTCTGGGACGGCATCAACCGCACCACGAACCTGATCGTTGCGGGCAAGACCGTTGTGGTCGCCGGCTACGGCTGGTGCGGCAAGGGTACCGCGATGCGCGCGAAGGGACTCGGCGCAAAGGTCATTGTCACCGAGGTCGATCCGATCAAGGCGATCGAAGCGGTCATGGACGGCTTCACGGTCATGAAAATGGAGGATGCCGCAAAGATCGGCGATTTCTTCGTCACGGTGACCGGCTGCGAGCATGTCATCACGGAAAAGAGCTTCCTCAATATGCATGAGGGCGCGATCCTCTGCAATGCAGGGCATTTCGACGTCGAAGTCGATATGGAAGGGCTGCGCAAGCTGGCAGTGAAATCCTTCCCTGCGCGCAATAATATCATGGGCTATACGCTGCCGAACGGCGTGACGATCTATGTCATCGCAGAGGGCAGACTGGTCAATCTGGCTGCCGGCGACGGACATCCGGCGGAGATCATGGACATGAGCTTTGCCATTCAGGCGCTCAGCGCAAAGTGGCTCATCGAGAACCGCGGAACGGTCGGCGCGATGCTGAACAATGTCCCGCGCGAGGTCGATGCAGCGGTCGCACGCCGCAAGCTCAGCAGCATGGATATTGAGATCGACACGCTGACGAAAGAGCAGCGGATCTATCTCTACGGAAGCGAAGCGGAGTAATCTGCAAACAGAACATTTCACGGTAAAGGAGGGTTTTCAATGAGTGAACAGGCAAATGCACTGGCAAAAATGCTGACCGATATGGACGCAAAGCTGAATGCGCTCGGCGAGCAGCAGAAGGCGCTTGATGCCAAGCTGGAACGCTATTCCGCATTCACGGTCAAGAAGCTGAATGATTCCGTTGATTCGCTCTGCAATATGCAGGCGGCGCAGTTAAAGCTGCTGACCGAGAGTCTCGAAAAAATGGGCAGACAGGTCGATGTCATGGAAAAGCAGGCCGCGGCGCGGCTGGATCCGGATGCTGCCGATGAAAAGGTGCTCGGTGCGCTTTCCGGCTATGCGGCGGACTTGCAGGATTCCGTGGACCGCTGCATGGATCTGGTCGGGCATCACTGCGGCATGATCGAGAAAAATCTCATGGACGAAATGAACCGGCTCAATGCGCTCATGGAAGCGGATCTGCGGCTGGAGCAGGATCACAGCGAGGCGCTCTCGCAGAAGATCTCGCTGGCGTTCATGCATCTCTACAGTGAGATCCTGAACGGGCAGGAGATGATTGAAAACCCCGATGCCGTGATCGAATCTGCGGACGCCGTGCCGGAAAATCCGGGTGCGGTGCCGGAGCAGCTCGATGCGGTTCCGGAAAATCCGGACGGCGTGCTGCTGAATCCGGAGATCGCAGTCTTTGAAAAGCCCGATGCGGTGATCGTCAACGGGAATGAAACGGAGGAAATCGTCAAATGACAGTCAAAGAACAACTGGACAGCTGCTTTGCATATGTCTCAGAGCGCATTCATTTTCAGCCGGAGATTGCACTGATCCTCGGCTCCGGTCTCGGCGGATTTGCGGAGCAGATCAAAGTGGAGCAGACGCTCGATTATCATGATATCCCGCATTTTCCGGTCTCGACCGTCGCGGGACATGCCGGCAGATTCGTATTCGGCACCTGTGACGGCGTCAAGGTTGCCGTCATGCAGGGCAGAGTGCATATGTATGAGGGCTATACCGCGCAGGAAGCAGTGCTGCCGGTGCGTCTGCTGCATAAGCTCGGCGCAAAGGTACTGTTCCTGACCAACGCGGCAGGCGGCATTCAGGCAGGCATGAAGGCAGGCGAGTTCATGCTCATCACCGATCAGATCTCCAGCTTTGTGCCCTCTCCGCTGCGCGGCGCGAATGACGATGATCTCGGCGTGCGGTTCCCTGACATGAGCGGGATTTACAGCGAAAGACTGCGCAAAGCGATCCGGAAGATCGCGGTCAATGCGGATATCCCGCTGAAAGAGGGCGTCTATGTCCAGACGGCAGGTCCTGCATATGAATCGCCGGCAGAGATCCGGATGTTCCGGATGCTCGGTGCGGACGCAGTCGGCATGAGCACGGCGATCGAAGCGATCGCGGCGCGGCACTGCGGCATGGAGATCTGCGGTATTTCCTGCATCAGCAATCTGGCTGCGGGCATCTCGCCGCATCCGCTCTCGCATGAAGAAGTCAAGGAAGCGGCAGACAAAGCGGCACCGCAGTTTGAACAGCTGGTACGCGGTGCGATCAGTGAGATCCACAAGATCCTGTGAGGATATGACAAAAAGAAAGGGGGCGGCTGTATGCAGAAATATCCGAAAGAGGAAAAAGTGCTGAGACAGATCCTCGGCTGGGAGAAAAAGCATCTGCGCAGCCGCACGAAGGTCAATTATGCGCTGACGGCAGATCTGCTGAAGCATGACGGGCTGAACACCGATTTCCGGCGCTATCTCGTGACAAAAGAATATTCCTACCGCTCGGATACGTCCCGCACATTCGACCTCGGTCCCTACGGCGAGACCGTGCTCGGCTGGGCGAAGCGGGCGTGCCGGCAGATCGAGGTGTTCCACGAGCGGCATGCACTGCGCAGCAGACTCGACAAGGAACTGCGCGAGGACGGGCTCTATGAGAAAATGGAGCAGGTGTTCTATGCGATCATGGCGCAGTATCTGCATGTGGTCAGCTTTTTCCAGTATGACCGCATTTTGAATGCAGCGTACCGCGATGCCTGCGTCCGGACGGTCGCGCGCATCCTCGACCGTGCCGATCAGCTGCTCGAATATTACGGCTCCTACCTGTCCTTGCAGGGTGCATCGGCATTCACGGAGCCGTTTGACGAGATCAGCGGGATTCAGGTCGCGGTGGAAGCAATGCAGGACGCGCTGCGTCAGACGCATGATACAGATGATTAGAAGGAGCATGCAGGCATGATTCGTTTTTACAATGCACGCATTATGACAATGGAGCAGGATTGTTCTGTCCGGCAGGGGGAGCTCTGGACGGACGGCGACAAGATCTGCTATATCGGTGAGACACCCGCAGAGCTGCCCGCATTTGAACGCGAGATCAATGCGGAAGGCAATCTGCTGATGCCGAGCTTCAAAAATGCACATACGCACTCGGCAATGACGTTCCTGCGTTCTTTTGCAGAGGATGTTCCGTTACAGACATGGCTGTTTGAGAAGGTATTTCCCTATGAGGACAGACTGACGCCGGAAGACGTCTACGCCTTTGACCGCCTTGCGATTCTGGAATATCTTGCTGCCGGTACGACCGCATTTTTCGATATGTATTTCTATCCGGACAGCACCGTGCAGGCGGCGATCGAGACCGGTATGCGCGCGATCCTCTGCGGCAGCATCAACGGCTCTGCAAAGGATGTGGACAGACTGAACGACCAGTTTCAGAAATTCCGGCATATCCACCCGCGTATCGGCTACCGGCTCGGTTTCCATGCGGAATATACCAGTGATGAAAGCCTGCACCGCGGTGTCGCGGAGCTCGCACAGGCAGAGCATGAGCCGGTCTATACGCATATCAGTGAGACAAAAAAAGAGCAGGAAGAATGCATTGCGCGGCACGGCGCATCGCCTGCGCATTATTTTGAGTCGATCGGTATGTGGGAATACGGCGGCGGCGGATTCCACGGCGTCTGGTTCGATGAAGCAGACCGCGCGGTATTCAGGCGCAACGGACTCTGGATGGTTTCCTGCCCGGCATCGAATGCCAAGCTTGCAAGCGGCATTGCGCCGCTGAAAGAAGCGGCTGCGGAAGGCGTCAATCTGGCGCTCGGCACAGACGGCGCTGCGTCCAACAATGCGCTGGATCCGTTCCGCGAGATGTATCTCGGAGCGGTGCTGCAAAAGCTTCGCAATATGGATGCAGCGGCGATCCCTGCGGCGTCCATGCTGCGAGCGGCGACGGTCGGCGGTGCGCGTGCAATGGGGCTGCATGACTGCGATGCGCTCGCAGAGGGCAAGCAGGCGGATCTCATCATGATCGACCTGCATGCACCGAATCTCCAGCCGATCCACCACATCCCCGAAAGCCTTGTGCTGAACGGCGACCGCTGCAATGTCAGCCTGACCATGTGCGCCGGAAAGGTGCTTTACGAAAACGGGCAGTATTTCATCGGCGCATCGCCTGCGGAGATCCTTGCGGATACCGAAAAGCGGATCGCCCGTCTGACCGGCTGATCTGAATAAAAAGAAAGAGCATGTACACGCCGTCTGGAATGTACATGCTCATTTTTTAACGGATCTCAAAGGAATGATCGTTGCAGACCGGAACCGTCGTGCAGCGGATGTCGTCGATCTGTGCCCATGTGTGCTTTTCGAGCGCGAGCAGCATGTCGTCGATGTCGCGCGGCAGTCCCTCTGCTTCCATTTCCACGGAGCCGTCGCTCAGATTGCGCACCCAGCCGGTGACGCCGTAATGCCTTGCACTGTAATATGCCTTGTACCGGAAGCCGACGCCCTGTACATAGCCGGAAAAAAGAATGTGTCTGCGGATCTTATCCATAGCCGGTCTCCTCTGCAAAAATCGGTTTCGGTAGTATTGTATCACAGACGCGGGGAAAAGTCAAGCATGTGCTTTGAGAGGGGAGTGGCTGTTCAGGGATTTATTATTCGCATCCGGTGCGCACCAGTATTAAAGTTTTGATCGAACTTTTTCAAAAGTTCGCGGAGTCCAGAGGCAGAGCCTCTGGTCGCGATCCGCAGATCGCGAAACTCCCCAGCGTTCAAGAGCTTGGCGGGTTTGGGGACTTGCGATAGAAGTCCCCATTCTATAATAGCATCCGCGAAGCGGATTCCTCTTTTTTTATGACTCCCTGTTTCGACCACTCCTCATGTGCTTTGAGAGCTTATGTTTCTATGAAGTTTTCTTGGAATATCTTGACAAATAAGACAAATTGATTTATAATAATACTATATTTTTTAGAATCGAGGTGCATTTTTCACATGAAAATATTGTTTTCTCCGGTCAGTATCAATGATCCGTATTTTCCGTCCGCAGATCCCGAGGATCTGAAAGAAGGTCCGCTGCTGCGTCTTTGCAGACAGGAGCAGCCGGAATGCGTGTATCTCTATTTGTACGGCGAAGCGCTCGCGCAGGAGCAGGATTCCCGCAGCTGCCGCACGGCGCTGGAGCAGCTTGGGTTTGTGACGAATATCCGCGCGGTGATCCGGCAGAATGTGAATGACGATACGACTGCGGAAGAATTTCAGGATGATTTCCGCGGCGTGCTGAAAGATCTGCGCGCTGATTATCCCGATGCAGAGCTGATCGTCAATGTGTTCTCGGCGACAGAGCCGATGCAGGAAGCGTTCACGGCGCTGGCGGCGGAAGCAGAGAGTGCATCTGCGGATGCTGAACCGGAAATTCCGGCGGATGAAGCGGAAGATGCAGCGATCGCAGACAATGCGGATGACGCTGATATTGCCGAAGATCCCGCGCCGGATGAAGCGGAAACCGAAGATGAAATGCCGGTTTCGGACGAAGATTTCACAGCGGACGACCTTGCTGCGGAAACCGATGCGCCGGCTGAACTGCCGGCAGCGGATGCAGCGGAAACACCGGATGCAGAGACCGCTGCACCGGAAGCTGCTGAACCGGCTGCTGACACCGCAGAACCGGAAACTGCGCCCGAAGAAACCGCCGATCCGGTCTATGAGGAGCAGTGCAGACTGCTCTGCAAGCTGATCGACGCATACGAATACCGCGCGGCGCAGATCGTCTGCATGAACATGGAAAAGCAGCCGCCTGCAATGTTCTCTGCGCTGCTGGATGCGGCAGTGGTACGCAGCAGCGGCAAGTGGGCACAGGCACAGAAGCAGTTCTGCGATCTCGGACAGAGCACGGTGACTGCCGGTATCGTGCCGGCTGCCGAGTATTTCATGCGGCAGAATATTCTTGCGGAAAAGGACGAATGCACTGCATTTTTCCGCGGTATGCCCGCGATCCTGACAGAGGTGTTCCTCGCGGCGATCCGCACGCAGTTCCACACGGATCTGACGCAGTACATGATCTATGCTTCGAGAAAATGGGACGAGAACAAGCTTGTCATCGCACAGATGACCGGCAAGTTCAGCGAGACTTTCAAGTATCACACCAAGCCGAAGCCGATGAAGGTCGGCGGATTTGTCACCGCGGCGCATCTTTCCAATTTCATGGAAAATGCCTCGGATTCCAAAAAGCACGGTCAGATGATCCTTGATACGCTGAAGCTCCGGCAGGCGACCGAGGACAAGGTGCGGAACGTGACGACCTATTCGCTCTCCACATCCCGCGGCGAGGATCTGCGCAGATTCAACCTGACCGCGCCGGATGAGCTGATGCTCCAGCTGCGCGATTATATCCGGAATTATACCGATATTGCGCTGACGGATGAGGTGCTGCAATCCTATCAGAAGATGAATGCGCTGTTGAAATCCAGTCTGAACGAAGAAGCATAATGCAAGAACAAAGCAAAATCAGCGCCCGTTTGCAGAAAAATGCAGGCGGGCGCTGATCTTATTTGTGCTTTTTTGCGGGAGCGGACTTCCGGTATTCGAGCAGGCAGACGGTCTCAATGCCGGTCGTGTGCGGGAACATATCGACCGGCTGGATCATTGTGACCTGATAGCCGGATTTTTTCAGCTGGAGCAGATCGCGTTCCAGCGTTTCGATTTTGCAGGAGACATAGACGATCTTTTTCGGGCGCAGGATCGCGGCACTGCGCAGAAATGCGGGACTTGCGCCTGCGCGCGGCGGATCCATGATGAGGACGTCGCAGTGCCCGCCCTCTGCCGCAAGCTGTTCCATGAATTTGCCGGCATCATCGCGGCAGAAGCGGATGCTGGAAAGGCGGTTGAGCTTTGCATTGGCGGCGGCATCGCGCACGGCATCGGGATTCTGCTCCACACCGATGACAGATGCGCCCTGCTTTGCGCAGATCATGCCGATCGTGCCGGTGCCGCAGTAGGCGTCAATGACCGTAACGCCTTCGCGGATGTCTGCGGCATCCACGGCACAGCGATAGAGCCGCTCTGTTTGGGCAGGATTCACCTGATAGAACGAGGCAGGGGAGATGCGGAAGCGGCAGCCGCAGAGTTCGTCGGTAATGGTGCCGCTGCCGAACAGCGTGATGCTGCGCGTGCCGAGGGTGAGCGGTCTGCCGTCCGGACAGATATTCTGCACGATCGTCGTGATCTCCGGATGCGCCTTGCAGAGCGCTTTGACCAGATTATTCTTGGAAGGCAGCATTGCAGACGCCGTGACAAGCACGAGCATGACCTCGCCGGCGGACGCAGAGGTGCGGATCAGCGTGTGACGGAGCAGACCGGTTCCGGTGCGCAGATCATACGGCTGAATGCGGAGATCGTGCATCAGTTTTTTCAGGGTTCGGATGATCGGGGCGGCGCGTTCGTCTTCGAGCATGCAGTCGTCGGTCGCAACGAGCTTCTGACCGGTGGACTGGAAGATGCCGGAGATGATCCTGCCCTTGCCGTCCCTGCCGAACAGATTTTGCACTTTGTTGCGGTAATGATAGGGATGCTCCATGCCGAGAATCGGTCTGACCGGCGCGAATTTGGAGAGCATGCGCTCGGCTTTTTCCTGCTTGTATGTCAGCTGACCGGCGTAGGCTTCCTGTAACTGACAGCCGCCGCAGCGCTTGAAACAGCGGCAGACCGGCTCGCCGGTGGCAGGATCGGCGATGATATGTTTGCTCATAAGATGCCCCTTTCTGTACGGATCCGTGATACCAGAACAGTATACCATAATTTCCGGAGATTTGCAAGGGTTGATGCAGCGGGGAATCGTAAACAAAAAAATTTTGCGCAAACCCATTGCAAAAACAGACGAAATCTGATATAATACAGATGTGAGTTTGCTTATGCTAACATAATGTTGCATTGAGTTTACCTATGCTAACTCAAACGACATACGATCTGATACCGCATACACAGTACGATACTTTCAATTTTAAGGAGGATGAACCAATGAAACTCAAATTCGGGGATATTCAGGAAACCGCGCTGATCCCGCTTGCGATCAAAGCGAGCGAAACAAGCCGTCCGAATGCCAGAATCAGGGATGTCAAGGCGAAAGAGATCATCGACTCGCTCGGCGTGGACGTCAGCAAGTACGATCCGTTCCTGTCGCACGAGGGCGTTATCGCGCGCACGATCATGTTTCGGGATCAGCTGAAAGCACTGCTGAAAAAGTATCCGGATGCGCTCTGCGTCAATCTCGGATGCGGATTCGACGACAAATTCACGCAGGTCGATAACGGCAGGGTGCAGTGGTATGACGTTGATCTGCCCGATCAGATCGCAGTCAGAAGAAAGGTCTATTCCGATCGCGAGCGCTGCAAGATGCTCCCCGGCAGTGCGCTGGAATCGGAATGGACAAAGCAGCTCCCGAAGGCAAAAATGTATATTATTGTCATGGAAGGCGTGCTGGAATATTTCACGAAGGATCAGGTCAAGACCTGCCTGAACATGCTCTGCGACAGCTTTCCGCACGGCTATCTGGTCGGGGAACTGCATTCGCCGTTTCTGGAAAAGCACGGCAAGCATCATGACGCAGTCAAGCACACAAATGCGACATTCGGCTGGGGCACAAAGTCCGGCAGGGAGTATCTTGCGCTGGAACCGCGGATGAAGCTGCTCTCCGAACACAGCTTCAACGAGGAAATGAAAAAGTACACGCTGGGCGGCAAATTCTTTTCCGTGATCGGCAAAAACATCAACAACCGCATCGCCGTGTTCAAGTGGTGAGGATATACAGAAAGCAGGCAGATACTTTTGCGTATCTGCCTGCTGTTTTTATACCTGCTCCATCGAGCGCGATGCGACGATATTGACGCCGGTGCCGAGGATATCCGGCACGATCACATCGCCGACCTGAACCGGCGCCTGCACCTGCACATGCCGGATGACTTTCATGGCATCCATGATGCGGTCGAGCGGCAATGCCTGCTCGGAGATCACGGGAAGGACGCGGTGCAGACCGTTTCCGATGCGGACGGTCGTGGTCAGGATGCGCTCCGGACGGATGCATTCGGTTTCTGCATAGGCTTTGCCGCGCGGACAGCTGTTGCCGGTGACTTCCGTCACAGTGTCGTTTTCGATCGTCACGGTCAGGCGGCATCCGACCGGACAGTTTACACAAATCAGTTCTTTTTTCATATTATCAGCCCTCAACGATTTCGATTGTGAGATCATCCTTGAGATCGGTCATGTCCTTGCGCAGCAGCACTGCTTCTTCCATGACAGACGGCAGCAGCTTGCGCTTTTTGACCTTCCGGATGACCTGATCGCCGCAGCGGATGACCAGTGTGCCGCTGTCCATCGGTGTGCGGACGCGGAAATAGACCGTCAGCTTTTCAACCGGATCCGCCGGATAGAATTTCGAGGGCACACAATAGCTGACCTGATTGCCGCTGACAATGCGGCGCGGTTCGCCCTGCGGCTTGCCGTTTTTCAGATAGGATGCAGCACCCTCTGCGGCACGTGCAGCCTGCAGCGAAACATAATCCACGAGATCATGCACATGCAGTCCGTTTCCGCAGGCGAAAATGCCCTCTGCTTCGGTCATGTAGCGGTCATCGACAAACGGTCCCTTTGTGCTAGGATCGAGCCGGACGCCTGCCTGCTCCGCAAGATGATTCTCCGGGATCAGTCCGCAGGAGAGCAGCAGGGTATCCACATCGAAATACTGCTCGCTGTCTGCGATCGGGTTCTTGTTTTCATCGACCGCGACGACCTCGATCTTTTCGAGTCTGTCCTTGCCGAATACCTTTGTGACCGTGTGCGAAAGATACAGCGGGATATCGAAATCCTCAAGACATTGCTTCATATTGCGCGGCAGACCGTTGGAATACGGCATGATCTCCGCCACGCCGACGACCTTTGCGCCTTCCAGCGTCATGCGTCTTGCCATGATGAGCCCGATATCGCCGGAGCCGAGAATGAACACGCGCTTGCCGACGAGATAGCCGTCGATATTCAGATAGCGCTGCGCCTGTCCTGCGGTATAGACGCCGGCAGGACGGGTGCCGTTGATGTTGATGCCGCCGCGCGGACGTTCATAGCAGCCGACTGCCAGAATGACCGCATCCGCCTGCACCTGCACGACGCCTTCCTCTGCGTTGACATATTCGACGATTTTGTCGGGCGTCAGCTTTGTGACGGTCGTGTTGCAGAGGATCTTCACGTTTTCTTCCTCTGCCATGCGCAGGAACCGTTCTGCATAGGCAGGACCGGAAAGCTGCTCTTTGAAGGTCTGCAGTCCGAAGCCGTTGTGAATGCACTGCTCCAGAATGCCGCCCGGTTCCTCGTCCTTTTCAATGACGAGCACATCAGAGATGCCGTTCTTTTTCAATGTCACGGCGGCAGATAAGCCGGCGCTGCCGCCGCCGATGATGATAGCCTGTACTCTTTTCATATCCGATTATCACTTTCCAGAATATTCGATTTGGGAGAATCGTAAACCACTTCCAGCGGAGAGATGCCGAGCTCGCGCGCAAGGATATGCACGACCTTCGGCTCGCAGAATCCGCCCTGACATCTGCCCATGCCCGGACGCACACGCTTCTTGACGCCCTTGACCGTCCGCGCACCGCACGGCTTGCGGATGCAGTCCACGATCTCGCCCTCGGAGATCTTTTCGCAGCGGCAGATGATCCTGCCGTATGCCGGATTTTCCGCGATCAGCGCGGAGCGTTCTGCATCGGAAAGCGCAGCGAGCACGACCGGCGCCTTGCGCGTCATGACGGCATCGGGATTTTCAGTCAGCGTCAGCGATTCCGCGAGAATTGCGATGACCTTGTCCGCAATTGCCGGCGAGGACGCCAGACCGGGCGATTCGATCGAGACCGCATCAATGAAATGCGGCACATCCGGCAGCTCTGTGACGATGAAATCGGGACATGTCGTTGTCGGACGGATGCCGGCAAATGTGCGGATCGAGCGGTTCAGCGGGATGTTTTGCAGCGTCTTGCTGATGTTTGCGCGGACATAGGCAAGTCCGTCCACGGTCGTGCCGTTGTCGTCCGGATCATCCAGAAAATCGCTGTTCGGACCGATCAGCGTGTTGCCGTAGACGGTCGGGATCGCGAGCACGCCCTTGCCCTTTTCTTTGGACGGCACAGGGAAGATGATATGCCGGATCGGCTGTGCGTCCTGATCGAGCACATAGTATTCGCCCTTGCGCGGCGTGGCATGCCAGTCCGCCTTTGCGACCATATTGTGGATCTGCTCGGCATGAACGCCGGCAGCATTGATGATATACCGTGTGCGGAAGCTGCCCGCAGGCGTTTCGACCGTGAAGCCGTCTGAATCCTTTGTGATGCCGCAGCAGGGTGCGTTGAGATAGAGCTTCGCGCCGTTTCCGCAGGCGGTTTCCATGCAGGCGTCCGCGACTTCCCACGGATAAATGACAGCAGTTGTGTAGAAATCGAGCACGCGCGTGACCTGTTCGGAGAGATTCGGTTCCTCTGCGATCGCTTCATCGCGGCTGAGCATCCGGTAGGGGATGCCTCTTGCATCAGCTCTTGCGGCGAGCACTGCAAGCTGTTCTTCTTCCTCTGCGCCGCATGCCGCGATGTATGCGCCGACGGTTTTGTAGGCGCAGTGGAGCTGCGCACAGATCTGCTCATATTGCTGAGCGCCCTTGACGTTCAGCTCTGCCTTCAGGGTGCCGTCTTCCGGATCATAGCCGGTGTGCACGATCGCGGAGTTTGCCATTGTCGCGCCCTCTGCGATGTCGTTTTCCTTTTCCAGCACCGCAATTTTCAGGCGGTAGCGGGAGAGCTTCCAGCTGAGCATTGCACCGGTGATGCCGGCGCCGATGATAACAATGTCATACATAAGCATTTCTCTTTTCTGATTCATGCGCAGGATGCAGAATGAAAAAACGGGAACATTGTCCCCGAATTGTCATTTTGGCATGTGGTTATCATTTGCCGATCCGCACGCATGCATACATGATTTGCTGCATTCCATTCGGAATTGCATAAGAATATTATACAATTATATTCCTTTTTTGTCAAGTGCTGAAAGAATTTCAGTGAAAATGTGCCGTCCAGGCAGTGGGGGATGCGGGCGGATCCGGTCGGGGCTGCGCGGAAAAGCGGTTCCGTTTCTGACTGTTTGCATAAATCCGGAACTGCTGTTTTGTAAATGTGAACGAAATATGAACAAAAGATTGACAAGATGTGAAATTTGTGCTATGATAAAGACAGAAAAAGAGCAGGAACACCGCAAACGGGAATGGGAATGGAGTGAGATTATGGAGTACAGAAGTCAGGAAGTCATGAATCAGATCATGCGCATGGAGTATTTTCTGCCGGAACAGAACGAGCTGACAGCGCTTCTGCGCGCGCGGAAGTTTGCGCCGGTACAGGTCGTGACGCAGAAATTCGCCGATTTTGTGACGGGCAGCTTCGAGGAATATCTGCGCTTTCTGCGCGTCAGCAATGTCCGCGCCGTCATGTTCAGCTATGCCTACTATTCGGAGAAGGAGCTGAACGATCTGTTTCGCTTAGAGGACGGCGACAAGGCGCTGTTTGTCCGGCGGGAAAACCGCGACCGCTATGAATCCTATGCGGTGCGCATGCGCAGGGAGCGCACGAAAACCGTTGAGGATTCCGATTACGCCGATTATTTGAAGTACAGTCAGTTTGTGCGCAGCAGCGTCGATCTGACGCATCCGAAGGAGCTGCGGCTCTATGCGCTGCATCAGGGCAGGATCATTGCATGTCAGCAGGCGGATGCGTGGCTGGAACGGCTTGATCTGCTCAACGGCAGCAGACTCCGGCAGTATGCAATGGAGCAGAATCTCGGCGCGGGATGCCTGCCGTTTGTGTTCTGGTAACTTGCTTTTTTCCGCGGAATGTGGTATCATACAATTACCTGCATATGCAGGAGAAATGAGGTGTATGATGCAGACAAAACGATTTGCGCGGCGATTTGCAGGCGCGCTGCTGTGTGCTGTGCTGCTGACCGGCTGTGCAGCACAGGATCCGCCGGAGCATGCCGCGGATACACAGACGACTGCCGCAGAAACGACCGTGCTCCGGACGACCGCGCCGCAGACGACTGCCGCGCCGGAAACTGTAACCGCTGCGGAAACAGAGCCGATGCAGACAGGAATCCTTTCGGCGGCTGCGGACATTGCGCTGACCGATACGGACGGGCAGGGGACACATTACCGTTTTTCCTACGGCGATGCAGAATATTCTGCGGTGTATACGCCGGACAACTGGAAGATCATAGATTCGTGGAAAATCACCGTTCAGGCGGATATCACGCTGATCTGCGAGGCACTTTCCGCGGAGCATCCGATCCACGGCGCGGACATGGTCTCATACCGCGATGCAGAGGATCTCGCCTTTGAGTGGGTGCAGCATAATCTTGCCTATCAGCTGCTTGGGGATGATTCGCCGTGGAAGAAAAATGCCGCGGATGTCGATCTGAATCCGGCGGATCAGGGCAAGACGGTCTATGACCTTTACCGCGACAGGCTGGACTGACGCAAACGAAAAAAGGAGAAAGCCGGCAGGGTACCGGTTTTCTCCTTTTGCTTTGGCTGTTTTTGCTGTGTGTTATTGTTTCATCTTGCCGACAACGAAAATGACAAGGCATGAGCCGACAACTGCCAGCACGAGTCCGGAAAGCCAGCCGCCGCCGACCTTCAGCAGATTGCCGATCAGTCCGCCGACGAAGCTGCCGACCACGCCGAGGATCAGATTGACCAGAAAGCCCTGCTTTTCCTTGCCCATGATCTTTCCGGCAAGCGAGCCGACTGCCGCACCGATGATGATTTCCACGATCAATTTGATAAGCATACGATCACCCTCCTGAAAATCCGTGAACCGCCGGATATGCGGCTCTGTAATGTTATTATAGCATGATTTTGTTAGAATTGCAAGCCTTTATGCATTTTTTTGCCGCTGTTTTATAAAAATATGCGGGATCATGTTGCAAATCACGAAAAAATATGCTATAATAAACCCGTAATCATTTGGCGGATATCCGCTGTCAGGAGGTTCATTATATTATGGAAGACAGAATGCAAACGATTGCATCGAAGAAGAATACGCATATTTCGATCGGCATTATCCCCGGACATTATGCGACAAACCATTCCCATGTCAACTACTATCTTGACATGACGTCGATCAAGACGAGCCTGAAAATGGCACATGACGCGGCACATGATCTCGGCAGTGAGCTTGCAAATGTGTATATCGACAGCATTATCTGTCTCGAAGGGACAGAAATGCTCGGCGCATTCCTCGCAGAGTATCTGTCCGGCAACGGCATCAACCTCGGCAAGGATCTCAACCTGATCACACCGGAGCTGAATGCGGTCAATCAGATGATCTTCCGCGACAATCTGCAAAAGAAGATCTGGGGCAAGCGCGTGCTGATCCTCGTCAGCTCCGTTTCCACCGGCAAGACGGTCAACCGTGCGGTGGACTGCCTCCAGTATTACAGCGGCGAAATGGTCGCGATCGGTGCGATCTTCTCCGCAGTCGATGCGGTCAACGGTGTCGAGGTCAAGGCGCTGTTCCATGATACTGACCTGCCGCACTATGACAACTACGCATCCGATGAGTGCCCGCTCTGCAAGCGCGGTATTAAGGTCGATGCGCTGATCAACAGCTTCGGCTATTCCAAGCTCTGATCCTGCAATGACAAAGCAAAACCGGAATCCCGTTCTGACGCGGGGTTCCGGTTTGTTTTTTATGCATCCTCTGTCAGATCGTCCCATGACACAGAAAAGACGGTTTTGCCCATTGTGGATTCCACGCCGTCCGGCAGAGAGGTATCGACTTCGACGAACAGCGGCGTTTCCCGCAGCACTGTGCAGCGGATGACGCCGTCACCGGGGATCATCGGATCGGATTCCGATGTGAACACCGGCAATTTATCCTCGAAAAAATGCGTCTGCCCCTCAAAATCCGTCAGAAAGCACTCCACCCGTTCGGGATAGGAGTCATTCTGTGTTACGCGCCGTATTCTGACCTTTAATCCGTACATGCATGTTCCTCCTTTGTACTTTGCTGTTCACAGTATAGCACATTTTTGCGGAGAAATCAAGTGTGCATGTTTATTCTGAATCCGTAACCGGAGCGGGCGGTTCGATCCGCTGCAGGATCGCCTGCACATCCATCATGTTGATGATGCCGTCCTGATTGCAGTCCGCAGCCTTCTGCTCGAATGCATTCAGCTCGACGCCTGCGCGCTCCGAGAGCCAGCACTGCAGGATATATGCATCCTGATAGGAGAGCTGTTCGTCGCCGGAAACATCGCCTTCAACTGTGGTTTCGCTGTCCGTCCGGATCACAAAATAGCCGAGGCGTTCGCATTCCGCATGCAGCAGATCCTGACTTTCTGTCAGAATGATGAGCGAATCGGCATACGGTGCCAGCAGAACCGGATCCGGCATTTTGACAGGATAATTCCAGTCATCAAGATTGATCTTTTCGGGAAGCCGTAAAATATTGTCTTCCGGATGCAGCTCTGTGATGACTGCCTGATTGCCGCGGATTCTGTATTTGAAGCCGTCTGCTTCATATTCCTGCAGCGATTCCGTTTTCGTGATGCACAGTTTGCTGAGGTTCGTGTAGTCATGGATCGGATAATTGCGGATGAAGTTTCCGATGACAACGATCCGGATCTCCTGACCGTTTTTCAATTCGAGATCTGCTTCTCCGGTATCCACAAGGATCGGCTCTGCTTCATCTGTATAGATCAGTATGGTCACATCCTTCTTATCGGGCTCCGGTGCAGTGAGATGATAGATTCCGTCAGATTGCGCTGTGAACCGTAAGACCGCCGCTTCTCCGGGCAGAACCCCTTCCGGTATTTTCATATCTTGATCCGCGATCAGTTCTGTGTCCTGAATATCCATGCTTTCTTCGTCGAGATCCGGAAAATATGTCGGATCCGGTGAATAGAACACAAAGGTTTTCATAATATCGCCGACATATTTGCCGCTGCCCTGAATGTATGCAACGCCGAGACCGAGATGCTTCGGCGAATCCAGTGCGAGAATGCGGTAATCCGTATCCTGCACGAGTGCGGTGTCCCCGTCTTTGATTGTCACTTCGGGGGCTTTGCCGAGCTGATTCAGCTTCGGAATCTGAATATCGCAGTCATCCAGCAGCCTGAAATCGGACAGCAGCTCGAATGTGACCGGATTTGATTCCTCTGCATATTCATTTGAGACAGAGACCAGATAGGGCTTGCCCGCTTCGACATGCAGCGTCTGATACTGGTAGCCTGCGCCGCTGCAGCCGTCCACATATGTACCGTCGGCAGTCTGCACGTTCAGCACACTGTTCGGCAGGCTCGTTTTGACCAGACAGTAATCCGTCTGATCCGGCACCCAGCTGAATACAGTTGCATGTCCGGCTTCCGGCTGAACCGTGTGCGTACCGACTGTCAGTGCGGTCTTGTCCGCTTCCGGTTTCGGCAGCACGCGGAAGGATGTCAGCACCTCGTCGAAATAAGCGCCGCAGCCGACGATCTTCAGACGGTAGATGCCGGCAGCCTTCGGTGCATCCTGATACTGCACTCTGTAATCTACGCCTTCTTCGAGCAGCTCGCCGCTGCATGTGACACGGTATTTCGGCACGATCTCCGCACCGGTCTCAATCGCATCCTCTGCAATGATCTCAGCATTCATGATCGAGCTCTGTTTTTCGACGAGCTGGAAGACCAGCGGCGTTTTGAATGCAGATGTGTTGTCCGCTGTCAGCAGTGTCAACTGACTGAACCCGCTCTCCAGATCTGCGAAGGAAGTCTCCGAGACCGGATAGCCGATCGGATAGTTGTACGAGCGGATGATACCAGTGATCTGCACGTTTTTGTTCAGCGCTTTCAGGCTGACTCTGCATTTATGATCGGAATAGATGATGAATTTTCCGTTTCCCATTGCTTCGTCGAAATCCGCAATGGAACCGGGCGTCAGAACACGTTCCGTGTCAGTGCCCGTTGAATCCGAAATATGATAGCCTGTCTGCGGTGCAGGCGTTTTCGGTTCATCCGTATGGATATCCGTGCCGACCGAAACGGTGACATCAGCGCTTGCTTTCAGCGCGCCGTCCTTCATGAGCTTTGCGCGGTATACATGCAGACCGGTTTCGGTCGGATGCTCCACGAGCACGCATTTGCTGAGATCGTACATTTTCGGGAGAATGGTGACCTTATCATCGCCGAATGCGATCTCTTTGCCGTCAACGACCTCACACCAGCTGATCTCGGTATCGGGATCCTGAATATAGGTCGCCTGCAGCAGGAGTGCCTGATTCTTTATGACACCGCGGGTGGTGTTTTCGATGGTCAGCGATTCCGGCGTATAGAACGGAATGCGGTATTCCGCTGCAAAGGATTCCGCGGCAGAATCAGCCGGTCCGATGAGATACTTCACGTTCTCGCTGTTGAGGATCTCCAGCGATTTCAGTTTTTCCGATACACGCAGACCGTTGAGCTCGGTGCTGATGATCTTGACGGCTTCCGCATTCGGCAGCCAGATCAGATTTTCCGGACCGCCGAAGCAGTCCTCGAGGACTTCCGTGAGCTTGGGGAAGATCAGCGTTTCGCCTGTTGTGCCGAAGATCGAATCCGGTGAAATCTTTGTCAGAGAATCGAAGGAGACCGGCTCCGGAATATTGGAATAATAGAGTCCTGCGCCGCTCATTTCCTCAATTTTGTCAAACGAAATCTGAATATCCATTTTGTCGTCTGCATCCGGATCGTTTGTCCAGCTTTCCAGCATCGGCAGTGCATGCAGCCCGATCTTCCTGAGCCCGTTTGCATGGAACTTCCGGACCTGCTGGCAGTAGCCGAACGCGTAATCCGGCAGTTCCGTTATGGTATCCGGAAGATAGACTTCCCGCACAAAGGCGTCCGCAAACGCGGATTCACCGATCGACTGCAGGGAATCCAGATGAACCGTTTCCGGATAGCTGGCATTTTCAAAGGCATGGCTGCCGATCTTCGTGACCTTTTCCCAGTTGATGCTGTCCTGAATATCGCCTTCAAATCCTTTGAACAGATTATCCGGTATTTCCGTGAAGGAATCATCGAATTTCAGGTCGGGAAAACGGTGGCAGTATGCGAACGCACCGCTGCCGGCTTCTTTCAGCGGCTGGAACGATACGGAATACAGCTCGCTGCAATTCATGAAGGTCTGCCTGCCGACCGTGTTGACGCCGTCCCCGACGATAAATTGCAGAAGACTGTCCTTGAATGCGCGGTCGCCGATTTTTGTGATGGATTCCGGCAGGCGGAGCGTGATAATATCCGTTCTGAAAAACGCTTCATCGGCAATTTCCGTGACCGGTTCCGGCGGCGGGTTTTTCAGCATATTGACGTCTGTTTTGACGCCTCTGTAGCCTTTCAGCACACCGTTCTCGATGATGTACGGATCTGCAACGTCGTCGTCACCGATCTGGAAGCGCAGCCGGCAGACAGGCGAAAGGCTGCCGTTTTTGCAGGCAATTGCCTGAACCACGGTGCTCTTTTCGATGAGAACCGGCTTTTCGCCGAGAAGTGTGCCGTTTTCCGGCGACGGTACTGTGTTATCGGTCGTATAGTAGATCTTTGCGTCATCCGCTTCGCAGCTGAAAGTGACGGTGACCGGCTCATCAAAATCATAACGCAGCCGTGAGGTCGTTATGTCGTTGACGCGGAATGTCAGCGCGGGCAGCTTTTCCGCAGCATCATGCACCTCGAAAATGTGATCCAGATTGATCAGACCGTTGCCGTACAATTCCTCCGCGGAGATTATAACGTTTTCCGGCTGCGGGAGCCGGATCGCATTGTTTTTCAGCAGATCGTAGATCTCCTGATTGGTGAGCTCCGGCTGATAGCAGAGCAGATCCGCACAGGCTGCCGTTGCAAACGGTGCAGCCATGCTTGTGCCGGACAAATCCTGAACCGCATTTTTGTTGCCGATAAAGGCACTGCTGATCATATCTCCGGGCGCTGTAAAATCAACTGTACTGCCGAAATTGGAGAATGCTGCGATCTGATACCATGCGCTGACCGGGTAACCCTCGTTCTTATTCGCTTCAAGCAGAGACAGCGCCGAAACCGTGATGACTTCATCGTAGCAGGCAGGCGCATAGTACTTTGAAAACTCGCTGTCGTTGCCCGCCGCGACACAGCAGGTGATCTCGTCTTCGAGTGCTGTGTGCAGTGCTTCTTTGAGCAGCGGTCCCTCGCCGTCGCCGCCGAGGCTCATGTTGATGACGTCAGCCTTCTGCTCGACCGCATACAGAATGCCGCAGTATACGCTCATATCCGAGCCGTAGCCCTCATCGGAGAGCACCTTGACCGGAAGGATCTTGACGGAATCCGGTGTGTTCTGGCAGATGATGCCGGCGCAGTGCGTGCCGTGTCCCTGACCGTCGTTTGTCGAGGAAACGCTGCCCGGAGCGAGGTCAATGCCGCCCGCAGCGATTCTGCCGGTGAACCATTCATGTTCTGCGTAGATGCCGGTGTCGAGCAGTGCGACCTTGATCTCCGGCAGCTCCGGCTTCACGCTGTCGAGCCAGCTGAGATAGCTTTCTGTTCCGATTGCTTCATAGCCCCATGATTTGACCTGCGTTGTGCGGTCGTATTCTGCCGGCGGTTCTTCTGATACCGGTTCGGGATCCGCCTGATAATAGAGCCGGTCGGGCTGCACGAATGCGATGCGGCTGTCATTCTGAAATGCGAGATAAGCAGAATATGCCTGCGCTGCGGTTTCATACTGAATGACATGCAGCCCGCGGAATCCCTCTGCCGCGATGCTGCCGCCGTGCAGATCCACTGCATGGTCACTGCGGACGATCAGTCTTGCTGTCTGGAAAGGGGAGCGGATGACCAGATCGCCGTCCCCGTTTTCGGTGATCTCGCATCCCATTGTCTTGACCGCCTGATCCGCGTTCAGCCCCGTATCCTGCTGAACGGATCCTCCGGACATTGCATCCGGAAACGTCAGTCTGCCGTCCGTGATCCGGAATCCCGCATATTCCGTGCCGACGGGTTTGCCGTCCCGATAGAGCATCCCTTTTTCCGCATCAAAGCGCAGTTCCTGAAAAGGCTCTGCGGTCGGCGCGGCAGATGTCCGGAGCGCATCAGAAAATTCCAGTGCTGTCCGGATATTTCCGGTTGCATGAATGACTTCGGACGGCATGATCCTGCCGTATGAAGCGGCAAAAACCAATGCTGTTGTGAATAAGGAAAACTGCTTTTTGAATTGCTGCATGTAATGCACCTCCTGTGGATGACGCTGTCCGCATGGGATCCCCGAATCCGGCGGAGCATCTGTAAAAAAATGCAGCCCGAGTTTGATCAGTAACACGGGCTGCTTTTTTACGGAATGTATTGGAACTTATGCCATACCGGCGGTAATG
The DNA here is from genome assembly GCA_001603005.1 of Clostridiales bacterium Firm_04. Taxonomy (GTDB): domain Bacteria; phylum Bacillota; class Clostridia; order Oscillospirales; family Ruminococcaceae; genus Firm-04. The sequence continues at coordinate 148,605 of LVAJ01000014.1, forward strand.
ATTGCCATTTTGTAGACTTCGTCTGCGTTGCAGCCGCGGGAGAGATCGTTGATCGGTGCGTTGAGTCCCTGCAGGATCGGGCCGTAAGCTTCAAATCCGCCGAGACGCTGTGCGATCTTGTAGCCGATGTTGCCGGCTTCGATCAGCGGGAAGATGAAGGTGTTTGCCTGACCTGCGACCTTGGAATCCGGGCACTTGGTCTTTGCAACTTCCGGAGAAACTGCTGCATCGAACTGAAATTCGCCGTCGATAACGAGCTCCGGATCAATCTTTCTTGCTTCGATAACTGCATCGTGGCTCAGCTGAACAGTAGCGCCCTTGCCGGAGCCGTAGGTCGAGAAGCTCAGGACTGCGACCTTCGGATCAATGCCGAAGAATGCAGCGGTTCTTGCGGTCTCGACAGCGACCTCTGCGAGCTGCTGTGCAGCGGTGAGAACAACATTGCCCTCTTTGTCGGTTCTGTCGGAATAGCTGATGTTGATCGCGCAGTCGCCCATTGCGATCTTCTCCTCTGCGCCGTCCTTTTCACGGAACAGGATGAACGAGGAGCTGACGAGGTTGGAGCCCTTCTTGGTCTTGATGATCTGCAGTGCCGGTCTGACGGTATCAGCAGTCGAATAGGTTGCGCCGCCGAGCAGTGCGTCAGCCTTGCCCGCCTTCACGAGCATGGTGCCGAAGTAATTGGACTTCTGGAGCGCAGTGCGGCACTCCTCCTCGGACATCTTGCCCTTGCGCAGCTCGACCATCTGTGCAACGAGTGCATCCATTTCCGGATAGGTCAGCGGATCGAGAACAGTTGCCTTTGCAACATCAAAGCCGCCCTGCTTTGCAGCTGCCGCGACTTCATCGGCATTGCCGCAGAGGATGACGCCCATGAGGTCTTCCTTCAGCAGTCTGTCTGCTGCGGAGAGGATTCTTGCGTCAGTGCCTTCGGTGAAAACGATCGTTTTTTTGCTTGCCTTGAGGTTGGCAAGCAGCTTGTCAAACATGCCCATAATTAGCCTCCAGTTTTTTTGATACAGTTTCGTACAGTGTACGGGAAACGTCCTGTTCCATTATATCACATTTCCGCTTTAATTGCAAGTCATTTCCGCGGATTGCAGCAATTTCACAGGATTATCATGTGAAAAACGAGCCGCCGCCGCGTTGATATGATTACGGTTTGATCTCATATTCGGCAGCCTTTTTCTGCCGGCGCACATCGACCATGATATCGACGCGCGTGCCCTCTGCGGTAAACTCCTCGGAGAACAGTTTGCCTTCTTCGCGCAGAAGCTGCAAAAATCCGCCCTCAGAATACGGAATGCAGAGCTGCATGCGCTTGGCGGTCTGCGGCAGCCGGAGCGAGACTGCCCGCAGCAGATCTTCAATGCCGGTGCCGTCTTTTGCGCTGATCCAGACTGTTTCGCTGTCATTCTGTTTGGAAAAATCGACGAGATCGGCTTTGTTCAGCACATGGATCTGCGGGATCTCCGCGCAGCCGAGGTCATTCAGAAGATCCTGCGTGATCTGCATGCGCTCGCGCAGATCCGGTTCGGACGCGTCCAGCACATGCAGGATCAGATCCGCCTGCGCCGTTTCTTCGAGTGTCGAGCGGAATGCTTCGACGAGATGATGCGGCAGGCGGCGGATCAGCCCGACCGTATCGGAAAGCAGAATACTCCTGCCGTCCGGCAGTTCGAGTGCGCGCGCCGTGACGTCGAGCGTCGCAAACAGCTTGTTTTCGGTCAGTACGCCCGCATCCGTCAGCAGATTGAACAGCGTCGATTTACCGGCATTGGTATAGCCGACGATCGCAGCTGTGAGGACGCCGTCTTTTTTGCGGCGGCTGCCGATGAATTTGCGGTGCTTTTCCATTTCCCGCAGCGCATGCTCCAGCGACGCGATCCGCGTGCGGATATGCCGGCGGTCGGTTTCCAGCTTGGTCTCGCCGGGACCTCTTGTGCCGATGCCGCCGCCGAGTCGGGAGAGCGCCGTCCCGCTGCCGGTCAGGCGGCTCAGGCGGTATTTGTACTGTGCGAGCGAGACCTGCACCTTGCCCTCTGCGGTGCGTGCTCTGCTTGCAAAAATGTCGAGGATCAGCATGGTGCGGTCAATGATTTTGCAGCCGGTCGCATCGGTCAGATTGCGCAGCTGAATGCCGGTCAGCTCGGTATCGAAAATGAGCATTTCCGCATCGAGTGCTTCCGCAAGCTCTGTGACTTCTTCGAGCTTTCCGCTGCCGATGCAGGTCGCGGCTTCGGGTGCGCTGCGCCCCTGAATGACCGTCCGGAGCACATTGCAGCCGGCTGTCTCCGCGAGCGCGCGCAGTTCGTCCATGGAGATCTGCGCGTCATATTCGCCGGTATCGAGCCCGACGAGGATCACATTCGGTGCAGAGATCTCCTGTATATTTTCGTGCATATGCATTGCACCGCCTTTACGATAGTTCTTGTTCCTGTGTTCGGAGCAGCTCTGCGGCAAACTGTGCAGCGTCCGCCCATTCGCCGGTCTGCGGATCATATGTGCAGAAATACGGTTTTGTCAGCGGATCGCTTTGCAGGGAATCCGGCAGACAGGCAGGGCATGCGTAGCGAAATTCGCAGCATTTGCATGCCGGTATTTTATCGCGGTTCATATTGCAGATCTCCGGATCCAGCAGTTCTGTGAGCGGCGCTGTCCGCAGATTGCCGTGTGAAATGCGCCGCTCCATGACGCACGGATAGACCGTCAGATCCGCCGCAATATAGATCCTGCGGGAAAAGCAGGGATTGCCGCTGACCGCAGCAATCACGCGTTCCGGATCCGGCGGACGGCGGAATGTTTCTTTTGTGATCAGCTTATCCCGCAGCAGTTCTGCATCCAGCAGCCGGAGCGAACCTCTGCCCGACATCCGCACGATATCCGGCTTGTCGAGCCGGTAGGACTGCCCGCAGTGCGTGCCGGCTGCAATGCCCTTCATGCGGATCGCAGCCGTCCGGAACGGGACGCCGTGTGCCGAAAGCATTGCGATCGCCTGCTCCGTGCGCGTGTGCGAATCCGGTACGCCGGTCACGGCGTCGTGCATTTCCGGCAGATAGGAATAAACCGAAAGTGCTGTCCGGATGCCGTGCGCTTTCAGAAATGCGCACCATTCGTCCGTGATCTGCGTGCCGTTCGTGAACAGCTCCGTTTCGGCAAAGCAGGACGCCGCATGCAGCAGCATGTCCCGCAGCTGCGGATGACAGAACGGTTCCCCGCCGATGATCTGCACATGCTGAATACCCGCATGCATCAGCTCTGCACAGACATGCCGGAAATCGGAAAGCGGCATGGTGCATGCAGCTGCATGCCCGTTATAGCAGTGCATGCAGCGCAGATTGCAGACCGTTGTAATTTCGATCCATGCCTTTGTGATGTGTGCGGGCATTTTGTGCGTACAGAGCGTATGGATCGGTCCTGTACCGTGTTCGAGAATGCCGGCAGCGGTCAGCCGCTTGATGACTTCTTTTTCCGCATCGGAAAAGCATGTATCTGCATCGGTGATGCATGTCCGGAGCAGCGCTGCGGTATCCTTGCCGATCTGCCAGAGCCGCCGCTGCTTCAGGTCGTAGATGCAGTCTTTTGCGGTGCCGCTGACCGGATAGACCTGCTCACACAGTCTGTACATCGTCCGGCGCCGGTTCGGAAGGCTCCGGCTCTGATACAAAATACGGCCAGCATTCATTTTCGCGCTGATCCGGCTGACACGGACAGTCCGGCACACAGCTGCTGCGCTGCGATGCTGCGGCATCCGTGAGACATTCGAGTTCAAACATCGGGATCACCTCTTGTTTCATGCGGATTGTTGCGGCAGAACCGCGGTTCCGCCTGCTGTAAGTATACCATATTCCGGCGGGAATTGCAATGCATTTCCGGAAAGAAACGCGATGATCTGCCGGCAATGCAATTGCAATTCTTGACAAGCTTTCGTATTCGCATTATAATGAAGATATCCGGTTTGTGCGGAAATCAGAGAAATGCAGAGGTGCTTATGGAGCAGAAACAACTGAAACAAACGGTCGGCAGGCTTGCGGATATCCTGATGTTTGCGATCCTGCTGATCCAGATTTTCTATGTCTTTATCGGGAATACGCTGCACGAACTGCTCGGCATTGCATTCTTTGTCTGCCTGACCGTGCATATTGTGTTAAAGCGGAGCTGGTTCCGCTCGCTGCGCGGATTTGCGAAGAAATCAGCACAGAACCGGTTCTTTGATATTGTAACGGTGCTGCTGATCGTCTGTATCGTGCTGATGATGCTGAGCAGCATGGGTGTCTCGCGCCTGCTGTTCCCGTGGTTCCGGCTGATGGGTAGTGCGGCGCTGCACCGGTATCTCGCGGCGGCAGTGCTCTCGCTTTCCGTGATACACGGCGGCATGCATATGCTGCGGCGGACGCAGAAAAAGAAGCGGACTGCGCTGCTGATCGCGGCAGGGGCGGCGGCATCCGTCGCACTGGTGCTCGCGCTTGTGCCGTATCTGAACCGGCATTTCAAGACGGTGCGGATCAGCCGCAGCGATGCCGTTTCGGGGGATACCGTGCAGTGGAACGGGCAAAAGCCGCTCACGGTCTATTTCACGCGGCTCGGCAATACCGCGTTTGATGACGATGCGGATGCAGTATCCGGCGCATCGCTGCTGCTTGCGGACGGCGAACGCATGGGCAATACGAAGCTGCTTGCGGAGATGATCCGGAACGCGACCGGCTGCGACACGGCAGCGATCACGCTGACCGGCACACTGTATCCTTCATCCTACGGCGATACGGTCAGCGTCGCGGGAAAAGAGCTGAAAGCGCAGGCAAGACCGGCGATCCAGCCGATCGACACATCTGCATATGATTCTGTGATTCTGGTCTATCCGATCTGGTGGGGGACGATCCCGATGCCGGTTGCATCATTTCTTGAGCAGAGCGATCTGCGCGGCAAAAAGCTGTATCTGGTCGCAACGCAGGGCAGCAGCGGATTTGTCCAGAGCACGCAGGATATCCGGAAGCTTCTGCCGGAAACAGAAATCATTGAGGGCGTCAGTATTTACTGCGAGGATATCCCGTATGTGCGGGAGCAGCTCGGCAACTGGCTGAAAACTGCCGCACAGAATCCGTAATACGGTACCGCAGCGGAGCATAATCCGTTTGCAGATACAGCAGGGGAGCACCTGCAAATTTCAAAAGGAGATGATCTTATGGAACACAAGGTATTGCTGATCAACGGCAGCCCGCATCTGAAGGGATGTACGGCGGCGGCATTGGCAGAGGTACAGAAAACGCTCGAACAGGAAGGCATTCGCACCGAGCTGATCCAGATCGGCAGCAAGGAGATCCGCGGATGTATCGCATGCAATTCCTGTGCGAAAACAGGAAAATGCGTCTTTGATAAAGACCTCGTGAATGAGACTGCACAGAAACTGGAAGCGGCAGACGGCATTGTGATCGGCAGTCCGGTCTATTACGGATCGCCGAACGGCACGCTGCTTTCTTTCCTCGACCGGCTGTTTTACAGCAGTTCGTTCTCCAAGCAGATGAAGGTCGGCGCGGCAGTCGTCAGCTGCCGGAGAGGCGGCAATACGGCGTCCTTTGATGTGCTGAACAAGTATTTCACGATCAGCAGCATGCCGGTCGTTTCGAGCACCTACTGGAATCAGGTGCACGGCTTTTCGGCAGAGGATGTGCAGAAGGATGCCGAGGGCTTGCAGACGATGCGGAATCTTGCGCGGAATATGGCGTTTCTGATCCGTGCGATCGCTGCTGCAAAGGAGCAGTACGGTCTGCCGGAAAATGAGCGCGGATGTTTCACGAGCTTTCCGGACGGAAAATAAAACGATCCGCAGCACTGCCGGAGAACCGGTGATGCTGCGGATTTTTGTCTGCATATGGGATTCTGCGCTCATTTTTTGACGGCAAAGCGGAACATATCCGCACCGAGAATTTTGATCTGAACGGCATCGGCAGCCTGTTCCAGTTCCGCGATCTCCGCAGCGGAAAGCTGTGTGCCGGCAGCCGCTTGCAGCTGCGTGACCTGATACGGCTTGCGGCAGCCGCAGATCGGCAAGAATCCCTTTGACGCGACAAATGCCGTCGCGACCTGCGGAATGGTGAGGTGATGCTTTGCGCCGATCTCCTTCATTTTGCGGTAGAGCGGCACAAGGCGCTCGCGCTTTTTGCGGAAGATCATCTTCATGACAGAGCGCGATTCATCGCGCTTCGGCGGGACAAGCATGCCTTCCTCAAGCACTGCCCATGCCCAGAACGACACGCCGTTCTCGCGGCACCATGCCGTCAGACCGTTCTGCTCCCAGTCCCGCGCAAGCAGACTGTAATGATTCTGCACGCCGTAAAGCGGGATGCCGGAGCGGCTCAGGATGCGCTGTGCTGCTTTGCACTCGTTCAGATCAAAATTGGATATGCCGATGTGCCGGATCTTTCCTTCCCGATAAAGCGCTGCCATTTCCGTGAGATTCTGCTCGATGCAGTTCGGCAGATGCAGCCAGTAGACCTCGACCGAATCGCGCCCGAAATCGCGCAGATCCATTTCGAGCGAGCGTCGCACCTGTCCGGACTGATAGCGCTTGCCGGGGGTATATTTTGCGGAGATCATCGTTTCCGCAGGACAGAGCGCGCCGATCAGCTTCTGCTCTTTGCCGAGCCCGTAATCCTGCGCGGTATCGAACATGAGCAGATCCGCTTTGACCGCCGTTCCGACCGTTTCCCGCAGTGTTTCCTCGCTGACCGCACTGCCGCGGAGCAGCCTGCCGTAGAGCCTGCTGCCCCATGAATTTGTGCCGATCACAGCTTTCATATGTTCTATATTCATGATACATTTATCCTTTCTGCATGCGGTATGCGTTTGCTAACCACATACAGTATACCACATGATCAGGAAAAGCGCAAGCGCCAGCCGGAAAAAAGAATCAGCATGCAGCCGGAGAAAGACTGCATGCTGATTTTGCCTGTGTTTACCGGAACATCAGATTGACAACGAATCCGCTCAGCAGGGAAAATACGATGACAAATGCCAGATAGAGCAGAAAATTCCGGATGCCGAGCACGATTTTCAATGCGCCGAGATTCGTGATTTTCGTGGACGGGCCGGTCAGCATGAAGCTTGCCGCCGATCCGATGCTCATGCCGGCGGAGAGCCATTGCTGCAGCAGCGGGATCGTGCCGCCGCCGCAGGCATAAAGCGGAACGCCGACTGTCGCCGCCATGAGCAGCCCGAAGCCCTCATGCTCTCTGCCGAACAGCGCCGCAAAGCGGTCTGCCGGCACATAGCGCTGAAACAGTGCGGAGAGCAGCACGCCGAGCAGAAAATACAGTCCGGTCGCCTTGAAATTCCGCAGGATGTTTTTCAGCAGCCGCAGCACCGGATTCGGATCCGTGTCGCGGCTTTTCCGTTCGGAGAAGCCCTCGAAATTGAAGAACGGTTTTCCTTTGCAGAAAATGCGCAGGATCACGCCTGCTGCGATCCCGCACAAAAAGCAGGTGATGATCCGCACGGCGAGCACTTCTTTGCCGAGCGCCATGCTGTAAATGATGAGCTGCGGGTTCAGCAGAATGGAGCTCATCATGAATGCCGCGAGCCAGTCATCCCGAATGCCCTTCCGCGAAAACGATGCCGCCAGCGGAATTGTGCCGTACATGCAGAGCGGGGACGCGATGCCCAGTACGCTTGCGATGACAATTCCGAACAGCCCGAATTTCCGCTTTCCCATGCCCGAAACAGCGTTGTGGATCCGCTCCTTGACAAAAACCGATATGACCGAGCCGAGCACCATGCCGAGCACCCAGTATGGCAGGATCTGCCGCAGCTGTTTCTCGAAATAATACCAGATATAGACGATCTCCCGCCAGACAGTTTGCAGGATATTACTCATCCAGCATCACCAGACGGTAGGTGCGGCTGCCGAGCCCGATCTCCTCTGCATGCTCCAGCGTATGCAGACCGTTGCGGGATTCGATGCGCTTGATCATGGACGCATTGCCCTCTGCCTGCCAGATCAGGTCGATGCATGCCTGATCGAGCGCGACCGGATCCGACGAGGAGAGAATGCCGATATCGTGGATATCGGGTTCCGCGGGATTGCCGTCGCAGTCACAGTCGATGGAAAGCCGGTTCATGACGTTGACATAGGTGATCTTGTCGCCGAGCGCATCATTGACCGCCTTGCCGGCTTCTGCCATTGCCTCGCAGAACGGATCCTGCTTGCCCATGATCGAGCCGGATTTGCGGGTGCCGCCGGAATGGATCCAGACCTTGCCCTCTGCGGAGCCCAGTCCGATCGAGATATTCTTGATCGCACCGCCGAAGCCTGCCATTGCATGCCCCTTGAAATGCGAGAGCACCAGATAGCTGTCATAATCCGAAAATGCCGCGCCGACAAAATCTTCTTTCAGCCTTGTGCCGCCTTCGACCGGCAGGGACATCGAGCCGTTTTCGTCGAGGATCTGGAAATCCGCGATTTTTGTGAATCCGTGGTCAGCGGCGACCTGATAATGCATTTCCGTGGAGGTTCTGCTGCCGCCGTATGCGGTGTTGCACTCCACGATCGTGCCGTTGACTTCCTTTACAACATCCTCGATCAGCTCCGGACGGAGATAGTTGCTTGCGGGCGGTTCGCCGGTGCTCAGCTTGACGGCGACCTTTCCCTCCGGCTGCCAGTTCAGCGCATGGTAGGCGTTCAGCAGCCCTTCCGGCGTGATCTCCTTTGTCATGTAGACGATCGGGACGCCGTCTGCCTCATCCGGCAGAACAGCCTGCTTCATGAGCGTCAGATCTTCGGCATTCAGGATGCCGTCGCTGTTCAGGTCGTTGTCACCATCGAGTGTTGTCTGCTTCGTTGTCAGGTAATCGCGCAATGCCTGAATCTCTTGCAGAGAATAGGCGTGCTTGGAATCCGCTGCGGCAGCAGTGATCGAATGCGGCACAAAGCGCACATCTTTGTCTGCATCAGCCGTCTGATACGGATTGCTGCATCCTGTCAGTCCTGCGAGTGCAGCAGCACAGCAGAGCAGCAGTGGATAACGGTACTTCACGGCAGATCGCCCCTTTCTGAAATTTGATTTCATTATATCACGTTTGGCAGGAAAAAGCAATATATTTTGTTCGATTTGTGCAGCGTTTCGGACAAAATGGAATGCTCCGTGCCGGATACCGGATGTCGGAACGCGATTCTCATGAAATTCGTTGCAAATTCTGCCGGAATCTGATATAATAAGTGCAAAGAACGCAGATTCTGCTGTCAGATCAGCAGCTGCGGAAAAATAAGGAGGGATAACCGTGAAACGAACGCATTTGAAGCAGACTGCCGCGGCATTGCTTGCCGTGCTGACCGGCGTATCCGGCGGGATGATTCCGCAGATGCGGCTGGATGCTTGCGCTGCGGCGCGAACCGATTCCGGCATTGACTGCACCGAATGCACCGATACCGTTCTGAATCCGGGCATGGGCTATACCACGACGCTCTGGTACCGCTGTGCGCCGGGCAAGACCGCTGTGCAGAATCCTGCCGGCAGCCTTGTCCTGATGTTCATTGACATCGGCGCATTTTCCAGCGGCGAGAACGGCACGAAACATGATGACGGCACCTATACGCCCGGAACGGATTATCCGCTTGACGATACATTTTTTGCGGGATTGCGCGGTACCTTTGAGAACTGCCGGCAGAACGGCAGTACGATCGCGGTGCGGTTCCGATACGATGACGACGGCACGCGTGATCCGGAGCCGGCGACATTTGACATGCTCAAATCGCATATCCGGCAGATCGCAGACAGTCATCTGCTGGACGATTACGCGGATATTCTGATGTATGTGGAGAGCGGATTTGTCGGCTGCTACGGTGAGCAGTGGGGCGGCAAATACTGTTCGCTGGAGCAGAAGGCAGAGCTGCTCGACCTGATGCTGGACGTTGTGCCGGATCCGGTTCCGGTGACGGTGCGCACGCCGAATATCTTTGCAAAATGGGCTGGCATTGAGCAGAAGGATCTCGCGGAATGGACTTCCGAAGCGGGGAGCCGTGCGGCGCGCGTCGGCATGTACGATGACGGTTACATGGGTTCGGACAGCGACCTCGGCACCTACTCGAACCGCGCGAATGAAACAGCGTGGCTCGGCAGACAGGCGGTGACGGCATATTTCGGCGGCGAGTTTTCCGGCAATCTGGAATATGCACAGCAATTTGACACCTATCTGCCGGAAAACGCAGTTCCGGAGATGTACAAAACGCATCTCAGCTATATCAACAGCAATATTTTCGGATTGTACAACGACTACACTTTCGGCAGCAAATACGATGTGCCGAATGCGGACAACAGCGCCTATTACGGGCAGACTGTGCGCAAATTCATCCGCGATCACCTCGGCTACCGCTTTGTGCTCCGCAAATCGGAGATGAACGAAACCGCAGCGCAGGGCGGACTGCTCGATCTGCATTTTGCCGTCGAGAACACAGGGTTTGCAAATCCGATCCGGCAGCAGCGTGCAGAGCTTCTGCTCGAACGGAACGGCGATTACATGCGCACAGATCTCGACCTCGACAGCAGGACATGGTATTCCTGCACGACGTCGGAGATCGAACAGCAGATCCGGCTCCCCGGCGGGATCGAACCGGGCGAATGGAAGGTCTATCTCAAGCTGTCGGTCGGGGATAACACGATTTCGCAGATGCATCAGCGTTCGGTGCGGTTTGCAAACAACGGCATCTGGAATGCGGGGCTCGGCGCGAATTATCTTGGAAAGGTCAATGTTCAGGCGTCAGCGAATGTGGCGGACCGCGTGCGCGATCAGTTCGGCAAAAACGGAAACGGTACGCTGTACACGGTCAACAGTCTGCAATTGACGGACGGTGTGGAATCGAACCGTTCGGAGCTTTCTGCGGCGCGCCTTGCGGCGGAGTCGGTGTCCGGCAAGCTGTATCTCTATAACGATGAGCAGTATTTGTATCTGACGGCGGTTTACGACGCAGTCGGCGATGCTGAGGTACACAATATCCATTTCAAAAATACTGCAAATGACACATCCTACTGGCTCTATTACGCGAGCAACGGCTTCATTTATTTCAACCACGGAACGCCGGACGGCTGCCTGCAAAAGCATACGCAGGGGCTTGTTGAATTTCGGATCCCGTTCGGGGCAGTCATGGGGCTGGAGCAGGACGTAAAGCTGGAAAATGTGCGCTATTTTATGCAGGACAGCGACAATGAATGGGCTGTGCTCAGCGATGTGACCGCAAAGGAATACACGCTGACAGGTGATTTTCCGGTGTATACCGCTAAGCGCGGCATCGAGCTGGAAACGGGCGGCGGCACGGTGCTGTTCGTCCTTGACGGCGCCGCAGAGCCCGCGAAGTATCAGTGGTATCATGACGGCAAGGCGATCAGCGGTGCGACCGGCAGCAGCTATCGCATTGCGGATGCAAAGAGCAGCACTGCCGGCACATACAGCGTGCAGATCACATCCGCGGCGGGTACCGTCAAGACGGCGGAGATCTGCGATGTGAAAATGTCGGTTGTGCAGGCTAAGAACGGCGACGTCAATGCGGACGGCAGAACCGATTCAGCGGATGCTGCATTGCTTTTGCAGTATCTCCTGACAAAAACAAAGACGCTTCCGTCGCCGGATAACGCCGACATTGACGGCAACGGCATTCTGAATGCAGCCGATCTTTCGGCACTCAAACGACTGACAGCATAATTGATAAGGAGGACGAGAATGAAGAAAGCGATCAAGATGACCGGGCAGATCTTGCTGATATTGCTGCTGTTACTTTTGCTGTTCACGCTGGTCACATTTCTCATTCACAGAGTCAAGACAAACAGGGAAGTATCCCTGTTCAAAGAGAAAGGCTATTACAACCCCGTGTCAGTCGGTGACCGTTCGCTGAATGTTGCGAGATTCGGCAGCGAAAACGGCAGTCACACGATCGTGGCGCTTGCAGGTCTTGGTATGGGCGATTATTCTGTAGCCGAACGGCAGATGACGGATGCGCTTGAAAAGGACAATACGGTCGTGTTTATTGACCGTGCAGGCTATGGTTTCAGCGATGACACCGATCAGGAGATGACACTTGAATTGATTGTAGAAGATTACCGCAAGGCACTGCTAAATGCCGGCATCGAGGGACCGTATATCCTCATGCCGCATTCGATCGGCGGAGCCTATGCGAACTGCTGGTCGAGCAAGTACCCCGATGAGATCGAAGCAGTCGTTTTTGTTGACGGCACGCAGCTCAGTGAACATGCATTTGATGACGAGCCTGAACGCACAGTCGGGTTCGGTGACAAAGCAGAGGTATTTCTGGCAAAGCTCGGTTTCAGCAGATATGTGCTCAGACAAAACTATTATCTTCTGCCGGACAATTATTCCGAGGAAGAACAGCGCTTATGTGATGCGCTTGAACTGATGACAGAGGATTCGATCGCACCGAAATCAGAAAGCGCTCTGCTTCCGCAGAACGGTCTGGAAGCATGGAACGGCATTGTGACAAACGATATTCCAAAGCTGTATCTCTGTGCGAGCTGGGGATTTCAGACGAACGAGGAGTTCCGTGCGTGTTTGAAATGGTTCTCTGCGCTGAAAGAGAAGAATCATCTGAAAGCTCCTGAAAGTGCAGGAGTATCCGATGAAAAAATACAGGAACAGTTAGAAAAAACGGAAGAACTGCGGCAGGAGATCGTTTATCCCTATGCCGAAAAAATGGGAAACTGCGAAGTCGTCCTGCTGGGCGGCGATCATATGATCTATGAGCAGAAGCCGGAGGAATGCGGTGCGATCATCAAGTCATTTATTGACGGATTAGACAGCTGAATCCTGATAAACAATGCCCCGAAGCGCTTTGAAACGCTTCGGGGCAAAACTTCTATATCGGGATCTGTTTTATGACAGGATCGCTTTTGCTGTCTGATTTCAGATCGGATCCTTGCCGAGCTTTTGCAGCCCCTCATTGAAAGCGGCTGTGTAGTTTGTTTCGATGTCGCCGGCGCCGATCACCGGCTCGCAGAGCAGATTGCCTGCGCTGTCCACAAAAACAGTCGTCGGGGTGTACATCAGTTCATTGAGCAGTCCGCTGAGGTCGCCGTCGCCGGATGTCAGCGTGACGCCCGTGAAGCCGCATTCCGACAGAAAATCGCTGATCTGACCTGCATCCGGCGAATATTCCGCGTCGATGCACCATGTCATGATCCGCAGATTCTCCGGCAGGGAACCGGCAAATTCCGCAAGCTCCGGCATCTCCCGGATGCAGGGACCGCAGGTCGTGGACCAGATGTTGATCGCGGTGACATCCGCATCGGCAAAATCAGCTGCCGTAAAGCTGCCGCCGTCCAGCGTTTTTGCGGTGAAGCTGTTCAGATTCGGCAGAGAATAGGTTTCCGCCGGTTCAGAAGAAACTTCGGTGGTTTCTGCTGCCGGTTCCGTTTTTTCCGTTGTCTGCGGCGCAGAAGTCTCCTTGCTGCCGGATTCCGGGATGCTCGCCATGCTGCATGCGGACAGCAGACCGAGCCCGGTCAATACCATTGCAGTCATATGAAGTTTCATGATAACGCCCCTTTCCGCTTTCATTTATATTATCATAGCATTTGATTGTGACAATTGTATGACAGACAGATGCAATTCTCTGAAAGAGCGGGGAGCCCCCGCGGGCATGATAACGCCCATGATACGAAACCGCAATTTTTTGCCAGTTCTCCCATTGCACTTTTCATCATAATATGCTATAAGCGGGGAGCCCCCGCGGGCATGATAGCACCCATGATACAAAATCGCAATTTTTTTTGCCTGTTCTCCCATTGTACTTTTTATCATAATATGCTATAAGCGGGGAGCCCCCGTGGGCATGGTAGCACCCATGATACAAAACCGCAATTTTTTTGCCTGTTCTCCCATTGCACTTTTCATCATAATATGCTATAATAGAAAAAATGATGTGCAGGCTTGCTGTTCCGCTTCGGAACATGCGGCTGCTGCGCGCGGAATAAGAACAGAAAGCGAGGGATTGCAGTGGATCTGCCGGAATCGGTCAGCAGGCTTGTCGGAGATAAGCCTTATTATGAGGAAACGATCGGAATGTCGGATGCAAAGATCCGGATGTATCCCGACATGGTGCTGAAAATTGAACCGGACGGCGAAAAGGCTGCAAGGCATGCGGAGATTCTGCGGTGGGTGCATGGAAAGCTGCCGGTTCCGGCGATGCTTGTCTGCGAATCGGTTGCCGGTACGCAGTATCTGCTCATGGAGCGCGTGCAGGGCGATGCCGCATGCTGTCCGTATTACATGGAGCATCCGGTACTGCAGGCAAAGCTGCTCGCAGAGGCGCTGCAAATGCTCTGGCAGACCGATATCTCGGACTGTCCGGTGCAGCGCACGACCGATGTGCTGCTTTCAGAGGCAGCAAAGCGCGTGGAGCAGTTTGCTGTCGATACTTCCGATCCGGAGATCTTCGGGCAGGACGGCTTTTACAGTCCTCTGAAGCTGCTGCACTGGCTGGAAGCGAACCGTCCGGAGCCGGAGCCTGTGTTCTCGCACGGGGATTTCTGTCTGCCGAATATCCTGCTGACGGGCGATGCGATCAGCGGAATGATCGACCTCGGCGATGCGGGCATCGGTGACAAATGGTATGATATATCCATGGTGCTGCGGAGTCTCAGCTGGAATTACAACGGACGCTTCGGCGGACCGGTTTACAGCGGGCTCGATCCGGATCTGCTGTTTGATGCGCTCGGCATTGCACCGGACTGGGACAAAATCCGCTATTTTGAGCTGCTCGATGCGCTCTGAACCGCATATCTGCGCATGCAAAATCGTGATATAAAAAGATTCCCGAAGGCAAACGCGTTCGGGAATCTTTTTGCATGTAAATGCAGCGGCAGAACATTATTTCTGCCAGTGACGGAGCGTCGGGAGCATCGTTTCAAGATAGCTGCGCACCTGTTCGGGCGGTGTGCTGTCATTGGACATGTGCTGCACGAGAAAATCCGTCAGCTGCCCCATGTCGGTGTAGGCGAACTGTCCGTCGGAATAGCACCATTTGCAGTATTCCTCATTGAATGCGCCGTCCGGCTCTGTGCTGATCGTGCTGTCATCGAGCGGCATGCCGCAGCACTGGCAGATCAAGGTCTGCGGGGAGCCGAGCAGCGTGTTGATCGACACGCGGAACAGCTTTGACAGCAGCTTGAGCGTTTCGGTGTTCGGGACGGTCTCGCCGGTTTCCCAGCGCGAGACAGCCTGCCGTGTGACGAATACCTGCTCTGCGAGCGCTTCCTGTGACAGCCCGTTTTCGGTACGCAGTTTTTGAATGATGTCTTTGGTTTCCATAATTCTCACCTCGGTTACATGATACCACGGAACCGGATGAAAGTCAAGCAACCTGCTGTTGCGGGCAGGGGATCAGCCGGCGCGCAGGATCTGCTTGAGTGCGGAGAGATCTGCCGCGGTGATCTGCCGGCTGCCGTCGAGATCCGCAGCCGCATACTGTGCATCCGAGAACTGTTCCTGTGTGAGCAGGAATTTTTGCAGAAGCACGGCATCTGCACGCTCGACCTTGCCGTTCAGATCAACGTCACCGCGCAGCTGATCTGGCTCTGCGTCCTCGGAACCGCTGTACACGACAGAGGGTTCCGCTGCGGGCTCACTGTACAGATACACATAGTCGATCGCACCGCGGAAACCGTTTCCGCTGCCGTCTGAGCCGACAAATGCGCGGTCTGCGGACGCTGCACTGAGGATTTTCTGCGGCGTAAGCGTGACAGCGCTTTCAGCCGCTTTTCTGCCGTCGAGCAGCAGCGTGCATTTGCCGTCAAAGAGCTGCACGCTGATCTTGTGCCATGTGCCTTTTTCCGGCGCGGTATCCGCACGCAGGATCTCCGTTGTGCTGCCGTCCGTGAGCGTCAGCGAGAGCCTGCCGCTTTCATCGGACGGGGTGAGCGACAGGTATGCCTTGTCATCGCCGATGTGCAGAAGCTGCTGACCGGATGCACCGCCCTTCCAGAGCGCACCGAGACTGATCTGCATGCTGCCTGTGCGGAACAGTGCGTCTTCCAGTTCGATCTGTGCGGCGCCGTCGAGCGCGGCGACACCTTTTGCGGAAGTGCGCTCTGCCTGCCATTCGATGCCGCTGAGCGCTGCCTGCGTCGAGGAATACCGCTCCGCTGCCCATGCGCTGCATGATTTGTCGAAATTATATCCTGCGAGCAGTGAGCCGGCTTCCTTTGGTTTGTAGCTGTCATCCAGCCAGCCGAAATGGACGCCGCTTGTCAGTGTTTCCTCATTGCAATAATCGCCGTCCAGAACGGCAGTACCGCTGTAATTTCCTTTGCCGTAGAGATACGCCATGCCCTTGATGACTGCATTGCCGGAGACACTGACCGCCTCTGCGAGATAGGCTTTTTGCAGGATCTTCGCATTGCCGCCGACGGAGCAGTCCGCCGTGACAACCGCGCTGTCAGAGATGACAGCATTGCCGGAGACCGTGACAGAGCCCTGCTTCCAGCCGCCGTCCACATACACCCAGCCGCCGCCGCTGACAACCGCATGCCCGCTGATGACAGCGTTGTCTGATGCGGTCACGGCATTTGCGACCACGGCACGGTCTTCGACACGGACATTTCCGGTCAGCTTTGCATTGCCGAGCACCATTGCGTCCGGCGCGACATAGACCGAATCCGCGACAGATGCGCTGTCAGCCACCCAGCCGCCGCCGTTCGGATGCGCATGCCCTCTGCCCTTGCTGTAACCGCCGCTCTGCTGAACCGCAGCGCCGGAGAGCGTGAAGGCATAGGGGTATCTGCGCCGCTCGGAGCCGGTGCAGTAGGCAGAATCCTTTTCCTTGTGGAAGGCATTGACCTGTACGAATGTTTTCGGCACGGCAATGACGGTCAGATACGCCTGCTTTGCGCCGTTTGCGGGCATCTGCATTGTCTCGCCGCTGCTGAACAGATCCGAATACTGCGTATTGCCCTTTGCATCCGCTGTGACGATGCAGGCTTTCCAGTCGGCGTTCGGATCGTCCGATAAGCCCTGAAATGTCACGGAAACCGTATCTCCGCTGATTTGCAGCGGGATCACATTGATGCCGGACTGCATCGGGGCTTCTTCCTGCGGGACGCGGAATGTGCCGTCAACGGTCTGCTCCGGCACGGTGTAGAACAGATTCCAGTAGAACGGGGACTCTGCGAGTTTTTTCTGAAATTCCGCGCGATAGGCGTCCTTTGCAGCAAAATCGAAGGTCGCCATGCGCTTTGCATAATGTCCGAGTATGGTCTGTGCATCGACGCCGGAGAGTCTGGTCACCGTATCGAGCGGGTATTCGGCGGGCTTTGCTTCGGAGATCATGCGCTTGACAAAATCAATTCCGAGCGTGCCGAGATGATCCGGATTGTACGAGAGATACACCAGAAACGGGAACGTTTCATAGTAGTTTCTGCCGTGCGGGATCGTGAGGCTCATGTTCCGGATATACGGCTCGAACCAGCAGGTTTTCGTGTCGCCCTTGTAATAATCGCTCATGAGATACATCTCGCGGAACCAGTTTGCGAGCGGCTCCCACCATGCGCCGGTGATGTCCTGATCCACCCATGCTTTTTGCTGCAAGGTCACGACATGTCCAAATTCATGCGCGATCGTCAGCTCGTCGAGCATCGCTTTCGGGCTGATGATCTCGATGCCGTAGCCGTCCTCGGAGCTCATGAACGCCCAGCCTTCCTCATAGGCAGGCAGTCCGGTATAGGTCAGATACACGTTTGTTTTGTATTTCTGCTGACTTTTTCCGTAGATATCAACATTCAGATTTTCCATTCCGAGATACTCGGTATAGCATTTCCAGAGCGTTTCGTAGTCGGCAAGATTGCGTTTGAGAAATGCCTCGTTGACTTCGCCGGTTGTATCTTTGTCACCGTAGAAGATCACGAAATGCTCGGATTCCGCGTAATGCGCAGTCTGGCAATATCCCCATTTATCGCGGATCAGATAAGTTTCGGCAGCAGAAGCGGGGATCTTCGGGAAAGCCTGCATACAGATGATACAGGCTGATACCGCTGCCGTCAGACGGTTTCGGTTCATAGCTTCCTCCCATTCATTTTCATCGCATTTTCGGATCCGGCGCGGGCTACCGGATCTGTTTTTATTATATCGGACAGGCGCGGGAAAGTCAATTGCAATTGTTCATCTGGTCATCTTCCGTTAACAGAATGCGACGAAAAAACATCCCTGTACCGAAGTACAGGGATGCCGGCGTATCGTATTTATGCAGATCAGAATGCCTGCGCATCGAGATCGAGGTACTGAACCTGTCCGAAGACGGCATTGCCGTTCCGCTCGGTCAGATCCTTCAGCGAGGAGATGATCGAAGCATTGATGCCTTCGGATTTCTTTGCAACTGCGATCTTGTATTCCGCAGTGACCTGTCCCGCAGGTGTTTCGTGCGGCGAAAGCAGGATCGCGTGCGCGGTATTGACCGAGTTGATGATGTTGTTGTAGGCGTTTGTCGTGTCATCAGACGGCACAACGATTACAAATTCATCCGATCCGGTGCGGTAGATCGTACCGTTCTGGAAGACTCTGCGCAGTGCATCAACGGTGGAGAGCAGAACCTGATCGCCCGCGTCGTTGCCGTACATGGAATTGATCTGGCTGAACTCGGAAATATTGACAAAGATGAAATAATAGCAGTTATCCGGAATGGATTCGAGCTTTTCCGCATCCATGGAGAAGGAAACACGGTTGTTCGCATCTGTCAGGATATCCTTGAACATTGCGGTCGTGAGGGACTGCTTTGTTTTTTCGGTCTTGACGATCTGCGAGGAGAGCTTTTTGTTGACGGCTTCCTGCTTCTTGTTGATGAAGTGGAAGACAGCGATCAGACCGATCAGCAGCAGACCGAACAGCGACAGGAAAATGCGCATGCTGTATGCCATTTTGTAGACATCGTTCTTGGTGTCGTTGATCATCAGGAGCCAGTTATGCTTTTTGATATATGAATAGGAAGCGATATATTTCTTGTCGTTTTCGGTGTATTCAAAGTTGCCGGTGTTGACATCGTCATTGCTGCCGCCGCGGTTTGCAACGATCTGGTCGCAGACAGCAAGGATCTGTTCATTATCGGTTTCCTGCTGGATCATGTACTGATTGGTGTGGAAGATGATCTTGTGCGTATCCACATCGACCATCGAGTACTGCGAATTAGCAAGTTCACGGGTATTCAGCTCGTTGAGGTTTGCGATCAGACCGTCGGTGAAGATACCGATACCGACCAGACCGATCGGCGTGGTGCCGTTGTCGTCGTAGACCGCTTTATACATGGAAACGATCTGCTTGCCGCTGGCAGGGGAGATGATGATACCCGTGTCATACACACCGCTTCCGGCTGCGAGCATCGCATCCTGAAGCTGCTGGAGCAGCGCGGGATCGGTTCTTGTGGTCATGCCGACGATCTTGCTGTTCGTATGCGTGAGCACATGCGTGTTCCATTCACTGGCATAGATGCCTTCGAGGAACGGGATATCCTTTGAAAATTCCTCGGTATATTTCTGCGCAACCTTTTTGTTGACGGTGCTGGACGGATCCTTGAGCAGGTCGATGATCTGCGAAGCTCGGCTGTACGCCGTCAGTGTTTTTTCCGCATTGTCAACGTAGTTGCTGACGATCTGTGCACGGTCCTCTGTGACGGTCGCAAGATGATCCAAGGAATTGTTGCGTGTAGTGTAACTGACAAATGTTGTGACGATCAGCATGATGATAATCATGATCACCAGCTGAATAATCAGGATCCGGTTGACTGCTGATTTTTGCTTTGCCATAGTGCTAATTACTTCCTTTCAAGATTCTTGAGTCGGTTGGATTATTTCTTTTTGAAGAGTCCGCCGAACCGTTTCTTTTTCTCTGGTTTTTTCTGCTTGGGATCGTCCTCATCATCTTCGATGGAATCGAGCAGAGAATTGACGCGGCTTTTGATCAGATTCGCATCATTCGTCGCTTCGCGCACCTGAACGGAAACAGAAGAAACACTGGTGACAGAAGGTGATGTGACCGGTCTGCCGATCGGGCGGAGCTTGTCGATAAATTCCGCGATCGGGACAGCTCTGTCCATCATCATGATCTCGCAGCGGTTGTTTTCCGGATTGAGCGAAATGATGTTCAGCATACAATTTTCGCAGGGGAGCATCGGCATGCCGTTTGCAGTTGAGATGAGCAGCAATGTCCGGATCTGCGTTTCGCCGGTTGCCTTCATGTTGCGGATCGCTTCTATTTCCGCATGGATATTGAGAAGCGTACCGCCGGAATTTTCGCGCCGGTTCAGTCCGGTATAAAGCTTGCCGGAGCCCGTAGACAGAACGCAGACGGTGTCATCCGGCAGTACCGGTTCACCGCTGCGGATTCTTTGATTTGCGATCTCATGTGCTCTTTGGAAAATCGCATCATAATTCACGCCTGAAACCACCTTTCTGTGCGATGCTTTTGATCGAATTTTAGTACAAATGCTCAAAAAACAAAAAAGCAATATCCTTTTTTATGATTATAACACAAAACAGGCATGCTGTCAACCATTTTATAAGATTTTCACATGAAAATTAAAAATGTTATCTTACGTTCTGTTGTTTTTTTTCGTCATTCTACAGTATGGAATATTTTGAGGAGACATGCAGAAAGCAGGGGATATCCGGTATATTTTTTCCGTGGAAGGATACGATTCTGCCCGAATCTGTGTCGATATGATAGAAATAAACGAATCAGCACGAAAAATAACAAACTGTATATTATCAGAATAAAATACATTTTGTAGTCAGATTTCTGATGTAAAATTGATTCGGGAACCACGGACATATTTAATTATCAGGATCTGCTAATAAAGAGCAATTTTGTTATGATAGATGACCGATAAAACAAATTAGAAACGAAATACTGTCAAATGAGTTATCTGAAAAGCACAAAAATAGGCTGATCTGACCTTTTTCCGCCGGATTATGGCTTGGAGTTTCCGAAAGAACAATTACAGGATATTTTTTATCAAGAAAAATTCTTGTTTACCTCTTGCTTTTTTTTCGATTATATGGTATAATATACGATATACGGAGTGTATAACGAATTTCGCAGGAAGTTCTCATATTCGGGGCAGTTTGCTTCGGCCAAAAGTCGATAGAAGGGGTGCTTATATATGACCTATATGCTGAATGATATTGATGAAGCAATAGATCGCAAATTTCTCGTGACCAAGACGCTGAGCAATCAGGTGCAGGCAGGTACGATCGTGCACATTATGGATGCGCACAGCGAGAAGGACGGCAAAGTGACGGTCTATTATCGGATTACGTATACCAAGCAGGATTATACGGTGAAGTTTGACAATGTCAAGCAGTTCTGCAAGTGGGCGCGTCCGGATAATTTCATTGCCCGCCACTATGAGAGCTTCAATATCAAGGAGATTCAGCGATATGTCAAGCTGAAGGACAGAACCTTTACGTCTTTCTGTCTGCCGCTGATTCTGGTCGCCCTTCTGATCGTCTGGGCGGCAGTTTTGCTGCTGTTCGGCGGGAAACCGATCGGCATTATTCTGGGCGTTGTGATGTCCATTCTCGTAGCGGTGCTCATCACCATCACATACCGTTCCAGCCGGCAGAAGGAACTGGTCAAGCTGTACAGCAAGGTCAGTGCAAATTCCAACTGGCGCGTGAACTTTAAGTAATCAGCGGGTTACTGCGCGAATCTGCAGACAGATGCATCTGCATATGCAAAAAGATGAAAATTCAATCAGAAATGGAAAGAGCCGTACAGGATAACTGTGCGGCTTTTTTGATGCAGGGGCGTGCGGAACCGATGCTGCGGATATAAGAAAGCCCGTATCTTTTCGGATACGGGCTTTTGATCACACAGCTTTATTATGAGTTTTTATTGAAATTGAAATTGTTCTTTGCGACCTTTTTGCGCTCCTTGGCATTGCGCAGCATTTCTTCCTTGGAAAGACCGGTTGCAGATTCTTCTGCTGCATCTGCTGCCGCTGCCGCCTCATCATCAAGCAGACTGGTCAGGCGCTTTCTGAACGCACCGCCGCCGCCTGCACCGAGATTCTGAGAGACCATTGTGCTCTGCGGAATGCCCTGTGCATGCACAGAGCCGGTTGCAGCCGCCGCCTGCGGATTGATATAGGAGCTCTGCTGCTGCGCGGGATAGCCGCCCTGCTGGGGATAACCGCCCTGCTGCGGGTAACCGCCCTGCTGCGGATAGCCGCCCTGCTGCGGATAACCGCCCTGCTGCGGGTAGCCGCCCTGCTGGGGATAACCGCCTTGCTGCGGGTAGCCGCCCTGCTGCGGGTAACCAACCTGCTGCGGATAACCGCCTTGCTGGGGATAACCGCCCTGCTGGGGATAACCGCCCTGCTGCGGGTAGCCACCCTGCTGCGGATAACCGCCCATCTGCGGGTAACCGCCCATCTGCGGGTAACCGCCCATCTGCGGATAGCCGCCCTGTGCGCCGTTGAAGACCGGGAACTGGAAGCCGGGATGCTCTGTCTGCTGCTGTGCCGGATAAGGCTGCGCAGTCGGAACCGGTGCCGCTGCTTCCGGATCAATCGTTTTGACATCGTCGATCGCAGTATTCGGTGCTGCAAAGAACGGATTGCTTTCATCAATTTCAATGGTGCCGACAGATTCGGATGCCGGTCCGAGCTTCTTCTTGGTCGGCGCAGGCGCGGATTCTGCATCATCAAATCCGCTCAGGAAATCGTTGACTTCCTCATGCGAAACCGGAATAATCGCAGAAACCTCTTTTGATTCGGTTTCCGAAACGGCAACGATACATGCTGCGTTTGCCATATTCGCCTTGATGAGCTGCTTGAGGCTTTCATCATCCGGCGCAGAAACAGTGCCGTCGGCGACCTTGACCGTTGCCATGGATACAGCGATCTTTGCGGCAGGAATTGCCTGAATCGCCTGAATTTCCGACGCAGAAACAACTGCTGCGCCGTCATCGTATTTCACGCCGGTGGAACCGCTCACGATTCCGTCACGGTCAATCGCGATCAGCGTGACAGCAGCATCCGGCATCGCTGCAAAATCCGGAAATGATTCCTTCACCTTTGCAGCATACTCCTTTGCGGTGCTGAGGAGTGCGTTGATTTCCATAAGAACACCAAACCTTCCCTTGAATATCTGATCCGGCTGTGCCGGAATCTGATTCCTCTAAACCGGTATTAATCAGAATTTTTCAGCGCAGCCAGTCTCTTTGCCTTGCGTTCAGCAGCATGTGCTTTCTGATCTGCAACCTTTGCCTTCAATTCCGGCGCTTTTTCGGCGAGATAATCGCGGTCACAGATGCAGGCGAGAGAAATATCATCCTCTGTTCCGAAATGCGAACGCTTCATCAGATTCTTCTGAATGGACTTCTCAAAGGTTTCCAGATGATCAAGCTGACTGGTGATGATCAGATGATACTCCAGAAAATCATCTTCATTGCTGAAAGAAGTATAAAGACCGTCTGTCGAAGCATACATCGCAATGACCTTTTCATGCTCGGTATAAAAGCTGTTGAACATGGAAGCGGCATTGCTGTTGCACATGGACGCTGTCATATTTGCGGGGGCGGATTCGTCGTAATTCATCGGCATGACGGGGACGCCGTCCTCGAAAATCGCGACAAGGCTGCCGTCACCGATCTGCATGCCGAACTGGAATCCGTTTCCGCTGACCGCAACGATCAGTGTCGTGCCGTAATAGGACTCTACGGGGATCGCCTTGAACTCATCCTTTGTAAATTTGTTCATCTCGGCGAGCTTCACTGGGTTCTGCTCCAGATGGCGCTGTACGCGGGCATTCCAGTTGACGATGATCTGCTTTTCGATATTCTTGATAATCAGCTTGTGGTTTGCAGGGAAACTCTGCTCAAAGCGCTCCGGATCCTTATAGAAATGCCGAACCGTTTCGAGTGCTGCTTCGACTGCAAACTGGGAACCGACATGGCTCCGGAAATATTTTTTGCTTCCGTGTCCGTCTGCACTGACTGCGATCGAATAATGCTCATTGATCTCGAATGCAGAATGATCCTGACAGACAAGACCGGTTGCTTCGTGGCTCGCACCGATTACAGAATGGCTGAAACCGCCGAACATCACAACAGTCCCCCTTGTGAGATAAAGATAGTATGAAAAATAGGTTCCGGTGATTACCAGCCGGTATCCAGCGAGATCGCATCCGCATCGCCGAGATTCGTCATCGAATCCTGGATCTGCTGACCGAGCAGCTTCTGCTTTGCAGAGCGGACTTCCTCCTCGCTCAGTTCATGGTTGACGTCATCGGAGAGCGTCATACTCTTGCTGCCGATCTGTGCAGAGGTGACCGCGATGATCTTGATCATCTGTGCGAGCTGACCGCCGGAGTAAGCATGCACGACGGTATCCTTGGAGCCGGTAAACTCCTCGAGCATTTCGTCGTTTGCTTCGCTGCCGATGCCGAGCGCAGCCTTCAGACCGAACTTATACCAGCTGTTCTGCTTGAGCTCCTCGAGTGCTTCCTTATAGTCATCGGACGGATAGCCGTCTGTCATGAGGAAGATGACCGGAGCAAAGGACAGGGACGGGGAGTTGAGGAAGCTGTTGCGGGACATTCTCGAAGAAAGCTCACGGAAAGCTTCACCCATGTTCGTCACGCCGTCCGCACGCAGACGGGACCATTCAAAGTCCTCGATCAGGATCGGCTCGGAGTACATCCAGCGAACCTGCGTGCCGAAGGTCAGAACCGCGATCTTGACATCCGTATCTGCCTCACCGACTCTGCGGATCTCAGGGATCAGCTCCTCCATAACGGTATTGAGCTCACCGATCTTCTTGCCGACCATCGAACGCGATGTGTCGATCAGGAAGAAGATGACCAGACTCTTTTTGGAAACGCCGGTCGCGCTCAGCGGATCGTCGTCATCGAAGTCAAAGAGGTCATCGTCTGCATCCGCAGCGGGTGCAGTTTTTGCTGCCGGATCAACAGCAGCTGCGAGATTCTGGAGCGCTTCTGCTGCATCCTGAGCAGTCTTTGCAGCCTCCTCCGCAGCTTTTTCAGCCGGTGTACCGGTTACCGGCTCTTTTTTCTGTTCGTTACTCATCATTCAGATACTTCCTTTCCAATATGCGAATGCATCAGGGCATCAGAGCGATGCCGTCACTTCACCGAAATCAATCACAAGTCCCTGCCAGATCGGGAAGCCCTTTCCGGGCGGGATATCGTAGAAATCGCCGTCGGGCATTTTTGCCCGCCAGACCTTATCCGACATATTTTTGAATCCGAGTACACCGGGCTTTAACTTGTTCTCCACAAGCTCGCCGGCAATGGTCTGGAAATCCTCGGAATCCGGATCAATCTCGCACTCATAGAAGACAGAGCCGAGATAGAGCGGCATGCGGTTTTTGCGGTTGCTGAATTTGAGTGTATCGAATATGGTGCCGCACTGCGGGCACTTATAGGATTTGAAATCCGGCTGTTTGAACATGGATGTGAAATTGGTTCTGCCGCAGGTGCACTGGATGATCTCGGAGCGCAGGCGAATGAAGATCTTCTGCCATTCGTTTTCGATGATGCGCTTATTGGGATCCGAGATGCCGAGCGTAAAGGAGCGGATGAACGCATCCTTGACATAATCCGGATAAATGCGCCAGAACTTGATGACGTTGTCATGGATCCCGCGGACGGGGCGGTTGCTCGCGTCATCCGGATCATAGATGAAGACGGCGTTCTGACCGTAATGCTTCAGTTCAGAGGATTCGGTCAGGCAGACGTCCTTGACGACCTTTTCGCCCTCCATCGGATCGCCGCGGAACAGCAGCTTAAAGAGGACGACTGCAAGCGAATATTTATCCGTCTGCACATTCGGCTTCGCAACGCCGCGGACGACCTCCGGCGCCATATAGCCGGGCTTGCCGCCGATTCCGAAGTTGCTGCCGTCCGGTGCGATGTTATCGCAGTCGCAGACGAGCACGGCACCGGTATCCATGTTGATGAAGAAGCCGCCGTCGTTGAGATCCTGATAGCTCTTGCCGGCGCGGTGAAGCTGCCGGAATGCATTGACGATATTGATGACCGCTGTGACCATTGCAAAAAGGCTGGTAAAGCGGACAGGGGTTTTCGTGGAGCGTCCGGTCAGCGGATCGACCGAAAGCTTATAGGTATTCAGGATATCGACAAAGGAATCGAAGCTTTCGGGCTTCAGCTCCATGAGGTAGCCGAAGGTGCCGTCGGGATTCTCCTTGGTCAGATATTTTGGCCACAGGAACTTATTGCTCGGCGGTCCGTCGCTGATATTGTTCTGAATATTCTTGCGGAACGCCTTGGGGTTTTTCATCTTGTCGATGTCATACCATTTTAAAGCCCATTTCATTCCGTTGTAACGGACGAGGTACACAACGCCCTGTCCGCCGCTGCCGATCACACCGAGCACCTGCGCTTTGCCGCCGTACTCCATTTCGACTTCCTGACCGATCGAAAGTTCAACCATACGAATCTGTCCTCCCGTGAATGAAATTTAAGTCTGTACTCCGGAAACCGGTTAGCGGGATGCGGCGGGGAGATAGGTCTCCACGGGGATCGCATTGCCTAAACAGTACTTATAAACGTATGAATTTTCCACGCAGACAATGGTCAGGCGCGGGCAGTAAGCGAAGGCATTCTTGTCGATGAACTTTACGCTGCTCGGGAGCGTCAGCTTGCGCAGCTTTTCGCAGCCTGCGAACGCCTGCTCGCCGATGCTGCTGACGGTATCGGGGATCTCAACGACTTCCAGACTCTTGCAGAAAGAGAATGTACTGTCGGCGATCTCGAAGACGCCCTTCGGCAGATTGATGCTGACAAGCTTTTCGCACTGGCTGAAAGCTGCCTGACCGATCATGCGGAGCGAATCCGGCAGCTCGATCATGCGCAGATGCTTGCAGTTGGAAAACGCATATTCACCGATCGCGAGCAGAGAAGACGGCAGCTGGACGGAGCGCAGATTGCTGTAACCGTCGAAGCTGAACTCCTCGATCTTCGTGCAGCCGTCCGGAATGACGACATTGCGCGAGAACACACGGTACTTCTGTGCGGCAGCACGCGTAAAGACATTGTCATTGACGCTGACCGGTCTGGTCTTCTCCTTCGGTTCCTCATCCTCGGCAGTCTTCTCCTTGACGCGCAGGGGCGATTCATATGTCCAGCCCAGCATATAGGTCAGACATGCGAGCACAAATTCGGCAGCATTTGCGGAGAGGAACTTTTCTCCGAGCATAATGCTTTTTGCCTTTGTGATCGCCATTTCATGATTGCCCTGCTCGGAGAGCAGCACGCCGAGAATATTGTCCTCGACCATCGAACGCAGAAGCTTGCGCTCCTTGTCATATTCGGCAGTATAATCATTGAGGAGCGCAGTGAACCGCTTTCCGTCGAACAGCAGGGAACCGCCGCTCCGGATAAACAGATCGTTTGCATGCTCCTTGAGCATTGTTTTCAGCTGGAACTGAATAAGCTGGGTATTTTCAAAGCCCTCAATATTCTGTGGGGCAGGTGCTCCGCATTCCGGACAGGCAACACTGTTCGGGGGGAGCTCAGCATGGCATTTCTCACACTGCATAGTCAATTCTCCTGATTCAGTCTGGATATACCGTTGTACATGCAGTACGGTACAATACGCCCGTACCGGAATACTACTTATGATATTATAGCATGTTTTTAAGCTGTTGTCAAGTAACAGGACATGTTGATTTCGCGTATTCGCGAAGAAAAACATGCAGAATACGAAAAACGGCAAACATCAAAACAAAATGCATAAATAGTATGGAAATTCGTATATTTTCTATCAGTTTGCGATTGGATAACAATTCATGGTTTTAGTTTATATTTATGCAAATTATATAAAAATGATAGAAAAAGATTGGTGCTCGTATATTTCAATTAGCCTTGAATTTTTTGCTTTTTTGTGCTATTATATATAGAAAGAAGGGCAGACGGTGTCAGGACTGCCTGTCTGGATTTATTACGGGTTTCTATTTAAGTAATGGAGGAAGATTACATGAAGGAAAGAGAAAGCAAGCTCCGAATCAAATCAATGCTATGCTGTCTGGCGATGCTTTCAGGTCTGATGACGACTGCATGCGCATCGCAGGGAGGCAATGCGGGTGCTTCGGAAAAGAAGATCTACGTCATCGGACAGACCGAGGGAATGCAGTTCTGGGACAATGTAAAACTCGGCGCGGAACAGGCAGCCGAGGAGTTTCACTATGACATGCATTTTTCATGCTCCAAGTCTGTTTCGGACATCGAAGGGCAGATCAAGCTGATGGAGGAGGCGATCAGCAGCCATGCAGATGCGATCGTCATTGCACCGAACAACTCCGATGCGCTGGCGGACACTGTGAAAAAGGCGAAGGATGCAGGCATCGCGGTTGTTGCGATCGACGCTGATTTCAACGATATGAGCATGCGTTCGTCCTATGTCGGAACGAACAACCTGACGAGCGGCAAGATCGCCGGACGTCATGCGACCGAGGCGTTTGAGGATATTCAGAATGATAAGGTTCTGATCGTCACGCACTCTGAGACGGCAGCTTCTGCGCAGCAGCGTGTCGGCGGCTTCCAGAGCGTTGTCGGACCGTATTACGGCTCCCAGATGCAGGCAATCGCCATGGCTGCAAGAGAGGATGCGATGAAGCAGGCAATGGCGCAGGCGCAGGCAGGCGGCAATAATGAGAACGGTGAAAATGCAGGCGGACCGCCCGAAGGCATCGGCGGACCTCCTGACGGCGCAGGCGGACCTCCTGACGGCGCAGGCGGACCTCCCGACGGCGCAGGCGGACCTCCCGAAGGTGTCGGCGGAGCGCCCGAAGGTGTCGGCGGATCTCCCAGCGGCGAGGGCGGTGCTCCGGAAGGCGCACAGGGCAGCCCGATCGCAGCGGTTCTGAACTGCGGCGGCGATGTCAATATCGCAAAGGCACAGACGATGGAACAGCTGAAACAAAATCCGGACATCAAAATCGTTTATGCGACAAACGAGACCTCGACGCTCGGCGTCTGCCAGGCAATTCAGGAAATGGAATACGATCCGGATGAACTGACCGTCATCGGCTTCAACTCCAATGAAGCAGAGATCCAGTATCTCCGCAACGGTGTGCTGGATGCGCTGATCATTCAGCATCCTTATAACATGGGCTACCTCGGCGTGCATTACGCCGGTCAGGTCAGCAGGGGCTCTTCTGTCTCCGCATTGGAGGATACAGGCTCCATGTATGTTACGATGGATAACCTTGAGAGCGAAGAAGTCCAACTGTTTTTGGATCCTGCCGGATTCACGAATTAAGGAAGGGAGGATACAAAAATGGCTAATAATGCAAAGGAAAAGAAAAGCTCAGGCGGACTGGGTTATGCGATCCTTGCGGTCGTATTCGCTCTGGTCATGCTGCTGAACTTCGGACTTCTGAACTGGACGTATAACCGTGCAATTCAGACCTTTAACCTGACATCCAATGAAAGCCGTACGCTGAACAGTGCAAACGGCATCCTGCAGAGTGTGAACGAGCAGTTCATGCAGATCGTTGCACAGCTCGGTATTCCGCAGCAGCATCTGGGCACGATTGCCGGAATGTTCCCTGCGGTCAAAAACGCAATGAACGAGTTTGAAAGCCTCGAAGGTCATGATGAGCTGGCTGAGCGCCGGTTCAAACATGCGCGTGCGTATGTCGATGCTTACGAGCAGAAGATGATCGAGTACCGCACACAGCTGACGAATCTGCTCGAAGCCGGTGACGAGGATGCGCTGAATGCGTTCTACGCACAGCTTCCGGATATTTACGAATCCGAGATCGCACCGATCCAGGCTGCTGCATCGCAGATGCTGACGGCAACGACCTCTATCATGGCTTCTGCGGCAAATGCCCGTACTGTCTCGCTGACGCGGATGATGAACGTTGTTCGCCTGATCATGCTCGGCATTCTGGTGCTCGGCGAGATCGCAATTCTCTTTGCTGCAAGATTCAGAAAGCGTGCGAACGAGGAAATTTCGAGAAAGACTGCGCAGTTTGCGGATGCTTCTACCAAGCTGATGCGCTCCCGCGAGAAGATGGAGGATATTGCGGTCATCAGCATCCTGACAGGTCTGAAGAACCGCTATGCGCTGGAACAGGATCTCGGCGACCGTCTTGCAGAGGAGCAGTTTAATATTGCGGTGTTCGATATGGACAATTTCCGCAGTATCAACGATACCTATGGCTATGAGTTTGGCGACGAGTATCTTGCACAGGTCGCAGAGCGCCTCAAGACCGAGTTCGATCAGTTTGCTGATATCTACAACATCACCGGCAATGAGTTCTGCTTCGTGTTCAAGAGAACCGTTTCCGATACACAGGCGATCCGCCTTGTGGACAGCATTGCCGCTGTCATGAGCAGCCCGTACACGATCTTCAATCTGACGGTTCAGCTTTCGGTCTCCGCAAGTACCTACCATTATCTTGCCGGCGACTGCCTGAATGTCAACTCGCTGCTTGTGAAGATGGACAATGTGCTCCGCAATGCAAAGAGAGCCGGCGGCGGACAGATTCTGCAGGTCGTCAATATCTGATGCGCAGAATCCCGCATTTTGCACTTCTTTCATCAATCCGACAGCTGCCGAGAAACCCACGGTAGCTGTCATTTTGTTATGTCTTGGAGTTGTATTTTTACAAAAAATTGCAATGTGTAAATTGGCATAAAAATATTTTATCAAGCGCAAAAAAATATTGACTTTTCATGAAATTCGTAGTATAATAAAATATATATAAAGTTTCAGTTGGCAGATGTCTTCGGCATCTGCGATCGGAGTATCGTTTTCAGCAGATATCATTCAGACTGCCGGATCCGGATGCGGATCGCGTCAGTCCGATACAGGAGGTAAGGATTATGTCTGATACGAGATTTATGCAGACTGTGCTGTTCGGCGGATACGAGCGATCTGCCGTTGAGAAACGCTTTGAATCTCTTTGCACACAGCTGTTTACGCTGAAAAATGAATTGCGTGAATCAAAGCTTCTCCTGACTGAACTGCGCAGCGGTTCGGAAGAATCCGCCGCGCTGGAAAAGATTCTCGCCGGCGAACGCGTCAAAATGGCGGAGGTGCAGGCGCAGAACGAAACGGTCTCCAAAAAGCTCCGTGCCGCGGATGACGATATTGCGGAGCGGGATCAGGAGATCGAAAAGCTGAAAGCGCAGATCACGGCGCTTCAGGATGAGCTGACGCAGAAAACCGAAAAGCTGACCTATCTCGAAGCCAATTCGGACGGAGAGGCGCTCAGCGCGGTCTTTATTGAAGCACAGAAGTCAGCAGATCTGCTCGTGAGTATGGCAAAAAAGGATGCCGCAGCGCTGGAGACCAATTCCAAGCGGCTCGCGGACAATCTGGTCACCGAAGCGAATAATACCGCGAAAAAGCTGATCTATGATGCGGAAGTGCGCAGCAGCGAGATGCTGACCGATGCAGAGAACCGCAGCACACAGCTGGAAACGGCATCCGAAAATCTGAAGGCGAGTGTGCTGGGCGATGTCAGCCGTCTGATGACAGAGGTCGATGCACTGAAAGCGGCGTTCGGCAGATTTCAGGAGAACGGTCTCGGTGCGCTGTCCGAAGCGGAGCAGATGCTCAGTGAAACGGACACCAATCTGAAAATCGGCGGTGTTCCGGTGTTCCGTACACCTGTGCCGGTTGATCGCAAGCTGCCCGCGGAACCGGAACTCGAACCGGTCGAACATGCGTATTACACGGAAGCGGACGCAGCCGCCGCAGAAGCAAAGATCCAGCGCGAGGAGGAGTTAAAACGGCTCCGCGCAATGGCGAACTCTATTACGGAAAAACACAGCGAGCCGGCAGCAGCGGATATGCAAAGTGCTGCGGATATCCTGCCGGAACCGGAGGATCTGCCTGAGCCGGAAGCCCCTGAGGAGGAAATCCTGCCGAAGCACGCGGAGCATTCCGCTCCGGAGCCCGCTGCGGTGACCGAACCGGATTCACCGCATGAACCGCCGGCATCCGAAACGGTCGGAAAGATCGTGCCGGATCTCGCCGCACTCGCGGCGCAGGCAGATGCGCTCAGCCAACAGGGTAAAAAAAAATACAAGTATCCGGGACGCAAAAAAATTGAATGAAACTGATTTGAAAAGGAATTGAGGAGTGTTTACGAAATGAACGAGATTATTATTGTCAAGCCGGAAAAATGTGTCGGCTGCAATGCCTGCGTCAGAAGCTGCCCGGCGCCGGAAGCCAATATCACCAGAAAGCTTTCTGACGGCAGATTCATTACATCTGTGGATCCGGAACGATGTATTGCATGCGGCGCATGTATCAACGCATGTTCGCACGGCGCCCGCGACTATATTGATGACACAGAGGACGCGATGAATGCGGTTCTCCGCGACGAGAAGCCGATCATTATGGTCATGCCGGAGATCAAGGCGGCATATCCGACCAAATGGAAAGGGATCCTCGACTGGTTTCGCAGCAAAGGCTGCGTGCTCTACGACGTATCCTTCGGCGCAGATATCTGCACATGGGCGCATCTCCGCGCGTTGGAAAATAATCAGATCGGCAACATCATCACACAGCCTTGCTCCGCGATCGTGCGCTATATCGAGCTGTATCAGCCGAAGCTTCTGACGAATCTTTCGCCGATCCACAGCCCTGTTTCTTGCTGTGTGAAGTACATCAAGGAGTATCAGCGCAGGGACAATCCGATCGCCGTGCTGTCGGCTTGTATCGCAAAAAAGACCGAATTTGCAGAGACCGGTCTGGTCGATTTCAGCATCACCTTCCGCAAGATGATGGAGTATTTTGACCGCAATGATATCCGCATTGCTGCGAATCCGGTTGACGATTATGAGTACAAGTTTGATGATGTGCAGGGCGCACTCGGCTCGATCTATTCCAGACCGGGCGGCATGCGGGATAATCTGCTTGCACATGCGCCGGATCTTGCGATCGCGACCTCTGAGGGTACCCAGAAGGTCTACCGCGATCTGGAAATGTATGCGAAAATGCCGGAGCAGAAGCATCCGCAGGTTTATGATGTCATGTCCTGCGAATTTGGCTGCAATATGGGACCGGCATCGGATTCCGACCAGAATGCATTTGATATGATGCTTGTGATGCGGGATGTGGAGCAGGAGGCACGCGAGCGCCGCAAGACCTCGACGAGCATGTTCCGCGGCACCGAGGATAAGCTGTTCCGCCGCTTTGACGAGGAACTGAATTTCAACGATTTCATCCGCAGCTATAAGCCCTGCAAGCCCTCTGTCGTACCGAGTGAAGCGCAGCTGGAACCAATCTTCCAGTCGCTCGGCAAGGAGACAGAAGCACAGCGCTGTCTCGACTGCAATGCCTGCGGCTATCACACCTGCCGCGAAATGGCAACAGCGATCTTCCGCGGTCTGAATACGCCGGACAATTGCCTTGTGCATGCAAAAACCGTTATGGCAAACGGCGGCGGTGCCGGATCCGCAGATTTCAGCGGCGTTGCAGGCGACTGCAAGCAGATCTCCGAGCAGCTCCAGCAGACAGCAGGGGAGATCTCCGAATCGCTTGAGTCGATCGAAGCATCTGCGTCCGCCACGGGCGAGCGTGCGGTCATGGTCAATGATCTGCTGCGCAATGTCGTTGCGTTCTGCAACGGCAATCCGGTCATGGATGAGGACAGCGTCAAGCAGCTGACCGGCATTCTGGAGACCACGATCTCCGCGCTCGGCGCATTTGACGAGAATGTTTCCGAAACGAACAAGTCTTCGGAAGTGATCGGTTCTTCGATCGAGCGGATGCGCGGGATGCTGGATTCGCTGAACGATTCGATCGCAAAGATCAGCGCGAAGTGACCGGTGCGAAATTTCAATGAATAGAATCAGCCGCAGGATTTCCGAAATGCCGGAGATCCTGCGGCTGTTTTTGTCAGATTATGTTGCAGAGGGATCCGATGCCGGATTCGCTTCTGCGATCCCGTGCCGGCGCCAGTAATCCGGCGAGACGCCGATGCTCTTTTTGAACTGCCGCGAAAAATGCTCCGGACTGGAATAGCCGCAGCGAACGGCGATTTCCTCTGCATTCAGACCGGTGCTTTGCAGCAGATTTTTGGCGGCGTCGATCCGGCTGCGGATGACATCCTGCGTCAGCGAGGTGTGAAAGGCTTCCTTGTAGATGCGGTGAAAATAGGACACGCTGATGTGCAGGGATTCTGCCAGCGCTTCCGCATGCCAGTCTTTTTGCGGCTGCGCGGCGATCTGCTGCCGGATCGCGACCAGCTCGCCGAAATAGGGGAGCGGTTTCTGCTGCATCAGCGGAACGACCGAAAAATCCGTTAGCATTGCCGTGAACAGCGAATTGATGACGGTATCGCTGTTGAATCCGCGGAAAAATGCACTGCAGATCAGCGTGAAATAATATTCCGGATGCGTCCAGTCCGGAATCATGATCGGCTCATTCAGCGGGAGCCCGAACGATCGGATGATCTTCGGATCGCTCTCAAACTGCACCCAGTCATCCGTATACGGCACACCGTCCGCGGCATAATACTGCGGTACATTGACGTCGTACAGCACAAAGGTATTCGCCGGATAGGAGCGGATCTCATCGCCGCAGCGCATGCGGCACGGTGTCCGCACCAGCAGCGCGAGATAATGCGGATAGCCGTCCCGCCGGTCGATCTCAAAATCCGGCTCGTGGTCGTAGCCGATTCCCATGCAGACAATACGGAACATTTTCTCACCTCACGATTGTTCAAGATCAGGCATCAAATCCCGCATGAATATGCGGCGATTTGTAAAACTGTGTCAAAAAGATCAAGTTGTATTCATTATACATCATTCCGTTTTCGCTGTCAAGCAGTTATAATGAAATCAGGAATTGCGTGCGGACGCGGACAATTTTCTGCTCACCGCGCAGATTTCCGAATCCGAAAACAGCAGCATATGCTGCGAAAAACAGGGCGGATTTTACATACCCCTTCATGCAGGATCCGCTTTGTCAGACAGAAAACGGAGGGATAGTAATTGAAAATGCGGAGAGGTTCCATATTTTTGCTGACCGGAATACTGGCTGCTTCGGGAGTGCAGCCGTTTTCCGCAGCAGCGGCAGATCCCTATGAATGGGAATCGGGTACGATCTATGACACCGGAACGGAAAAAACAGAGGTCGTCACGCTTTCGGGTGCAAGCGGCGGAAAAGCCGTCCGGCTGCTCGATGCCGGAGATTCCGTGACGCTGAATGTCGAGGCGGCATCCGCCGGCACCTATACGCTCGGCATCCGGTACAGTCAGCCCTATGACGAGAACGGAAAGATGCAGAATGTGCTTATTAACGGCGATTCCGCCGGCCCCGTATCCTGCGATTACACCGGCGACGGCGTATTCAAGACCGCAGATGTGATCGCGGTTCTGAAAGCAGGTACGAACAAAATTACAATTGAATCATCGTGGGGCTGGACGTATCTCGACAGTCTGACCGTCACGGCGCGCGAAGCAAGCAGCACAAAGATCAATGCAACGCTTTCCAATCCGAATGCGACCGCTGAAACGAAATCGCTGTATGCATTTCTCTGCGATACCTACGGAAAGCATGTGATCTCCGGACAGCAGGAATCGACATGGATGGGCAGCGAGGACTATGAGTTCAATATCATCAAAAATGCGAGCGGAAAACTGCCTGCTCTGCGCGGACTGGATTACATGGGGCAGGACTTCGCGGGCTGCAACCGCCGCGCGAAGGCTTGGGCGCAGAAGGGCGGCATCGTCACGATCTGCTGGCACTGCGGCGATGATTTCAAGGGCAGTCATACCGAAGCAATGAATGCGACGCCGGACTGGTCAAAGATCCTGACGCCCGGCACAAATGAATACAACAAGCTGATCTCCGGCATGGATCAGGGCGCAAAAGCGCTCAAGGAATTGCAGGATGCCGGCATTCCGGTCATCTGGCGTCCGTTCCATGAGTTCGACGGCGCATGGTTCTGGTGGGGCAAGGGCGGTGCAGAAAACTTCAAGAAGCTCTGGCGCCTGATGTATGACCGCTACACGAATGAATTTGGACTGAACAATCTGATCTGGAGTCTCGGCTACTGCGGCGATGTTAAGGGCGGCTGGTATCCGGGTGACGAATATGTCGATATCATCGGTGCGGATACCTACGTCAATCACACAAATTCGCTGGTCAGCTTGTATCAGCGGACGGCGGATGTCGCGCAGAAGCCGGTCTGTCTGCACGAAAACGGTGCGATTCCGGATCCGGAGAAAATGAAGTCGGACGGTGCGAATTGGCTGTGGTTCATGACATGGCACACCTCGTTCATCGACAGCGATCCGATCAATACCGCATCGTATCTGAAACAGGTCTACAACACGGAGCATCTGCTTTCGCTCGATGAACTGCCGGATGTGTACCATTATGCATCTTCCGGCAAGCAGGATCCGAAAGACGATCCGAAGCCGGACGGCATCAAGGGCGATCTCAACGGCGACAGCAAAGTCGATCGTGCTGACATTGAACTGCTTCTGCAGCATCTTCTGACGAAAAAGCAGCTTAGTCAGCAGCAGGCGGCGCTTGCAGATCCGGACGGAAACGGCGTGCTGAACGCTGCGGATTTTTCCGCTTTGAAGCAGCTTGTTCTGAAGCCGAAGCAGCCCGATACACCGAAGCAGCCGGAAACGCCGAAATCGACCTATCAGTTTGATCCGGCAAAGAAGTTTGCGGCATATCCTGCCAGCTATAAAAATGCGATCGCGCAGGCTGGTAAAGTCGTGAAGGAAACCTATACCGGTATCAACGGCGCAAATTCGCTGAATGTCTATCTCCCATACGGCTACGACAGCAGCAAGCAGTATAACGTGTTCTATTTCATGCACGGCATGGGCGACAATGAAAATTCGCTGCTCTATAATGACAACAGTGAGGCGCAGCATTTGTTCGACAACATGATCGCGAACGGGGACATTGAACCGATGATCATTGTCACCCCGACATTCAACAAGGTCAGTTCGGATACGTTCTATAACGCAGAGAATTTCTACAAGGAGTTTCGCGCGAGTGTTGTCCCGTTTGTCGAGGAAAAGTATGCGACCTATGCAAAATCCACATCCGAAGCAGACCTCAAAGCATCGCGAATGCACCGTGCCTACGGCGGCTTCTCTATGGGCAGTGTCTCGACATGGGCAGTCTTTGAAAACTGCGTCGATATCGTTGCATATTTCATGCCGATGAGCGGTGCGCATCACTGGGGCACCGGCAGTCCGGATGCGAACGCGCTCGCAAGAGCGGTTGACAAGGCGGGACTGCAAAAGAATGAATATTTCATCATGTCTGCGACCGGTACCTCTGATTTTGCGATCGACATGCTCCGTCCGCAGATCGAGAGCATGAAGAAGCTGGATCAGTTTGTGTATACATCTGATTTTTCCAAGGGCAATCTGTGGTTTATTCTTGCGGACGGCGGCGGACATGACTGGTTCTATCTGCGGCAGTATGTGTATGACTGCCTGCCCTTCTTCTTCCGGTGATCCGGATTCTGTTTTGCATCAAACAGCCGTGCAGTGTGATCTGTGCGGCTGTTTTTGATGACAGATATGCAGTTAGCACTTGACAACTGCTGCAAGATGTGCTATAATGATGCTATCTTCAGGGCAGGGTGCAATTCCTGACCGGCAGTGATAGCCTGCGAGCCGCAATGCGGTTGATTCGGTGAAAATCCGAAGCCGACGGTATAGTCCGGATGAGAGAAGAATAATCAGGATATATCATGACCGCGCGGTCTTTCTGATATGTCGCAATTTTCAGCGCCCCGAAGTGTCAGGCTTCGGGGCGTTTTCTGTTCAGGGGG
The DNA here is from genome assembly GCA_001603005.1 of Clostridiales bacterium Firm_04. Taxonomy (GTDB): domain Bacteria; phylum Bacillota; class Clostridia; order Oscillospirales; family Ruminococcaceae; genus Firm-04. Next base: position 186,406 of record LVAJ01000014.1, read on the forward strand.
TGCTGAAAACGGAACAACATCTGCAATTCATGCGCCATGCGCTTGCACTGGCGGAAAAAGGCATGGGCTTTGTCAACCCGAATCCCATGGTCGGCGCGGTCATTGTGCGTGACGGCAGGATCATCGGAGAGGGCTGGCATCAGCAGTACGGCGGGCTCCATGCAGAGCGCAATGCCTTTGCATACTGCGACGAACACGGCATAGACTGCACCGGTGCGGATCTCTATGTGACGCTGGAGCCATGCTGCCATCACGGCAAGCAGCCGCCGTGCACCGATGCGATCATCGCACACGGCATCCGGCGCGTGTTCATCGGCTCGGCTGATCCGAATTTCTGTGTCAACGGCAGGGGCGTGCGGATTCTGCGGGAACACGGCATTGCGGTGACGGAACATGTGCTGCGGGAAGAATGTGACGCGATCAATGCGATCTTCTTTCACTGGATCACGCAAAAGAGACCGTTTGTCACAGTCAAATATGCGATGACGCTGGACGGCAAGATCGGCACATACACCGGTGCGTCCAAGTGGATCACGGGCGAGGCAGCGAGAACGGACGTCCAGCGGGAAAGGCTAAGGCATTCCGCGGTCATGGTCGGGATCGGAACCGTGCTTGCGGATGATCCGCTGCTGACCTGCCGCCTTGAAAACGGAAGAAACCCGATCCGGATCATCTGCGATTCCAGCCTGCGGATTCCGCCCGACAGCAGGATCATACAGACTGCAAAGGATGTTCCGACGATCATCGCGACCACCAGTTATGACAAAAAGAACAATCATGCCAAAAACGAAAAAAGACATCTCCTGCAGGAGATGGGCTGTACGGTCATATCCACCGGCGCAGATCCCGATCCGCATCATGTGAATCTTGAGATTTTAATGAGAAAGCTGACGGAAATGCAGATCGACAGCATTCTTGCGGAAGGCGGCGGCACACTGATTGCGAGCCTGTTCCGCAAAAAATACGTCAATCAGGTCAGGGCTTACATCGCCCCGAAGATTTTCGGCGGACGCGACGCGAAAACGCCCGTTGAGGGGCTTGGTGTCCGCACGCCCGATGATGCATATATCATCGAACACGCGGAAACGAAACGGATCGGCGATGATTTTGTCATTGCGGGAAGGGTGGCGTACAGGTAATGTTCACGGGCATCATCGAAGAAGTGGGAACGGTCAGAGCAGTGCAGCACAGCGGCAGTCATTCGTTCATCCGCATCGAAGCGAAAAGCGTTCTCGAAGACGTTCGCTGCGGCGACAGCATTGCCGTGAACGGCGTCTGTCTGACCGTCACGCAGTTTGACAGCATGTCATTTCAGGCGGATGTGATGAATGAAACGCTGCGCCGCTCCGCGCTCGGAAACCTCACAAACGGCAGTCATGTGAATCTCGAACGGGCGATGCCTGCAAACGGCAGATTCGGCGGGCATATTGTTTCGGGGCATATCGACGGCATCGGCACGGTCACCCGCATTGAACCGGACGGCATTGCAGTGCGCATCACCGTTGCGGCTGCACCGGAGATCCTGCGCCTGATCGTGGAGAAAGGCTCTGTGACGATCGACGGCATCAGCCTGACGGTCGCTGCGGTATCGGACAGGGACTTCGGCGTTTCCGTCATCCCGCACACCCTCGCAAACACGGCACTGCATGACAAAAAAACAGGCGATCCGGTCAATCTGGAAAATGACATCATCGGCAAATACATTGAAAAGCTGCTGAACCCCGCAGCGGATCCGGCAGGCAGCCGCATCTCGGCAGAATTTCTTGCGGCAAACGGATTTTTGTAAACGAAGGAGCGATCCATGAACGAATTTCAATACAGTACGATTGCGGAAGCGGTGCAGGCTTTGCAGAACGGCGAGATCATTCTTGTGACTGATGATGCGGACAGAGAAAATGAGGGCGATATGATCTGTGCGGCGGAGTTTGCATCGACCGAAAATGTCAATTTTATGGCAGCGCATGCGAGAGGGCTGATCTGCATGCCGATGAGCATTGCAATGTGCGAAAAGCTGCACCTGCCGCAAATGGTCGATTACAACACCGACAACCACAGCACGGCATTCACGGTGTCGATCGACCACATCCGGACAACGACCGGCATTTCCGCAGAGGAGCGCGCCCTGACTGCGAGAATGGCAGTCCGCGATGATGCAAAGCCGGAAGATTTCCGGAAGCCCGGTCACATGTTCCCGCTGACCGCGCGAAAAAACGGCGTGCTCGAACGCGCGGGACATACCGAAGCGACCGTCGATCTGATGCGCCTTGCGGGGATGAAGGAATGCGGGCTCTGCTGCGAGGTGATGCGCGAAGACGGCTCGATGATGCGCACGCCGGAGCTGCAGCAGATGGCGCGGAAATGGGGCATGAAGTTCATCACGATTCAGCAGATCATGGAGCACAGAAAGGTTCATGACAAGCTGGTCGAATGCGTCGCGAATACGAAGCTGCCGACGAAATACGGCAATTTCCGTGCGCTCGGCTATGTCAACAAGCTGACCGGTGAGCATCATGTGGCGCTCGTCAAGGGCGAGATCGGGGACGGTGAAGACATCCTTTGCAGAGTGCATTCCGAATGCCTGACCGGCGATGCGTTCGGTTCATTGAAATGTGACTGCGGACAGCAGTTTGCTGCCGCAATGACCATGATCGAGCAGGAAGGAAAAGGCGTTCTGCTCTACATGCGGCAGGAAGGACGCGGCATCGGACTGATCAACAAGCTGCGCGCCTATGAATTGCAGGATCAGGGCATGGACACACTGGAAGCGAATCTCGCGCTCGGCTTCCCCGGCGACATGCGCGAATACTACATCGGCGCGCAGATCCTGCGGGATCTCGGCTGCAAAACGCTGCGGCTGCTGACGAACAATCCCGACAAGGTCTACGGGCTCAGCGGCTTCGGTCTGGAGATCAAAGAGCGCATTCCGATTCAGATGGACGCAACGCCGTTTGACCTGTTCTATCTGAAAACCAAGCAGGCGAAAATGGGGCATATGCTCCGTTTCGCCGATCAAAACAACGGATAAAAGGAGCATGATACCATGAAAACATTTGAAGGAAACCTGATCCCCGCATCGGCAGAAAGCGCACGAATCGGCATTGTTGTCGCGCGGTTCAATGAGTTCATTACATCGAAGTTGCTCGGCGGCGCGCTCGATACGCTGAAACGTCACGGCATCCGCGAGGACTGCATCAGCACCGCATGGGTGCCGGGTGCATTCGAGATTCCGCTGATCGCGCAGAAAATGGCGCAGTCCGGCAAATATGACGCGGTGATCTGCCTCGGTGCGATCATCCGCGGCAGCACCACGCACTATGATCTTGTCTGCAATGAAGCGGCAAAGGGCATCGCGCAGGTCTCGCTGCAAAGCGGCATTCCGGTCATGTTCGGCGTGATCACCACGGAAAATATTGAGCAGGCGATCGAACGCGCCGGCTCGAAAGCGGGCAACAAGGGCAGCGAATGCGCAGAGGGCGCGATCGAGATGATCAATCTGATCCGGGCGATCGAAGCCTGACCGCTGCACAATGGATACGGAAACGACGGGGGAGCCTTTCGGAAGATCGGTTCCCCTGCAATTTTGTTATCAGAATGCACGTTCTGATAACAGATTCATCCGCGAAACACCGCCGGCGGGTGTTATTTGTTTTGCAGGCGGATCCGGCATAACAAAACCCGCGTATTTGTATCCAAAAACTAAGATTTTCTTCATTGCTTTTTTCCGGATCCTGTGTTATAATAGAATCAGATACTATGGGGACAGTATGCAATGCTGTTTTGACCTTTCATTGCGGTTTCGGGAGCCGGAATGAAACAGGAACAGCGAATCAGATCGGCTGGAAACAGTCTGAAACCGTATTGTAATTGAAGCGAAAGGAGCATGAACATGAAAACCTTACAAAATCTTGCGGTCTTGAGTGCAGGCGTATTTTCCCTGATCAGTTCGGTTGCAGGGATGCCTGCGCAGATTTCCGTTTCTGCGGAAGCGGAGACAGGCACATGGCAGTATGACGAGGAAACCAAAACGCTGACGATTTCCGGCGAGTGGCTTGGTTTTTATGACGGCTACGGAGAGGACACGCGTCCGTGGGCTGCATTGAAAACGAGCACGGAAGCGGTCGTGTTCGGGGATGATATGAAACGGATTCCTGCGGATGCGATTTCCGGATTCCAAAAAGTGAAATCCGTTACAATTCCGGAAGGGATTGAAGAAATCGGGACCGGTGCGTTCAGCAGTTGTAGTTCACTTGAGCAGATCACACTTCCGGACAGTCTGAAAACCATCGACTCGTATGCATTTATGGGCTGTTCCGGTTTGACGTCAGTCACCCTGCCGGAACAGGTCACCGCGATCCCGAGTTATGCGTTTGAGGATTGTACTTCGCTGACAGATGTCACGATCCCTGAAAAAGCTGAGGATTTCGGTGCCGATGTGTTCAAAAATACAGCGTGGCTGAAAGCACGCCGTGCAGAGAATCCGCTTGTGGTTCTCAACGGGATACTGATTGACGGCGCAGAATGCAAGGGCGCTGTTCAGATTCCGGAAGGTGTCAAAAAGATCGGAATGAATGCATTCAGCAAGAATTATGAAATGACTGCGGTCAGCTTCCCGGACAGCCTGCAGTCGCTCAGCTTCCATTCGTTCAGCGAGTGTGCTGCACTGGAAAAAGTTGTGATTCCGAAGCAGGTTCAGACTGTGGCGGAATACGCGTTCTTCAACTGCGATAATCTGAAAAGCGCTGTGATCGAAGATGGGATCACCGGTGTCGGCTTCGGCGCATTCGCAGCCTGTGATAAACTTTCCGAAATTGAGATTCCGGAATCGGTGAATGAGATCGGCGGCTATGCATTCGTCAGTACACCGTGGATGGAGAAGCAGCAGGAGAAGAATCCGCTTGTTGTGGTGAATAACATTCTCGTGGACGGCACAAAGTGCAAAAATGAGGTCGTCATTCCGGACGGGATCAAAATGATGACAGAGTATGCCTTTGAACACAGCGAGCTGACTTCTGTCGTGATTCCGGAAAGCATTGATCTGATTCCGTTCGCCGCATTCAGTTCCTGCATGGAGCTGAAATCGGTCACGATTCCGGCATCCGTTGAAACCCTTGACACCAATGCATTTGCCGGCTGCGAAAATCTCAGCGAGGTCACGATTCCGGCGACTGTCAAGCATTTCGGATATACTGTTTTCGCAGACTGCGAACCGACGATCAAAGGCTATACCGGTTCTTCCGCAGAGACATATGCCAAAGAAAACAAGCTGACGTTTGTTGCGATCGGTACGCCTGAAAATGAGGAGAAACCGATCACCGGCGACGCCAATATCGACGGTGCGGTTGACATTTCCGATGCGGTGCTGACATCCAGATTCATCAATGCGGATAAGAATGCTGTTGTGACCGATAGCGGCTTGCAGAACGCAGATGTGGACGGTGACGGCGCAGTCGGAACAGAAGATGTGACTGTGATGCTGCAGTACATTGCACGGACAATCAGAGTATTCCCGGCAAATGCGAATGCAAAAGCATAATCATCCGGTTATTCCGTACAAAACGGGCTGTTGAAAGCCTATATATGTATCGAAAAGCTGTCGCTGAACTGCGGCAGCTTTTTTTGCACCCATGAAGCAAATTGCAAATTTTCTGCATCCTCTCCCATTGTACTTTCCGGTACGATATGCTATAAGCGGGCAGTGCCCGCCGCCGTTATTGCACCCATGAAGCGAATTGTAAATTTTCTGCATCCTCTCCCATTGCACTTTCCGGTACGATATGCTATAATTGAGGCAGCAGCCCGCCGCACACCGTCTGAAAATGTGATTCAGGAGGATAACATGAAAATTTTCAAATCTGCTGTATGCAGCATCAGTGCGCTTCTGGTGCTGACCGCTTTTCCTGCTGTCCATGCGCAGGCAGCCCGCTCATGGCATCAGATCGGCTATATGGGCGACCTGAACAACAATGCCAGAGTTGAATACGAGGATGCGGAGATCATGGTCTCGCATCTGCTTGCAAAAGAACCGCTCACCGATCAGAACAGCTATTATGTCGAAAACTCGTACATCGGCATTCACGGTGCAGACGGCAAGCAGTACGGCGACTATTTTGTCACCGCTGATCTGGATGAAAACGGCAGGATCGACGCGAAGGATCTGACGCTGCAAAAGCGCTGGATGCTGATACAGGATCCGAGAATCGTCTGGCGCTGGTACGAGGATCAGACGCCCGCGCAGACCGATCCGCCGGAAGGCTTCATCAGCCCGCCGATCGCGCCGGTCACGAAGTATCTGCCCTCACAGAAAAGCGCCAAGCTGCTGATCCTTTACGTTGATTTTCCGGATATCCGCTATAGCTATGAGCCGTCTGTGGAGCAGATCGAAAAGATCGCGTTCGGGGAGAGTGATCCCGACAATCCGAATTATCCGTTCGACAGTGCGCGCGGATTCTATGAACGTGCATCCAAGGGCGCGATGCAATTGAGCGGCAAGGCATTTCGCTATACGGCAAAGCAGCCGGCTGCAACGTACTGGGATGTTGCGGGCAGACAGGCACTGATGGCAGAGGCGGTCAGGGCACTGGATGCACAGTACGATTTCTCGGAGTTCGACGGTGACGGCGACGGCTATATCGACACGACGCTGCTTTCCGTCCCGACAGAAGCCGGAAACGAGAACTGGTGGCCGTGTGCCGGCGCCTACGGGCACGATGAATTTGTCATTGACGGCAAGCGGTTCGGGCACTTCATCACGAGCAATGCACAGATCGACAGCAGCACAAAATACTACAATTTCAATTCCAAGATCACGCATGAAATGGGGCATTGCATGGGGCTGCCGGACATTTATCTCTATGTGGATTCCGGAGAGGACAATCAGGGCATGCACGGCAAGGCTGGCTTTGAGCTCATGGAAGACAATTCCACTGACCTGAGCTGCGTTTCCAAGCTGCAGCTCGGCTGGTACAGTCCCGAGCAGATCTTGACCTATTCCCCCGGGGACGGCGAACAGACCTTCACGCTTTACAATGCGCAGACCAACAGCGGCAATACGGTTATCATCCCATGCAAGAAGCAGAACAGCAATTATCACGGCGAATACATGATGCTGGAATATACGACGCAGACCGGCAACAACAGTCAGCCGGAATGGTGGGTGCAGCTCGGCTCCGGCGTGCGGGTGCTCCATGCGGATACCACGCTGCTCGATAACGGCTGGGGGATCGTGTACAAGTACGCCAACGGCTCGGAGTTCACAGAGAATTACAAGGGGCGGCGCTTCATCCGCATCATTGACGACCGCGATACAGATAATTTCTATCATGCAGGACAGGTGATCGACGGCAGCATTTCCGGCTTTCACTGGTATGATGCGAACGACCGCGAAACCGTGGAGACCGGACTGGAGATCATCGTCGGAAAGATCAGCGGAGACAGCGTGACCGTCACGATCCGTCCGAAGCAGTAACAGCAGCAGATTTTAACAGGTCAGCAGCATTTTTTTGCAAATCACTTGACAATTACGCCGGACTATGTTATATATAAAACTATATTGTGATCGTTCTGACAGGAGCCGGATCGGTTCTGCCTGACGGTGACAATGATCGAAGGAGAAAAAATTTGGAGTGCATGAAAACAGCCGCTGTGTTTCTGGCAGCAGCAATGAGCATCTGTGCGGCGGGCTTTCGTGCCCGTGCCGCGGAGCAGACAGCGGACGGTGTCAGACTCGCTGTATCTGCTGACAAACCCGCATACCGCGCAGACGAAAATATCACGTTCAGCATCATTCTGGAAAACAACAGCGGCAGGGATCTGACGGATATCACGGTCAAAAGCATGATCCCGGCAGATTACCGCGCAGCGGACGGTTCCAATCCGGTGCTGCGGTCCACCTACATGCAGGCAGGCGGTTCGCTCACGGGAGAGCTGGTGCTGATCCCGGAGCGGCAAAGCAGCGGGCATACCGCTCCGCAGACGACCGCGGCGGTCACGGAACCGCTTGAAACAACAGAACCGCAGCATACTTCTTCTTCTGCAACGGAAACGCGCGCATCAGAAACCGCAGATCATGCCGGAAATGACAGTGCGCCGGAACAGACGCGTCACAGCGGAAAGGTGGCCGTGTTTCTTGCGATCGCGGCGGCATTGTCCGGCGGCGGATTTCTGCTCATGCGAAAAGGAAAAGGCAAAAGCCTCGTGATCGTTTGCTGTATCGCGGCAGGCGGGATGCTGTATCCGGCATCGGATGTCAGAGCCGCGGAGTCAGAGGCAAAATCGTTTTCCGTCCGCGAAACGGTCACGGTGGACGGCAGGCAGTACGACCTGACGGCAGAGGTGTCATTTACGATGGAAACAGAGGATATGCAGGCTGCTGTCGCAGAATATTATGAGGATAACTCCGAACAGATCATTTCTGTGGAAGAAGTGGAAGAAAAAACAGAGGTGTTCACGGAGAAGGAAGCGATCCGGTTCATGGCGGAGCGGGGATTCACTGAATATCCGCTGACCTTTGACTACAACATGGACGGATCCTACGCGGATGAAACAGAGGCATCTCCCGATTCGGACGCCCAGCATCCGATGTATCAGACATACTTTGCGGCGGAAGACGGCTCGATCTGGACGGTGTTCATTGTCGGAAAAATGATTACGGCAAATCCGGCGTCCTATAATTTGCAGTCGGATCTTGATACGCAGGTGCTGGTTTCGGAAACGGAAACGCTGACAAGCTATACCGAAATGGGCAATAAACTCTATACCACAATTCCGAAAGATTCCGCGGTCCGTCTGAAGATCGTGGATCAGATAACGAGCAAAAAACTCAATGAAATGACGTATGAGGAGGTTATGAATCCATGAAAAAAAGTGCAGTGAAAAGAGCAGTCTCTCTGGTGCTTGCATGCGCGGCGCTCGGCTCGGTCGTTTCGCTCGGTGCGTCCGCAGCAGACCGCGATCCGGTGGTCGTGGTATCGCTGGGCGATTCCTATTCATCCGGAGAGGGCATTCCCGCGTTCTACGGACAGGACAAAGCATGGGAACAGCGCGTGTATGACGAGGACTGGCTTGCACACCGCTCCACAAAAAGCTGGCCCGGTCTGCTGGAATTTGCCGGCGTCAGCGGGATCATGAAGAATTACAATGTCAAGGAAACAAATTCCGCAGACTGCAAATGGTATTTCGGCGCGTCGTCCGGCGCAGAGACAAAGCATATTAACAAGCAGACGCAGGAAAAGAAAACCAGCAAGAGAATTTCGCTGTTCAAGACGATGAAAACGACCTATCAGCTCCCGAAACAACTGGATCTGCTGGAGAGCGTCGGCGAGGATGTCGATTATGTCACGCTGACGATCGGCGGAAATGACGTCGATTTTCAGGAGATCATCACGACCTGCGCGACCGGCAGTACATATCTGCATTTCGGCAGCGGCAAGCTGAAGCTGGAAAAGCAGATCGACAGCATCTGGGAAGGCTTCGACGCTACGCGCGCCGATATCAAGGGCGTATATAACGATATCGCATCTGCGGCGGGTGAGCAGGCGGATATCATTGTTGCGGGTTATCCGAAGCTGCTGGACAAAGAGGGCAAGGGCGTGCTCATCAGCGAAAAGGAAGCAACGATCGTCAACCAGAATGTCACGAAGTTCAATAACCATATTGCGGATATCGTCAATGAATGCAAATCCGAGGGCATGAAGATCCATTTTGTCGATGTGGAGCCGGAATTTGACAAGGACGGCGGGCATCAGGCATATTCCGATGACGCATGGATCAACAAGATCATTCTGACCAAGCAGGATCAGGATCTCGAACAGACCGGCATCGCAAGCGCCTATTCGATCCACCCGAACGAGAAGGGTGCAATGGCGTATGCAAGATGCGTGAATGCCAAGATCAAGGAGATCGAAAACAGCAATCTCATGCTCCGTTCTGCTGCTGCAAACGCTGAAACAGCGGCAGAAACCGCAGCGTTGACCGGAAGACTCTGCGATGCGGATGACGAGACTGCATACATTTCCGGCGCGGTCATTTCTGTGTATCAGGATGATGTTCTCATTCTGACAACGGCGACCGATGCGGAAGGCGCATTTGCATGCGAACTTGCAGACGGAACCTATCAGATCCGGATTTCGGCGGAAGGCTATGCCGATGCAGAGACTGCGGTCAGCATTGCAGACCATGCGGCAGCAGATGCAGGAATGATCCTGCTTGCAAAGACGGGACCGGCAGAGCAGGCAGCAGATACGTCAGTCGTTACGGCAGCAGACACGGCTGCGGAACCTGCCGTATCCGAACAGTAACGAAGATCCGTTCGGCAATCGGGAAACGGATGCCGAATGAGGGAGGTTGATTCTTTGAATATCAGAGAAGCGATTCAGGCGAGACACAGCGTCCGGCAGTTTCTGGATCAGCCGATCGGCGAAGCGGAAGCGGAAAAGCTGCAGAAGATCATCAAACTGTGCAATGAGGAAAGTGCGCTGCATTTTCAGCTGGTGCAGAACGATCCGGAATGCTTCAACACATTTCTGGCGCATTACGGCAAGTTCCGGAATGCAAATCATTACATCGCGGTCATCGGGCACAAGCGGATCAAAGATCTGGACGAGACTGCGGGATATTTCGGGCAGAGGATCGTGCTGGAAGCGCAGATGCTCGGGCTCAATACCTGCTGGGTTGCCGGTACTTACGGCAAGGGCAAGTGCAAGGCAGAGGTTCTGGACGGCGAAAAGCTTGTCTGCGTGATTGCGGTCGGCTACGGTGAAAACGACGGTGTTCCGCACAAATCGAAACCGATGGAAAAGCTCTGCACCGTCCCGAAAGCGGACATGCCCGCATGGTTCAAAAACGGCATGCTTGCCGCGGTACTCGCGCCGACTGCATTGAATCAGCAGCGGTTCCGGATCGAAATGGACGGCGATCATGCGGTGATCTCGGCGCAGAAATTCCCGATGGCAAAGATTGATATGGGAATTGTCCGCTATAATTTTGAAGCGGCATCGGGGCATAAATGCCTTTACAAAAATGCCGGTATCTGAACCGGAACAGAAACAGGAAAGTCTCTCTGCGGCTGCGGGGAGACTTTTTGTTAGATCTTGCATCATCTGCATTTGATTGCAATTATGAAGATAAATTTAACTTGACATTAAATAAAAAATGTGTTAAAATATATTGTACATATTGGAATATATTGCTCGGATTATCCGATATGTACCCGCAAAGACTGAAATCCGAAATTTTATGCAGAAAGGAACGAAGAAATGAAGAACTACACACGCCATTTACTCAGCATGACCGCGGCTGCTGCAATCGGCTGTTCCGCAGTCCTGAACAGCGGGCTGCCTGCCGCATTGCAGGCTGCTGCATATGATGCAGCGGAAGCCGGAAAGCTTGTGCCGGTCATCGTCCGGCTCAGCGGAGAGGCAGTGCTCGCCGGTGCAGAAGCCGCAGCGCTCGGAACGGATTATCTCGATACTGCGGATGCCGTTTCAAAAGCGGAAACGCTCCGGCAGATCAGCAGCGAAGCAGAAGCCGAACTCCGGAGTCTCTATCCGGAACTCGAGATCGGCTACCGCTATGAACTGCTCACGAACGGCTTTTCCTGCGAACTGCCGGCGGATCTGCTCGATGAAGCGGCTGCATGCAGTCTTGTGGATTCGATCACAAAAGTTGAGACGATGCATGTTCTGAAACCTGAACTTTATACGGCGCCCGAAGTCGGCGAGGTCAGCTTTTTCGGCGAGACGACCGGCTATTTCGGCGAAGGCGAGGTCATTGCGGTTCTGGATTCGGAATTTGATACCACGCACAGCATGTTTGCACCGATTGATGACAAGGAGAACAAGCTCACAAAAGAGGACATCGCTGCGGTTGCCGGTGAGCTGAATGTATCGGTTGATCCGGAAATGGCGTATGTCAGCAGCAAGCTGCCGTTTGTGATTGATTATGCAGACGATACGCCGTATGAGTATGCGGTTCCGGAAGAATATCACGGAACGCATGTCGCCGGTATTGCAGCGGGCAATCAGATCAGCGGTGAGGAAGGCGCAGAGCTCTCCGGCATTGCAAGAGATGCGCAGCTTGTTCTGATGAAAGTGTTCGATCATATTGTGCTGGACGAGGAAACCGGAATGTACATGACGAATCTGGATACGAATGTGCTGCTCGCAGCGCTGGAGGATACCGCAAAACTCAAAGTGGACGTCGTGAACCTCAGCCTCGGCAGTCCGGATCCTGATCTGGATTCCGTGCCGTACAAGGATACGCTGACGGCGCTCAACAATGCGGGTATTGTCGTTGTTGCGGCTGCCGGAAACGACAGCAACAACTACATTGAACAGGGCGTTTTTCTGGACATGGATCCTTCCGTGCCGGATACCCATACGGTCGGCGAGCCCTCTGCATTCAGGGATGCATTCTGCGTCGCTTCCGCAAACAATTCGTTCCGGCGCGATCCCTGCTTCCGAATCGAAGGACTGGACGGTGAAATTCCGTACTGTGATGCAGAAAACTGCACGTTCAGCGATTCCCTGTCCGATGATGTATATGAATATGTATACTGCGGGCTCGGTACGTTCGAAGACTTCATTGACAAGGATCTGACCGGAAAGATCGCGCTCATTGACAGAGGGGACATTGAGTTCTGGGAGAAGGCGTACAATGCCGAACAGGCAGGCGCGATCGCAATGATCGTGTGCGACAACGTGGAAGACAGCATGCTCATGACGATGATGCTGAACGGCAGCACGTTCCCGTCTGTGTTCATCTCCATGGATGACGGCAATCAGATGAAAACGGCGGAATCCGGCAAACTCCGACTGGACAGCACCGTGACGGTCGTATCTCCGCTTGACGGCGGCATCAATGAATTCAGCTCCTTCGGTCCTGCCGGAGACCTGACGCTCAAGCCGGATATCGCAGGCATCGGCGGCTCGGTTTCGTCTGCTGGCTATGACAACAAGCTGAAGCAGATGAGCGGCACTTCCATGGCGACGCCGTATGTTGCGGGCTGCGCTGCAGTGTTCGACCAGTATCTCAGAAAAAACGGCATCGAACTCACGGGCATGGAAAAAACTGATTTCATCAAAAGTATCATGATGAACGCTGCTACGCTGTTCCCGGACGGCGACGGCTACGAGAGTCCGCGCCGGCAGGGTGCAGGCCTTGTGAATATGAAAAATGTGCTGAATGACCGCGTAATCCTCACGAATGAGAGCGGTCTTGCAAAGATTGAGCTGAAGGACAATCTCACCGATCAGATCCGCTTTGACGTTGATATCCGGAATTTTACCGATCAGGATGTGACGTTCACAGAGGCAAATCTGATTCTGTCAGCAGAGGACTGCGCACCGGTTGAGGGCGACGAATCCGGAAGGCTTGCGATTTCCGGTGCAAGCCCGATCGGTGTGACGGCGGATCTTTCCTCGCTGCTCCATGCAGACGCAAATAAAACCCGCACCGTGCAGATCAGCGCACAGCTTTCTGCGGACGATCTTGCAGCGCACAGCGAAAACTTCCCGAACGGCTTCTTTGTGGAAGGCTATCTCATGCTCAGCGGTGCGGAAAACTGCTGTGATATCTCGATTCCGGTTATGGGCTTTTACGGCGACTGGGCGCAGGTGCCGATCTTCCATAACGGGCTGAACAATCTTGCGCCGTACGTCTTCTATACCGTAGAGGGGGAAAACGTGCTCGACGCTTCCAATTCGATTGCAGGCACTGCGGAAGCGCTCTGCGGACTGATCGGCAGAATCCCCGCCGATGAGCTGGATACTGCATTGTCAGATCCGTTCAATCTGCCGCAGTATTACGATGCAGAATTTCTGGATACGCTTGCAGAATGCGAACAGGAAGGCGCTTATCTCTCTCCGGACGGCGACGGCATGGCTGAAAATGTCGGCATTCTCTTTTCGCTGTTGAGATCCGCGCATCTTTCCGGCATAAAGATCTACGACATCGACAATCAGCTCGTTGCAGAGTCAGAGGAAGAAATCGCTTTGTCCGCGCATTCTGATCTGTTCAATTTCTCGGAAGCGCAGATTTCGGATCTTCCGGACGGCAAATACAGAGGCGAAATCGAAGCCTATGTCTACTATCCGGGCGCAATGGAGCATCCGCAGAAACTCGAATTTCCGATTGTCATTGACAAAACCGCACCGGAGCTCTCGCTCACGACGAAAGAGGAAAACGGCAGAAAGCTGCTGACAATCACCTGCACAGACGAAAATCTCGACGGCATTTACATCATGGGCAAAGGCAGCGGCGGCATTGCCGGAGAATATACGGCGGACAGCCCGCAGCTTGCAGAAATGAACTATTTCAATCTGGCGTTCAGCAGCCGCAGCTTCCCGATGTACGGGTTTGAAAATCCGTGCCATGCCGATTCGATCGTGACGAAAATGCTCATGTATTCCCTTGATTCATACGAACAGGAATTTGTATCCGCGCTCGATTTCTCGGATATTCTGCCTGCATACAGATATCAGGATGCAGACGGCGTCATGTCCGTGACCTACGATGTGACGGATCTGGAAACCTATATGGTCACCGCAATGGACAAGGCGTTCAATGCCACGGAAGAAACATCGGAAGGCACAGACCTCTCGCATCTGAATACCGGTCTCTGGTGGGCAAAGAACGGCGGAGATGCCGACGCCTACTATAATTTCTGGGACAGCAACGAGGGCAATATTTTCTATCAGAGCGGTGCGCCGGAACAGCGTTTCACCTTTACGCAGAACGGCGATACCGTGACGATGATCATAGACAGCGGTTCCGAATCCGTCACCAGAACCGGAACGATCGCGTTTCCGGAGAAGCAGTATGCAGAAATTGCATGGGATGACGGTGTCACCGAAAAGCTGACCTATGCAAATCCGGACGGTGCGGCAGGCTTTGACTACATCACCACGCCGGAAATGAAAGAGATCGTCACTGCGCATTATAATGCGGAAAGCCGCATCAAGGCGGTATCCGCAGAAGTCACCTATGACGAAGAAGGTCTCGGCATTGTGCGTCTGCTGGATGCGGACGGCAAGGAACTTGCTGTGTATACCGGATTTGACAGATTCCAGAATGCTGCGGTTGATCCCGACGGCAAAGATGTGCAGTTCACCTATATCAGACCGGGCGTATACCGCGTGTACAGCGATCCGGATACCGATGCAAAGCATTATTATATCCTGTATACCGCAGACGGCAATGCCGTGATGTATTCCGCGGAGGACGGAAAGGAATGGGAACGCACCGTCGAATACAACGACAGCACGATTATCTGCAACAAGGACAAGGCGGATGAAATGTCCGCTGCTGCGGAATATGATTCGATTTCGATGATCACCGTCACAATGGATTCCGGCAATACCTATTATTTGTCATATGATCCGAATGTCACCGCGGAAGATTTTCATGTGTATACCATTTCCGAGCTGAAGGAAATGGCTGCGGACTACTGCGAACGGACAATGGGCAAGCGTCCTGAAACGGCAACAGAATTTTTCGATGACGAAGGAAGATACTTCATGCAGTTCTCGGACGGTCAGGGGTTGTCAGTGGATCCGGTCGGCGCAGAAGGCTTTGATATGAAAGGATATGACGTTGATCTGACCGCGCTTCCGGAGATCCGCGATCTCTTCCGGAAAGGAACATGGTTATGCCAGACCGATGCAGGAAACTACTGCTATTTCAGCTCTGACGGAAACGGCAATCTCACAATCGTTGATAAAGTGACCGGCTCCGAGGAAACCGTGCAGTATCACTGGATCGGTTCCAGAGCGGTTGAACTGACATCCGGCGATCAAACTGAAACCGCATTCGCATTTCCGTTTGACACAGATGACGTATTCACACTGGAAAGAACCGGTCATCCGGAGGAAATGATGATCTACATCAATGAAGAAACAATCGACCGGACCGGCTATTATACGGATGCGCAGATTGCTGAAATGGCAGCCGCTGACCGCAGCCAGAAGACGGGCAAAACGGTCACCGTGCGCGGAACGACCGATTTGCAGGGCGGAAGCCTTCAGATTCAGTTCGATGACGGTTCCGAGTACATCATCGACCAGATCACCGGCGTAGGCACCGACGCAGACAGCAATCCGGTCATTCTCCCGCAGACCGGCAATCATGATCGCAGCACAGCAGCAGCCGCTGCCGGCTCCGTCGTCCTGATGATGCTCGGCGCAGCAGCCGTGTATGCTTCCGGCGTACTGCGCAGAAAAGAAAAATGCTGATGAAGAACAATCCGCAATCCAAGCCGAAGCTCATTCTGTTTCTGCTCGGCGCCGCAGCATTCCTGACCGGTACGGCAATCCTCTCGTTTCTGGGGGGCAGAAGGCTGCTGCGCGACTACCGGCGCAGTCAGCTCATGAAGGAAAATGTGGTCGTCGAGATGCCGGCACTGCGGATCAAAGCACCGGTGCTCGAAGGCACGGATCAGGAAGTGCTCGCAAAGGCAGCCGGTCATTTCCCCGGTACGGGCGAACCGGGCAAGGGCAACTATTGCATTGCCGCGCACAGCAGCACGATCTACAAGGAGTATTTCAATGCGCTGCGGGACGTGCAGAACGGCATGGAGCTGCGGCTGTATGACGTCAGCAAAACATGCTATACCTACTATGTGACAGATTCCTTCATCGTTGAACCAAATGAAACATGGGTGCTGGACGATGCGGGAGATACGCGCGTCACGCTCGTGACCTGTACGGATGACGGCACACAGCGCAGAATCGTGATCGCAAAGCCGCAGACCGCCGGCACATGAGCGCTGCCTGACAAACATGATGAAACCGCAGTATCAACGGTGCAGACCGGAAATACTGCGGTTTTTTCTGCGTTCCGGTCGCTCATCCGGTCAAAATGCCGTGGATTTTGCAGAAATCCTTGACAGACAGCGTTTGATGTGTTATAGTTAAAACAGTATCAATCCGAACCGTATGCTGCAAATATCGAACAGAAAGGATGCTATGCTATGAAAAAACAAATTGCCGCCGCTGCTGCAATGCTCCTGCTCGGTCTGCATATGACAGCACCGATGCAGCAGGTCTGCGCTGAAACAGCTCCGGACAGCATGCTGTGTGCAGAAGATCAGGGACTCAATTTGGATGCGCACAATTACAGGGCATGGGCGGCTCCTGTCCGCTCCTATCTGCACCCGCTGGCGGACGGCTGCTGGATGCTTGTGCAATCGGAGCGAACCGAGGGCAGTGAGATCGTTGTGAAGTACTTTGATGCGGATTTCCACCCGACAAAGCGGCTTGATCTGGCGAGAATGCTGCCGGATTTCGGTGCTTTCTATGCAGCATCCGACGGCAATTATTATGTGATTACCGGTAACAGCACTGTCAGCGGTGTCGCGCTCGGCAAGCCGAAATTTGACATTGCAAAATATTCGCCGGACTGGGAGCTGCTCTCGCATGTACAGACTGCCGGAACGGATGTGACCGCTGCATTCCCAGCCGGAACTTTGCGCTGTGCGGATAACGGAAAAAATCTGCTGATCCACACCGCGCATCAAATGGAATCCGGTCATCAGGCTAACTATACGATCGAGCTTGATATGAAATCCATGAAGATTCTGTATGATGCTGACCGCAGAAACTATGTGAGCCATTCATTCAATCAGTTCGTTCTGTATGACGGAGATAATGTTGTGATGCTGGATCAGGGTGACTTTTATCCGCGCTCTGTCATCCTGCAAAGCGACCGCGGTCCGAGCGTGGATATGATTACATACAGTCCGCTCGGCGATGTAGATACGAATGATATGTTCATCATCAATTATACAGGCGTTTCGGTCGGCGGATTTGCACAGAGCAGCACGCATTATCTTGCTGCATACAATTCCATAGATCAGGATAACTGGTATCATCTTGTGACGACAGGGGAGCAGCTCAAATCGGAAAGCGTCAAAAATATCTATGTCGCAGCTGTTCCGAAGAATGATCTGAGCGATGAAAATGTTCAGACGATCCCGTTCACGGATTATACCGATCTGGAAGACACATGCGGCAATCCGTATCTGGTTCCGGTCGGAGAAGACCGCTTCCTGCTGATCTGGGCGCACAGACAGGAGGTCTGCTATACATTTCTCGACGGCGCCGGCAATATGACCGGAGAGATTTACACCGCTGCGGGCTGGCTTTCCGACTGCGAGCCGGTTGTGTCCGGCGATCGCGTGTACTGGTATACATGGGAGGATGCCGAATACTGTTTTTACAGCATTGATCTGGAACATCCGGAGCAGACCGAGGTCGTGAAGCGTTACACAAAACATGAATTTGTGCCCGCTGCAGAACCGGATGCAGACGGCAATGCGGTCGATGTCTGCACCGTATGCGGGCTCACGATCCCGCACGATCCGCAGCCGACATATCTGGCAGGCGTGCGGAAAATCGTCCGGAACGGCGACAGAGTGGAAAAGCCACTTATGGATACTGATTCGGAGTATCTGGATGCAGGGGATCTGTTTGAGACCTTCATCTCTAATATCAGTGTCGATGCAAAGCTTTTCGGATATGAGATGCTGCGGGGCGAAGATGATATCGAGCGAAATTCGATCGTTCACAGATATCTGATCAAACCGTTTGATGCGCCTGCCGTTACGATTGCGATGGAAGTCGGTCCGTGGTTTGTTGATCCGCAGCCCAAGACACTCCGGATCACAGCAAAGCATTCGTATGAGCTTCAGGAAATCACGGAACCGAAAGACGGTCAGGACGGCAGCATCACACTGAAATGCAGCGGGTGCGGACATGTCAGCACATTCGCAATGCATTCGATGCGCGGTAAGAACGGGGAGCAGGTATCCGCTGCGATCACCGGCGGACAAGCGGATGCGCCTGCTGTCACAGTCACACTGACCGATCCGGAGACCGGTGAGCCGGTTGTGCCGGAGCCGGATCAGGATTACACGGCAGCGTTTGTGCATGATCCCGAAAAAGATACTTTCTATGCAGTCATTGTTGCTGCAGCGGAGAGCCGGAAGATCACCGGATCCCTTGTTTTTCCGTATTCAGTCACAGAGATTCCGGAACCGGTTGCCGGTGATGCTGACGGCGACGGAAAGCTGACCGGAACGGATGCGGAACTGCTCACAAAATGGCTCTTGTCCGATCCGGCAGCAGAGATCCCGAACGCGCAGGCTGCGGACATGAATCAGGATCAGAAGCTGGATGCTGCGGATCTGTCGCTGCTCAGGCGCGCATTGCTCGCACAGACAAATGCCTGATCCGCATGAACTCTGAATATGAAAAAGCCTCGTAAATGGCAGTATTTACGGGGCTTTTCTGTTTGAACGCATACCGGTATCATGCGCAGTGCTGCAATTTTCTTTTGCCATTTCTGCTAAAATGTAGCGAAGCAGATTGTGCAATATGCCGATTCCGGTTCCGACTACTTGACAATGCATAGTAGCTGTGCTATACTATATCCAAGCTACTCGGTATTGCAAAGTAGCTTGCAGCAGATCAGCGGGGGAGGGATGCAGAATGGACAATGCACAGCTCATGAAGGGCGTGCTGGAGGGCTGTGTGCTGGCGGTCATCGCGCGCGGCGAGACCTATGGCTACGAGATCCTCGGTATACTGGAATCCGCCGGCTTTTCCGATCTCGGCGAGGGGACGCTGTATCCGGTTCTGACGCGGCTGGATAAGGCAAAGCTCATTGTCTGCCGGAAAGCAAAATCGCCGCTCGGGCCGGTGCGCAAGTATTATTCGATCACGGACGAGGGCATTGCGCAGCTTGCAGCATTCCGCGCGCGCTACGATGCCATGACGAAAAGCGTAAACCGGATCTTCACGGAAGGAGAGAACGAACATGATGAATTATGAAACGATGAAAACACAGCTGACCGGTGATTTCCGCGCTGTTTTTGATAAGGCACAAACCTACCTCATGACCTCACAGTTTCCGACACAGTATCAGGATGACAAAATGATGGAGCTTTACGATCTTCTGTTCACCGCACAGACGGAGCAGAAAGCGCCGGAAAAGATCGTCGGCAGGGATTCGGCAGCATTCGTGCAGAACTTTTTCTCCGATTATGAATCCGGCTGGAAAACGCGTTTGTGCAGCATCGCGGACGCATGCAGGCGGATGAGCATTGTTGTGCTCGTTATTCTGTTCATCGACTGCATGATCAATTTGAATGCGGGAACTGGATTTTTTGCGAGCCGGACGGATGTTTCCATGATCCTTGCGGGCGTGCTCGGCGGAATCGCTTTTCTCATTGTCAATCAGTATATCCTGCGCCCCGCATCCCTGAAAAGCCGGAAGATCCGTAACACCGGCTGGGCGTTCATCGGACTCGGTCTGTTCATCGTCCTGATACCGGTTGATGTGATCCTGATGCATGACGTTGAACTGCGTGTTCCGACCGCGGCGCTGCTGATCGTAACCGGTGCATATCTGGTCGGATATTATGTGATCCGGTCGATCTGGCGGCTGAAAACATACGGCTCTTTGCGGGATCCGCAGAAGGCAGAAAAGCCGGACAGCTACTATACGGCACTTCCCGACCGTGATCTGGAGCACATCTGCATGAAAGGCATGCTGAAACGGTATGAGCGGCTCGCGCGCAGGGGCAAAATCGCAGAGGATGCTTTTCTGGAAAAAATGCAGCGTGAGGAAAAAATGTCGCGGTACTGCGATTATGTGATGATCGGCTGTTTACTAGCATGTACCCTGCCGTCCGTTGTCAAAACAGCCTGCGAGAGCACTCTGTTTCATACGCTGTTCTATATTGCGGTGACCGGTCTGTGCGAATTTGGCATCTACAAGCTGTTCAGCGGGAGCCTTCACAAGGCATCCGCGGCGCGCATGCACATCTATGCCTGCTGCAAGGAAAGCGGAATGACGCTGCCTGCATATCTCGAATCACAGATGAACGCGCAATAAACTGCAATCTGAAAAAAGTTCCCCCTCATCCTCGGAATGCGAAGATGCGGGGGAATATTTTTGAAAAAAACGGTTTCCATTCGGATGCATGATCCGCGAACGTGTTTTATCCGTTGTCAGTCAGTTTATACAGGATGAAGCCTATTGTCAGCAGCAGCAATCCGCTGACAATGAGCAGCGTTCTGACGGGCTGCGGCACCATATCTGCGGTCAGATACAATCCGCCCGGCAGCAGAAAGATACTTGTCATTATCATCAACAGTCCGGCAATTTTCTTTGCATTATGCATTGGCTGCCTCCATTCTGCTGTAAATGCCGCCCAGTGCAAGCAGCTCTGCACGGGTTCCCTGTTCTGCGATCCGTCCTTTTTCAATGACGAGGATCTGATCGGCATTGGCGACGGTATACAGCCGGTGCGCGATGACAAGAACTGTTTTGTCACGGCAGAGTTCGGACATCGCCGCCTGAATGCTGCGTTCGTTGTCTGCATCAAGATTGGCAGTTGCCTCGTCCAGAATGATGATCGGCGCATCCTTGAGGATACACCTTGCAATGGAAAGCCGCTGCGCTTCACCGCCGGAGAGCGTTGCACCGCCTTCACCGATGACCGTGTCAAACCCATAGGGCTGCGCCATGATGAAATCATAGCATCGTGCTTTTTTTGCTGCTGCAATCACTTCCGCACGCGATGCGCCGCTTCCCATTGCAATATTATTGTGGATCGTGTCATTGAACAGATATACCCGCTGAAACACCATGCTGATATGTGCCGTCAGATCGCTGACCTTCACATGCCGGATATCGGTATTCCGGATGAGGATCTCGCCCGCATCAACGTCCCAGAACCGCGAAAGCAGCGATGCGATCGTTGTTTTGCCGCTGCCGGATTCTCCGACAAGCGCGATCATCTGCCCTTTTTTTGCGGTGAAGGAAATATCGTGAAGCACACGCTCCTCGCCGTAACCGAACGAAACATTCCGGAACTCGATCTCCGTATCCGAAGCCTGTTCGCTGATCGTTGCAGCGCCCGTATCGCTGATCTCCGGTTCTGCGAACACTTCATGGATCCTGTCAAGCGAATTTTTCATGATCGTGAGGCGGGTGCTCTGCTGAAACAGATGCCTGACCGCGGAGAAGATGCTGAACAGAAACAGGACTGTTCCGACAAAATATACGGCAGAAATGCTGCCCTGCTGAAAAAGATATACCGCAGCTGCGAGAATCCCCGTCATGCCCGTGCCGTACAGAATCATCATCGCGATCTCGTAGGGCAGGATATGCTCCTCAAATGACAGATTTGCTGTTCTCGATTCATGAAATGCATTGCGCATTTCGGATGCACTTTCACCGGTCAAGCCGTAGCTTTTGATGACCGGCAGTCCCTCTGCATATTCCAGCACCGCCGCGGTCAGCCCCTCGATGCTTTCCTGTCGTGTTTTCGCATCTGCAAGCGAGCGGCGTATCATCGGCTGCGCAATAATGACAGCCAGAAGATCGACTGCCAGCGTGACTGCACCGAGCAGCGGATGAAAGATGAACATGAATACGCAGGTGAGAACCGCAGAGAAGATGTCGCTCACAACATCCGCAACGATCGTCATTGCCTGTTCTTCGATATAGACCATATCCTGCGAGAGCACGGAGCTGATCTTGCCAATGCTGCCCTCTGTAAAATAGCCCATCGGCAGTCTTCTGAGATGTTCGCCGAGTTCGCGGCGTCTGTCACAGAAAATCAGATAGCCGGTACCGGACTGCAGCCTGTCAGACAGATTTTTGCAGATTGCCTGCAGCAAAAAAGCCGCAAACAGTATGACTGCCGATTTCACGCATGATTTCAGATCCAGTCTGCCGGACAGGTATTGATCGACGGTCAGAATCGCCGCCATAATCGGAACATTCAGAAGCAGCGCATGCAGAAAAACGGTGATATAGGCGATCCTGATCCGTTTTGCGTATTTGCCCGAGAATTTCAAGATCTGCCGGATCATGCCGATCATATGCGCGCCTCCTTCAGTTTCCAGTTCTGTGTTTCCTCCGACATTGCCCAGAGCTGTCTGTATTGATCCGAATTCGCCGTCAGTTCCTCATGCGTACCCGCTGCGGCGATCGCGCCCTGATCGAGCAGGATGATCTGATCCGCATGGCGGACAGATGACAGCTTATGTGCGATCACAATGACCGTTTTGCCGGCAGTGATCTGTTCCATTGCACGACGCATTTTCCGTTCGTTTTCCTCATCCACAAATGTGGTTGCCTCATCGAGAATGATGATCGGCGCGTCTTTGAGGATCGCTCTTGCAAATGCGATCCGCTGCTTTTGTCCGCCCGAAAGCATATTGCCCGCAAGACCGGCAGGCGTATCGTAGCCTTTCGGGAGCTTCATGATGAAATCATGGCATTCTGCTTTCTTTGCAGCCGCAATGACCTCGTCATCGGATGCATTCTGCCGTCCTGCACGGATATTTTCCATGATAGATTTGTTGAACAGAAATACCTCCTGCGAAACATAGGCGATGTGCGCATTCAGCTGCTCGAGTGACGTATCGCAGAGATCGGTATTGCCGATGCGGATATGCCCTTCGCTGACGTCATAGTAATGCACGAGCAGTTTTGCAAGCGTACTTTTTCCGCTGCCGCTGTGACCGACAAGTGCCGTTGTTTTTCCCTGTTCCGCCCTGAACGAAACGCCCTTGATGACCTCATTGTCGCGGTAGGAAAACCGGACGTTTTCAAATGTGATGCTGTGATCGCCGGTGATTTCTTTGTCGCCGGTTTTGACCGGGACCTCATCAAGCGCTTTTTCGAGCGACTGGATCTTGAACGATACCTGCGGGATCGAACCGACAAAGTTCATACAATGCAGCAGCAGGGGACCGATCCCGAATGACAGGATCAGTGCAAGGATATAATTCGAGATCTCCAGCTGTCCCAGCAGCATCAGCAGGATGCCGAAGGGCAGGGAATAGAGCACAATGCTGGAAAACACACTGCCGTACAGCGCCATCCACGGCCAGCAGACGCGGTACCAGTTCAGTGCAAGATCTCTGTAATCGGTGATCGCTTTTTCGTATTTCTCGCCTGCGGCGCCGTCACGGTTAAAGACGCGCACGACCTCCATGCCGTTGACATATTCCACGATCGCACTGTTCATGCGCTTGGATGCGGCAAAATAACTGCCCATGCGATCCATGCCCGCACTGTACATCCGACCTGATACGCTCAGCCCGATCCCTGCCGTCAGCAAGGTCAGCAGCGCAAGCTGCCAGTCCGTATAGAATAAGAGCAGCAGCGCAATGGCAGGGACAAACAGATTTGCCGCGCCCTCCGGAATCATGTGTGCGAGCAGCATTTCAATAGATTCGATATCATCGGAAAAAAGCTTTTTCAGTTCGCCTTTCGAGCGTGCCATGACCGAACCGAGCGGCTGCTGTTCGAGCTTTTCCTGCAATTTGCAGCGGATATTTTCGAGTGTTGCAAACGCTGCATGATGCGATACCCGCAGTCCCAGCATATAAAATACGGCATAGAGGATCTCGCACAAAAGCACTGCACCGATCAGGGGCGCCGATGCCGCAAGCGTGACCGTCCCGCCGCGCAGGATCTTCCGGACAAGAACCCCGACAATGCCATACGGCAAAACGCTTGCCGCTGCACCGATCATCATGAGAAATGCCGCCCAATACACTTTTGAGCGTTCTTTGCCGGCATATTCCAGAATCTTGCCGATCTGCGACTGCTTCTCGCGTACTTTGCTTGTGGTGTCGCTGCTTTTCGAGCGGAAATAATGCCGGATCCGCTGCGCGCCCTCTGCATTGATCGGGTAGAAAGCCGTGACGCGTCCTCTTTCCATGTGCAGGACATGTGTGCAGCAGTGCAGAATCAGTTCCGGATCATGCGTGATGATGAACGACAGCCGTACCTTGCTGCGCGTGCTGTTCAGCAGCTCGCCGAAGCGCTGCATGCCCGTCCGGTCGAGTCCGCTGGTCGGCTCGTCATACAGAATAATATCCTTTCCCGCGCAGAGTGCCGCGGCAATTGCAGTGCGCTGCTTCTGACCGCCGGAAAGTGATGCCGGATGCCGGTCTGCAAAATCCGCGAGCCCGAGATCCGCAAGCGTCTGCTCCGCTTCTTCTTTTGATACGGATGCATGGAGCATTACTTCCTCGAGCACACTGTCCGAGAACAGCTGCCGGTTCACGTCCTGCATGACCATATAGCACTGCTGCTGACGCTGTTTGTCGCTCAGGAATGTGCCGCCCAGTGCGACGCTGCCGTCAGACGGGCTCAGTCCGCAGAGCACCTCTGCAAGCGTGCTTTTACCGCAGCCGTTATCGCCGACCACTGCGACGATGCTGTTTTCCGGCAGCAGGATGCGGTCGATATCGAGGATACGCGAATTGCCCCTGCTGCAGCTCAGGTCGATCACATCGAGCGCGGGTGCGGCATTCTGAAAGGAATCGTTCTGCATGTTTGCGGGAATATTCCGGATATCCGTACAGCGCAGCCCCATTTCTGCGAGCGTTTCATCGGACATTGCCCGCATCTCATCTGCCGTATATTCGCCCGTAATGATGCCGTCGTCCAGATAGATAAACCGGTCAGCAATATCCATCAGATAATGGATCCGGTGCTCGGAAATCACAATGGTATTCCCGTTCGCTTTCATCCTAGCAAAAATATCGTGGATGCGGTTGATCGCCTTTTTATCGAGATTCGAGGAAGGCTCGTCCAGCACATAGACCTGCGGTTCGGCAGCATAGACACTGCCGCAGGCGATCTGCTGTTTTTCGCCGCCGGACAGTTCAAAAATATTGCGGTTCAGAAGCGGTGTCAGTTTCAGATCCCTGACAGTGCGGTCGAGCCGTCTGCCGATCTCATCGCGGGGGAGTCCGGTGTTTTCGCATCCGAATACCAGTTCGCCGGTGGTGTCAATATTGAAAAACTGCGATTTGGGATTCTGAAATACGCTTCCAACGATTTTGGAGGTCTCCGAAAGCGCACTTTTCGAGACATTGTGCTCTCCGATCATGACCTCACCGATCAGCTCGCCTTCGTAGAAATGCGGGATCAGTCCGTTGATCAGGCGCGTCAAGGTCGTTTTGCCGCAGCCGCTCCGTCCGCAGAGGACAACACATTCGCCGTCGGCAATGGTCAGGTCAATGCCGTCCACGCCGTCGCCGGTGCCGTTTTCGCCGCCGTAGTGAAAATCGACGCCTTTCAGTTCGATCATGCTGCACCTCCCGTTATCAGCCCCGCCGCAAAGAACCAGATCCCCACGGTCAGAAACAGGATGATGGTGATATAGTCATATGCTTTCAGCCGGACAGGTTCATAGGCTGTGCGCTGCTGACTGCTGTCCATGCCTCTTGCCAGTGCCGCCGCAGCAAGCTCCTCCATAATGGAGATACAGGAAAACAGCAGCGGGATCAGGATATATTCGACGGTTCTGACCGGATGCCGAATGATCGCAGACGGTTCAAGCGACATGCCGCGGAATGCCATTGCCTTCCGCACACCGTTCCATTCCTCGCCGACGGTCGGGATAAACCGGAACATCACGGCAATTGGGATCACGATCTTTGTCGGGATATGCATTGCCTGAAATGCTGACAGGAATTGATTGACGCGCGTGGTCTGCGTAATGATGAGGAGCGACACCAGCATCGGGAAGAAATACAGGAATATCGTCACAAGGAACGAGATGATCGTGACGATGACGGTCGAACCGGTTGCCTGCATTTCCATACAGGTGCGGATATATACCGCAAATCCCAGCAAAAGCGACATTTTGACCGCGTTCCATTTCTTTCCGCAGAGAAACAGCATGCCGCACAGCACAGCGCAGTAGATGCTGTGCGCTGCTGCATTGTATGAATTGGCGCTCACTGCCAGCGATACCAGAAAAATCACAAATTTTGTGCGAGGATCGAAATGCACTAGCGCACCGCGATCCTCGCCGTAAACAGAAATATTCAACTTACACGACTCCTGCTTTTGCAAAGTGTTTCTTGATGAGCGCATTGGCAAGCAGTGCGCCGAGGATGCCGCCGATCACAGCAAAACCGAGGATCGGGAAAAAGATCCATGTCGGTGCAAGCTTTGCAATGCCGTCCGCATATTCCTGACCGTAGTATTCAACGGATCGTTTCAGGAATGAGTCTCTTGCAAATGAAAGCATCATATAGGGGCATGCCATATTGAGATTGAATGCCACAAAAGACAGCAGATACATCATTTTCGATTTGTATTTTCCGAGCTTGATCACCAGCTCCGCCAGCAGCGCCGCTGCGATCGCACCGACAAAGCTGAACCATGCATTGCTGCACGCACACAGCGCAAACAGCACGCCGAGTATCAGCGCGGCACCGAATTTCTTCACCTTGAGCACGCAGAGCAGGTATACCGTACCGCAGACCAGTCCCACAGTGATCGGTGCCAGCAGATACAGCACCGGTATCATGCTCGTACCGAGCACGATCACCAGCATCAGTACGATGTACAGCGCACCGAATGCACCCGCATAGATCAGTTCCTTTGTGCGCAGCTTTTTGGAGCTTGCTCCTGCTGCCGCAATTTCCTTCTTCGCCATCATAAACCTCCTGAAAATAGTTTGCAGCCGCTAACTGCAAGGTGATAAAAAAGCCGTTTTATATGAAGTTAAAACGGCATTTTTTCCGGCAGTCCGAGAAGTGCCTGCCAGTTGATCCAGCGCTCGATGCCGGCGCAAAGATCATTGATCGCACTTCGTTCCATCCCGTGAATAATGGGCTCATAGAATAATTCCCAATATGCAGTCAGGTAAATGTGGAGCTGTTCTTTTGTTATGATCTTCGTTGCAAAGCCGCGTTTGTATGCCTCGGCATAGTACCGGTAGTCCACCTCTGTCAGCTTCTGGGCAAAATCATGCTGAAAATTGTGGTATTTGGTACCGGCGGAGCAGGTGAGCAGAAGCGTGAACTGGTCGCGTACCTTTTCAAACATATCAAAAAAGTTGCCCAGCCTGTCTTTGTCGGCATACCACGGAAACAGCAGCTCCTGATCGGAGAGATGCTCAATATCCGCATCCGCGATTTTCATGAAGGTCTCCATCATGGCAACTGCGTCCGCCACAAGCGCGTCGTAAAGCTCCTCTTTTCCTTTGTACCGGATATAAAGCGCGCCCGTTGTCACGCCGGCATTTCGGCAGATCTCCGAAACGGATGCCTTCGCAAAACCTTTTTCAATAAACTGTTTTCTGGCGCTTTCGAGCAGGATCGGATCAATTGTAGTATCTCGCAGAGCCATATCGCACCTCGTCAATAATATTATTATCAATAACGATATTATCATATTTCTGCATCGGTGTCAAGGTCGGTTCAGCCGATTTGTATGATTGAACAAACCGGAAGAATAGCGGATTTCCGATTCTGTTTTTTCTGCCGATGGCATATCTATGGCGCGGTCATCAGCAGGTATTTGATCTGTGCCTGTACGAGCGTTCCTGCTTCATGAAAACTATTTCGGGAGACCGGTTCTGTCTGCGAATTGCTGGAGAAATGCTGCTATAATCATGATACTTGACAAAATAGAAACAGCATGTTATAATCAACTCATTGGAATATTTTCGAGAGATATTCCAAAATATGAATAGGAGAGAATGCAATGATCAAAAAAGTGATTGCGGGCGTCCTGAGTGCAGTGCTCTGTTCCACAGCACTGCTCAGTGAGGCTCCGCGCAGCAACAGCAGCACAGACGCAACCAATCCCGCGCAGACCGCGGAACAGCAATCTGCTCGAAACGGGCTGGAGGGGAAAAATTCGCTCGGCAGATATCTGGCAGCGCAGCATGAAGCCGTCAATAAACCTGCGGCAGAACCGCTTCGGGCAGCTGCGGCAGCAGAACCGACCTATGCGGTGACCAATGTGGAATTTGACCGTGAAACCGGTCTTGTGCGCGTCATCAGTTCGCAGACATACGATCAGAAGATCGTGGTGCTGTTTCTTGACGAAGACGATCCGACGAA
>LVAJ01000015.1 GCA_001603005.1 Clostridiales bacterium Firm_04
TTTTTCGCAAAAATGGGATTCCAAAGGGACAGTGTCCCTTTGGCGGGTTTGGGCGGAGCCCAATATGAATCATCGCATTAGCGATACCTTTCCCGACAGACTGAAGCATCCGCTGCGCGGATGCTATTATAGAATGGGGACTTCTTGATCGCACGCGCCGCACAAATATTGCTTTTTGCGCCGCACCGTGCTATAATAAGAGCATGGAACAACTACCGGAAAGAGAGGGGATTCGATGCTGCACATGATTCTCGGCGGCGCAGGCTGCGGCAAATCCGAAATGCTGATCGGTCAGACCCGTTCAGCCGAAGCTTCCGGCGCAGCAGTGCGTACACTGGTGCCCGAACCGTTTTCCTATACCTACGACAAGCGGCTGTATGACCGGCTCGGCGCAGCGGCATTCAACCGCATCCGCACGGGCAGTTTCCGCAGCCTGACCGCAGAGATCCTCAGCGAGATCGCAGCAGCACCGCGCGATCCTGCGGACGACGTCGCAAAAACAGTCATCCTGCACCGTCTGCTCCGCAGATTCGGCGCACAGCATGTGCTCCGCTTCTACGGCAGACAGACCGACAAGCCCGCATTTCTCGCGGAGATGCAGGCGCAGCTTGCCGAGCTGATGCAGTCCGGACATGCGCCGTCCGCGCTGCTGCAGGCAGCGGCGGATACCGCGGAGCAGAGCGGCGTGCTCTCGGAAAAGCTGTTCGATATTGCGCGTATCTACGAGGAATATCTCACAGAGCTGGAAGCGCACGGTCTGCGAGATGTGCTCAGCGATCCGATGACAGCCGCCGCAGCCGCAGACGGCTCCCGCTGTCTGCGCGATACGCATATTTTCCTCGATGAATTTGAATCGTTCACCGGCGATCAGTACGAGATGCTGAAGGTCATGCTGCGCGATGCGGCAGAGGTCTGGATCGCCCTGCGAACGGATGATATCAACGCGCCGGATTATACGCGGTTTGATGCGGTCAATGAAACTGCACGCAGACTGCGCCGGCTCGCAAAGGAGCAGAATACCGAAACAGAAACGCATCTGCTGGAAACGCAGCACCGTTTTGCGGACGCATCGCTTGCACATCTCAGCCGCTATCTGTTTGCGACCGAAGCGCCGGATTATCACGGCGTGCCTGCCGTGACGGTCTGCGAAGCGCGGGATGCAACGCTCGAAGCGGAATACTGCGCCGCGCAGATCCGGCAATTGCTGATGCAGGGCGATGTGCGCTGTGCGGATATCATGGTCGTGATGCATGACTTAGCGGGTTACGGCTCGCTGCTCGAAGCGGCATTCCAGCGCTATGAGATCCCGTATTTCATGGATCTGCGGCGGAGCGTGCTGCATACGGCAGTGATGAAGCTGCCGGAAGCGCTGCTCGGACTGATGCACCGCACGACGACAGAGCAGATCCTTCTGCTGCTGAAAACGCAGCTCAGCCCGCTGCATCCGGCAGAGGCGGCAGATCTCGAAAATTTCGCATATACGTGGGATATCGACGGATTCCAGTGGGAGAAGCCGTTCCGGCAGGAGGATGATCCCGACGGCAAATTCGAGGCGATCCGTCAAAAGCTGCTCCCGCCGATCCTGCATATGCGGCGCGCGGCAAAGCAGCAGGACGGCGAACCGGTCTCCGGCGCCATGCTCTGCGAAGCGCTCTACCGCTGCATCGACGAAATGGAGATCCCCATGCGCATCGGCGGTCTTGCCGCGCATATGTATGATGCGGGCGACGTTGAGGGCGGCAGAGCCCTGCGGCGTCTCTGGAACCGCTTCACCGAGCTGCTCGATGCGCTGCATGATGCGCTTGCGGATACGCCGCTCACACCGCCGCAGCTTGCGGAGCTGATGACGGCGGTTCTGCGGAACAATCAGATCCCCGTGCCGCCCCAGACGCTCGATGCCGTAACGGTGCAGAGCGCTGCCGCAGCGCGCTATGATGCGCCGAAGATCGTATTTGTGCTCGGCGTGAATGAGGGCGTTTTTCCGGCAGAGATCTCCGCGGACGGCTTTTTCTCGGAGCAGGAGCGCGCATTGCTGGAGCAGCATCATGTGGAGCTTTCGCGATCGGTGCGCGACCTCTGTGCCGATGAGCGCCTGATCGTCTACAAAACGCTTTCGGCAGCATCGCAGCGGCTCTGGCTCTGCTACCCGACCGCGAGCGAAAAGGGCGACAAGCTGACGCCGTCCTCGCTGCTGGAGGAGGTGCGCAGTCTGCTCCCCGCGACTGCCGTGCCGCCGTATTTTCAGCATGCGGACAAAATGGGCGCAGGATTCTATGTCTCCACAAAGGCTGCGGCATATTACAGCTTTGTGCAGGATTACAGCATGTCCGCAGCAGAGCGCGAAACAGTCCGCGCGATGCTTGCCGGTATGCCGGAGGAAGCAGCGCGGCTGGAAAGACTGCGCCGGACTTCCGATCCCGACAGACTGCGCGTACATGACCGCAGACTGATGAAGCAGCTGACCGGCACGGAGCTGCATGTTTCTGCGACGCAGATCGAGAACACGGTCAAATGCCCGTTCATGGGCTTCTGCGAGAACGGCCTGCGGCTGTATCGACCGAAGAAAAATGAACTGAACCGGCTTTCTGAGGGCAATCTCGTGCATTACTGCATGGAGCAGCTGTTCCGCAAGCATCCGAAGCGGGACGATTTCCTTGCGATGACAGCGCAGGATCTGCGGCAGCATGCGAAAACCTGCGCGGCGGATTTCCTGTCAGCGCAGCTCGGCGGCAGGGAGGGCAAGCCCAGCCGGATGATCCAGAAGTATGACAGAGTGACAAGCCGCATGACCGCGCTGCTGCTGCATACGCAGGAGGAAATGCGGCAGTCGCAGTTTGTGCCGGATGACTGCGAGCTGGTGATCGGCAGAGTGCAGAACGAAACCGGCACCGAGCCGTTCCGCCTGACGCTGCCGGACGGTACGATGCTCTGTCTCAACGGCAAGATCGACCGCGTGGACATCACCGAGCAGGGCGGCAAACGCTATCTGCGCATCGTGGATTATAAAACCGGCAAAAAGGAATTTTCCCTTGCGGATATCTATTACGGGCTGAATCTGCAAATGCTGCTGTATCTGTTTGCGCTGCTGGATGATCCGCAGAAGTATCCGGACGCAGCGCCGGCAGGTGTGCTGTATATGCCGGCAGGAACACCGGCAGCGCAGAACCGCGGCGATCTCAAACCGATCGCGGAATATTTCAGCGAGCACTTCAAAATGAGCGGCACGGTGCTGCTGGACCGCGGCATCCTGACCAAAATGGAGGAAACGCTTGCAGGTGTCTATATTCCGGCGAAGGCTGCCAAAGAGGACGACGGCTCCGGTGAGCTGAAGCTGGACAAGGAATCGCAGGTGTTCACGGCGGCGCAGCTCGGAAGGCTGCGGAAATATGTGGAGGATACCGTGCGGGCATGTGCGGCGCAGTATGCGGAAGGCGATGTGGCGCCGTCCCCGATGCGCGGCGGTTCTTCTGATTATTATGCGGATGCATGCAAATACTGCGACTTCAGGAGTGTCTGCGGTGTGACCGACGACGACACGGCGCGGATGCGCAAAGCGATCCCGAAGAAAGAAGCGGAATCCGCGATGCTGGCGGTCATGAACGGAGAGGAGGCGGAAACAGATGGGCTGGACAGCTGAACAGGAGGCTGCAATCGCGGCGCGGGGCGCGTCGGTCGTGGTCAGCGCGGCAGCGGGCAGCGGCAAGACCTCTGTCCTGACGGAGCGGCTCGTTTCGCTGCTCAACGATCGGGACTATCCCGCCGAAAGGCTCGTTGTTGTGACGTTTACGCATGACGCGGCAAATGAGGTGCGCGCGCGCCTGAACCGCAGACTGACCGAGTGCATCCTTAACGATCCGGAGAATCAGTGGTTCCGGCGGCAGCACACCATGCTGCAAAGCGCGCATATCTCCACGATCCACAGCTTCTGCTATTCGCTGATGCGGGAGCAGTTTGCCGCGCTGGATATCTCCGCGGGCTTCCGGCAGATGGATCAGAATGAGGAAGCGGATGTACAGGCGGGCGCGATCCGGCAGGTCATGGAGGATTTCAGCGCGCAGGCGGAGCAGGACGAAGCCGTCAGAGCGGAACAGAAGATCCTGCTGGACGCATTCTGCGCGGGCGACGATCAGCCGCTGGAGGACATGGTGCTTTCGCTGTACAGGCTCTCGGAGCAGACGCCGTTCGGGGAATATCTGCTCGAAGATGCGGCAAAGGCATGCGAGACAGATGCCGTGCGAACGCAGGTCTGCGCGGAGCTTGCTGCACAGCTGGACAAGGTTCTTTCGCTTTACAGGCGCGCAGCGGAGATCGCAGCCGATATCGCGGCGGAAAAGGCGCAGATCCTTTTGCAGGATGAGATCACGCAGACCGAAGCCTTGCAGACTGCGGTATCCGAAGGTGATTTTGCCCGCATTGCCCAGCTGCTGAATCTGCTTCATTTTGACAAGATCCCGAATATCAAGCCGAAAGAGCAGGGCGACTGCATCAAGGCGCTGCGGAATCATGCAAAAGACATGCTGAAAGATCTCAAGGATCACTGGGTACTGCCGCTGCAATATGCAGAAAGCGATCTGCCGCGGCACGGACAGATCCTGCGGGCGCTTTCCGGACTGGTGCGTGCATTTTCCGAGGAGCTGATGCGGCGCAAGCGCGAACGCAATGCCTTCGGCTTCGGCGATGCGATGACCATGACGCTCTCTCTGGTCGCAAAGCGCGAACCGGACGGCAGCATCACCAAAACGCCGCTCGCGGAGCAGCTTTCGCAGCAGTATGCCTGCATCATGATCGACGAGTTTCAGGATTCGGACGATTTGCAGGATCTGATCTTCCGGATGCTCTCGCGCGGCGGCAATGCAGAACAGTACGGCGACAACCTGTTTCTGGTCGGCGACAGCAAGCAGTGCATCTACCGCTTCCGCAATGCGAACCCGAAGAATTTCTACCGCGCGATGCGGGAGGGAGCGCCGTACCGGCAGCCGCAGCTGACCGAAAACACCTGCATCCACCTGAACCGGAATTTCCGCAGTGCGCAGGAGGTCATCGACGTTGTGAACCATGTGTTCGGGCAGCTCATGACCGAGCAGGTCGGCGAGATCTGCTATGACGATTCGCAGAAGCTGGTGCGCGGTGCGGAGTATCCCGAAGCGCGGCGCACCGCAGAGATCCTCATGACGCCCTATGAGGGCAAAATGCCGCGGACAGATCCGGCATGCATTGCAAGGCAGATCGCAAAGCATCTTGCGGCGGGAACACCCGTGCGCGAGCGGGACGGCAGTCTGCGCCCGTGCGAGCCGCGCGATTTCCTGATCCTGTTCCGCGAGAAAAAATGCTTTGCGGAATATGCCGCGGCACTGACGGCGCAGGGCGTACCGGTCTGCTCGCTGGAACAGTCCGGCTATCTCAGCTCGCCGGAGATCAGGCTTCTGCTGGATATCCTGCGGGCGGTGGACAATCCGCTGCTGGAAGTTCCGGTCGCAGCGGCGATGCTCTCTCCGATGATCGGCTTTACGCTAGATGAGCTTGTTGCCGTGCGGCTCTATGACCGCAAGGGCAATCTGTTCCGTGCGATGACAAAGCTGCGGAAGGATGCCGCATCCGGCGAAGCGCAGCCGGATGAATCGCTGCTGCAAAAATGCTGCGTATTCCTTGATTTTCTCGAAAGCATGCGGCTCTGCTCGGCAATGGACACGCCGGAGCAGCTGATCCGGCGCATCTACCGGCAGACGGATTTTCTCGGACTGATGCAGATGACCGCGGGCGGTGCGCAGAAAAAGGCAAATCTCCGCGCACTGATCTCCTATGCGCGCAGCTTCGAGGAAAACCGCGGCGGCGGACTCTCCGCATTCCTGCGCTATCTCGACGGCTTTGTGGAACGCGGGCGCGACCTCGACGGCGGCAGCGTACCGGCAGGCACGGAGAACGTCGTGCAGCTGCTGACGATCCACCGCTCGAAAGGTCTGGAATCGCCGTTCGTGATCCTTGCAGAAGCCGGACACGCCTTCTCCAATGCGGATGACAAAAAGGCAATGCAGTACCATGCAGGCACCGGCATCGGCTTCAAGCTGTACGATCCGGAAACATACAGCACCGGCGTATCGCTGCCGTGGATGCTGATGAACCGGCAGAACCGCAGGGAGTCGGTCAGCGAGGAGCTGCGTCTGCTCTATGTGGCACTGACGCGCGCAAAGGAATATCTGATCCTGCCGCTGCCGTATAACCGCAAAACCGGCGAAAAGCTCGCACCGATCGCAAATGAACAGATCGCATGCGGCGGGCAGACCGATACGCTGACCGAAACTGCATCCAGCCTTGCCGCGTGGCTTTACATGGTGCTCGTGCGCAATCCCGCCTGCGAGCAGATGCGGCGGATGTTTGGACTGGAATGCGGCTCGGATCCGAAGCAGCCGCTGCTGCCGGTCGTGATCTGCGAGGGCGAGCAGCCGGACGCGGACGCAGCGGCAGCCGCTCAGCCGGACGAGACCGCCGCGGAACCCGATCCGGCACTGCTGGAACGGATCACGGCGCAGTGCAGCTGGCATTACGAGAGCCGGCTGGCATCGCTGACCGCAAAATACGGCGTTTCGGAACTTGCAAAGGCAGAGGATTTTTCCGCACCGCTGCGGCGTCCGCAGTTTGTCCGCGAGCAGCACGGTCTTTCCGGCGCAGAGCGCGGTACTGCGGTGCACACCTTTATGCAGTATGCGGATTTTGCGGCGGCATCTGCGGATCTTTCCGCGGAGATCGACCGGCTGGAAGCACAGGGCAGACTGACCGCGCGGCAGGCACAGGCTGTCCGCAGGAGCAGCATCGGACGGTTCTTTGAATCGGAGCTCTATCAGCGGATCGCCGCAGCGGAAACAGTCTGGCGCGAGCAGAAATTCACCGTGCGGCTGCGCGATCTGACGCTCGAAGGCCCGCTTGAACAGCTCGGCAGAGACTACGCCGGTACGGACGGCATGCTGATCGGCATTATGGATCTCGTGTTCGAGGAAGCGGACGGCATCGTGCTGGTCGATTACAAGACCGACCGCGCGGCGAATGCAGAGGCGCTGCTCGAAGCCTATACCGAGCAGATCCGGCTCTATGCAGAAGCGCTTGCACTGCTGTTTTCCAAGCCGGTCAAGGGCTGCTATCTCTATTCCGTCACCCTGAACCGGACCATTCCGGTCACGTTATAAGCCTGAAAAACTGCGGGCTTCATCATTCTGAATCCGCATCCAAAAAGGAGGTTTTATCCATGACAGCGACCATTGAACAGCTGCGGGAAGCAGTACAGAACGCAAAGACGATCGTATTTTTCGGCGGCGCAGGCGTTTCCACCGAAAGCGGCATCCCCGATTTCCGGAGCGTGGACGGACTCTATAACCAGAAATATGACTATCCGCCGGAAACGATCCTCAGCCACACGTTTTTCATGCGGCATCCGGAAGAATTTTACCGCTTCTATCGCGACAAAATGCTCTGTGAGGGCGCGCAGCCCAATGCCGCGCACAAAAAGCTCGCCGAATGGGAGCAGCAGGGCAAGCTCAATGCCGTCATCACGCAGAATATCGACGGGCTGCATCAGGCGGCGGGCAGCAAAAAGGTGCTCGAACTCCACGGCAGCGTCCTGCGCAATCATTGCATGCAGTGCGGCAAATTCTATGATCTGGCAGCAGTCAAGGCGGCAAAGGGCGTTCCGCGCTGCGCGCTCTGCGGCGGCATGCTGAAGCCAGACGTCGTGCTCTATGAGGAATCGCTCGACAATGACGTCATGGATGAAGCGATCCGCTGCATCCGCGAAGCCGACATGATGATCATCGGCGGCACCTCGCTCGCGGTCTATCCCGCAGCCGGACTCATCCACTATTTCAAGGGCAATACCCTCGCGCTCATCAACCGCGATGCGACGCCGATGGATGCGCATGCCGACCTTGTGCTGCACGAAAAGATCGGCGAGGTATTCTCCGCGATCTGACCGCAGCGCATGCAGATCCCGCACGCCGTCCGCGTCTGTTACATTCCTGATACCGGACTGTCACCAGAATTTCACTTGACTTTTTCTCTGTTATTGTGTATAATGGGACAGAGGGCGAGGGCGATGCCCCGAATGTCCATCGCAAGGACAGAACGGATTATCTGAAAGGAGCCTATGGCTATGAACAAGATGAAAAAGCTGACAGCGGCTCTGCTGGCTGTCATGGTGACGCTGCCGGTGGCTGCGTGCGGCGAGAAAATTGAAAACTCGAAAACGGATTCTTCCTCTCTGAGCGAGAGCCAGTCTGCCGATGAGAGCAGCGGCGCGGAAAACAACGGCGACAGCAGCGAGGGCGCAGGCGACAGCAGCGGCGCTGAGAACGGTCAGGCGGAAGACAGCAGCAAAAATGAGGCAAAACAAGCCGATCTGCAGGCTGCTGAGGAGAATGTCGTTTACGATGAGGACGGTCAGCGCAACCAGAAGCTGACATTCAGCGAGAACTTTACCGACAACACGCCGGTCAATGCACCGTTCCGCGGTGAGGACGGCAACTACTATGTCGCAAAGACCGATATCAACGGCAATATTGCTGTGAACGGCAACGGCGAAACGCAGACCGAGATCGTCAAGGAGCCGGGCAAGATCGACTATCAGGTGAATTATACGCCGGCGATCAAGAGCTATCAGGCATTCTGGCTCGATATCTCCCAGAAGAAGGACTATGTCTTCGACGGCAACCTGCTGGAATATCAGATCGAGGTCGCTCCCGATGCACCGGACGGTGTGTATCCGGTCGAGATCTACTACACGGACTTCTCGAACTATGATGCACAGTCCCTCAAGGATGTGCAGACCGTCACGGGTTATATCTGCGTCAACAAGGATGCACCCGCTGCAGAAGAAGTCGGCGACAAGATGACGCTCTCCGCGGAGAATATCTCCGTGAAGCCGGGCGATACCGCGCGCATGAACATCCGCATCGACAACAACCCCGGCATCGTGGCATTTGTTGTCCGCGTCCACTATGACGAGAACATCGTCACGATCAAGAAGGCGGCTGCCGGCAGCGATCTCGGCAAGAGAGCAAGACTGACGACCAATACGCTGGATGACGATGAATGATCGGCGCTTGATCTGAATGAAAAACAAAACCGCAGCATGTCTGATGCAATGTCAGATGTGCTGCGTTTTTTCCGGCAAAACAGTGCAGCCCCGAAGCGGCGTCAGGAACCGTTTCGGGGCTGTTTTCATTGGATTGATGCGGCTTGTGCGCGTCCGTCAGACAGCAGCAAAGCCCTTTTCAAGATCTGCGATGATATCGTCGATATGCTCGGTACCGATCGACAGACGGATCGTCGCCTGCGTGATGCCCTGATCGAGCAGCTCCTCCTCTGTCAGCTGGGAGTGCGTCGTCGTTGCAGGGTGGATGACCAGCGACTTCACATCGGCAACATTTGCGAGCAGCGAGAAAATTTCCAGATGGTCGATGAAGGCATGCGCCTCCTTCTGTCCGCCCTTGATCTCGAATGTGAAGATACTCGCGCCGCCGTTCGGGAAATATTTCTCATAAAGCGCGTGGTCGGGATGCTCCGGCAGCGAGGGGTGATTGACCTTCGCGACCTTCGGATGATTTTTCAGGAACGCGACGACCTTCTTCGTGTTCTCCGCATGGCGTTCCAGACGCAGGGACAGCGTTTCGGTGCCCTGCAGGAGCAGGAATGCTGCGAACGGCGAGATCGTTGCGCCCTCATCGCGCAGCAGAATCGCGCGGATGTAGGTCACGAAGGCTGCCGGACCGACCGCATCGGCAAAGGAAATGCCGTGATAGCTCGGATTCGGTGCTGCGATCGGCGCATACTTTCCGCTTGCCTTCCAGTCGAATTTGCCGGAATCCACGATGATGCCGCCGAGCGTCGTGCCGTGACCGCCGATGAATTTCGTTGCGGAATGCACCACGATATCTGCGCCGTGCTCGATCGGACGGATCAGGAACGGGGTGCCGAAAGTATTGTCGATGACGAGCGGCAGACCGTGCTTATGCGCGATCTCTGCAACGGCGTCGATATCCGGAATATCGGAATTGGGGTTGCCGAGCGTTTCGAGGTAGATCGCCTTGGTGTTCTCCTGAATCGCGGCTTCGATCTCATCGAGCTTGTGCGCATCGACAAACGTGGTCGAGATGCCGTACTGCGGCAAGGTGTGCGCGAGCAGATTGTAGCTGCCGCCGTAGATCGTCTTCTGTGCGACGATGTGCTCTCCTGCCTGCGCGAGCGCCTGAATCGTGTAGGTGATCGCAGCCGCACCGGATGCCAGTGCCAGTGCTGCAACGCCGCCTTCCAGCGCCGCGATGCGCTTTTCCAGCACATCCTGCGTGGAGTTGGTCAGTCTGCCGTAGATGTTGCCTGCATCCGCAAGTCCGAAGCGGGCTGCGGCATGGGCGGAATCGCGGAACACATAGGAAGTGGTTGCGTAGATCGGGACGGCTCTTGCGTCCGAAACGGGATCGGGCTGCTCCTGCCCGACATGCAGCTGAAGGGTTTCAAATTTATAGTTACTCATGATCATACACCTCATCATTTTTCATTTTTCATATTCAGATGCCGGAACCATGCCGGCGCGGATCGTTTCTTTTTTTACTGTGCCGAACACATTGTACATCGGCTTGATGAGGGCATTCGTCCGAACCGGTAATTTGCGCGGTTCAATGCGGGAAATCGCAGATTCATGGGTATTCCTCCGTATCTCTAGCTTTCGAGTAGGTTTTGTAGGTTATCCGTATTATAGCACAGGAACCGCCGCTTGTCAAGAGAAAAACAGAAATTCTACCAGTTTCGTAGGCTTTCACAAACCTATCGGTTTAGTAGGCGTTTCTTTTCGGCTCATTGCACAATGCAAAACCTGAGTGTCTGAACGGCGCCGACCGGAACAAAAAAAGCAGCCGGATCCCTGACTGTGAAAATCAGAGATCCGGCTGCCTGTGCCGCAGGATCATTTGAGCAGATTGAAGCCTTTTTCATGAACGGTGACTTCATAGGATTCGCAGGTCTCCGTAAAATCGGCAAGCGCCTGATTGTACAGATCCTCGCGCACCTCGTTCTGCCAGCCGGTCTGTGCATTCGCGCTCTCGAAGAACGCGAGCATGACGCTGGTGGTGCGCTCCGAGATCAGCATGTCGCCGTTCTGACGCTCGCGGTCGAATGCCCATGCAGAGATCTCGTCGCCGTAGACCGTCTGGGATGCGGAGTAGCCGTTGACCAGACCGCCGTTCGGATACGTTGCCGCATCCTCGGAATATTCATAGGCAAGCGATGCGAATTTTTCCGACTTGTTTTCGGCTGCATCGACCTCGTCTTTCAGATCGTTCGCAAACGAGACCGCATTCTCAATGCCGTCATAGTCCGCCGCGGTGAGGTACAGCACGCGGATATTCACCGTCTTGGATTCATCCGGCGCCGGTTCCTCGCGCAGCAGATAGACCGATGCGCTGCACGATTCCTCATGCGTGAACAGCGCGCATTCATTACGCTTTGCCCCACC
The DNA here is from genome assembly GCA_001603005.1 of Clostridiales bacterium Firm_04. Lineage (GTDB taxonomy): Bacteria > Bacillota > Clostridia > Oscillospirales > Ruminococcaceae > Firm-04. The sequence goes on from LVAJ01000015.1 coordinate 11,495, forward strand.
GCGGATCCACTCCTGCACATCGTCCGGATAGTTGCCGATCGTCTTGGTAATGGTCAGATCGCCGGCGATCTGCTCCGCTTCCGAGCGCTCAACGCCCTTGCGGTCGGTCAGATATTTGAACACATATTCGCTGTATTCCTGCTGCGTTTTACATTCGGAAAGCGCCTCCGCCGCTGCAAGTGCCGCATCGTGCTCGGCATAGTCGCCGGAGACAATGCCCTCCGGATCCCATGTGAAGGTATAGCCGAGCGTGCTGACATTCAGGTAGTCATCCTGATGCGTGTCGAAATAGCTCTGGATCTGGTCATCCGTGATATTGATGCTCTCGCGCACGCTTTTCTGATAGCTCTCCGCGAGAATGTTCATGCGCGCGGCTTTTGCGGCATCATCGCCGGTGACGCCCTTCTGATAGCGTCCCTCCTCCATCTGCTCGCCGATCTGCCGGCAGGTCTCCTCGTCCTCGTCGCTCATCGTAAAGCCTGCCTGATAAGCCGCCTCGCAGATCTGCAGATTTGTTTTGACCGTTTTCATGGTGTTGTCCATGATCATGTCGAACCATGTCTGCTCATCGTTATACTTCTGCTCCCGCAGAGACTTGTTCTCGTCAAAAACCGCGATGCTGCTGTCGCTGGCGGCATAGGCGAGATAGCTTTCCTCGCACTGTTTGAAATAGCACGCGAGCATTGCCGCCGTGACCTGATAATGCTCGGTCTCTGCGACGACCTTTTTGCGCAGCGAGCCTGCGCCGGTCAGCGCGCGGAGCCCGAATGCAAGCACTACAACACCGGCAACGCCGCCTGCGATCCAGATCAGCCTGCGCTTTTTGCTCTTTTCGGCATCATTCTTTGCGGGACGCTGCTCCTGTGCGTCCGGTTTCTTCTGATCGTTTTTATCCATTTTCTGTTGATTTCCTTTCTGATATCGCTGAATCATCCTGCGTTTCCGGCGGATCCGCTGCCGGAGCGGCAAGCATCTGCGCAAGACCGTTCTCCGCACTGACGGTATCCGCCCCGCAGAGAATGAGGATCTGCGAATAGGTGCCGTTCATCATGCTGCGCCAGTCCGTATCGCCCGCAAGCTCCAGATTGACCGCATCCACGATATGATAATGCTGGAGCAGGAACGGGATCATCTCCGCGCCGAAGCGGTCGGTCAGCAGCAGAAGATCCTTGCTGTTCTGATGCTGCGTTTCGATGCGCAGGAACGGCTCTGCCGCGCTGAAAAACACCCGCATCGGATCCTCTGCCAGATCGGGCGCGTCCTTGCGGTAATAGGAGTCATACTGTGTCCTGCCGCTGCTGCTGCGCACGGTCAGGGTGATGTCCGGCGGCTGCTCGATGCAGGTGTAGAGGTCGATCACATCCGGCTGGATCTCGCTGTAATGGCTGCGCTTTGTCAGGCTGCCGCGGTAGTCGTTGCAGAAATGCTCCAGCGTATATTTGTCATAACCGACCGCCGAAAATCCCAGCTTGCGGATCGCCGAACGGTAGGCACAGAATGCGCCGTAGCTTGTCCAGCACGGATCCGTGCGGTAGTAGATATACTGCTCCTTTTCGGCGGAGAGCCAGCTTTCCGCTTCGATCCAGATGACCTGTTCATCGAGAGCCGCTGCAAGATCATGCAGCACATTATGCTCGCTGCTGACCGGTGCCGACCGCGAAAGCGTATCGCTGTAAATGCCGGCAGAGGTCGGCGCGGCAAGCAGATAGACCGGAACGGACGATTCCGCCGCAAGCGCGTTGACCGCATCCGCTGCCGCTGCAACCGTTTTCGCATCCGGCTGCGGCGTGCGCTGCAGCATCCGTTCGCCGGTGATATACACATCGCCGAGGGTATCCTGCCCCAGTGCGAGCACAATGCGGTCATGGATGCGCAGAAGCGGCTTCCAGACCGGATGCTCCGCGGCTTCCGCATCGCTGCCGCCCAGAATCGAGCCGACCGCAAACACGACGGTTGCCGTGACCAGCATCACCGCCGGCAGGATGCCCTTCATGGAACGACGCTTTCCGTTTTCCTCATTTGCCATACCGCAGCCCTTCCACATCGGAAAGATCCAGCACGGTCATGCCGTCAAAGCGGCTGTCCGGCAGCAGGTGGATCGCCTTTGCAAAGGCGGCAGCTTCATCGGTCTCCGGCACATCGCCGGTGATGAACCAGAGCTTTCGCTCGACGGCTTCTCCGGCGGCAAGCGCCATGAGCATTCTGCCGAGCCCGTGCCGCCGCAGCTCCGGCAGGATCAGAACCCGCCGCACCACTGCACAGGGCGGCTTGGTGCCGGTCGGTTCGGCTGCCATTTCAAGCAGTCCGAGCGGCTGCTGCGGGTTTTCGGTATCAAAGATCACAAGCAGCAGATCGCCCGCTGCAATGGTGTCCGCGTAATACGCAGATGAGGGGAGCAGCGCCGTCAGCGCGGCTTTTTCCCAGTCTGTCTGATCCAGATCGCTCTGCCGGAGCTTCCGGAATTTCAGCATAACATTCCCTCCTTCAACTTCAATTTGCATTACATTCTATCATACCACAAATCCGCTGATTTGTAAAGACTTCATGCATGTTTTTTCAGGGCGGTCTGCCGGATTTGCCGCGGCATCGCTTGCAAAATCATGCCGCTTGTGGTATAATCATGCATAGCAATCACGATGAAAAGAGGAATCCCCGTTGCAAGACTGGTTCATTCAGGGCATCGGCTTTGCTGCCGTTGCCGTGTTCATTCTGTCCTATCAGATCAAATCGAACAGAACGCTGTTTCTGCTGCAGCTGATCGGTTCCGCGCTGTTCTGCGTGCAGTTTTTCCTGCTCGATGCGAAAAGCGGCTGCCTGAGCCTTGCCGTGAATATGCTGCGCAATGCGCTGATGATGAAATACAATGACTGGGGCTGGGTGCGGAACAAACGGTGTCCTGCGGCGATCGCGCTGCTGTTCACCGGCGTGCTGCTCTGCACATGGAACGGTCCGGTCAGCCTGCTCGCCTTTGCTGCATCCGTGACCAGCACCTTCGCCTACTGGTCGAACAGTCCGCGCAGGATCCGCATGGTCAATCTCGTCTGCGCGTCCCCGTGCTGGCTGATCTATGATGTGCTGGTGCATTCGCTCGGCGGCATCGTCAGCGAGAGCATTACCATTGTGTCGATCCTCGTGTCGTTCCTCCGATTCGGCTGGGACGGGCTCGAAAAAGATACACGATAAAAATCCCCCGCATCCGGTATTCCGAACGGATGCGGGGGCTGTTTTCTGTCCTGATTACTGGAAAATCTCCGCGTCATCTGCCGTATAGGCTTCGAGCGAATCTGCCTTGACCTGAATACATGCATAGCTGATGCCGGAATCCGCAGCGGCGAAGAACTGACGCTTTGCTGCCGGTGCAATGCGGATCCAGTCGCCGGCGGTCAGCTCTGCGGTCTCGCCGTCGATGACTGCCCTGCCCCTGCCCGCGAGGATCACATAGATTTCCTCGTTCTGCTTGTGCGCGTGGACAAACGGCACGCATGCGCCTGCGGGAAGATTGTTGACGCTGATCTCCGCACCGGTCAGACCGAGCAGATCGTGCAGCTCTGTTCTGGCATCCTGTCCGACATGAATCTGATTGAAATTACGCATTGTGAGTACCTCCGGAATTTGAAATGTTGTAACCTTTGCGATTACAACGACAGTATAGCACAGATTAGATGTAATGTCAATAGTTACAACGAAGATTCGGAGATCTGCACAAATTCGGATGCCGATTATTGTAAGTCTTGACATTACAACCGGATTGTGATAGAATAGGAGCAGAAAGAGAGGGAAGCATATGCAGTTCTCATCCAGATTTACAATCGCGGTGCATATTCTCGTCTGCACGGCGATGTTCCAGAAGGAGCAGAAGGTCACATCGACATTTCTCGCGGGCAGCATTCAGGTCAATCCGGTGATCGTGCGCAATGTGCTGGGCATGCTCTCGGCGGCGGGGCTCGTGGAGATCCGCGCGGGCGTCGGCGGCGCATTCCTCGCAAAGCCCGCAGAGGAGATCACGCTGCTCGATATTTTCAAGGCGGTCGAAAAGGAAGAATCCCTGTTCCATTTCCACGAGAATCCGAATCCGCTCTGTCCGGTCGGACGGAATATTCATGCGGTGCTGGACGGCAAAATCGACGCGATCCAGTCGGCAATGGAACGGCAGATGGCTGAAACGACCTTGCAGCAGCTTGTCGCGGAACTGCCCGCATGATCTGCCGGAAACAAGAACCCCCCGTATCGTCGGATACGGGGGTTTTGCTGTTTGTGAAAAAGGGATCGCAGCGGTGCATGCTGTTTATTCGTCCAGAACGGAAAAGCCGTAATGCTTCTTCGCGTAGTTGTTGAAATCTATGATATTTTTCATTCCGTTTTCCAGCGGGACAACATCGCCTCTGAAAAACAGCGTACCGCACAGCTCTGACGCATAGCGCTTGATCTGCCGTTTCAGCAGCGGAACAAACAAATCCCTGTCGATCTGAAACGGCGCACAATTTCTGTCGATCTCAAAAAATAAGCAATTGTTAAAGAATTCATAACACAGATAGACATTTGCTGCATCGCCGTTTCCAAGTTTCAGCAATGCCTGCTGAAAAACATTCTTGCAGCCCGGATCATGATAAACACATCCGATCAGCACTTTCCGTATATCGACCGGCAGATCGGGCGGCATACTGTCCATCGGCGGGTGTCCGTAATACTGGGAATATTCAATATAGTCACCGCGCAGCAGGCGGTAGACATCATTCACATCATACAGATTGATTTCATGTTTCGGAAGCATGTTTTTTCCTTTCCGTCGCCCGCATCATTGGTGATTCAGTGGTGCGGGGCTTACTCCATACCATTTTCTTTTCCAAACGGCGTATCCAGAAATGCACCGTTATGAGGGATTTCGACCGGATACGGACCGCCTGACATCGGATGCTGATACATGATCTCCTCTTTGTATGACCGTGCAATATTCACACCGGCGGGCAGGCTGACATCGGTCAGCGAAGCGCAGCACCGGAACGCCCCCGCACTGATCGTGCCGACGCTGTCCGGAATCACGATCTGCCGGAAGCCGCATCCGCAAAACGCCTCGCATCCGATATAGCAAAGTCCTTGCGGAAATGTGATGCTTTCCAGCAAACGGCATCCGGTAAATGCACTGTCGCCTATGACTTTCAGCGTGGAAGGCAGCACCACGCGCCGGAGCGCCGTACAGCCGTAAAAAGCCCTGTCCGGAATCTCCGTGATGCCTTCCGGTATCACGACACTTTGCAGATACTGGTTTTTCGCAAACGCATTCTTCGCTATGCTGCTCACACAGTCCGGAATTACGACATCCGGCTCTGTTCCCTCGTACCGTTCAAACGAATATACATTTTTCTTCGGCTTCTCAATGATATAGCCCCTGTCCCAATAATCTCCCAGTTCCATCGGCGTCATGTGCAGTGCTCCTTTCTGTCTGTCCGCATCACTGGTTTTCAGTGGTGCGGGGATTTTTTTATTCTTATTCAACCATATGCGTGTTCGATGCGAATATACTTTTCTTTTGCGACATCAACAGAAACAATGTGACCTCGAAGGAGATTTTGTATTTCGTCAGGTAATTTTGTAAACTGAATCGGCGTTTGAGGAGAGGAAATTCTAATGTAATTGCCTTCATGTGTTAAATCATTGGGTACGGCATTTTCATCAAGCGTGATCCGGCGGGCAACATCAAGCCGGACAAGGAAAAGTCCACGGAAAAGATTGACGGTACGGTCGCCACAATCATGGCGCTTGACCGTGCGATCCGCTGCGGGAACGACACCGGCGACAGAATTTATGACAGCAGGGATATGCTGGTTCTGTAGTGTCTAAATACACAACACTGGCGGCTGGTTTTTCTCGATTCTTCTGTAGTTTTAGCGACTTGATATAATGTGTTTTTAAAGTTAATATGGGTACAACGGAAGGGCGAAAAGCCCGCCGGAATAAAAACACGGAGGAAACCGCAATGAAAAACATCACGAAGAAGGAACTCAACCGCATCGCAAAGGAGTACGGCTACGATCCGCAGTACATTGAGGATCAGGTTCACGACTGGGAGAGCGACGGCATCCGGGTGGATGCACAAGACCTCGAAGATTACTGCGCAAACGGTGACATCTGAAACAGAACAGCCCTTCCGGAGGACAGAGGGACTGTCTTACATATAATATGAATACTCATTCATTACCAAGCATCACGGCTTCTTTTAGTGTGATCCTTCCTTTATCGATAGATTCTTGTAAAAGACCATTATTTTGAGATTTCTCAAGTAGTTCACGATATTCCGGCTTGCTGAGTTTATGAACCACTGTTTCAGAACCAATAGCACCAGAAGAAGAAACGACATATTTTGTGATACATAGCAGGTCACCACTTTTGGAAATACCGACAAAAACATCTGAATCCGAATAATCATGACTAATATGTACTGCAAACAGGATTCGATATTCTATTGATTTATCATACAGTCGTGTCATCTTATTATTTCCTTTCATCCCGATATACTGCGGACATTCCCCGCTTTTCATTATTATATCACAAGCCCATACAAAAAGTCAACGAGAGGAGTGATGCTCATGGGCATTTTCAGCGGACTGTTCCGGTCATGGGACAAGCCGAAAGACAGCTAAAGCCATGGCGCTTGACCGTGCGATCCGCTGCGGAAACGACACGGGCGACAGCATTTATGATGAGAGGGATTTGCTGGTGTTGTAAATATAATCAGGTTTTATTCTTCGCTGTGTTTTGTTCTTTAACGAGCTCATCCCAATTGCGCAGACTGCGGATAAAGCTTTCAAAGTTATCAGCAAGCTTTGAAATCCGAAGTCGCGCATATGGATCAACACATACAACGGCAGGCTCGCCGTCTTTACCGCATTCACGATAATCAAGAATTATCATATCCGGGCAGCCCAAAGTATCTGCAATCGCAACACCAATATCTGGACGACACTGAACTGATGTATTTCCGATTGACAATCTCTTTTCTCTGCCAATGCTCATGATTCCGGCAATTGCAACAACATTGCTCGTCCACTCTGTATACCCTTCACTCCAGTCAATCTTGCAGCCCATCCTGTTCTGGTTCACAATACCACCGTTGTGCTGCTTCATCAGCCATATATATGATTCCGGGAGCTTGTAACCAAGTTCATGCTCGATCTCTGCGATCAGTTCATCCGTCGGCGGTTCGCCGACATAGTGTTTTGCAGAATAATCACTTTCTTCCCAGAAATCAGAAAAATCAAATCCATTGAACATAACCAAATCTCCCGTTCATGCACTGTTTTTCAAAAAGCCCATGCTTTCTCATTACCAGAATTATACCACACGCAGGGAGAAAAAGTCAATAACATACGCCCATACAAAAAGTCAACGAGAGGAGTGATGCACATGGGCATTTTCAGCAGACTGTTCCGGTCGAGGGACAAGCCGAAAGGCAGCTAAAGCCATGGCGCTTGACCGTGCGATCCGCTGCGGAAACGATACGGGCGACAGCATTTATGATGAAAGAGATTTGCTGGTGCTGTAGCGTTACAAATCAGAATTTGTGGCTTTTCGTATAGCAAATATGACACACGCCCCAATCATAACACCGCTCGTATTTAATATTATATCATCAATATCTGTATGCCTTTCGGGACATAGCAGTTGGGACAGCTCAATAAAGATAATAAAACAAATCCCTGCGAACACTGTTTTTTTGATATTATCAAGCTTGCGAAAACAGATAGGCCATACTATTCCTACAGGTATAAACATTGCTATGTTCCCGATAATATTGATAAGCCATCCATCATATCTGTCAAAGAGAAAGAAGAACGGGATTAAACTTATCATGTCAGACGGTGTCTTTGAAAAACCAATCGTTAGTGTACCTATTTTCCCGTCAACAAAATGTAACGGGAAGTATACAAATCTTGCAATAACTACAAGGCATATGTATACAAGAAGCATCTGTAGTTCGCGTTTTACCGAAAACTTCTTGAATCTGATCGCAATTATGAATCGCACAATTATCCAAATGAGAGTTATAAAAATAAACATCTGTAGATAGGAAATCTCAATCATAGTCACTGCCTCATCCTTTCTTTAGCAGATAGCTTGATAAATTCCAATTTGAAGCGGAAACCTCCGCTTTTTTTATATTATAACATACGCCCATACAAAAAGTCAACGAGAGGAGTGATGCACATGGGCATTTTCAGCGGACTGTTCCGGTCGAGGGACAAGCCGAAAGACAGCTACGACAGCCCGTCCTACAGCTACTTCTTCGGACGGACACACGCAGGCAAGCGTGTCAACGACCACACGGCGATGCAGATCATCGCAGTTCGCACTCATGTTCGAGTTTGACGGCTGGCGTGAGGTGGCAGGTCAGGCAGACTTTGATGCGTTCTGATTGACTTTTTCTGCCTACTATGCTATAATGCGATTATAGGTAACAAACAGACGGCTTCGTCATTATACGGGAGGTTATTATGCTTCTAATATCTAAATTTGATACAACGGACATCGATGCTAAGATTGTGGAATTTGAAAGCAAATATGGGATCACACTTCCTGAACGATATAGACAGTTCATGCTGAAGTATAATGGTGGAATGACTCCGGAGACAAAGTTTAAAGCTGGTAAAGAATCTTCTGATATTCGTGCATTTTATGGCTTCGGTGATGTTGGGTACAGTTTTTCCGAAATAGTTGATATGGAGGAATGGATTAAAAGTAACATAATTCCTATCGCGAGTGATTCTTTTGGAAACCGCATTGTCATCGGACTTGATAAGGAAAAAGAAGGAAAGATATTTTTCAGTGATCATGAAAAGGAATTCAAGCTCACATTATTATCCGATACTCTCGAAAAATTCTTCACGATTTGCAAAAGCAAAAAAATACGCCCCGTCAGAACTATGGAAGAACGGGAACGCGATCTGATTGCAAATGGATATGGCGATATGCTGGATGATGGATTAAGAAAATGCTGGCAGGAAGAAATAGATCTGTACGGCGGTATTCATCAGGAAAAAGTATCTTTGTAATAAAAGAATACACACTGAGCAGTCCTTCGGGGCTGCTTTTTTCATGCCCTCACGGAGGAGGTGAAACCGCATGGCAAACAGAATCAAGGGCATCACGGTCGAGATCGGCGGCGATACCACCAAGTTGTCGAAGGCTCTGGAGGGTGTCAATAAAAACATCAAGAACACGCAGACGCAGCTCAAGGATGTACAGAAGCTGCTGAAGCTCGATCCGTCCAACACGGAACTGCTCTCGCAGAAACACAAGCTCCTCGCCGATGCGGTGAAGGCAACCAAAGAAAAGCTGGAAACCCTGAAAACGGCAGCAGAGCAAGCAAATCAAGCTCTCGCCAACGGTGACATCTCGCAGGAGCAGTACGATGACCATTGTCAATGACGGCGACGAGATCGGCTTCACGCTTGTTATTGAAGCACTGGAGGACGAATAATTCACCTAAGTCGCTGTCACGGCTGGAGATTTATCGTATGACGCGAAATGCGCTGAATGTGTGAATAAGTAATGGGCTGACATCGAAATCAGCCCATTTGCCCTTATGTTGTATGTTTATGAATCAGGTCTCTTGCACGTATTTCGGATTTATCGTACTCGATTTCAAAGTAGTCGAGTATGCATTTCATATCATCCTGCATGGATAAGAAGACATCAAGCAACCGTTCTTTTTTATCGTCGGTCTGCCATTCTTTTAGCCCAATGTAGTAGAACATCTTGCTGTCATCGTTGATAAAAAAAGGAACAATACCATTTGCAAGACACATTTTCAATGCGAGCAATCTGCCAACACGACCGTTCCCGTCATAAAACGGATGGATTTTTTCGAATCTTGCGTGAAATTCGGCAACATCAAAAAGATCAATGGTGTCTCTTTTCGCAAAGTCACAAACCAGCGCCGCCATATAAGAAGCAACTTCTCGTGGATGAACAGTCTGGATCTGACCGACTTCATTGGGGTATTTCTTATATTCTCCGATCACGATATCATCTTCATCATCATCAACAGGCAGTCCGTTTTTTAGAAGAAAATGAAGGCGCTTGACATATTCTTCGGTTATAGGTTCATGAACGGTATCAAGAATATAGTCGAAGCACTTAAAATGATTCGCAGTTTCTATAATATCATCAACATGAGCAACGCCGTCCACAGTGTGCGTTTCAAAAATATAACGAGTCTGGTCGTGAGTAAGACGGCTGCCTTCGATATGATTCGAGTTGTATGCAAAATCCACTTGCATTTTATGGTAGAAGCCGCCAGAAACCTTTCGTTTCTTTTCGTGCAGAAGTGTGTTTAAAACTGTTCTTGGCTGTGCCATACGACATACCTCCTTTTGGATGCTCTACTCCTATTATACGCTATATCTTTGAAAAAGTCAACAAGGGAGAATGACATCAGCCGGACAGTGAATCAGACCAATAATAGCCCGAAATCGCTGTCACAGCTGGAGATTTATCGTATGACGCGGAATGCGCTGAATGTGTAATGGGGTGGGCATTATGTCCGCCCCTGAACTTTATCAATTCTTTAATGCGCTTCAGTCATGTATGCATTATATATGTTAGACGCACGCTGTTCAACCTGATGAAAAAGATTTCTGAGCTTAGGGTTATCGGAACAGCGCAGATGTTTCATCGACCAGATATCCCGGAACATCTCAGAATGACTATTATAGAAATCCATTGGATTATCATTGCACTGAGACATAACTGCCAGATATTTCTGTAGCTTGCTGATGAGCTGATTGTCCTTTGCATTGCTTTTTCCGCTGCGATTTTTCGCCCGTCGATAATGCGTCTCAATGTCCTCTACACAGGTGATTGTTGTATAATAAAAAGATCTGAACTGATCATAGGTATATTTCGTTTTATCTACTGTGAAGCCCCAGCTTCCAAACACGGTTGGCTCAATCATAGAGATATACTCAACGATCAGACGGTTCGTTTCAATATCATCCATTTTCGTTATGGATAGCCAGTAGAGATAGCAGTTATCCGCAACGCCAAGAATCATAATTTCACTGTCATTTGCATAGTAGACCTGAATACAGCGATGCGCGGGGTTGGGCATATATTTCGGCTTTGCAGGCACCAAAAAGTTGTACTTCAGAATGTCCTTGTATTTTTCAAAAGCACCTGAAAGGCTGAAACTGTCCTTGATTCTTGAATAGTGTGAAAAAATCTCATCTGCTGCGGCAGGAAAGTTATAAGGGAACAGCTTTAGTTGCTCATCATTATAGTATGTGTTTCCGATGACTGCATGGATATTTGCACACTTCGTTGGAATCAGTGCAGAAACATACGCAAAGATTTTCCGAATTGTATCTGTTTCTTTGATGTCTGTGACGGAAAGCCAATATACTCCGTGGGATGCAATCATTCCAGCAATAATGATATCATCTGCATCTGTATAGAACACCTTTATGTACGGCTTTTCATCTTCATTGTTCGGATCAATTTCGTACATTTTATCATTTATACTGATACAGTTAAGATTCAGAATCTCCATTTTAACACCTCTTATCAGCGGTATATGCAGCATGTGACTATATTTTTATTATACATCAATTCCAAAGAAAAAGCAATGGTTCATCATTATTCGGGAACGACAACAGCAGGACGATCAACCAGACGAATAATTCGCCTAAATCGTTGTCTCGGCTGGAGATCTATCGTCAGGCACGCAATGCGCTGAATGTGTGATGGGGTGGGCTTTTGCCTGCCCTGTTATTTCGTAAAATCAATGATCGTATCCAGAAACGCAGTGGGCTGATCGTAAAAACAGGTATGGGTTGCTTTGGAAATTACAACATTTTTCTTCTGCGGTGCAGTGATCTGTCCGAAATGCTGTGCCAGAAGTTCATTCGGACACACAAAGTCCTCATCGCCGCTGACAAACAGTACCGGCATATCAAAATGCAAATTGTTCCGGAAATCATGTGACAACATTGTTTGATATGTACCTGAGAACAGCTTCGGATTTCCATGCACCATTGCCATTTTTTCACCGAATCTCAAAAACGGCGAGGTCAGCAGTGATTTGATTGGGAAAGCTCTGCCGTCTTTTGCGATATACTTTGCACCAAGCATGGAAAATCCCTGCAAGGAGTTCATAAACGCAGGAGTCATTTGCGGCGGATCAGGAATCGAATTTTCAAAGGCGTTTATCTTTTCGACATCCGCAGGAGCGTCTTTCACCACTTTTCTGAGCCACTCGCAGGAATAATGCAGACCATCAATATAATGGATAAACTGACCGACACCAATATAGTGTGAGACCGTTTCACCATGTCTCTTGGCATATTCCGCACCGATCAGACTTCCCCATGAAAATCCCATGAGGATGATTTTCTCAAAATCATATACAGTATGCAGATATGCGATAACAGCATCAATATCAGCCATATAGTCCTCAAGTGTGCCGGACTGAGAAATTGCAGCAGCATTGCTTTTGTTTGCAAGATAGGTCTTGCAAGCATTTCGTTGATCCCAATTGACCACTGTAAAATGATGTTCCCATTCTGGCTGCATGACATGGCACAGTCCAGCCATAGAACCACCGGGACCACCATGAAGAAACAGCATCAGCGGAGCTTTTTTATCAGCACCTCTGATCTGAATGTATTGCCGGATACCATTGATCTCCGGTGTCTCATACAGACATATGCCCTTTTCGGTATAGCATTGCAGAATTTCTTGTTTACGGCTCATTTGTATCTCCTCCCGCAGGTAATGACATCAGATATAGATTGCGTGTATTCGCGTCTTTCGGTATATTTTTGCCTTGATACCTGTCAACAACTGCTAAAATTTCTTTTAGCATTTCCGAAAAATCATGATCCGACAAACGTATCGCATAGTTCAGAATAAAGAGTTTATCACGTTCAACATCGGCATTTTCGCTTTTGAAGTATTCACTGCAAAGATGGAACATCTGCGCAAAAGAGGCAGTCATGATCTCCATTCCATTCTCACCGCTATCTTTAGCAGTAATATAGATTTTTTTCACGGAATAGGTATGCTCGGCTTGTCCTCTGACCTTGTGTGTTTCCACGATTTCTATTACACCCGCAGATGTCATTCGTTCGATCCGTCGATACACAGTAGCTCTTGGAATATCCGGAGTTACTGCAAGTATCTCTGAAACGGTCATTTTCTGATTTTTACGAATCTGCTGAATGATTCTGTTTGATATCGGATCAGTCAGAATCTTTATCAAGTTCTCCATAATTCCTCCACTAATATCATTTAATGAGATTAGTATAACATACAAATGTAAAATAGTCAAGGGGGTGCAGCTATGTTTTTCTGCCTTATCTTAGAAAATGCAGCCGGTGACTAAATCGGCATGACGGCATTTCTGTTGAGATTACCGTTGACGGGAAGAAATACAGTGGAAAACTGAATAAGGCGTAAAAAACTCCCCGGAACTGCTCAAAACGAACAGCTCCGGGGAGCATGATTTCGGAATCATATCTCAGCGAGGTATTATCCCTCAATTGCAATATACTTGTGATTCTCCAGCTTCTTAGGCTCTGCCTTCGGAACGCAGATGTTCAGAACACCGTCCTCAAACTTTGCCTTCACATCGGCTTCGGTAACAGTATCACCGATATAGAAGCTTCTCTGCATTGCACCGGCGTAACGCTCCTGACGGATCAGCTTGCCCTTCTCAGTCTTTTCGTCCTTGTCAAGACCCTTTGCGGCACTGACAGTCAAATAACCGTTCTGAAGCTCAAGATTGATCTGGTCTTTCTTGAAGCCCGGCAGGTCGATCACGATCTCATAATGGTCGTCATGCTCATGGACATCCGTCTTCATAACCTGTGCAGCGTGCTTGCCGTACAGCTTCTTCTCCACGTCTCTGCCGAAGTCAGGGAATCTGAAGAAATCATCGAATAAGTTTTCACCGAAAATGCTAGGATACAACATAGGTCAGTCCTCCTTTTTACTCGTCACATTGTTTCCATTGCTTCGAGCAAGGGGACGGAGGGTTCAGCACCCGGATCCTTTGGTGCTTCTCTGTTCCTTTGTTCTGATTATATTATAGCACTCTGAATTAGCACTGTCAAGAGGAGAGTGCTAATTTTCACACAGATTTCATATTTTTGACAGAAATGTCACATTGATCTTAAGGGAGGTATTCTGAATAATGAGAAATATGTCGGTGACGTTCGCTACAACAAGACCTATACGGACGACAACTTCCACAGGCACAGGAACAAGGGCAACGTGGACAGTCCGGAAGTGAAAGACCACCATGAGGCGATCATCCCGAAGGATATATTCATGAGAGTGCAGGAGGAAATGGCACGGCGGTCATCCGAGCGTGATCTGAACGGAAGGCGGCAGGGATTCAGCGCGAACCACGCTTTCTCGCACATGGTGACCTGTGAGTGCTGCGGTGAGCATTTCCGCAGGCTGCACTGGAACAACCGGGGCAAGAAAACAATCGTCTGGCGGTGCAAGACCAGACTGGAGGACAAGACACACTGCTTGGCAAGGACGGTCAGCGAGGACGAATTGCAGCAGGCGTTTATTGCCGCGGTCAATGAAATGCTCGGCAACAGCGACGAATACCTGAAAAAGCTGAAAAGCAATCTGAAAACTGCGATCAGCCTTGCTAATCCGCAGTCAGCGGAAGTGCTCGCGGAAAGGATGCGGCAATTGCAGCAGGAATTGATCGACCGGACGGAAAGCGGCACGAACTACGATGATCTGGCAGAAGAAATCCTGCGCCTGCGGGAACTGCAGGAACAGACCGTCATGGACGATGCCGCCAAAGCTGCGCACCTGGATCGTATTCAGGAACTGCTGCATTTTATCAATTCCAAGCCGCGTACCATCACAGAGTTTGATGAGGCGCTGGTGAAGAAGCTGCTGGAAAGCGTAAAGGTCTGCGAGTCCTTTCTGGAATTCCGGTTCAAATCAGGCGTGACGATCAGCATTGAAAAGTGAATAGATAGAGCAATCCCCGCATCACTGGTGATTCAGTGGTGCGGGGCTGTTTTTATTGCGTTATTCACTCATCATTTTGTCAGATTTTCTGATTTTCGGATTCCGTTTTCTTGATGGCATTATAGTATTCGAGCTGCATCGGAAGTTCAGCCCAAAGCTGTGCTCTGGAATCGTTTGATGTCAGCACCATTATTATCTCTTTGTCCGGCACGGGATAGACGGTGAAATCGTCTTGTTCGCCTTTATCTGTGCGTATTGGGAAGGCGAGCTGTTCGGTATCGATGCAAAACTGTGCATTCACGCCCTCTTTGTTACCTCTTGCATCAAGCCTTATCCATTTATCATGCTCTCTGAGATATACTCCGTTAAGTCCGTG
>LVAJ01000016.1 GCA_001603005.1 Clostridiales bacterium Firm_04
TTCGTCGGATCGTCTTCGTCAAGAAACAGCACCACGATCTTCTGATCGTATGTCTGCGAACTAATGACGCGCACAAGACCGGTTTCACGGTCAAATTCCACATTGGTCACCGCATAGGTCGGTTCTGCTGCCGCAGCTGCCCGAAGCGGTTCGGCAGTTGGTGTTTTGCTGGCTTCCTGCTGTTCGGCAAGATATTTACCGAGCGAATTTTTCCCCTCCAGCCTGCTTCCGGCAGATTGCTGTTTTGCAGTCTGCGCAGGTTCGGTTATGCTTGTGCTGCTGCGCGGTGTCTCACTGAGCAGTGCTGTGGAACAGAGCACTGCACTCAGAACGCCCGCAATCACTTTTTTGATCATCGCATTCACTCCTACTCTTATTTTGGAATATCTCCCGATAATATTCCAATGAGTTGATTATAGCATACTGTTGACTTTTTTGTCAAGTATCATGATTAAAAATGTAATTTTTTTGCGATTGTCAGACGGAAAGCGCATTTTTTGCATGCGGATCCTTTAACAAAAAGTGAATCTGAACAGTAAATCGTGAAAAATCAAACGATCCCACACTCCCTTTTCATGGGATTCCAGTTTCGCCGGAGTCGCGAATATTATCCGGTTTACCGATATTACTTGGTTTGCCGATTTGCGCCATCATCGCGTGCGATCATTAACATTTTCTACAATGCGTTTCGTTTATCAGAAAACAAACGATGTGCACGCAGAGAGACGGAATTTGTTTGCAAAATCTAACGGATTTGGTCAAAATGGCATGATATGAATTTGATGTTATTTGATTTTTTATGTAATCTCATAATTTTTCCAATCACAAATGAATTTTCCTCTGTGTCGAACGCACAAACTTTCGCATGCCCTATTGACTTATCCGGAATCATCCGCTATACTGAAACTATTGATGCATCAATCATAGAATTACACGAAGTACGGAGATTTTGAAAAATGAAAACACGCAAAAGAATCATCTCTGCTGTGCTTTCCGCTGCAATCGCCGGCGGTGTGCTCGCAGCAAATTCAGCTTCTTTTTGTCTCACTGCATCCGCAATGACAAACACAAAATTTTACACGCAGCAGCAGTTCGAGTCCAATTGGTATTCGCTGATCCAGCAGGAAAAGCAGAAGTATCCGGAGAAGGTCAACGGGCAGCAGTGCTACTGGAACGGCTCCGATCCGGACAGCTATACCCAGACGCCGTGCCTGCACAACGGCGGCTACAACTTCATGATGTGCATGCATATCTCGGTTCCGTTCACGCAGTATGAGTCCACGACCTACAAATCGTTCCGCGAAGTGGATCTGCAGAACAGACCGAAAGAATACAGCCAGTGCATCGCTTTTGCCGCAAAGCTGCAGGAAGATATCTTTCAGACGGGCGATATCATTCGATATGATATGGTGAACGGTCAGTATCAGGATCTCGACGGAAACTGGCATACCTATTATCCGAAAAACGGCGATTCTGTGCGCATTGACAATCATCACAGCATTTTCATCACCAATGCAAACTATTCCGGCGTCACGTTCGCGCAGTGCAATGCGAACGATCAGTGCGAGATCGACTGGGATGCCACACAGTATGAGAATCAGACGATCACTGCTGCTTATCTGCGTCAGCATGCGTCCTATGTCGAGCGTCCGGCTCTCTGCGGAGACCTGAACCTCGACGGCAATATCAACAGCAGAGATGCCGCAATTTTCGCAGAAACAATGATGACAAACGGCGGCAGGATCGGCAACACGCCGGACAGCGCGTTCGACGCAAACAACGATCTGCGCATTGACGAACAGGACTATAACAGAATCCTGCATATGTCCGGCAGCGCGTTCCAGTCCACCCGCTATGTCAACGGCAGCCGCGGCGTCTGCACAAGCCGCTGGAACCGAGTCTATGAAGATAAAGGTGACTTCCTTGTGAACGGCGGCATTTATGCAACGCGCTGCAACACAGAAGGCGGCGTTTCCTTCATCGGCGTGCTGGACAACAATGTCACATCGTTCTCTGTTCCGGAGCAGGTCACAAATCCGGCAAACGGTCAGACCTACACGGTCACAGAGATCGGCTATGCGGCTCCGCAGGCGCCGAACACGATCTGGATCAAGAATCTGCAGTCTGTCTCCGTCCCGAAGACCGTCCGGAAGATCGCGAAGAAGGCGTTCCACAACACAAGTCTGAAAAGCATCACATTCACAAACGATTCCCAGCTGAATGAGATCGACGAATATGCATTCTTCGGCACCAGACTGACGAGCATCACCCTGCCGTCGAGCCTCACGACGATCTGCGCGAACGCGTTCAACTCCTGCGCGCAGCTTGAATCAGTCGTCATCCGCGCAAACAGCGTCAATGACTGCTCGCTCAGACAGATCGGCAACAACGCATTTCAGGGCTGCACGGCGCTGGATTATTTCAGAATCCCGAACAATACCGTATACGCAATCAGATTCGGTACAACGACGGGCGTTTTCGATGCAAATGCATCCCTTCGCCTTGAGCTGCCGAACACAAGCTCGACTCAGGGTGTTCTGAATCTCCAGACCGCTGACGCAAACAAGTTCCGCAACAGCTCGCTCCGGATCTACGCCGGCAATTACCGCATCAGAGAGTACAACGGCAGCAGCTATGTCCGCCAGCTCGTGAGCAAGTCGAACAAGGCGCTCGAGTGGGTTTACCCGAGCTGAATAAGGTATCGCTTCGCGATGATTTATAATGGGCTTTCAGCCCAAACCTGACCAAAGGGATTGTATCCCTTTGGAATCCCATTATGGGATGTGAAATCTATTTCACGATTCAGCATTCACTTTTCCCGCTGGGAGTAGTCGCGCCACAGAAGCCGCGTTCAGCGGCGTGTACTGTGAATGCTGGGTGCGCTACGCTGCCGCACTCCGGAGGGGAACGGCAGCGGGCACTGCCCGCTCAAGGGACAGATGTCCCTTGAGAATCCCATTATGGGATGTGAAATCTATTTCACGATTCAGCATTCACTTTATAATATGAAATTGCCCCGAAGTGCTTTGATTGCGCTTCGGGGCAATGTTTTTTCGGATGATATGGGATTCTGTCCGCACAGCAGGATCATGTCCATGCTCTGGCGGCATCATTGTAATATTGGATCAAAACAGGCTTTGTCAGCTGGTTGACCGCAATGTCATCTGCGCGTTCATCCTTGCCGAATGCAAACAGCGCAGGCAGCGTTTCTTCTGTCAGATAGCGGGTTTCCGTGAAGAGCGGATGATGCTGGATCAGCTCTGAGCCGGATGCCATATTGAAGCCCCAGTCGCCGAATGCCGGAACCTGCAAATGGTACGGCTTGACCGCAAGTCCCTCGCTTTCGATCGTCCGGCTGATGCACCAGAACGCTCTGGATGCATAATACGGGCTTGTGGACTGCACATTCAGAATACCGCCATCCGTCAGATGACCGGCGCACATCCGGTAGAATACATTTGTATAGAGTTTTGCCAGTGCTTCATTGTTCGGATCAGGCAGATCCACAAGGATCACATCGAACAGTTCCCTGCTGTGCTCCAGATACTCATAAGCATCCAGATTGTGAACCGTGACGCGCGGATCGGTCAGCGATCCGCAGTTCAGCGCCTTGATCTGCGGATCTTCGCTGCAAAGCTTTGTCATGCCGCTGTCCAGATCAATCAGCGTGATATGCTTCACTTCGGGATACCGCAGCAATTCGCGAAGCGCAAGACCGTCGCCGCCGCCGAGCACCAGTATCTCTGAACGTTCTGCCGCATATGCCATCGGCACATGGACAAGGCATTCATGATAGCGGTATTCATCGGCAGAGGAGAACTGACAGTTTCCGTCAATATAAAGCCGCATGTCGTCACGGTGCTTGGTGACGACGATTTTCTGATAGGCAGTCTGCTCGATCCGGATGACATCGTCACGGTAGAGTCCGCCCTCGATCCTTCTTCCGACATTTTCCGCAAAGAACATGCCGACCGCCATGCAGCCGAGCAGGATTGCAGAGCCGATGCGGTATGCTGTCCGATGCTTCAGACGGCTGCCGTAGCGGTTGATGATGAGCACTGCCGCCAGCAAATTGAGCGAACCTGCGAGAAATGAGGTCGCAAAATATCCGAGATGCGGCAGAAGCAGCAGCGGAAATGCGATCGAGCCGATGAGACCGCCGATGTAATCGAATGAGAAGATCGAGGAGAGCGTTATACGCAGTTCTTTCTGTTCCGATTCGATGATGCGCGTCAGGAGCGGAATTTCAAGACCGGCAAATGTGCCGATCACCAGAATTTCCGCATACATTACGAGCGCATAGGATTCCAGATACAAATTTGCAAGGAATAGTGAGAGCGCACTCAGTCCGCCGACAATGCCGATGCCGATCTCTACATTTGCAAACCAGCCCCAGAGATGATTCCGGATAAACTTTGACAGAAAAGAACCGATGCCGAGCGCAAACATATAAAGTCCGATCGTTACCGAATACTGGAGTGTGGAATCGCCGATCAGATAAGAACTGACCGCGCTGATGATCAGCTCATAGACCATCGAGCAGCCCGAGATCATCAGCGTTGTCAGCATCAGGAGCCGAAATTGCTTCATGGTATTAAAGAATCACCCCGCTGATCGTCAGGGCAAGACCGATGAAAATGCCTGCGACCATGATGCCGGCTGCGGTATTGCCCTTGCCGATCTCATCGTTGAGATTATACTGCTTGTGCAGAAAGCGGATCGCAATATAGCCGATCATGAAAAATGCAATGCCTGCCAAAAAATAGATCACGCTGCTCAGCATTCCGGAAAGAAGTGTTTCCTCAGCTGCTTCTGCTGCCGGTGAACTGATCGCCGCGCGCAGCAGCAATCCGACACCGATATTTGTTCCTGCGGAAACAAAGCCGACAGCACGATTGTCTTTTTTGATCTCCTCGGGGAATGAACACGGAATAATGAGGTCGATCAGGAAATTGCCGAGCATCATCAGCAGGATGCCTGCGCAGGAATAAACTGCCACTTCAAAAAGATCATTCAGATAGTTCATAGGAACCTCCCATTTTGTTATTTTCCGGCATTCAGACCGCCGCCCGAAGCCGAACGTGCATTAATGCTGCTCTGCCGGATGCTGCTTGCGTAATCAACGAAACGGTTGCTTCTGTCGTAAGAGAAATCGGAATCGCTGTATGAGCTGTAAGGCGATGCTGAATGATGATAGGCGGAATAATCCGAATTGTATCCCGTGGAATGATAGAACGAATGATAATAATGTGATGCGCGCCGCGAACCTCTGTAAAGATCGTTTTCCGTTTTATAAGCGTATTTCCGGTTGGAAACCTGCACATACAGACAGTTCTGATCCTCTGACGGATAGACGATACAGTATTCTTTTTCGGTCAGAATTGCGACAGCGCCGTTTTCTTCTTCCTCATCCTGCTGAACATACTGCGTTTTGCCGTCGATCGCGTAGAGAATATCCGCGACAACAGCGTCGATGGTGTCTCCCGCCTGCGCTCTGTAGATCTTCGCCTTCTGGTTGTCATTTCCGGTAACGGATGTCTCATAGGTATATTCATTTGCATGCTTGAGATATTTGCTGATTTTCGGCTGAAATTCAATCGAAGAAAGGAGCGGGGCGAACATGCAGGCTGCAAATATCAGAACCATAACTCCTACAACAGCAAGAAGCGGAAACCACTGCGCTCTGGCATATGCCGGATCATTCCGTACAAAAACGATCTCATCTTTGTCCAGATAATGACCGGTAGACCACTCCGTTCCGTCTGACCAGATCTCGACGGAGATGATGCGCTCCTCTGTCGGATCCTCATATTCCGAAAACGACGCAGAGTCGCCATAAGCAACATCAACAAGGCCGCCGCGGTTCAGCACGGTCTCCTCGCCCTCGTCAACCTTATGATACGTATGAAAAAAAGACGGCTGTGCATTTGTCATATAGGAAATGGAATATTCCTGATAGACATCATCTATGCTCAGCCACGCCTCCCGCTCTGTTTCCATATCGAGAAGCCGGTATTCATCCCATTCGCAGTAGTCTCTCTGGTTCCGGTACCGGATTTTTCCGACAACGCGGAATCCTCTGTTTTCAACGGCGATGACGTCGCCAATTTCAAAATTCAAGTACCATATCCTCCTTTCAGGTCACGCTCGATCCGGCGGATGCGGCATTCTGCGGCGCCGAATGCGTTTCCGAGTGCTTCGGCAGTTTCCTGCGGCACACCGGCACTGCATGAAAAAATATCGACAGCCGCATAGCCGTATTCCGGCCATGTATGAATCGAAAAATGTGATGTTGTAATGACAGCGATATATGAAATGCCGATCGGCTCAAAACGATGCATACATTCTTTTACAATCTCTGCTCCGACTGCCTGCACCGCTGCTCTTGCAGCAGACTGCACAAATGCCGGATCATCCAGCAGCTCCGGCGCACAGCCGTACAGATCTACAATCAGCTGTTCAGCCACCCTTTCTGTCACCTCGTTTCTGCGGGCGGGCATTTTGATGTGTGTGCCCATTATACCATATTTTTGAAAAAAAAGCAACGGGTGAAAAGCGAAAACTGTCACGGCAATACCGCATCAGCGCATGCCAGCCGGAAAGCTGATTCCCCGTCACCATGCAGAATCCCCCGATCAGAACAGGCGTTCCGGTCGGGGGATCGTTGTTTTGCGGGATCCGGCGGATCAGGCGAATTTGTTGATGATTCTTGCAATGTATTGCAGGATCATAACAAGATCGTCCGAATCTGCATTGCCATTTTTGTCCACATCTGCATTCAGGACGCCCTGCGTGGAAATCTTCACATTTTTATCCTCGGTACAGAAGCGTGCCAGAAGCACTGCATCGGAGACATCAACTTTGAAATCGCCGCTGATGTCACCCTTGACATAACTGATCGGAGCAGGCGTCGTCGCGCTCGTTGTGGTCTTCGCGGTCGTTGTCGTCTTGCCGGAACTTGTTGTTGCAGCGCTTGTCGTCGTTGTATTTGTCTTGGTTGTCGTGGTGACCTTCGCTGTTGTCGTGGTGACCTTTGCCGTTGTCGTGGTGACCTTCGCCGTTGTCGTGGTGACCTTTGCGGTCGTCGTGGTGACCTTCGCTGTCGTTGTGGTGACAGACGCAGTGGTCTCCGAAACATCCGGCTCCATGCAGCGGACAAACTGCTGCGAATTTGCCGCGGATTTTGCCGGACGATACCAGACGGTCAGCGTACCGTTCTCATC
This sequence comes from Clostridiales bacterium Firm_04, assembly GCA_001603005.1. Taxonomy (GTDB): domain Bacteria; phylum Bacillota; class Clostridia; order Oscillospirales; family Ruminococcaceae; genus Firm-04. Next base: position 7,224 of record LVAJ01000016.1, read on the forward strand.
CGAAATGCCCTGCGAGAGATACAGCAGATTTGCTGCGGTGAACTCCGTGCCGAGCAGATCGTAGAAGTTGTAGACGGTGTTCGGTTTCAGACCGGTGAAGGTCTTGGTGAGTGCATCTGTATACTGTGGTACACTCGGAACTCTAATCGCAAGGAACCGGAACTTATAGTAGTGATCTTTATCCTGCGCAAAAGCCTGTGCAGTGCTTCCGTCATAACCGTGTACTGTAATATAACTGGAATAACTGCAATCATTGTACTGCTTTTTAATCGTTTCCGGATCGTCCAGAAACACAACATCTTTCGTCAGAAAATAAAGATCCTGCGCGCTTTGATGAACACTGCTGAAAAACATTTTCTCAACAGTCTCCGGAATATAAATTTCTTTCGCATGGATCAGCTCAAAGAATGCATTATGTCCGATTTCCTTCAGCCCGTACGGCAGCATGAGTGCCGTGTCCTTCGCAAGTTCCCAGCACTTATAGAAAGAATAGTCGTCAATTTTCCGAAGTGTTCTCGGAAAATCACCGTTCAGGAGATGCACACAACCGTAAAAAGCCCGCGGTCCGACCTCTGTCAGATAATCCGGCCAGTCAACTTTTTCCATTTTGGAGCAGTCTCTGAACATCTCCTCCGGAATCTTTTTCATGTTTTCAGGAAGAACAGCTTCCTTTACCGTACTGTTCATAAATGAACCTTTTTCAAAAACAGTTGTGCAGCGACCGGGGAACACAACCTTATCTGCTGCCATTCCATAAAAGCCTTCCTCAGCTACATGCTTGATAAAAGGTGAGAGAATTGCTGTATTCGTCTTTGTGACCGGATCATAGAAATGACAGCCGCTCAGCGCACGTTTGCCAATGTTTCTCACATAGATCGGTGAGCAGATCACGCAGGCATTCATTGCATTCTCGCCGAGCGTTTCAACTGAAGACGGGATCCGAACCGGTTCCATATTGCTTCCACAGCAAAGTGCATCTTTTTCAATTGCCGTTATACCCATCTGTATTTCAAGTTTCTTCACATTCGTACAGAGATAAAACGCACGTTCCGGAACCACTCGCAGTGTATACGGGATCCGAATCTCACGAACACCGGAATACTCAAACGCACTTTTTCCCATGTAAAGCAGATTTCTCGGAAGATCTGCTTCTTCCAGATTTTTCAAATTATAAAAGGCAAACTGTCCGATGTTCAGAATATTATCATGCATCTTCACGCGCTTCAGATTCGTCATCTGATAAAAGCAAAAATTATCAATTGCTACAACCTTGAACCCATTCTGATCGTATTCCGGAACAGTAAAATCGACGATCGCATCTCTGTCTTCCTGCGTGCAATTACGTCTTGTTAAAGTCGCAACCGGCTTTCCGTCTATTTCACCTCTATATGCAAATGAGAATACCCTTGATTCTTCTTTTGAAAAGACCGATTTTTTCGGCTCAGTCGGATCATCCTCCGGATCCTCTTGCGGATCATCCTCCGGATCCTGCGAACCGTTTCCGTTCAGATTCGGGCATTCGCCCCAGCCGAATCCCAGTTCATCAGACAAATAGCAATGCAGCAATTCATGCTCTAATTTGGGTTCAACTCCGACATCGACAATTCCCAGATCAAGCGAAGCATTCAGCTTTCCTACAAAAGAAAGCGTGATATCGGAGCAGCGCCCGCAGCCTTCATGCGGTGAATTTAATTTAAAATCCGCCTGCAGTCCGACTAAAACAGATAATTCTCCGCCTTTCTTCATTAACCACATGCTGCCGCCGATACCGATACCGATAAAGCCTTCAACAGTCAGACTGAGATCTGTGACCGATGCATTCGATGTGAATTTCTTTCCGGTACCAAATGATGCCGAAAACACCGTGCTGATATCTATTTGTCCGGTAATAGACAGATCAATAAACGGGCCGAGCTGAATAATAACATCGCCGACCGGATTTAAGACCATACCATATGGTAATGGGATCTGTTTTTCTGCAGTGACGGCAATCTCAGCACCGAGCTCGACACTCAATGCCATATCCAGCTGAACCGAGCTCAAAAAACTGGATTTGTAAAATGAAACGTTGTAATTAAAGCAAAAATCAACAAAGCCGCTCAGATCTACTCCGGTAACATCTTCAAGATCCGACTGACCTTTTCCGAACTGAACGCGAAAATGTACCGAATCACTGGAAGCTACATAATCATCTTCGTCTTCTTCAGCAGAAGCAGCAGACATCCCGCCGCGTGCGGGGCGCCCCTGTGCAGGCCGTTCTTCACCGTCATAGAAACAAGTATATTCAAGCCCATACGATTCTTCCGGATCAGGCGGTGTCAAAGTCAGCGTATTATTGGAAGAATCTGCGTCCAGCTTCACAAATTCAAACGCATCATCGGTGTTATACGAAGGATCCGCATGAACGGTGGTAACATCGCCGTCCGTTTCAAGCGAGCTGATCTTGAAGACCGCAGCACCGTGATTTGCCGCATCAATGGCAACGACACTGCCTTTTTTGATCTCACCGGTATAGTTCCGAATCAGGTAGATGCCGTTTTCGAGATCCTGATTCAGCACGATATCGTGCGTGCCGTCCGAATGCAGAACCTGCACATCTTTGTTGTAGACGGCAAAATTCGTGTCATCGTTCTCGTCGAGATTCAGCACCTCATAGCCTTCGTAGTCGCTGATCTCCGATTGCAGAACCTCCTGCATCATGGATGTGTGCATCGAGTCCGTATACTCCATGCTCAGCGGAACCTGATTCTCACCGACAACATACACCCGGACGAGATAATATTCCGGCATGCTCGACAGCGAAACAGGCACATCAATCAGCGTTTCATCCGCCGTAAACGCCTGCATGCCCGTGCCGAGCAGCTTGGGTGCGTTCCGTTCAGAGGGATCGGAAAAGACGCAGACAACTGCGGTCGCATCCGACGCGGATTCCAGCGAAACCTGTGCGATGCCTTCATTCAGAACCACATCGTGCACAACGGCGGTTGCGCCCAGACGCGCCCGTTCCAGATTGATCTCTCTGGCAACCATACTGCCGAATGTGTTGTCGGAATACGCAAGATTTGCTTCTGTTTCCGGCAGTGCCGGAAAGGATACTTCCGGTTCTGCGGATGCGATCGGCGCAGCGCTTTGCAGGAATCCCGTAACTGACAAAACGGACGCCATAAGAAGTGATAAAAATTTTTTGCCTTTCATTTCTTTCCCCTTTCACAAACAAAAATATCCTGCATACACCCGTATGCAGGATAATTATAACATATAATAACTGAAAATGCAATTGTTTTGAAAAAAAGTTGTCCGGTTCAGTGTATCAGCGCGTCATCGGCTGTATTCTGATGAAAAAGATCCCCTCTTGCATTCCCCCAAACGTGATATACGGAAAGCAGAATAAAAAAGGAGTCCATACTATAAGTTTGAAGGACAAAAACCTCGATTTTTATGTGGAAGAAAAAACAGACGAAACACGCATGCGGAAGCAATTCCATGACGTTCTGATCATCGGGATCTGCGTCATGGCAGCGATGGCAGCTTATTTTTTGAATTCGATCATCTCAGCTGGGTGCATCGGTATCATGTTTCTGCTGCTTGGGATCAACGGACTGTCTTACAACAAAAAAAGCAACGCATTTCCGGAACAGAATGTTCTGCCCGCAGCATTTGCAGTGCTCGGTCTGGCGATGGGCGTGATACCGCTGATCGGAATGCTTCTGATCCGGTTCGGAAATCTCGATGATGATAAAAATACGATTGTTCTCGCACTCCCGGAAGGAATCCTGCTTCTGATTCTCGGGATCATGACCGCGGCTTATCCTGCATATTACGCTGCTGTTAAAAAACGCCGCTGTACCTGTTATGTGACGGCAACTTGTATTTCTCCGGTCATTGCCAGAACCATAAAGGGCACCCGGATCTATGAGCATCTCTGGGAGTTTCCGCTCAACGGCAAGACCGTGCGGGTTTCAGACAAGATTCAGGTCACCTCTGAAAAGCCCTATGCGGGCACAACTGAATCCTTCATCGTGAATCCGGATGATCCGGGTGATCTCTACCGGAAAAGACCGTTCCTCGCGCTGTTTATCATGTTCGTAGGCATCATGATCTGCGTCATCGCCATCCTGCTGCTGATTCCGACATGCATGCTACTGCGTTAAACGTTCTTTTGTAAGTGTCAAATTGTTCCGCGTCTTCCCCTCCATAAAAATAGCGTCACGAAATCCCCCGCCTGTCAAGCGGTTTCTTTCTTGACAATTTGTACTGCATGATATATAATAAGAAAACAGGCAGCTGTCTCGTCAAACAATCTGAAAATGAAGGAGAAAACGATATGGAAGCATCTTCAAAGAAGAAACTATGGATTTTTATTGCTGTTGCCTACGGCGTCACCGCGATCATGAATCTGTTCATGATCGTCGGGCTGAAAAAAGGGTATGATCTCACCTGCTTTGTCAATGCGCAGATGATGTATCCCGCATGCGGCGTCATCCTGGGCAAGCTCATCTGCCGCAAGCAGAATGAACCGCTTCCGCTCACAGGTTATATCACCGTCCTGACAACAACCGCTGTCATGATTGTGATCAACTTCTGCTCGCTGTTCATCCATATGGATCCGCTGGTCGAAGGCGTACCGGGCTCGGATGTCTGGTCGATGCTTTCCAGCATTGCGGTCATGATCGGAAGTATTGTTGCATATATCTTCTTCTGGGTATGCGGCAAAGAAAAGCGGGAAAAAGCCGGCCTTGAGCGGAAAAACATTGTCTGGAGCATCATACTTGTCATCGCCTTCATCCTGCTTCTCTCCGCAAAAATCCTGATCAGCGTCGTTACATCAGATGCTGCTGCCTCCACACATGAAGGCATGGATGAACTCAGAACGGCTCTGACATCCATGAAAACATGGCTCGGCTTTATGATCCTTCCGATCAACTTCTTCTTTGTGTGGATCGCCTTTTTCGGCGAGGAATACGGCTGGCGTTATTATTTGCAGCCGATCATGCAGAAGAAATGGGGCAAGCGCGGCGGCGTGCTGCTGCTCGGTCTGGTATGGGCCGTCTGGCATATCGGTGCTGACTTTATGTATTATACCACAGAATACGGCTTGCAGGCATTTGTCACCCAGATCATTACCTGCGTGGGTATCGCCATTTTCTTCGGATATGCATATTTGAAAACGCAGAATATCTGGGTTCCGGTTATCATGCATTATATCAATAACAATATGGCAGCCCTGCTGAACGGCGGCGAAGCGGATGCGCTCCAGAATCAGGTGATTCCGTGGTCTGCGATCCCGTTCGCGGCGCTTTCGAGCATCGTGTTCCTGCTGTTCATTCTGATGCCGATTTATAATCAGTCGGTGAAAGACCCCGTAACCGAAAACAGCACAACAGAATAAATATGAAAAGAGGGATTCACCACAGCGGCGAATTCCTCTTTTCTTATCATCATCATAAATCAAGCCGCTCCGTCTAAGTATGCGTTAAATAGTAATCGTAAATCATCCGTATGCGACAAACAATGTAATCGTATTATAATCTTAAGAATTGGAGGTATCCCTTATGCCACGAAAGAAGAAAACCGAAGCTGCACCTCTTGCCGAAGTCACGGCTCCGGTCGCAGCAGAAACCGTCACGGAAACAGCAGCAGAAGTTCCTGCCGAGAAGCCGATGAAGAAACCGGCGGCAAAGAAAACCGCTGCCGCAAAAATGCCAGCAACGAAAGCAAAGGCAACCGCGAAACCCGCTGCCAGAACAGCGAAGGCTGCAACCGCGCCGAAGGAAACCGTCAAGATTCAGTTCGGCGGCGATGAGTACGACTTTGCCGAGATCAGGAAGGCAGTTGAAGCCGATTATAAGAGCAAATTCAATGGCAAGGTCAAGACTATCGAGTTTTACATAAAGCCGGAAGATAAGGCGGTTTACTACGTTATCAACGGTGATTTTTCCGATAAGATCGAGCTTTGATTTGACGGTATTGTAACGGGTGCGACTCCCGTTTTTCATATATTGGATTGAAAATCAGGGCTGATTGTGGTATAATTGGTAATGTAAGCAATGTGTGAGATAGCTCGCACAAATCGGAATTGACATTCACAACGGGAGGTTCATTATGATAGTAGATTACAGTAAATTTGAACGTGGAATAAACTTTTGTGCAGATGTGATCATTGAGGATGGAGGTTCTGAGAAAACGATAGAAGCTCAGATACAACCTGACCAAAAACATGAGATTCCGGAATCGGGAAAGGAAACACTGGAATTCTTTTTAGACAATTACTCAAAATATAAACAGTTCTTATTAGAGGCTATCTTTGAATACTATCAGGATTGCAGAGATGAATGGGGAGCTACAGAACCTGATGATGAATTATACCCCGAAGTCAAGGATATGAATAAAATGTATGAGATGGTATCATTAAATACAGTCACTGTTTATGATGAAACAGATTACGGTGAAAGAATAATAGGTCTTTTTTATGATTGTTCATGGGACGAAGAAGAAGGAATGGGTATAAGGATAGCATTGGGCAGCAATGTTTCCGAAGTTAGATTAGTTAAGATTGGCAACATCGGTGCTGTATATTGAATCATCGTCCTTTGCTGCTGATCTGTGCTTTGATGTCACCATAACTTCTGATTTTTCGCAGTAAATAAGAAAGGAGCGAACCCCATGTGTACTTGGTTCTATGCTGAAAAATCCACGCTGTCACCGATCATCACAAAAGCACAGCAGCTACCGCTGACGGATACGATCAGGAACACTATGTCACGTTCGGCAGAAATGTCGGGAAATATCCGCCCTACTGATATGGCAGCGGTGTTCGCTCCGAACAAGCAAGGCAATATGGCGGTGTTTCCGATGATTTGGGGCTTCACGGTCGAACAATCATCAAAACCGCTTATCAACTGCCGTATCGAAACAGCGGACCAGAAGCCCGTATGGAAAGACTCTTGGTTCAGGCGGAGATGCGTGATCCCAGCATCGTGGTACTACGAATGGGGCATACCGCCCTCCGAGGTCGGCTATCATAATGCAAATGAGCAGCGCAGCATCAAGAAAGAGAAGTATGTGATTCAGCCGGAAGGCGCGGAGATCACATACCTCGCAGGACTGTACCTCTTTGAGGAGCATAGAGGTGTTCAGATACCGATGTTCGCTGTCATAACAAGAGAATCGGTCGAACCTGTAAGCTCTATCCATGTCCGAATGCCCCTTATCCTCGGCAAAGACAGCTTGCGTGAATGGGTGCGTCCCGACGGTGATCCCAGCAGGATAGCGAAGAAGGCTTTGACGAATATGGTCATGGAGAAAGCGATAGACTATCCTGAGCCGAAGCCGGAGTTTATGCAGATATAGGAGAAAATGATGGAAGAAGCAATCAAGCATTACATGGATATAGTGCGAGAGAAAGGGATAAATATATATCACTTTCCGGTAGGCAGACGATTATCGAATGTTGATCCTGAACTAATGCGTCGTTTTAATGCAGGTGAAATATTTGTTGCAAGACAGGAACACTCTGATTTTGAGATATTTGATCGTGAGATCGGTTACCCATTGCCAAAGGATATTGCTGATTATCTCAATGCGTACTGGCAGCCGGGTATATTCGGTTATTATAAAGACTTGCCTGAATGTTTCATGTTGTTTTCAGCTATCCGGCATATAGGCGAAAAGCCTGATGATTTCCTTTTACGTTCTAACGGATTGATCGCAGAAGCTAAAAGGTGGCTTTCTTATGACGGCGATATTAGTAAATATATGCCTATCGGCATTTATGATGCTTATTCCTGTTCATTTCTATTATATGAAGTCGGAACAGGCAGGATCTTCATCGAAGATTTGGATAATGAAGGCTGTGCAGAAAGCGAGCCTGTTGCTGATTCATTAAAAGAGCTGATTCTCGGCTTATATTTGAAGTAAAAGGTAATAAGCTTAGTTTTTGTTGTAATGGAGGACGATCATGAGTAAAGAAAATATTCGACCGATCACTATGGAGCATATCCAGCGCTATGGTGACATATATGCAAAAGCCTTTTCGGGAGAGCCGTGGAATGATCCGTGGAAGCCGGAAGATGCGGTCATTCGCGTTCAGGAGCTGTTGGAGTCAAAGCAATCCTATGGTCTTGAATACGTCCTTGACGGCTAGGTCGTCGGCTTTATCCTCGGAACATCAATGCTGTTCCATTACGGCAGGACTTTTGAGATCAATGACCTTGCGGTTGATCCCGAATATCAGCGCAGAGGTATCGCAAAGGAACTGCTTGAAAAGTGCCTTGCGGATATTAAGGCTCAGGGTATGGTGGGTGTCCACCTTATCACAGCCGGAGAGGGTGTTCTTCCTGAGTTTTACGCAAAATACGGCTTCAAAAAGGAAACTGAAGTCATACTGATGGGAGCAGAACTGTGATAAAACGTGCTGAATATAATGACCTGCAAGAAATACTTGCTTTACAATATCTCGCTTACCAGAGTGAAGCTGAACTGTTTGGCAGCAAAGATATTCCTCCGTTGAAGCAGACCTTAGATGAGGTCATTGAGGAGTTCAATACAGGTATCATATTGAAATTGACAGATGAAAATGGTACTATCATCGGTTCAGTCCGTGCTACTGAAAAGAACGGAACAGTATATATCGGAAAGCTGATGGTTCACCCTGATCACAGATGCAAGGGCTATGGCTCAAAACTTCTCTCAGAGATAGAAAGCTACTATCCCGACAAGCGTTATGAGCTTTTTACAAGTACCAGAAGCGTTGATAATATACGGCTGTATGAAAAAGCGGGATATAAGATCTTTGACCGAAAAGCTGTTGATAGTGAACTGGTATTCGTGTATATGGAAAAATAGCGGCTCAATCCAGAGCCGATTCCGGCTTTCATGCAAACAGGGAGCGAAATTGCAACGATCTCACTCCCTGTTCCTTTTCAATTTGCATTTTAAAATGGGGCTACAATCATTTAGTCCCATCTTTTTGCCAACAAAATGCTAACAAAGTAAGTGTCAGAATATGCTATCAAAGAAACAGACCCATCTTCGAGATGAGTCTGTTTCTCTCATATTATACGTTGGCGGTTTACGCTTACGCTCAGTGTTGAGGATGCACAGTATATCCTGATCTACTACACGGAGAATGAAGTCGCCGGAAAGAAACTCACATGGGATGAGCTGATCCCGCCGACACAGGATCCGTCCTGATCGGAAAACCGTAATCATGCAAAAAGCCGCCGGTATCACACAAGGATACCGGCGGCTGCTTTGTTTCTGCGCGTATTCAGTTCGATTTCTTGCTGACACCGGCAGAGTAGATTACGCTGATGTCTTTCAGACCAAGCTGCTGATAATGCGACTTGACGTTCAGCGGATCATTCCACCGCTGTGCATAGAACGGCAGTGAATCATCTTCCGTGCTGATATAGAGGTAGGTGTCTTCGACCGGTGCCCAGCCTTCATCCGGCGCGATGCCTTCCCACCATGTATGCTTGTCATTGCCTCTGGCGATCAGCTTTCCGTTTGCATCCAGCTTAAAGCGATAGCCGTTTTCACTGACAATCATTCTGTAATCATAGGTATGATAACGGCCGTCAATGCCGTTCAGCTTCGTGACAGGCGTATCCAGCTTCTGGATGCCGAGAAACGTGAACGCATGATTATAGCAGGACTTCACTTCGACATAGCCCGGTATCGGAACGCCGTACTCCGTCAGCTTTGCATAGCAATCCAGCGTATTCCGGTCAAGCTTCAGCTTATAGTTAAAATCAAGATAATCATACTGATCGTGCCAATAGTCATATACCTCGTCCGAGAACTTCACAAATTCCGGTCTGCCTGCTGTATATGCATCGTCCGGAACCTGAAGGAAGCTTGTGACAGGCTGTCCCTGATACGGCATCGGGAACAGCTCCGGATACGTGAGTCTGTCGGTCATCACCAGATTCTGAAGGATTGCCATACCTGCACAGCATCCGCCGCTATTGGCGAATCTGTTCGGTCCTGCCTGAATGCCCATAAAATACGGCTCAACCTTATCCATGAGCGAATCGTATGCCGTGCTCTTGTTGACCTTGACATACGGCGCAGTCGGGCATGGATTTGTGTTCGTATTGCCGTAAATGGTCATCTTCGGATTGGAAACCGATGCATTGCCGCCGAATGCACTGCTGCTCAGCACAGTATTTCCTTCCACGATCACGGCTCTCAGGCTGCCGTTCCGCAATGCATAATCATTCACGGTGATATTGCCGCTGAGCACAACATATTCAAGCGCTGTATTGAAAAACGCAGCTGTATCAATCGTCAGCGGAGCGCCGTTCTCTCTCATGAAGAACAGCGGCATGTTGAGCTGCGCGTCCTCATAGAATGCAGAAACGCCGATATATTCGACTGTTTCCGGCATCTCGAAGGTTTTCAGTGCACCGCAGTACTGGAACGCATGCTGATTGATCCGTTTCGTATTCGTCAGCGTCAGTTTTGTCAGCGCAGAACAGCCGGAAAATGCCCACTCTCCGATCTGCGGTGAATCAATCGTTGCGGTCTTCAGCTTCACCGCGTTTTCAAAGCTGTGATAGCCGATATTGTTCGCTTTGATATTGACGCGCGTGATGTTCGGGCAATTGAGGAAGCAGTATCCTTCCATTGTTTGCGCAATGATATCGACAGTCTGGAGATTATTGCAGCCGTCAAACGCGTGCGCGCGGATCGTCTGTACGCTGACGCCCTGCAAATCGGGAAATCCGCAGCTTGCAAAAGCATAATCCCCGATTTCTCCGTACACCTCATCAGCGAATCCGTAAGCATTGTTGAAAGTCAATTCCCAAAGCGCTCTGCATCCGTAAAATGCGCGTTTCCCGACTGTCAGCGTATTGCCGCCTGCATAAACCTGAGCGAGATTTGTGCAGCCTTCAAAGGCACTCGCACTGATCTCCGAAATCGCGCTGCCGCCGACGAACGGCACCTCAACCGGATACGGATTGCCGTAGTAAGTGTTCCAGCCATAAAACGGTCCGTTGCTGCCGGAAAAATTCACGCGCGTGATATTCACCTGATTTTTGAACGCGTTGGAAGCGATCCGCGCGACATTCCGGTTGCCCAGCTGCTTCGGAATGTTGACGACTGTATCGCCCTTTGTCGTTTTGCATCCGGTCACAATTGCTTTGCTGCCGGAAACCTTGTAGTAAAGCTGAACGCCGCCGATGTCATCCTGAATAAACGAACCGGAGCAGTCTCCGGACGCGAACGGCTGTCCAACGACAGCGGCCGATGCGACTGTTGTGTCGATGCGGAAATCGGGAATGACGGGGTTCATGCCGAATGATGTGCATACTGCTGCAACAGCGCAGACAGCTGCAAGCGTGCGTTTGATTCTGTTGTTCATGTTTGAATTCTCCTTTGATAATTGTGGATCGTATCAAAGCTGTTCGGCAGTGTGCACCCTGCAAACAAGCTGAAAAGCGGATCTGTGCGGCGCCGGACTTTCCGGATGCCTGTGCATCGGAATATCCATATTATAAATGACACGCAAAGCAAAAGTCAACAGCAAATCGGTAAGATGCAAATTTATAGGGGTAAGTTGCGTTTTTCAGGGGGTAAGTTGCGTTTTTCAGGGGGGTAAGTTGCGTTTCCCGGAGCAGTATCGTAAGCGCATTTTACCCTTACTTTTCATCTTAAACCTCCAACTTTATCGTTCATCTCTATCAGCATCGCTTCTCGATCTATCGCGGCTCGAATCAGGCAGCTCGTATTCGCCGCGCAGAATTTGCTCATAACGCTGCATCGGAGCCGAAACATCAATTCCGTACTCTGCGTCGATACGCGCATAAGTCCGAATACAGTTATCCGCCTCATCAAGTCTTTCCTCAGCTGCTTGCAGCATTTTCGTCAACTGCGAAAGCTGCGCTCTGTATTCTTCCGTCTTCTCCTTAAATTGTCTGAACTTCTCCGGATCCTGAAATCCAAGCGCCTTGCATCTGGCAAGCAGCTTATCAAGCTTCGATACATCGTCCTGATAATGCTCAACCATATACGACAGATCACGGTTCTTGATTCGTTCTTTCAGTTCAGCCACTTGCTCCGGAACGCGCAGATTCCGTTCTCGATCTGAAACGAGCTTTTCAGCTTCTTCCTTCTTGGAAAGAATTTCAGCGTAGTCCCTGTGAATCGCTTTTATAACATTAAGCATCTGTCCGTAAGACTCAAACTCATTCTGCTCCGTATAGTGAAGTGCTCGGAAGGTATTTTCGATCTGTGCAACATACCGTGCAGCTTCCGAATCCTCTCGCTGCTTCATCTTCCGAGCCGAAAGCTTTTCCTGTTCTTCTGCAAGCTTCCAGATTTCGGTCGTGTCCAAAAGTGTCCGCACATGGAGATCATCCTTTTTCAGAGAACGAATCGCTTTGTTCTGCCACTCCGTCCTGCGCCGCTGAACAACACTCCCGTCTTTTCTGCGTTTCTTGTAATAGTCCTCGCGCATGGGCTGAACAGGAATCTTCGTATATCTGTAATCATCATAAATCGGAATATCGTCAGTGCCGTCCAGATCTTGCTCCGCAAGCTCCGGATGCTTTTTGATACGTTCCGCAATAACCGCTTCGAGATTCTTTCGGCAATAGTAGCTGCCGTCACCGATCTTGTCCTCGCGGACTGCTTTGCTGAATGCAGGAGCAAGGAACGAAACGTGTTTCATCCAGTCGCCGTCCTGCTTCTTTGCTCTGATCTGATAGCCGAGCATCCGGAGAAGATCCAGAAGGTTCTCATATGACGATGCTCTTGGAAGCAGCATGTCGATATCCTGCTTGACGATATCAGATTGTGTCATCCGCTTCTTTTTCAGTTCCTCATATTTTTTCGTATTCACATAAGCCGATGTTCCATGCTCATAACGGTGATCGGTATTTTCGTAACTGCCGGTCTCAGTCCGAACCAGATGCATTTTCCTCGTCTTCTCCAAAACGGAAAGTCCGTATTCCTCACACAGCTGGTCTGTGACATCCCGAAGCATCTGAGTCGTTGCATGGCAATTTCTCCATTTCCGCCCGTCAGTGTTCCATGCGCAGACAGCGAAGTGAATGTGAATATTGTCGGTATTGGTATGGACTGAAACAACAGTCGGGAACCCCTTGAACAGTGACTCGGCAACTCTGTCTCCGATCTCCATAGCAACTTCCTGGGAACACTCATGTCCCGCGAAGCTGATGCGGGCATGATACGCAAGAGGTTCCTCACCGTTCTTGGATTGTGTCTTGGCTCTCGAAATTTTCTTCTGGAACTTCTGCTGAAACTCCTTAAAAGTACGATACGGATTCGTGCGGACGCAACGGTGAAAACTCGATTGTGTAAAATACCGAACGCAAATACCGTTCTTTCCGCGATCAAGGATCTCATGATGATACTGCTGATTGATTTCACGCTCTGACTGAACAGTCTCATCCTTATCCTTCATGATATACGCGATCATCCGATTGACTGTAATCCGTGCAGCATGAATTTCTGAAACTGCCATCAACCAAACACCTCATCCATCAGCAATTCATTCAGAGCATCGACGAGTTTCCGGATCCGCTCAAAATCATCAGGCGCAACTGTATGCTCCATATTTACGAAATGCGCAATCTGATTGATATTATTCCCGATCCGGTTCATCTCATAGATGATCCGGTCAGCTTTCTCATCTGAAAACATCGTCTTCTTTACCGTGCTTCCGTACAGAATGCAGTTGCGGATAAATTCGGATTTTGAGATTCCGAGTTGCTTGCACTTCTGCTCGAAAATTTCTGCTTCCTGCTCGGAAAGAAAAAAGTGAAATCCGACATTTCGGTTTCTATTTTTACTCACTGCCATTCGCCCTTTCTTGTCAAAATCGCCTTTCAGGGGGTATTAGGGGTTCCCACTAACAAGCTGACAAGTGTCTACACACATGTCCTTGCTTGCTAAGACACTTTCACCCGCCTGTTTGCATCCGCAGCAATGCCGCTTTTTCATGAGCAGTAAAGAAAAAATCCGGCTGCGGAAATTGTGAAGAATACAATCACAGTAACGATTCAGTTTCCAAAGCCAAACCGTCAAAAGTATGCGGAATTATGATCGGAACCGAATCGTTACCGCCAGTTTATAAAATCAAAATTATTTCTCTCGAAGATGGATAGCTAAGCGAGCGGCAGCAAAAGTACCGGACACACGATCAGCGGAATCGCAACAGCGATTCTCCACTTCATATTCGATTGATCAGTTATCGGATCAATGCCGTTCGCTTTTTGGTTTGCCTTCCGGACAGCATAAAGCAGCGCCGAATGCCTGCCATTTTTCTTCCGCTGACATAGTACATTTCTCCTGTCATGTTTTTGATTCTATCCCCAGTGTGAAGTATCCCGATTCGCCGGCGCGTATGCGGGCGTCCGTTTCACTTAATCGGATCGCCGTATCTATCCACTTCGATCGTGCCGTGTTCTTTCGGGTTGAAGTCTTCCGGAAGCAGCGTTTTCTTAATCGAACGTATGCAATATTCTGCTCCTTGCAGCTTTGACTTTCGCAGATCTGTTCTTCGTAAATCCGCTCCCCACAGATTCACTTCTGACAGATCCGCTCCAAACAAATCTGCCTCTTGCAAATCTGCCTCTTGCAAATCCGCCCATCGCAGATCTGCCCACCGCAGTTTCGCTTTTTGCATTTCTGCCAACATTAGTTTTGACTTTCGCAGATCAGCAAATAACAACTCGGCGTCTTTCAGATCAGCTTGTATCAAATTAGCATATCGCAAATCCGCCCATCGCAAATCTGACCAGTGCAAATTCGATCCTCCCAGTTTCGCTCTTTTTAGATCCGTATGAATCAGCTTCACCCCTTGCAGATTTGCTAATTGCAGATTTGCTAATTGCAGATCCGTCCATGATAAATCCGTCCCTTGTAAATCCCAACCGCTCAAATCAACAACTTGATCTGACATAACCAGCATTCCCCGAATCCGTTTGCAGGCTTCGCTGCCGTTTTCATTTTGGAATCCGTGTCCGGTCACGAAGCACAGCAGCGCCCGAAATGCCCGCACGATCTGCGCATTCAGCGGATTCCCGATTCCCTTTTCCGCGCTTCGATAGAAATATTCATCGACAGGCGCATCCTGAATCGTGATCTTGTCAAGAACACCGGTTTCCATTGCATGCACAAACGCCGCCTTGAATCCTTCCCCGTCAAATCCTTCCCTGTCCGGATCGGAAAAAGGCGCTTTTTTCATCGCGCAGAGATACTGAAACATTTCAAGCGGAATCGCCTTGTAACGGAATGCGGCGATCGCGGTTTTGATCACATCCGCGGCTGCTTCATCTGCACTTTTTTCGCCGAAATATGACGCATTGAATTTTGCAAAATAATCCTCGTAGAGCTTGACCGCCGCAAAATATTCATACACGGTCTTATGCGCAAAGGTGATGCCGCCCGCTTCATTTTCTCTGGCAAACGGACAAAGCGCAAGCTCTTTTTTGACTGCAAGATCATTCTCTGAAACCGTAAAATCAGCGCCGAATATTCCCCGCAATACAGTCTTCGTCCGCTCTTTTGCATGCTGCAAGCCGACCGCACGCGGATTCTTCCGGTCGTTTGCATTCACAAGATCAAGCGTGCCGAGCAGGAACATCTGATAGGCGATCTCTTTCGTATACTGCCACGCGATCTGATTGGACTTCTTATCCTTTTTCGTCAGGGTTTTCTGCATTCTCTGCTTTCGGAGATGCGCTCTTGAAAGGATCCCCCGAAATGCTTCGTCATAGATCGAACCGATATCGCTGTGCTTCGACAGCTTGATTTCGCTGTCGCCGCAGATATACAGAATGATCGGCACGCAGAACGCTTCCCTCCGGCGGTCTTTCTCGCTGCTGCTCGGAAGATTATTGTAATCCGAAAGAAATCCCGCGCACCATGTCTGCTTTTCATGCTTTGCCCTGCCGTATTTGCCGCACCATTGTTCCACTTCCTGCTCTGTCCATTGCAGCGTTTCGATCCGCAGGTCAGCATCATCCGGCTTTACAAAATAGCCCTCTGCGTCACGGGATGTCACCAGAACATGATAGCCGGTATCCAGCTCCGTCAGCTTTTCCAGAAACTCGCTCCCGTCAAATGCGCCGCCGCGCAGCACGCAGACCTCGTCCAGCCCGTCCAGAATCAGCAGCTTGCTTTTCAGCTGTTCCGCAGTGTATCCCTTGAACAGAGCCAGCAGGATCTCGTCCGCTTCTTTCGTCCAGTCGATGCGGTCGCAGTGATTCCGCAGAGCCGCCGCAAGCACCTGATCCGCACGCAGCGGGAACGAAATGTCATCGGCGATTCCGTTCGCATCTGCAAGGATTTTCGAGACAAGGCTCGATTTTCCGACGCCGGCGCTGCCGTAGAGCAGCATGCAGGTTCTATTTCCCGCGGATCGGTACCAATTCATGATGCACTCCGCAGCCGTTTCTGTCCTGCCGTTCAGACGCGGCGGCACGTACATGGACGCAAGCGTGACCTTTTTGTCTGCATCTTCTGCATTCTCGTCATCATCATTTTCCAGAAACAGCGGTTCCGTGTAGCGGTTCAGATAGGCTTGATTGTCGGATCCGGTCGCTGCCGGCGTGACCGGCACAAGCTGCGCCTTGTTTTCCAGATTCTCAATCCGATCTTCGTGTTCCAATACTTTATCTTGCAGCGCAATGCTCATATCTCCCGGATCTATCAGAAATTTCCGCACATACGGCTGCCCGATAAACGCCACGACCTCGGATATATAATTTGTGACGCTTTCATCGACCTGTTTGTCTCCGAAAACAGCTTTGCGAAGATCCGTTTTCAGTTTTTCGATCGCCGCCTTTGTCATGAAGCCGTTTTCGATCTCCATATTCTCATTTTCCAGCAAATGCGTGATCGCCGCATCCATATTGGCAGCGTCCGCTTCATCCATACATGTCGGCGCCTGAATGCTGCGAATGCCTTCCTGAATCCGATTGAACTCCGCATGATCCAGCGCAAGCTCTTTCAGATCATCATAAAAATCCCGTGCGTTCGCAGCCATCTCCCCGATGACCGGCACAAACGCGATCGCTGAGATCAGCATTCGTGCAGTTTTCGAGAGTGTTCTTTTTGTCCGTTCTTTCATATTCAACCTCCGCAAGATCAATACAATCTGTATCTATTATACCATACCCGCCCGCATTGCACAAGTAAAATATTTCCATTTTTCTTTGTATCATTTGACACAGGGGTAAGCAGTATGCATTGTCATGCAAATGCTTGACAATGGCGCGGCATAATGATATAATGTACACAGAAAGGAGCTGATTGTATGGCACAGGTTAGCTTTCGGATCGACGAAGATCTCAAGCAGCGGGCGGAGCGCGCACTGGACGAAATGGGACTGACCATGTCCGCTGCGATCACCGTATTTTTGACAAAGGTCGCGCGGGAACGCCGCATCCCGTTTGAGATCAGCGCAGCACCGTCTGCGGGAAGAACGCCGGCTGCGATCGGCAGTCTGACAAAAGAGGAATTTGACGCCGAAATGGAAAAGAGCATGGACGACATCCGCAGCGGGCGGGTGTATCCGGAAGACGCGGTCGCCGAGGAAATGCAAAGCGGATCTCCGATGCATATATGAATATATTGCGTTCAGCTTATCGGAGCCGGAAACGGCTGCCGGTCAGGTGCGCGCGATCATGAATGCAATCCGCAGTCTGGATGAAATGCCGATGCGGTTCCGGCAGTATGAAAATGAGCCGTGGTTTTCGCAGGGCGTCCGCATACTTTCGGTCGGCAGAAATGTCATTTTCTATCTGCCGCAGGAAGATCGCCGCGCGGTCAGCATCATGCGCATCATGTACGGCGACAGGGATCTTACAAAGCAGTTATCCGAAACATAAAGCGGTATCTCCGGCGGGGATGCCGCTTATCTGTTTACGCGATTTATCATGTTTATTCGGATTACCGGATAATCCCATATTACCGTTATCATGCAGACAGCATTCGCAGCACTCCCCTGCCCTGCCGCTGCATCATCAGACTGCATGCAAATGATCCCCGATCCGGAACACGGCATTTCCGGCCGATGCAAAATCGCCGCGGTGCAGAATATCTAAAAATCGCATGCCGGAACATGCAAATTCCGACGGAATCGGACGATCAAAGCAGAAAAGCGCGTATTTTCGCGGCTGCAAAATTCATTTTTAGCACCTAAACGCATTTTCGCAAAATGTAAAATTGCGTTTTGCTGCTAATTTTTTTGTCAGTTTTTAGCACCTAAACGCAATTTACCAAAATGTAAAATTGCGTTTTGCTGCTAATTTTCGACAGCGGGCAGTGCCCGCTTCCAATTCCCTCCGGAGTGTGGCGGCGTTGCTCTCCCATGTTTCGTTACTGCACGCCGCTGGTCGCGGCTTCTGTGACGAAATTGCTCCCATTCTGTTTCTTTTGAAAAATACGCACTCTCCCATTGCACTTTCCGTCTTAATGTGCTATAAGCGGGCAGTGCCCGCTGCCGTGATAACTCCCATGATGCAATACTGTAAAATTTATGCATTCTCTCCCATTGCACTTTTCGGCTCAATATGCTATAATAAGGGTAACACAAGCCCCGAAATCAGGAGAAAGGACGCGAAAAATGGAACTCGAAGCAATCAAGCAAATGCTGCCGGACTACCTCGCGCGCATTTCCGTGCGGGAGCGCACCGGACTTTATCACTGCCCGCTCTGCGGCAGCGGCACACACCGCGGCGCGCAGTCCACAGGCGCTTTTTCTGTGTACAACAACAATACGCAGTGGCATTGCTTTGCCTGCAACGAGAGCGGCGACATTTTCTCGCTGATCGGGCTCGTCGAGCGCCTCGACACGTTCCCGCAGCAATTGCAGTTCGCTTCGGAGCTGTTCGGCATTCCCCTGCCCGATTCCGGCAAAAATCATGAGAAAAAACAACCGTCTGCGAAGTCCCCTGCCCCGACGCCTGCGCCTGCCGCAGCAGAACCGCAGCACGATTTTCATGCGTATATCACTGCATGCATGCAGGATGTTTACAAGACCGATTATTGGACGAAAATACGCGGTTTTTCGCCGGAAGTGATCCGCCGTTTCCATCTCGGATATGACAAAGAAAAACAGGTCGTCGTGATTCCCTATGACAGCGGGCATACCTACTATCTGACGCGCAGCATCCGTGGAAAATCGTTCCGAAAGCCGAATGCGCAGAATGCCGGAACGGAACCGATCTATCACAAGGATGCGCTCTATCAGAACCGCTATCCCTGCTTTGTCTGCGAATCGCCGATCGACGCAATTTCGATCATGTCCGCAGGCGATTTTCAGGCGGTCGCGGTCGGCGGCACAGGCTCGCGCAAGTTGATCCAGCAATTTGAGCAGAAAAAGCCGCTCTGCCCGCTGATCCTGAGCTTTGATGCGGATGATGCGGGACGGAAAGCGTCCGCGGTGCTGGCGGATGAACTGCGAAAACTCGGCATTCCGTTCACCGAAGCGGACTATGATCTGACCGCATTTGCGGAAGATCTGCGCAAAGATCCGAACGATTTCTTCCGCAGTGATGCGGCGGCATTTGCCCGTCAGCTCGCGCAGAATGCGGAAGCCGTCATGCGATCCGTGCATGCAGACCGCGACGAATCGCGCCGCAGCAATGAGACATGCACAGGTGCGTTCCGGCTCGCGGGATTTCTCGACAGCATCCACGGCGCAAAGGCGCAGGAAGCGATCGCGACCGGATTTGCAGATCTGGACAAGGCATTGGACGGCGGACTGTTCGCGGGACTGTATATTCTCGGCGCGGTGTCATCGCTCGGAAAAACGACGTTTCTGCTGCAAATGGCTGACCAGATCGCTGCGGGCGGGACGGATGTGCTCTATTTTTCGCTGGAAATGTCCGCGAACGAGCTGATCGCAAAGAGCGTCAGCCGGCAGACGTATCAGCTCTGCGGCGGCGATGTGAAAATGGCAAAAACGGTGCGCGGCATCACCACAAAAAGCCGTTATCCGGGCTATTCCGGCGCGGAATGGAAGCTGATAGATCAGGCTGTGCTCGCCTATCAGAAATACGCGGATAAGCTGTATTATTACGAGGGAATCGGGGATCTCGGCGTGCGGGAGATCCGGCAGAAAACCGAGGAGCATATGCGCCTGACCGGACGCACGCCGGTCGTCATGATCGACTATCTGCAAATCATGGCGCCGTATGACATGCGCGCGAGCGATAAGCAGAACACGGACAAGGCGATTCTGGAATTAAAGCGCATGAGCCGCGACTGCGGGCTGCCGGTGTTCGTGATCTCCAGCCTGAACCGCGAAAGTTACAGCATCGGTGAGATCGAAATGCGCGCGTTCAAGGAGTCCGGCGCGATCGAATACGGCTCGGATGTGCTCATGGGCTTGCAGGTGCAGGGCATGGACGAGAAGCAGGATAATCAGAAGAAAATTGCGCAGGAAAAGCAGCACGCGATCCGGAATGTTGAGGTGAAGATCCTGAAAAACCGCAACGGTCAGACCGGCGACAAGATCGGGCTGCGGTATTACGCGCTGTTCAATTGCTTCGAGCGCGATGAGCAGTACATCTGCAATCAGATCATCGGCAGCATCCGCACCGACGACTTCGAGCCCGCGCGATGAGTAAAAAGGTATCGCTTCGCGATGATTTGGAATGGGCTGCGCGCCCAAACTGCGCCAAAGGGATGCAATCCCTTTGGAATCCCATTATGATATCATGAAATTGCCCCGAAGCGATGATTCGTTTCGGGGTATTTTTCAGGCGTATCAAATTACGCACTACGTAACCGGCGCGCACCAGTATTATAGTTTCGCGCAAGCCTTTCCCGAAGACTTGCAGGTCAAGGTGAGTTTGATTGCAAAACGTGTGCGATCAAGAAGTACCCCATTCCAAAATAGCATACGCGCAGCGGATACTTCTTTGAAAACATACATCCTGACATTCAAATCTGACATACACAAATCCGGCATGCAAACGCGACATGCACAAATCAAATATGCACCATCGAAGCGAAAACCGCCGGAAAACTGCTGCATGCCCTGTTATCATAATCATCAGTGGTTCCAGCACAGAATGTACATCTTGCCCGCTTTTCCGAAACAAACGAGAAAGTCATGAATGATCAGCATTCGCATCCGAAACATGATTCTTAATATATATTCAAATTGTCTTGACAAATGCAATCAGTATGTGATATAATAATTTAAAAAATGGCATCTATATTGTTTAATTTACACAAATTAGACCATCAAGCACAGACAAGCGTCGGAAATGATTTCATGCAAATGCTTACAAAATGAGGGATTATCTATGAAATGGATCGCAATCGTAGACGATGATGTCACCAATCTGAATATAGCAGGGCAAATACTCAGCAAAAACAATATGCGTGTCAGCGTTATGAAATCCGGTACTGCCCTTCTCAAATTCATGACGGAAAACAATCCGGATCTGATTTTGCTGGATATTGCTATGCCTGTGATAGACGGCTTTGAAACACTTCAGCGGCTCCGCATACAGGAAGAAGCGCAGGGACGGCGGAAAACGCCTGTGATTTTCCTTACTGCCGATCAGGATATTGCCACAGAAAGCCGCGGCTTTGAAATGGGCGTATCCGATTTTATCCGAAAACCTTTTATTCCAGAGATCCTGCTCAAACGAATTGAGAACGCTGCGGAACAGCAGGCACAGATCAATAAATTTGAAACAGACGCAACCGTTGACAAACTCACAGGCTTTCTGAACAAAGCAGCTGCGGCGGAAAAGCTCACAGCGCTTTGCAATGAGAAGCGCGGCGCAATGCTGATGATCGACCTGGATTCCTTTAAGCTCGTCAACGATCTATACGGGCATGAGATGGGCGACAGAGTGCTGGCTGCATTTGCGGACTGTATCCGCGCAGAACTGCCGGACGGCATTTACGGCAGGATCGGCGGTGATGAGTTTCTTGTCTTTGTAAACGGACTGACAAGGGAAAGCGATGCTGCCGCATTCACTGTTGCGCTCAATCGCCGCCTGCTCAAATGTGCCGGGGAACTCATGGGCGAGAATATGGAGATCCCCCTCGGTGCATCAGTCGGCATCATTCTGACGCCGGAACACGGCACAGATTATTCCGAACTGTTCAATATGGCGGATAAGGCGCTTTACCATGTCAAGCAAAACGGCAAGCACGGATATGCTGTTTACGGAAAATACATGGATACGCCGGATCCTGCCGTGAATATCCGGACTGTATCAATGCTGCTGGATGAGCGGACGATTCCTGACCGTGCTCTTCTGCTGGAACGTGAGAGCTTTATCTATGTATATCGCTTTGTCATGCGGTTTCTCCTGCGGCATCACTGCACAGTCTGCAAGGTCCTCTTCACAGTCTCAGCGGAAGAAAGCCGCGCCGATGCAGTCACTGAGGAATTCGGCGAATACCTGCAAAATACGCTGCGAAAAAGCGATCTGATCATGAAAGCAGGAAAGAATCAGTTTTTTGTGCTTCTTACGGATGTCAGACATGCGTGTGCTGACGCAGCAGCGAAGCGCGCGGCTTCCGAATGGAACAAGCGTTGCAGCGAAAATCCGGTCTCGTATGATGCAGAGCTGATCGCAAATCCGGAGAAATGACTTTTTTCTGCGCACCATATTTCGGAAACAATCCTTTCAACGTGCGGGAGAGATCTATATGAAAAAAAAGAAACTGAATATCACGCTTCCGCTTGCGATTACATTTGTACTGATGGTACTGGTGGTACTCTATACATCCGCACTGTTTTACCAGATCTCTGTTTCCAACGTCTACGAAGTCGGACAGGACAAGATCTCCGGTCTATCTGCAACGCTCGGAAACTATCTTGATACCGCCAAAAGCGTTCTGTGGGTCAATGCAGATTCAGTGGATTACATGGTCAGGAACGGCGTTTCCGGCGAAACCATACAGGATTTTCTGATCGTTGAAACGCAGAAGCACAAGAGCCAATTTGACGAAAACTATACCGGTCTTTACGGCTTCATTGAAAATCACTATTATGACGGACTCGGCTGGATACCGCCGGACGACTATGATCCAACGCAGCGCGACTGGTATAAGCTCACAGCAAAGGAAAACGGTCTTGTGATCGTGCCGCCTTATATTGATGCACAGACCGGTGCTATGGTCATTTCAGTCTGCAAGCGGCTTTCCGATCCTGCCAATGTTGTTGCGCTTGATGTTTATACAACGCACATTCAGAATATCATCGAGACAACCAACATCAACGGCAAGGGCTACGGTCTCATTGTTGACAAAAGCGGAACCGTCATTGCGCATGCCGATCCGGCAAAGAACGGATCAAATCTGCATTCTGTCCCCGGCGGCACAGAATTGATGGAAAAGCTCACAAATACTTCGGAACGGCGATTTGAAGCTTCACTTTCCGGAAAAGAAAGCACCGTGTTTACAGAGTCAATCATGGCACAGTGGTATGTGGTCATCGTCGTCGGAAACGATGAACTGTTCCGAGAAGTATACTCTCAGCTTGCGGTCAATATCCTGACAAACCTGATCGTTTTTGTATTGATCGCACTGTTTTATACGATCGCATACCGGAACGAACAGAAAAGCAGCCGCGAAACTGAAAAACTGAAAATCAGCGAGCAGCAAAAGGAATACGAAGCAGAAATTCTCCGCCTGGAAAAAACTGCAGCAGACTCCGCCAACAAAGCAAAGGGCGAGTTTCTTGCACAGATGTCTCATGAGATCCGCACGCCGATCAATGCAGTGCTCGGCATGAACGAAATGATCTACCGTGAAGCGGAAGATTCGAGAATCATTGAATACTCGGATCACATCCGTACAGCAGGCAAGAATCTGCTTTCCATCATAAACAGCATCCTGGATTTTTCCAAAATCGAGGACGGAAAAATGGAAATCATCCCTGTTCAGTACGATACCGCATCATTCATTGACAATCTGGTCAATACCGTTTCACAGCGGGCATCAGACAAGGGACTTGAATTTATGACGAAGATTGATGAAGCACTTCCGGCAGTTATGATCGGCGACGATATCAGACTGACGCAGGTCATCTCCAATCTTCTCACCAATGCCGTGAAATACACCGAACGCGGTTCCGTCACGCTGACAATGAAACCGGTCGGCAAAGAAGGCAGCAGCATTCGTCTGTATGTTGAGGTGCGGGATACCGGCATCGGCATTCGGGATGAGGACAGAGAAAAGCTTTTTGAATCCTTTTCGCGTCTCGATCAGCAGATCAATCATCATATTGAAGGCACAGGACTCGGTATGGCAATCGTGACAGCATTGCTTTCCCTTATGGGCAGCGAGCTGCATCTTGACAGCAAATACGGAGAAGGCTCAGTATTTTCCTTTACTGTGCTCCAGCAAATTTCAGGCAGTGAACTGCTGGGTGATTTCAACGAACGGTTTTCCCGCACGAAACAACAGACAGCCCCCGAAACGCTTTTGAAGTGGAACGGCGCAAACGTGCTTGTGACTGACGACAATGAGATGAATCTGAAGGTCGCAGAAAACCTGCTCCGCATCTTCGGCATTCAGCCGGATCTTGCGTTATCGGGCAGAGAAACGCTGGAGCGAATGCAAAAAAAGCAATACCATATCCTGTTTCTTGACCATATGATGCCGGAAATGGACGGCGTTGAAACGCTGCATCGGCTGCGGGCAGCATCCCTGACGGATCATACTTCTGTGGTGGCTCTGACTGCAAATGCGATCTCAGGCGCAAGAGAAGCATATTTCGGCATGGGATTTGACGATTATCTGTCCAAACCAATCGAACTGGATAAACTGGAAACAATTCTGAAAAAGCATCTGCCGAAGGAACTGACCGAGAATCCTGTCTCCGCAGAACCTGCTGCGCATCCGGATACATGCATGATCGAATTTATTGACGAGGACGGAAGCGTCACGGATTTCAGCGGCGAACAGGCAGCTATAGCATTCCATCCTTCTGAAACCGATACGGATTCGGTTCTTCAGGCACTGGAACAGATCGGCATCCGGACAGCAGAGGGCATTGCATACAGCGGGAACGATGCAGCGTTTTATCTGAACATGCTGCGGGATTTCCTTGAAAGCACCAGCAGCCGCTGCAAAACATTGAATCAGGCACTGGAAGCAGAGGATCTGAAAAATTACGGTATATATGTGCACGCTCTGAAAAGTGCTGCGCGCACGCTCGGCATACCGGATATTCCGGCAGCAGCGCAGGATCTGGAGAACGCTGCAAAAGCCGGTGATTCTGCATTTGCAGCAGAACATCATCCAGTGCTTACCGCAGAAGTTCAGAAAAAAGCAGCCGCAATCGGTGCTGTGTTGTCAGCAGGCAGGGAATGCCGCTGAATCTTCCTTTCATAGCCCCTGTTACCAAAAGAAAAATACAAGCAGCACTGCAATCCCTCTCTTCATGGTAAGCGTAAATCATCCCACGTCCAACACGAACAGACTCAGAGATAACGCCCTCAGAATCACTCTGAGGGCGTTATATGATATGTTTGCGGTTTACGCTTGCCGGCAAAGAACACCTTGGACGTCATGAACATAGAAAGAACGCAGAAACAACTGATTACCGCAGTTCAGATTATTCCCATTCGCAGATAAAAGCAGTTTTGTAATGAAAAATGCCGTCATACGTTACATCCGCGAAATCATTCCACTTCGCATACTATGACAGACACCGAGATACCGGAAGGAATCATCTAAAGAATCGGGCGCGTAATGTTTATCAAAGAAATCCTTACCAACAGCAAGCATTTGGATCGATTGAAAGATATTGTGCAGTAATATGTTTATATATTTTATAGAGCTGCCGCTTATTCCCATTAAACCCCCAGCGCCCATCAGAGTGATTATGGGCGTGTTATTTTTTTGTCTGTTCGTGTTGGACGTGGAATGATTTACGATTACAAGATGACCGCAGAACAGATGAAAGACTGCTTCCGATTACAAATTTGTAATTCTGCACATTTTTAATCATTCTTATGCTATGATAAGGTCAGCGAAAGGGATTTCGCAAAATAAAACAAATTTATTCGGAGGTTATTACGATGAAAAAACTCATTACTTGTCTCACAATGCTCAGCATGGTTCTGGCATCCGTTCCGGCCGTCGGTATGCAGGCAGCCGCAGCAACAGCAGAAACAGTCATCACAGCGACAGCAGAACAGCCCGTTGCCCTCGCAGATATCGCCGGACGCTATTTTTACCAGAAGCTGAATGAAGCGACCGGTACATACGAAAATGCCGGTTATCTGACCGTATCTGAAAACGGAACCTATACCTATCAGGACTATACAGCAAAAACAAAGACGGAAGGCATTGTCAAGCCGGATCCTAATGTTTATCCGGACGGAAATGCCGTTGCTTGGTTCAGCTTCCTTAACAAGAACGGAACAGCCTGGTTCGGCTGCTACGGTATAAAGGACAGCGATGTGCTCACAAACGGCGGATCGCAGGAGCGTCTGCTCAGAGACAATGCTTCTGCTGCCGAAAAGCAGGCAAGCGCAACTGACCTCGCAGGCAAATGGTCCATGGAAAGCCGCGAAAACAAGGACAGCGCCGAAACAACTTACAGCGAACTGACTGTGGATGAGAACGGCAGATTCTTTTGCATCTTCAATCTGACAGAGGGTGAAGCAGGCGAAGGAACCGAAGCAATTACCGGTCAGGTCACGATGCACTTTGAGGGACATCCGGACGGGACGGAAACGCCGGTTTACAGATTCATCACCGAGGACGGAACCGTTTTTACGGAAGGCACGCTCAATGCCGGCGGAATGTCCGTGAACCTTGTTTCGGACGGTACTGCATCCATGAAGCGCGATCCATCCGTGCGCAAGGCTTCCGCCGCTGAGATTGCAGGAAACTGGATCCTGAAAGAAATGAAAGACGCCTTCAAGCCCGAGAATGGTTATTCCGATTCCGGCGTGATCACTGTTCTTGACAACAATACCTATACCTACCGCGATGCAAGCGGAAAGCAGGCTGCTGGCAGTGTGTTTGCAGCCTATGAGTTGCATCCGAACAGCGCTGTCACGGTCTGGTACGAATTCTATGACAGCAACGGAGCGTTCTGGCTCGGCTGTCAGGATCATCTGGGCAGGACGAATCAGAACACACTGTATGTCGGACAAACCGAAGAACAGATGCTTGTGCGCGAAACGGCCGTACCAAATACTTACGGCTACTTTGATGCAGAAGAGATGCCGGCAGCGGGAATCAGCATGAAGGCACTTGCGGGTGAATGGAAGCACGAGGAAGCATCCCTTTATATTTATAACTGCACGGAGCAGGACGCCCAGTTTAAGATGTTCACCGATGATGAGGGCATGTTTTCATCCGGCTGCATCAAAATCCAGTATCAGCTTGACTCAAAGGGACAGAAGCATTTTTACTATGTGCTCTACTCCGGCGAGGATCTCTATCTTGAATTTGAGATGACCGGCGAGCTCCCGCTGGATACACTGACAGCCAAGGGCGACGATCAGATCATATTTGTGCGCAGCGCAGAACCCTATGATGCAGATATCTATCAACTATATGATATGGCAAAGGCACCCGCCTGTCTCAGCGCAAGAGCACTGGAAGGTTCCTGGAAAGAAAACAATTCTGAAGCATCCAGTATTCTGACGTTTTCGGATCTGGATGATGTATCCGGTAAATTTTGTCTGGTCGGCAGCAACAGGGAAGGCATCGCAGACAGTGTCACCGAAGGCATCGTAAAGCTCCAGTACAACTACGTTGAATGCGGTGACAGAGATTATATTTATACCCTGTATCTCGCTGACGAGAACGGCAAATACAATCAGATCTTAATGACGATCCAGGCAAGTTGCGACCGCCAGTGGGATCAGCTTCAGCTCTCCAATATTGATATCAGCTTCCAGCGTCTTGAAGCATCACAGGGACGTAAATATACGGATGAGCAGCTCATCGAAATGGCAAAGAGAGACTATCAGAAAGACACCGGTATCCAGGCAGCAGACGCACATTCGATGGAGAATTACGGCGGTTCGGTCACAGTCGTGCTGACGGATTCCAACGGCGAGGATTTTGACGCATACACAGTCGATCCCGATACAGGGATCGGAGAGCGGTTCTCCGACAAGCGCACTGTGAATCTTCCGCAGACTGGCAATTATTCTCTGAAAACACTGCTGCTTGCGTTCAGCGCATTTCTGCTGACCGGCTTAGGATGCTTTGCCGTCAGAAGATCCGGCGTGCTTCGCCGCAGAAACGATGAACAGTAAGCAAATGTCTGTGCCGAAAACAAAAAAGCAGTGGATCCTGTTTCTGACAGGATTCACTGCACTCCTGATCGGAGCAGGGATCCTGCTGTTTTTCGGCATCCGGAAAGCATACCGGCTGCAGCAAAAGCATCAGTTGTTGCGGGAAAATCCCGTTGTTGAGATCACCGCACTGAACATCAAGGCTCCAGTTCTGGAAGGCACAGATCAGCAGACGATCGCGAAAGCTGCCGGACATTTTATCGGGACCGGCGATTTCGGAAAAGGCAATTACTGCATCGCGGCGCACAGCAGTCCGCTTTATAAGGAATACTTCAACGCCCTCAAGGATGTTGAAAACGGCATGACGATCACGCTGTACGATCAGCAGAAGAACCGCTATGAATACACCGTCAGCGACAGCTTCTTTGTCACACCGGATCAAACAGAAGTGCTCGACGACTTCGGAGATGATCGCATCACGCTGATAACCTGCAATGATGACGGAACGCAGCGGCTTGTTGTTACCGGCATATACGGAAACAGGACACAGGCGATCAGAAGCAAGCTATAATGAGAACATGAAAAACCCCAAAAGATAAAATTCACAAAACATATATTGTCTGTACGCATAATTTCTATCAGTGATAGTTTGCAAATCATATTGCGCCCGGAGCCTTAAAAATGTTATAATGTAAAAGAAGCAACAAGAAACAGCAATGTTTAAAAAGCATCGTAAAATATTGAACATTCAACATTTTTCATGATACACCTCACCGCAATGCAGTACAGAAAAAACAATGTTGCTTTGTCGAATACCACGCTGATATCCGTATTTTGCCGGACACACCAAATTCGGAAATATACGGTTCGGAAATCAGAATGCATTGTGGAGGTGTTGTATGAGAAAGCATACCGATGCCGCCGCCGTTTTCAGGCCGGCCGCGGCAAACGCTCATCGTCCGCGGGATTCAACAAACGGCTGCCTTATCGGAACAGCAGGTCTGCCGGAAACAGAAAATCCCGTTTCATTCAGACTGGTTGAATCTGCTGATGTTTCAGATGCAGAAACATGATAAGTATGATTTCAGGAGGAAAAATTAATGAGAAACAACAAAGCATTAAATAAAACAATCAGCTTTGTGCTTGCGCTGACAGCATGCTCGAATGTCATGCTTGCCCATCCGGACAGCCAGGTCATCAACAGGACGTTTTTGAACGCATTTGCAGCGGAAGAGGAAGAAGCGACGGAGTTCGGAGTCGACAAAACATATCTTACTGTCGGAGAGCAGCTGAATATCAACAATCCGGACGGGTATAAGCTGAAAATATATGTTGACGGTATCGGGTATGCACCGGAAGACTTTTATCTTACCGAGGAATTCTATGAAAAGTGGATCATCGTCCTGGCATTTGAAAACGAATTCGAAGATCCCGTTGACTTGGACAACGTATATTTCAGCCGCCTGCCCGTCATTTACATCGACACAAAAAACGGTGAACTCCCGCCGCAGGAGGACAAGTCCCAAAAAATCGAAGGAATCATGTACATCCAGAACAACGAAGCAGCGGATAATCCGGTCTACAGCGGTAAGATCACGCTGCAGGGGCGCGGAAACACAACCTGGCAGTGGGAAAAGAAG
This sequence comes from Clostridiales bacterium Firm_04, assembly GCA_001603005.1. Classification (GTDB taxonomy): domain Bacteria; phylum Bacillota; class Clostridia; order Oscillospirales; family Ruminococcaceae; genus Firm-04. The sequence continues at coordinate 37,084 of LVAJ01000016.1, forward strand.
CCGTACAAGATCAAGCTTGACAAAAAAACTGATCTCTACGGCATGGGAAAGAGCAAAAAATATGCACTGCTTGCCAATTATCAGGATGAAAGCCTTCTGCGCAACACGACCGCATCGAAGCTCTCGCAGGAGCTCGGTCTGACAACAATGGAAACTGTCTGGGCGGATGTGATCCTGAACGGCGAATACGTCGGCAACTATCAGCTCAGTGAACAGGTCGGCATCGAAAGTGCCCGTGTTGACATGATCGACTGGGAAGAGGAAGCAGAGGAGGCTGCCGGAAAGCTCGCCAAAGCATTAAAGCTGTCGAGCGATGAAAAAGACGAGCTTGAAGAACAGATGACAAAGGATCTGACATGGCTCAGCACCGGCATAATCTCTTTCCACGAACAAAACTATGTCGTTTCGAATTATTATGATTACAGCACGGATTTCAGCGGCGGTTATCTGTTTGAATCTTCAGAGGAATATGATGAGGAATCGAAGTTCAAGCTGAACGAAGTCACATTTTTTGACGAAGAACCTTCTGACCCGGAGGGTGACGGCCTGAAGATCATGATGAAATCGCCGGAATTCCTGAATACCAACGCAGAAATGTGGGATTATGTCCGGATCTGCTGGAAAGATTTTGAGAATGCCTATAAGTCGGAAAACGGCTATACAACAACGATGTTAGGCGAAACGCTGCATTACACAGATCTCGCAGACTTTGATTCCATGGTATCCTACTGGCTGCTTATGGAGATCATGGGCAATGACGATGCACGCTACAAGAGCAGATACATCTACAAACCCCAGAACGGCAAGTTGACCTTCGGCCCGCCGTGGGATTTCGATACCGGTGCCGGTTCCATTCTGATCCGCAAAGATATTGATGAGTCGCCGACCGGCTGGAAGGTCTCCAAATATGATTCACAGTCCAATTTTTACCGGGAATTTCTCGATGATCCGTTCTTTATGACGGCAGCAGCTGAAAAATACTGGCAGATCAGACCGTATCTGGAATCCGTGATCAAGCCCGGCGGACAGCTGGATCAGAACAGCGATTATCTGCGTGAAGCCGGACGTGCGGATTCAGAACGCTGGAACAGAAGAGAACACATCGGTCCATCCGGTGAACTGGAATGGGAAAACTACGCATTGGGCTATGAAGGTGATACCGAATGGTTCAAGGAATATTTGCGTGAAAGGATCGCATGGCTGGACGAGCAGTTTGAAACAGATGATTCTCTGCGGAATTCCGTTTATACTTCTCAGAGTGCCGCGCCGTACATCAAATCTGAGGATCTCAGCCTGGAACTGGAGGGCCTTGGTAAGGATACCGTTTCCGAGCACGCGCCGGCAGATGCGATGGCCCCGCTCGGAAAAGATCTGCGCTTCAATGTGACTTCCGCTGACGACACAGTCTGCAGCATGGAGTACTACATTAACGGTCTGTATTTTGACTGCGTCGACAGCTTCCCAACGGAAAATCAGAAATTCAGTATTGACATTCCTGCGGATGAGCTGTATAATATAAACGGCAAGAAAAATGTGCTCTCTGTGATCGCAAAAGATGATAAAGGCAAAACAGTCGGCAGAAACTACATGACAGTCGTTCAGACGAATATGCCGGATTTCAAGTTGCAGAATCTTGTTCTGAGCGGTCAGATCGGTGTCAACTTCTACATGGATCTCAGTATGCTGACTGATGAAGAAAAAGCGGCGAGCTATATGGAATTCACGGTTAACGGCAAAACCTTCAAGGATACCTTTGATGCATCGTGCATGAATCAGACCGGCGAGTACCATGGCTTTACCTGCTATGTGAACGCAGTTCAGATGGCAGATACGATCAAGGCAGTGTTCCACTTCAGAGACGGCGGGAAGATCGAAAAGACCTATTCTGTGCTCGATTATATCAATAAGTTTGAAAAGCGTGAAGACGAATTCCCCGAAAAAACACGCAGCCTGATCCGTTCGATCGCTGACTACGGCCACTATATGCAGCCGTTTGTCGCAAACTCGAACGGCTGGGTCATCGGTGAACAGTACAGTGAAATGACGAAATCGTACACGGAATCCTACGATTACGATATGATCTGTGAAGAGCTTGCGGCTGCAAACATGGCACTGTACCGCGATTACGGTGATTCTAATGTCGAAAAGATGACGTTTGCACTGTATCCCGATACAGAAACAGCTGTCAATATTTATATCAAGCTGAAAAACGGATATACGGGAACAATCATGGTCAACAACGGTCAGTATAAGGCTGTAAAGCAGGAAGACGGCCGCTATCTTGTCGTTATCCCGAACATCGCAGCGCATCAGCTCGGCAAAATCTATGAGCTGAACGTCGCGACTGAATCCGGCGCAGCGGTTATGAGAGTTTCTGCCATGACCTATGTCTACGAGCTGCTGAATACTGTGGCTTATCAGGACAATGCAGCAGCAAAGAATGCTGTTGCGGCGTTCTACAACTATTACAAGGCAGCAGATGCCTATCTGAACAACAACTGAACTGAAAAGGAGAAAAGGTATGAAACAGTATGTTACTCCCGAAATGGAAATCACCCTGTTCGATGCTGAGGACGTGATCACCTCCAGTGATTTCAACCAGAATCAGCCGATCCTCACACCGGAACTGGGCGACTGAACACGATGAAACACTTCCTGCTGATACCGTGTTTGTTGCTTCTGATGATGTCAGGCTGTTTTGCCTGTCAGGAGAGAACGGAACCGCCCGTTCAGAAAGACGAAATTCCGGTCGTCACAGAGACAGCGGCCGCGGCATCAGATGCGGATACTGTTCCGAAAACAGACTCCGCGGAAAAGAAGCAAGAAACGACAGCATCTTCTGAGAAAGCCGAACCGGATGCTGCTGTAGAAAACAGCGCAGCGCCGTTCGCTTCTGACGACAGCACAGAATCTTTCTGCATTGCAACAAATGCAGCCGGAGATATTCTGCTGCCGGAATTACCGTAATACGATCATATGAGGGAGCCATTCGGCTCCCTCATTCTTTTACAGCTATGGTTCAGTTGATTCCCCGTGCCCGGCATCCAATACGATGACCGGTGTTCGCTGTGCTATCGCAGCGATCGAATACACCACTGCGCTTGCTTTTGCTCCGTTCTCTGTATTGCTGAAAGCCAGTTCTTGCGACCGATCTGGGCGGGTTCTTCTTCTATCGGTTCAAATCTGATGTTGTTATTACATAAAAGCAATTGTTTAGAACCGATCTCACTAAACAGTATTTCTGCTGGAATGCCGTTAGGGAAAGCATCGCATGCAATGATATTCTTTTATAATTTTGTTGCGCTTTTGAACTTTTATGGAATTGCAGAAACAATGCTGAGAAGAAGATTGCATATCAGAATCATACCGACCGAATTGAATCGGAGCAAAAGTTCAGTCTAGCAAAGCGTAAATTCGGTCTGTATCTGCTGCATAATAAAAGAAAAGAAACGAAATCATTGCCCCGAAGTGCTTTCATCCGGCGCTTCGGGGCAATGAATATAAAATGGAATCGTGAAAAATACGATCTTACTGTAATATTTTGCACTCCCCTATTATGGGATTCCAAAGGGATGCAATCCCTTTGGTCAGGTTTGGGCTGAAAGCCCATTTCAAATCCGTCGGAGACACATTTATTCAGCCGGATTCGCCTTATCATTCTTCTTTCCCCCATGCGGGAACGAAAACACGATCGAATCGACATTTTTGACGGACGGAATCACAGAAGAATCGTCCGGATCCGGCAACGCAATATCGACATAACGCTCAAGCAGATAGGTCTGCTCGCGCAAGATTCTCCAAGTTGCTTCAAATGTCCGTTTCAGCAGCGTCGTCTTGTTTTTCGCCTGTGCCATGCGCTGTTCCAGCAGCGGATTGCGCTCGATCAGCGTTTTCGCGGAGATATGCGGCGTCTGGTCACCGCACTGCTCAATCAGCTGCACAATGATCATCACGTTCTCAACTGCGGTTTTATTGCGTTCCTTGACGATCGAGGTTTTGATCAGAAAAGAATGCGTCGGAATGCGCACCGGATCGCCGCGGCGCGTCAGCCTCGGTTCACCGTTTTTCTTTTGCCGAATTGCAAGCTTATACACGGTTTTTATGACCATATTCATATACGGCGAGCTGAACGAGACCGTGTTTTTCTTGTCGTCATAGCCCTCGAAATTCAGCACCGGATAAAGTGACTGCGAGGGCTTTCCGTTGCGTGTTCCGTGCATAATTCCGACAATATTGTGGAAGCTCTGCACGGTATCAATGATGCGCTGAATGCCTGCCTTATTGAGGTTGCGCTGCAAGCCCATGCTCTCCGCAAGATCAGGCACATAAAGCGTGATGACGTCACGGATCTGCTGACAATTTGTCTTTTCAAATTCGGTCAGAATGATCGAATAAAAGATGCGCAGCATGCCGAGATCAATGGACTCAATACCCTCATTTGTAACCATATTTTGCAGCTGCACCTCGGAGACCGGCTGAATCTCATTGCCGATGAAATACATCCTGCCGTCCGAGAATTTCAGCCCGTCCGTCGATGCAAGCGGCTGCATATAAGCATTGCCGAACGGCTTCAAACTCATGATATTGGTATAATTTTGCATTGTCGGGATCGCGAGCTGCGCAGGGATCTCACGCACGGCATTTTCCGCCTGCGCCTTCGTGCGGTAGGGCGAAGAAAACGCGATGCGCCGCATGCAAAATTCCAACAATCTTGCGACATGAAATGCCGACAGAAAGCGGAACATTGCCGGCGCAGGCTCCCCTGCCAGCTCCGCAAATTCATCGTCCGAAAGATAGTCCTGACTGCGCAGATATGCAAGGTCATCAGGTTCGAGTTCCTGCAAAAAAAGCGCGCGTTTTTCGCCTGTATCAATCTGATTTGTAATCATCCCGAACTGCTGCACATAGATCAGCATGGATGTGCAGGACAGCAGAAATTCCTTGCTGTTATAATCTTGTTGCGGTGATAAAACGATCGCAAGAAAACCCGAAATTTCGAGCACAGCCGGATTCAGCGCGATCTGCTCCGCATAGCCGTGCAGGATTTCCAGAATTTTGGCTTCCTCGTCCGGCGTAGGCAGCGGCGGGATCAGCATGCCATGTTCAGAAGTCATTCAAAAAGCCCCTTTCCGAGTCGGCGCGGATCAGCGCTCAATTTTTTCGAGAATCGTTTTGCCGGCTGCCCGATACTGCCGCTCAACATCGAGCAGCGCATTTTCAAGCAGTTCATTGACAACGTCCTTGATCTCGCGGCGCTCAGTATAGGCGTAATCTTTGAGCTTTTTCAGCAGATCCTTTCTCATAATGAAAGTCGCGCGAATGAAAGCATCCGGATCCGCTTTGACGGGTTCCGGCTGCACCGTCTGCACCGGTTTTGCAGGCGCAGGTTTCGCGGATTCCTGCTTTCCGGCACGCTTTTTCTGCGCCGGTGCAGGCTTATCCGCCGATTTCTTCGTCTGTTTTTTTGCAGATTCGTTTTTCGGTACAGGCGATTTTTCGTCCTGCTCCGGCTGCCGGAACAGCGGATTTGCGTCCAGCGGATTCGATTCCAATTTGAAAGCCATATTTTTTCTCCTTTTCTGAATTGTGCATTCGGGAAAATTTACAAGTCCCCTGCCCTGCTGATTTCGTGCAGCGGACTGCTGTTTTCGTTGATTATCCGGATTTCCGCACTGTAAAATCAGCGTATTAGCACGGCTTATCCGGTTTACTCAAATTACCCGATTGATTCGGTACATCCTGTTTATTCGGTTTATTCTAATTTTCCAAATTATCCGGATGATTTAGAATATTCAGATTATCCGGATTCCTAAAATTATCCGCATTGCTCGGATTACTCAGTTTATTAAGATTTCTCAGATTATTATGTTTATCAGATTTATCTGATAACATCTAGTTATTTAGCTTATCCGGATTTTCGGGTAAACTTGTATTATCTGGATTATTCAGTTATTTTGGTTTCTTTGGATTCTCCGGATTACTCGGTAATCTTATATTATCTAAATTATAATAGATATCCGAATTATTAGACTTATCCAGTTTACTGAAATTATTCATATTGCGCATTATAAACGCATACAATGCATTATAAACGCATACAATATAGAATAAGAAATACAGCAACCGAGGAACGGTCTGAATCACATCGCTGACAGTACAAAGAATACAAATCACAGGCTGCATACCAGCGGCATGGCAGCGGTTATACCAGCAAGCCGAATACACCAGATCATTCAATATTACGAAACATCACAGATAACCTGAAATTCACACTGTCACAGAAAAGAACATGAGCGGACACGCAGATGCGACGGTAAACGGTGTATACTTGGTTTACTGGATAATGCAAGATTATCAAGTAAACCAAACATCCCGCATCTTACGCAGTGGTGCGGAAATACCCATGTTCCACAACAGAGAACGGCAAAGAATCCCAATCATAACCGGAATAATCTCAATAAGCTCGGTTTTCTTAATATACTGGAATTTCTCGATAATCTTAGTAATCTGCCTATCATGCATACGAGCGGTAAACGTATTTAAGGAACGATAAACCCACAGTAACCGCGGTAAACAGAGTTTACTGAATAATCTGTACAGAAAGCAGCATCGAGAGAATCCACGTAAATTCGCATTTTTGCTACTATACACGATGATAGGGCAGGGGAGTATAAACGAAAAGCACAAACAAATGATAATCTGAATAAATCCGATAATTCGGAGAAGCCGGATAATCAAAAATTATCAGGTAAACCGAATAATCTAATGCTCATGCACCCTCACGTCGGATGATTTCCGCAGCAATATTGGTATAAGCCTCGGCGCCGGGGGAGTGCGGAGCATAGGCGATCACGTCCTTGCCGAAGGTCGGCGCCTCGGCGATCTTGGAATTATAGCGCACAACGTCCGGGAACAGCTCGTCCGCAAATTTCTCGCGGATCGCGTCGTAAATCGACTTATCAAGGCTGCGCCGCGAGTCGTAGAGCGTCACGATGACACCGGTGATTTTAAGCGCGGGATTCATGCGCCGGCGGACGATATCGACCGTCTGCATGAGCTGCATGATGCCGTCGAGCGGCATGTACTGCGCCGCGACCGGGATCACGATGCCGTCGGACGCGGTCAGCGCCATGAGCGTGAGGATCGAGAGGCTGGGGGAGCAGTCGATCAGCGCGTAGTCGTAGGCGTCCTGCAGCGGTTCGAGCGCCTCACGGAGAATGAAGTCTCTGCCGGCAGCACCGATCAGCTCGATCTCTGCGCCGGAAAGCCGGATATCGCCGGGCAGCAGATCCGGAACGTTTTCACGCCGGATCAGGGCTTCCTCAGCAGTCGCTTTTCCGGAAAGAACCTCGCTGACAGTCGGCGCGGTCTGCGGCAGCTGCGTGACGCCCGCGCTCTTGGTCAGGCTGCCCTGCGCGTCCATATCAACGAAAAGCACGCGTTTGCCTGCATTTTGCAGCGCTGCGCCGATGTTCAGGCAGGAAGTCGTCTTGCCGACGCCGCCTTTCTGATTGACAAAACAAAGCGTTTTCATGGTCAGGATTTCTCCTTTATAGGTCATTTTCCTTTATTTTACCACACTTCCGGTGCGTTTGTCAATATGAGTAAACCAAATTTATCCGGTCATTCTTGTTTATTCCGGTTACCGGTGCTGTCCGGTTTACCCGATAATCCTGATATATCCGGTAAATCGGCGGGCATTTCTCGTTTCTGCGGGATCACGCCCAGACTATACATACAGTACACTAGCATGAACATGCACAGCAGTCTGTTCTTTCTTTTTCGGATCACTGCCGACATTTGCATCGGGCAAATGCCGTGCATGACTTACTATAATACTAAAGTATTAAAGTATTAGGAAAAATTTTCATATTGAAAATTCCGCAAATACGCTGTTTCAAAAAACGGCAATTAGCAGCAAAACGCATTTTTTTAGCATCTAAACGCAAAATCTTAGCGGCTAAACGCAATTTTTTAGCGGCTAAACGCATTTTGACCATTTGCGAAATTGCGTTTTGCTGCTAATTTTGGATCTGACCGACAGAATGATAAAGGTATCTTTTAAGTTGTATTTTATGCGAAAAATGAACTATTCGTTTTTTCTTAAATTTCAGGTGAGCCGATTGACTTCCGGTATATCTGTATGGTATAATATACCGGCTGTATCCTTTTATGCGGCGCAGCTGTATAACTCTGTAAAACGGAAGGAGTATTTCAATGAAGCGCAATCTTCTGACCTGCGTTTTATGCATGCTGCTCGCGGTTCCGGTTCTGACCGGCTGCGGACAGCAGGACAGTGACAGCACGAATCCGTCTGTATCCTCTGCTTCGGAGCAGTCTGCGGAGCCCGCGGCGTCCGGCGATTCATCCGGCGCCGATGCATCCGATGCGGAGTCATGGACTGAAAACGACAAATTCAATGCAGCAGTTTTTGAGCAGATCTGCGGGGACATTCACATTGCTGACGTCGTGGTTTCCATTCCGGGGACATTGAGGGACTGGGGAGACCATTTTTCTGCTGCGTTCTCGCTTGCGGACACTGAGAACAGTTTGCTCACCTACAAGCTTTTCTATGACGGGACGGAAGTTGGTTATGTGACCTATGACGGCGATGCGGAACTGGATGAGAAAACGCTTGAAATTGCGACCTTTTACAATATTTTTATCTACAACAAGCCGGATTGGATACAGGACATCACGGTCGGCGGGATCTCGATCAGTGATCCGCCGGACAAGGTTCCGGAAGTGTACGGGGATCCGACAGAGTACATGCTTGACGAAGACGGTTTCGGATACTGGCTGTATCAGCTGAGCGACCGGCAGTATCTGAAATATACGCAGGCAGGCGGAGAAATGTACAAAATCGGGCTATCCGCACATCCGGAGAACAATGATCCTAATTAAAATCAGGAGGAACATGAAATGAGTCAAGTATTAGAAGAATATTTGGAAGTCGTATTGAAAATCAATGAGACCACCGGAAAGGTAACGGATCTGAGCGGAAGAATCGGAAGCGGCGAATGGTTTGATGTGACAAGCCCCGGCGACTGGGCGAATGTTGTGGGCGACAGCCGCAATGTTGCAAAGATGATCCTGCGTGTGCAGAGCACCAACGGCGTCAACTGTGACAATCTGCAGCGATTCCTGACAGACGGTTTGACGAACCGGCAGAAAAATGCCAATTATTTGCTGACGGAGCTTGCTGATAAAAACAGTGCGAAGTATCTCAAGTACAAGAAATATATCGGAGACTTTGATAAGATTGCAAAAGGCGTTGAAGTCGGACTCAATGTTTCAGACGGATTATTTGATATCGCGAATGCACTGAGAGACGGCAAAAATGCGACAGACCTTTCAGAAAGAAATACAGCTGTTGCGGAAGGATTTGAAGGCGTTCTGAAAATAGCTGCAGGCGGAACCAAGTATCTCCCCGGTCTGCTTGGAGATGTGATCTCGTCTACGCTCGATACAGCGGCAGCCGTTCTGGATGAAGGTATTAAACTGTTCTCCAATTATGTAAAGCTGCTCAAGGAAGTTGACAGAGCTTGCGATGAGCTTGTCTATGACGAGCCGACACAGGAACAGATCGAGGGCAGAGAAGTGCTTTGCGATGCAGGTGAGGCACTTGCACCCTTCCTTGATCAGGAGACTAAAAATAAGCTGCAGCAGTATCAGAAAGAAGCAGCCGAGGCGCGGAGTGCCTTCCAGAACTATGAGGAAAAGACCAATCAGGATCTCGATGGCGACGGCAATTCCGGCGGCAAGCCCTATGAGCCGGGCAAGAAGGACGAAGGAAACGGCAATTCGTCCGGCGGCGGCAGCTCCTCAAACGATCAGTTCAACAACGGCAAGACCAGCCGCGTCGATCCGATCGTGCTGGACCTTGAAAACAACGGCTTCAATCCGACCACGCTTGCGGACGGCGTCAACTTCGATCTGGACGGCAACGGCATGGCGGAACGCATCAACTGGGTGCAGGGCGATGATGCGATCCTTGCCTATGACCGCAACGGCGACGGCGCGATCAATGACGGCACCGAGGTATTCGGCGACAACACGCTGCTTGCATCCGGTGAGCCGGCGGAAAACGGCTTTGCTGCGCTCGCAGAGCTTGATTCCAATGCGGACGGCATTCTCGATGCAGAGGACGAGCATTTCGGCGATCTGGTCGTCTGGAAGGATGCGAACGGCGATGCGGGCACGGATGCCGGCGAGCTGATCTCGCTGGAAGATGCCGGCATTGTTTCGATCTCGCTTGACCATGAAAAGATCAACTCCGGCACAAAGTCCGGCACGGTGCTCGGCAATGTCGGCTCGTTCCGGTTTGCGGACGGCTCGGAATCGCGCATGGCGGAATACTGGGTGCTCTCGCAGAAGTTCAATACCGTGGACACCAATCCGGTCGAGATCCCCGAGGAGATCGCAGCGCTCCCGAATGTCAGCGGCATGGGCAATGTCTATTCGCTGCACAAGGCAATGGCGCTCGATGAGACCGGCGAACTCGTAGCCCTCGTGCAGCGCTATACGGAGACTTCCAGCGAGACCGCGCGCAAGGATCTGATCGTGCAGATGCTCATGCTGATGACCGGCGCCGCAGAGATCGAAGACGGCAGCCGCGGTCCGTACATGGACGCAAAGAAGCTGCATGCGCTGGAATGCCTGCTCGGTCAGGAGTTTGAGGGCGTGAACGGCGAGAACCCCAATTCCGCCGCGGGCCCTGTCCTGAATGCTGCATTTGATACGATCGTGGATATGTATTACTGCGAGCTGATCGAAAAGACGACGCTTGCGGATGTTCTGCCGTATATTCTCGTGAATGATTCCGGCAGCAAGCCGAAGCTGGATCTTTCCGTGTTCAGCACATATCTGCGCCGCACGAACGCATTCACCGATGACGGCGCGGTGCTGATCGCGGATGCTGCATCCTATCTGCGGTATCTCGATACCTATTATTATCCGGGCTGCTTTGCGGATTACCGTGCATATTTCGAGGAATACGGCGATTTCGAGCTGCTCAAGGCGATTGACAGAGCCGGAAAGAATGCGTATTTCGGCGATGAACAGGGCAATGTGCTGCGCGGCAACGGCGAGCTTTCCATTTACTATGCGGATGCCGGTAATGATACGATCAGCGGCACTGCGCTGAACGAGACCATGTACGGCGAGGACGGCGACGATACCGCGAACGGCGGGGCAGGCGATGACCGCATTTTCGGCGGCGCAGGCAATGACACGCTGAACGGCGGCGCCGGAAACGACTTCCTTTCCGGCGATGATGACGATGATATCCTGCACGGGAATGACGGCGATGATATCCTCGAAGGCGGCTACGGGAACGATGCGCTTTACGGCGAGGCAGGGGACGATACCCTGATCGGCGGCAGCGGCAATGATACCTATTATTTCGGTGCGGAGCACGGCAATGATACGGTGCGCGATACGTCCGGCACGACAACTCTTGTGTTCGGGGACGAGCTCAGCGCGGATGATTACAAGCTGCAAATTGACCGCAGCGGCATTTCGCTGGTCAGCAAGGAAACCGGCGAATCCGTCGCGATCCCGGACTTCATGGATCAGCCGGAGAACTACGAATTTTCGTTTGCAGGCGAAGCGCAGATCCCGGGCGGCGGCTCCGGCAGACAGGTGCTCACCGGCACGGATGACGACGATGTGATCACCGCAGGCAGCGGCTTCAATATCATCCGCGGCGGTGCGGGCAATGACACGCTGACCGGCGGCGAACATCTCGATTTCATCTACGGCGGCGACGGCGATGATATCCTGAACGGCGGCGAGGGACCGAATGTCCTGCGCGGCGAGGACGGCGACGATCAGATCACCGACGGTTCCGGCGACAGCCACCTCGACGGCGGCGCAGGCAATGACATTCTGCACGGCGGTGCGGGCAATGACGTCATTGACGGCGGCATCGGCGATGATACGCTCTACGGCGAGGCAGGGGACGACACCCTGATCGGCTGGGACGGCGATGACACGCTGCTCGGCGGGGACGGCGACGATGTTCTCGAAGCAGGCAGCGGAAACGATACGCTCCGCGGCGGTGCCGGCAACGATACGCTGTTCGGCGGCGATGACCTGAACTATCTGTTCGGTGACGAGGGCGATGACGTACTCTACGGCGGAAACGGTCTGAATGATCTCTACGGCGGCGACGGCGACGATCAGATCACCGGCGGCGAGCTCGGCGATTACATCGAGGGCGGCAGCGGCAATGATACGGTCAACGGCGGCAACGGTCAGAATCTGATCTACGGCGGCGACGGTGACGATCACCTCTACGGCGGCAACGACGGCGACTACCTCGACGGCGGCGACGGTGACGATCATCTCTACGGCGGCAACGGCGAGAATCATCTGGTCGGCGGCGCGGGCAATGATGTGCTGTATAACGGCGACGATGCCGGTCATCTTGAGGGCGGCGACGGAAACGACCGTCTCTACGGCGGCGGCAGCGCGGATATTCTGGACGGCGGCGCCGGCGATGACTATTTGCAGGGCGATCACGGCGATGATACCTATGTTTACGGCGTCGGCTATGACACCGACACGATCAATGCGTCCGCGGACAACAACACCGTTCTGATCCACGGCTATACCGCGGCGGACATGGTGAATACGCGCGATCTGCACAATAATCTCATCATTCATTTCGGCAGCGCGGATGCGTCTGACTGCCTGATCGTCGATCATTTCTTCGATTTCAATGCAAACAGAAGCATGCAGTTCGTGTTCGATGACGGCACGGTGCTTGCGCAGGATCAGATCACGGCAAAGTATGAGCCGGTCTACGGTACGGAAGCGGGCGAGTGGCTCGGCATTTACACGGCGGACGATGCAGAGATCCACGGTCTCGGCGGCGACGACGGCATCAGCGGCGGCAGCGGCAATGATACGCTGTACGGCGATGCGGGCAATGATTCGCTGAACGGCAATGACGGCAATGACCTGCTGGACGGCGGCGCAGGCGATGATTCGCTCAGCGGCGGAAACGGCACGGATACCTATGTTTTTGCAAAGGGCTATGCGCACGACACGATCAACGAATGGGGCAGCGATCAGAGCATTGTCGAGCTGACCGACATCAATTCGGACGAGGTCACGGTTTCCGACCAGTGGGGCTCCAATCTGCTGCTTTCCGTGAACGGCACGGATGATGTCCTGACAATCAGCAATTTCAAGTGGGGACAGGCATCGTTCACATTCCGCTTCGCAGACGGCGCAGAGGGCTATGTCGATAAAAACACATGGGAGCTCGTGCTGACAAAGGAACCGGATGCGGAACAGGCAGGCGCAGATGCACTCGAGTCGATCTACGGCTTTGCGGTACCGATGACAGAACTTGCTGCAAATGCATCTGTTCTGCCGGAGCTGCACGCAGCAGCAGAACTCGGCGGCAATGACGCTGCGGATCTGACCGATCTGCAAACGATGCTGCTTGCAGAGAACATGTCTGCATTCGGCAGCAGCAGCGCGGTTTCCGAGAGCATGCAGATCGCAGATCTCACCGCGGATGCTTCCGCAATGGATCTGCTGCTTGCAAATTCTGCACAGTAAAATTGTATCGCAAAAGCGCAGCAGTCACGGCACTGCTGTGCTTTTTGCGTAAACCGGAGGATAAAATATGGCGAAAAAACAAGACAGCGGTCTGTCCTGTTTTATGATCGTAATGAAATTTCACGGCATACCGGTCACGAAGGATCAGGCGCAGGCGCTTTCCGTGCTGGATCCCGACCGGCTGACGGGCGAGACAGAGATCATCGAATCTGCAAAGGCGCTGCACATGCATGCAAAGCTCTGCCGGCTGAAACCGGAAAAGCTGAAAAATGTTTCCGCGCCGGTCATCGCAAAGGGCAAGGACGGCAGATTCTTCATCATCGCGAAATCGCAGGACGACAATTTCATGATCCTGCACACGGAAAAGCCCGCGCCGGAGGTCGTGACACGGGCGGCGCTTGCGGCGGAATGGGACGGCACAGCGATCCTGATCCGGAAAAAAGGACTGCTTGACCGCGAGGCTGCATTCAGCTTCAAATGGTTCATCCCCACCATTCTGAAATTCAAATGGGCGTTCATTCAGGTTTTGATCGCGGTATTCACCGTGCAGATCCTCGGCATCCTGACGCCGGTGATGACGCAGGTCGTCGTGGACAAGGTGCTCGTTCACCGCAGCATGTCCACGCTGCATGTGCTGACGGTCGGCATTGCGATTGTCTATGTTTACGAGCTGATTCTCGGTCTTGCGAAAAATTACGTATTTACGCACACAACGAACCGCATTGATGTGATGCTCAGCTACCGGCTGTTCCGGCATCTGTTCGCGCTGCCGCTGAAATATTTCGAGTCGCGGCGCGTCGGCGAAACAGTCGCGCGGGTACGCGAGCTTGACAGCATCCGCAGCTTCCTGACCGGTACGCCGCTGTCCTCGATGATCGACCTGTTTTTCATCATCGTGTATATCGTCGTGCTGCTTTGTTACAGCAAAATGCTGACGGTGATCGTGCTGTGTTCGATCCCGGTCTATGCGGTGCTCTCCGCGATCGTGACGCCGCTGTTCAAAAAGCGGCTCGACGAAAAATTCGAGACCGGCGCGAATACGCAGTCCTTTCTCGTGGAGTCGATCACCGGCGTACAGACGGTCAAGTCCTACGCGCTGGAGCCGCGATTCGAGAAAAAGTGGGGCGACCTGCAGGCGGATTATGTCAAGGCAAGCTATAAGACCTCGATGGTCTCCGCGACTGCCGGCACGACCGGACAGTTCATCCAGAAGATCTTTGACCTGCTGATCTTATTTTTCGGCGCAAAGGCGGTCATGGACGGCAATTTCACGGTCGGTCAGCTTGTCGCATTCCGGATGCTTTCCGGCAGGGTGAGCGGGCCGGTGCTGCGGCTGGTGCAGCTCTGGCAGGAGTATCAGCAGGCATCGCTTTCGGTCAAGCGCATCGGCGACATCTTCAATACTGCGCCCGAACCGGTGCTGAATACGAATCAGACCGCGATGCCGAAGGTGCAGGGCAGGATCGTCTTTGACAATGTGCATTTCCGGTATGATCCGCAGGGACGCGAGGTCATCAGGGGCATGAGCTTTGCGATCGAGCCGGGCACGGTCGTCGGCGTGGTCGGACGCAGCGGCTCCGGCAAGAGCACGGTCTCCAAGCTTATCCAGCGGCTCTATATTCCGGAAGGCGGCAGGATCTCCGTGGACGGCATGGACATTTCGCTTGTCAATCCGGCAATGCTCCGCAGACAGATCGGCGTCGTCTTGCAGGAAAATTTCATGTTCAACGGCACGGTCGCGGAGAATATTGCGATCCATTGCCCGTCCGCACCGATGGAACGCATCATCGAATGCGCGAAGATCGCGGGCGCACATGATTTCATCCTCGAACTGCCGAACGGCTACAACACCGTGATCGGTGAAAAGGGCATGGGGCTTTCCGGCGGACAGAAGCAGCGCGTCGCGATCGCAAGAGCGATCCTCAATGATCCGCGCATTCTGATCTTTGACGAAGCGACCTCTGCACTCGATTACGAATCCGAGAGCATCATTCAGAACAATCTGAAAGAGATCTGCAAAAACAGAACGGTCATCATCATCGCGCACCGGCTCTCGACATTGAAGGATGCGCAGAAGATCATGGTGATCGACAAGGGCGAGCTGATCGAATACGATACGCATGAAAAGCTCATGGCGATGAACGGGCTGTATGCGTATCTTTACAACCAGCAGAAACGGGGTGCAGTCGATGGATAACAGCATGGAACAATATCTGATCCGGCACAGCAAAAAGCGCGACAGCGAACTGAAATACGACTTCATGCCCGCGATGCTGGAGATCATCGAGCGGCCGGCGCACAAGGCGGGTACGGTCATCATTCTCGGCGTCTTTACGCTGCTGATCGCGGCGGTCGTCTGGGCATGCCTGTCGCAGATCGACATGGTCGTCATGTCCCCCGGAACGGTGCAGCCGGTCGGCAGCATCAGCTCCCTGAACGCCTATACGAGCGGCACGGTCAAGGCGATCAACGTCGAGGACGGCGCCTATGTGCAGGCGGGCGATGTGCTGATCGAACTCGATACGCAGAGCATTGATATTGATGTGGAGTATATGAACGGGCAGCAGGAAGTACTCGAAGCGCAGCGCGAGATCCTGACCATGATCCGCGACGGAAAGGATCCGTCCGCTGTCGATGTCAGCAAATACAGCGCGAATCTGAAACCGTACATTCTGACGATCATTGACACCGATCAGGCATACCGGAACAATCTGAGCATTCTGGAAGGGGAGAAGAAAAACGCTGCCCTCAACCGCGAGATCGCGCAGATCAAGTATGACGATTACAAGGTGAATCCGGCGGTCTCCGAAGCGGATTACAACGCGCAGGAGCTTGTTTTGAAGCAGGCGGAAAACGAGTATCTGAAAGCTGAAATGAATATCCTGAATGCGCAGACCGCTTACAGCGAGCAGATCAACGCGAGCCTTTCGGAGATCAGCGGCAAGCTGAAGCAGGCGGAATCGGAACTGGAAAAATACCGCCTGTCTCTGGAATATCAGAAGATCACCGCGCCCGTGAACGGCTACATCAACAGCATCGCCGTCCACAACATCGGCGAGACCGTGACGGCATCGCAGCAGATCATTACGCTTGTTCCGGCAGATGCGCCGGTCGAAATGGTGTGCTATGTGAAGAACATGGACATCGCGGACATCAAAACGGGCATGGAAGCGGCGGTCAAGCTGGAAGCGTATCCCTACAACAAATACGGCACGGTCAGGGGCACTGTGCGGTACATCAGTCCGAGCTCGTTCAGCAGCGAGCAGGCGGGCAGCGTCTATCTGGTCAAGCTGGACCTCGAAAACACGAATCCGGATATCCGCATCATGTCGGGACTGACCGGCACGGTCGAGGTCAAGGTCGGCAGGCAGTCTGTTCTGCATTATTTCCTCGATCCGATCGTGAAGGGCTTCGGCGAGAGCCTCAAGGAGAACTGACCGGCAGCGCGGAGGATGAGAAGGATGATTTGATTCTGATTTAATATAACGGAATATGCGCGGGATGCGTTCTGAAATCATCCGTATTTTCGTGCATTGCAGGAATGTTCACTGATTTTTCATGAAAATATTGCATTGACAAAATGTAGAAAACACGGTATAATTGCCTTATCGTATTATAAAGAAAGAGGGGAGAGCCATGCACCGCAGACTGACTGCGATCTGCTGCATCTGTACGATCTGTACCATGCTGTTCTGCTGCGGATGTTCCGCGCCGGAGCCTGTTCCGGATCAGGCGGCAGCCGAACAGACAGCGATTGCGTATATGCAGGAGAAATACGGCACCGGCATCCGGATCAGCATGTCGCAGACGCGCCGGATCGGCACAAACCGCTATGAGCAGATCCGCTTTTCGGCGGAGGATGACGATTCCGGCAGCGAATACGAGATCTATGTCGGGTTTGATCCGGCAGATCCGAAAACGCCGGCTGTTATCTGCGAGACCTACATGCAGCATGAACTGGAGCCGCTGCTGACGGAGTGGCTGAATGCGCAGACCGGCGCAGAGGTCGCGGAAACGGTGAACTGCGCGCAGATCGCGGATCTTCCGGCGGGATTCCGCAGCGATTTTCCGCGCATTGAAACGCCGGACGAGGCAGAGGCGCTGATCGCCGCAAACCGGCTGACCTTTGACTATATGGTCTATGTCGGGGGCGATCCGTCGGCGATCGAACAGCGCATTCAGGAAAAGCTCCCGCTGTTCAGCGATGATACGGTGTTCTTTCATCTGCGCAAATGCGATGCCGGCGACTTTGCAGCGCTTCAGCGGCAGTACCGGACGGACGGCACGATTCCTGCGCAGCAGATGCTCGGAACATACACCGAAACCGTGATCAAAAGCTTTTGATCGCGATATTCCGCACTGAATCACGTTACATGGAAGGAGAATGAAGAATGGCATTTGAATTGACAGACAGCGAACTTGTTGCACTCAGCACACTTGGATATTACCAAAATTTTTCTGACGAGGGCGATGCAAACACCGTCGAAAGCTTTGTCGAACGTATAGACCGGAACGGTTATCACACCTGCTTCAACGGCGCACTCGGATATTCGGATTCCGATCTCGGCATGGACAAGATCCTTTCGATCATCCGGAACAATCCGCGCCTTTGCCGGCTGGAAGTCATTTATCCGCCTGCGAACAACGGCGATAAAACGACCTCTGCGGCATGCCTGATTGATCCGTATACCGACAATGTGTACATCGTCTACGGCGGAAACTACTGCGACGGCATTGTGTCCCCCGACGTTTCCACATGGATCTGCAATGCATTGGGCGCCGTGCAGGACGGTACGGCGGAGCAGACGCGTGCGCTGCAATTCTACAATGATGCGGTCGAAGCCGCAAAAGCAAAGCTCGGCGTTAGCAATGCGTCCGATTTGAATATCACCGTGACCGGTCATTCCGCTGCGGGCAATTTCGCGCAGTATGTCACGATCATGGCGGATTCGGTTGACCGCTGCGTTTCCGTGGACGGACAGGGCTTTTCCGATGCGTTCCTGAAAAATAAAAGTCCGGAGATCGCTGCGAGAGCCGGACGCATCACGAGCATTCTGCCGAACATCGGCTTTGTCGGCTGCCTGATGAATGAGCTGCCCGGCATCAACCGCGAGGTCATTGACATAGGCTTGGTCAGCGGCTTCCCGATCGGCTACCATATGCCGGCGGAGCTCCTGACGGACAGCGGCAGCCTTGAGATCGGCGGTGCGCTTTCCCTGACCTCGCTGATCCTGAAATGCATCACCTGCCATGCGGCGGATATCGCAGAATTTGATCCTTCCATTGATCAGGACGCGGCAATGCGGCATATCGGCTATGCGCTGGAATATCTGTTCAACGCAAAGTACCGCGATGCGCTTCTGAGCCTTCTGGATCCGAATGTCGAGAAGATCATGGAATACATGATCGCGGAAGGCAGTGCAGTGAACAGCCTGCTGAGCAGTGCGAATATGAACATCATCACGGTGCTGATTGATGCGGTCGCCATTGATTTTATCGTCAGCGGCATCAATCATTTTCTGGATTTTGTTGCGGATACGGTCGGCGCTGCCGTTGACAGCATCAAGGAGTTTCTGTTCGGTACGCAGACCATTACGGACGATCAGTCCTTTGTCAGCAGCGA
The DNA here is from genome assembly GCA_001603005.1 of Clostridiales bacterium Firm_04. Lineage (GTDB taxonomy): Bacteria > Bacillota > Clostridia > Oscillospirales > Ruminococcaceae > Firm-04. The sequence continues at coordinate 56,282 of LVAJ01000016.1, forward strand.
GTATGATATTGACGGCGGCGAGGGCAATGACTATATCTGCGCATCCGGCGGCATCAATCACCGCATTTACGGTTACGGCGGCAATGATTTCATTGCAGGTGACACCGAAAAGGACGAGATCCACGCAGGCGCCGGCGATGACACGGTGCACGGCGGCAGAGGCGATGATACGATCCACGGCGATTCCGGCAATGATATTCTGTTCGGGGATGCCGGTGACGATACCGTGCACGGCGATGACGGCAAAGACGAGATCCACGGCGGCGACGGCGATGACACGCTGATCGGCGGCGCGGGAACGGATATCATGTTCGGCGACGGCGGCGACGATACCATTTACGGCGACAAGAAGCATGATTCTGTCAGCGGAAGCGACGATATCATTGACGGCGGCGAAGGCAATGACAGGATCTTCGGCGGCGGCGGAAATGATACGGTCAAGGGCGGCATCGGCGATGACAGTATTTCCGGCAACGACGGACATGATACGATCGAAGGCGGACTCGGCGATGATAAGATCTGGGGCGACAACGGCGATGATACGATCGACGGCGGCAGCGGCAAAGACCGGATCTGGGGCGGCAACGGAAATGACAGCATCAGCGGCAGCATGGGCGACGACCGTCTGTACGGCAGCAACGGAAACGATGAGATCAGCGGCGAAAGCGGCGACGATTCTCTGTACGGCGGCGACGGCAGCGATACCCTGAACGGCGGCAGCGGTGTGGATTTCCTGAACGGCGAGGAAGGCAATGATACCTATATCTTTGACAAGGAGATCTACGGAAATGCATCCAATCGCGGCACGGTCAACGATCACGATACCGTCTTTGACAACAGGGGACACAATTATGTCCTGTTCCGCGGTGTGCCGACCGAAGACGATGCATTCCATGCGATCATTGCGATCGAACGATCCGAAGACGGCAGCGATCTGGTCATCCGTTCCAGGCAGACCGGCGCTTCCATGACGATCCGTTCGTATTTCAGCGGTTCGCAGGACTTTACGTTCCGGATCGACGGCGAAAGCGGATTCTTTGAACTGGAGGAGCATGAGGACGGCTCTTACGGTCTGAAAAAGAAGCCGTCCGGCGGAGGCGGCGGAACAATGGATCCGGGCGATCCGCGCGACAGTCTCGGCGGCGATATGGCAGACACGACATCCGGCGGACTTGCGGACGATTATGACGAAGCAGGTCAGGCACAGCCCCCGCGTGATCCGCTGATCCTGCACCTGAACGGCAAATCGCAGATCGAGTTCATCCCGATGGACGATGCGCATGATCCGGTCTATTTCGACCTCGACAAAAACGGTTTTGCGGAGCGCATTGCATGGATCGGGCCGAAGGACGGCTATCTCGCGCTCGACCGCAACGGCAACGGCAGGATCGACGACGGCGGCGAGCTGTTCACGAATTACATGGTGATCGGCAGGGATGCGGACGGAAACGAGATCACTGCGGAAAACGGCTTTGTTGCGCTGAAATCGTTTGATACGAACGGCGACAAAGTGATTGATGAACAGGATGCGGTATTCAAGCAGCTGCGCGTCTGGAAGGACGCCGATCAGGACGGAAAATCGGAGGGCGAGCTCGAAACGCTTGCAGAACTCGGCATCCGGTCGATCAGCCTGAATTATACCGAGCATACCGATCCGCCGACCGTCATCGGCGTGCAGACGACACATGCCGCAGACGTCACATTTGAGGACGGCACCACGACGACGATCAGCGAAAACTGGTTCGATGTCAAGACCTTTGACACGATCGAAACGAACATGTTCGGGGAGGGCACGTATGCGCTGACCTCGTTCGGCAATCTCAGCAGCATTGACAACGCGATCGCTGCGGACAAGACCGGCGAGCTTGCCGCAATGCTCGAACAGTTCGCGCAGTCCGGCGATTATCTCGAAAAGCGCGCACTGACGAAGAAGATCCTGTACTTCATCTCCGGTGCAGATGCGATCGGCAGAACGTCCCGCGGCGGCACGATGGATGCCCGCGATCTGCATGTGATCGAAACGATCATGGGCGTGAAGCAGTTTGTCGGCGCAGACGGCAGCCCGAACCCGAATGTCAACGCGGCGCCGATCCTCAAGCGGCTCTATGCTAAATTTGAGGATCTGTATTTCTCGCTGCTCAGCAAACACTGCGGCTCGTATGCGCTGGATCTGATCACAGAGACCGGCAGCGAGACCGGTGAACCCGCGCTCGACATGGAATTGCTCGATCAGGAAATGCAGGGCAGTACCGATCCGGACGGCGCGATGCAGAAGGATGTGCTCACGATCTGCACGTTCCTGAAAGCCTATGACCGCGCATTCGGCACCGGTTATCTGGAGCAGTTCCTCACCGCAAATCCGGATTTTGCCGGCACATATGCGCGCTATTCCGACCTGACGGTCGTGCTCGGCTCCGCAGCGGATGACAGCATCAGCGGCACAAATGAAAAGGAGCTGTTCCGCACAGAGGACGGCAATGATACTGTTTCTGCCGGCGCAGGCGATGATTTTGTATTCGGCGGCGCGGGCGATGATACGCTCAGCGGCGGCGACGGCAGCGATCTGCTGTACGGCGAGGACGGCAGCGACATTCTGAACGGCGAAGCGGGCAATGATGTGCTGTACGGCGGCACCGGCGACGACACGCTTTCCGGCGGCGCAGGCAATGATGATTACATCATCGGCGCAGACCACGGCAATGACGTCATCCGTGATACCGAGGGCGAGAACCGTCTGGTCTTTGCGGACGGACTGTCGGTCGGGGATTACAGTACCGGCGTGCAGATCAAGGGCGGCTTTGTGCTGAAACACAAGGAGACCGGCGAAACGATCTCGCTGTCGGACTTCCTGCGCGCTCCGATGAACTATGATTTTGCATCGGAAAGCGGCGCATCCGAGATGATCGGCGGCAGCCGTGCCGTGATCGACGGAACGGATGAGAGCGACGGGATCAAGATTCCGGACGGCGGCTTCAACATTGTCAATGCCGGCGCGGGCGACGATACGGTCGAGGGCGGAACCGGAATCGACTTTGTATACGGCGGCGACGGCGACGATACGATCGACGGCAAATACGGCACGAATGTACTGTTCGGCGATGCTGGCAGCGACCGGATCTACGACGGCGATGCGGGCAGCTGGCTGGACGGCGGCGACGGAAACGATGCGCTCTACGGCGGCAACGGCGAGAACGTGCTGATCGGCGGCGCCGGAAACGACATGCTCTGCGACGGTGACGATGCAGGCTGGCTCGAAGGCGGCGACGGAGATGACGTCCTCTACGGCGGCGGCGGTGCGGATACGCTGGACGGCGGCGCGGGCAATGACTATCTGCAAGGCGACCACGGCGACGATACCTATGTATTCGGCGCGGGCTATGACACCGACACGGTCAATGCGTCCTCGGACAGCAACACCATTCTGATCCGCGGCTACAAGGCATCCGACATGGTGAATACGCGCAATCTGAAAAATGACCTCATCATTCATTTCGGCAGCGCGGATTCGTCCGACTGCCTGATCGTCGATCATTTCTTCGATTACAACGCAAACCGCGATATCCGGTTCGTGTTCGATGACGGCACGGTGCTTGCGCAGGATCAGATCACTGCGAAGTATGAGCCGCTTTACGGCACCGAGGGGAACGACTGGCTCGGCGTGTACAATTCGGATGATGCGGAGCTTTACGGTCTCGGCGGCGATGACGGTCTCAGCGGCGGCAGCGGCAATGATACGCTGGACGGCGGTACGGGCAATGATTTCCTTTACGGCGGAAACGGCAGCGATACCTACATTTTCGCGAAGGGCTACGGCAATGATACCGTGAACGACTGGAACGGCAGCAGCACGATCATTCTTTCCGATATCCATTCCGATGAGGTGACATTCACGGAGCGCGGCTCTGATCTTGTGCTCGGCATCGCGGATCTCGATGACACGCTGACGGTCAGCGGATACCGCTGGAATCAGAACAGCTTCACGTTCCGGTTCGCGGACGGCGCAGAGGGCTATGTGGACAGAGAGACATGGGCGCTTGTGCTGACAAAGCAGCCGGATCCGGTCGAGGATCCCGAGCAGGCGGGCGCAGAGGCACTGGAAGCGATCTACGGCTTTGAAGCGCCGGCGGCTGCACTTGCAGCAGAGACATCTGTTCTGCCGGAGCTGCACGCAGCGGCGGAGATCAGCGGCAGGGACGCTGCGGATCTGACCGACCTGCAAACGATGCTGCTCGCGGAGAATCTGTCTGCATTCGGCAGCAGCAGCGCGGTTTCCGACAGCATGCAGTTTGCAGATCTCACCGCGGATGTATCCGCAATGGATCTGCTGCTTGCAGGCAATGCACAGTAAAATATGAATACAAAAGCACAGGAGCACAGCGGTCACGGGACTGCTGTGCTCTTTGTTTCGATTGCGGGGGAACTTGTCTGCGGAATGCGGTAATTCCGGTAAACTAAGTAAGTCTGATAACAGATCGGAACCGGATCGCGCCGGATCATACAGAAATTGCCCCTGAGCGCTTTGAAACGCTCAGGGGCAAATTCATATTATCATAACGGGATTCCAAATGGATGCGATCCCTTTGGCGGGCTTGGTGAGTTTGCTTGCAAACTCATAGCGAAGCGTGCGCGAAGCCCATTCTAAATCATCGCGAAGCGATACCTCTATTACCCGCGCTGGCTGACGGGGAATACGCGGATGATGCGCGCGATGTACTGCAACATCAGCGTAACATCCTCGATGCCCGCATTGCCGTTGCCGTCCACATCCGCGTTGATCACGCCGATGACGGAAATGACGACGTCTTTGTCCTCGGTCAGGAACCGCGCAAGCAGCACAACGTCACTGACATCGACCTGACCGTCCCCGTTCAGGTCGCCGGGATGATAGCCTTCCGGCTTCGACGACGCGCCGTCAATGCTCAGTTTGGCAGCATCCGATGTCACCGTATTTCCGCTCGCATCGGTCACAACGCAGCGGTAGAGGCGCCCGTTCAGTGCAGCATCCGCGATCACGGTCAGCTTATAGGTGTCGCAGTCCGTATCCGTCCATGCCGCGCCGTTGTCGTCGGAATACTGCCAACGGTAGAACAGGTCATATTTGCCCGCCGCCATCGTGTAGAACGAGACCGGCGTGCCGGCATAGACATTTGCGCTCTCCGGATTTGCAAGCACGGCAAGCGGCAGGTATTTTCCGCCTGTGCGGTCCTTGCCGAGCGTATTGCGCAGCGGATCATTGCCAATCTCGCTGATCGCAACGTCATTCCAGTCGCCCTGTTCCGCGATGAAGAACATGTTCCGGATCTGATCGCTGTTCACAAAGGCGAAGTCCTCAACCTTGGAGAGCCGCACCGGAAGCGTGATCTCGGTCAGGTCAGCCATTGCATGGAATTTGTACTGCGTATAGTCGCCGCCGTAGCCGACAGCCATCTTTTCCGGTGTTTTCGTCACTTTTATATCGCGGAAGAAATCGGACACCGAGCCTGTCAGGTCATAGTCATAGAGCACGAGCTCCTTGAATGCATCGCAATTCAAAAACAGCGCATTTCCGAAGTTTTTGATGCCGTCCCAGAGCACCGCGCGTTCCAGGTTCGGGCAATTCGAAAATGCTCTCCATGCGATCGCAGTCTTTCCTGCGCCCGGCACGATCACCGTTTCCAGACCGTCGCAATTCATGAACGCATGCTGTCCGATCTGCATGACCGAATCCGGGATCGTCAGCGTCCGGAACTGCGCATTGCGGCAGCCGAAAAATGCAGAGTCACCGATCGTTTGCAGGGTATCCGGCAGCATGATCGCATCGGGACTGCCGTGCTTGCCGAACCGGATCATCTTCACGCCGCCGCCGTTCGCCGCATATACTTCTTTTTCCTCACTGCGCGAAAAAGCATGATTGCCGATCGCGGTAATGCCGTCCGGCAGATTCACGGTATCCACGCAGTACAGATTGCTGAAGAAGGATTCCGGAACCTCTGTGCCGGTGAGCACGGTCACGGTTTTCAGCGATTTCGGGACATACCAGTTCCATGCATTTGCCTGATCGGCGCGTTCCTCGCAGGCAAACGCGAGCGCATCCGACTGCCAATAACTGGAAGTGAACAGCACCGCGGAATGCTGCTTGTATGTCGATTTGACAAGGTCAAAGCTCGGAACCGTGACGTCTTCGATATTCAGGCATTGATTGAACAAGCCCCGACCGAGATGCGAAATGCCGACCGCAAGCGTCGCCTTTGTCAGACCGCTGCATGCAGTGAACGCGTATTCTCCGACGACAATGCCGCTTTCACCGGGGATCTGCAAGGTCGTGATGCCGGCGCAGCCCTCGAATGCATGGTTTCCGATGATTGTCACGGAATCCGGGATCCGGAGATCGCCGAACGCCGCGGAAGTGCAGCCTTTGAACGCGCTATCGCCGATTTCTTCCAGCGTATCCGGCAGGATGAAACTGCGCTCGTGGCTGCGCTCGCCATAGCGCAGATACAGCAGATTTTCGTCGCCCATGAATGCTTCACTGCCGATCTTTTTCAGGCGCGCAGGCATATACACCGCGCCGAGATTCGGCATCGACGAGAAGACCTTTGCGCCGATGTTGTTGATGTACAGACCGTTTTCCGGATCCTGATCCGTAAACACGATGCTGCGCACCTTGTCGCGCATGCCGAACGGCAGATTCGGATTGTCGTACATATCGCCGTAGCCCCAGATCGAGAAGACGCCGTCATTCGGGACAATGCCGTAGATATGATCGCCGAGGCGGATGTAATCCTTCCGATCCGCAATGATCGCAGCCGGCACCGTGGCAGTCTGGATCGGGCTTGTTGTCGAAGTGGTCGTCACCGTGGTTGTTGTCTGTGCTGTGGTGACGGGCGGCGTCACAGTCGAGGTCGATTCCGGCTCCACATTGAAGTCGATCGTATTTTCGATGACCTGCGCGCTGTCGTTGATCACAAATGTGCCCTTTGCGCGGATCCTGTCATTCGTGCTGATGAAATAGGTATAATGATCCTGCGGATTTTTGCGCAGTGCCGCATACATCACAATTGAGCTTTCGGGGAGATCATGCAGTTCAAACTCCGCGCCGTCCACGACGAGCTTTGCGCGGATATCTTCTTCCGGCATATTCAGGAAATGCGTCACAAATGTTGTTCTGAATGCCTGATGTGCGCATTCTTCTTCCGGTTCATCCGGCATTTCCAGTTTGCAGTTGAACGAAAGCCCCTTATAGTCTCCCAGCTCGTTGCATGCGATGTACACGATGAGCTTCGGGAGCGGGATGTCGCCGATTGTGTCACTCTCCCGCGAGATCTCAAAACCGACCTCTGAATCATTCAGACGATGCAGAATACCGTGATTGTCTCCGATCTTGAGCCCAAATACCAGTCCTGCTTCCAGAACGGTCTTGAGTTCGATTTCCAGCGGCAGGCACCAGTCATCAGAATGTACATTGTCCGGAAAGTACGGACGGTTTGGAATGTTCTGCGCATTTATCGTGAAAATGTTTCCGTAGTTGATTTCCTTATTGCATCGCTCGATATTATCAGAATCCACGGAAACCGTAAATTTCAAGCCGCCGCCGGCATGAGCGTGAACCAGTCCGTCGAACAGTCTTACCTGCACACCGAACGTCAGCTTGAAGGACAGTTCACCTTTCAGATTGATGACCGGTGCGACCGGCGGATTGTCGAAATCAATCAGCTGCACGCCGTCATCGGAATCATACATTATGCCCTTGGTGAACCGCAGTTCCAGGCCGATCGTACCCTCTGCGCAGACCTCAAACTCCCAGTCAACGTATAAGCCGATATCAAACAGCGGCGCATTGGCATAAACCGGAAAATACAGATCAGGACCGTCAGGATCATCCGTGACCGCATGATCGCGGATCCACCGTCCGAGCTGCCCGAGCGGCGAGCTGCTGCTTGTACTGCTGCCGGAACCGCTTGTACTGCTGCCCGAATTGCCCGAACTGCTTGTACTGCTGCCGGTACTGCCCGAACCGCCGGTGCTGCTGCTTGAACTGGTGCTGGTCTCATCATCTCCGTCCGTCGTCAGCTTTGCGCTCAGCTTCAGTTGCGCCTTTGCATCAAAGATCAGAACGACATTGATATCGCGAAAATGACCGTAGAAATTGAATTTGTAAGTGCTTTCTATGCCGAGAGAGGGCGTCAACTTAAAATGTCCGTTTAAGGACGGGTACTCCTTTTCAACCGTCTTGGTGAAGGTGATCGTTTCCATGTCCTTATCCGGATCCAGACCGGTTCGCTCGCGGAACGCATCTTCAAATTCATCTTCTGTGAGCGACTGCGCGTTCAGCGCTCGATAAGCCTGCTCCGAATGCGATTCATAGGTCTGATTTTCCAGTTCGATCTTGATGATCTCGAACATGTTGTCGATCTCATTTGTACCGCTGACAGTCGCGGTATCGCCGTCCACCTCGACATCGCGGACATTCACCGCGATCATGTCCGATTCGGTCGGCTGAATGAAGAAATATTCGCCGGATTCCAGCGAACGGATGCTGTCGTCGATGTGGTCGAACACATAGACGTTCTGATCGTAGTCCGCAGAAACAAGCGTGTTGGAACCGGCAGTCGATTCCGCGCGGACGGTGTCCTCGGAGAGCACAAGGAAGTTTGTGCGGTCGCTCTCGTCCAGATTGACGACCTGCTCTGCGTCAAAATCGCTGACGACCTTTTCGCGGATCTCCTGCACGGAGCGCGTAAAGGTTTTCAGATGAAACGGCTTGCAGATCGGGATGCCCGCCGTATTGACCAGCTGTGCCGACAGTTTGAAATACGCCGGAATGCGGCTTTTGTCTGCCACGATCTCCGTGCTGACGTATTCGCCCGCCGCAACATGCTGTTCCAGCTTGTAGGTCTGCGACGGATCGTCGTCATCCGTGAACGTGACCGCGATCTTGCAGCCGAGTGTCTGCGTGGTCGTGACGCGCACCGTACCGGTCTCGGCGTCGAAATCGAGATTGCCGATGCCGTAGACCGCATCCGCCGCAGCCGCCTTGATCGGCTGCATGAGCGTGTCTGCATCCTGCGTGTGCTGCACCAGATACCGCGTCAGCGCGTTTTCGCCCTGCAAATCGTCCGGACGCGACTGCTTTGACGCAGTGCCGCCGGAATCCGCGGCTTTTTTGCTGACCGGCGCAAGCGAGCCGGACAGCATTGCCGTTGTACACAGAACTGCGCTGAGCACACCGGCAATCATTTTCTTCATCAAATAAACCACCCCATCATTAAAATTTGCAATAAATATGTAACTTATTGCAGTTTCATATTATACCATGCGCGCATTTTTCTGTCAAGTGTTTAAGCGGGCTGCGATTTTTTCTGCGGCATCGGAACCGTGCGCAGCATGGCGGGGGACAAAGCAAGGCATCCCCACTTATTATAGACGTAACAGACCGGAAAAAGGTTACATCATTTTGAAAAATATAGCGACAGCATGGATGATATTGCGGGGCAGGCGGGAAAATGCGGCGCTGACAGATATTCAAAAATGATAATATGGAATTGTCCATTGACTTTTTTGCGATATTGTGTTATATTGATGTCATCGGTTTTTTGCCGCCTGAAAAGACGAACATTGAAACACAAATTGGAGATGAGAAATTGAATCCGATCCTGCAAACAATCGAACTCACAAAAGCCTATCAGAACACGCTTGCACTTGACCGCGTCAGCATCACGATCCACCGCGGCGATGTGTACGGACTGATCGGGAAAAACGGCGCCGGAAAAACCACGCTGATGAAAGCGATCCTCGGCATCACAGATCCCACATCCGGCGAATACCGTTTCAACGGAAATGAAAATCCGTATGCATTCCGCAAAAAAATCGGCGCAATTATTGAAAAGCCGGCGCTCTACATGAAATCGACCGTGCTGGAGAATATCAGCCGCTATGCGGTCATGTTCGGCAGCACGCAGAAGGAGATCGCGCAGATCCTTGAAATGGTGGATCTTGCAAAGCATCAGAAGAAAAAAGCCGCAGAGCTGTCGCTCGGCATGAAGCAGCGGCTCGGGCTCGGCATTGCGCTGCTCGGCAATCCCGAATTTCTGATCCTGGACGAACCGGTCAACGGACTGGATCCGGTCGGCATCATCGAGATCAGAAATCTGCTGCTGAATCTGAATCAGACGCGGAACACGACCATTCTGGTGTCCAGTCATCTGCTGGACGAGCTGGGCAGGATCGCGACGAGATACGCGATCCTCGACCACGGCAAACTGGTCGAAGAAATCGAAGCGGCGAATCTGATCGACTACTGTCAGAAAAAGATTATTCTGCATGTGGACGATGCCGAAAAGACCGCGCTGATCCTGCGGGAGAAGATGGATGCGCAGGATATCGCCGTAAACGAAGACACTGTCACGGTCGCCTCTCACATCGAGGACAGTGCAGCGATCAACAAACTGCTCTGCGATCGCGGGATCGCGGTCTCGCAGCTGATCATTCACGCTGAAACACTGGAGCAGTACTTCATGCGAAAGGTGGGCGAGTAAATGCTGAAATTACTGAAAGTCGAACTCCGCTGCCTGTTCCGCCAGAAAAGCACGTATATCTGTCTTTTGATCGTGATCGCGATCGTTGCATTGCCGGTTCTGCTGTATATTTCGGATGAAACGATCGACATGCAAAGCACGGGGCTGAATCTGTTTCATTCCAGTTTTTCCGGCAGTCTGATTGATATTCTGCTGCCGATCCTGATTTCGATTCTGGTCTGCCGCGATTTTTCGAGTGATGCGGTACGGCTGATCGTCGGCCGCGGATACAGCCGCACAAAGATCTTCTTTTCCAAATGGATCACAACGCTGATCGTCATTCTTCTTTTTGCGCTGACCGCTTGGGTGACGATCTACATTTCCCTTGCGGCAATGCTGCACTTCAACATGCAGTTCACGCCGCATCTGTTCATGATTTTGCTGACGCAGCTTCTTGTTGCGGCGGCGATCAGCTCGGTTGCATTCAGCGTCGCGTTTATCGCGCGAAAAACCTCTGCCGCGATCACGCTCGGCATTTTGTGCCCGACATTGGGCACGATCCTCACATCTGTGATCGAATCGGTGCTGAAGATTGAGAACGGCAAGATTTCAAGATTCTGGATCTGGAGCTGTTTTGCCCAGCTGACCGGCGATACGATTTCAAATGACACGCTGTATTTTTCGATGCTTTTGAGTGTGATCTGGATGGCGGTTTTCCTGACTGCCGGACTGATCCATTTCAAGCGGACGGATGTTTGACCGCTCTGCCGGATATGCGGCAAATGAAAATGAAAAGGGGACTGCCGTTTTTTTCGGCAGTCTCCTTTCGCATGTTGGGTTTGCTCGTCAGATTTGTGCATGTCCGTTTGTATGTCCTCAAAGAAGTATCCGCTGCGCGGATATTATTTTAGAATGGGGACTTCTTGATCTGCTGCGTGAACTGACGGGTATCTATGAGAATCATCCGGAACAGACATGGGCACGTAATCTTTATCAAGAACTGATGAGCATGTGCCGCGCAGCTGATTTCTATAATCAGCACCCGGTAATTGGATCTCGTCAGCATTACATGGACTTCCTAAAGCAGAATTATGACAGGATACTTGAAGAGGCGGTTAAACGAAATCCGATTACGGAAAAGATATTCAACCGGCGTGGTAAAACAAGAAAAGGAAAAATACGGGCTTTGATTGATCGACTGATCAAATACCAGGGAGAAGTATGCCGTTTTGCAGATAACTCGCTTGTTCCGTTTTCAAACAATCAGGCTGAACGTCGGTGTTCTTTATAGACAGATCGTCATATAAGGCGGTATGCAGATAATATCATCTTTGAAGCTGAGATTGCGTGGGTGTATCACATAGCACGCACCTATACGAGCTTTGTATTTCTCCTTGAAGCGTTTGAGCGATTCAATCGAATACTTCTTTCCCGACTTGACTTCGATCGGGAACATCTTGTATTTCAGTTTGCTGTTGTTGGAAATCAGGAAGTCGATCTCGATATCGTTGCGGTGCTTCTCGGCGTTGTACTGCGTGTAGAAATACAGCTTGTGACCATTTGCGGTGAGCATTTGAGCGATAGCATTCTCATAAAGCATTCCCTCGTTCATATTCAGCTTGTCACCGAGTATCTGCTTGTATACCTCATCTTCGAGCAGTTCGTTCTCGTCAAAGGCATGGCTTACCAGTAGTCCCGTGTCGCCGAGATAGCATTTTACATAAGCTCTGTTCTCGTTGATCGACAGCCCCACATTCGGGTCATTGCACAGGAAGCACTCGTTGGAGATCATCGAATCTGACAGCCAAAAGAATGTCTCCTCATATTGATCTGCTGTGCTTTTGGCAGCAACATCGCTGAATACCACTCGCTTTTCGTGCTGCGACAGCAGCCCTGGTATCTGGTCGAATATGGTTAGGACTTTGCTTCTGTATCTTGTGTCTATCTTCATAATGTCGCTGCGATAAAGTGCAAGGATATCACGCTTCTCAACGTCGGCTTTGTCAAAGTCCTTGCGGCTTTCAAGGAAAGCGATAACGCTCTGAGGCATACCGCCCACAAGCATATACTGCTTGAACAGGAGCATCGCCTTGTGGTGAAGCTCATTTTCAAGGGGAACTCTATTGGCAAAGCACTTGCGGATATATCCGCATATCTGCTCCTCTCCCAAAGCATCGCAGAATTCCTCAAAATCCAGCGGATACATACTCAGATGACGCTCCTCTGAGGGAATGACAATATCCTTGACGTTCTCTTTTATAGAGATCAGAGAACCTGTTTCAATATAATCGTATCTGCCGTCGGCAACAAGATACTTGACGCATTCCCTCGCTTTCGGGTACATTTGCACCTCGTCAAAGATAATAAGCGACTCATGCTCATACAGCTTCACACTATAATATGTGGACAGCAGCATGAAGAACGTATCAAGATCGTTCATGTGCTTGGCGAAATAGTCCTTCACTTCATCGGGGCACTTGGCGAAGTCGATCAGGATGTAGCTCTTATATTCGTTTTTGCCGAATTCCTCGCATATCGTTGACTTACCGATACGCCTTGCCCCCTCGATCAGAAATGCTTTCTTGCCGCTCAGCTCGTTTTTCAGTGTCAGCAGCTTGTCATACATCTTTCGTTTCAGTATCATAACAGCACCTCTCAGGATAATGCGCAGGTTTGCCTATCATCTGAAATATGATAATACGCAAGTTTGATTTCACTCTATAACAGTATAATGCGCAGGTTTATGATAATTATACTATATGAAATCGAAAAAGTCAAGTGTCAACTAAATCGTACATTTACGTAAAACGCCCATATTTCAAGCCACAAAAAAGATCTCACATCCGAAACTGTGAGATCCTTATTATTAACGATTCTATCGGCTCAGACATACACGTTTACACGGATGTCATGCCAATTATGAAATTCAAGCTTCTCGTACTTAGCTTTGAAGTACATCTCTGCATCGCCCTGAAATAGCGTAAAATCGCCGATTTTGAGATAGTCGTGAATTACTTCTTTTGCCGAATCCACGACCGATCCGGAAAGCGGGGTCTTTCGCAAAGGCGAGCATAAGAAATGCGTAATGCGTGACTTGTCTGCGCCCGCTTAAATACTTCCTGCAAAAATCGCCCCGAAGCGCAATACTTCGGGGCGATTTCACATTCTTATAATGGGGTTCCAAAGGGATGCAATCCCTTTGGGCGGGCAGTGCCCGCTGCCGATCCCCTCCGGAGTGCGGCGGCGTGGCTCACCCAGCATTCGCAGTACACGCCGCTGAACGCGGCTTCTGTGGCGCGACTACTCCCAACAGGAAAAGTCATAATGGGATTCCAAAGGGATGCAATCCCTTTGGTCAGGTTTGGGCTGAAAGCCCATTATAAATCATCGCGAAGCGATACCTCAATTCGTCGCATCGACGGGGAAAACGCGGATGATGCGTGCAATGTACTGCAGAATGATCGTAATATCCTCGATGCCCGCATTGCCGTTGCCGTCCACATCCGCATTCAGAATGCCGACGCCGGAAACCTTGACGGTTTTGTCCTCGGTCACAAACCGCGCCAGCAGCACAACGTCACTGACGTCGATCTGACCGTCGCCGTTGAGGTCGCCGGGGCGATAGCCTTCCGGTTTCTCCGAAACAGCCTTTCCGCTGATCGTCAGCTTTGCCGCCGCCGAAACAGCCGTATTGCCCTTTTCGTCGGTCACGGTGCAGCGGAACAGTCTGCCGTTCTGGGCATCTGCCGCGGTGAAGGTCAGCGTATCGCCCGTGCTGTCTGCCGGTTTCCATGTGCTGCCGCCGTCGTCGGAAGACTGCCACTGATAGTTCAGCGCGTATTTGCCCGCCGCAGCAACACGGAAGCTGACCGTTTCGCCGGCATTTGCCGTCACATTGGTCGGATCAGCCGTGATCACGACCGGAACCGCCTTGCGCACCAGCCGCAGCAGCGGATCATTGCCGCGCTCGTCGATTTCGACATTGTCCCAGTCGCTGTCCTCACCGATCAGGTATGCTTCTTCCAATGCCTCGCACTTATTGAATGCGCTTGCATTTACGGAAACTGTTTTGCCGGAAAGCGTAATGGATTTCAGCATAGTCATATTCTGGAAGAAACCGCCCGGAACCTCATCGACATCCGTGAAGGTGACTTTTGTCAGGCAGTTCGGCACATAATTATAATAGGTCGTTCCAATGCCGCCGGTCAGATAAATAGATGTCATCTTGTCCGCAACATCACCGCCCTCGTTGAAGAACATGCTCATGCTGTTTTTCAGCCAGCCGTTGCCCATGTCAAAGGTGCTCAGTGTAAAGTCTTCAATGTTCCAGTCATATGCAAACACATGGCTGTCGCAAACAGCAATACCGTTTCCGAGCACGACTTTTTTGAGCCCGTAGCAGCTCTGGAACGCACCGCCGTTCAGCGTGAGGCACTTGGAACCGTCCTCTGCAATTCTGCCCGGAATGTATACCGAGGTGATGTCCTGACAGTTTGCAAATGCACCCGGTCCGATCAGGTTGACGCTTTCCGGAATCCGCAGATCCTTGAACGGTGCGTATGTGCAGCTGTTAAATGCACCGTTTCCGATCAGCGTCACTGTTTCCGGAATGAGCAGCTGTCCGCCCGCGGCGGGGTTCAGATCGCTGCCGATGTATTTCAGATTTTCGCAGGATTGGAACGCACTGTCATAGATTGCCGTGATGCCTTTCGGGCAGATCAATGCTTCCAGATTTTTCAGATTGCAGCAGAATCTTGCCGGAATTTCTGTTTCGTCGGTGATGACAATTCGTCTCAGAACATTCGGTACATAATGATAATAAGAATTTCCGATACCGCCGGTGACGTAGGTATCATACATCTTGTCCTTAATATCGTTGTTGCTCTCATTGAAAAAGAGCGAGACATTATTTTTCAGCGACGGATTCATTGCAAAGGACGCAAAGGTCAGTTCCTCTACATTGTAGCAGTATTCCAGCGGCTGATAGCCAACCGCTGCGATACCGCCGCCGAAGACCGCGGATTTCATGTTGATGCACCAGCTGAATACAGATCCGCCGAGCTCCAGACGCTTTTTCAGAACAGGATTGCCGTTTTCATCCGTTTCGCCGGTATCCTCAACATAGCCGGGCACATATACCGAAGTGATGCCCTCGCAGCTTAGGAATGCAGATGTGCCGATGATCTCCACGCTTTCCGGAATGGAAAGCTTGCCGAATTTTGCAGCTCTGCATCCTCTGAATGCGCTTTCTCCGATCGTTTTCAGTGTATCCGGCAGGATCAGCGTGTCTGTTGTGACAGCGACATTGCCGAAGTCGATCATTTCGAGTGCGGCGCATTCGCTGAAGGCAGACTGTCCGATGAATGTGATGTTATCTTTCAGGATGACGGATTTCAGGTGCTTCATATTGACAAAATAGTAGTTCGGAACTTCTGTTCCGCTGAGCACTGTGATCTGTTTCAGTGCGACCGGCACATAATACGGAACAGCGCCCATCCAGCCCTTTGCATCGTCAAACGAGAAGTACATTTCATCCGTCTGCGCATACTGCTGGAAATAGTAGCAGAGATGCGGTGTTGTATCACCCTCGTTCATGTGGAACGACGGGATCGTCAGATCTTCCAGTGCGGTACACATCTGGAAAATATGCCGCTCAATATCGCCGACACCGACATCGAGCACTGCCTTTGTCATAGAAGTGCAGCCGTCAAAGGCATAGCCGCCGATCGTCGGCTTGCTGTCATCCGGAACATGCAGCGTCTTGATGCCGATGCATTCTGCGAAGGCGCTCGAACCGATCGCGGAAACGGGCTTCGGGATTTCCAGCTCGCCGAACACCGCGCTTGCGCATCCGCAGAACGCGCGGTTGCCGATGCTTTGCAGCGTAGAAGGAAGAATGAAGGTCTCGGTCTTGTCGTCCAAGCCGCCGTAGCGCAGATATTTCAGGTTTGCGCAGCCTTCAAATGCGCTGTTGTTGATCGATCGGATCCGCGCCGGCATATAGACGCACTCCAGATTCTCAAATCCCTTGAAGACATTTTGACCGATGCTGTTGATGTAATCGTCGTGTTCCGGATCAGCGTCCTCCAGAACGATATAGCGGGTTCTTTTCCGTGTATCCGCATTGAACGGCGAAGCATTATTGAAATCATACATATCGCCGATGCCGTGGATCCAGATGCCGCCGTTCGGATATGCATGTCCCCAGATGCCGGCACCGAGCTGTACTGCATCGACAGTCTCGGTCGCTCTGGAAAGCAGCGGCATTGCGTCGGTCGTCATCGGCGGGGTAAAGGTCTCCGCAGGCTCCGTCGAAACGGGCGTGACACTGACATCCTCATTGCCGCCGATCTTCGTATTTGTTTTGCCGAGATCAATTTCGCCGGTTTCTTTGTCCGTCACCAGCTCGACCGGAATATTGATCGTCTTGACCTCATCGTTGATCTGGAAGGAGCCGCTGCTGAGCTTGTGATTATCACAGAGTACGATATAAGTGTGATTCTCCTTCGGCACGCAGTAAAGGACGAGCGTTCCGTTCGCATCCGGCGTATATGTTTCGCCGTCTACCATGATCGTCGTACCTGCCGGCACATCGACCGACCGGTCATGCACCAGATCATATACGCTGAGCTGGAAGGTTGTTTTGTAGGCGATATGCGGGCACTTGCCGAATCCGAACTCATTATGCGAGATCGAAAAGTAGAAATGCCCCTCCCAGATCGGGATCTCCAGCAATGTCGCTTCGGATTTGAAGACCAGAAGCTTGAGATAAACGCCTGCCGTAAAGGTTGCCTTGACTGTACCTTCAAGACAGAACATGCATGCATGGACAGTGTCGTCCCGTTCATCTTCAAAATTTGCGATCGCAAATGAATGCAGCCGATCCTTTAATTCTTCGGGTGCATCCAGATTCGGATCATGGGATTCCATATCAATCTTATCGACATGCTTGAGCTCGGTATAAAGCTCCAATTTCAGCGCAAAGTCCACACCGGCTTCCAGCACGCCGAGGATTGACAGACCGGCATGCAGCGACAGCTTGATCTCAATACCTGCTTTCACATTGAGCCGCCGTTCCAGAATGCCCTCGTCGCCGTTGAGCGTGCGGTACAGCTTTCCGTCATAATGCAAGCCGCGCTTGGAATGATACGTGATGGATGCTGTGCCGACAACTGTCGGTGTAAAGGATAATTCCACACCTGCAACGATAAAGATACCCGGAATCGGTGTCGCGATCTTGATGTCCTTCGAGCCGTCTTTCTCAACGCCGCAGTTCTGTGCCGGCTCTCCGATCAGATTGGCAAGCAGATTCTGGTTCAGCGGTGCGACATCCGATGTTGATTTTCCTGTGACAGAGACTGTGATTTTGGATTCCAGCGTAAAATAGTAATCGAACTCTGTAAAGCGCTTGTAAACATTGAGATTGTCGTTCACCTTGATTTCAAGCTTAGCGGTTACTGACAGCGCATTGTCCTTTGTTTTTCTCGTAAAGGAAGCGGAGATCGTCGTTTCGGAATCCGACTTTTCGGGATCATAAAGCTCCTCACCCGGCGCGTCGATCTCAAACTCGAATTTTTCATGATCTTTGTCTTTGACCAAGCCGGCAGGCGCATAGTTTCCGGCGAGATAGCGCTGTTCTGCGGTCTGCTCTGCTTCGGGCACGGCGTCTTCTGCTGCCGCCGGATCTTCTGTTTCAGATGCAGGGAGCTCGGTGATGCGTTCCGGCAGATCTCTGTGGAACGACTGATCTTCCTGCTCGATCTCGATCTTGATAAAGTCAAACATCTCGTCGATGTTGTCCGCGCCGGTGATCGTTGCGGTGTCATCTTCGATCTCGATATCGAGGATCTGCGTCGCGATGATATCCTCCGCGGACGGGCGGATGTAGAAGAACTGTCCGTTTTTCAGGGAGCGGACGGTCTCGTCAATGTCCCCGAACACGAAAACATTGTGATCGTAGTCCGCAGAGATCAGCGTGTTGCGTGTGTCGGTCGATTCCGCCTGCACGGTGTCCTCGGACAGAACAATGAAGTTCGTGTCGGTGCTTTCGTCCAGATTGACGACCTGTTCCGGCTCAAATCCGGTGAGATCGGTTGCCTGCATCTCCTGCACGAAATGCGTGTAGTTTTTCAGCGTGATGCCCTCGCACGCCGGCTGATCGAGCCTGTTCACGAGATAGGCAGTCACCGTGAAAAAGTCCGGCAGCTTCGAGCAGTCTGCCGTCAGCTCGGTCAGGACAAGCTCGCCCGCAGCGACCGTCGTTTCCAGCCGGTACACATTTGACGGATCGTCCTCATCAACGAACAGCACCACGAGCTTTTGCGCATAGTTCTGCGAACTCATGACACGGACAAGACCGGTCTCGCGGTCAAATTCCAGATTCGTGACGGAATACGTCGGTTCGGCGGCAGCCTGTGCCTGAAGCTGCTCTGACACCGGACGGGTATCCGGCGTCTGCTTCTGCTGCAAATACTTTGCGAGCGAGTTTGTGCCGCTCACGCCTTCCTGCTGCTGTGCGGCTTCCGGCGGGGAACCGGCTTCCTGCACGGTGCTTCGGGCGGGTGCATCAGACAGCAGCGCGGTTGTACACAGCACTGCACTCATGATGCCGGCAATTACCTTTTTGAACAATGCGATCACTCCCACTTTCTGTTATTTTTGCAATATTTCCCGTAAATATTGCAATATGTAAATTATACCATGCATGATACATATTGTCAAGTGTATATATAATAGTGTAAAAAAACAGACCGCCCGTTGGATGACGGGCGGTTCTGCGCAAAGCGTATTCAAAAAGGAATCGGCGCTTGCTCTTTAATGAAAAGATGAGATTTGAAAAATGGAAAAGTTTGATTTTGGGAAAAATTGCAGCAAAACAGGGGATCGGTGCTTCTGCTTTGTGCATGCCGGGTTTGTACGTTCGATTTTGTATGCGCGGCGCAGCACGCTGGAGTAGCCGCGCCGCCGGCTCCCGAAGGGGAATGCCGGCAGGTGAGGGGACAGCCGGAGTGTGTTCTGCTTGGGTGATCGGCACCCTATGTACCAAGCGCTCCGGCTGTTTCTGTATGCAGATGTTATGCGCCTGACAAGATGCAGGAAGTATCAGAAAGACGGCGCTTTCAGCGCACGGATTTCCCGGAAACGGGATTGCTTTTTCGGGTACGGAGTGATATAATGGAACATATCAGAACATTTTCTGCTATCGCGGAATGAAAGGGGCCGGCGGTTATGAATATCATAAAGATCGAGGACGTTGCAGAACGGATGTATCAGTCGTTCAGAAAGGCGCTTGCAGATTTTGCAAAGACCGAAGATAACAAAGCGGTTTATGCGGTTGTATTTGACTGCAATATCCCTTATTTTGATGTTTGCCTGCGGTATGCGAATGCGCGCGATTATGAGAAAAGATCGGCTGATTATGACAAGTACGCTGATCTGTATAAGCCTTACGGCAGAAAAGGACTGTTCGGCTTCAAATACAATGCGGTCGGGGACTTCAAACGCATAGACTTTGCGGAAGACAGTGCTGTGAAATATTTCCGCAGCAGCGGCTGCTGCCAGTCCGCAGAAGCGGTTTACTATGGCGATGCGGACAGACCTGCGGACACGTTTTCGTATCGGGGCGAAATGCTCCGCGGCGATGTGGAAACAGAGCTGATGCATTATGATGACGGCGCATTTCAAAAAGACGGTGCGTTCTTTTTAGGGCTTGCGCCGAAGCTGATGGAACTGTTTGAGGAGATGGTCGTCAGCTGTATCCTGCGGCTGAAAGAAGATGAACTCGGACTGGACCAGACAGATGATTTCATCATGTTCATGTGCGGGCATGACGAAAGCAATGCAGACTTTGCGGCGCATGTCAGCCGCACTGTCGAAAAGGATCTGTTTGAACAGCTTACGGATGATTCGGAATGAGATTGTAAAAACGGAATGCCGATCAATGTGAAGCAGAATCGCCCCGAAGCGCAATCCAAGCACTTCGGGGCGATTCGATATATAAATACGTTATTCACGATTCAATTGACAGCATGTTCTTTCTGCGATTGCTCCATTCTGCATTTACTTTCCAGCAGCAGAATGACGATCCGGTCTTCCTGAATATCTGCGATCAGCCGGCAGTCGCCGATGCGGTACCGGCGCTGTCCGGAGAGCAGGGGAGCGGTTTCGTTCTGCATCGGGACATCGCTGCCGTGCAGATTTTTTGTCAGCCATGATGTGATGAGCCTTGCGACCGGCTTTTCCAGCATTGCAAGCTGCTGCTTTGCCGTTCCCGTGAATGCAACCTTGTATTTCATGTCAGATCCAGCTCCTTTATCACATATTCCAGACTGAACGTCACCGGATTTTCCCGGTACGCCGCCATTGCTGCTTCATAAGCTTTCAGGTCATATTCATCCTCGATCCGGTTCAGGACGGATCGGCGCAGCAGTTCTGATACAGTCATGCCGTTCAAGGCTGCGTAAGCCCGTATCAGTTCGGCGTCCTCATCGCTGAGTCTAATCGAAATCGTCATGCACAGCCTTCCTTTCTGTAATGCATTGCAGCGTATGGTGTGAGAATGTGAGAGAACGGGAACATGCCGGATTTATGTTTGCAGCGCTGACTGCGGAGCCGCCTGTCAGCGCTGTGCTGTTTGCCGGTTACTGTTTTATTTCACGTCGGAATGCGAGATTGCACGGGCTCCGATCCAGACGGATGCGGCGATGATGACGACCGAGACGATCGCGGCACGCAGGCAGTCTGTGCCGGAGGAATCCGGCGTGATCGAATACAGATTGCCGAGCAGGGTGTAATCAGAGAGCGTAAATTCACTGAACCGGTGGATCTGATTTGTCAGAAAGCTTGTGATCGAGATGCCGAACTGGCAGTACAGGAATCCGGCGATCAGCGTGACCATGGTGCTTTGCGTGAGCGTGCTGACGCAAACTGCCATAGATGCGGCAGCGGTCAGCATGAGCACGTGCAGGAGCGTGAAACAGATGAAGCTCCGGAAGCTGCCGCCGAAGTCAATGCTGTGCGGCGCACAGACCAGGCTTGCAAGGACGGATGCGATCAGTCCGATCACGATGAATGCGAGGATCATCGGCAGAACCGCCGCGATTTTGGAAGCGACCAGCAGGGATTTCTGCGGAACCTTGCCGTAAATGTTTTTGAGATTGCCGTTCGAGATCTCCCCGTGAATGAAGACTGCCGTGCCGATCGCAACGAACATGCAGAGCACATCGCCGCTGATGACGTACCGGAACAGACCGCCGGTCGTGATGTTCTGTGAAACCTCTGCAAATTCTGCGTTTCCGCTTTCGATCATCTGCGTTCCGAGCATCACGGTGAAGATCATCGCCATGAACGCAGCAAATGCGCCGATCACAATATAGGTGGATGCAGAGCGCCGTAACCGGAACAGATTCAGGTTGATCAGTTTTGTCAGCATAATTACCCCTCCAATCAATGGCTTGTCAGATCGAAATAGTACTGTTCAAGAGAGAGCTGCTTTTCTTCGATCCGGCTGATATACACATCATGATGCACCAGCTCTCGGATCAGGACGCCGAGCGGCAGCGGATAGCCGGAGATCATGAGCTGCTTCTCATCATTCATGCTGCAGGTGCAGCCGGGCTGTTCCAGCAGATAAGCGGATGCTTTGTCCGCGTCCGGCGTTTCGAGCACGATGCCGCCGTTGTGTTCTTTCATGAATGTTTCCTTGTTGAACTCGCAGAGCAGCCTGCCCTTGTGGATGATGCCGATGTTCTTCGCGATCTTTTCGAGCTCGCCGAGGATATGGGACGAGATCATGACGCTCATATTCTTTTCCGTGACGAGCGTATGCATGAGCGCTCTGATCTCTGCAATGCCCTGCGGATCCAGACCGTTGATCGGTTCGTCCAGGATCAGGAAGTCCGGATGCGTCAGCAGTGCGATGCCGATGCCGAGACGCTGCTTCATGCCGAAGGAATAGCCCTTTGTTTTGCGGCCGGCAGCCTGTGTCAGCCCGATGATATCCAGTGTTTCGCCGATATCCTGTTTCGTGATGCCGCCGATGCCTTTTGCAATCAGCTGCAGATTGTCATATCCGGACAGATTCGGATAGAAGGCAGGGGACTCGATCAGCGCACCGATGTGCGTATAAGCGCCGCATTTGTCCAGTTCCTTTTCGCTGCCGCGGCAGCCGAACATGGAGATCTGACCGGAAGTCGGGTGGCTCAGTCCGGAGATCATTTTCATGCAGGTGCTTTTGCCTGCGCCGTTTTTGCCGACAAATCCGTAGATATCATTTTTTTCCACATGGATATTGATATCCGAAACGGCAGTGAAGTCTTTGTATTTCTTGGTCAGACCGAAGGTTTCGAGTACGTATTCAGCCATAAGATCACGCTCCTTTTTGATGATTGTCTGTGCCGGTTTGTTTCTATGGTTTTATTATAATACGGCATCCTTAGGATTCACTGAACGTAATCTTAAGATTTGCAAAGGTTTCAAAAAAATTTCCGCAGAAAAACTCCCTGCCGGACTGCTCCCAAAAACGACGCTTTTTTTGTGAGCTGCCATTGCACATTTCGTCATAATATGTTATAAGCGGGCAGTGCCCGCCGCCGTGATAACGCCCATAAAGCAAAATAGTAAAATTTATGTCCGCTCTCCCATTGCGCTTTTCAGCATAATATGTTATAATGAATGCAGGCATTCGTTATAAATGATTTGAATGCCCTTGCAGATACGCAGATCAGAGATCTGCTCCCTGTATATCGGGTAATGTATATCGGACAATTATATCATAACGCTTCGCTTTATGATATAATAAGAACAGACCTTTCAGATTTTTTTAGAAAGTTTCAAATTCATTTCAGTATTCAAATCCAAAATATCTGTGCGAAGGAAGTATCATTGTGACAAATAAAATTCTTGTTGCGGAAGACGATCCGGATATTCAGGAGATCCTGAAGCTGTATCTCGAAAATGCCGGCTTTACGGTCATACGCGCGGAGAACGGCGCGGACGCATATAAACTGATCGAACAGGAACATCCGGATCTCGCGCTTGTTGACATCATGATGCCGGAAATGAACGGTTTCGAGCTGACAAAACGCGTCCGGAAGGTCAGCCGGATGCCGATCCTGATTCTGTCTGCGATGAATGCGGACAGCGACAAGATCCTCGGTCTGGACATCGGCGCGGATGACTATATCACAAAGCCGTTCAATCCGCTGGAAGTCGTGGCGCGCATCAAATCCAATCTGCGCCGCAGCTATGAGCTGGACGACGGCAGCGGGAAGAAGCATGACGACATGCTGCGCGTCGGGGCACTGGAACTGGATCCGTATCGGTTCATTCTGAAAAAGGACGGTCAGGAGCTCCCGCTGACACCGACCGAACTCAAGATCATGCGGATGCTGATGGAGCATCCCGGCAGAGTGTTCACGAAAAAGCAGATCTTTGAGCATGTGCTGGATGAATATTACTATAACAGCAGCGACGATAATTCGATCATGGTGCATATCTCCAATATCCGCGACAAGATCGGAGATTCGCCAAAGGATCCGGTCTATCTGAAAACCGTCCGCGGATTGGGGTATAAAATTGAAGCAGATACGAAATAAACGAAAGACCAGCCTGAACCGGTATATTATTCTGAACATGCTGGCGGCATTCGGCTGCTGTCTGGCTGCGCTGCTGTGCAGCACCATTCTGTCAGGCGTGTTTCTGGTGTTCCAGCTTCAGAGCGCCTATCGGGATGCACATCCGGGCTATCAGGGGAACTTTATCGCGGAGTTTGCAGGCTCGAATGCATCCTCTGCAAGTCTGCTCGAAGGCATGGATATCGAAAAAGTCGGTGCGCGGTTCATTCTGTTCCTGCTGTTTACGAGCTTTCTCAGCATCTTTGTCATCATTCTGCTGTTTGTCCGGCGGATCCGCAGACGGATCGTGCATGATCTGGAACATTTTGACCGTGCATTGCAGGAAATACCGGATCTTTCCGAAAAGCAGACTGTCTCGGAGATCCATTCCGATCTGCTCGAATTTGACCGCGTCTGCGACCGCGTGAACAACATCTCGGCAAAGCTTCTGCAAAGCGAGCAGGAGCGCCAAAGACTGGAATCGCAGCAGCGCAAATGGCTCGCGGATATCTCGCATGATCTGAAAACGCCGATCACCGTGATTCAGGGCTATGCAAAGGCACTGCACGACGATATCGCGGACAGGGATCTGCAAAAGCAATATCTGGATGCGATCTATCACAAATCCGAATCGGTCGCGGAGCTGATCCAGACATTCCACCGGTACAGCAAGCTGAATCATCCGGATTATCAGTTTGATCTGAAACAGGGTGACATCTGCGAATATTTCCGCGAATATCTCGCCGGAAAATATCAGGAGCTGGAGCTCGCGGGCTTTGCGCTGGAAGCGGACATTGCGGAAACCGAGATCCTGTATGCATTCGACCACGCGGAACTGTGCCGTGTCTTCGATAACATCATCTCCAATACGCTTCGGCACAACGCATCCGGAACCGTGATCTTTGCGGGCATGCAGGAGACCGCGCAGGAGATCCTGATCTCGCTCGGTGATTCCGGCACGGGCATTCCGGAAGCGATTCAGGATCAGCTTTTTGAACCGTTCGTGACCGGCTCCGAGGCGCGGACACAGGCGAACGGCTCCGGTCTCGGTCTTGCGATCAGTCGGCGGATCGTGGAAGCGCACGGCGGCACGATCGCGCTGGTCAACAGTCCCGATCCGCGTGTGCATACGCTGTATCAGATCCGGCTTCCGAAACCGGCAGGGGCGCATGCACAGAATTGAGAAAGGATAAGGTAAATCATATGACAATGCATCACGCGTTCTGCCCCATGTGCGGGGCAGTCATCACCGTTGACCTCTCGCATGACGCGCTGATCTGCCCTGTCTGCGGCAGACCGTTTCTGAAAGCGCAGGCAGTTTTTGCCGATCCGGCGCCTGCACCGGCTCCGGTACCGGCAGCGCCGTCCGTGACCTTCTCGAAAAAGGAATTTGCGACCACGCCTTTGAGCGATCTTGACATCGAATACGGCGTGCTGCGGCGCTATAAGGGAAAGAGCAGCTATGTCATTCTGCCGGACAGCATCAAGGAGATCGGCAGCAATGCATTCCTATCCGCGCGCAATCTGCGCAGCGTCGTCCTGCCGGAGAGCATTACGAAAATCGGCGCGCAGGCGTTCTCGGAGTGCCGGTCGCTTTTCAAAATGCAGATTCCGGACACGGTCACGCTGATCGGCAAGGGCGCATTTTCCAGCTGCAAAGCGCTGACGGAAATCACGATCCCGAACGGCGTGCAGACCGTTGCGGCGGACACGTTCTGGGGCTGCACCGCACTGAAATCCGTACAGTTTCCGCCGACGCTCCTGCGCATCGAATCCCATGCCTTCTACGGCTGCACCGCGCTGATGTCGGCTGGGGTTCCGGCTGCGGCAGCGGTCGCAGATGATGCGTTTCCGGTGCAGACAAACGTCATCCGGATTTGAAGGTATCGCTTTGCGATGATTTGAAATGGGGCTCTGTCCCTCTGCAATTCAAAACGCAGAATCGACCTAAATGCGTGAAATTCAAGCAGGTACTAAAATTTAACATTCATTTCACTGCCAAAAACGTCTGCTTGCAGTTCCGCATAAAAACGTGCTTTTTGAAGCACAAAGAAACAGAGCGGTATGCGTAATCATACTGCTCTGTTGTTTTTTAAAAGGTTGAAATTACCAGAATAATATGCTATACTATACTAAATTAGAAGCTTTCCTTCTGCCGTTGCTAAATTTGAATGAAGGGAGTGAACAGATGAGCAAGCAAACCAAAAGCTCCGTTCTGTATCTTTTGCTGCTGTTTCTCGGCGGCATCTTTCATATCATGGATAGTATCGTAGCGAAGTATGACAATTATATTATCAGCACATGGCTGTTCTGTATTGATCTGATGATTTACTCCGGTCTGATTCTGCACTTTGTGCAGTCTGTCTGGCGAAGACTTTTGCCTTCTCCGGCTAGAACCTATATGATCGCATCGGGAATCCTGATGGAGTTTTTTCTTCTGGTGCGGACGCTCAGTCATCGCATTGTGCAGTGGTCACCGCTGATCAAACGCCATTGCTGGTATCTCTATTATGTGCCGGTGATTCTTGTACCGTCGCTTTTTCTGATGAGCAGCTTTTATTTCGGAGATCGTCCCGAGCAGCACAGCCGAATCAAACGCTATCCGCTGATTCTCGGAATTGTGCTTGTGATCGGCATCCTGACAAACGATCTGCATCATCTTGCTTTCAAGCCGAATCCGGACACGGAGATTTTTATCGGAAAAAGCGGTACATACACACACGGCGTTTTGTTTTACGCGGCATATATTTGGGCAGGCAGTATGATTGCAACGAGTATCGTTCATCTGATCGGCATCTCACACGAAATGAAGGACTGGAAAAAAGCAATTCGCCCTTTTTTGTGTCTGTTGCTGATCCCGCTGCTGACTTCAATCAATAAAATCATGGTTGCTGCTGATCTGCCTGAGCCGTTTCAGATGACAGAGATTCTCATTTTCTGCATGATTGGTGTGCAGGAATATTGTATCCGGAACAGACTGCTGCCACATAATATCAATTATGATGCATTCTTTTCACAGCTTGAATTGCCGGTCAACATCACGAATAAAGAGTTTGTGCCGGTCTATCAGACAGCGGTGACGATTCCGGCAGACAAGGCACAGATGCAGCAGGCGGTGGGCGGTCATATTTATCCTGAGCCGGACACACGGCTTTCCGGAATGGGATTGCAGGCCGGGTATGCTTTTTTCGCTTCCGATGAAAGCACGCAGCATCGACTGAATGAGGAACTGGAGGACGCCAATGATATCCTTTCCATTGAAAATGAGCTGCTTGCCCGCGAGCAGGAGCTGATTCAGGAAAAGGGCGCGATCGAGGAGCGGAGCCGCCTTTATGATAAGGCTGTGCAGGAAATCTATCCCGCACAGAAGCGCATTGCAGCACTCCTTGATACGATTCAGCCGGACACGCCTTCTTTCCGTCAGGATATGGCAAGGGTGCTGTTTATGACGGCATTTGTTAAGCGGCAGGCGAATTTCGTCATGCTGGAAGCGGATCAGGGCGCAATCACGGCAGTGGAGCTGACCGCTGCGCTGAAAGAATCCT
This sequence comes from Clostridiales bacterium Firm_04, assembly GCA_001603005.1. GTDB lineage: Bacteria > Bacillota > Clostridia > Oscillospirales > Ruminococcaceae > Firm-04. The sequence continues at coordinate 83,933 of LVAJ01000016.1, forward strand.
TCCATTATATGGATTACTGCGGCATTCATACCGCGGCACGCATCACAGCTTCCAGAGATTTTACCTGCCGGAATGCTATGGCAGTTTATGAGTGCTTTGAGGAAGCTGCGGAAGTACTGATCGGAAAAACAGAAGAACTGTGGCTGCGCCTGACTGATGAAGAACTCACAGTCATGGCGGATACGGAAGCACCGCTGATGCTTCCGGAGCTGCCGCTGCCTGTATCCTGTGTCTGCGAGGACGGTCAGACGGTGATCCGCGTGCAGATCGGCGGTGATGCAAAATGAAGCCGATGATTGAAGTATTCCCGTCTGTATCCGGGATGATGATTTATACATCCGCGCTGATTCTTATAATCGTGCAATTTGGGGTTCTGCTGCTTTCCCTGTACAAAAGGGACGAAAAACAAAGCCTGTTTCTTGAAGCGCTGTTCTTTATCATCAGCTTTCTTGTCGTCGGGCTGATGCTGATTGCTGCAAATGCCTATAAAATTCTGGATCCTGGAGAGGAGCTTGTGCCGGGCAGTCTGCCGGACCGGATTTTTGCTCTCCCGTGGGTAATTTTTGCGGCATGGGATATTTTTGAAGCGCTGATGGTACTTTCGCAGATCAGACAACATACCCGATATGCCGAAACGCATCTGACGCAGGATGCAGTCAAGGAAACGCTGGACTGGCTGCCTGTTGGTGTCTGTATCAGTGATGAACAGGGGAAGGTGATGCTCTCCAATCTCATCATCAACGAGCTTTCGCAAAGCCTGACAAATAAGCATTTGTTCGATTCGCTTGTATTCTGGAAACAGGTTGAGGAACAGGGAGCAGCGCAGGATCAAGGCTACCTGCTGCGGATGCAGGACGGCAGAGCATGGCTGTTTACGAAAAAAACAATGAACGTACAGGAGAACGGGCAGGAGAAGCAGTATACACAGATCTTTGCAGAGGAAATGACAGAGGTCTGCAATATCACAGATGAACTTTCCACAAGGAACAAGCACCTGAAAGATGTACAGTTTCATATGAAAGCAGTGGCTGCCTACGAGAAAAGTCTGATTTCGGCAAGAGAAGTGATCAAGGCGCGTACAGCCGTTCATAATCAGATGGGCAGCGTGCTGCTTTCCGGAAAGTATTATCTGGATCATCCGAACGGCATGAATGAAGCGGAGCTGATCCGTTTGCTGGAATATAACAACTATTTTCTGCTGCAGGAAGCGGAAAATCAGGAAAAGGAAGCAGATGCTCTTGCCAAAGCTCTGAAAACGGCACAGCGTATCGGGGTGACGGTGAAGATCGAAGGCACGCTGCCGGAGCAGGAATCTGCCCGTGATATTCTTGCGCAGGCCGTGGAACAATGTGCCGCCAATACAGTCCGGCACGCAGAGGGCGACCGCGTGACTGTTACGCTCACGGAGACAGACACACAATTCACAGCGGTATTCCAAAACAACGGCAAAGCGCCGGAACAACCCGTCACGGAGACCGGCGGTCTGCTGTATCTCCGGAAGACCGCAGAGGCAGCAGGCGGCACCGTGAATGTGCAGAGTGCACCTGTGTTTGAACTGACGGTCTCTATTCCGAAAGCCTAATTATCATACAGCGTTTCGGCAAGATATGCCCGAAACGCTGTTTTATTTTAAATACCCCCAGTTGGGGGTAGTATTCAAATATGAATTATGATAAAATGGTAATGAACATATAGGCATACACAACGGGTATCTCCGAGGCAAAGGCGGCATACGTCGATGTGCTGCAGAACGTGAATGCGGCAAACACAAAAGTAACAGCACAATCCAAACCAGAACGGGAAACGCAGAAAAACACGCCTGCAGAAAAGAACGGCGGCAGAAACCAATCCATTAGCGAAAAAGCACTGGAAAGCGACAGCAAAAAGAACGGTCAGGGCGCTTCCGACGATGCGCAAAAAGCAAACAAGGATGAAACTGCAAAGAATGACAGAAATACCCAGCTTGCAAAGGCAAACAGCAACATTATCAAACAGACTGTCAACAGCAGCGGCATCATGGGCATGGTCAACAGCGCCTTCGGGCTTGTTGATTCGATTGCCGGTATGCTCGGTACAACGAGCAAGCCCCGTATTACCAATTCGATCAAGGGCACGGTTGTTCGTGTCGGAACCGGCGGTACCTTTGTTTCGTACGGCGGTCATTATATCGGCAACGGCAGCACGCCGAACATCCGAAATGCCGTTGTTGAGGTGATGATCGAGGGTTCCAAGTGGACTTATGACTACAGCAAAAAGAACGGCGGCAAAGCTTACATCTTTGACGGCGATTTTGAAGCAAACGGCGGTGCAAACGTGTTCAATATGTGCCAGGGCATCGGAGAGAAGGACCTCGACGCGGTCATGTATAACGCTGACAGCAGCAATGGTGCGCAAAATATTAAAATTACATACGATGAGCATTACGGCGTAGAACAGCTTTTCTATGAGAATCAGGTGGACACCGAAGCCGAAGCGGATGAACCGGTCAACACCGCAAATGTGCAGGTGCGCGGCGGCACATTCCGATGCAGCTTTGACGCAATGAACATGGCAAAGCTGGAACCGTATAACGAAGGTTATGGCACCGGCGACAAAGGTAAAGAGCATTTCAACAAATTCCCGGGCACATTCGGCTCTGTGAACCTCGGTGTGGATTCCTTCGGCGCAGACCTCATCCGTGACGGCAGAATCCAGCTTCTGGACAACGCCGACGGCTGTCTCGTTCTGATGGACGATCAGGAGAACGGCTACAACGGGCTGTATCATTACCGCCTGTTCTGCGGCGACAATGAACTGCGCACAAAATCCTATCTGAAGGTTTATCCGAATGAAGCAGCTAACAACGCCTCTTTTTCCATGCAGCTCGCATATTATCTCGGCACAGGCCATCAGACAAACGATCTGTTCAAGGATGACGAAGAAGGAAACAATATCCGTTCGCCGTATCGCCAGATGGAAAGCTATTTTGATTTCCAGATTGATGACTATACGAATAGACCGGCTTATTCCGTCAAACCGAATTTCCATTACAGGAAAAACAAAGAAAACGAAAAAAAGAATCAGGCTGAGTGGGATGTTTACGGCGAAAGCGTCGCAACATCTGAGGTCTGGTATTATCCGACACCGCTTGACAAAGAGGGTAACCCGATCAAGGATACCCCTTATTCTAACGCAATCATGTATTTCAACGCAGATGACAGCGTTGTAAAATCCATGACCGGGTGGATATATAACAAGAGCGCCAAGTACGTGAGTCAGTATACCAATGTCAGTAAAAACGAGTTCGGGCAGTATGTCCTTATGGACAGGGATGTTCTCGACGATGAAATCTGGCCCGAGCTGATTGACAAAGCAGACTCTGTCCCAGCTGTAAGTCTGGATACGTATGAGGGCATCCACACGAATATGAAGTATTTCACCTACAAGGTGTATCAGGTCGATCCGCTGACACGCGAAAATCTCAATGCAAACCGCTCCTACGGCGGCGACGATCCGCTGATCACAGTCCGCTACGGCTGCGCGCCGGAGGAAACCGCCCTCAAGTGCAAGCTGCCGCTGGATGAAGTTGAACGGCGCATCAAAAATATCCACCCCGAATGGCAGGGCTACCGCGCCGGCGAGATGTACCGCATCGTGCTGGAGGTGGAGGAGCAGGTCGGCATCGGTGAAAAGCCGCTGAACAGAAACGGCTATACGATCTTCGGGTTTGAGGGGTTCAACGATTTCGGTCAGAAGCTGAGAACCGCAAAAACCACGACCTCGATCCTGTTCCGCTGCTATGAAAAGGCAGAGCAGTACAGAAACATCGAAACAGACGGTGGGACCACATATGAGCATAAGTATCTCGACACCGACTTCACGCCGGTTCAGTGGCTCGGCTATCCGACCCACACGCATACGATTCCTGCCGGTCAGAAGCACACCGTTGAAGTGCGCAACGGCAAGACCGGTATGACCGACTGGGAATGCGACACCAGAGTCTTTGACATGTACTATCAGTGGTGGGAAGTTGACAAGGAAGGCAATCCGCTCAAGCTCCTCGCCGGAACGGACAATGTCTTTGTGGACGGACTGGATAAACATGACGAACGCGGCACCTCTTACATGCTGGACGCCAAGGCAAAGCATAAGCCTGACAGTTGGGATTTCTTCTACAAGAAAAAGGATGGCTCGCTGTATCAGTACGCGAATACCGTTGACTCGAATGATCCGCACGGCAAGGAATATTATCAGAACGATCCGGAAACATATCCGAATATCACGGGCCTGCCGAAGATCACGGAGAACGGTCAGTGGAAGTGGACGGCGGAGCAGATTCACATGTATTCCGCAGAGACGACTGATTCGGATGATCTGTTCATCGGCAAGGTACATAGTCTGGAAAACAACAAGATTGATGCAAACCGCACCGATTCCTGCTACATCCCGAAGGAGATGATCGGCAAGCGCATCCGTGTCTGCGTCATTGCACTGAACACGCGTTGGCCGCTGGCTTACGACAAGAAGCAGACATTCTGGTCGCATACGATGATGGTCTGCGATCCGAAGAGCCCTGAAGGTTATCTCACCGTCGAAACGGACGAGGATGAAGAATTCGGCGAAGATGTACCGGCAACCTTCTCTGTTCAGAAGCTGCGCGATTGCTATGATGAATACAACATGGTCTGCGATATCACATACGTCGCATACGGAAAATACAAGTCGTTCTGTTATGACACGAAGAATCTGATTACCGATCTGAGTGCGCTCCCGACGGCACATTATCCGAAGGACTTTACTGACCAAAGACCGGATTACGTTATAGATAATGATATTTTCGGCGATGTCGGTGTTGTGCTCCATTTTACCGATAAGGATCGACTGGCGCAGGTCAGAGCTCGTACTGAAGACTATACGACATCCATGATCACCTCAAGTGATTGGCTGACGCTGCCGCCTGATCTTTACGGCACCTTCACGATCAGGGACAATCTGAATTCCGATCCGAATGAGAAGGATCACCCTGCAACATTCTCTGTCACAGCACTGAACGGACTGAATGCAGGCGAAACCATCAGCGGAGTTGATCTCTATGCATTCGGCAAAGTGAAGTCCTTTACAGATCTGAGCATTTATGATCCGAAGGATCTGCCCGAGGCAAGATATCCGGTTGGCTTTACTGAAATTTCAACAAAACCGAGATTTGCCCAATACCGTGGTGAGGTCGTTGTCAGAGTCACAACAAGCAAGGGCAGTGAACCGTATAGAACGGTCTATCTCACAGAAGAAAAGCCGACGCTGACGGGCACCGTCAATATCACCTATGACGAAGACCTGAGCTATGCGACATACGATCATCCGGTGAAGCTCTCTCTTGATGATTTCAAAGGTCTTGCATACAATGAAGAGATCACCGAGGTGCATTACAAGCTGCAAAACCGTGACGAGGAAAAGGTCTTCAGCACGGCAGATAACCCGGATGTGTTCAAAAACGGGATTCCGTCTGCCACATTCCCGAACGATTTTTACGAAGAAGGCTCCGCAGGGTGGAACAGCAACAGAACCTATACGCCCTATGTGACAGTCGTTGTGAGAAGAAATACAAAGAGTCAGAAAGCAGTAACGACGGGCAAGGAACTTGAGCTCGGAAAGAGTACGGGAATCGTACAAGGAACGGCTGTGAGAACAGATATCGGAACGGGCACGGGACTGGAGCTCGGAACAGCTAAGAGAATCGAACTGGGATCAGATACGGTAATTGAAAGCGAAACAGGTACAGGAATTGAACGCGCGCTGACCGGTTCCACAGGTCTGGGAACAAAAATATCAGGCATCATACGAAAGAATGACGATGAAATCCGGGAAGAAACATTTGCGCCGACGAATTATGCACGCTTCCAGTATGTCGTCAAGGCTACTTCTGTGGAACGCTCCGGCAAAGAGGTCGAGACAGTTACGGTATCGGATATTCAGAACGGCAAGTATCCTTACGGCATTGAAGCATTTTACGTAATGCCGCCGACTGCCAAGATCGGCTACGATTTCACCGACAATACCAACACCAACGAAAACGTTGCGGCGCTGAACGAAAACGGCAATATCAAGCTGACCGGCGAGCCGGGCGAGGCAACATTCTCGATGCAGAGTCCGGATGGTGAGACTGTCACCAAGACGGTCAGGGTTTATCAGGATTTTGACAGCATTGAAATCAGCGGCATCAAAGCGCCTGTAATCGGTGAGAAGTTTGACTTTGATTCCATCAAGGTTCCCGAAGATGCACCGTATCGCATCAGCAAGGTCGAATGGTCCCGCAGATGGGATACACTGGGCGCGGATGATGTTGCAGAGAACTACTATCCGTACACGGTTTCTGTCACAGTTGAACCGAAGGAATTCTGTGAGCTGAATGAATCCGATGCATCCTACCGTGTTATTACTGAACTGGCAGACGGTTCCACTGAACTTGTAAAAGATATTGAGATATATGATGTTTATGAAGAAGGTACATCTCAAAGAATCAAATCTGCGAAAGAGATCACGTATACATTCCCTGCACAGTCGGATCATACAGCAAGTGAGGTCAGCGAGGTTCATATCGACTTCCCGACAGAGGTGAAAGAAGGCACATACTGGGATGAATGGGTGAAGGATGTCAATGTCTGCACCAACGGCTTTGACGAAGGCTTCACATTTGAGATCACGCCCGGCATCGGTTCGGAAGCTGAAAAGACTGCAGCCGCATACAACTGCGATCCGGAAGATCTCAAGAGATTTGTCAAGGGCGTTCAGAACAGCCTGACGCTGAAGATCACGATTCCCGATGAATTGAAAGCAAATGGCGATTCCTTTTCCAAAGATGTTTCCTTCTATGTAAACGGCGAAAAAACCAAGCCAGATACTGCTTACTCTACACAAATTTTTACAACAGGCATATATGATTGTCTGACGGTCACCGAAGGCGAACCGCCGGCAGCCATGCCGAAGTATTCTCTGAATCAACCGAATGCGCTGGTTGTCGGAGAACCCATTGACATGAGTACCATTCTGAACTGCGATGATCCGAACGTGAGCTTCAAGTTCAGAAGCGTTACCTACAATGGCAAGAGTATGGAGGAATACTTTGACATCAGCAGCAATGAAGAAACAGGCAGCGTCATCCTGACACCGAAAACAAGGACATCTGACAGTATTGATCTGAATTATACGGTCAGCGCGGATCCGGACAAGGACGGAACGCCCGATTATGAAGTAAACAGTTGTTTCTTCTATTCGAAGATCTATGCAGATGCGTCCGAAGCACCGGAGCCGGACAAAACACATACCGGCACTGCAAGGCTGACACTGCTGGATCCGGACGGAAAGGAAGTCAGCAAGGCAGATTACGCGATCCGTACCGACGCAGACCTTCCGGCAGTGGAAAATGCATTTATCAGCGGCTGCTATGACGCTGAAGACAAATCTGTTAAACCGAGTCAATTTGAGAACGGAAAGCGCTATACGGTAAAAACTATTTCCGCAGATGCCATTGAGGTACATGCAGGCACAGAGACCGTTTACGGCTTTGTCAAGAGCCAGGACGGCAAGGACATCAGTGATATTCAGATTTCCGTTGACAGAGCGCATTTCACAGCAGGCGATCACATCTCCGGTCTGACACCGGACACCGAATATACACTGTATTACAGACAGGGCGTTGACGGTACACTTTATACAACGAAATTCCGCACGGCAAAGCAGGAGTACGGTGTGTTCATCGGACGGCAGCCTGTCACAGGCCAGAACCTCGGTGACCTGGATACGGACGGTTGGACTTATGATCCGGACAAAAAGATTCTGACGCTGAAAGATTTCAGTCTGAATGATTCCGGTACAGTTGGCTTTACCGAGAAAGGTTATGGCGTTACGGCTGATTATCGTGGTGCCATTGTTTCTCAGGATGAACTGACTGTAAAGCTGATTGGCGACAATTCAATTCAAACCGGCAAAGAGTGTGTGATCTATGCTGATAAATCACTGACGATCGAAGGAAACGGCAATCTGAAGATCAGCGGCGGCATCGATGGCCTTTACAGCAGGAACGGCAGCATTTATCTGGACGAAACAGGAACACTGACGTTTAACAAAATCCAAATCGGTTTGAGTGCGAATAAAGGTATTATCGAATACACCAACGGAACCATTGAATTTTATCCGAAGCTGACCTCAGTAGGTGAAACACAGTATGCATACGGCAGTCTGGCCGCAGATGCAAAAATCAGTTTCTCCGGCAAGTTGCATGATCTCAGCGTGCTCGCCGGAAGTAAGGAAGAAGAAATTGCGGAAGTCACCGAAGAGGATCTCACCGAAGCAATGAAATCTTCCTATCTGACCATTACCCCGCAGCACAAAACCGACAAGCAGACAGAATCAGCGGAAACACATGATTCCGGTTCCTGCGACAGCGGTGCAACCTATCATCTCTCCTGCGAGTGCGGACACATCAGCGAGGAAACCTTTGAAGCACCTGCCGGGGAGCATGTGCTTGTAAAGCATGATGCAAAGCCTGCAACTTGTGCGGAAGCCGGCACAGCTGCATACTGGGAATGCGAACACTGCGGCGAATGCTATGCGGACGAAAAGGGCACCAAGCCGCTCACAGATGAGAGCATTGTGATTCCGGCACTCGGACACAAGATGACGCATCACGCAGCAGTCGAGGCGACCTGCACCAAGGCAGGCAGCATAGAATACTGGACATGCGATACCTGCGGTGAACGCTTTGGAGATGAAAACGGCAGCGTCAAGATCACAGCAACTGACATCACCGTTTCTGCAACCGGACACGAGTGGATTCAGGTGTTCAGCACACCAGCAACCTGCGATAAGGACGGAAAGATCGAGCACTGGGAATGCAAGAACTGTGGTCAGCTCAGCGCAGACAAGGATGGCACCAAGCTGCTGAAAAAGGAAGATGTGGTCATCAAGGCATTCGGTCATACGTGGAGTGAATGGACTCTCATCAAGGAAGAATCCGAAACCGCTGAGGGCGAACGGGTACGTTCGTGCAGCGTCTGCGGCGAAACCGAAACAAAGGTTATTCCGAAACTGACAACCACGACGACTGCCGCAACGACAACGACTACAACCACCACAACGATTTCGACGACGAAACCGACGACGACTACAACCACCACAACGATTTCGACGACGAAACCGACGACGACTACAACCACCACAACGATTTCGACGACGAAACCGACCACGACTACAACCACTACAACGAAGCCGACTACCACAACTACTACCACCACTTCGACGACGAAGCCGACCGCCACTACAACTACCACCACTTCGACAACGAAGAAGACCACGACAACCACTACTACGACTTCGACAACGAAGCCGACGACGACTACAACCACCACAACGACTTCGACAACGAAGCCGACGACGACTACAACCACTACAACGAAGCCGACTACCACAACTACTACCACCACTTCGACGACGAAACCGACCACGACTACAATCACTACAACGAAGGCGACTACAACAACTACCACCACTTCGACAACGAAGGCGACTACCACAACAACGACCACAACTTCGACGACGAAGGCGACTACAACAACTACCACCACTTCGGCAACGAAGGCGACTACCACGGCAAGCGAAACGACGACAAGAGAGACGACAACCACTGTCACAATGACATCTGCTACTGTGACAAGCGAGTCGGAATCTCAGACCAGTGACACAACAGTAACCAGCGAAACCACGCCCACAGAACCGGAGTTCCTGCGCGGCGACGTCAACGGCGACGGAAAGATCGGCGTTGATGACGCACAGACTGCACTGATTGCCTATACGGAACAATTCGCCGGCAATCCGGTTGACCTGACAGACATTCAGCGTAAAGCGGTTGATGTGAATGAGGACGGCAAACTCAATGTGGACGATGCACAGAATATCCTGATCTACTACACGGAAACCAAGGTTGCAGGCAAAGTCCTCACATGGGAGGATCTGCTTGGCAACCAGAAGCAGGCGCAGCCGCGTCCGGTTCCACAAAAGCTGCCTGAAGATTTCCTAACAGACTTTGACAAATGGATTCCCGGAAGATGAGACAGCATGAACGATTCACATGAACGGTAAGACATCATAAACAGCAAACACCGCCTGATTTTGGTCAGGCGGTGTTTCTTTAGTGTGCTAGGCATGGCACAGTTCTTGCGGGTAAAAGTCCCGCCACAGGTAGTTACCGAAAAGTGCAGCGAAAAGAAACGCTTTTCCAAAACAGATAACAGCAAACACTGCACTGCATTCTGAAAAAAGACAAAAATGGACATTTCGTCCGCGACGAACGGTTCGTCCGGCATTTCGTCGCAGGCGCGGCAACTCGTGCGCAAAAATCGGCATTTCGTCGCCGTATATTGCATTTCGTCGCGCAAAACGGCATTCTGTCAGAATTTGTTGCTTTTTTTACAAACGTGCTATAATTTTTTTGCAAGGGCAATCAAATACAAATTCCGGTTGCACCTGTAAACTTTTTTTCATGAGGAGGATTTATTATGAAACACTTTGGCTTGAAACAAATCGGCAAAAAACTCATTGCGCTTTCGATGGCTGCTGCTGCATCGGTCACCATGATGCTCAGCATCGCACCGGCAACCGCAAACGCAGGCGATCCCACGGTTTATACATCGCAGGATGAATTTATCCCGCTCTCTGCGCCGATCTACAACTGGAAGAACAGCAACAAGGTGCTCAGATTCAAGGTGAAGCTCGCATATAACTATACGGGCGGCGCCGATTTCGCTCTGATGGATAAGGACGGCAACTACAGTACAAACTTTCTGAGCTTTAAGCCGAAGCAGGGAACAGTCAGCTACGGCGGAACGCTGACCGATCTCACGGGCAGCGGAACGATGAGATGGTATCAGTGCAGCATCGAAGTCAATAAACTGTCCAATTTCGGTTATTCAAAGGGTACGTCGTTTTATCTCTCGCCCGCGCAGGAAAAACGTCAAACCTTGTATTATCTGTATAACCTTGGTCACGGTACTTATAAGGACTTCGAGGTTCTGGAAAATGTGGATCCGGACCGCAGCGTCACCCGTTTCCATGTCAATCAGCTGAATCTGAATATGACCGACATGACACAACCGAATCCCGATTCTGTTCCGATGTGGAAATACAGCAGCAAGAAGATCATCTTCGATTTCAAGGCGACAAATGACCATTACTACGGCAACGATAATTTTTCGATCAACATGCAAACGATCACCGATGACGGGCATTGGTACAAAATTGCGAATACGATCACGGTCAATGCAGTGACCGGTGCAACGACGCTTCCCGGTGCGACTGTGAACAGTCTCGGCGGCGGCTGGTATCATATTGAACTTCCGCTGAACAAGTTTACACCGTATTACGGACAGGTCAGCAATCCGGGCAGCCGTACACTGGATGTTATCGGCTTTGACTGGGTGAATCATTCGTTCCTGATGCGCGATTTCCGCGTGGTATAAGTCCGGAATCTGCGATGATGCAAAAAACAGCAGGGGAGTATTTTTCCCCTGCTGTTTCTGTATCCTGATGTCTGTTATTTTTCGAGAAGATAACGCTTGAGCAAAGTCAGGTCAACCGCATTTACACAGGCGTCCGCGTTGATATCGGCACATGACGGCACTTTCACGCTGCCCCTGTTTTGCAGGAACTTCAAAAGCGCGTCTGCGTCTTCGTTGTTTATGGTGCCGTCGCCGTTGATATCACCGTGCATTGTTGGCAGAACCGATTCATCCTGTATGAACGATACGATCCATGCAAGCATCGCATTGTTGCTGAGCATGACCTGATTGGTAGACCACGACAGAGCCGAATCCAGATAGCATCGCTGTGAATAGCTGTCTTCGGCGTCGATCGTCATCCCGTAAAGCTGCGCATACCGGTCATAAAATCCTGCGCATGCGTTCGGACCGCTCACGATCGTGCCGTTTCCGATCGGCTCTCTGTTCGCCCAGATGTTGTCATAATATCTGTGATCCGGTCTCTTGACGCTGTGGGCGCCGCAGCCGGTGATATAGGAGAACAGAAGCGGATTGTTGCCAAGCAGATAATCCATGCCGCGCACCATGCCGTTCAGATATTTCGCATCGCCGGTCAGATCGTAGGCATATGCCATTGCGGTCAGATTGCTGAGCACACGGCCGTTTGAATTGAACTCATAGCCTACCACGCCACGCAGCTTGTCGTCCGGAAAGATGCCGGAGCCGTCATACTGATACGGCGTGCCGTAGCCCTGCTTGTCTTCTTCACTCACATAATAGTCTGCTGTATCCCGCAGCGAATCGAACAGTTTGTCCTGATATCTGTAATCCAGCAGCGAATCATGCAGCAGGAGCGACATGGAGCCCGCCGCCGCAGTATTCGTGCTGGTATACATGGTAAAGGAGCCGTCTTCGACCGCGCTGTCGCCGCCGTAAACTCTTTTCTGGAATGTGAATGCATCCTTGTATTCGGAAAGCGCCTGATAATAGGTGTCTGCATCTGCATCCTTCCTGTCCGTTGCCGTGATGAACAGCTCGCTCGCTGCCCAGTAGGCTTCATCCGAAACATCGAGATCCGTGGTCGGGATCGTGAACGGCGCATACAGCGATCTGCCGTTGTTATTTTCAGCGGCAGGATCTTCCGGTTTATACGCATGATCCAGATATGCCTGATATGCGTCCTTTGCGCTTTTGTACAGCGCTGCCGCATAGTTCTTGTCATATTCTGCCCAGAGTCTTGCGCCCTGTGCCGCGCAGGCTGCATAGTTCAGCGTTGCCGCAAGGGTAGGGGGCTGAACCTTGTATGCAGCTTTCGTATAATCTGCATCCGCAGGCGGTGCGGTGCGTTCATAGTAATTGTACGCGTCATACGGCGTCAGTCCGACACCCAGCAGCATGTGATGATAAAGACCGGCGTATTCGCCCCATTCCGTTTCCGTCGGCTGCACCTTCATTTTTGTCATAAAGTCCAGCTCGTACCGGCATGCCTCAAGGATGTCCGGGATCCCGTTTTTCCTGTCTGTGCCGGAGAGCGCGGCGTCGCCGTCTGTAAAGTCCTGCCCGCCCGTGCTGTTCGTGACCGCACGCTCGAACATATTCTGGAGCGTCCAGACCGTGCTGCCTGCCTGAATCATGTCCTTATCCGCCGTATCGCCGGTGAACCAGCCGCCGTAGACGTCGATCTTTTCGCAGCCCTTGATATCCGCGCCGTCAAATTCCGCCGTCAGGGAAGGATCCCATTCCGGCTGAATGTAGCCGTCTTTCTCGCGGGGGTTGTGTTCGAGTTCGCTGTCGGCACGGCAGAACCGGAACAGATTGAGCGCGTCCGTCATCAGGTCGGAGCTGTCGGTCTGATACGGATTCGCACTGATTTTGAAATAGGGCGATTTCCATGTGGTATCCTTGATGCGGATGCAGTAGGTACCGGGCGTGCGAAATTCCGTGAAGTCGATCCTGCATACATTGTCGCCGGAATCCCTGTCATAGAAGACCTTTTCGGTTCTGCCGGTATGAACGACACTGTCGTTCTCGCTGACGATCTCATAATCATAAGCGCCCGTGAGTTCAAGCTTCGCATTGTCCGGTCTGTGATCCATGTCGAGCCAGTAATCCAGTCCGGAGTCACCGGCATTGTCGCTGAGCGTCGCGTGCTTTTCAAGGTTCTGAAAATAACCGAGCTGATTGACCGCGATCTCGGGGCAGCCGCTGCAGTGCTGCCGCGAGATATAGCCGTGATCGGGACGCCAGCCGTCGGCATCGTCTCCGTCTGCGGCATCCACGATCGACATATCGTCGAACCAGATCTCATCGCCCTGTTTTGCGTTTCCGCCGAAGCCGTTGGTATCATAGCCGTACTGGAACCGCCATTCGGAATAGAAGATATCCTTTGTCGGGATGAATTTCGCAGTGATCTCCTGATATTCCGTTGTCAGCTTGAGCACGAATCCCCATGAACCGCCCATATCCGGTCCGGCATGCATCTCGCCGGCTGAACCGTCCAGCACAAAATAGCGCTCGGAATCGTCAAAGTTACAGATATGCGAAGCAAGCTCCAGGCCGGCGCGGTTCGCCTTGACCTTGAAGCTGATCGTGTATTGATGCCCCTTTCTGAAATTCAGATTATTCAGGCGGAACTGCAGATCGGACTGCGATTTGGTTTTCCCTTCCGGATGCAGAATGGTGATGTGCGCGGCACCGTCTTTGAGATCGACGTTCTGCCTTGCAGGGGATGCCTGAAACGGGATCCACGGGATGATCTTGCGGTCAAAGCTGCTTTCCTCAACGAAAATGGTTGCGGATGCAGTCAATGACGTCAGAACGGAGACCGGTGCTGTCACGGCGATTGCAGCCGTCATCAGACCGGCAAAGAAGCGTTTCCTGCGATGCTGTTTCATATTTTTCCTCCTTTATTCGCCGGCTCATCCGGATGCACGTTCCGGATGAGCACGCGCGCCCTGAAAACGAATGAAAACAAAGAACCGCCTGAACGGAACGCGTGCTGCTGCATTCGGCACTGCGATTTTTTGCATACTATTATTATACTGTAAAGAATGCCCAAAGTCAATATCGTTTCAGGAAATTTAATATTCATCATAGCCAAAGCGTTCGGGACGGCACAGCGGCATCCTGTCAGGGGAACGGCATGTTTATGCAATGGCAGAAGCGATCATTTATGTATTTTCCAAAAAATCTTATTATCTGCAGAACATATAAGCTGAAAGCTCCGCACTGCCTTGTGTACAGTGCGGAGCTTTGTCATGTAAAATGGAAACGGAACCGCAGATCATTCTGCAAGCGCATCTTCCGTGAGCATACGTGCGATGAATTGCAGGATCTTCTGCGCATCGCCGGAGTCCACGTTGCTGTCGTGCGTGACGTCGGCATTTGCGATGACGGCATGCAATAGCTGTCCGCTGCTTCTGACCGCCGGAAAGTGCCATAGGATGTTTATCGCTGTATTCGGACAGATCAAGCTGAGCGAGTATTTCATCACTGCGATGCGTTTTCTCTGTGTCTGTTATCTGCTTATCCGTGATGCTCAGCATCACTTCGTCCCTGACACTTTCGTTAAAGAGCTGATGATTGACGTCCTGCATGATCATATAGCAGATTTTCAGCAGTTGCTGTTGAAGAGGCTATGAAGGGCTAAAATACGTGGTTTCTGAATTTCGGGAATTTAACAAAATCCTGAATCCGTGAAATCCAGCCCTGTTTTCGGGCAACAAAAAAGAGAACAATTCTTACAGCTCAAAATGGCTGCATAGATGTTCTCCAGCGGTCAGATATTCAGTTCTAATACCGTACAGGGCGCAGAAACCTCAGCCCTAATTGGGGCTGTTTCAAAAATTGATTATGCTGAGACTAAGTGCCGGCTATTGCGTTCAAAACATCAAGGAAGTTGAGCCTCCACGCATTACTTCGCCCAAGCGACATGATCACTCGTCTTGCGTGTCTGGCAAGATGACCTGCTATTCGTATCAGGTTGTCAATGACAGTACGGATTCGGCGGCGTTTTACAGGACGCTTTGTTTTAGGCGCACTGCCAGTCCTGACAGAGTAATAGCCGATGATTCGGAGAATGTTGAATGCAAGGATAGTCAAGTCAAGTACGAGAGCGTTCGTTTTGAATTTTCCGGAAGGAAGCCGCACTACATCCATATCGGTCTTGATCTCGCTGTGGTACTGCTCACATTCTCCATGTGCGTGATAGGATGCAATGATGTCTGCATCAGAGATCAAATACATCGAGTCTGTCATCATAGAGGAAGCTGGCAGCCTTCCAGTTAGTGAGATTGGTATCAGGAACCGCCGGTAGCCATTTTTGAAGCAGTACAACAGTAAGAGTAAAATGATCCGCGTCTTCCCCTCCGGTGTCAAAAATGGTATAATGGAGTCC
>LVAJ01000017.1 GCA_001603005.1 Clostridiales bacterium Firm_04
CGCTGGGTTGCTGAGAGCTTCGGCACCGCAGACTGTATCATTGTCGCCGATGGCACGATGACCGTCATCGACTTCAAATACGGTCTGGGCGTTCTGGTCGATGCCGAGGGCAACAGCCAGATGCGGATGTATGCGCTCGGTGCATTGCACCTTTTCGAGAGCCTGTACGACATAAAGACCGTCCGCATGATCATCTTCCAGCCCCGCCGCGATAATGTCAGCATTGCGGAGGTCACGAAGGAGGAACTGCTCGGCTGGGCGGAGAAAGTCCTTATCCCTGCTGCAGCACTTGCGGCAAACGGCGAGGGTGACTATAGTGCGGGCAAGCACTGTCAGTTTTGCAGGATCAAGGCGACCTGCCGAAAGCGGGCGGAGTACAATCTCCAAATGGCACAGTACGATTTTGCAGTTCCGGATACACTTGCCGACGATGAGATCAGCATGATTCTCGATCGTGCCGACACCTTCATCGGCTGGGTAAACGACGTCAAAGCCTATGCGCTCGAACAGGCAATCAGCGGTAAGCAGTACCCCGGCTTCAAGGTCGTGGAAGGACGCAGTAACCGCAGATACACAAACCCCGATGCCGTTGCAGCAGCAGTTACCGAAGCAGGCTATGATCCCTTTGAGAAGAAGCTCATGGGTGTGACTGCGATGACAAAGCTGCTCGGCACCAAGAAGTTCAACACCCTGCTTGGCTCCCTGATTGAAAAGCCGCAGGGCAAACCCACACTCGTACCAGAGTCGGACAAGCGTCCGGCATGGACAATCAATGATTTTCAGGAGGAAGAATAACATGGCAAAGATTACTAATCCCACAAAGGTCGTTACTGGCAAAAACACCCGCTTCAGCTACCTCATCGTGAACGAGCCGAAGGCGATCAACGGCGGCACCCCGAAGTACAGCGTGTCGCTCATCATTCCGAAGTCCGATACCGTGACCGTCGAGAAGATCAAGACGGCAATCAAGGCAGCTTACGAGGAAGGTCAGGGTAAGCTCAAGGGCAACGGCAAGACCGTCCCGCCGCTGAAAGCCCTCAAGACGCCGCTGCGTGATGGCGATGAGGAACGTCCCGACGACGAAGCATACGCAGGCAGCTACTTCATCAACGCCAACAGCGCTACAAAGCCCGGTGTCGTGGATGCTTCCTGCCAGCCGATTCTCGATACCAGCGAACTTTACTCCGGCATCTACGGTCGTGCAAGCATCAACTTCTACGCTTTTAACACCAATGGCAACAAGGGCATCGCCTGCGGTCTGAACAATCTCCAGAAGCTCCGCGACGGTGAGCCTCTCGGCGGCAAGTCCCGTGCTGAGGATGATTTCGCAGACATGGACGATGATGACGACGATTTTCTCTCTTAATTAACCAATGAATGTCGGGAGGGCGACTGACGGTATGACCGTCCGGGTGGGTTCTAAGGAAGTGTAACCATGAAAACTATAGAAATTGATCTGGAGACTCGGAGTGACCGTGACATCACCAAGTGTGGTGTGTACGCTTACGCCGATTCTCCGTATTTTGCTATCACGCTGATGAGCGTGGCAGTGGATGACGGTGCAGTGCAGCTCTATGATCTGGCGAACGGCGACCGTGTCCCGGATGAGATTCTTTCTGCACTCAGCGATGAATCAGTCATCAAGCGGGCTTTTAACGTGCAATTTGAGCGTGTATGTCTTTCCAGATATCTGCGCGAGGAGTATCCGCAGATCTTCCGTAGCTACAGCATTGATGCCGATACCGTCGGTGATTATCTGAGTCCTGTCGGCTGGCAGTGTACCATGATCCATTGCCGGACGCTCGGTCTGCCGTCCACGCTTGCCTCTGCGGGTGCGGCTCTGAAGCTGGAACAGCAGAAGATGCCCGAAGGCAAAGCTCTCATCAAGTATTTTTGTGTTCCCTATGATACCGTTGACGGCATTCCGCAGTTTCATACACCTGCCGATGCTCCGGACAAGTGGGAAACCTTCAAGGCTTATAACAAGCAGGATGTGGAGGCGGAACTGGCAATCGACCAGCGCCTTTCCCGTTTCCCCGTACCGGATTTCATCTGGGAACAGTTTTATCTGGATCAGGAGATCAACGATCGCGGCATCCGTGTTGACATGGAGCTGGTTGAGGCAGCACTGATGCTGGATGCACAGGCGAAGACAACACTGTCGGCAGAAATGCGCAGGCTTACCGGTATCGAGAACCCGAATTCCGTGTATCAGCTTTTGGAGTGGCTCGGTGAACAGGGATATAAGTCGGACTGTCTGGATAAGGCGGCTGTGAAGGAACTGCTCAAAACAGCGAAAGATCCGGTGAAGTCGGTGCTGGAACTGCGACTCATGCTGTCGAAGTCCAGCGTCAAGAAGTATCAGGCGATGCAGACAGCAGCCTGCTCGGATTCCAGAGCGAGAGGGATGTTCAGCTTTTACGGCGCTGCCCGTACGGGACGCTGGGCAGGACGCATTATACAGTTACAGAACCTGCCGCAGAATCATATTCCGGATCTGACGGAAGCGAGAAATACCGTCAAGTACGGCTATTACGATGAGGTCGAGATGTTCTACGAGGATGTGCCTGATACGCTATCGCAGCTCATCCGCACTGCTTTTGTACCCAGACCGGGATATAAATTTATTGTCGCAGACTTTTCAGCAATCGAAGCGCGAGTTATAGCGTGGATCGCTGGGGAGCAATGGCGCATGGACGCTTTTGCGAACGGCGCGGATATTTACTGTGCATCGGCATCAAAGATGTTCGGCGTTCCCGTTGTGAAACACGGCATCAACGGTGAACTGCGTCAAAAGGGCAAGGTCGCGGAGCTTGCCTGCGGTTACGGCGGCAGCGTCGGTGCAATGAAGGCTATGGGCGGCGATGCTTTGAACCTTTCCGATG
>LVAJ01000018.1 GCA_001603005.1 Clostridiales bacterium Firm_04
AAATAGATACATTCACGATAAAGTTCAAAAAACAGCGTAAAACCGTCACTATTCAATTGTCAAGATACTGTTCTGACAACAATTTACAACTGCATACACATATTCATCAGCCTGCGTTCATAAGTGCGGTCAGGATGGATATATCGGTTGAGTGTCAGGGTGACGCTGCTGTGACCGAGAACGGCAGACAGAGCTTTGACATGAAAGCCTTTCTCGGTGGAATTGGTCGCAAACGTGTGGCGGAGCTTGTGATAATTGTGGTTATCTACCTCCGCCGATTGCAGTATCTTCTTGTAGCGATACTGCATCGTGCGAGGCTCAACTGGCTTGTCCGCACCCGATAAGATGAAATGATCGGCTTCATCACGGAACATTTCAAAGTATTTCATCAATGCATCGGGGATAGCGATCTCTCGGAACGATGTTGCCGACTTCGGTGCTGAGATCACGATCTTTGTTTTTCTGTTGCCGTTAGCAGAGCTGATACGCTGAACAGTACTGCGGATATGCAGTATCTTGTTCCGAAAGTCCACATCTTCCCATTTCAGCCCACAAAGCTCACCGATACGCAGTCCCATATAAAGTGACAGCAGGATGCCGAAAGAGGTCAGCGACATATTGTCTTTCAGATACGAAACGAGCTTTTTCTGCTCTGTATCGCTGATCTTCTCAACCTGCTTTCTTTCGGCTTTTGGAAGAACGACATTTTTCAGCGATAATCTGAAGCCATACTCCTCCTGAGCATATTTCATCATCGTTTTGAAAACAGTAAATATATCCCTCACATAGCTTGCAGATAACCCGTCTGCGAGCTTTTTGTTTATAAATGCGTTTATCTTGCCTGCGGTCAGGTCTTCACACGGAATATCCCCGAATTCGGGCAGAATGTGCTTTTCAAACTTGTTCCGGTAGTTGGCAAGCGTAGATTCCTTGACACGGTTCACCACGGCATTCAGCCATTCCCGATACACCTTGCCGACTTTGATATATCTGCCCGAAAGATAGCGTGTGGCTATCTCACGCCCTATCAGCACCTTGCTCTCGGTTTCTTCGTAGGTCTTGCCATAAACATAATGATATTGTGCTTTGCCGTTATCGGTGTATTCAGCGATGAACTTCCCGACATACCGTCCGTCTTTACGCTTTGTAATAGTTATACCTGTTTTCTCCATTCAGTAGCCCTCCAACGCCCTCAGAATAGCAATCTGCACATCTGAGTCAGCCCTCTTGTATACAAACCGCCGATTTTCAGCCTGATACTTGAAAATTTTCGGTAAATCCTGTATAATATCATTATGGGATATTATGTCTTTCAACGCAAATACCTGTTAAAATATGCGGATTTCGTAAATGTATCTATTTTGAGAAATCGGCTTTTCTGTATTATATACGGTTACTGCGCTGAGGTCATGTAGTATGCGCGCCGGTATTGCGCTACTTGTGCGCTGATTGTGTGAAAGTACTCTTGCTTATAACAACAAAAGTCGTATCCAACGAACTGTGCTGGATACGACTTTGGTATTGTTATAGAAGTCTGAATATGTTCAGGCTACATTTTTCATATAGGGATCTACGAGTGTTTGGTGTTCTCCAAGTTCTATACCAAGAGCTGCAGCCTGTGCGATTTTCTCGGCGGAAGGGTGCCAATCATCAGGAAGGTTACGTATAAATCCTTCAACTCCAAAGGGAACCCCATTGTTTAGTGTTTTGCTGACGGTGATTGCTTCCGTCTCAACAGTAGTGATCACTTCGGTTGTTGTCTCGATCATCGAGGGATCAGCAATAGGAGGAACTTTACTTGCAAGTTTCTTGCCTCCTTTAACAAGTGCTATAAGTGCGTCCTTGTTCTTAAAAATAAGAACGCCTACACCAACGGCAACTACAACTCCGCCGATGATGAGAACCTTTTTCTTATTACGT
The DNA here is from genome assembly GCA_001603005.1 of Clostridiales bacterium Firm_04. Lineage (GTDB taxonomy): Bacteria > Bacillota > Clostridia > Oscillospirales > Ruminococcaceae > Firm-04. The sequence goes on from LVAJ01000018.1 coordinate 1,921, forward strand.
TCCCACCAGGTGGTCTCGGTCTTATTCTGTTCGTTCATAGTGACTCCTCCTTTAGATTTAAGCAACAGCAATAACTGTTACCAGTGTTCGAGCGTGTCCCTTGTTACCCATAAAGAGAAAAGCGAACCCGTTCATTATCCTGACTTGCGACGAACTATAAAGGTGAGTGATATGCTTTATGTACCACTCGTACTCGGCATCGGTCATGTTTTCTTCACTCCTTCCTTCATACCGTGCCGTTTTGACCATATGCTGCCAGCTTTTAAAGCCGTCATAGTTCTTGACTCGTTCTTCGAGCCGCTGCATAGCGTGATGCGTGATCTCGATAGGTTTTCTTTGTGGATAGTTCAGCATTTCTATCACTCCCTTCATGTTGTGAGCTTATTATATCATTTCTAACAGCGAACGTCAGTCAGATTTGGGACTAACAAGTCCCATAGTCAACAACTCTGCTAAATCAAACGTTTTGTGAGTTATTAGAAAAGCACCTACTTCCTCTATGGTACTTAATCCGAGTTCAAATCCCGCACATAGATCTTCAATGCTCAGGTCTATATGACTTTCATCAGATAGAGTGAATACGGCACTATCAACACCAACTCCAACAATTTCGCCATATTCATCATAAGTGCATTGAAAATCATCTTTTACATGATAATAAGATAAAACATCAAGGTTTGAATTAAAACTGGTTTCTATAATCCTTTTAAGATTACAAATATGTGCCATTCCGGATCTTAGCTTATCTATAAGCGAATTGATCTTATCCTTTGCGCTGAGGTAAGCCCTGACTCGAAGTCGAATTATCTCCTTTCTGTCCATACTTACCGAAGCAATTGCGTTTTCAATTTGTTCTACAGAAGAATAATGTTCATCATATTTGTCAGGTATTTTTCCAAACAGGTCGAGATATTCTTGTTCGGAAAGATAATACCTCATAAATCGGCTTTTGTGTGACACATAGAGTGTATACTCACCATTAACATAGTCCATGAGATAGTATTCACCCAGTTCAGGAACAGTGTAGTTGTAAGTTTCATAGAATACATGAAGTTCGTTTTTTATTACTTTGGCTGAAATACGCTCATGATAGTTACGGGTATCATTCAGCGGTTCTGCAATTCTTTTTTTCTCAGCCATTGCCCTCCGTTGTAGCTCTATAAAACAGTTTTTAAATATACCTGAATTTTCAGGACTGTCGTATTTATGATACCACTCACCCCTCATAGGATATTCAGTACATGACAAAAAGCCATCAGGCTCTGCACATAATTCATATCCTTTTCTGCCATTATCGTCAAGCCACATGAAAGCATATATTCTGCATAACCTTTTATATGAAGTATCAAGGGAATCATAAGGATCGCCGTATATAAGCTCATCAGTTCTGCATTCAACGCTCGTCTTAATAACCCTGAAAGGGTATTCAGGCTTTATAATATCTTTCTTTTTGCGATGATCAATAATATCCAGTTCAGGAAAGAATTTTCCGCTTAATTTCTGGTTTATTTCGTCTATGGTCAGGAAGTATTTGGTTTGTTCATCGAGTATATCCATTAGCATTTCATCTCTCGGATCATAGTCATTTAATTCTTCCATATCGTAATAGTATAAGCCATCATTTGTATCCGAAGTATCCGCTTGTAACATAGCGCATATTGCAATAATACAATCCCTTTTTTTCAGTACTTTACTTTTATTAACGTAGTGTCTGAACAATTCGTAATCTATATCAAGCATATCGGCAATGTCCTTTTTAGATATAGCTTGACCGGTGTGTTCTTTAAGTTTCTTCAACATACGATCAAAGAAAAGAGAAAAAGATTGTTTTGTAACTTTTGTCCTATCAGAAAAGTCTTGTTCTTTGCTGAAAACAAGGTTCTTTGTCTGCTGCTCGTTATTCATGCCAGTACCTCCTTGATTTTTAGTGAAATGTGGCTTTCGGTGATGTTTCTATAATAACATAACATGACTTCAATAGTCAACAGAATGTGGGACTAATTAGTTCCACTTTGGTGAGTTTTTGAAATAAAATGAGCGAGCTGCCGTTTTGGCAACTCGCTCTCTAGCTTATTCATCTTCGTCACTGCACTTGTCAAGCCCATGAAGTAGTTGGATATATACGCACTCCGTTCGTCTGGGAGAATACCGCCCACATCGTCAGAAAAGCTGCCCCGAATCAACGTCTACTTTGACTGCAAACCTATTCTGAAAGTGCAGTTCCTCAACGATAATAACCACAGTATTATCAGGAGTCTTTCTGAGCGAGCCAACAAAGGTTATCTGTCCGCCTTTTGAGTAGAGGAAACTCACGGACTTGGCGTTGTCATCAAAAGCAAGGCAGGTGAACGTGTCTGTCTCAACGGTATCACTGCCGTTGCGTTTTGGCTGGTCTACTGCAATGCAAAATTTGCAGTAGCTGCGATCCTCCTCAGTTACAACGGATAAATCGGTGGTGATGCGTCCTGTCATCATTATTTTGTTCAGCATAGTCTTCTCCTTTCAATCCTCGTCACTGCACTCGTCAAGCCCGTGAAGTAGCTGAATGTATACGCACTCTGCACGTTCATGCTCCTCGCCCTCGGTAGTCATCATGAGTTCAAGGAAATATGCCTTTGCTTCTTTGTAGTCCGCCCAGACCTCACGCTTGCCGTTACAGACAGTCGTGACCTTGCGTGATCTCGGCATTGCCAATTCAGGTGTTTTTAACATAACTGTTACCTCCAAATCATTATTGTAGATACAGTATATACCATAATAGCGCCAGAGTCCAGCATATAGGAATAATTGTAACCATTCTTGTGAAAGGCGCAGCAATTTCAAAAGTCTTTCCGGTACATTGCGCACATATCGTATTTCATCGCCGTCGGGAATTATCCTGACGGCGATTTTCATATTCTGCTCAATGCTTTAGCTGAGCCACCTTTGTTTGCAGAAACATCAGCGGACGCCAGAGCTTATCGCCAAGCCCCTTGATCTCCTCAATGTCCTCCTTGTAAACCTTGTTCGTGACATTTGCACGGTGGGCAATTTGGTTGATATTGTTGGCGATATTATTCGCAAGTACAGTGAGCCGTTTCAGCTCGTTCTCATCGATATGGACGATGTAACCTTCGAAGATCATGGCTCTCACAAATGTACTGAGACTGCTCATACCGCTGTTAGCAAACTTCTTCTTGATAGCCGCCATTTCTTCGGGGCTGACACGGACTTTCAGGTACAATGTACGCTTCTTTTCTTCTTTCATTTCTCTTGTTCTCCTTTTTTATTTTTATCAATTCGGGGTCGTAGGGGCAGCGCCCTCTGCCAAGCCTTGTACTATGTGTGAAGTCGCAATTTGCGCCCACATAGTACCGTGCTTGCTGGTAGAGTTTCGCCCCTGTGGGGCGAATGTCATTTCCGAGCCTTTCGGCTCGGTCTATTTTTCTCGATTCCGAGAATTGGAGCTGTGCGACTTTCTCTATATCGTCGCTCCCCATAATCAATATAGCGCACTTTCCCGATCACGTCAATAATAAATTTCAGATTTTTTATGTTCGCTCAAAATCGCTTCGTCAAAATGACCGGATAACATAAACAGCGAAATAGCGTACTTTTAGTTTTTTGAATCGCAAAATTCCCCGGACATTTGTTGACAAAGTATGAACAAAAGTTTGTGCGCAATGCGGCTTGTATTTCAAATGTAGAGCGCGCTATAATTGGATCATGGCAGGTGGGCTTCGGTCACTCGGCTCTGCCTGCTGAGAACAAAAAAAGAAAGGTTGTGATTTTTCTATGGGCATCTATACAGAAAAGAGAGATCAGCTCATTGAGAAGATCAAAGGTTTGGAAAAGCGTATCGCAAGCGATACTGCGAAAAAGAAAACTCTGGAGGACAAGCTGAAAGAAGTTTCCCGTCTGGCTATGGCAGAGGAATACAACTGCAAGCCCAGAGATCTTGATGAGATCATAACTTCGGAGCATTCACTGTTGCAGAAACTCCGTGCAAGCGGTCTGTCCGATGAGGAACTGCTGAAACTGGTCGGCGGCGGAAACGCTGAGAATGATAAAAGCGATACCGCCGATCTCGTCGAAGACATCGGACAGCAAATGAGCTTTATGGACAAAGCGAATCCCTATGAGGATTAAAACTATCCGGTAACAAAAAGTGTAGCCGTAAAATACTCAGTCGGCTCAAAACACTGAGCCGACCTTACGGCTATTATGAGGGTGAAAGACAGAAAGCGAAGCCCTCAACTCTAAAGCATAGAGATAGAGAAGCTAAAGGAGTAAAATTCGCTATGAATACAAACACTACTTTTAATACAACGTCCGAATACAAGATCGGGCATACCACTTATACGGTGACTACCGTGTTCAACCCTGCTTCAAAGGAAAGCCTTTCAGAAATCATGAAACGGCTGATCATCCGAGAGAGCGAAAAAATCCTCGGTGAATCCGGACAAGAACCTGAGAAGCAGGCTGTGTAACTTTAGAATATCGGCGCATTGAATCATTCGGAAATGCGCGCTATAATGATAACATAGCTTGCTGTATCTGTCGGAAAGGAAGGTTTAATATGACAGACAAGATCACAGCATTATATTGTCGTCTTTCGCAGGACGATATGTTACAGGGTGAGAGCAACAGCATCACCAACCAGAAGGCTATCCTCAAGAAGTACGCAGAGGATAATGGTTTCAGTAATCCCGTGTTTTATGTAGATGACGGAGTTTCGGGAACGACATTTGAGCGTGACGGCTTCAAGGCTATGATGGCAGATGTAGAAGCCGGAAAGGTCGGAACTGTTATCACTAAGGACTTGAGTCGCCTTGGTCGTGACTATCTGAAAACCGGTGAATACATCGAGATCATTTTTCCTGATTACGATGTTCGCTACATAGCGATAAATGACGGCGTGGATACGTTCAAATCGGAAAATGAGCTGATGGCATTCAAGAACATTTTTAATGACTGGTATGCCAGGGACACAAGCAAGAAGATCAGAGCCGTTTTCAAGGCTAAAGGACAGTCGGGCAAACATCTTTCCAATCCGATCTACGGCTACAAGCATTCGGAAACGGACAAGAACCTTTGGGTGATCGATGATGAAGCCGCCGAGGTCGTTCGCAAGATTTTTCATCTTTGCATTGATGGCTATGGTCCGGCGCAGATTGCTCGCATTTTGACGGAAGAAGGAATCCCTACGCCGACGGCTTATGCTTTGTCGCAGGGCAGGGATAACGGTCACAAGAATGCTAATCTCAATCGCTGGGGTATGGAGACTATCTCCGGTATTCTTGAAAAGCCCGAATATGCAGGTCACACTGTGAATTTCCGCACTCATGTGAAGTCCTACAAAAACAAGAAGCGTGTGGATAACCCGAAAGAGGACTGGCTGATCTTTGAGAATACCCATGAAGCCATTATCACTCAGCAGGAGTTTGACTTGGTGCAGGAGCTTCGTAAGAACAAACGCCGCCCGACAAAGCACGAAGAAGTCAATCCGTTTTCGGGTATCTGTTACTGTGCCGATTGCGGAAAGAAGCTGTATCTGTGCCGAGCGACAACTATGACTGCCGATCAGGAACATCTGAAATGCGGAACCTACGCCAAGGATAAGAATGGCTGTACTATTCACTTCATCAGGACGATCGTGCTGAAAGAGATCATACTCGGTGAACTGAATAAGATGATTTCCTTTGTCAAGGATCATGAGGATGAGTTTGTGCAGGCAGCGATGGACAACTCCGTTCAGAAGCAGTCCTCTGAGCTTGCTAAATCCAGGAAAAAGCTGAAAGAAGCAGAGAAGCGCATCGCTGAACTGGACAGACTGTTCACAAGACTCTATGAGGATAATGTATCAGGTAAGATTTCCGATGAGCGTTTTTCAGTGATGTCGGCAGGATATGAGGACGAGCAGAAAAAGCTCAGAGCAACCGTAGCTGAGCTGACCGCTTACATTGATACTGCCGAACAGAAGTCAGCCGATGTGACGGCATTCATCAAGGCTGTACAGAAGTATGAGCATATCACGGAGCTGACACCTGAGATCATGCATGAGCTTATCGAGAAGATCGTTGTTCACGCTCCTGACAAGAGCAGCGGGCATCGTACCCAGGAAATCGAGATCCACTATCGTTTCGACGTTGCCGTAGCGACTGCCGTTGCAGACAGTATGAAGTACGACAAAAAGAGAAAGGCTGCGTAACCGCCGAGGTTACGCAACCTTATCTTCAAATCATAAAAACTTCTTTACGAGTACCCGTCTTTCCCGGGGCAGGCGGTTTTTTTGCATGTTGACAAAAGAAACAGCGGATGCTACAATGAAAGCGGAAAAATTTTTTGCGCGGAAGTGTAATTTTTCCGGATGAATGTCGTTCTGATAGACAGAAGGGCAAACGCAAAGGCGGTGATTGCCATAGATGACAAAAGGATCCTTTTGATGCTGCATAGCAGAGATGAGCAGGCGCTTTCGGCAACCGCTGCCGGATACGGTGCGCTCTGCAAGGCTGTTGCGCTCGATATTCTCGGCAGTGAGCAGGACGCTGAGGAATGCCTCAATGATGCCCTTCTGGCGGTGTGGAATGCGATCCCGCCTGCAAACCCCGAAAACTATCGAGCCTATCTCCTGAAACTTCTGCGCAATATTGCACTGGACAAGTACAAGGAAAAGCACCGTGAGAAACGCGGCGGCGGGCAGTATGCGGCGGCACTTGATGAGCTTGCCGAGATCCTGCCGGCTGCGCAGAGCACGGAACATGCCGTTGAACAGCGCGAAATGCTGCACGCGGTCTCGCGCTTTCTCGATACCCTGCCGGATGTTCAGCGTGACCTGTTCGTCCGGCGGTACTGGCGGTTCTCGCCGTTTGAGGATCTCGCGCGCGATTACGGCATGAGCGTCAATCATGTGCGCGTGACCTTGACGCGTCTGCGCAAACGGCTGCAGAAACATCTGAGAAAGGAGGGACTGCTGTGAATCCGGAACAATTCATTCTGATGATGAACGAGCTGCCGGATTCGGTGATCGAATCGGCAAATCTCCCGCACAGCCTGCCGGAACAGAAGCGCATGCGTGCGGTTTCATCCGCGCCGAATGCCGCTGCCGGACAGGATGCCGGTGATCTGCCGGCTGCAAATGCAAAGGCGGAGCGCATTTCCGTTCCGCGCTGGACGGTCGCGGCAGTCCTTGCGGCATGCATGCTGTTTGCGGTCGGAACAGGTGCATTCCTGCTTCACAGCGACCGCGATGATCTGACAGTGCAGAGCAGTCAGGCAGAACCGGCGGTACCGGAAGTGACAGGCAGTATCACGACAGCGCCGACCGGAACGGCTAAACCCGTGACGACACAGCGCACAGACCGGACAGATATCACGACAACGGGGACAGTCACAACGCAGACGGCTGCAACTGCGGATGCGGTCACAGAACCGCCGCACAGCGAAACGGAATCCGCGGAACAGACCGCAACGGAAACGACAGCACCGCAGACGACCGCCCTGCCGCAGACAACCGAACCCGTGCCTTCCGCGACAGAACCCGAAACGACAACCGCCGCGGCAGTCACCACGACAGAACCGCGCGCACCGCACAAGATCATGCAGATGAACTCTGTGGAAGAAGTCGAGCGCGAAGGAAACCGCATGGTCGGCGAATATCTGCGGAGAAATGCGGAGCTGAACGGCGAAATCGACGAAAATGCGCCGCGTATCACAACAGAGGAAGTCGTGCAGATGCTGGATGACGGCATGGATTTCCGCGCTGTTCTGCTCCGTCTGCATGAGCTGTATCCGTATCCGGATTATACCGGCGGCAGCGGCGTGACCAATACCGAATACTGGCTCGACAATTCCGGCACGGACTTCATTCTGCTGACGTATGAATATGAAAGCATTGTGCATATCGTGCAGCACGCGGACAGAACCGCAGATGTGTACGATATTCTGACCAAAAGGGGGTAATACTATGAAACTGACAGCATTATTTACCGCATTGCTGTTTGCGGGATCGCTCTTTCAGGCTGCGGGAGCAGCTGCGGATCCGGTGCCGGACACGAACGCTGCGGGCGCTGCCGAAGAACCGGTGGTGACGATGCCTGCGGAGTATGTGACAGCCGATCCGCTGCCGGAATTATACGGATTTGTGCCGGAAACGCCGGAGATCGCACTGGAAGTCGGGGAGACATTTCAGCTGCGGGCGGTCTGGGATGCGGACAGCTATCTTGCAGCGTCCCTGCAATTTGCTTCTGACAACGCTGCGGTCGCTGCGGTGACTGCGGACGGCGTCATTACAGCCTGCGAGGAAGGCACGGCAAAGATCCGGCTGACTGCAAAGCTGAATCCGGAGACGGTCAGCATTGCACAGAATGACAGCGGCATCCGGACGGTGACGGCTGCGGTCACGGTCACCGATCACACAAAAACAGATGCGCAAAAGGCACAGCTTGAGCAGCTGAAAAAGAAGGAACAGCATGTGTTCGGCGAATTTCAGCGGGCACGCGCGGTCATTCTCGGTGAGCTTGCAGCGGATGCGCCGCGCATCACATTGGAGCAGCTTGACAGCATGACTGCGGAAGCGGAATCGTTTGCGGAAGTCATGCAGAAGCTCCGCACTGCACAGCCGTATCCCGATTTCACCGGCGGCAGCGGCATGACGCTGATCGAATACTGGCTTGATGATGACGGCACGGAGCAGATCCTCGTCACTTTGGAACAGCAGGACATCATCCATATCCGTCTGGATGAAGACGGCAAATTTGCAGACTGGCGGACGCTGTATCCGGATGAACGGCAGCCGGAAGATGGACCGGATATCGGCACGGTCAGCAAAACCTACCTCGCATTTCACAGCGCCGCGCAGAACGGCGACGCAAACTGCGACAACGCCTTTGACGTTTCGGATGCTGTACTGACGGCGCGGTATCTCGCAGAGGACAAGACCGCAAGCATCACCGATCAGGGCTTGCTGAATGCAGACACAGACGGGGACGGCAGCGTCACGACCGATGATATCACTGTCATGCTCAAACGGATCGCAAGAATGGCATGATCCGCCCATAAAAAAGCCGCCGGTGTGTACGGAACACATCGGCGGCTCTTTGTATATTGTGTGCTGTTATTCAGCGGGTGTATCTGCGGGGGGATCTGCGGGGGTGTCTGCCTGCGCTGCGGGCGCGTCAGTCTGTGCTGCCGGAGCCTCTGCCTGTGTCGCGGGCGCGTCAGTCTGTGCTGCCGGAGCATCTGCCTGCGCTGCGGGTGCCTCTGCCTGTGCTGCAGGCGCTTCTGCCTGTGCTGCCGGAGCTTCTGTCTGTGCAGCCGGAGCTGCTGCAGGTTCTTCCGCAGGTGCAGAGCCGGTTCCGGTGCCTCTCACGATGAAATCAACCTCGACCTTTTCCCATTTGTCAAAGTTTGCGAGATCGACGATCTGCGAGGAATATGCGCCGAAATCGCCGGTCAGCGCACCGAGGGACGTATGCGCATCCTCGGGGAAGTGGCTGACAAATTCGTTGTAGATGTTCGCACGCATTTCGGTGTTATCGTCCGAGTTCGTGTAGTTTTTCGCCGTCATCGGGATCGCATTGCCGTCCACGCGGATCTCCTTGATCTCGATGCTCATGTTCGGATAGAGCGTGGTGCCGTCAAAGACCTTGACTGCCGCAAATCCGAGTCCGCTGCACTGATATGCCTTCTCCGGATCGCCCATGATGGAATAGCGCGTTCCCTTCGAGCCTGCATTGACGCTGACGGTGTAGCTGCCGTCGCCGCTGATGTGCGCGATGCCCGCGCCGTAGGTGAGCAGATCGTCTTCCGTGCCGAAATATTTGACATACCAGTCCTTATCCGCGATCAGCAGCACCGCGTCACCGGATTGTGCGACTGCCTTCTCCTCAACGCCTTCCGGAATATTGCGATCCGGCTCGGATTCCTCGGATGCTGCGGAGCTGTCCGATGCGGAATCCGCGGCAGAGGAGTCTGCCTTTGAGGATTCGCCGTCCTTCTTGTCCTTTTTGCCGCATCCGGTACATACCGTCAGTACCATTAAAGAAGCGCAGAATGCAGCGAGCAGTTTTTTTGTCATACCGATACCTCTTTCTTTTCCTTCCGGATCGTTCAGATCCGCGTAAATCTGCCGGATTTTTTCCGGATCATGATGCTGTATCCATACATACAATTATCATACACTGTTTTTGCTAAAATCGCAAGTGGGAAAAAGACGAATGTTCACAAAAAATATCTGTCAATTCCAAGCAAGTTGCACAATCACAACTGCGGATGCGGACGGGACAGAATCGCAAATTTGTCCGATTCTCTGAAAAAGAAAACAAATTAAAAAGTGGACTTTACAATATGGAAAGTGATAGACAAATTCCAAACATCATTTTTGTTAGATTATACAGTATGTTTTTTTTATTCGGGTATTTACAAATCAAAAGAAATGTGATATAATAAAGAAAAAATATGCGCTCGCAGTGTATACTATTTATATACAATACATAACGCGTGAAATGATTGAATCAAAAGCGTGTGCGGAAAGGCGTGATGCACATGAAAAACGGCGTCCGGATGTCGGATATCGCAAAGGAACTCGGCGTCAGCGTGGTGACAGTCTCCAATGCACTGAATGACCGCGGCGGCGTCAGCGACGAAATGAAAAAGAAGATCCGTACCCGTGCATCCGAACTCGGCTACCGTCCCTCTGCGCCGCGGACGCCCCGCAAGGCAGCTCCGGAAGTACAGGAGCAGGGCGGCAATATCGGCATCCTCACAAGCGAACGGTTCGCAGGTGTCCGCGGAACCTTCTACTGGTTCCTGACTGCCGGCGTTTCCAAGGAGCTGACGAGATGCAACCTGTATTCGATCTATGAAAGCATCTCCGCTGCGGATGAGCATGACGGCATCCTGCCGCGCATCGTCACGGAACGGCAGGTGCGCGGACTGATCATCGTCGGGCAGCTTGCAACGGATTATCTGGAGCTGCTGGCTTCCCTGCATATCCCGATGCTGTTCCTCGATTTCTATGACAAGCACAGCGAGATCGACGCGGTGATCTCCGATAATTTCTATGACAGCTATCTGATGACCGATCAGCTTGTTGCACTCGGGCACAAGGATATCGGCTTCATCGGCTCGGTCACGGCGACCAGCAGCATTCACGACCGCTTCCTCGGCTATATCAAATGCCTGATGGAACACGGTCTGAAATATCATGAGGAGTGGACGCTTGAGGACAGACTGTCCGACGGTACCAGCTTCCAGACATTCGCATTTCCGGAGAAAATGCCGACTGCATTCGTCTGCAACTGCGATGAGACCGCGTTCCGCGTGATCGGCGATCTGCAGCGGAAGGGGCTGACCGTGCCCGACGATATCTCCGTGACCGGATACGATAATTATACAGTTTCGGATATGTGCGTGCCTGCGATCACGACGGTCGAGGTCGATCTTTCCGAGATGGCGCATACCGCCGTGACGCTTTTGCTGGCGCGTCTGGATAACCCCCAGAAGCCCGCTGCACGGCATGTCATTCCGGGCAGAATTATCCTGAAACAGTCTATGGCGGCACCGCCTGAAATTTAGGCGAAACGCCTAAAAAAAACCACGAAAATTTGGACGAAAGATAGTTGCATTCGTCAAATATCTGTGGTATAATATCCCTATGGATCTATGTGTGGCTATTGCTATGCCCAATTGCAGAACGTCATTCCGGATATCCGGATGCGCATGCTTGATGCAGGAGTCTGTTCTGGGTGCACAGGTTGCACACGGATAAAATATGAAGAAGCGGTCGGGACGCTCACCGGCATGCTTCGCAACACATCAAAACAGGCTTGCAGGAGGTGGTTTTATGCCAATGAGTTTTGCTTATACGGCAAAAGATGCAGCCGGTAACATCCGAAAAGGTGTTATGTCGGCAGAGGATGAGCAGGAATTTCTGGCAAAAATCCGAGAAAAGGGAATGTACGTCACCGATTACAAGGAACGTCAGTCCAGTGCGAAAACTGTTAAAAAGTTCCGCACAAAGGATCTGGCATTCGCAACCCGTCAGATGGCAGCGATGCTGACTTCCGGTCTGACGCTGGTCAAGGCGCTGGATATTCTCTGTAAAGAGCAGGAGAGCGAAGCTGCTCGAAATGTTTGGCGCGATGTGTACGAAAACGTGCAGAAGGGTGAATCCTTCTCCGACGCGCTGGAAGTACACGGCAGCGTGTTCCCGACACTGCTGACATCAATGGTCGGCGCCGGCGAGGCGTCCGGTCAGCTGGATGTCATCATGCAGCGTCTCAGTGACTACTATGCAAACCAGAATAAGATCTCGAACACGATCAAGAGCGCAATGGTCTATCCGGCGATTCTGGCGGTTCTGACGGTCGCCGTCGTCATCGGCGTTTTCGTGTTCATCATGCCGGCTTTCGAGGATCTGTACCAGGATAAATCGCAGATGCCGGCGCTTTCCAGAGTTATGATGAATATCGGTAAGTTCATGGTGAAGCACTGGCTGTTCCTGATCCTTGGCCTGGCAGCACTGATATTCGTCGCGATCTATCTGCTCAAACTGCCGAGCACGCGACTTAAATGGGATCGGTTCATCATCAAAGGACCCGGGTTCGGCAAGCTGGTTGTGAAGATCTACACAGCCCGCTTTGCCCAGACAATGGCTTCCCTGTATTCATCCGGTCTTCCGATGGTTGAATGCCTGAAGCGTTCCGCGGATACGCTGAACAACTCGTACATCTCTATGAAGTTCCGCGATATCATTGATGAGGTCAAGAGCGGTGAAACGCTCAGCTCCTCGATCCAGAGAGCCGATATCTTCGACTCCATGTTCTGCTCGATCATCTTCGTTGGTGAGGAATCCGGTGCGCTGGATGACATTCTGAAGAAGACCGCTGACTACTACGATGAAGAAGCAGACTCCGCCGTGAAGCGTCTGTGCGCATTGCTCGAACCGGTCATGCTCATTATCATGGGTGTTGTCATCGGTCTCGTCTGCGGCGCGTTCTTCCCGGCACTGTACGATTCGATCGGTCAGATCCGCAAACAAGATATCGCGTTTACTTAAAAAATCAGAGAGGTGGATATACTAAATGCTTTCTTTTGACATTACTGATCGTATTATAAGGATCATTAAGGGAACTGAGAGTAACGGCAAGATCCGTATCAGCTCCGCTACGACCTTAAACCTTGAACCGGATATCATCGTGAACGGTCACGTCCGCGATGTTGCACGTCTGGCGACGCTGATCAATCAGGCGATCCGCGAAAAGAGAATGCCTGATAAAGAGGCAATCATCAGCATTTCTTCCAACATGACGATCTTCAAGGAACTGCACATCCAGAAAGCGGAAAAGCAGCAGGAATTTATGAAGATGGTTCGTGCGGAGATGGCTGCTGCACTCGGCATTGACGAGTCCTATTCCGTTTCTTACATCGTTGTCGGTGATTCCGACCAGACAGACGGCGCAGTCAAGGTTCTCGCGACTGCATGCCCGTACGAAGTGGTTGACTGCTATAAGCGCGTGTTCAACATGCTCACGATCAACCTGCGCAGCGTTATGATCGGCTGCAACTGCATCACCAATGTGCTGCTCGCAGATCCCAAGATCAAGTCGAAGATGCCGCTGCTGGCAGTCCAGATCGACAACAACTTCATTTCCCTGAACCTGTATGAGAACGGTCAGCTGTCGTTCTCCCGTTTCGCTTCGATCTCCGCGGAAGACTATGACGATTCCGAGGATTACGTATTTGAAGCGGTCAATGAGAACATTTTCCGTATGCTGCAGTTCCAGAAATCCAAGGCTGGCAGCGAGCCGATCGGAAATGTTGTCTTCTACGGCGATACCCGCGAGTATGTTCGTCTGACGAATGAACTTGAGAAAATGGGCATCAGCACCAGCATCATCAATGTTCCGCCGCAGATCCACGGTTACGAGAATCTGGAGTTCTCCTCCTATGCAAATGCGATCGGTGCAATGTATAAGCGCAATAAGAACACCGAGCGCATCAACCTGCTGGAGACAGATACGGTCAACAACAACAAGATCCGTTCCGACAGTTCCTATTTCCTGATCCTCGGTCTGAGCGCACTGATCGCGGCAGGTGCCTGCTTCGGCGGCTGGTTCTTCCTCACGATGAAGAACAGATCTGTTGAAAAGGCGATCCAGCTGATCGACGACAAGAAGAAGTCTGCATATGCAGAGTCCCTTGACGCACAGCTGAAAATGCTCACCAAGAAGCAGACAACTGTTAAGAGCTATACCAACGGCGCGAAGGACGCATACTACGGTTACGTTTCTCAGGCAAAACCGCAGTCCAAGATGTATGAGGAACTGATCAGTACCGTTGAGGATACGATTTCCAAAGGCTTGGGCATTGAAGGCGAAGATGCTGTTAAGAAAGCATATACCATGGAAACGATGGACTTTGCGAATGGCTACTTCGACCTTAAGATTAAGTTCGACCGCGAAAAAGACACTCCAATGCCGACAATTCCGGCAGATCTGATCAATGCGCTGAACGCACTGGATGATGTTAGTTTTGTGGCGCATCCGGGCTATTCGGTTCAGCAGGTTCGCAACAATGCAAAGAATAATCAGGCTGAACCGCAGGTCGATGACGAGGGCAACCCTATCCCGCAGCAGCAGGATGACCAGAATCAGGTGACTGAGCAGCTTGAAATGCAAATGCGCGTTCAAATGAAGGGCGATTCGTTCGCAATGGATCAAATCGGCGAAGAGGAGGCAAAAAAGAAATGAAATTAGGGTATCGTGACCGAATTATTTTAATTATTGCTATTATTGTTATTATTCTGGGTGTCGGCATTTTTGTCTTCATTAAGCCGAAGTACGAAAAACTGAAGAAAAATCAGGAAAAGCTGGAAAAAGCTACAACGGAATGGCAGGATAAGCTGAATGATTTTAAGCTGATCCCGACCAGACAGGGCGCGATCAAAAGAGCATATGAGGAAGGTCTGGATGTCTCCAAGCGCTTTACGGATGAGATGGGCGCTGTTGACATTGATAAGCTGATGCAGGAATTCCTGAACACAGATGAGTACACAGAGCACAAGGTCAGCGCGAAGAAGACTGCTGTATTCACGGATGAGGTTGCAGGTCAGATCGGCTACTATTATTACAGACCGAATATTGTAACCTATCCGCTGTATGAATATGCTGATCTTGATGATTCGCTGAAAAAAGCAACTGCCGAGAAGCTGAAGGATGTCAACATTCTTGCTGCTAAGAAGGCTCAGACGATCAGCAACGGTCAGTCTTCGTTTACGGTCTCGATCAAGCGCGAAGACCTGATGAGCTTCCTTGATGCGGTTTATAAGTACGCAAATGATCATGATGATGCGATGATGATCACCAGCGTTAAGCTTGTGGATCCGGAATTCAATGAAGATCTGGATGACGGCAATGCAAATCAGGAAGAGGTACTTGACGATGAGGGCAACCCGATTCCGCAGCAGAACAATAATGAGAAGAAGGACACGAAAAAAGTAAAAGACTACACCGAAGCGACAATCAGCTACAGGGCACTGTACATCCAGGAACCGAAGGAGCCGGATGTCGGGCCTGAATACGACGAGAAGATCTGGGACGGCAACGAATGGAGAACCATGGTTGCTGAGTGATCCGGATCAAGGCGGCGGCCTTCTTAGAGGGAACTTTAAGAAGGCTATCCGCAGTTGAGAAAGGTGGTTTCTTATGAAACGAAATTTGGGGAAAGGAAAGGCAAAGGGTACGGTCCTGTTCACCGTAGTCACGGTGATGCTGGTGATGGTCGTCCTTCTGATGACGACTCTGACACTGACATCAGCGGCGAACCGGAGATCGTACTACACATACTTTGAGTCGCAGGCACAGTATGCTGCGCAGGCGGCAATTGACGCAATTACATACGGCGCATACCAGGACGACGCGTTCCATGATTTTGTTGTCGCTGCGCCGCACGAATCAGATGTCTCTGATACAAACCCTGCACCTGAGATTCAGATTCGGTTTGACGGCTCCACGATCCCGTTTACCAACGGCGAAAACGTGGTGCGCTGCACCATCGAAAGACTGGATCCGGATGCAAAATGGGATGACGCTACAAGCGCACTGCATACGCGCGATATGTGGCGAATTACCGCAACCGCTCATGTCGGAACCGGCAGAAACGAGGCAACCTATTCGATCAGTGAGTATCTCTACGAGAACTTCCAGGTCGCAGCGGAAGATCTTGTCTCTGCACCGACAAACCGAGGCGATTACCTGCTCACAAGATATATTACATCGCCAGGCGACGAACCGGAAGTTGTTGTTGCACCGCTCGGCAGCTCGCCCGGACTGGTCATGTTCGGCAACCAGGGTTTTTCAAACAACATGATCCAACTTGGACCGTCCTATAACAATCTTGTGACACTTCCGCTCGGCTGGGGCAATTATGACGCAATTAAAAACTATAATGAAACAGATTATCAGGTATGGGATGGACATCCGAAGACTGCTGATCCGTATGATATTTGTATTACGAACGATAAAATGAAATCCGTTGGAGATGTTATCTTTGTAAACAATGTGTATGACCGCGTTATTTGGAATGTTGATTTCCAGAGCCCGAATGAGGGTGCGGTGATCTACGGAAACCTCGGCATTGATAACCAGGGCATTTATTTCAACTCAAAGGTTAACGCTTTTGATTACGATGCATCCGGCAATCTGTGGTATGAGGACAACTGCAACTATCTGTATGTTGACGGAAGAGTAGAGTCTCCGAATGGATCCGCTTTCCTGGTTCTTGGACGAGATGGAACAAATCCGGTCAATCTCTACTGCGGCGGTCTCAATTTTGATAACGGCGGAAAAAAGATCGCTATAACCGGCGATGTCTACATGTATGATCCTAGTGAGAACTCCGTGTGGTTGAAGGGAGATGGACATACACCGCTTTCGGAGTTTGTCGGAATGGAGATTACAAAGACAAGCGGCTCGGCAGCGAACAGTGTCGGCGGAAATATTGTATGTAACAATGCGAGTTTGAGAATTGACGGCAAAGACAATGCTGCTGCGAACATTTTTGAGGTCCCGGGAGACATTATTATGACAAAACCGGGCAGCACGCTGACGATCGGAGCGAATACTCATGTTCATGGCAAGGTCATTTCTGCTGGTACAGTTACCAATAATGGTACCGTTGACGGCGGCGTGATCCAAGGAACTGCTGCATTGACGGATTATGCGCGTGCGGACTACTCCGATGATTATATCGGCGCACAGCAGGGCACAGGCTATGATTTCAGACTGATGCCGTTTGAGCACAGAATCGACGAGATCTTTGAGCGGTACTATCGTTGGGATCTCCAGAGTGCTGACGAGGGCGACATGACGCCTAACATCAACAATGATGATCTGATTCAGGAAAGCATCAGTGCAGGTCATACATGGATGTATGATGTGTTCAATACGCCTTCCGGAACGGTTTATGTTCCGTATACAGAACCGGTTCTGGATAACCGTTTCGTGATAAAAAAGCATCCGTATTTCAATCCGGCAGAAGCAATCGGTCAGATGGTTGATAACCATATGGCGAACATCACTGATTACGGTTCTTTTGTCGGTGCGGAAGCTTTGCCGAAATTCGGTACGGATACACCGGAGAGACTTAAGGATGTAACGATTGTCTCTCATGATGCATCCGGAACGATTCATGAGGATACGATTCCTGAAAATGAAAAACTGTATGTAATCAAAGAGAGCTGCGAGATTGATCTGGCGGATTATGCAGATGCAGCAGGATTCTTCATTGATCCGTCTGACCTGACGGGCATGAATATTCTGAAGATCGCTCTGAAGGGAAAAACGAACCGCAATGCGAAGCCGTTCTATTTCATTGTGAACAATACGGCGGATTATGCAGGCGATGACTACAGCGATCCGACGCCCTACTGCGAGCAGACGCCGATCAAGAGCGCAGGCCGCACACAGGTACAGGTATTCCTGGAAGAATCGTTTGGTGGCGAAAGTGCAAGCCCGTTCTTTATGACGACGGGTGCATGGTATCAGATGCATGATACAGATGTGTCTGTTGTCAGAAGCCCGCAGTTCCCGTCTGAGGAAAATGACCTCAGTGGCCTGGATGATAATGTTCGCTATGCTTACGAGCTGGTTCCGAATTTCACCATGTTCGGTCAGGCTGGCGTGACATATGACTTCCATAATACCAGCGGAAACGGTGTAAAGTTCAATGCGGACGTTGCAATGCCGCTTTCCAGCTTCGAGTTCGGAACGCTGAACTCTGGCACATATACAGTAACATATCGAGAAACTTCGAGTTCCCAGCCGTCCACTGGCGAAAGCTATCTCTGGTCGATTTCTTCGCTGATGCTGGATAACCTTTATATGAATGATAAGTATGCTGTTTCTGCTTATGTCGGCGGAATGGGCATCGCAACAAGCGGTCCGCCTATTACTGAAATTACTAGCGACGGCAGCGGCGGAAGCGCACGACTCGGCGAAAACAGAAATCCGTGGTTTAACAACGAACACATCGGTAACTAATGAAAGGAGGATGCGAAATGAAGACTAAAAAAGGTATGACGCTGGTTGAAATTGTCATTTCACTCGGCATCTATGCTCTTCTTGCGCTGCTCCTGACAGAGATCATGAGTGTTGTCAATTCCACGATGAAAGCGACAAATCAGCTGAACAACCGACTTTCCTTCCAGGCGAAGTTTGCTGATAATCAGGTGACTGCCGGCGCGATTCGATCCGACGGCGGCGATCCTGAAAGCGGTGCATTTGCACTTGACATGGTCTATGGCAATGTCGATCCTTCTACCGGCGAACTGCTCACTGAAACGCATATTGGTGAGGATGATCCGGGCGCAACATTGACATTCAACGAATGGACAGCACAGTATAATCCGGTTGATGAAGAAGGCAATCCGCGTCAGGTCTTTGGTATAAACTATGCACAGGATATCAATTATAAGTTTATGACTTATACCTATCCGGAAGAAGTATCTGAATCGTTCGGCGGCTATGATTTTAATGTTGAAGTGTATCTGATGCCGTATATTGACGATGACGGATCTCTGACGGCTGCCGAAAGAAATGCCGCAAATGAAGCTGCATTGGAGTTCATCAATAATGTTGATTCGGTCGTCATTGATGGTCAGCTAATTAACGATGACGATGGCGTGGATAATTCCGAGACACCGCATTTCCGACCGGCTGAACCGTATGTCTATCCGGCATTCCGTGATGCGGACGCAGCAACCAGAAGACGCTATGCGTGGATCGACACTGCACACGGCGAAACCTACAGCCTGAGAGAACCGGTCAGATTTTCGATTCTGAACGAGGCGGATACACTGGACGGACGCGATGAGATCTGGAACGACGGATCCCCTGTGACTGTTCGGTATCTGGATGCTTCAGGCAGAGAGGTGCTTGCGTTCAATGTCCCTGAAGTGTACATGTATGTCAAGCGCGGCAGCACGGAAAGCTACTATGAGCGTGCAGCTCTTGCATTGGATCTGCGGCTTGCGATGAGCTCTGACCGTGCTGACAACGAGAGAGCTGTTCGCGTCGGCAGAAGCCATGCGCGAACGGAAGACTACTCGCTTGCTGACTTCATCAGAGTAGACGATGAAGAAGAACCTGCACCTGAGGAAACACCCGAGGAGCCCGATGATGAGGGCTGATTCCCTGAAATGATTTGGCATTCCGGCTGGCTGCAGCCTGCACCAGCCGGATACCAAAGGAGAGGAGTAGAGAAAACATGAAGACGAAAAACAGTCTGAAAGGCTTTACGCTGGTAGAGCTTGTGATCGTTATGGCGCTGTTTTCCCTGATCATGTTCAGTGTTCTTCAGTTGCTGACTCCGGTCTCGAAATTCTTCGTCAGAAGCGCGAACTTTGAAACCACGACAGCTTGTCTGGATAATATGAAGCGCGCGATCGAAGGAAATCTGAAGTATGCTGACCGTGTGCGGTGTTATGTGAATTTTAATCCGTACGAAGCACCGCATGCAAGTATCACTGAGGCGGATTACGAACCTTCTGCTGATCTGGTTGCTCACGTTCAGGACTTTTACGACGAGTTCTTCGGCCGTCGCAAGTCCGCGAATGCGCAGGATCTCGCAGGAGAAGATGGGCTCCGTCAGTACATTGACTGCCGCGGCACGATTTACGTGCTGGTCTTTGACAACGGTTCTCCTGAAACATATTCATCAACGACATTGAATGATTTCAACGACAACCGCGAAAATGCCGGCAAACTTGTTCTGTATGAGTTCCGGTTTGACAACACACTGGGTGAGTTCAATGCAGCGTCCTGTTCGTTCGGTACAGATCCGCTCAATACGATGTCCGTGACACCGTGGTATGTAAACCAGAAGATGTACGGCAATTTCAGCTATCAGTTCCTGCTGAACGATGAGTCAGTTCTGATGCCGCTTCCTGAAGAAGGCGAGGGCGAAGGCGAAGGCGAAGAACCGCCGGAGCCTGAAGATCCGGACGATGACGATGATGACGACGATGACGACGATGAAGAAACTATCGCTCCGACGCGGTTCAATCCGAATGACTGCACTGTCACGATCCGTATGTTCGAGGTCAGAAAGACCAACGGAGATACGGTCGATGACGGCAATATCACGCTGAACAATAACCTTTACCTGGATGTCCACGGAAAGAGCTACGTTTCTTCGTTCTCTATGAAGAACGTGCTGGATCCTTCCGGCAACAGTATTTCCAACTACAGCACTGCACTGAACGATTTCAAGATCTTTGAGGATGAAGATCCGGCAAATGCAGGATATGATCCTGAGAGAGCAAGCGGTCGGCAGCAGTATTTCCAGGATGCGCAGTATCCGATCCCGCGTTATCTGGATCGCGTTGTGAGTGATACCGGTTCGTTTGAGAACAACCTGGCCGGCGATACCATCCCCGGTTTCTACTTCATTTTCACGCTTCCGGAAACAACCAACGGTTTCGAGATCGACGCCGACGGCAATGTGCTGGAGGACGATGGCTACATGGAGAGAGTGAACGCGGTATATCCGAGCTAAAACAAACACACACGATAGGAAAAGGGCAGCCGGTGTTGCCGGCTGCCCCCTATTGGACGATCGAACGGATCAGAAACGGATCATGCTGATGCTTGATGTCACGAACAGATCCTGCAGAAAATGCATGTAGTACCATTTGGTGATCTCATCACCGAACATCGCGCCGAGCAGCAGCCCTGCGCAGAGGAACGGTCCGAATGCCATTTTCGAGTCTCCGGTGAACTTTTTATAGAGAAGTCCGAATATTGCAGCAAGAAGCAAGCCGATGATTGCGGCGGGGATCATGGCCTTCCAGCCAAGAAAAACGCCTGCACATGCCATTAAAATCGTATCACCAAGTTCGATTCCGCGAATATTTTCACCGGTTTTCTTCTTGATGAAAGCTCTGCTGATCTCACCGATCAGAAAGAACGGAACACTGATGATGAACAGTCCGATGATCCGGTCCTTCAGATGGATATGCGCCAGAAAATGGGACGGGATCGCAAGCACTGCGATCATCAGAAGCATCGGGATGTACATGTCCATGGTGTCCCAGTCGATGAAAGCGATGCAGACCAGAAGCGATGCGAAGATGCACATGACAAATGTGATCGCTTTCATTCCGAATGCCGCGAAACATGCCAGATACAGAAATCCGTTCAATGCCTCGACGATCGGGTATCGCGGGGAAATCTTCTCACCGCAGCTGTGACATTTTCCGTGCAGGAAAAGCCAGCTGAAAACCGGAATCAGATCAATGATGCGGATTTTCGCGCCGCAGGTCATGCAGTGCGAGGATCGTTTGATCAGTGATTCACCGCGCGGCAGCCGAATGATGACCACATTCAGGAAGCTGCCGATGCAAATGCCGTACAGAAAAATGATCGGTACGGCCATGAGAAAGAAGGATGGGCTGTAATATTTCCATTCCTTCCAGCCTGTTTGAGCTGCAAATGCAGCCAGGGAAAACATTTGGTACATAACGGTACCTCCTTTATGGTTTGTACTGTTATTCTATTCTATCACAGATTGGCATATTTTTCAAGAGTTTTTTGGAGGTTGAGTATGAGAAACATCCGAATCGGTGACTACCTCGTTGAGGAAGGTCACATCACCCCGGAACAGCTGCAGCAGGTTCTGCAGAGACAGCGCGAGTCCACCGATCAGAAAAAGTTCGGTGAGGTCATCGTCGAGATGGGCTTCATGTCCGACATCAAATTCGCGCAGGCACTTTCCGTGAAGCTGCAGGTTCCGTTCGTTGACCTGAATAACGTCGAAATTGACGGCGAGATCGCACGTAAGGTTCCGCAGGATCTTGCAGAGCGCAACTGCGTCATCGCGATCAACCAGACCGGACGCCGTCTGACGGTCGCTACGGATGATCCTGTCAACTTCAACATCCTCGAAGATATCAAGGTCAAGACCGGTTACGATACCATTCCGGTGCTTGCTACCAGAATGGCGATCAAGAAGGCGATCGGTAAGGCTTATCAGATGACCGACCTCGGCGATCTCGGTGCAGATACGACGCAGGGCGATATCTTGGACGATGAGGAGTCCAGAGACCGTGTTGAGAGCGCCCCGATCGTTAAGCTCGCAACACAGATCGTTGAGAACGCATTCCGTATGGAAGCAACGGATATTCATATCGAGCCGTTTGACAAGTACACACAGATCCGTGTCCGTGTCAACGGCGACCTGATGACGCTGATGAATGTTTCCAGTAATGTTCAGAACCAGCTCGCAACCCGTCTCAAGCTGATCTCCGGCATGAACATCGCTGAAAAGCGTATCCCGCAGGACGGTCGTTTCTCGCAGACGGTTGACGGCATCCCGCTCGACGTCCGTGTTTCGTCCCTGCCGATGGTTCACGGTGAAAAGATCGTTATCCGAATCCTTTCCACCGGCGCGATCAAGACGCGCGGTCTGCATGAACTCGGTATGTCCGATTACAACTTCCGCCTGTTCGAGAGCATGATCAAGTGCCCGCACGGCGTTATCCTCGTTACCGGCCCGACCGGTTCCGGTAAGTCCACCACGCTTTATGCAGCGCTCGGCGCAATCGCAAGACCGGAAGTCAACGTCGTTACGGTTGAGGATCCGGTTGAAAAGCAGATGGACGGCATCAACCAGTGCCAGATCAATGTCAAGTCCGGTATGACCTTCCCAGCGGCGCTTCGTTCGATTCTCCGTCAGGACCCGGATATCATCATGATCGGTGAGATGCGTGACGGCGAGACTGCTGAAATCGGCATCCGCGCCGCTATCACCGGCCACCTCGTTCTTTCCACGCTGCATACCAATGACGCAGCTTCCACGATTGTCCGTCTGATCGACATGGGCATTCCGGCATACATGGTTGCTTCTTCGCTGATCGGCGTTGTCGCACAGCGTCTTGTTAAGGTGCTCTGCCCGAAGTGCAGAAAGCAGAGAATGTCTACGCAGGAAGAAAATGAACTGATGCATATTGACCATTCTGTTCCGATCTACGATGCGGTCGGCTGCAACGAGTGCGGCGGCGGCTATCGCGGACGTACTGCTATCCATGAGATCATCCACTGCACCGGCAATATCTCGACTCTGATCGCGAACGGCGCAAGCACCGAGCAGCTCGAATCCACAGCGCGTGCAAACGGCACGAAGCTGCTGCGTGATAACGTGTCTGACCTCGTGCAGCAGGGCGTCACGACCATGGACGAGCTGATCCGTGTTACTTACGCGGTTTAATCGCGGAATGGAAGAAAGGGAGGACCTATTATGCCTACAATTGTTATAAACAAGATTCTGGACGATGTCCGCGCACTCGGATGCTCTGACCTTCATTTTACGGTCGGCATCAATCCGGTTGTCCGTCTGCACGGTCAGCTCCGTAAGATGAGCAGCTATCCGGAAATGACGGATGAAATGATCGCTGAGATCGTCGAGCAGATGACGAATGAGCAGCAGCGCAAGAACGTGACGAAGCGTATCGACACGGACTTCTCGTTCACCACGCGTGCCGGTTTCCGTCACCGCTGCAACATCTTCTATCAGCGTGAGCACCTCGCGATCGCGATCCGTCTGCTCCGCAACGACATCCCGACGCTGGACGATCTGTTCATGCCGCCGATCATGTCTGAATTTGCAATGCGTCCCCGCGGACTTGTCCTCATCACCGGCCCGACCGGTTCCGGTAAGTCCACCACGCTCGCCGGCATGATCGACTATGTCAACTGCAACAAGAGCGCACACGTTATCACGATCGAGGACCCGATCGAGTATGTGCACGAGCATAAGCGCTGCATGGTCAACCAGCGTGAGGTCGGCTCCGACGTGCCGAACTTCGCAATGGCGCTGAGAGCAGCACTTCGTGAGGACCCTGACGTGATCCTCGTCGGAGAAATGCGTGACTTTGAGACGATTCAGGCTGCAATCACCGCGGCTGAAACCGGTCACCTTGTTTTCTCCACGCTTCATACAACATCCGCACCGGACACGATCAACCGTATCATCGACGTGTATCCGGAGCATCAGCAGGTGCAGATCCGTACACAGCTCGCAAACGTGCTCGTCGGCGTTGTCTCGCAGACGCTGCTGCCGCTCAAGAACGGCACCGGACGTATTGCTGCAATGGAGATCCTGAATGTTACGGACGCAATCGCGGCTATGATCCGTGAAGGTAAGATCCACCTGATCCTGAGCTCGATTCAGGCAGGTAAGGCACACGGCATGATGTGCCTTGACCAGGAGCTCGCGCGTCTGGTCAAGAACAATACCGTCAACGAGATCGACGCACTCGAAAAGTGCCAGGATAAGACCGAGTTCTATCGTTATCTCACTTCGATGGGCGGTCAGTCTGTTATCACCAGAGAGGGCGTAATTGCATGATTTAACAGAACCCCTTCGGTTGTCCGGAGGGGTTCAATTGTTTATTGAATAACCGAAAATTTAATTTATTTCGGTTGTCAGCCTTATGAATCGTAACCGATGTGTAAGGACTTTTGTGCATAGTGACAAAAACGACACCCAAAAAACGGGCAAAAAATTCGCTTTCGTAAAAGTTTGTTCACAATTCAGAAATATTGCGGAAAAGACTTGACTTTTTCGCTTGGTTATGTTATACTAAGACCATGGAAAGCAAATACCGCGTATGACGTCTGCGAGGGCTTTGCAAATCCGAACTTAAAGAAAGCATTGGAAGAATGCTTAACGTTTCTGAGGAGGTTTATTTATCATGAAAAAGAAAGGTTTTACCCTGATTGAGCTGATCGTTGTTATCGCGATCATCGGCGTTCTGGCAGCTATCCTGATTCCGGCAATGCTCGGTTACATCAAGCGTTCCAAGATCACGAACGCAAACGCAGCTGCAAAGCAGATCTACACTGCTTGCTCTTCTGCAATCACTGACCTCGATGCTGAGGATATGTTTGATGTTGTTGATCTGTCTTCTGATACTTACGCAGACTTTGATCCGGAAGAAGATGGTTGGAACACTGAGACTTCTGAGGATTCCCTGGATGAGCGTTTCCAGTACAAGGTTTACACCTACTTCAATGATATCATGGAGCTCGACAGCGTTTCGCTTCTGTTCGGTACTGCTACTGGCGATCATGCGAGCAACGGTAATGTTGAGGGCGTTGGCGTTCTGAACGGTATCTATCCGGGATCCAACCCGAACCAGATGAGCGTTGATCTGTTCGATGAGCACGAGACTGATATCGGCGATTCCTCTGCAGCTCTGCTGACATGGGCATCCACCGGTTCTTGGAGCTAATCCTTCGGATTCACTCTAAAACTTGATTGAAATAAGAAAGCCCCCGCTTTGGGGGCTTTCTTTCTAGGGACTCTTTTGTTAAAAGGTAAATTGACTGATTGGCTTATGAGGGCAAACATATGAAAAGAAAAGGTTTTACTCTGATTGAGTTGATTGTTGTCATCGCGATTATCGGTATTCTTGCTGCGGTTCTTGTGCCGGCGCTTCTTGGATATATCCGCCGTGCAAAGATCCAGTCTGCAAACGCATCCGCCAAGGAAGTGCACAACGGCGTGAATCTTGCAATTGCGGATATGCACGCAAATGATATCAATATTGCATCTTTGGAAGGAACGCAGAAAATCGACGGTCCGGATATTCATGATTACATCGACCAGCCGCTCATTACGGGGAGACCAACGGCGGAAGGTGATATTCTAACAATGTTCTATCAGAAGACAAACCAATATTTCAGCGAGATTGATAAACTGGATGAAATGAATGTTTTGATTGGCGAAGGCGCTTGTCAGGCGGTCGGTGTGATGTTCAGCAACTATCCTGGATCATTCCCGATCGCGATTGGTCCTGACGATTACGAAAAGGAGATTGACAACGCAACTACTTGGGACTCCGATCTCGCAGTGAGCTATGCGACCGGCGAACGCGGACGCAGAAGCGACGACTAACAATCTGAAAACAAGAAAGGCACCTCTGCACGGTGCCTTTTGTTATAGGAAGAAACCCGCCCTGACTGCAGGACGGGTTATTTTTGCGTTCAAATGTTCTGCTGCGCGATTATCCCAGCGCAACATCCAGCACCATCATTGCTGCAAATCCGACCGCAAACGCGACGGTTCCGGTGTCGGAATGCTCGCCGGTGCTCATCTCCGGAATCAGCTCCTCCACAACGACATAGATCATTGCGCCGGCTGCAAAGCTCAGCAGATACGGCATTGCCGGCACGAATAATCCTGCCGCGAGGATCGTCAGCGCTGCACCGATTGGTTCCACCGCGCCGGACAGCACGCCGAGCCAGAATGCCTTTCCTTTTCGCATGCCGCCCGCATGCAGCGGCATGGAGATGATCGCGCCTTCCGGAAAATTCTGGATCGCGATGCCGAGCGCCAGTGCCATTGCGCCCGCCGCGGTGATCTTCGCATTGCCGTACAGAAATCCCGCGTACACCACGCCGACCGCCATGCCCTCCGGCAGATTGTGCAGCGTCACCGCAAGCAGCATGAGCGTGTGCGGCGGCAGATTTGCCGGAATGCCCTCCGCCTGCTCGCTGTGCTGGTGCAGATGCGGGATCAGCCGGTCGAGCAGCAGCAGAAATGCAATGCCGACCAGAAAACCGACCGTCGCCGGCAAAAACGCCAGCCGTCCCATTTTTTCCTCTGACTGCGCGATCGCCGGAATCAGCAGACTCCAGACGCTCGCGGCGGTCATTACGCCGGCGGCAAACCCTGTCAGGATGCGTTGAACTGTCAGATTCAGCTCGCTTTTCATCGGGAATACACAAGCCGCGCCGAGCGATGTGCCCAGAAACGGAATGAGGATTCCCTTCCAGATCTCAGACATGATGCTCCTTTCCGTCTGATTTTGCATATGTCCGCAGATAGTCCCGCATCACCGGTTCCGCTTCCCGCATCGCGACCGGCAGCCCGTGTCCGCAGGCAAGATATTCCGGCTGCAGGTGCAGGATCGTGCGCAGAGAATCGCACATCTGCGCCGGACTCACGGCATGCGGCGTAATTTCCGGCTTGCCCCACAGCATCGTGAACGCATCGCCGCAGTACAGCACATTCTGATGCAGAATGCCCGCAGAACCGTAGGTATGGCCGGGCAGGGGAATGATCTCCGCATCGAAGCCCAGCTCCCGCAGCATGCCGGCATCGCCGTCGCTGAAATACGTGTCCGCATCATAATGCGGGCTGTTCCAGAACGCGCCGCCGATGCGCTGCATCACATTGCGCGCGCGGTATTTCGGCAAGGTCGGCTGCACCGGCTGCGACAGATAATGCTGCCGCAGACCGCGGTCACGTTCATGCAGCAGCAGCTTTGCGCCCTGCTTTTGCAGCTTCGCAGCGTTCCAGTCGTGATCGACATGCGCATGTGTCAGAAAGACATACCGCACATCGAATGAGCGGAGCCAATCCGCCATAGCGCGCCATGTCTGCGGCAGTCCGGTGTCGATCAGCAGGTCACCCCGTGTGCCGTGCAGCACATAGCAGGTGATATCGGACTGTGCAAAATATGAAATCGGTTTCGTGCCCGTTACGGGCGGTTTCAGCAAAGGCATACAGTGCTCCTCTCTGTGAGTTAGCCTATACTAACTATTATTATACCACAAAAACCCGAAAATGTCAAGTTTTTCGCGCAGATTCGGCTTCACATGAAAACCGTTTTCCCGTAAATACGTCGAAATTCAGCGAAAAACCGTTCCAGCGAGATCAGCGTATCACAGACGTCCGACTGCTCCCACTGCATCGAAAAAGCAATGCCGCTTTTGTACTGCACCGCCTTGTTCCGGATCTCTCCGGACACCGTGCATCGGCATGTTTCATCGAATGCCGCCGCGATCTGCGTGTGTGCATTGCGGTCATCCTGAAGAACCGCTTTTGCATTTTTGGAAAACAGAATGTCATAGGCAGTATCCAGCTGGATATAAAAATAATACACATTTTCGACCGTCAGATCGCACGCAAACCGGCAGTCCATGCCCTCGCACTGATAGCTGAACACAAATTCGCCAGAACGGAAAACATTCTTTTCCGGCTGGAGCGCGAGCAGATCCAGCGCAATTAGTTCCTTGCCGTTCTGAACCGTAAACAAACGAACCGGCAATGCAAGGCTGTTGTGTTCTTCCAAAATGATCCCTCCGATCGGCGGCGTCCCGCTAATGTTTTTTGTTATGCAAGCTGCGCCGTCATCAGTACGGCGGCTTCCTCCGGCTGACTGTAATAGCGCGGACGGTAACCGGTCTGCACAAAGCCGAGCGACTCGTACAGCGTGCGCGCCGCGGTATTGCTCTCGCGCACCTCAAGATAGCAGACCGTACACACCCCGCACATCATCTCTGCTGCTGCCTGCCACAGTCTGCGTGCGATGCCCTGTCGGCGGTACGCTTCGTCCACGCAGAGCGTATTCAGCGTCAGCTCGTCCAGCACAAAATTGCAGTGGATCATGCCAGCTGCCGTGCCGTCCGGCGCCATGCACGCAAAGCCGACAGACTGCGGATTGTCCAGCTCGCGGCGGTAGATCTCCTCTGACCACGGCGTTGTGAAGCAGCGCTTTGTCAGCTCCGAGACAGCATGCAGATTCTCTGCCGAAAACAGCTCGATCCGCAGATCATCCCTTTGCGTCATACCAGCTCTGTCCTTCCTGCACATCCGCCGTCAGCGGCACCGAAAGCGCACATGCCTGCTCCATTTCCGTATGCAGGATCTCTCCTGCCTTTTTTGCGCAGGAAAACGGCGCTTCTACGATCAATTCGTCATGGATCTGCAAAATCAGCTTTGCTTCCGGCACTTCCGCTTTCAGTCGCTTCCAGACGCGCACCATTGCCTTTTTGATGATATCCGCAGCAGTGCCCTGCACCGGCGTATTCATCGCGATGCGTCTGCCTGCCGCCTGCAAATTCTTATTCGACATTTTCAGTTCCGGCACATAGCGCTTTCTTCCGAACAAGGTCGTGACATAGCCGGTCTCCTTTGCATGCGCGACAGTGTCGTTCATGAACTGTTCCACGCGCGGGAAGGAATGCAGATAATCCTTGATATACTGATCCGCTTTCGCGACCGATACACCGATATCCTTGGAAAGCGAGAACGCGCCGATGCCGTACAGAATGCCGAAATTGACTGCCTTTGCCGCCGAACGCATCTCCTTTGTGACCATGTCTTCCGGCATATTGAACACCTGTGCGGCGGTCGTCAGGTGGATGTCGCGGTTTTCCGCAAAGGTGCGGCGCATGTTCTCGTCGCCGCAGAGATGCGCCACCAGACGCAGCTCGATCTGACTGTAATCGGCATCGAGCAGTGTGCAGCCCTCTGCCGCGATGAAGAACCGCCGCATCTCCCGTCCGAGCGGGGTGCGCACGGGAATATTCTGCAAATTCGGCTCTGTCGAGGAGATTCTGCCGGTGCGCGTTTCGGTCTGGCGGTAGCAGGTGTGGATCCTGCCGTCCGGCGCGACTGCCTTGGTCAGTCCTTCGACATAGGTCGAGTTGAGCTTTGTCAGCTGGCGGTACTGCAAAATCGGTTCGATGATCGGATGCTTGCCGCGCAGACCTTCCAGCACCTCGGCATTTGTGGACCAGCCGGTTTTCGTCTTCTTGCCCGCCGGCAGCGCAAGCTCCTCAAACAGGATGACGCCGAGCTGCTTCGGGGAGAGAATGTTGAACTCCCGTCCTGCCAGCTCATAGATCTGCTTTTGCAGATCGGCGATCTCTGTTTGCAGCTTCTCGCCGAACTGCCGCACGCCCTCTGCATCCACGCGCACGCCGACATGCTCCATATCTGCGAGCACTTCGATCAGCGGCATTTCAATTTCCCGCAGCAGCGCTTCCATGCCCTGCGCGATGACGTCCCGTTCAAGCTGTTCCGAAAGTGCAGGCAATGCTGCGATTTCGGCATATTCGCCGAGGTCTTCCGGATAGGCAAGCGATGCGCCTGCACAGAGCTTCTGCACGGTATATTCCGGCGTTGAGGGGTTCAGCAGATACGCGCAGATCGCAGTATCCAGCACCAGATTGTGAATGGTATCGCCCTGCTCCATCATCATGCGGTAGACCGGCTTGGCATCGAATGTGCGCTTCGGCGTTTCGCTCTGCAAAAAGCGCGTGATCTGTGCCGGATCGGTCAGGCGGGCTGCTTTGCCGTCAAATGCGAGATAGAGCACCGGCTTCTGATACAGAAAATCGACCGGCGCATTCCCGCTGCAAAGCGCATCGAGGTCGGCTGCTGTCAGCGTGACGATCTCGGTCGGCTTTTGCGCCGCTTCCGGCTGTGCTGCGGATTCCGGCACCGCCGCGGGATCCACATGCAGGCGCTCCATGAGCTTATAGAGCTCCAGTTCGGTCAGCAGTGCGGAGAGCGCCGCGGTATCCTGCGGCTTTTTTTCGTATGCGGAAAGATCGGTCGGGATCGGGGCATCGGTGACGATCGTCGCGAGCCATTTGCTCTGCTTTGCGTCCTCTGCGCCCGCTTCCAGCTTTTTGCGGACTGCCGGCTTGATCTCCGCGGCATCCGGCAGCGCTTCATAGAGCGCTTCGACCGTCTGATACTGCTGAATCAGCGCAGATGCGGTCTTTTCGCCGATGCCCGCGACGCCCTTGATGTTGTCCGAGGTATCGCCCATCAGCGCTTTCAGGTCGATCAGACGGATCGGCGCAAAGCCGTATTCCGACTCGAATTTTGCGGTATCGTAGAGCACCGGCTCCTTGTTCGTTGCAAGCCGCACGGAAACATGCTCACCGATCAGCTGCAGATTGTCGCGGTCGCCGGTCAGGAGCACGCAGTCTTCACCAGCCGCCGCACATGCCGCGGAGAGCGTGCCGAGAATGTCGTCCGCTTCCCAGCCGGCGCAGGTCACGACCGGATAGCCCATTGCTTCGAGGATCTGCTTTGTATAGGGCAGCTGCATCGCCAGTTCTTCCGGCATGCCCTTGCGGTTTGCCTTGTAGCTGGCGACCGCCTTGTGCCGGAAGGTCTTCTCCTTGCGGTCAAATGCAATAGCGATCTGCTCCGCTTTGGTGTCCTCTGCCGCGCGCAGCAGAATATTGAAAAAGCCGTAAATCGCGTTCGTGAACACGCCCTTTTGATTCGAGAGCGGCTTGACGCCGTAAAAGGCACGGTTCAGAATGCTGTTTCCGTCTACGATCATCAGTTTCATGGTATCGGCTCCTTTGCTCGATGTGATACTCCTATTGTACCACAGTTTTTGCCGTTTCGTCAAGCGGGCAGGGGAGAGAAAGAAAAGAGCCGGTTCGGAAACCGGCTCTTTTGGGGTTGGGCGGATAATAGGTTGAATCCTTTTTATTCAAAATGTGATTTACACAAGAATACTAATCGGAGCAAAAGAAGAATAATACTGATAACTGATAGTGCGATTAGAGCTTTTTTCTTCGCTTTTATGCAATGGATTAAAGTGTAAATCATGAATACGGTTAAGATGATTAAACATATGCTTATGAAATAAAAATCTCGGTCAGTCATCCCAACCGCACCATTCCAGAATCTCCTGATCGGTGATGGTTGTGTCAACGGTGCCCTTATCGTGCATGACGGAGAATTTGTAAATGTACGGAGCAGTTTTCCACGGATCCCAGATATCGGACAAACCGATGCCGACATAGCAGGCGTTGCTGACATTTGCATCGCCCTCTGTATAAGCACGCTCAAATCCGCACATTGACATATAATCGAACAGCGTAGAAAGTGCCGATGGAACACCTTTATATGAGTAGAAATCTGCAATCAAACCGACAATGAACTTTCCGGCTTTCACAATACCTGCTGCAGTTGATGCAGGTTCCGGAATCAGGATTGCCAAAGCAACTGCTGTTGTTGTTGCTGCTGCACCCTTCAATGTATCAATGGCAGAATCCTTTTCTTCCTCAGTAACTCTCATACCAGAAAGATCAATGATATTGTTAACCTGTGCTTCGATATCACCGGTCAGGTCAATCTGCATCGTAACACCGCCATATTTATGGCAGATTGCAGAGACAATGCGGTGGGAAGGCATGAACATTTTTCCCTGAATCAGAGTGCTTGAGAAAAGACTGCCGTTGGAATATTCCGTAACATCCCACTTGCCGCCGTTCTCTGCTTTAACCCAGTTATCCTGCTGAACAGTGAAGCTATAATTCTTGTTGGTCATGGTGTAGCCTGTGCTGCCGTAGATCTCGATCGTGTAGGTTTCGTCGCCTTCAAGGAAATATGTGCCGTCGCTTTCCGGCTCATCGTAAATCGTTTCCTTGAAGATGAGCCCCTCCTCGTGCGAAACAGTCACGTAATTGCTGAGTGCTGCATCGCTCGTGAACTTGTAGAACGAATTGGATTCCGGTGTCAGAACAAACTGGTGGAACTCGTTCGGTCTTCTGGTGAACACATATTTTGCAGTCTGTGCCGCGTTGTCAACAACCAGTTCGCCGTCTGTAAACTTGTCGGAAGCCGGTGCGGAAATGGTGTTGCCCTGGTGGAAGCCGGAATCATTCAGAGATGCATCGCAGATATACATTGCATCTGTTTCCAGCGGCTTATCATCAACATTGTCCGGATAGTAATCGCCGTCAGAATCCGCCGAGAACGGGTTGGTGTTTGCCGGAATGACCTTGACAGACATCAGTCTCGAATAATTGATGTCATGTGCGCTGTCTTCAAACGGATACGTCTTCCAGAATAAAGCGCCTTCGTGCAGAGCGCAGAGTTCTTCCCATTTGTAAAGCTCGTATTCGCCGGTGGTCTTGTTCAGGGATTTTACATATTTCCAGTCAACCTCGCTGCTGTCGGCGAGGGTGTCGCCGTCGGTATCGCAGGTGCCGCCGTATGCAAGCTTTTCCTTGAAGCTGCCGGCGACCAGTGCGTTTGCAAGAATGACATAGTCAGATGTCATGCCGCTGCCGCCCTTGATGATCTCATACATATCATCGCAGAAATTGCCGTACATCGAGATGTTGCTGCGAACCGGATCGGAGAGCAGGCAGCTGTAATAATAATTGGTGACAGAATCGCTTGAAACGACGTTGGTCATGACGCCCTTTGCGTGCAGCATCGTTGCGATCTCATCCAGAGAGGTGATGCCGAAGTTGTTGTCAACCTTGTAATTCGTGT
The DNA here is from genome assembly GCA_001603005.1 of Clostridiales bacterium Firm_04. GTDB lineage: Bacteria > Bacillota > Clostridia > Oscillospirales > Ruminococcaceae > Firm-04. Next base: position 35,506 of record LVAJ01000018.1, read on the forward strand.
CCGTGATCAGGAACAGGAACTTTTCTGCGCCGGAGCGGTAGTTGAGGTAGTATGCCTGTGCAAGACCGTCTACATCGGTTTCCGGACCGTCGCCGCCGCCGTCTGCACGCATGCCGCTGATCGCAGTGATCACGTCGTCCATGTTGTTGTAGAAGTCCTTGCCGCAGTTGTTATTGACAATTGTGTGCTCGCCGTAGCAGGTGATATCCTTGAAATCGACCAGAGAAACATACAGGGAAATGTTGTCTGCACGCAGCTTGGTGATCAGGTTGGTGAGGTTGCTGCGGACGGTCGAGATCTGACCGCCCATGGAACCGGTGGTATCCACGACCAGAACCAGATCAACCTGTCTCAGTGCAGACGAAGAAGATGTTGTTGTTGCAGCCGGCTTGAATGCAGACAGTGCGCGTGCAGAGGTGAGACCTCTCATCTGCGCAACGGTTCTGCTGAGCGGCGTGCTGCCTTCCGGCAGTGCGGGCGTTTCCGGCGCAGGTGCTTCCGGAGCGGGTGTTTCTTCTTCAGCAGGCGTTTCCTCCTCTTCCTCGGTATCCTCAAACGGATCAATGCCGAGGTCATACATCAGAGATTCGAGATCCATGATGATGAGATCGCCCATATTTGCAGCGTCGATCGAAATGCGGCGGTTTTCCTCGTCGTATGCTGCCTCGACCGGAATCAGAGTGTTCACCTTGCCGTCGTAGATGAAGACGCCATAGCGCTTCAGACCTGCATCGAAGCCGTCGAAGTAATGCGGAGCAGATTCGATCAGTTCCTCGTTCATCGTGAAATTGATCGTGCCCTCTGCGATCTCGCCAGCCTTGTAAGTCAGGCTGATCGGTCTGCCGACAATCGCACGGTTATCCGCAAGAATGCCGGAATACTTGCTGACGCTCTGCTTGATGAAGCGCTTGACATTGTTGCTTGCGGTGACATCAAGAGAGATCGAGAAGTCCGTGTTGTAGTTGTTGACCTTCAGATCCTCTGCGGGGATCGTCTGATGAACCGGCTCGCTGCCGTCCTCGCCGTTTGCGGGATCCAGTCCGAGCAGAACCTCATCGCCGTCCAGAATGGTGTCGCCGTCGGTATCCGGATTCAGCGGATCGGTGCCGTAGACATTGACCTCGTCGCCGTCGTTCAGATAGTCCTTATCGGTATCTGCCTTGAACGGATCGGTGCCGAGCGTGTACTCCTCAAGGTTGGTCAGACCGTCCTCGTCGAAATCCTCGTTGTCGTCCGTCACATCGTTTGCATCGGTATCGACAACGGTCGGGTTGGTGCGGAGCGTCGAAACCTCGTAGCCGTCCGGCAGATTGTCGCCGTCGGTATCGGGATTCTTCGGATCAGTGTTGTAGACGTTCTTCTCGTAGACATCCGGCAGACCGTCCTCATCGGTGTCCGTCGGATCGTCCCACTGGATCTCAAAGGAATAATCCACGATCACAGCGGACATCTTGAAATCGTCGATCGTCATGGTCTCGTCCTGCGGCATGTTGATCAGCAGACCGACCGTGAACTCGGAATCCGGCTCCAGCCAGTAGCCGTGTGCCAGCGGGGAAACGGTGTAAAGACCGTCTTCGCCTTCCTCGACGTCTGCGCTCCAGAGGGAGTCGATCTCGTAATCGCTGTGGAACGAGAGGTTCCAGCCGATGATCGGATGATCCGAGGTATTCTTGATGACCAGATCGGCAACATAGCCGTCATCCCACTCGTTCGTGATGTTGAGCGCTGCCTCGTAGTCTGCTTCATCGAGGTCTACGCGCTTGGAGCAGAGTGTGAAATCAGACGGTGCTGCTGCATCATCCTCGCACTCCAGAATGTAGCCGAAGGTGACAGAGGACGAAATGCGGTTGTTGTAGTTCAGACCGCCGATCACGTACTCGCTGTCGCGGCTGTCGATGGTCTGCGCACCCCAGATCTCACTGATCGTGCCGGCTGCATCATACTGGAATGCCCAGTTGTACATCGGCTCCTCGGTGTTGTTCCGGACGGTCACAAGGATGTTCTTGTGTCCTTCCCAGCTGCCGACCACGGAATACTCTATGTCGTAATCGTCATAGTAGTAGTTCGTTGTGGTGTCTTCAGCCGCCATCGCCGGAAAGCTCGGGAGTGCGGTCAGAAACATGACTGCGGCAAGGGTTCCGCCGCCGATCCGTTTCCACTTGCTGTGAACTTGCTGTGCCATAAGTGTTTTCCTTTCTGCAACGAAAAATGAATTGATACACTGGAACGAACTGAACTGTTCCGTCTACAATTATAGTCACAAAAAGCAATTTTGTCAATGAAATCGGAGCGGCAAAACGGATTTTCGGCTCATTGCAAAACAAAGTTTCCATTCTGCACGATAATTCATAAAAAATGGCTATATCATCATATATCAGAAAGCGGTACAATCGCGCCGGAATGAAAATGATAGGTTGAATATCACGTAAATTCGACATATTTCGGCACTGATAAAAACAAAATGCAGCAAACGGACACCGCATGAAACAATGCGCCCTTTCCGCTCAAAATCATGGCAATTTTATCTAAATAATAGTATATCTGTCCACTGCCAAAGCGCTCAAAAAGAAATCGCAATTTTAACATAATTTATGGAATTGGTCAGATCTTGCGGCACGCAGATCGGGCTGCATTTTCGTTTGCGGAACAAAAAAACAGTGCTCCGGATCGCTCCGAAACACTGCTTTTCTTTGACGGGCATTGCCCGTTGGTCTGAGTGACCCGACTTGAACGGGCGGCCTCTACCACCCCAAGGTAGCGCGCTACCAACTGCGCCACACCCAGACAACAGTAGTATTATAACACAGTTCCGACGATTTGTCAAGCGTTTGCCGAAAATTCAGCGGATCCCGCCGCAGAACAGGATCCGCTTTTTTTATCAGCCCATGTACTTCGGGTTCGGACCGTACTGATTGGAGTCCGGATTGCCCTCCAGTGCCCAGAACACGATCAGAACGATGTTTCCGATTGCAGTGAGGGAGAGAAGCAGCCAGAGTCCGCTTCTGTTGGTGTCATGCAGTCTGCGCACAGCCATTGCGAGCATCGGAACACATAGTACCAGACTGATGATCCAAAGCAGAATTGTGCCGAATTTGCCGAGCAGTCCCAGCACAAAGCCCAGAATCGCCGAAATGATGATCTGACAGAGCACTGCGAGCCAGAAACTCTTGCGGTCGGTTCTGCCCTTGAAATCAGAAAAGTTCGCCAGCATTTTCAGATATGCCTGAACAAACGGGATATTCAGAATTTTATCCATTTTGTGACCTCCTTGATTTTTAATATCTGCACACGGGACGCGGGTCTGCGCCGAACAGATTTTCATCTGTATCACCCGCCCGTGATAGCCAGACGATCAGCACGATCATGCCGATCAGATTGCAGCCCAGCAGCGACCACCAGCCGCTTTTGCCGATGTCGTGCAGTCTGCGCGTATGCAGCGCGTAATACGGAACGATTGTGCCCAGACGGAAAAGCCCCAGCACATTGATAAAGCTCTCGTCGCGCGTCGTCACTGCCGGAATGAACAGCAGCAGGAAAATGATCATATACAGCAGGATCGCCCACCAGTATTCTGCGCGGTCGGTTCTGCCGCGGAACACCGCATACTTCCGGAACATGTTTCCGAAGCTGCGGAACATCGGGATATCGCCCATATGCGCTCCTTTCCTGCCGGTCAGACCTCTTTGATCTGCCAGCATTCCGCGGCGTACTGCCGGATCGTGCGGTCGGAGCTGAACGGTCCGGCTGCACAGGCATTCCGCCACTGCTTTGCCGCAAAGCCTGCTGCATCATCGCGGTAATCGTACAGCGCGCGCAGCTTGGTCTCCGCATAGGACGGCAGATCCAGCAGCAGATAGTAATGATCCGGCTGATGCCAGCTTGCACCGTCCAGCAGCGCGAAATACAGCTCGCGGAACTCGCCGGTGCCGTCATCGGAAACCGTGCCGTCGATCAGCGTCCGGACAACGCGCGCAATGCGCGGATCCTTTGCCATGACTGCGCGGCTGCAATAATCTTTCAGATTTGCAAGATCTTCCACCGTCGCGCCGAAAATATAATTGTTCTCCGCGCCGGCGGATTCCACGATCTCAATGTTCGCGCCGTCCATTGTGCCGAGCGTGACCGCGCCGTTGAGCATCATTTTCATATTGCCGGTGCCGGACGCCTCGGTGCCAGCCGTCGAGATCTGCTCCGAGATATCGCAGGCGGAAACGAGCTTCTCCGCATATGACACATTATAATTGCAGACAAAATGCACGTTCAGCACATCGCGCACATCCGGATCGCTGCCGATCAGCTTTGCGATCTCGTTGATATACTTGATGATCGCCTTTGCGCGGCGGTAGCCCGGTGCGGATTTTGCACCGAACAGGAATGTCGTCGGCGGGAAATTCTGAATGCTGCCGTCCTTGATGCCGAAATAGATCCAGAGGATCGAAAACGCATTCAGAAGCTGCCGTTTATACTCATGCAGACGCTTGATCTGGATATCGAAGCAGGATGCGGGATTGATCTGCACGCCCTCGGTTTTGGCGATATAGTCCGCAAGCTGCTGCTTTTTCTGCTGCTTGACTTTGCGGAACCGTTCCATGACGGCGGCATCGTCTGCATAATGCGAGAGCGATTTCAGCTGTTCCAGATCGGTCAGGAAATCCGATGAACCGTGCAGCTCCGAAAACAGCGCGGTCAGCTCCGGATTGCAGACGCCCAGCCAGCGGCGCTGCGTGATGCCGTTGGTCTTGTTCTGGAATTTTTCCGGTGCAAGCGCATACCAGTCTTTCAGGACGGTCGTTTTCAGCAGCTCGGTGTGGATCGCCGCGACGCCGTTGACATAGGCGCCTGCATACATTGCAAGGTTCGCCATATGCACCTGACCGTCTTTGATGATCCGGAGCGAATGGATCTGCTCCGCGGGAAGCTCCTTTGCATAGAGCTCCTCAAGCAGCTGCTCGGAAATTTGCAGCATGATCGCATAGATCTCCGGCAGAAGCTCATCGACCAGATCGCTGTCCCATTTTTCCAGCGCTTCCTGCATGATCGTGTGGTTTGTATACGAGAAGATGCGCTTTGCCATTTCGAGTGCCTGCGCGAAGGAATAGCCTTCAAGCTTCAGCAGCCGGATCAGCTCCGGGATCGAAATGACCGGGTGCGTATCGTTCAGCTGCACGGCGAGATGCTCCGGCAGCGTATCGAGCGTACCGAACTGCGCCTTGTGCTTTTTCAGGCAGTCTGCGAGCGATGCAGCACAGAAGAAATACTGCTGTTTCAGGCGCAGTGCCTTGCCGGCTCTGGTGTCGTCATTCGGATACAGGCAGCGGGAAATGTCCTCTGCTGTGATCGTTTCTTCGGATGCTTCCAGATAATGCTGCGCATTGAACGTGTCAAAATCAAACGCATCGACCGGCTCCGCCTGCCACAGACGCAGCGTCCCGATATGCGGCGCAGCGCCGTCCTTTGCGTAGCCAATCACCGGCATATCATACGGCACAGCGCGGACGGTCTGTCCGCGGTACTGTACAGTCACAGCATCCGCATCGCAGCGCACGCTCCACGGATCGCCGAAGCGCGACCAGTCATCGCCGGTCTCGGTCTGTCTGCCGTTTGCGAAGCCCTGCTTGAACAAGCCGTATTTGTAACGGATGCCGTAGCCGTCCACCGGAAGCGAACACGCCGCGGCGCTGTCGAGAAAGCAGGCTGCCAGTCTGCCGAGACCGCCGTTTCCGAGCGCAGCGTCCTCGATCTCCTCAAACACGCTGACCGATGTGCCTGCGTGTTCCATTGCCTTTGTCATATCGTCAAGCAATCCGAGGCAGTAGAGATTGTTGTAAACTGCCCTGCCGACGAGAAATTCCATGGAAAAATAGCAGACACGCCGGTTCGCGAGATGTGCCTGCCGGCATTCCTGCCACCGCGGCTGGATCTCCGCAAGCACCGCAGCGCCGAGCGCATTGTGCAGCGCATGCACCTCTGCGTCCTTAGCCGGCTTGCCGAGCGTCTGCTCCGCAGCATTCAGAATTGCCTCTGCCTTGTTCATAGGTCTTTCCTCCAAGTTCAGGTTCAGCGGTACTGCACCGCAATCTTTATTTTTCTGTAATATTGAAAATATTATACCACAAAAATCCGCTGTTTGCAATGGATTCCGCAGAAAAATTCAGAAAGCTTTCTGTTTTTCTTCAGGATTCCGCTGTTTTTGATCATTCTGCCAAAAAATAAAGGAGACTTCCGTTCCGAAGTCTCCCCTTATTTGTATTCAATTGTATCGGTATAGAAAGAATCTATATCAATGCTTTTCAGCATTTGTGCGGGAGCCGCTTCACATTTCACGGGAATGCGCCCCGGTGCTCCCAAGCTGACGCGGTCTCAGTCGTGCACCTGATTCCGTGCCGCACGGGGTAAGATCCTTTCCCGATTCTCATTGACGGTTTCATCGTTTTTATCAGCGGCCGCCGACCAAAGCCTTTCTCATCAACCCCGGTCTCCGCTGTCTGACTGTACCTTTTACAGTCTGTTTCAATCCACCGGCTTGCTTCATTGCGGCTGCACACTGCCCGCAGGCATCTGCCCATCGGCAGACGGTCTTCTGTGTCAGCTTCCATATCGGAATCGCACCCGCATATCCGGTTCGAGCCGCCTGCATCTAATCGGCTGAATACCGGAAGCAAGAGAGTGCATCAATGTCACACAGAACACACCGTGCGCGAGCCTCCGTCAATGAATGGGATGAGCTCCATCGTATCCATTGGTCCTCACGCATCCTTTCTGAATCTGAATTTACGGCTCGGATCCTGACGGGCTTCTCAGCCGGTCCTTCACGAAATCCGCTCCGACGGGGAGCGAACCGGAAACGCCGTATGATTCGGTGTTATAAGAACAACCGGAACAATGTCCTCTGCTGTGAAAAGCGGAAACCGATTGACGCCGTTCCCGGCGGGTATTCCTTTGCTTGCGGTTCTGCTGAACCGGCTTCCGTTTCCGCTTTGGAATGGTCTGTGCTGTTCTTATGGTTCTATTATAGCACATGATTTATGTTTTGTCAATAGTTTCAGACAACTTTTTTTGAAAATTTCGTGAAATTCATCATGAGAATTGATACTTGACATTTTTCGGAAAATCGGTTACAATTAGAGTATGCGGCATCGCCGTAAATATCAGTCCGGATTCGGTCCGGCGGAACGGAGTTTAGAATGCAAGATCAAAATACGCCAATGGAACAGGATGAACTGATGGACGCTGCCGATCTCTACACGCTTGTGGACGAAGAAGGCAATGAAAAGCTGTTTGAGCTGATCGACGTGCTCGAGGAGAACGGTCAGGTCTATTTCGCGCTCATCCCGCACATCGAAAATCCGGCAGAGCTGCTGGACGGTGAGGTGGAGCTCGTCGTGCTCTGCGCAAAGAACGATGAGGACGGCAACGAGATTCTGGAGCCGATCGAGAGCGATGAGGAATACGAGCGCATCGCGGAACTGTTCATCGCGCGTCTGGACGAGGATGCCGAGGATGAAGATGGAGAATCTGAGTAATATTATCCAATATTTCGATCAGAAATTAGTGAATATTACCTATTGATTTTTTTCGGCCTTCATGGTATACTAATATCAACACAAAGCATTCTGCCTTGTGCGAGCAAGCCTGATTTGATATAATCCAACACTTATATTCAGGGAATCCAGCTCTGTGTCAAGTATTGCAGACCTCCCGCTGACAACAGCGGTTGCCAGGGAGCGTGAGATGCACAGGCGAATACCCACCTGCTCAAAGCGGGTTTTATTGTTCAGGCGACGGCAAGGCGGAGACTGCTGATTACGCGGACGTACCGGAAACGGTGCGTCCGCTTTCTGTATTCCGAAAATCCGGTGAAATCTTGAAAATTACTTGCTTTTTTCCATGAAATATGTTAGAATAGTCTTATACGCCGAATCAGGCGGTATGATTTAGTCTAAATTCGATGAGGAGGACTCTCAATGCCAGAACCTATGCAGCCGATTACAAATCCGGTTCTCGTGGATGCAATGGCCACATTTAAGCTGGATCTTGCAAACAGAGATAATGAAGAAACATTCAAGGAACACGAAATCGCTTTCCTGAAGGCGGCGATCGAAGCAAAATATCTTCTGCCCGCACAGGTCGAGCAGCCCGCTGAACCGCAGCCGGAAGGTGAGCCGCAGCAGGCACGCGTCGCGTTCCAGATCATGACCAATCCGAAGGGCGAAAAGTTCATGCCCGCATTCACGGATGAGGTCGAGCTGAAAAAGAACCGCAAGCCCGGCGAGCGTTTTCAGGTCGCAGTCATGAGCTTCAACGATCTCTATCACTTCATGAAGTCGAACGAGGCGATCAACGGCGTCGTCATCAATCCGTTCGGCAGTGCGCTCTGCCTGATCCGTCAGCAGATCATCGCGATCGGCGACAGAAACGGCGAGCTGGTGCTCTCTGCACCGCGTCCGGCAGAAAATGCACAGGAAGTCAATATGGTGCAGCCGCTGCCGCAGCCGACTAATGCACTCGGCGCAGTCGAAAATTCCCGTGAGGCACAGCAGGATCTGATCCGTCAGGCAATGGCGGATATGGAGGCTGCAAAGGCTTCCGCAGATGAAAATGCGGAGCCGGAGTCCGATCCGGTCACCGACGATCTGATCGGCGCACTCAAGGGCGTGCTCAAGAAGCAGAAGGCTGTCAAGAAGGCTTATATCCGTCCGGAAACCGAGAAGGGCGAGCGCTATCTGCTCGTCGCACTCGAAGCGGACGAGAATACCGATCTCGAAGCGATCCACGACACACTCGCAAAGGAATGTGCAGATTATGCCGATCTGCCGTTCGATGTTGTCGCAGCGACTTCGATCCGCGCAAAGGAACTCGTTTCGGAAGGCAAGCCCTTCTACGAGAAGAAGCGTTTCGGTATTTTCTGATTCGGGATGATCAGATCCCTGCCGCAGATTGAGGGCATGCGGCAGACGGTCTTTTCTGTAATCGCGCTCTGAACGGGCGCACAATCTACGAGGAGGGGATTCTACTATGAAACACCAGAAGATGCTGTCAGCAGCGCTGGCAGCGATCATCGCAGCATCCGGCACGGTCGGTCTCACGGGCGATCCCGTACAGAAGCCGATTACCGTCAGCGCTGCCGATGACACCAACGATGACTGGCTGCACTGCGAAGGCAGCCGCATCTTCGACAAGGATGGCAATGAAGTCTGGCTGACCGGTGCGAACTGGTTCGGCTTCAACTGCTCCGAGAACTGCGCACACGGTCTCTACGCTGCGGATGTGGACGACATGCTTGCTACGATCGCAGATCACGGCATCAATGTGCTCCGCTTCCCGATCTCCACCACGCTGCTGAAATCGTGGATGGACGGCAAGCCGCACGCAGTCAGCTCTGTGCAGGCATCCTATACGCCGCCGCAGGATGTGGAAGGCGAGGACGGCAAGATCACGCCCGCCGGCTATTACACGAATATCAACAAGGATTTCGTGGAGGCAGACGGCAAGACGGTCAAGAACAGCATGGAGATCTTCGATATCATCATGCAGAAGTGCAAGAAGTACGGTCTGAAAGCGTTCATCGACATCCACAGCCCCGACGAGAACAACTCCGGCCATGACTATGAGCTCTGGTACGGCAAAGCCGGCATCACCACAAAGGACTGGCAGGATACGCTGGTCTGGCTCGCGAAGAAGTACGCAAACGATGACACGCTCATCGGCTACGACCTGAAGAATGAGCCGCACGGCAAGCGTGCCTATAAGGACGGCGGCTGCCCGAGCACCATTGCAAAGTGGGACGGCTCCAAGGATGAAAACAACTGGGCATATGCTGCGACAAACTGCGCAGAGGCGATCCTCGATGTCAACCCGAATGCCCTGATCTTCATTGAGGGCATCGAGCAGTACCCGATGACCGAAAAGGGCTATGACTTCGATACACCGGATGTCTGGGAGCCGAAGTCCGAGGACGAAAAGAGATGGTACGGCGCATGGTGGGGCGGCAATCTCCGCGGCGTCAAGGACTATCCGATCAAGATGTCCACACCGGCAAAGCAGTCCAAGATCGTGTACTCGCCGCATGACTACGGTCCGTCCGTTTATGCGCAGACATGGTTTGAGAAGAACTTCACCGAGGAAACGCTGCTGGATGACTACTGGCGCGGCACATGGGCTTACATCAATGAGCAGGATATCGCACCGCTGCTGATCGGCGAGTGGGGCGGCTTCGTGGATGGCACCAAGAACCAGAAGTGGATGGAGCTGCTGGCTGCCTACATGACCAAGCACCACATCAATCACACCTACTGGTGCCTGAACCCGAACTCCGGCGATACCGGCGGTCTGCTGAGCCACGACTTCCTGACATGGGATCCGGGACGCTACGGCATCCTCAAGAGCACCCTCTGGCAGACGAAGTCCGGCAAGTTCATCGGTCTGGATCATCAGATGGCACTCGGCAAGAACGGTGTTTCGCTGTCGCAGTATTATGCTTCCGGCGAGAGCAGCAACCTCGATGCAGGCGGCAAGGGGCATTCGCAGGAGGTCACCACGAATAAGCCTGAAACGACAACGACCAAGACGACGACCACGACCACCGAGACTACTACGACGACCACCGAGACCACGACCACGAAGGAAACCACAACGACTACCACGACTGTGACAACGCCGGAAACCACAAAACCGGAAACCACGACACCGGAACCGGCAATCACCACGCCGAAGGGCAATCCGACCGGTTCGGATTCGCAGCCGAATCCGGGTGAACCGAAGAGCGCTGCGACAAAATGGGGCGACGCAAACCTCGACGGTGCGGTTGATGTTTCTGACGCGGTTCTGCTGAGCAAGTATCTTGTCGGTGACAAGAGCGCGGATATTTCGGATCAGGGCATCTCGAACAGCGCTGTCACCAACGGTCACGCGGCTGTCGAATCGAATGACGTGACAAAGATCCTCATGTTCATCGCGAGAATGATTTCCGAAGACGAACTGGCTCCGGAACAGTGAAATACTACAATCAGTATAATTCAAAGTCCACTCTGCTCTGCGGAGTGGACTTTTTTCGCAGTTTTTGCGGTTATTCATAGTTGAGACATAATTTATTCATGCCCGATTCATGCGCATATGCTATGATGAATATGATAGGGTTTATGCTGAAAAATGCTGTCCCTGTCGCAATTGTGCTGACGGCATGCCGGCTGCAAAGGAGGGCTTGCGGCTGACAATTTCATGCCGAAACATCCGTATACAGAACGGAAATTCCAAGGAGGGGGAATCTACCATGAAGCACAAGTATTTCGCCGCCGTTTGTCTGGCGGCAATCGTGACCGCGGCAGGCACGGTCGGCGTTACGGGTAAGACGCTGAACACGCCTGTCACCGCAACTGCAGCCGATGACTGCAACGACGACTGGCTCCACTGCGAGGGCAGCCGCATCTTTGATAAGGACGGCAAAGAGGTCTGGCTGACCGGCGCAAACTGGTTCGGCTTCAACTGTACCGAAAATTCGCCGCACTATCTCTGGAGCGGTGATATCGACGATCTGGTGCGGGATATCGCAGATCACGGCGTCAATATCCTGCGTCTGCCGGTCTCGACCGAGCTGCTCTACAACTGGATGATCGGCGATCCCGATCCGATCGAGAGCATCAACCCGAACAACGATCCGAGCTATCCGTTCAATGTGGATCTGATCCGCGCGGACGGCAGCGTTGTGGACAGCAAGGAGCTGTTCGACATTCTGCTCGCAAAATGCAAGCACTACGGCGTCAAGGCTTTCATCGACATTCACAGCCCGGAATCCAACAACTCCGGTCATAACTACGGTCTCTGGTACGGCAAGTCCTTTACCGCGAATGACGGCAAAAAGGTCGAGGTGACCACGGATGTGTGGATCGAAACGCTTGCATGGTGCGCGGAAGAATACAAAAATGATGACACGCTGCTCGGATTTGACCTGAAAAATGAGCCGCACAGCAAATACGGCGGTGCGCCGATCGACGCGATCTGGGATGATTCGGATGCGCCGAACAACTGGAAAAAGGCTGCCGAGGACTGCGCAGATGCGATCCTCAAAAACAACCCGAATGCGCTGATCCTGATTGAAGGCGTCGAGGGCTTTGAGGGACACGGCGCATGGTGGGGCGGCAATCTCCGCGGCGTGCGGAAGTATCCGGTCAAGCCGGATGCCGGCACCGGACAGATCGTCTACTCGCCGCATGACTACGGTCCGATCGTCAGCGACCAGACATGGTTCCACAAGGATTTCACCGAAGCAACGCTGCTCGATGACTACTGGCGCGATACGTGGGCATATCTCGTCGAAGAAGACATGTACCCGCTGCTCATCGGCGAGTGGGGCGGCAGACTCGACGGCGGCGACAACGAAAAGTGGCTGGGACTGCTCCGCGATTACATGATCAAGCACCATATCAATCACACGTTCTGGTGCCTGAACGACGATTCCGGCGACACCGGCGGACTCTGGAAGGATATCCAGTTCGGCACGACGCAGGGCGCGGACGGCACGATCACCGGCAAAACGACGATCAACTGGGACGAGACAAAGTACAAGACCTATTATTATCCGGCGATCTGGAAGACGTCCGATTCCAAGAAGTTCATCGGTCTGGATCATCAGACGGCGCTCGGTCAGAACGGCATTTCGCTGAGCGAATACTATTCGAGCTATGCGAACAGCGAGGGCAGCAACCTTGACGGCGGTTCCAAGGGCTCGATCGGTCATTCTGTCGAGATTTCGACCACGCCGACCAAGACCACGACCGAAGCACCCAAGACGACCACCACAACCGAAACTACAAAGGCTGTTATCACCACGCCGGCTCCGGTCATCACCACCCCCGCACCGGATTCGACCACAAAGAGCGATACCACCGGTTCCGGTGCCAGGCAGGAAACATGGGGCGATACGAATCTTGACGGTTCGGTGGATGTTTCCGATGCTGTTCTGCTCAGCAAGTATCTGGTTAGTGATAAGACTGCGCAGATCACGGATCAGGGCATCGCGAACAGTGCGGTGACAAACGGCAATTCGGATGTCGTTTCCGATGATGTGACGAAGATTTTGCAGTTCATCGCAAGAATGATCTCCGAGCAGGAGCTCGCACCGCAGAAATAACGGTATCTCCGATTTCAACAAAAAAACCCGTCCTGATGTAAGAACGGTACGCATAAAGAAGTTTTACGCCATAGTATTTCTGATGTAAGGTCAGAAGTACTATGGCGTTTCTATTGACAGTACAGAGATGATGTGCTATAATTGTTACTGACAAAAATCAGAATTTAGAGGTGACTACCATGTCAGTATCATTAGGATTATATAAAGGCCCGATAT